>NZ_JACJTD010000049.1 GCF_014698505.1 Nostoc foliaceum FACHB-393 | reverse complement strand
CTAGGAAGGCGCAGGGGAACAATAGTATCCCTGACCAACCTACGAATACGAAGCGATCGCGCTTGAGCCAGTCGTCTAGAACGTCAAACCACCCTCTACTGGGGGCGCGTCCAACTGCGATGGTCATTAGAGCAAATCTCCAAATGTTTATAAGTACAGGTTGTATCTGTATTATAGATGGCGATATAAAAGCCTTCCATAAGCAGAAAGTTAACCGGGTTGTTAACCAAGTTTACAATTTTTTACACACCTTTAATCATATTAGGTGTAAATCGCTAATTTTTCTAGGGGTTTTGTAATAAAAATTAATTTTTGCTCCAGATGAGGTGGGGATTGGGGAGCAGGGGGAAAATTCCTCTCCTCTGCACCCTTCCCCTTGCCCCTCTGCCTCTTCCCCATGCCCAATGCCTCATACCCATTTCCCTAGAATCAGTCAGCTGACGCTAAAATGAGTCCTACAGTTAAATTTGATTATTGCTAAATGTTTACCATCGATTTAAGCATCAGAAACACTGCTTTCCCTATCTCAGTACAACGTAAGTCAGCAGAGGATGCTGAGGCTGTCTATCAGCTGATTTTGGCAGCAATCCGCTCTGGGAACCCTGACATTGTAGAACTCAAGTGCGAGGGCAAGACAGAGAAAAAAATTGCTGTCCGCGCTAGTGAAATTTCTGGGGTGCAGATTGTTCAGAAAGATGGTACAACCCCAGGCGGTGGCAGACCACCTGGCTTTTTTGCTGTAGCTGCTGAGTAACCAAGGTTGACAAATGGCTCAAGTGGGCATTGAGGTCAAGGATTTAAATTTCAGTTGGCCGAATGGAGAGAAAGTTATCAAATCTTGCTCTTTAGAAGTACCCAAGGGTGAATTTTGGATGCTCTTGGGTACTAATGGCAGTGGAAAATCAACATTACTTAGACTGTTGGCGGGGTTATTAGCTCCTGAATCGGGCGAAATTCGGGTTTTGCACCCCGTTGGCTTTGTATTCCAAAATCCGGATCATCAACTGGTGATGCCAACGGTTGGTGCTGATGTGGCTTTTGGATTGGTAGAAGAAAAGTTGCCACCTGCTGCCACGAGAGCAAGAGTTGAGGAGGCACTAGGAGCGGTGAATTTGCTGACACTCCTACGACGGCCTATCTATGCACTCTCTGGGGGACAGAAACAGCGAGTCGCGATCGCAGGTGCGATCGCTCGCCGCTGTGAAGTTTTATTATTAGATGAACCCACTGCCTTGCTAGACCCAGATAGCCAGTTGGATTTAGTTGCTGGTGTCCGCCGCCTTGTCAAAAGTCGAGGTATTACAGCCTTGTGGGTAACACACCGATTAGACGAGTTAAATTACTGTGACGGTGCTTTCTTGCTAGAAAAAGGCTCTCTGGTAGATAGGGGTGAAGCCCAACGCCTCAAGCAACGTCTGATGGAGGTACATAGCGAAGCCTCCTAATTAAGTGCTGAGTAAATAAGTAAAATTAATTGCACTTAGCACTCAGCATTCCTAAACACTACTAAAAAAGAACTGAAACGCGCCTTTTAAACAAAGGCGCGTTTTAAGTTGGCGCGTCTGTCTTAGGGTTTAGTTTTGTGAGGATGCCGTATTTTTTATTCTGTGTAGCATAGTGTTACATACAATGCATCAATTATTATAAAACTTATGAATGAATTTTGTTAACTCTAGAAAATTGTGATTAAAAACCATGCCCCGTTCCTTACTCCAAGCCGTTTTGTTAGTGGACGGCTACAATATAATAGGCGCTTGGCCTTGCCTTAAAAAAACGCGTGATAGCGTTGGACTAGAGGCCGCACGGGGTGAACTTGTGGAAGCGATGACTGGTTATAGTGCGTTTCAAGGTTACACAACTCAGATAGTTTTTGATGCCCAATATCAGAACACCTCTAGTAATAAAGAAATTGTTACTGAGCTTTTATCTGTTTATTACACTGATTTTGGGCAAACAGCAGATACTTATATCGAAAAATCCTGCGCTTCTTTTCGCCACCAAATAGCCCAATCTTTGATTTCTCGTGTGATTGTTGCTACATCAGATCGGGCACAGCAGTTGATGATACAAGGGTATGGGGCTGAATGGTTATCGGCACAACAACTCTGTGGGGAAGTAGAAGCAACTGTCTGCCGGATGCGACAAAAGTATCATACGCGCAAACAATCTAAGAGTCGGTTTTTAGCTAATGCCATTGATGCTAAGGCGCGGCAGCGTCTGGCTGAATTACGAATGGAATTGTAGATATTTAGTATCTCAGAGTCTCTGCTTAAGTTCCTGAATCGATTTTGGCTGCAAAAATTCTCTAAATTAAGTTTCTAAAAAAAATATTGGCGAAAGTACTTGCCAAATCTTATTTTTAGCCCTACTATTATAAATCGTGAGTGGTCCTCAGTAGCTCAGTGGTAGAGCGATCGACTGTTAATCGATTGGTCGCTGGTTCGAATCCAGCCTGGGGAGTTTATCAATTTTGGATTTTAAATTTTGGATTCTAGATTATCCATTACAGACTTATGGCCGCTTGACTCGGCTGTGACGTTTCTGAATCATGGGTCTTTTGGTGCTTGTCCTAAACAAGTGCTGGAGTTTCAACAAAGATTGCGATCGCACCTCGAACAGGAACCCCTACGCTTTTTTGGTAGAGAGTGGGAACCTCTGCTAGACGATGCCAGAAGTAAGTTGGCGGCGTTTGTGAGTGCTGATGTGCAGGATTTGGTATTTGTCCCCAATGCGACGACTGGTGTTAATTCGGTATTAAGGTCGCTGACGTTTTCACCAGAGGACGAAATACTTACAACTAACCACGAATACAATGCTTGCCGCAATGCACTTGATTTTATTGCCAGTCGCACTGGTGCGCGAGTGGTAGTGGCAAAAATTCCTTTCCCCATTGACTCGCCACAGCAAGTAATCGCAGCAGTAATTGAGCGAGTTTCGGCAAAAACACGATTAGCACTTTTGGATCATGTTACCAGCCAGACAGGTTTAATCTTCCCGATTCAAGAGTTGGCGAAGGAGTTGCAACAACGGGGTGTAGATATATTGGTAGATGGGGCACATGCGCCTGGAATGATTTCTCTCGATTTGCGAGAGATTGGCGCAACTTATTACACTGGGAATTGTCATAAATGGCTGTGTGCCCCAAAAGGAGCAGCATTTTTGTATGTGCGACGAGATAAACAGTCAGAAATTCGTCCTCTGACAATTAGCCACGGAACAAACTCGCCACGCACTGATAAAACCCGCTTTCAGTTGGAATTTGACTGGACAGGTACAGACGATCCTACAGCTTATATGTGTGTACCAGAAGCGATCGCTTTTATGGGTTCCTTGCTACCTGGTGGGTGGACAGAATTGAGACAGCAAAATCATCAGCTAGTGTTACAGGGAAGACGGCTACTTTGTGAAGCGCTGGAAGTGCAGCCGCCTTGTCCTGAAGAAATGATTGGTTCAATGGCGGTTGTGCCAATGCCTGCGACTTTGGAAAACCGCGATTTCATGTCTATACATGATGAGTTGTTTGATAAGTTTGGTATTCAAGTGCAGGTGATGCCGTGGCAGGAAAAACCTCGGCTGTTGGTAAGGATTTCGGCGCAGATTTACAATACTTTAGACCAGTATGAGTATTTGGCAAAGGTATTAAAGGGATTGTGCTGTTAATCTAGTTTAGGAAATTGGCGATCGCGTCAAGGGTATGTTTTGCACTTGTAGGAGTAAACATTGGCCCATTTGCCAAATAAATATTTTTATTAGATGCCACGTTTAAGGCAAGAGACGCGATGAATCGCCGTCTCTACAAATCGGGATATCGTAAAGACGGTGATTTATCGTGTCTTTGCGATCTGCAAAGAGATTATGGGGCTAGTGCTATTCTTTTTTATGACAATTTGCGATCGCTCTCTCCTGTGCTGGATAATCCACGGAGAGACTTCCACACAGCAAGACAAAGGTGTTATTCGCAAACTAACGCGAAAAGAGATTTTGACTCCAGAAGGCAATGCTTTTCAAGTGCCTTTAGTACAAAAATATATAGAACAGTTGCTAGAAGAAGAGTAAGCCAGCACTACACTAGTGCATTGACCTGTACCTTTGATGCATTGACCTGTACCTTTGATGCATTGACCTGTACCTTTGATGCATTGACCTGTACCTTTGATGCATTGACCTGTACCTTTGATGCATTGATTTGTACCTTTAATGCATTGGCCTGCATCTTTAATGCATTGACCTGCACCTTTAATGCATCGACTTACAAAAATTAAGTAGAGACATAGCACTGCTACATCTCTACATTTGTTATTAATATCGCTTTTTCAATTCAACTTAACTATGAAACATCACAGTTACTAAAGGCAGGAACGCCAACAGAAAGCCATGCCAGGATTGCAATTGAGCTTCTGGGGTTGGTTCTGGAGGTGCTAATAAAGCTTCTACTCTTTGTTCTAAGCGATCTGCACCAGAGGAACCTAATGCAGCACAGCAAATTTCCGATAAGACGGGGCCGCTACTAACTACTAATAAAAGTGATTCCGCTAACACCAGAGGATCTACCTGTAATGCTGCATAACCGTCGGCACGAAGTTCGCGCAAAGCTAAAAGTTCTTCCCACAAAGTCTCTGTATTCGGCAACCATGCAGTGCAAGAACGCACCCAACCCAGCCAGAAAAACCAGAACGTATCCCTATAATAGTGATGCCCTTGCTCATGGGCTAAGACGCTTTCTAAATGAGCCGGTGAGAGAGTTTGCACTAATCCTTGGCTTACCACTAATTCTGGTTGCCAAAAACCGATTTGACCTGCAAACAACGCGCCCGTTTGCAGCAGTCTGGCTCGTCTATCGCCAACATTCACTAAAGGGCAGTTACGGGCAGATTCTACAGACTGCCAACCCTGGAAAGCAAGTTTAATGCATGAAATGGCAAAAAATGCCAAATAAATTAATGCTAGTAAATAGCTAATTGAGCCTGTATACATTCCGCCCATTTGTCCTTGAGGCCCCATGAATAGGACAGCGATCGCTGTCATGAAAATTAGCAAGGGCGGAAAGAGAAACAAAAATAGCGATCGCTGCCACCGCAGATTCCAATTGCCTTGGGGTTGATTCCAGGCGGATCTTAACCACCAGGCAACTGCCAAAGCATTCAAAATCATTATCAGATGCATCATTGTTCCTCCCTGGCTTGGCGTGCAGATTGAATACGTTTGGCGATCGCAGCTATTTGCTCACTGGCTGCTTCATCTAGGCTATCGGCAAAGGCAGCAACAACATCGGGGTTACCCACCGCTAGAAATCGCTGTAATTGCTCGTGAGCTTTGATGACATCTGATTGCTGCTTACTCAGCATTGGCCGCCAATAGAATGCCCGCTCTTTCTTGTCGCAGGCTAGCCAACCTTTATCAGTGAGGCGACGTAAAACAGTGGTGACAGAAGTATACGCTAATTCGCGGTTGGGATCAGCGAGAATGCGATCATGCACATCTTTTACTGTGGCTGAACCAAGTTCCCAGATGATATTTAAAATTTCCGCTTCCAACGGGCCTACAGATAGTTGTTTAGGGCGGTAGTCGGGTAAAGGTGCCATAGCGATTTTCGATTTGGGATGAGCGGAGTGGAGGTAAAAATTTTAGTTTTTATTTGGCAAGGTTAGTCAGGATGCGTAGTGGTGCTAACTTGGAATGCCAAATACAGCTTGAGAAAATCTGTTCTTGTTTTAGATTACAGGATAGTGCAGCAAATCTGAAAGTCTAAAAGCATAAAAATGGACTTTTTGAGTATTTTTGTATTGAATGGGTTACCATCGTGCATTTTGATGCTAAAAAATTCTTTGGGAACAATTGTGACTATAGTTAGTGACACCAACTAGGTAGAATGTTATTTGCGGCAATAGTATTAAAACAGGTATATCCAGCCCGTGAAGTTATTCGTATACCACACTCCTGAATTGACTCCAACGGATAAAGCGCCAGAATGTGCGATCGCAGTCGATGTATTGCGAGCCACTAGCACAATAGCGACTGTCTTAGCATCTGGAGGCGAAGCTGTACAAGTATTCAGCGATTTAGATCAGTTAATTGAAGTTAGCGAAAAATGGCCCTCTGAAAAACGGCTGCGGGCTGGAGAACGCGGCGGTGCAAAAGTCGCTGGCTTTGAGTTGGGTAACTCTCCCCTCGACTGCACACCAGAATTAGTAGAAGGGCGGCGCTTGTTTATCAGCACCACAAACGGCACTCGTGCTTTACAACGGGTACAAGACTCTTCAAATGTCTTAGCAGCAGCCTTAATTAACCGGGCGGCGGTGGTGCAATTTCTCCTGGAGAAGCAACCAGAGACAGTGTGGATTGTCGGTTCCGGTTGGGAAGGCAGTTATTCTTTAGAGGATACAGTTTGTGCAGGTGCGATCGCTCATAGTCTTTTGGAGCAAACCCAGTTGTCACCAGAGGAATTAGCTGGTAATGATGAAGTAATTAGTGCGATCGCTCTTTACTCTCAGTGGCAAGATAACTTATTGGGATTACTTCACCAAGCTAGTCACGGCCAACGATTGTTGCGTCTTGACTGTCTAGATGATTTAAAATATTGTTCCCAAACTGATCTTTTAGATGTCTTGCCAATACAGCATGAAACAGGAGTGTTAAAAAGTCAAAAGAAATAGGGAATGGGGAGTGGGGAATAGGGAAGAAACTTAATTAACGCGACGATGTGCAATTTATGATTGGAACCCCGCTTCCATTCCTCTCCCCGTTTCGGGGAGAGGCTTTGATTATTGCTCCCCTTGCCTTGCAGAAAAGGGGTTGAGGGTTAGGTTTTAGAGAAAGTCGCACACGGCGTTAATTAACAATGCCTATTCCCCATATCCAATTTTCAAATCTTTGAGCATTTGGCGGAGTCTTTGTCGCCAATGGGGGGGATAAGTCCCTAAAATTGCCTTAATTTTTCCACAAGCAAGCACAGAATAAGCTGGGCGACAGGCTGGTGTCGGATAGTCGGCAGTTGTAATGGGGACAATACGTTCAACTTTTAAAGGGAAGCCTAGCTGTTGGGCTTCTTCAAAAATGGCAACGGCAAAGTCATACCAGCTAGCAACGCCGCTATTAGTGTAGTGATAAGTGCCGCTAACTTCTGGGGTTAACTGGGGAATCGTCTGGGCTATGACTGTGGCTATATCTTGCGCCCAAGTCGGGCTACCAATTTGATCGGCGACAACACGGAGTTCTTGGCGTTCTGCACCTAGCCGCAGCATGGTTTTTACAAAGTTACTTTTGCCAAAGGTTCCATAAACCCAAGCAGTGCGGAGGATGAGATGATGGGCGCAAGTTTCCCGAATAGCTTCTTCTCCAGCAAGTTTGGTTTTACCATAGACACTCAAGGGATTAGTTACATCGGTTTCCTGATAAGGGCTACACCCATTGCCATCAAAAACGTAATCGGTCGAAATATGAATTAGAAAAGCTCCTAATTTTTGGCTTTCTTGGGCAATAATTAGGGGTGCCGTAGCATTAATAGCGGTAGCAAGTTCAGCTTCGCTTTCGGCTTTGTCTACAGCAGTGTAAGCAGCAGCGTTAATTATGATTCGCGGCTGCTTTGATCTGATAACGTTGCGGAGGGTATCGGGTTGGGCAAGGTCTACTGTTGGGCGTTCTACTGAGATAATATCGCCATAGGATGGGAGTATTTGTTGTAGTTCCTTACCCACTTGACCATTGCTACCAATCAGCAAAATTGATTGACTCATCCTAATTAGTTCTCGAACCTAACGCAATCATTAAGCTTAATCAAATACTTCAGCACTTCTCAAAGGTTTCCCGGCTTGGTCTTTAGCTGATAAAATCGGTGACGCACTTAGGGGCCAATCTATAGCTAAATCTGGATCGTTCCATAGAATTGTGCGATCGCCTTGTGGTGCGTAGTAATCTGTAGCTTTGTAGAGAACTTCGGCTATTTCTGAAAGCACCAGGAAGCCATGAGCAAAGCCTGGTGGTATCCACAGTAGGCGTTTGTTCTCAGCACTGAGTTCATAACCCACCCACTTACCGAAAGTAGTCGAACTTTTTCTAATATCTACGGCTACGTCAAAGATAGTGCCAACAATAGCCCGGACAAGTTTACCTTGGGGTTGTTGGATTTGGTAGTGCAATCCCCGCAGGACATTTTGTTTTGAGCCAGAGTGGTTATCTTGAACAAAGTTAGTAACAATACCAGTCTCTTGGGCAAATTTTCGATCGTTGTAGGCTTCAAAAAAGAACCCGCGATCGTCTGCAAATACTTGGGGTTCGAGTTGTATAACTTCGGGAATTTTGGTATGTACAATGCTCATTAATATTATTTCGAGTAATCTGCCACAGTGTTAATTGTGAGAGTAATTTAATGCTTGTATTTTACAGCTAGCAGGTAACACTTCGACTGTGGCTTTTCCTGTTTTTAACAAGTACATCACGTTAATTCAATTTGACAGTCATCGCCAATCATAAATCGTAAGGCTTTGGGGCGACGGGGTGCAAGGGTCAATTGTGCTCTTTGCCCAATCACGCTATCAATAATGCGTTGATGGATTCCGGCAATTTTAGCACTTTCTAAAATCACACTGTGTTCTAAATCTGTATCAATGAGTGTCGCATTGTTAGCAATACTACTATAAGGGCCAATAAAACAGTTTTCTAGATGACAATTGTTACCAATGACAACTGGCCCCCGAATTGTACAGTTGATTACTTTAGAGTTTGAACCGATTTGGACTCGCCCAATAATCTGACTTTGGGCATCAACTTCGCCAAGAACTGATGCTGTCAGATAGGTATCGAGAATCAATCGGTTAGCTTCTAACAAGTCATCTTTTTTACCAGTATCTAACCACCAACCTTTGAGATTGTAAGCTAAAACTTGCTTTTCCTGATTAATGAGGTATTGTATAGCATCAGTAATTTCTAGTTCGCCTCTGGCGGAAGGTTGAATATTTGCGATCGCATCAAAGATGAGATGAGAAAAGAAATAAACTCCTACCAATGCCAGATTTGAAGGAGGAACTTTGGGTTTTTCAATTAACTGTAATACCCGTCCTGTTTCATCGACCTCAGCCACACCAAAGGCGCTAGGGTTTGCAACCGAACGCAAGAGAATCAAAGCATCTGGTTGTTGTTGGCTAAATTGTTGTAGAAAGTAACGTAACTCACCTAGTTGAATCAGGTTATCGCCCAAGTACATGACAAAGGGAGAATCTCCTAAAAAGGGACGAGCGATTTGGACGGCGTGAGCAAGTCCGGCTGGCTGTTTTTGTACTATGTAGGTGATGTTTGCTCCAAAGCATTCTCCATTACCAGTTTTCCCTTGGACTTCTGCCCCAGTTTCCGGGCTGATGATGATACCAATATCAGTAATACCAGTAGCGACCATTTCTTCAATGCCGTACCATAAAACAGGTTTGTTAGCAACTGGTACGAGTTGTTTTGCTCCGCTATAGGTGAGGGGACGTAGGCGTGTACCTTTCCCGCCAGAGAGAATTAGTGCTTTCATAGGGATTAAGGATTAATTATGAGTCATTAGTCAAGATAATCTGAAATCTGGACAAAATCCTAAATCCTGGGATCTAAATTCTGGCGTTAGTTTATCTTTTATATGTAGCGGGATAACACTTCGATGGTTGCTTTTCCTGTTTTTTCCCAACTGAATTGTTGGGAGTGAGTGATAGCTTGACTAGAAAGGCGCGATCGCAACCCCAAATCAGTTGCAATAACCTGCATCGCCTCTATAATTTCTGTGGTGTTGTAGGGGTTGATCAGAATCGCCGCATCGCCAGCTACTTCTGGTAAGGAGGAGAGATTGGAGGTAATGACGGGAGTACCGCAAGCCATCGCTTCTAGGATAGGTAAACCAAAACCTTCCCAGAGACTAGGGAAAACGAGAGCGATCGCTTCATTGATGATTTTTGGCAATTCGCTGTAAGGAACATAGTCAAGAAACTTTACCTGATTAGTTACACCCAATTCTGCAACTTGCACTTTTAAAGTAGGGGTGTAACGTGAATCACTTGGCCCTACTAACCATAGTTCATAGTCTTTGCAGTTAGGTAAAGCCGCAAAAGCACTGATGAGTCGCTGGATGTTTTTGTATGGGTCTTGGCGGCCAATGTAGAGAAAGTAGTTGCTGGTGGGGAGGTTGAGATGATGGAAGTGAGTGCGATCGTAGGCTAGGGGAATGGGAGTAATTTTGTTTGCAGAAATTCCGTAAAAGTTTGTGATGTCCTTAGCTGTAGCCTGAGAGTTACAAATAATGTGTTGTGCTTGGTTAATGACTTGGGGAATGTAGTAGCGGTGATAGGGTGTCAATGGTGAAAAACGTTTAGGAAAACGCAACGGGATAAAATCGTGAACCATCACGACAAAACGACAGTTGCTATAAAGGGGTGCTTCTGGAAGCGAGGAAAATAAAATCTGCGATTTTAGCTTTCTATAGATTTGTGGCAATTGGAATTGCGTCCAAACAAGGCGTTTCAAATGACCTTTTATCCCTTGTTCTGCGGTTTGGTTAGGAGGAATTGGGTAGCAGTTGTAACCAGGAATATTCTGAGAAACTAGGAGTGTAGGATAAAGTTGTTGTAAGTGAGGCAGCAAATTGAGAGCGTAGGTAGTGATACCTGTGGGTTTAGTTAATAGAAATGAGAGATTAATTAATAATGTCATTATTTATAATTAACCATAAAATAATTTAGTCTAGTTTTTATTTATATCTAATACTTAATAAGTATCCATTGTTAAATAAAATAATTTCAGTAGTGATGATATCCCGCTTTTGTCACTCTCCGGGAGGGCGATCGCTAGAAGCCCGATGAGGCAATCAATACAAGCTATACTATTAGAAAAAAGTTGGTCTTGTATTTGTTATTAGAAAATAATCGCGCAAACGCCTGCTATACAAAAGCTCTAGAATTCAGAAATGGCAAAATTTTTCGGAGAGTGACAGAAGAGGGATATAGCGGTTCCCACTCAGATGCGGTACAACATTATATCGCTAGGTGTAGGGGCACGGCAATGCCGTGCCCCTACGGGTGTACCTCACGTAAACGAGAACCGCTGTAGTCTATTTTAGTATTTACATATGAACTTTTTATTAAAATATTAATAATAGAATTTAATAAGTTATTTATTCTGGTTGTTTATGACATAATCCCATATACCACAAATTTTACCTAATGCAGCTTGTGGTTTTAGTATAATCCCTAAAACAGCCTTTAATATTTGAAAAGCTAATCTAATATTAAAGATAAATTTATTTGTATATTTATCCATTGTCAACAAATAGCTATACGTGCTATTCCTAATTTTTTGGAAAACATTTCTATTGGTAATACTTGATGGTTGATGCAGCACTGAAAAACTATTATTTATAGCAACTAAATGTCCTTGATTAGCATAGCGTAAACAAAAATCTACATCTTCATAATAAAGGAAATAAGCAGTATCAAAATGAGGACATTCAGTAAAATTATTCAAATTAACGATTAGACTACACCCTGAAACCCAATCACAATTAACATAGTCTACATTCATATTTGTTAATTTTTTTTGGGTAATGATTGCACCCGTTTTAGGAACAAATCGACCGCCGGCAAACCAAATTTCACCTGTCGGTGTATAGATAAGTGTACCAAGAATTGAAATTTCTGGATGCGACTTAAAAAATGGCTTAACTTTATCTAAATTATTTTCTATAAAATATGCATCTGGATTGATTATCCAAACATACGCCTGGGGATCTTGAATGTAAATCCATTTTAAGCCTAAATTACAAGCACAACCAAAACCTAAATTAGTTCCAGCATCAAAAATCAATACAGATTCAGTTTTGAGAAGATCGATAGAATTATCATCAGGTGAGTTATTGATGATAATTACTTTGTAATCAACATAGTTTGTTTTTCGTATAGAATTGATTAATTCCAATACTAAATTTGTAGAATAATAATTAACAATTAAAAAATAAATCACTATAGTTTAATTGAGTTGAAACCTTAGTTAATTTTGCTGAAAATACTTCATATAAAAACTGATAAGTGACCCGCTCTGATAGAAGTAATTTTATTGAATTATTTGTTGTTGACTATTCCGTTAAATTCTCTTTTTAATAACTTAACACCAAGTTTTTCCAAGCTTTCCTTGAAAACCGTGAAATGTTCCCAGCAAGCAAGCCCATACTTTTAAGGTTTTGTCTTCCGGGTCATATAGCAAAATTGTAACTATCCTGCGGAGTAAATATTTTATGCGTCGCCCACAACTGGTTAGTCGATACAAGCCTTGAGCGTTGCTAGTTTCTAAATAAGTATGGTTTCGATTAATGTAGTAGTTACGTAGATCAGAATATTGGTGAATAATTATTTCTCGTTGGCAAAACTTAACTTTAACTGGATTACCAAAATTATGATACATGATAGCTGTAGTAACTATCAAATTATGGAATCCTTGTTGTCGTAATCTCAGTCCATAGTCAAGATCAATCCCATCTATAAACAATTCTGCACGAGGAGGATCAACAGTTTTAGCAGCAGCAATGGAAATCAAAGAACCAGAAGTTATAGGAGAGTCGCACTCATAAAAATCAACATTCTTATTGTGCTTCCAACCTATAAACTGGTCTCCTACAAAAACTGCTCCCTGTACAACTTCTTCAGTTTTGTGATCAATGGCAGTAGGAGCAATAATCCCAATCTTGTTACCATACTCTAGGGACAACTTATTGTAAGTTTCCAAGAGAATTTCCAAACAATTCTTCGTCGGTAAACTGTCTTGATCAAAAGTCCATAAAAAATCATAACCTTCTTTTGTTGCCCATTCCAGCGCAAGTGCCAAGCCTTGACCAATCCCAATATTTTCAGGATAATGATGTATCAAAATTGACGCACTATTATCAGGTTCTAGTAATTCTTGTTCGGAATTATCTACTATGAAAACAATATCTATTGCTATAGATTGAGATTTAATGGCTTGCAGACACTTGCTAGCAGCTTGCTTATCCTTATAGAGAGTTATGTAAGCTGCAACTTTTGCTGTCATTTATTTAGATGTATGTAACAACTCGATTTATGGGTTTTATATTCTAATGATGAGCTAACAAAAGTTAATATCCAGATAGTTTTAAAACAACTTCTTAGGATAAGCAATATTTCTAGATGCTTGAGCATAATAAATCTCCTCTAGTATCTGTCGAAGATTATATTTGTATTCCCATGTTGGATAGTGAGAACGAAACTTTCTTACATCTGAAATATACCAGATATGATCGCCAGAGCGATTCTGTTCTGTATAAGTGGATTGCAGCTTTTTACCTACGAGATTTTCGCAAATTGATATTGCTTCTAACATAGAACAATTGCTATGGCGAGAACCCCCAATATTATAAACCTCTCCACATCTGGGATTTTGATAAAAATGGTAAAAAGCATTGACAAGATCGTAACTGTGTATATTATCTCTAACCTGTTTGCCTTGATAGCCAAAAATGGTATAGGTTTCGCCAGCAATAGCACATTTCATTAAGTACGCTAGAAAACCGTGCAATTGAGCGCCAGAATGGTTTGGCCCGGTCAGGCAACCTCCTCTAAAGCTAGCAGTTTTCATGCCGAAGTATTTACCATATTCTTGAACTAGTATATCTGCGGCAACTTTAGAAGCACCAAATAGAGAATGTTTGGAGTTGTCGATTGCCATTGACTCATCAATGCCTTCTTTATATTGATGAGCTGGTTCGATTTCCCAGCGAGTTTCTAACTCCTGCAAGGGTAGATAATTAGGAGTATCGCCATAGACTTTGTTAGTTGAGGTAAATATAAAAACTGCATCAGGGCAGTATTGCCGAGTTGCTTCTAGTAATACTAAAGTGCCATTGGCATTAACTGTAAAATCTGTATGAGGGTCTTTTGCTGCCCAGTCATGGGATGGCTGTGCTGCTGTATGGATAATGAGAGAAATATCGGAGGAATATTCTTGAAATAAGTTTTCTATTGCGGAGCGATCGCGGATATCAATATCATAGTGACGATAGCTATCACCATATTTATCTTCTAGGATGCGACGATTCCAGTCTGTGGAGGCAGATTCACCGAAAAATACCGCCCGCATATTATTATCGATACCGACAACATGAAAACCGTTTTGGACAAAGAAATGAACGGATTCCGAACCAATTAGACCCGATGAACCAGTAATTAAAACGGTGGGCATAATATTTTGACTCACCTCATAGTACAAACAACAGTTTAGGATAAAATGGGCTTTAGGATTGTTTCATACTCAATAATCCAGTTATAAATATCTTTGAGGGTTTTCTCTGGACTCATGATTGGTTCCCATCCAGTCTTAGAACTTATCTTGGAAGAGTCCGTAATATAAATGGGGATATCACCTTGTCTGGCTATTTCTTCTGATTTGATAGGAATAGATTTACCAGTGATTGTCTCGCATAGTTTAGTAGTTTCTAGTAGAGATAGACTATTATCAGCACCTCCACCAACATTTAAAACATCCCCATCAAGTTCTGAAAAATTTTCTAACTGATAATTAATTAAACTTAATAAATCCTCAATGTGTAATAAATCTCTAACTTGTTTACCTGTACCGCCATAGCCTATGTAGCTTAGAGATTTTTCAAAATAGTGTGCGGCTAACCACAAAACAAAAACACCTTGGTCAACTTTACCCATTTGCCAAGGTCCTGTAATTACACCACAACGGTTGACTATTGCCTGAATACCATAAGCTTGCCGATACTCTTCGATTAGCATTTCCGAAGCAAGTTTGGTAGTACCATAGAGAGAACGGTAGTTTTGAAGTGGAAATTCCTCCGCTATACCGAGATGAGATACTCCTGATATTGTCTGTTCAGGAGCAATGCTAAAGCGAGTTGGTAGTTCTACTAAGTTAACTGACTTAAGCGTTTCAATCGGATAAACGCGACTAGTGGAGAGGAAGAGTAAACGAGCATGGATTTGCCTAGCTAGTTCAAGAACATTAATAGTTCCTAATAAATTAGTTTGCAGGACGTATTGTGGAGAGGCAAATCCTGCAAGGACAGAAGGTTCAGCAGAACAATCAATGATAGTATCGACGGAATTAAAGATTGCGGGATCTAAATCGCTAGGAGAGCGAATATCACCGTGAATAAAGTCAATGTCTAAATTTTTAAATCTAGGAAGGTTTAGTTCTGAACCACGCCTTCGGAGATTATCGAAACATATAATTTTCCCGGACGAGTGATGCTTTTTTAAATTAATTGCTAAGGAACTGCCAACAAAACCAGCTCCTCCTAAAATCAGAATATTCTCAGCCATTTGATTTAAACCTTTGATTTGCTAGCAGTCTTTTTTTGCTTAGATGATAATCTCCACGCGATAAATGTTTTTCTAGCCAGATGTAGAGAACTATAAACAAATATCGACTGCCCATTTCTTTTAGCTTTAGCTTAGAAACTCCTGTAGTTCTATTTCTCCAAGTTATGGGAATAGTTGTATAAGAGTATCCTCTTACTATGGCTTTGAGTGGTATTTCTACTGTTAAATTGAAATGATGAGATACTAATGGAGAGATGCCTTCAATAACATCTTTACGATAAATTTTGAATGCATTAGTAGTATCGTTAAAATTTAAACCAAATAAAATTTTAATAAATAAGTTAGCTAAACGATTTACAATTAATTTGTGGCTGGGATAGTCAATAACTTTACCTCCTCTAATAAAGCGGGAACCAAAAACACAATCGTATCCCTCTTGCAGTTTATGGTAGTAATTTACGATGTCTTCTGGTGCATCTGAACTATCTGCCATAACGACCGCTACAGCATCTCCTGTAAAATTTTCTAATCCACAGCGAACTGCAAAACCAAAGCCATTAGGATAATAATTATTGATGTAACGCAGCTTACTATTTTCAGAATTTATCTGCTGTAATAATTGTTCTGTATTATCTTTGCTGTTGTCGTTAACGACTAAAATTTCGTAATTTATTTTTTCTTGTTCCAAAACTCTGCTAATAGTGTGAACAGTTTGAACTATGCAGTCTTCTTCATTGTAGGCTGGAATTACTATTGATAAAGTCTTGACAGATTTTGAGGCATCTACTGTTATTGATTCATCTCTGATCAAGGTAGAATTTACTGATAGAGCTGGAGCCAATGATTCTGGATAATATGTAGCTGATGTTTTTTGTGTTGGGGTTTTAAATACAAAGCGATCGCTAATCAAATAATTAATTGATGCACTCAGAAGTGCGCCTATTATAGTATTGATAGCATAGTTAACTTTCAACCAATCTAAAATCGGAAAAATAAATAAAATGCGGGTAATAACTGCAAGTCCAGCAGAAACATGGTAAAGAGGAAGTTGTCGGAATAATACTTCTCTTATGTTCCAAATACCGCCAGTCCAAACCCAAGTCCGGTAAATAAAAAAACTAAATATTAGGGAAATTTCAATCGATACTACATTAGCAATATTACGCAAAAAAGGTGTATTGAATCCTAGCTTTTCAATTATTAAATAAATCAGTACTAAGTTTAGTGCAGCTGCTAAACCACCACCTAGTAAAAACTTTAGTATTTTGGGCTGGAATAATTTTTTTAGCATAATGTATGTTTATTAAAATCATGAATAATAAATTTCATTTAATGAACTTAATAAATAATTGCCTCTACTAGCTAATGCTTAATTAATTTTATAGACCAAGGTTCTGGATTAGTTGGAATTATCATTTCATGTCCAGTTGGTAATTCCATAAATCTATCAGCGTACTTAGCAAATTTCAAATCAGTAAAAGCCGGATGTTGCCAGTCAGTTACTATGCCAATTGACATAGTTGCTAGTATCGTTAAAGCGAACATCTTCCCAATGCGATTTTTTTGGTTGTATGCCTTGTGAAAAATCCATATAGTTCCTAATGAAAAGGCTAATACTAAGTTAAACCAGTAACGTGCACCGACACCAATAGGCTCAAACAAAGTTATATTAGGAAACTGTAAAGCTATTGCTGTAAAAGGAATAAGAGCCGCAAATATTATAAATGATCTGAGTTCTAAAGGGGATTTAAGCAACAAATAAACTGAGACAATAATCCCTACAACTAATATAGTTATATTCAAAATAATATACAATAAATCTGGTAATACATTTATGAAATAATTAGTAACATTAGTACCGAAAATGCTCATTGAAAAAACTTGATTTGTTAAAATTTCTAATATTTTCCTTACATCATTAAAAGATAAAAAATTAGAGCCTACTTTACTCATTCTTTCTTGACCAATTTGATTAGTATTGAGAACTATAATTTGGGTTAATGCTGTAGATATCAGCACTACGAATTTTAAATAAAATAAATCATTGAGTTTTTTATTACTAATTTTTGTTGCAAAAATTAAAAATATAATCGCTGGCACTATCAGGATTGAAAAAGGCCCAGTTAATCCTCCTATCAAAATGATTATAAGGTCAAACAAATTAACCAAAATATGAGATGATTTAGCAATAATAGCCATAAATATTAAAAGTGCTATGCGCCATTGTGCATTAGTAATGTTTGCATGAACCTCATAGCATCCAGGTAAAACTAAATAGAGAAATGATATGGCAATTCTATAATTTATATTTGGTATTAATTTTGAGAATCTAGAGGAAATTAATAAGGTTACTGGCAGAACTTGAATTATAATGGCAATCAAATTAAAAACAAGTGGTGCTGATTTTAAAGAGAAAAATATACTAAACGCCGCAGTTAATCTGGGCACGGCATGTAAATATCCTGCATAAGGTGAAAATAATGAATTTAGAATTCCATTGTTGTATGCTTGGGCATAAAACACAGTTCCATCTTCTGCCCAAAATTGAGGATTTAAGATTGCATCAGGCCGCCTAGAAACAATTACTATAAAAGCGAGCAAAAACATTGTTATATGAACATAAAATAATCTGCGATCACTTGGATTGTGTGAAGAGATAGCACGGTTAATTGTCATAAATCATATCCTGACTGCATTAGACTTAGTTGCGGCATTGTGAAAATAAAATTATAAATTTTTTTTATTTCAACAGCCCAATCTGCATGGTTATTTATTATTTCTTGGGCAGCATTAATTCTAATATGTTCTAAATCTTCATAGCGTTCAATTGCTTCTGAAATTGTTTCAGCTATATATGTAGCGCTTGGATAAGATAAAAGACAGTTTTGCCTATCTTTCAATAACCATTTTGTACTATTGTTGATATTAGAAACGACCAATACACCACACGCCATCATCTCAAATGGTAAGTAAGAGGGATGCTTAGTCATCATCATAGATAGTCCAATATGACAAGAACGATATAAATCTCCTGTTGCTTCATAAGTTAGCAAACCCAGATTTTCTATCACTCCTTCTAACCCATAGTCTTCAGGCTTCCAGTTTGCACCAGCAGATAATATTTCAATATTAGAACCGTAGCGATTTTTAAGTTGACGCATAGCTGTAATTGCTAGCTCAAAAGCGTTCCGAGGATGTCCAGGACGACCATAAAAAAAGATACGTTTAGGGTTATCTTTCCTAGAACTATCATCTTTATAAAAAACTTTAGTATCTACGCAAGGAGTAAAGTGAATAGATTTTCCTCCATATTCACTTTCATATATATTTTTTAAACTAATAGTATTCGTAATCCCATAAAATCCAAAACGGTATGTTGCCTCAGCTTGAGCATAGGTGGAGCCGGCTGGATAGAATAAAGGTTCAAAATCCTGAATAAAATAAAACTTCAATCCCGTATTTTGAACCTTTAGCAATACATAAGCTGTTGTCCAAAGTGTGGCTATTGAAAAATCTGCGGGTTGTATATTCTCAATTGCTTGTGCACTGTTAATAACTATAACTTCACAAGTTTTTAATTCTGGAAATGCTTTAATAATATTACCAAAAATAACATCAGCCTTGGCTTCACCACAAATCAAAAATCTTTGATGCATTCCTCCTTTTTGGAGTAAATATTCAGCCGTTCGGAGTATTGTCATGACTCCGCCATAAAAAGCATTTTCAAAGGATGGTAGATACCAATTGACAATATGAGGCCCAGATTTAACAACTCTTTCTGGATGTTGCTGAACTTGAGAAATGTCACTGTAGGAAAAATCCATAACTGCGGCTAATGCAGTCGCATCTTCAGTGTACTTATCTAGTGGAATTAAGTTCTTTTTAATTAGGTTTTTGTCTAGGGGAATTAAGCTCTTTTTAATTAGCTTCTTGATCAATATTGGAATTTTCATGAAACTTCTCCATTTTTTGATCTTAATTTCAAAGGAACTACAGATGCAAATGCAGGATGAAAATAAGGATCATCTGCTAATGAATCATCAAACTTTGGCACATTATTACCCGGTAAATCTAGCAAGAACGCTCTCGCATGGGGATTTACCAAACCACGTTTATTAGTAGCCCGGCTAGCTTGACAAAGCTTAATCATTGAATGCTGCACAGAAGAAGAATCTATAGATAATCCTCCTAATGTTAAGTAATGTTCGTAACTAAAAGCTACTGCCCAAGGAGAGCTAGCGCTACAGTTTCGATACCATAATGCTCCACCAAAGATTTCCCAAGAATATAAGTTACTGCCATAAAATAATGGAGAGCCATTGCCATATTTATCAACAATCAATCCGGCTTCCACAACTATATTTTGATTTGTCAAAATAAGTGCTGAAGCAAATCCAATATCTGGATGATTAAGAACCCAACCACTTAATTCTTCTATCCATCCCTTTTCAAATTTAACGACTTGGCCTGATACGAATAAAACTACATCAGTAGTATCCTGTTTCGCTGCCTCTGCTAAAGTTGCTAGCTTAGAATTTCCTTCACTCACCAGCAGCCAATCAACAGGTAAATTGATTTGTTCTATGAGTATTTCCCGTTCACTTGCTTGTAAATAATAATTAGACTCAGGTAAAACGATTTTGGCTTTATGCAACTTCGGGTCAGCAGATTCCGAAATAGCACTTATGCAAGCTGATAAGTAGTCCCAGGAAACATCACCATCAATAACAATTGATACTTTAGCAGGTGGAGTTTTCCATTCTAATCGAAAACCACATTCTGGATGTGGTGAAATTGTTGCTGGTAGTTGCGTTCGACTCAGATGATCTTTAAGAGACTTCAGTTGTGCTTCAAGTGCATAAGGTTTAGAATCTATCCCCAAAGAAGTTGATCCTTGTATAATGCGCCAGTGGTAAAGTACAGAATTAATTCGCGCAATACGTGATGTTTGTTCTGTAATACGTAAAAATAAATCCCAATCTTGTGCTCCATCAGTTTCTGGATTAAATCCGCCTATACGATTCACAAGAGCGCGACGAGCGATACACAAATGAGTTAAATAGTTAGCTGAATATAAAATTTCTGGACTCCACTCCGGCTTGAGTAGGAGCCGAGACCGTACCATGCTGTTTGCACTAATACAGTCTTTGTCTGAGTAGATGAAATCTAAGTCTGGCTGCTTGTTTAGTTCATTTACTATTTCATAAAATGCCCAAGGTGATAATAAATCATCATGATCTAGTAAAGCTATAAATTCACCAGTAGCCATTTCTAGAGAAACATTGGAGTTGCCAGAAATCCCCCTGTTTTCTGGTATGATAGCTAGCTTAAATCGTTTATCTTGTAGACTTAACTTTTTTATGTATTCAATTGTTTGTAAATTACTGATATCTGCAAATGCAATACACAACTCCCAGTTTGCATAAGTTTGTTGCAATACACTATTTATTGTCTCTTTTAAGATAACTAAAGGTAATTTATAAACCGGGAGTATAACACTTAAAACAGGTTGGTAATTAAAAGATAAAGCTTTAATTTTTTGTTGTTTAAGTTCTTCATTTGTAAACTCGTAGTCTTTAATCCATTGATCATATTCTGAAGAGTCAGCCAAATTTTGCAAAACTTCTGCTACTAATGTATCTGCGAAACTAAACCTAGTCCGAAAGCTCATCATTTGATTGTTTAAAAAATTCAACGCCCGTTTGTTAAATATCTGATAGCCTTCTTTGCGGATTATAGTAATACTCTTATTAGCAAGTTTTAATAAAGGTGGATTTATCCCATAGGTTATTTTTTCTTTTAAATTTAAATATATTTTTCGTAATTTCCAAAATTTGCTAGTTTCCATCCAAGAGACAAAATTTTGACAACTTTCCAATTCAGCTTGAGTTGCTTGTAGCAGAGATTGGGAAGTTTCTAATTCAGCTTGAGTTGCTTGTAGCAGAGATTGGGGAGTTTCTAATTCAGCTTGAGTTGCTTGTAGTAGAGATTGGGAAGTTTCCAATTCAGCTTGAGTTGCTTGTAGCAGAGATTGGGAAGTTTCCAATTCAGCTTGAGTGGCTTGTAGCAGAGATTGGGAAGTTTCCAATTCAGCTTGAGTTGCTTGTAGCAGAGATTGGGAAGTTTCCAATTCAGCTTGAGTGGCTTGTAGCATAGGTTGGGAAGTTTCCAATTCAGCTTGAGTTGCTTGTAGCAGAGATTGGGAAGTTTCCAATTCAGCTTGAGTTGCTTGTAGCAGAGATTGGGAAGTTGCCAATTCAGCTTGAGTTGCTTGTAGCAGAGATTGGGAAGTTTCCGATTCAGCTTTAAGAGAATTTACTTTAGATTCTAAATCTATTAGTTTAGCTTGGATATTATTTCTATTATTTATCTCGGTCTTTAAACTATCAAATTGCCATTCAATGAATTCAATAAGCTTATTAATTTCGCTAATTTCATCTTCTATTCTTCGTAATAAAATGCCATGAGGTACTAAGTCATATATATTAAAATTGTAATCAGGAATGAAGCCATTATCTAGAAATATCTTGAGCCAATTAATCCGAGGTAAAACCGTTAAATGCGTTGGTTCTGCAAAATCCTCAGCAGTAGAGGAAAAAAATACTACTTTGGCATATTGACACATATTTTTAATTGCATCTAATGCCTCATGCCGTGGCATGTGCTCAACCACTTCAATACATGTTATTAAATCATACTGATGTTGAGCTTTCTTAAAAGCACTTGAATCAGCAGCAGAAGCAACAAAAACATAAGGTTTTAAATCTACTCTTACACAAGATATTGCGTATTCAGAATAATCAAAACCATGTACAAAAATACCTCGGTTGTAAAATGCTTCCACTAAAAAACCTTTGGCACAACCAACATCTAAAACAGAACTAGGCGACACATAATTTACTAACTTATCGGCGACTGCATTAAAAAAACGTAGCCAATGTCCAGCGTTAGCTGTCCTATCATAAGGAATACCAGGTACCATTCCTAGATAATAATTTTCATTGTAAAAATCTTGATAGTCTAAGTTATTCATCTTTAGCTATTGTCTGTATATCTTAATGTACTCAGATAATGTTTGATTGTTTCTTCAGGTTCGCCTATAAACTCTACCTTTCCTTGAGCTAAACAAACTAACTTATTGCAATATTGCTTAACAAAATTCAAATCATGAGATACTACTAAAACTGTTGCATTTCCATTCCAAAAATTATCAATTCTTTGCTTACATTTATTCTTAAAACTTTCATCTCCTACCGATAACACCTCATCTAAGATTAAAATATCTGGCTGCACATCTGTCGCTATCGCAAATCCCAAACGTGCTGACATACCCGAAGATAATCCCTTAACTGGAACAAAAGCATAATCTTGCAATTCTGCAAATTCCAAAATTGAAGGTGCTCTATTCCGCATTTCCGATCTAGAATATCCCAGCAGAACACCATACAGCAGAATGTTATCCATTACGGAAATTTCCGAATCAAAACCTGCTCCTAATTCAATCAAAGGAGCTATTTGACCTCGTACCCGCACTGTTCCACTGGTAGGTTGTAAAATCCCAGAAATGACCTTTAGAAGAGTGGATTTACCGGAGCCATTCGCACCAATAATACCAATCTTTTCACCTTTTTCAACCACAAAATCAATTTTATCCAGTACTAACTTTTTTACTGGCTGACGATATTTACCCTCTAAAATAGATAGCATTGTTTTCTTAAGGTCATAAGAAAACTCCTCTTGTGTCCGTCGCAACAGCGAAACATTATCTAGGCGAATTACTTCCATTCACAGCAAATCCATAAATTGATGTCGCCACAAGTGAAAACAAGTCCATCCTAGGGCTAAAATAATTACCCCACTAAGCAAAGCTCCCCAAATTAAGCCCAAATCCGGTAGAGAACCTGATAATGTAATTTGACGCAGACTTTCAATAATTGGTGCTAGTGGATTTAAACGTAAAAACTGCCTTATCTGTGGTGGAACAATAGCTGCTGGATAAAATATAGGGCTACTGAGCCAAATCACAAATACTACTAACTCATAAAAGTAAGGCAAGTCTCTAAAAAATACGTACAAAGAACTTACTAAAAAACTGATTCCTGTAGAAACTAAAACTAGGGCCAAAATTGGAAACACCAGCGCTAATACATTGACTAAACTCTTGGAATTAATCAAAGTCATCAATGCCAGCAACGGAAATGTACCTACCGAAAACTGAAATACGTTTGCGGTAATCATTGATAGAGGAAAAACGCTTACTGGTAGACTAATTTTATTTAATAATGAGCCATTGCCTACTACACTACTCAATGCCTGGGAGGTAGAAGCTGAGAAAAAATTGATTACTACCAGTCCTGTAAAGGCTGCCAATACGTAGTTCAGTATTGAGTTGCCGTAATAGGAGGCAAAAGTTGCGCCGAAAATTGCAGTGTACAGCCCGGTCATGATCAACGGGTTCAACAGCGACCAATAAACCCCTAGAAACGAACCTCGATAACGTACTTTAAGATTTCGTGCTACCAAAACGTGCAGCAATTCCCAATAACGCCGCACTTGCAACCAAGTTGAATTATCTTTAAGCGAAATTCTCATCCTTAAAAACCACCACACACCACAGGCAAGTTATTTGCGAATTTTATACTACTGGAGCGTACTTTGCCGCACTAGCCTACCATCAAAAACTTTATTTTAAAAAGCATTGTTAAACACACAACCTACTAATTACCATTTTTCTCCTCTTAAGCACATCCTACCCTGGCAAGACCAGTTAATTTATCAATTGGTTCCTAATAACTCTCTGAACAAGCCAGCAGGCTGCAAATATCACAAACAGGTTTAAAAGTCAAATGCGATCGCTTTTTAGGATGTTTACCCATTGCAATGATTGAAGCGCTACTCCATTCGCTAACTCAAGTTATCTGGATCAACTCCCTGCGATCGCAAATATTCTGCCAATCGCTCTGCACGTTGATGTTCTTGTTCACCCCGCTGGCGCTCTTGTTCTGCTTGTTCCTTTCGCGTCGGCACCCAACCTGCCGCATTGTACCAACGCAACCACTAATCTGTGGTCTGCTGATAAGAACCTTGCCAAAGACCCAATCCTAGTTCTAACTCTTCCAACCATAAGCGGTTCTCTGCTAAAGATATTGCCTCGTAGCGAGTGCCTATGAGTTGAAATGCACGCAAATGATTTTCATAGCGGTCATAAATGCTGTTAGGTCAGAAGTTAGAAGTTTGGAATTTTCTCCCTTATCTCCACTGAATTTGTGAGAGCAGAGTCACGGATTCCGCTACACTGAGATTTGGTTTATTGCATTGTAATCAGGCATGGAAATCGGACAAAAGGTTAAAGTCTTTCGTTTGCGCGATCGCGTTTCTCCCCCAATTGTGAAAAAACTAGGACAAGTGGGTATTATCCAAGGCTACAAAGTCACCGATGGTGCTGGGATCGGTGTAGTCGTGCTGTTTGACGACAATACTTCCACTTGGTTTTTTGAAGATGAAATCAAACCTGTGTAGTAATAAAGAACTCAAACCCTGGTTTTTCTTTGACTCTGAAGTTTAAAGCACAGGCTGAGAATCTTTGTTGAGTGCTAAGTTGGAGTTGAAAAGACCGGCGGTGAAAATAGGAATCAAGTAATGGCTCTAATATTGACATTTTTGGGCAAAGGCGGCACCGCTCGTACCAAAATTGCGATCGCCGCCGCCAAATTATTGGCAAGTCAAGGCAAGCGCGTACTTCTAGCAGGACAAGCAGAACCAACATTGTCAATTCTGCTAGGTATTCCCATTGCTGCCGATCCCCAGGAAATCGCTCCCAATTTGCAAGCAGTCCAGTTTCAAGCATCTGTACTGCTAGAGCGCAACTGGGACGAAGCGAAGAAACTTGAGGCGCAATATCTCCGCACGCCCATATTCAAAGACGTTTTTGGTCAAGAACTGGTAGTGTTACCAGGTATGGACAACGCCCTGGCCCTGAATGCTATCCGTGAATATGATGCCAGTGGCAAATATGATGCGATCGTCTACGATGGCACGGGTGACTCTTTAACGTTGCGGATGCTGGGTTTACCAGAATCTCTCAGTTGGTATGTCCGGCGATTTCGGCAATTGTTTGTCAACTCCGATTTGGGTAAGACGATTACTGAATCGCCCTTGATTCAACCGCTAATTAGCAGCTTTTTCAATGTCAATTGGACAGCAGATAACTTTGCAGGGCCTACGAACCAAGTCAATAATTTCTTAGAAAAGGGGAGAGCCGCTCTTGCTGACCCTAAGCGTCTCGCTGCGTTCATAGTGACCACAGGAGATCCCATTGAGGTAGCAAATGCTCGTTATTTGTGGGGTAGTGCTCAACAAATTGGTTTAACTGTTGGTGGTGTTCTGCTTGTGTCTACTGAGACTAATGCTAATCTCTCAGAAGAATTTATACCTCTACCTGTGAGCGTTGTTCCTGACTCGCCAACAGGTGATTGGCAACCACTGATAGATGCCCTACCTAACTTTGAAGCACAAGCGTTACAGGCTCCCAAACCAATTGAAATAGACATCCACAATCGTCAGGTACGCTTATTTTTGCCAGGCTTTGACAAAAAGCAAGTCAAACTTACCCAATATGGGCCAGAAGTCACGGTAGAAGCAGGAGACCAGCGACGGAATATTTCCTTACCCCCGGCTTTGAGTGGCAGACCCGTTGCTGGAGCCAAGTTTCAGAATAATTATTTGATAATTTCGTTTTAATTTAGTTAGGAGTTAGGAATGAAGAGTTAGGAATAAAACAATAATTCATAACTCCTAGCTCCTAACTTCTCGCTCTAAAAAAAATACGCCTTATGTCAGAATCAACTCCCATTACCCCAGACCCCAACCCATCTGAGGTATTAGACTCAGTGGCAAGTAATCCCAGCGAACAAGCACTTGCATCTGCCGATCGCAGTGCAAAAACTAGGCAGCTACTGGGGATGAAAGGTGCAGCAGCAGGGGAAACTTCAATTTGGAAAATCCGTTTACAGCTCATGAAGCCGATTACCTGGATTCCCCTAATTTGGGGAGTAGTCTGTGGTGCGGCTTCTTCTGGTAACTATACTTGGACGTTGGAAAATGTCTTGAAGGTAGCAACCTGTATGCTGCTGGCTGGGCCATTGATGACAGGTTACACCCAAATCCTTAATGATTACTATGATCGCGAAATTGATGCCATCAATGAACCATATCGCCCCATTCCCTCTGGGGCAATTCCTCTACCCCAGGTAATTATTCAGATTTGGGTATTACTGATTGCTGGTATTGCTTTGGCGTTTGCGCTAGACGTGTGGTCTGGTCATGAATTCCCGACAATTACAGCGATCGCCATCATCGGTTCTTTCATCGCCTATATTTATTCTGCACCTCCCCTGAAGCTCAAGCAAAACGGCTGGCTAGGCAGTTACGCTTTAGGTGCAAGCTATATCACCTTACCTTGGTCTACTGGACACGCTTTGTTTGGCGATCTCAATTCCACAATTGTGATTTTGACAATGTTCTACAGCTTGGCTGGATTGGGAATTGCCATTGTCAATGATTTCAAGAGTGTAGAAGGCGATCGCCAGCTAGGATTAAATTCACTACCGGTAATGTTTGGCATCACCACTGCGGCATGGATTTGTGTAGTGACAATTGACGTATTTCAAGGATTGATTGCAGCTTATCTCGTCAGCATCCATGAGAATTTGTATGCAGCAATACTAATACTGTTAATCATCCCGCAAATCACCTTACAGGATATGTATTTCCTGCGCGACCCGGTGAAGAATGATGTTAAGTACCAAGCCAGCGCCCAACCGTTCCTTGTTCTGGGAATGCTTGTCACTGGTTTAGCGCTGGGTCATGCTGGCATTTAACAGTAAGATAAGCTGTTACGCATTTAATTTGTACATTTACCTTATGACTGATGATTGATGACTGTTAACCGTCAACAGTCATCAATCATCAGTTAACGACCATCAAGAGTGTTTATATACTTTAGACGCGCATCAGCTTAGTTAGTGTCTTGACTAGACAATGCCACAAGCGAAAACCAAGCTAAAAAGTATATATTGCAAGAGGGAGATTTGGGTTTTGGGAAACAGGACTTCTGCCCTTGGTGGGAATGTCAGACCAATAGAACTACGGAGACAATAGAGGCTATTCCCGATGAATTGGGAAGCACCGTCCGTCTATAGGTTGGGTAGTTCACCTTATACTTCTATAGTGAGAAGTTAGGAAGTAGGAGTTAGGAGTTAATATACTTCTAACTCCTAGTTTGTATCAGGACATATTGTGTTTAAACTGATATCTTTCCTTATTCATGGGATTCAACCTTTGTTAGTCCCGATTTGCTTTGTCGTTGCTTGGACTGTAATTATTCTCGTTGTTTTGAGTCTCTGGGCGGCGGCGCGAGATAGTGTGACTACAGCCAAGCAAATGCATCAAATCCCCTGTACTGGTTGCCAATTTTTTACCGATAATTACCGTCTTAAATGCACTGTACGCCCATCTACTGCCAATACAGAAGAGGCTATCCATTGTCCTGACTATCAACCGAAGACGAATCCTTATCTGTACTAAAGGGATGAGGGAGCAAGAAGAGAATCATAACTTTTAACTCCTAACTTCCAACTCCTAACTCCCAACTCCTAACTCCTAACCAATCTCTAACAATATCTTTAAAACACCCCGACTCTGAGCGTGTTCAAAAGCCGTAAGCCCTTCAATCAGGGGGTAACTAGCATAAATCAGGGGTTGCACATCAACTTGTCCTGTAGCTAGTAGCTGGAGAGCAGAGGGAAAGGGGCCACAACGGGAGCCTATGAGAGTTATTTCATCCACTACTAAAGAAGAAGCATCTATGCTGAGGTTACCAGCATAAGTACTTTTAAGTACAAGCGTACCACGGGGACGTAGGGCGCGGCGGGCGATCGCAAATCCTTCTGGGTTGCCAGTACATTCTACTGAGATATCGAAATATCCATCTTTCACAGAATCAGCTAAACCAGTTTTAATCCCCCGTGCCTCTAAGTTAGCCAGTTTGTCTCGATGTCTCCCCACAGCTAAGAGTTCACAGCCAGTTAGAGCTAGTGTCTGAGCAACCAACTGCCCTAGTTTGCCATCTCCAACCACTAGCACCCGATCATGTGGACGTAATGGCACTTGCTGCTGAATTTCCAAAGCTGCTGCTATAGGTTCGGTAAATGTTGCTACTTCTGTCGGCACATTATCAGGGACGGGATGCAGGTTCTCTATTGGCAAACAGAGATATTCAGCAAAGGCACCGTGGCGGTTGACAATACCCAAAACTGTGCGATTTTCGCAGTGAGTTGGTTGTTCACTGCGACAAAACCGACAATGCCCACACACAGCGTTGATTTCTCCAACTACGCGTTGGTTAACTAAGTGTTCTGGCCCTTGTGCAACAACACCAACAAATTCATGACCTAAAATACCAGTGTAGGGATAGTAGCCTCTAAGTAGTTCCAAATCGGTGTTACAAATACCCGCACGCAAGACACGTACCAAAGCTTCTCCCGGTGGTGGTGCAGGAATGGGAATATCCGTGCGTAATTGCAACTGGTTGTTTTCGAGCCAAAGTCCTTTCATTTTTATTCATGTCTTTTGCCTAATATTTTGTCATACCATTTTCAAAATCTTTGCAACATAATCAATCGGCTATAGGGGCGGACATCTGTACGCCCCTAACCATGTCTATGCACTTGTAGTAAATATGTCTTTAATTTTGGGAACTTACATCAATTTTGCTTAACCAAGTAACCAAGTCATTTGAGTCAAGTGCTATCTCACTTCCTAAGGTTTTGATATAAAGAAGGCCGTCACTAATAATTAAATCTCTAATTGGATACCATGAATCTCGTGTTCTAATCAAAAGTTCCAAGGGAATCCCTAGTCTTGAAGTATACTTGCGATATTTCCACCAAGCTCGCCATAGAAGCACAGATTTAGTACAGTGCATCTCATAGCCTTTGGGAACTTCACAGTATTGATACTGATAGAAACCTCGACTATCTACTTCTCCTTTAAGCAGGTAACTATATTCTGCTAATGCCTGATTTATCAATTCCCATTGGGATGATTTTGGATAAATCAAGAATTCAGATAGGGTGTTAGATAGTTGGGCAGTGGCAATCACGCCTTCAGATTTTGCTGTCAGTTGGTTGGTTTTATACACTGTTTGCGCTGTCAAAGCAGGATTTGACAACAAAACTTCTTTTCTCTGGATAGAGTTTTGTACAAACTCTCGAATTAAATCTAGGTTAGACAACATAAAATTTTTTATACTAAAATAACCAGTGTGATGAAAGCCACAACACTACTTAAATTAATAAGTACACTGATTTTGCACTTAAATCAGGATTATTACCAGCTTTATTTATACTAAATTCTTTGTTTGATTAGGGACTTGTTAAGTTTAATATCGGGTATGCCGCCCACTAGGCTAGTTGACAAAATAACTGTTTTCAGGCGGATGAGCGGCAGATTAAATTAAATTTTTACGCCTTCGAGAAAAGGTTGAAATACCGGAACTAATTCGGGACGACTAACCACAAGCGTGGGAAAAGAGCGATCGCTATAATCTTCTCCCGCTGACAACGGAAATGGCTCTGACTTAAGCGATAACCAGACCCCACCAGCAGCCTGGACAATTACCCAAGCTCCCGCTAAATCCCAAACTTTTGGTGTCGCCTCAATACCACCTAGAGTAGCCCCAGTAGCAACTGTCAAAAAGTTATAGCTAGCCACACCCAACATGCGGATTTTGCAGGGAAAGCCGTTTTTGATAGCTGCGGTGCTACGAGAACAGAGGTTAAAAAAGTGATTGTTGCTGGGACTATCTATACTAGTGTGGATGGGGTGGTGGTTGAGAAATGCTCCTGTTGGAGTTGCTAAACCAGATGAACCTGCCCAGAAACCATGAAAAGCTTGATTCAAGGTAGGCGCGTAAATATAACCGAAAATGGGTGTACCTCGATACAGTAAACCCAGAGATATTGTCCAGAGGGGAATGCCGCGGGTGAAATTGGTTGTACCGTCTAGAGGGTCAATTACCCAGCACCACTCAGTACCGGGAAATGACTGATCGCTCTCTTCACTCAAAATACCGTAACCAGAAAAATTAGAAGCGATCGCATCCCGAATTTCCTGATCTGCCCATTTATCTGCCTGCGTCACCAAACTACCATCAGCTTTTTGGGAAGCCTGTACTTGCCCAAAATCTTGCATTAGCTGCTTGCCCACTCTGGTAGTGGTAGTTTGGGCAAAATCAAGAATTGTTGTCCAAAAATCATTCATTGGTTAATTCTGGCGCAAAGGCTTTCCTGAGCGACGATTAGGTAGATTCGGGTTGGGTTAAATTTCTAGTTTAGTCTAAATCGCTTTCCAAAACCGCAGCGATCGCTTGCTTGGTACTTGTTTGAAATTCTGTGACGTTCACCCGATTGAGAAACCAAATCGACAGCACCATTCCCACGGCTTCTAAGGCAAATACCAATCCATAAGCTAACTCTAGGCTTGGTAGCAGCTTGCGTCCAATATCCAAAACTGTACCTCCGATTACTACCGCCACACCTCTAGAGAGGGACTGCGCTAATCCCCATGCCCCAATAAACGTACCTGCGGCTTCTGCTGCTGTAAGATCCAACATCAAGCTAATTGCAGCCGTAGTTAAGAAACCTGTGGCTAAACCGAACAATACCAAACCTAGTTTGAGAACCGCTGCATTAGCTGTGAATCCTGATATACCTAGCAATATTGCACAGAATGCTACCAACATACAGCCTAGACGTGCAGTTCTGCGCTTACCTAATCGCGGCACTATGAAAAAGCCCGTAACGCCGTAGGCAATCAGTAAACCCGTTCCATAAAAAATATTTAATTTGGTACTTTCCGCTAGGGGCATACCAAAAACTTGACCCGCATAAGGTTCCAAAATCGGGTCTTGCATAAACAAACTGATGGTCATCACCAATAAAAAGGTGAAGAATATACCTGTTTGTGGGCTAGCCGTCAAGATTTTCCAAGCATTGCCTAGAGTAATGCTGTCTTCCCGGTTCGCCAGTGTGGAACGGGTTGAGTATTGAGAGTACTTTTTTTCTACGCCGAATGTTGCTGCGATCGCTAAACCAAATACAATTGCAGGGACGATAGTAAACAATCTGTTGATTGCTGGCTGCAAGATTTCTACAGTTGCTTCTGGTGTTAACTGTTTTAGTAAGCTGGCGCTGATAATCGCCCCAACAATAATCCCCACCATTAGCATCGACCAAACCACACCAACTACTTTGGAACGGTTATCTTCTTCAGATATATCCACTAATAAAGCAGCAAAGGCAGTACCGCTGGCACAAATTCCTAGACCGTATACAGCGAAAACTAAAGCCAAAAGCCCTGTCCAGCCGATTGTTTGGGTTGTCCATACCCAAGTACCTGCACTATTTCCAGCAATATTCATCTGCCACATTACTTGTACAGCTAAAAATGCTGCGATCGCAAATATTGCCGCGCCCACCCAAACATAAGCTGTGCGGTGGTATCCCCATAAAGGTTTAGCATCGGAAATCTGGCCAAACCAGATCCGTGAAGGAGCAACAAATAAAGGCAGTGCTAAAACTACTGATACCAGCGTCGCCGGAATTGCTATTTCTTGAATCATGACTCTGTTGAGTACCCCCAGAGTCAAAATGGACATCATGCTCAACCCCATCTGAAATAAACCCAGCCGGAACATGGTCAGCAGGTTTACCCTTGGCACAGATAAGGATTTAGTTTTGGTATCAAATACTTCACCGCTTGCCATAGCTACTTTTTCGTATAGTTTATAGGATTTAATCTCTCTCTCTTTAAATAAAGATAAACCCTACTCGCTCGAAATCAGCGAAGGAAAAGTTGAAGTTGCGTTAGCGTAGCTCACCAAAGGTATCGCACTTACTTTTGCAAATACCAATTCATGAAAACTATGACACATTTATCTCCCGACTTAGCACAGTTAACACCTCGATTAGTATAACCTTCAGCCAAGTTAGGATTAATTTTTATGGCTTGGTGGTAATCCGCGATGTCTACAACGGGCTATGCATACGCATAACGAGAGAATTTTAGGATGAAGTAGTGAAACGAGACTCTATTTACTATCAAATTTTTAAGCGCTTTCCTGCGTTACTCTTTGAACTGGTTGATAATCCTCCTCTGCAAGGGCAAAACTATCGATTTGAATCAGTTGAAGTCAAAGAAACCGCTTTTCGCATCGATGGTGTATTTTTACCTCCAGAGGATGTAACATCTAGGGTGATCTTTTTTGCTGAAGTTCAATTCCAAAAAGATGAAGCCCTTTACCATCGGTTCTTTACCGAGTCGCTGATGTACCTGAACCGGAATCGTTCTCAGTACGATGACTGCTTTTATGTGGTAATTTTTTCATCACGCTTTTTGGAACCAAGGGATCAACAAACTCATCGAATATTTCTTAACAGCGACCAAGTGCAGCGAATTTATTTAGATGAGTTAGGCGCGACCAATCAGCAGCCAATAGGTATCAACTTGATGCAGTTGACTCTAGCATCGGATGAAGTTATGGCAGAGCAAGCCAAGCAATTGATTGAGTGGGTAAAATTAGAGGAAACGGACACACTGCCGAAAAACGAAATACTAGACATCATCACCACAATCGCCGTTTATAAGTTTTTTTCGTTGAGTAGAGAGTAAGTTGAAGCTATGCTAGGACTGACTTTGGAACAAACAAGGGTTTATCAGGAAGGGAAAGCCGAGGGTCGAGAACAAGGTCGAGAAGAACAGAAAGCTGAAATGTTGAAACTTACTGTGCCTTTGTTACTAAAAACAGGGATGAGTGTGGAGCAGATTGCTCAACACCTCAATGTTGATATAGAAGCTGTCCAGATTGCCGCACAGCAAAACACATAGAATGGTCATTTCATGTCTGTTGTCATATTTTTGCAAAATGAGGAGAGCTTGATTAAAATCCTCAATAGCCTTTTTATGGTTTTCAGAGTGAGCGCACCAAAATTTGACAAATTAAGATGCTCATGATTTCATCAAAGAGTAAATAAATCCTCTGTTTAAGCTGCTAGATTCTTCACTTCATTGAAAAGCAGAAGCTACAGAGGTTAGAGAGCTTTGTTTTAGTATCAAATACTTCACCGATTGCCATAGCTAATTTTTTGTATGGCGGTGATACGATCACGCCAAAATGTGACAGATGTAAGATGCTCATGACTTCATCGGAGGCGATCGCATCTGATGCCCAATTGGGAACCATAAGAAAATAAGCTACTACCATGCTTTGGTATGAAGCAAAGAAACGTAATACATCACAATATATTTGTTTATCCATGTCTAACGAACAAGAGCGTAATTCCGCTTTTAACGCTGCTGCCAACATTAACGTTCAACACGCCCAATTACAGGATTTATCCTTAAGTGCAGCCCGTAGATTATATAAAGGTGGGATTCGACCTGGTGATCCTATAAGAACCAGAATGCAAGCCCAAGAAATGTTAGATAAAATCCCTCCATCTCAAAGAGCAGCGATTAATGGCAAATCTACTGATATTAATACTCAAAAATACCTATCAGATAAACACGCTAGTCACATAAAACCCCACAGCAAAGGTGGCTCAAACGATCCCAAAAATATCGAGTGGGAAAAGGCCAAAGATAATTTAGCCCGTGGCGATAAACCCATGACTTCGCAGGAGCAAATGAGACTAAATGCCAAAGGACATTTTGATAACCTAACAGGTGCAGTCAAAGCAGGAGTTAAAGCCGCGCCCCTTGGAGTAGCCATTGGTGTAGCGACGACAGCGCCATTTTCGTTACTAACCAACGCGCTGCGGGTAGTTCGGGGTGAAATTTCTGCACAAGAAGCCGCTATAGAAACATTGAAAGATACCGTAAAAGGCGGCACAGTTGGCGGTGTGACAGCATTTGTAACCACAACAGTAGCAGCAGCTTGTCCACCAATTGCGATCGCTTTAACCGCAGCAGCACCAGTTTTAGCTGTTGTTGGAACTGCGGGTATGGTTTACGAGTTTTTCAAAATCCTCGATGACCATAAACAAACGGTGAAAATCTATTATGAATCTTTAACTCAACAAGAATTAGAAAAATTACAAGCAATTGAAAACGAACTGATTTATGAACACCAGAAGAATCTAGAATTTTTGGCTGAATCAGAAGCAATTAATCAAGAAATTACAAATCGCCCAATTGCACCGGGAATAGAGGGGGCTATGCAACGGTTACGTGAATCAGTAGCTATTGCTCAGTTTTTAGGACTAGCATCAACTGATAGTAAGTTACTGCCTGATTCTCAACTTCTTTACCTTCCTCCTCATTCCTAGAGAATTAGTCAAAAATTGTATGATTTTTATAATTCCTCTTCTGTTTGGTGCTTTAGGGGCGGCAGTTGGTGCTGTCGCAGGTACTTTTACTGCTCATGCTGCTGGAGAAAAGGACAGACAAGCAGGCAAGCATCACAGACAAGTTGCAAATGAATTAACAGACAAATACGCCAATTTAGAGAAGAAATATTATGAATTTGCTGATCAGAGCAAAAGGCAGATTAATGATTTAACTCGCCAACACGCATTAGATGAAGTAGAAAAAGACTGTTTGCGTTTAGCAGTACGACTGCAACAAAATCTCATTTCCTTAATGTGGGAGATTGATAGAGAATCTACAACAGATGGTTTAAATAGATTTCAAGCAGCAGTAGAGCAAACTAACCAAGTTCTATACCTCTTAAAAGAGGAGTTAATTATTGTTCCCAATGACTACTATGCACGTCTTTTAACAGCAACAGCAGCAACTAAACAAATCAACACTGTAAAACCCAACAATGTTGGCAGTAAAACTCTTCTCAGTGTTGATTTAGGTAGAACTTCCACAAAAAGTTGTGTGAGTCGTGAACCAAGCAATGTGGTGTTCGTACCTGCCAATATTAAGCAGATGTCAATAAACCAAGTACGCGGCAATGTGTTTGAAGCTCGTGCTACTGACCCTCTGATGGATTTGTGGCTAGAGTATCAAGATAATGGGTATGCTCTTGGTCAACTAGCAGCAGATTTTGGGGCGAATTTAGGAGTTGGCCAATCTAAAGTAGAGGCTGCACTGGTAAAAGTGTTAGCAAGTGCTAGCTACTTCAAACTCAGAGACGATATCTCAGTTGTACTGGGTCTGCCTTTTCTTTCCTTAGAGCAATTTGAAAAGGAAAAAGCATACTTGATTAGTCAAGTAGGCGGGCCTCATGTGTTGAACTTCCGAGACGAATCTGTGTCGCTAAATGTTAGTAAGGTATGGGTAATGCCAGAGGGCTATGGCAGCCTGTTGTGGTCTGAAGCTCAACCTAAGAAAAGTCCTAACAGTCCCGATTTTACAAAAATATCGGTGGCGATAGTTGATATCGGACATCAAACCGTCGATCTTTTGATGGTAGATAAATTCCGTTTTTCTAGAGATGCTTCTAAGAGTGAAGACTTTGGTATGCATAAGTTCTATGAACTGGTATCTGCTGAAATAGAAGGTGCTGATAGTCAATCTCTAGCGCTGATTTCTGCTGTTAACAAACCCAGAGGCGAGCGTTTTTATCTTCCTAAAGGAGCAAGCAAACCCACTAACTTAGACGATTTTCTTCCTAACCTCACAGAGATGTTTTCTCGTGAAATCTGTAGCCGTGTTCTAGCTTGGTTGCCAGAGCGTGTAACTGATGTGATTATTACTGGTGGTGGCGGTGAATTCTACTGGGATGACGTTCAACGTCTACTCAAAGAAGCAAAGATTTATGTCCATTTAGCGGCACCCGCTAGGCAAGCTAATGCTTTGGGGCAGTATATTTATGGTGAGGCGCAATTACGCGCCATTGATCGCCGTGCTAGGTCAGAAAACTGATGTTACTTTGAATTTATCCCAAAGCAAAGATAATTTTTGGTAGCTGTAAAGATTGATTTAACATGCCAGTAAACAAATGAAAATTAAACTTTCTGATGATGTCAAACAGAGACATTATAAAGAGTGTATTCCTCTTAACCAACCGAAAGACTTTAAGGCAGGACAGGAATTGCTTGTAATACCAATTCTGTATGAAGATGCGCTAAACCTAAGTAAAAGAAAGAAAAACGAACCGCAAAGGACGCAAAGGACGCAAAGGACGCAAAGGACGCAAAGGACACAAAGAAAGAAGTTAAAAGGGTTTGGCGCAGCCTCACAAAGAAATGGTATAAACAAAGAAAATATTTACAAGCTACCGGATAAAAATTGGGAAGTTTGTTATTTTGATTTAGAAAAAGAAGTGACTTACCCATTTCTAATAACGCACGATGAGATAAAAAATGATTCTAGAAAAGAAATAATTTTTTTAATTGATATTGAATCTGAGTTTGAAGAACTAATTACAATACCCGAAATAAAGGAATTGATAGACTCTCAGAGGGTAGCGATATCTCGTTCAATGACTACATTAGCGAGTACATTTGAATTCCTAGATACTTATCAACCTTTTGAGCCATATTATCAAAGTCTATCTTGAAATAGGCGCGTGACTATCAAATCGATACAGCTTGTTAACAATCACCAATGCCCTATTTGCAGTCTTTCCTATGACGATACATTATAAAAGTCAAAAAGCTTTAACAAAGACTGACCCCAACATTGAGCAGGAAATAGCTAAGAAATAGCGATCGCACTCCAGCAACTACAATGAGAGTACAACTAGTGTTGTACCTCCAATTTACATGATTTTGAGCCTTAACTGAACCGTATTGCTTTATGACACTAGTGTTTGGACATTGGATTACAGAGATTTGAGTTGATTTAAGAGTCTAGAATTGTGGTCTCCGTAATCATTACACAGGTAAATTTAAACATTATGAAAATGTGGTTTTAACTACGCTATTCCATTCAATTAGTAAGATAAACTTGCCGTATGTATGTCATCAAAATACTTAGCTTCATCCAGTAACCAAAAAGGCATAAGTAATGAGTCAAGCACCAGTCAAAGTAATATTATGGGAAGAAAATCAAAAAGATTTTCTCAAAAAGTTCTATGATCTTCAATTTACTCCCAGAGTAGGAGAGGAAGTTTACCTAAAAAAAGAGAAATGGAAAGTAACCAGAGTTGAGCATGATGTAGAAATTAGTGAAATTAATGTCTACATGCAATTAATCAAAAAAGTCAAGCAGGAGAAACCATCTAATTCATAATTACCAGTAAATACACTCAACTATAGCAATCCTATTCGATTTGTGAGAATTGCAGCCCGCAGATCCCCGACTTCTCGAAGAAGTTGGGGATCTTGTTTATGCGCCTTTGATTCAGGTTTTAAATTTTTATGCAAGGTGCGATGTCTACGACGGGCGTAGCTGCGACACCACAAGATTTACAGCCAAGTAGTGACGATCGCACCCAATCTTGTCTGTAACGATACACTATAAAAGTAAAGAAATGTAAATAAACTAAATTTTGCAACCGTGGAAAACATCACATTGGGGCAAAATGGCCCATCTGTTACGCCCTTGTGCATTGGCACTTGGGCTTGGGGTGATAAACTATTTTGGAATTATGGCGATCGCTACGGCCCAGAACAGTTACAAGAAGCCTTTACCGCAGCCTTAGAAGCTGGGATTACGTTCTTTGATACTGCCGAAATCTACGGAATGGGAAAGAGCGAGGAATTTTTAGGGCAATTTCTGCAACAGACACAACAACCTGTACAAATCGCCACAAAATTTGGCCCCGTACCGTGGCGATTTACAGCCCAATCTGTCTCTGATGCTTTAACAGCCAGCCTCAAACGCCTACAACTTGAGCGAATCGCCCTGTATCAAGTGCATTGGCCTTTTGCCTTCTTTTTAAGCCAACAAACTCTGATGAATGCCTTAGCGGATGAAGTGAAGCGGGGCAGAATCGCAGCAGTCGGTGTGAGTAATTACTCAGCAGAGCAAATGCGAGACGCGCATCAAATATTGGCAGCCCGTGGAGTGCCTTTGGCTGTAAACCAAGTGCGTTATTCTTTACTCAGTCGCCAAATTGAAAGCAAAGGTATTTTGGCAACTGCGCGTGAGTTGGGTGTGACTATCTTGGCTTACAGTCCTTTAGCACAGGGATTACTTACAGGCAAGTACAGTATTGATAGTACTGAAATCCCCACTGGTGCGAGAAAAATAGACCCGCGATTTAAGAAAGAAGGTCTGCAAAAAATTGCGCCAGTTATATCTTTGCTACGCAACTTCGGAGAAAAATATGATCGCACTCCTGCCCAAGTTGCTCTCAATTGGTTAATTGCTCAGGGGAACGTCATTACCATTGCTGGGGTGAAGACAGCCGAACAGGTACGGCAGAATGCTGGTGCTTTGGGCTGGAGATTGAGCGATGATGAAATTGGAGAATTAGAACAAGTTAGTCGTCCTTGGCTGTAGTATTTTTGAACTACTCAAACACAGGAGGCCAAATTTCTGACACTACTAGCTCCCAACCCGGTAGTAAGTCTGGTAGTGTCAGTTTGTCGTTGTTCTGCAAAACTATTGATTCTTGGTTAAGCCGATAAACTGTGAGCGTCAATTTGTCAGGATCAATCAGGATACCAACCGTAGTTCCAAGTTGTAAGAATAGCTGAATCTTTTCTACCAGTGGTTTGATCCGGTCTGACTTAGATTTTATCTCTACCATCAAGTCAGGCACCAGTTCCACAAAGTCGCGCTTGCTTGTTTTCAGTCTATCAGCACGAACAAAAGATACATCGGGAGCGCGAAGATTTCGTTTTTCGTTATCAGCTTCTTTCCCGTTTTCAGTTTCTAATGTAGGCAAAATGAAACCCGCGCTAGAACCAGTTACCCGTCCTAGCCTCTGTGGGCGTACCCAGTTACCGAGTAATCTAACTAACTCAGCGCCTATTTCTTCTGACTCATAATCTGATGGGCCCATAACAACTATATTTCCATCTACCAGCTCCATCTGCCATTCTGGATGCTCTGCTTGTAGCTGCTCTAAGTCTGGAATAGTGAACATAAGACCACGAAGAATGCATCTTTAAATTTATCTTCTTACAAAGAGGTAAAATAAATTACCCAAAAGCCAAAAAGTCAAGAGCCAAAGCCAAAATCTTGACTCTTAACTCTCAACTTTCCAATTTTATATTTGGATTTTGGATTGAAGAAAAAATCTAAAAATCTAAAATCCAAAATTGATTAACTTCTAACTGTTGACTAAGAAGCTGATTCTCTAGCTGTAGGTGAACCTATCTTTTTACTGGGGGATGCAGAAGACTCATGCCCACTTGTCCGCAGTTTTGGCTTGGGAGAAGAATGTCTTTCTTCACCATTGTTGCTATCTGATTTCCACGCAGAACGGGGGCGATCGCTGGAAGATTCACGACGCTTGCCCAATCTTGGTTTGGGAGCGGAGGATTCTTCTTGGGGAATTTCTACGTCTGAACTCAACCAAGCGGGACGAGTTTGATCGTAAGCGATTTGCAGTGCAGCTGCGGCGATCGCTTGAGCATCGTATTCTTCAATCAGTTCGCTAACAATTGGCAAGAATGAAGCCAAACGCTCACCTGTCAAAGCTTCTCGCACTTGTTCTTGCAATTTCAGGATGTGCCGTGCTTCAATTTGTGCGCGTGTAGGAATCGACAGCAATTGCCAACTTTGGCGATTATGACGTTCAAATGTTTGCTGTTTGCGCCGCTCAAATGGTTGTACTAAAGAAATTGCTGTTCCTTCTTTACCAGCACGACCAGTACGACCAATGCGATGGACGTAAGTTTCGACGCTATCGGGTAAGTCGAAGTTGATTACATGAGAGAGTTGATCGACATCTAACCCTCGTGCCGCAATATCAGTTGCTACAACCCAGCGGACTTGACGGTTACGGAATCTGATTAATAACCGTTCCCGCGCTTGTTGCGACAAGTCACCGTGGTATTCATCTACACTGTGACCGGCCCCTTGTAATTGACTGGTGAGTTCTGCGGCTGTGCGTCTGGTGCGGACAAAGATTAAAGCTGTTTCTGGATCTTCCATTTCCAGAATTGGCTGTAAAGCTTTGGCTTTTGTCCAGTGGCGGGGGATCAAGTAAGCTACCTGATTGATTTTGTTGGGAGCGGCTTTTGGCTGCTCAACGGTGACAGTTGCAGGCGATCGCAAGAACTTGTTCACCAACATCCGAATTGATGGTGGCATTGTTGCCGAGAATAAAGCTGTTTGGCGATCTACGGGCGCTTGAGAGAGGATTTTCACCACATCATCAATAAAGCCCATGCTCAACATTTCATCGGCTTCATCCAACACAAACCACTTCACTTGATCGAGCTTTAAACAGCCTCGATCGAGCAAATCGATCACCCGTCCTGGAGTACCCACAACCATGTGAACGCCACGTTTCAGTTGTAACATTTGGCGGTCAATTGATTGACCACCATAGATTGCTAACACCCGCAATCCTTCATTACCGATGAACTGCGCGATCGCATCGTGAACTTGCATTGCTAATTCACGAGTTGGTGTTAAAACTATAGCTTGAACGGCTCTTTGATTAATATCCAGCCGCTCTAAAATTGGCAGTGAAAATGCTGCCGTTTTGCCTGTTCCTGTTTGAGATTGACCTACTACATCACGACCAGACAGCAATTGGGGAATTGCTTGCACTTGAATGTTAGTGGGTTCGGTAAAACCGATTTTTTCTAGTTGTTCGACACGTTCTTGGGAAATGCCTAATTCTTGAAATGAAAGAGTCATTAATTCGTCCTAAATTTTATGTAAGGATTTTGGCTTAGTCATTAGTCATTAGTTATTAGTCATTAGTCATTAGTCATTAGCCATTAGTCATTAGTGAGCTAAGGGCGGTAGCGAAGCCTCAACTCTTGGAGAGGCTATGCCAACAAGTCCGCCAGCGTTTCAGGTAAACCCTCATGAAAACTGCTATTAATGCAGCATTGACCTTAGTATAAGGATGAATCTGTAAGGGTCATTTAACAAAGGACAAAGGACAAAAGACAAATGACAACTTAGTTATTGACTACTTGACCATAGAGGTCGTATGTATCAGCGTGGTGAATCGCTATTGGCACGATGGTTCCTAACTTTGCCTGGCCTTTGACATACACCAGACCATCAACCTCTGGGGAAAATCTACCTGAACGACCTATTAATTCACCACTTTCAGGATTTTCTTGCTCAATCAGGACATCGACTATTTTGCCTACTTCCTGTTGATTTTTCTTTTGAGAAATCGGTTGCTGGAGTTCCATCAGTTGGTATCGGCGATCATCCATCACCTCTTGGGGCAACTGATTTGGTAGCTTATAAGCTGGGGTTCCTTCCTCAGGTGAAAAGGTGAAGACGCCAACATGATCGAATTCATGCCGCTGAACGAACTCTAGTAGATGCTCAAAATGCTCGCTTGTTTCTCCTGGGAAACCAACAATAAATGTTGTCCGCAGTACGGCTGTTGGTAGCGCCGTCTTGATGCGATCTATAATCCCATCATTTACCCGCCCTTGCCAAGGACGGTTCATGGCGCGGAGAATATCTGGATGAGAATGTTGCAAGGGCAAATCCAGATAAGGCAAAACGTTTGGTGTTTCTTGGATGGCCGCTATCACATCTGGGGTTAGTCCCGTGGGATAAGCGTAATGCATTCTGATCCACGGTATATCTACTTTCCCCAAAGCGCGAAGTAATTCCGCTAATTTTGGCTTACCGTAAATATCCAAACCGTAATTAGTGGTGATTTGGGAAATTAGAATAATTTCCTTTACCCCTTGACTAACTAACTGCTCTGCTTCGGCGACTATAGATTCAATAGTACGCGATCGCTGGTTCCCTCGAAGATGAGGAATGATACAAAATGCACAACGATAATCACATCCTTCTGCAACCCGTAGGTAAGCTACGCCCTCGGTTGTAGTGCGGTAGCGCGGTGTAGTTTCGTCGGCAATGTAGGTTGGTTCGATACTAACCTGTTTGACCCGCTCGCCAAGTTCAACACGCTCAATTACATTTACAATTTTGTGATAATCGCCAGTACCCACAACGGCTACTGCTTCGGGCAACTCCTCCAAAAGTTGTTCTTGGAAGTGTTGCGCCATACAGCCAGTGATTACGATCTTTTTATTTGCCTCTGCCAGTTCTACCAAAGTTCTGACAGATTCTTGCCGGGCTGCTTCAATAAAACTACAGGTATTAACAATAACGTAATCTGCTAACTCTTCATTTGTATCTACACCGTAGCCTGCTTCTACGAGCATTCCCAGCATGTGTTCTGTATCAATTCGGTTTTTCTCGCAGCCCAGGTGAGAAATGGCAATTGTTGGCTTGTCACCCATATTTTGAAAAAATCTTCATTTTTTTCTTCTTGTAGTCAAACATTCCGGCGCTAACTTCGCGTTTTTGCTATCAGCATCCTCATGAAAATAGTGCAGTGGCAAATTCCCACTGTCAGTAACTGTCCGTGGACTCATAACCCTATCAATAAATAAAAATAGAGGTCATGTTATGATATTCCTATCAATCTGTTCCCCAGGGTAAATTGAAGTGTCTTTGGGTACATTTGACACTTGTAATCTTTTTTAACAATTCGCCTATTGGTATTTTACATTACCGCAGCGTGTGCGTTGTTAATCTACCCATCGGGAAGCCGCCCAAAGGGCTTGTTGTGAGAAGTCGCTACCCTCAGGGAAATCGACGAAAGCGACTACGCCTATAAAGCAGTAATGCTACCCTGGCGATTGGCAAGTCCTACGACTGGGCGCGGACAAGACGCCTAAACCACGGAAAGCTGCCTTGCGTCTAGTGAGTGGCAAACTCCTCTTGTAGCCAAGTTTTATCTTAACATATCTTATGGGAGGTTTGAGGCCAATTTCCATCTGAGGAAGGAGGCAATAAACCGACTATCATAAAACACATTTGACTAGTTAATGAAAACTCAAGAGTCAAGGGTCATACAGTCAATAGTCAAAAAATTCTAGACTCTGGACTCCGCGAGGCGGATTAAAGACGTGGACTTATATCAATTATTTAAAACTCGCTCACCGATTATTGGCGTGGTTCACCTGCTACCACTGCCGACCTCACCTCGTTGGGGAGGTAGCCTAAAAGCGGTGATTGACCGCGCCGAACAAGAAGCCGTAGCCCTTGCCAGTGGGGGGGTTGACGGTCTGATTGTGGAGAATTTTTTCGACGCGCCGTTTACCAAAAACCAAGTCGATCCAGTGGTTGTGAGTGCCATGACCATTGTGGTGCAGCGGATACAAAATTTGGTGACTTTGCCTGTAGGGTTAAATGTTTTGCGAAACGACGCTAAAAGTGCAATGGCGATCGCTAGCTGTGTGCAAGCACAATTCATCCGCGTCAACGTTCTCACAGGGGTGATGGCAACCGACCAGGGATTAATTGAGGGAGAAGCCCATCAACTACTCCGCTATCGACGGGAGTTAGGCTGCGATGTTAAAATCCTGGCCGATGTGTTGGTGAAGCACGCCCGTCCTTTGAGTTCTCCAAATCTCACAGTTGCTGTGAAAGACACCATTGAAAGGGGTTTAGCAGACGGAGTGATTTTGTCTGGTTGGGCTACTGGTAGCCCTCCTAACTTAGAAGATTTGGAACTAGCTTGTAGTGCAGCAGATGGCACGCCAGTGTTCATCGGTAGTGGGGCTAATTGGGAAAATATTGATACATTGATGCAGGCAGCAGATGGTGTCATAGTTTCCAGTTCCCTGAAACGTCACGGACGTATAGAGCAACCAATTGATCCAATTCGTGTCAGTCAATTTGTGGAAGTCGCGCGTCGCAATTGGAACTCCAAAGGTGAAAGCAAATCAGCAGAACAAGTGAAATTACATTCTTAAATGGGGCATGAGGTATGGGGAAAAATTACTAATGCCCCATGCCTAATACCCAGTGCCCAGTGCCCAATGCCCAATGCCCAATGCCCATTAACTAATAACAGTTTATGATTCGCCGCCGTTCTACTCCTTGGATTCATAAATGGTCACGTCCATTGATTGCCGCGATCGCTGGATGTGGTGCCCTGATAACAGGTTATCTCGCCATAGAAAAGTTAACAGGAGGCAGTGCAGCTTGTGTGGCACAGGCTGGTGTCAAGGGCTGTAATGATGTACTTTCCAGCCCTTGGGCAACGGTTTTTGGTCAGCCATTAGCTTTGTTTGGGTTTTTGGCCTACACCAGTATGGCGATATTTGCTTTGGCTCCCTTGGTATTTAACTCAGGGGACAACAATAGTCGCAAGCAATTGGAAAATTGGACGTGGTGGCTGTTGCTGGTGGGTGCGATCGCTATGTCTGTCTTTAGCGGCTACTTAATGTATGTGCTGGCATCTCAAATCAAAGCTATTTGTCCTTACTGTATTGGTTCAGCTTTGTTCTCCCTCAGTCTTTTGGTACTGACGATTATCGGTCGGACTTGGGAGGATATTGGACAAATCTTATTTACCGCCCTAATTGTGGGGATGGTAACGCTGATTGGCACTTTAGGCGTCTATGCTGGCGTGAATCAATCAGATGTTACACCTGGAACTCCAGGACAACCCGTAAAAATTACCTTTACTCCCAAGGAAAACCCTAACCCAGCTTTCGGTTGGAAAGTTACCACTACTTCTGGTGAGGCGGAAATAGCTTTAGCACGCCATCTGGCGAAGGTAGGGGCAAAGGAATACAGTGCTTACTGGTGTCCTCACTGTCATGAACAAAAGCTGCTTTTTGGTAAAGAGGCCGAGCCAATAATCAACAATGATATTAAGGTAGAGTGCGCTCCTGATGGTCTCAAAGCTCAACCAGAATTGTGTAAATCCGCAAAAATCGAAGGCTTCCCCACTTGGATAATCAATGGAAAAAGCTATAGCGGAGTCCAAAACTTAGAAGAACTAGCGAAAGTTTCTGGTTATACAGGCCCTCGTAACTTCAAGTATTTTAAGTAATTGTCTTGAGTCAGCCTCAGCGGCAGTTCCCAATAATTGTGAACGCTACACTGACCTAGCGGTATGGTGTAGTTCATACCCCATAGTCAACTGGATGAGTACAGCAAAGTCTGTTTCCAGTTGGCTTTTTTGTTTTTGGTAATAGATAATAGGTATTGTCCAATACTCAATTACCAATTTTCCTGCGGCTTTTTTATCCGCAAATATTTCAAGCGCAAGGAAATTCCTCAAATATATTTACCCTAATATAATGTATCGTTTAATTTCTTTTTACGGCACTTGGGAGCTACCTTGGGATGTAATCATGTCAGAGCCAAACCCAAAGGTGTGTCTATTGGAAGTTCCCGTAATTCTCAATAAAATACCTAATTGATCAAAAATGTATGAGTTTAATAAGTAGGCTTTACCAGACAAGGCTTTGGGCGTTAAATTTGCTGAACTCACTTTCAATAATATTTATACTTAACTTGTGTTGATAGCCACAAAAGTCCCAGTTGCTGTTTGTTCAGATAATTGGCCTCAATATATGGTGATACATCACAAATACCACAATGTGTTAAATAACCTTGCTGATTTGAAAAAACTCTTAGAAACTCTATTTAGCTCCCGCTTGAGCTATGTTAGTCCAATAGTTAATAGCTATAAGGAAATAGAGAATATTTCTCCCCACTAGGTAATGGGAATGAATCAGCAGCTAGGCAAGCGTTTTGTAAAGTTAATCTTTGGACTGAAACAATCGCTTAGTCGAGGACACAGAGAATTGATTACTGCCGTCAGTGTTGCAGTCTGTGTCCTGCTTTTGCACTCCATTGGATTATTGCAATCTTTGGAGTTGGCAGCTTTGGATCAGTTTTTTCGCTTACGTCCAAATGAACCCCCAGAAGAGCGTATTACTCTCGTAGTGATTGATGAGGCCTATTTAGACGAAGTAGGTTCGTGGCCGATTCCAGATACGAAGATTGCCCAGTTGTTGCAAAAATTAAACATCTACAAACCCCGTGCTATTGGCTTAGATATCTTCCGAAATTTGCCAGTAGAGCCTGGTAATCAAGAACTACGTAATGCTTATAAGTCGATACCCAACTTGATTGGTATTGAACTCCTGGCAAATGACAAAAATAAAAACATTAGTGTTTCACCTCCACCGGAACTGAATCAGGATCAAGTGGGCTTTAACAACGTGCTGTATGATCTTGATGGTAAAGTGCGTCGCAGCTTGTTGTACTGGCACATTAAAAGTCAGTTACACGAAAGTTTTGCCCTGAAGTTGGCTTTATTGTATTTAAAGGCAGACGGAATTACTCCCACCCAAGCAAAAAACAACCCTGAGTATTTGCAATTGGGTAAGGCAGCATTTACTCGTTTTGAGGCTAATGATGGTGCTTATGTGGGAGCAGATTCCAGAGGCTACCAAATTTTGACCAATTTTCCCAAACCCAAATGTAAAAGTTTATCTGAAGAATTGTGTAGTTTTCGCCAAGTATCGATGAGAGATGTACTGGCAGATAAAGTCAAAGATAACTTAATCAAAGATCGGATTATACTTATTGGCTCCACTGCACCCAGTCTCCAGGATTTTGTATTCATCCCATACTCCAGCAGTCTAATGGGTACGGCAAAGCCTGTACCTGGTATTCAACTGCAAGCTTATTTTATCAGTGAGTTAATCTCTGCCGCTCTGCAAGGACGACCTTTACTCAAGGTCTGGCCTGACTTAGTGGAAGACTTGTGGATTTTTATCTGGTCTTATCTGGGAGCTGTGACGACATGGCGGATACGACACGCAACTAGAAGCCTCCTCAGCATTTTAGTTTCTTGCTTTGTATTGACCCTGAGTTCATACCTTGCTTTCTTGTATGGTTGGTGGATACCGCTTATTCCCTCACTGTTTAGCTTTGGTAGTTCAGCTATTTGGATGACCAGTCATATTGCCCACATGCAGGAAGAGTGGAAACGTTCCAAAGAATTTTTGCATCACGTAATCAACACGATTCCTGATCCAATTTTTGTGAAAAATGAACAACATCAGTGGATTGTTTTAAATGAGGCGTATTGTCGATTTATCGGTTATCCAAATAAGTTGTTAATTGAAAAGTCAGACTATGACTTTTTCCCTAAACATGAAGCCGATGTGTTTCGACAACAGGACGATCTTGTGTTCCGAACTCAGCAACCCCAGGAACATGAAGAAGAATTTACAAATGCAGATGGTCAGACTCATCAAATTGCCACTAAGCGATCGCTCCATAAAGACTCAGCTGGCAATTTCTTTTTAGTTGGAGTCATCCGAGATATTACTCAGCGCAAGCTCATGGAAGAACAGCTTAAACGTACTGCTGCTGAACTATTCCGCTCTAACAATGAATTAAAACTCAAAGAAGACCACTTGCGTTACTTAGCATATCACGACCCCCTGACTGGTCTATCCAATCGCAAATTTTTTGCAGAACAACTTTACGAATCGTTAAATTGGGCGCAACACAACAACTTGTTGCTAGGGCTGCTGTTTATTGATTTAGATGGCTTTAAGCAAGTCAATGATACTCTAGGACACGAGACCGGCGATCGCTTGCTAATGACTATTGCCGGACGACTCAGCAACTCTTTACGGGCTAGTGATACAGTTTCTCGCTTGGGTGGCGATGAATTTACTGTGATTTTACGGGCAATTCCTAATGTCCAAATAGCTGCTAAAGTCGCCGAAAAAATCTTAAGTAGTATTACCAAGCCAATTGTTTTGGACGGGTATTCAATCCGAGTCTCTGCCAGTATTGGCATTAGTGTCTACCCATACAACAGTCTAGACAGTGAAACTTTGATGAAACAAGCAGATGTAGCAATGTACCGTGCCAAGCGCCTAGGTAAAAATCGCTACGAGTTTGCTTAATTAGTCAAGAGTCAAGTCTTCAGATTTTTTTACTTTAGTCACAATTTTTACCTTAAAACTAGGGATGTGGACTGGAGATACGTCCAAGGCACTATCTTGAAAAAGTATGGCGCATATGCTGCGAACTGGTTTTTTAGGCAAGATAGAGACTTAGTAAGGCTTTTTTACCTGAAGACTAAACCTAAGAACACAGCTAAGAAAGGTATGAGTCATCAGAGGTAATTAGTAAATTAATTATTAATGTAAATATTTTTACTATCACTAATTATACTCATACTTAGTCGGTTTATTACGCTATTTCATAGTTCTAAAGTTTTTAAAATCCTTATTATACGGCAATTACGTTGTTTTATCTTTATGTATCTTTACAATAATTAGTTTTTAAATATACAATTAAACAAGGATTATTTAATGTTTTCCTAAACTATTAGCTAGTAAACATAGTGTTTATACTTAAAAATATTAAAATATTATTAATAAATAGTGATTTAGACAAAATGCTTCAAGCGATAAATCAACATATCTAACTTTAGACTGATGTAAAAACGGCTTATTATGAATACCACTTAAGTATATAGACTATTTAATGCCAATAGATAAAGCTTAATATACAAGCTTTTCCCATAATTACTTGTACACTACCAGCAATAATTAAATTAATTGAATAAAGTTATTTTTTCAATAAAGTCGGTAAATATACGGCAGGAAATAAAAAAGCGTTTTTAAATGAAAAAATAGTAAATTTACTGAAAGCCATGAAGACTAACTTCCGAATCACAAAGGTTATAATATTCTGTATAGGTGCTTACATACTATTACCGAAAGTTGCCGCTAGCATAGGTATATTGAATACTGCAAGTGCTAATACTTTTCACCCTACTAAGCTAATCAGCATTTAAATTGCAATATAACCATTATTTCCTTTGTTTTTTATATTTCGATGCCACTTAATGACTAACTCACCCTGATTCAATAGCTTATCAAGTATTGACTTCAACTCATCTACT
>NZ_JACJTD010000048.1 GCF_014698505.1 Nostoc foliaceum FACHB-393 | reverse complement strand
GAATATTTTATACTTTGCTTCCAACACACCGACTTTTATTACGAATACAAGGCTTTCGGAATCAGATTTAAATAATACTTATGTACTATTAATTAGCGATCGCTCTGTGCCAGTTGCGTAAGTCCTGTTAGGTATTGGCTGAGTATCTCAACTCAAACTTCTCTTGCCTCTCAATTAAAAACTTCAATTTTTACTGATTGACTCTTGATATATCCCATTTCAAATCTGTTTTGGATTTTACTCTTAATGGCATTGACCAAATATAAGAAAATCCATGTCCTGCTTTATGATCAAATTGGTCTTCAACATCATATGTGGAAAGTGAATGATCATACATTGCATATTCGGAATCTCGATTTAAGACGATGAGATTTCCTTTATATAATCTCAGTGTTATATACCCATTAACACGGGACTGAGTATAGCCTACGAAAACATCTAAAGCTTCTCTAAGTGGAGAAAACCAAAGACCGTAATAGACCAATTCTGAGTATTGCTGAGCTACTTGTGCCTTGTAATGTAAGAGATCCCTATCAAGCACCAAGTTTTCTAGTTCTTTGTGTGCAAAATGAAGGATTGCGCCTGCTGGACTCTCATAAATTCCTCGAGTTTTTATCCCTACAACTCTATTTTCTAATATATCTATCCTTCCTACCCCATGTTTTGAGCCAAGCGTATTCAACTCCGATACTAATTGTATCGGAGGTATAACCTTACCATCAAGCGAAACCGGAATACCTTGCTCGAAGCCTATACAAACATCATGTGGTTCATCTGGAGCTAACAATGGTGAGGTGGTAATTTGATAAACTTCATTTGGTGGAGGCAACTTAATATTGTCAAGAACTCCACACTCTATACTAGTTCCCCAAATATTCGTGTCTATACTGTATGGTTTTGCAGCAGACACAGCAATCTCAATGTTGTGTGTTCTGGCGTACTCAATTTCATCATCACGGGACTTCATTTCCCATTCTATAACTGGTGCGATAATTTGTAGATCGGGATTCAGGGCAGCAATACTGCAATAAAATCTGACTTGATCATTGCCTTTACCCGTTGCACCATGAGCAACAGCGTTGGCTTTTTCTTGTTGGGCTATCTCAACTAATCGCTTAGCAATTAAAGGGCGTCCTAGAGGAGCAGCTAATAGATACTGACCCTCGTATACTACATTAGCTTTGAGTGCTTTAAAAACATACTCACGAAGATATTCTTCTCTCAAATCTTCTATATATACTTTAGATGCACCTATTTGTTTAGCTTTAGATCCTATCGTGTCTAATGGCTCAAACTGACCAATATTTGCACAGAATGCGATAACCTCAGCTGAATACTTATCTTGGAGCCATTTTAAAGCTACAGAAGTATCTAAGCCGCCAGAATATGCAAGAACAATTTTCATAAATTACTCCACTAATATAAACTTTCCATAATCTGCTCAAACGTAGTATGAATATCTCCTTTGCTGATAAACTGCTTTGTAATCTGCAAAGTCTTATCAAAAGAACGATCAATCTTTTGGTGCTGTTTGCTCAAAAAATCTTGATGATTAACAAAATCATTATTTAAAATATCTACAATTTCTTGCACACTTTCAGGTGCTGTTCCTCCTTGGCTTTTCTGTCTAGATATTGCTTTTATAGGATCAAGAAGGTCTTGCAGCAAATTCAGTTCTATATTGCTTCCTAAATTATCTAACAATTGAGCAATATAATCTACATCATTTAGGTTTTTATTAGATTTTATTAATTGGTTTACAATTGCACCAACAATCTTATGAGCTTCTCGAAAAGGCATATTTCTTTCTACAACCAAATAATTTGCTAATTCAGTCGCTGTCGAGAAGTTTGCCCAACACATTTCTAGAGATCTTTGAGTATTAAATTTTAATGTCTGCACCTGCTGACACATGATAGATATAGTGGAATACGTGTCATCTATGGCCTGCCATAAAAAGGGCTTATCCTCTTGTAAATCACAACTGTAACCAGTTGTAACGCTTTTAACTATAGTCAAAACATGCATAAGTGCTCCATATACCCTTCCTGTTCTTGCCCTTGCTAGCTCGGCAACAACTGGATTCTTCTTCTGAGGCATAATGGAGCTACCAGTAGCAAATGCGTCATCAACTTCTATCAAACCGAATTCAAAACTGTTCCATAGAACAATCTCTTCAGCCATTTTTGAAATATTGCTCATCGTTATTCCAAAAGCGGCCAAACTTTCGGTGATGAAATCCCGTGAGCTTGTTGCATCAAGCCCATGCAAAAGTAGACTATTAAATCCTAGTAATTGTGTCGTTATTTTCCTGTCAATTGGAAAAGAAGTACCTGCTAAGGCACAAGCTCCTAAAGGGTTTTGATTAGTATTTTCAAATGCCTGTCTCAATCGCCATATATCTCTATTGAACATACTAGCGTAGGCTGTCAGCCAGTAAGCCAAGCTGATTGGCTGGGCTGGTTGACTATGAGTGTAACCAGTAATTACTGTTTCAGTGTGTATTTTTGCCAAACAAATGAGTTCTTCTATGAACTTTAAAAGTTCCTGTTGAATATTCAACAGAGCCGTCCGTAGATATAACCGAGTATCTGTGACAACTTGATCATTGCGGGAGCGAGCTGTGTGCATCCTACCCCCAATATTCATTCCCAGTTTAGAAATTACCCGGCTTTCTAAATTAAGATGAACGTCTTCTAATTCTTTATCAAGATGAACTTTTCCCTGCTGTGCATCTTCAAGTATTTCTAATAAGCATTGAAGTATGTCTTGTCCGTATTCTTGGGATATTATATTTTGATGACATAACATTATTACGTGGGCTATACTTCCCCAAAGATCAACTTCTATAAGCCGAGTATCCACCTCAATTGTTTGCGTGTAATCTAAAACAGATGGACTAATTTCTTTCTCAAATCTTCCCGCCCATAGTTTACTCATAATGGACTAATCCTTCATTTTGCTAACTTTTTAACTTCTGAGTGATTACTCTACAAGATGCAGTGATGCCATAATTTTTTGCTTCTGAATTGATTAATAAACTTTTCCAGGCTTTTGTAAGTGTATAGTTTTTCTCCCCATGTTTCTTGGGATTCTGGTAAATTATTTTTTCCTAAAATATACTGGATAATAATTTCATACATTAATGTTAAACAGAAAGCTCCTGCTCTAAGTTTTAAATAAGAAGCCTTCTCTGAATTTAAAATGGGAAAATAAAGTACTTTAATTATTCTCCCAAAATCAACTTGTTCTACCATGTGGTGGCATGTGACTCCAAACATAGATTCACCGTTATAAAGGGCATAATTATAACCACCTATTCCTCTGTATTTTGGCGGTGCCGGGTGAAAATTAATAGCAGATTTTTGTGATTTTTTTAAAACATAGTTTGGCAAAATAAGGTCGGATTTAAAAGAAAATATTCGGTCTCCTTCCCATAATTCAAGTTTAGAAGGATAAGCTTCACCTCGATTCCAAAAAATAGTTTCAACATCTGAAAATACCTCCTGAATAAATTGATTTGCTAAGTCACTCCAGTTAGATCTATCGCCTATAAACAATATTTTCTCAGCAACTTTACTGCTTGTTGGATTGAAACAATTACCCAGTCCCTGAGTCGCTTCAACCATTGGTTTCAGGATGTTATTATCAATATCTTGTTGGGTACTAGTGTTAATAGTAGTAGGCTGATGATCTGTGATTGTTTTATAAATCATATAACGCAAGTTCCTGTTTATAAAAATCTTGTGTCTTGACTATATATTAATACACTTATGTGACTTCTGTAGTTAAAAGGAAAAATAAAACTAATAAAAATTTTTTAAAATGGATGCATTTAAACTCTTAAAAGTCAATCATTTTTAAAATTAAATTTCAGTTAACCAAATATTAAATCAAACTCCTATTTGTTGATAGTTTAATTTAATATTAAAAATAAGTTATTTTTAGATTAAAATCTAAAAATATCTACATTTTATTGGTTTTAAATACTAAAAAACTCAGTCAAAAATTCTGACTTTTCTCGTTAAGTCTTGAAAAGCTTGCTCAAAAAGGATTTAGGGCAAGGTACAAGGTTTACAGTAAAATAACCCAAGCGTGGTATCAGAGGCGACAAATCATGTTGGACTGGTGGGAGAAAAATTTTGCGACTTGTGAGTTGGGCGATTACCTACGGTAGGCTTCTCTACGAGACGCTCCGCGAACGCCAACGCCGATTGAATGAGCGTGCAATGTCAATTGGCCATGCTTTAAGTCAAGGATTTGGCAAAGCAAATCTGGCTGTAAGATTTTGTCTTGTTAATCTCCGTATTCCCTACCGTTTTGACAATCGCGATCCTCTACTTGTGTATGCTATTTATGCCACAGAAGTTGATTCTCCTTTATGTGAAACCCCTGTAGAATGGATGTTGCTAACCACGGAAGTTGTCGCAGATATCCATATGGCTTCTACGATTTTAAATTGGTATTCTTACCATTGGCGAGTGGAAGAGTATCATAAAATTTTCAAGTCAGGGTGTCAGGTAGAAAGATACAGAATTGCTGCTGATGGGATGAAAACCTTAATTGGAATCTTTACGTGTGATTGCTGTTGAGCTTTTGCAGTTGACTTATCTACACCGTACCCAGCCAAACGCCGACGCAATTGTTATCCTCAATCCCCTTCAGCTTCGCATTTTGAAAGCTAAATCACCTAAACTACCCAAGATATTAACAGTTAGTTGGGCTGTGGAAGCGATCGCTCGTTTAGGGGGTTACTTAGAACATCGACATAAAACTCCCATTGGTATCCAGGTACTGTGGCGGGGCTGGTTAAAATTGCATGACCTCTGTGAGGGTTGGCAGCTTGCTAGAGAGACTTAACGGGAAAAGTCAGATAGAGAGTCTGTTCTTGCGGGTTTGGTCGAGGATGGGTACACCGTTATCGATGCCGACGATGTTGATGATGACGAGAGTGGGGCTGTAATCGAGTCGGTTAAAGCGGCATCTGTTGAATTGTATGCTGCGGAGTGTAAAGCGATCGCGGATTCTGATGAACTTTCCCCAACTGAATTGAAGAAGCTGCAAGACAAAAGAGCGAAAACCAAAACTGAACGACATCAGCAGCGCAAGGCCCAATTATCCCGTCGCTACGAAGTTGACGTAACCCCTGATTTAGTCGAGAAAGATGACGACGGCTGGTATCCTCAGTTGCGGATGCACTACTATTTGACGCTGGGGCGGGAATTTCTGACCAACCGTGATGCGAAACGGGCAGCAGCGCAGTTAGAGGCGGGAGAGAATTCGATTTGGAAACCGGATTTTAACAAGGGGCAGCTATTGCCGGCTGTGTTGTTACTGGAAAATCTGAATCTGTTGCAGTTTCTTACACCAGACGTTAAGTTGCGGGGAAGTGACGAGAGGATGCTGGAGTTTAAGGCACTGGCTGTAACGCATCGGCACGTTATCAAGAATTACTTGAATGTTTCCATTTCTGAAAAACTGACCCCGATTGCGATCGCACAGAAGTTACTTGCCAAGATTGATTTGAAGTTGAACTATGTTGGTCGGTTGGGTAAGCGTGAAAATCGGGAGTGCGTCTATCGGTTTGTTGCCCCTGATGATCAGCGTAATTCAATTTTTGGGCAGTGGTTAAATCGAGATGAAGCGTTTTCAAGGGATTCGGTGTCAGTCACGAACAATATAGAGTTACAAACACCAGGTATTGACACGACCTCCCAAATATTATTAGAAGAGGTAGTGTCCAATCCCCAAGGACAAGCCTGGAAAGGGCTGAAACTGAAATTGCAGCAAGGTTTGGACAGCGCTGGTCACTTCTACAGTGAACTAGTCTCCGCAGTTGGTGCGGCTATTGGGGTAGCTGATGGTGAGCCTTACTGGAATGGGTATCTGGGACAGTGGCAGATTGCTGTTAACTTTGCTTCGGGGTGTAAGTCTGTACTGTGTGATTGGTTGATAGTGGTTTAATTGTAGATATATTTGGAAGGAGATTCCACAATTAAATGAGTCGTCAATTCATATCTTCTGGTTCTATCTTCGAGCAAGAAATTGCTTATTCTAGAGCCGTTGTTGATGGAGACTGGGTTTTTGTTTCTGGTACCACGGGTTTTGATTACAGTTCGATGACCATATCTGATGATGTTGTAAAACAAACAGAGCAGTGTTTTAAAAACATTAATGCTGCGCTGACAGAGGCGGGACTGGTAATGCAGCATATAGTGCGAGTTCGTTATATTTTACCGATTCGAGAAGACTTTGAACAAAGCTGGCCAGTAATTCGTAAATATTTAGGAGATGTCAGACCAGCAGCAACAATGATTGTTGCAGGACTTTCAGATCCTAGAATGCGAATTGAGATAGAGGTGACAGCAAAAAAAACTAGGGGCTAGATTTGAGGAGCAGTTTTGTGACAAATCACATAACTTCTTGGCCACTCGTATTGCTGAGAAAAACACCCTTGTTGCCTTCCCTGCCAACGATTGCTGATGTGAGCTTTACTGGAATGCATATCTGGGGCAGTGGCAAGTTTGGGTTAACTTTGCTGGTGGGTGTAGGTCTGTGGTGTGCGATTGGTTGGTGGCGGTGTAGGCCAAAGTAATTCACTGTTCCATAAAAACTGTTACTGTGAGTCGGTTATTTTACAGTTTCCCAGTTTGGAGCAAATAATCTCTATTGCCAAGCCATTGAAAAAAACAATTTTGTGTTCGTTATCTTGTCCGTCGCTTAAAGTGACAGGTTTTGTTCTGCTCATTTTTTCCATCTCAGAGACAGTATTCTCAAAGAAATACGATTTATGTCCACAGTCGCAATAAAATGATGATGGAAAGACTTCTATTGCCATTTTAAAAGCCAAGATAAATACCCCCAAATACTACCATGCTCTATAAAATGGATATCTGGGTCATGTTATTATCCGGCTTGCTGATTTAACCAAGCTTCTAAATCCGCCACTACAGAAAAATCTAATAACGCTTCTCCTAGAATAGACAATTGCTCAATAGATAATCCTCGAACTCGTTCAATCAACGATGCATCAATTTCACCAAGACGACGATTTAGTTGACGTATAATTAAATCCTGTTGTCCTTCTTGTTTGGCTTTTTCACGGTCTTGCTGATAAAGTGGTTCTAATCGCATAATTAACTCCCTATCATCCAATTCTAAATTTTGATTGATTCTTAAATTCTGGCGCAGATTATAAACTAATTCTAGCGTTGCTTGCCTGTATGGGTGATTCAATGGTAAGTTTGATAATTCCACAATTGCCTGTGACTGCACACTCCCCCTGCCAAGAATTCTCAACCACAAGGTTTCCGGTGTTTGTGGTAGTTGATGTATGGCTACAATTGCTGTCCGTAGCGCATCACCTAGAAAGTATACTCCTGGCAACCACCCCGATTTGTGATTAACATTAAAGCTTGATAGTAATGCTGGAGATGCAGTTGGAGTTAGAACCCATAGTTTCGGAATATCTGACTCTTGGAGTTTGGTTTTATTCGCTTTAGCGTCTCGTCGCAGGAGAGCTTTTACTTCTAGTAATTTTTGAATACAATCACAAATTTCATCACCAGAAGCAGCATTTCGAAATGGTTCTAATATTGCCGGAAATTCGGCAAATCTTCCAAGTAGCCCTAGCACTTTTAAATTAGAAGTTTGCTGTAATGATGGAGTAAATAGCACATCAATTTCTTTGATCTCTCCTGATATTTTTGATGATGGCTTTACTTCCCCATAAGGTTTTAATAGTTCTTCTAGATAATCTTTGGCAAATTCGTCGTGTACAAATCGAGTCATTCAATTAGGTTATTAAAAATTAATTGGAAGTGATTAATAATATTTTATCTGTATTTACAACCCATTTTAATCACACCTCAAATTTAAGCCGAATTCAGTCTGTTTCATGCTGTTTCGCAATCAGCCGGCAGTTTGCGCTCATCTCCAAGCTAATCATGGAAATTTTGGAGCAAACAATTCCTCAAAGACAGGGTAGAACAAATCCCAGAGTAGTCAAAAAACCTCGTTCTAAGTTTCCAGCGAGAATTCCCATCCACACAGGAGCGGGTACTAAACGTCAACCACTCACTTTTTTTATTCTCAATACTGCTTAATTCTTAACCGAGAAGTATTGCGGCGCTATCATTGGGGGCAAGAAAAGAGCGAATTAATTAATTCAAAATTACTGAGCTATTCTTCAATTTTGAATTTTGAATTTTGAATTGTTTCGGTCATTGTTGTGTTCAAGGGATTTACTAATTTTGTCTATCTTTGCTCAACATTCAGCATTCATCCACCGTTTTCTCAAACTGGCATCTGTAAATGTTCTTTCAAATCTAATGGTTCCGTTGGCAGGACTAATAGATGTAATGTTTTTAGGGCATTTAACGGAGATTCGTCATTTAGCAGGTGTGGCAATAGCAACAATTTTATTCAATTATATTTATTGGACATTCGGTTTCTTACGCATGGGTACAACTGGAATGGTTGCACAGGCTATAGGGCGTAAAGATAACCAATCGGCAGTATTGATTGGTTTACAGCATGGAATTTTAGCACTGATATTAGGACTCGCCATCCTGATATTTCAACAACCTTTACAAATATTAGGGTTTGCAATTCTAAGTGCTACACCGGAAGTTAAAACTTCTGGTGTTGATTTCTATAATGCTTTAATATGGGGTGCCCCAGCAACATTGATTAACTTTGTCTTGATTGGTTGGTTTCTTGGACAAGCCCAAAGTAGTAAAGTTTTGTTGCTTTCAGCTATTAGTAATTGTGCAAATGTACTACTTGATTATCTATTTATTGTTCAGTGGGGATGGTCAAGTAGAGGAGCTGGGCTAGCGACAGCCACTAGTCAGTATCTGATGCTAATAGTAGGTACTTTGCTATATTGTCAAACAATTTCATTTAAACAAATACAAGCTTCAATTGGGGAAGTATTTAACCTATCAGCTTTAAAATCAGTTTTCATGCTGAATGGAGAAATTATTATTCGGACTTTTGCTTTAATTTCGACAATGGCGATGTTTAGCAATCTCAGTTCTATGTTAGGAACTGAAATTCTGGCGACAAATACCCTGCTTATGCAATTGGTGAGCTTGGCGGCATATTTCATTGATGGCTTGGCATTCGCTACTGAGAGCTTGGCTGGAATTTTTCAAGGTAGTGGAAATATTACTTCTTTAAAACAACTGTTGCAAATTTCTGTAGTCAGTAGCTTAGTTATAGGATTAATGTTTGCTACTGCATTTATTTTTGCCCCAGAATCACTGTTAAGATTGCTGACCAATCATACTGATATTATCAATAATTTACGTTCTTATATTCCTTGGTTGTTACCAGTTTTGGGTTTTGGCTCAGTCGCTTATGCGCTAGACGGTTATTTTCTCGGGTTGACTCAAGGTCATACACTTCGCCAAGCTATGCTGAAAGCCACTGTAATCGTTTTTATTCCATCAGCAATTACAGCAATGTATTTCCATAATAGTCATTTACTATGGCTATCAATGTCTTTATTTATGGCAGCAAGAACAATAACTTTGGCATTGTGTGTACCAAAATCATTTTCTACAAGACAGGGATGAATACAGAATAAATCTATCTTCACGGGAAATGTATATTTTCAATTATCTATTTTGCCCTTGAGTGATGCCTACGCCAAAATGATTGATGCTGGAGTAAAAAATAAGCTTTTGAGTTCATTACGAAGTTAAAAGTGGGGACTGAAATCAACTTTCTTGCTTGATTTTGAGTCACCACCACTGACTACCAATCTTTGACAAAAAATTATCCTCGCTTACCCTCATCACTCCTATAAGTCATAGCTCTGGGCTTCCGTTTTCTAAGAGGGACTACTGATTTCTTGGGTGCTTGTGGCGGACGACATCTTTCACAGTAGAGCGGTGGGACACCAAAGGTTTCTCGTTGTGTGGGTTGTTCGCACTGCTTACACACAAAGTTGAAAACGCGAGTGTGAATTTCCCGCTTATGCGCTCTGACGGTGTACTCTCGGACATCAATTGTTTTGCTGGGCATTGACTGATTACTGTTGTGGACTTACTTCTTTAATATAGTTTTTCGTCTTAGTTCTACAAGATCCGTGCATCATCTAACGAAAGTAATTCTACTTAATCAATTAAATACTCTTGCATATCGCTTTGTCGATGGCGGAGAATACTTATCGCCTTGACCTGGATTTGACGAATCCGCTCTCGGCTGAGGTTTAGCTGTTGGCCAATCTGAGCTAGATTGAAATGCTGATCGTTCTCTAGCCCAAAGTTTAAAGTTAACACTTGACGCTGTATAGGTGTCAATGGTTCTAAGAATTTAGCTACATCTTGCGATAGAAGTTCTTGGCTAAGGAGTTTTTCTGGTGAAGCGGCATCGCTGGCTAAAATTTCGCCCAATTCTGTCTCTTTTTCATCTCCGACTTGTTTATTTAAAGAAATGGCTGTGCGAGAAGCAGTGAGATATTCTCGAAGCTTATCTGTGCTTATGTTTAATGCTGATGCAATTTCTTCGGCAGTGGCATGACGACCGAGTTTTTGAAAGCTTTCTCGCTGTACTTTCTTAATTTTGGTAAGTATTTCAGTGAGATGAACAGGCAATCTAATAGTGCGCGATTGTTCTGCTATAGCGCGTGTAATCTCTTGACGAATCCACCAGTAGGCGTAGGTCGATAGCTTATAGCCCCGATTGGGATCAAACTTTTCTATACCCCTTTGTAAACCGATTGCTCCTTCCTGAATCAAATCTAAAAATTCCAAATTGCGGTTCTGGTATTTCTTGGCAACAGAAACTACTAGTCGCAGGTTAGCTGTCACCATTTTTTGTTTAGCCTTTTGACCAAGGTGTAGTGCTGCTCGAACTTGTGCTTCGGTTTTTTCAACAGCGTTGGCTAATTCTGTCATTGTTGGTTCGCGGTCTAGCTGTTGAGTGAGTTCATTTTTAGATTGCTCAATAACAATCATTTCTTGTACCTGTCTACCATAAGCGATTTCTTCCTCTGGCTTTAATAAAGGATACTGACCAATTTCTTGCAAATAGATGCGAACCATGTCGGAACTCAGGCTGGACATACAAACTTTTCGACTTTTTTAAACCAGGGGATTTAAAAGTATAAATCAAATAGCTCATTAAAATTTTCTATTTTTAACCGAGTACCGTGGGTTTAAATTCCGCAGTTCAAAAAATAAGCAAGTTTTGTGACGGGGATTTAGACCCCGACCCAAAACTTAGTTACGAATTACGAATTATTTAATAGCCAAGGCATATCAATTCAGTCCTGCCTGAAGTAACCTCTGCTTTAACCTTGTGTACCTCTGTTGGTCATCAGTAGAGCGCACCGCCAGAGAGATCGCTTTTTTTGCGCCAACCACGATCGCTAACTTCTTGGCACGAGTTATACCAGTGTAAAACAGGTTTCGGGTCAACATCATATAGTGCTGCATATAGATTGGCAGAATCACCACCGGATATTCTGACCCCTGGCTTTTATGAATAGTTACGCTCCACGCTAGCGCAATTTCATTAAGGTCAGCGTAATCGTAAACCACAGTCCGCTCACCATACAGTACTGTAACTTCCTGCTCGACAGTATCAATGGTGAGGATTATTCCCAAGTCGCCGTTGAAAACTTCACGGTTGTAGTCATTGGTTAGCTGGATGATGCGATCGCCCTCGCGTAACAAATTCCCACCTCTGTTAATCTCCACCTTGCTCGAACTGGGTGGGTTGATCAACTGCTGCAATACTGTGTTCAGGTTACGAGTCCCGATTACTCCCCGTGTCATCGGGCAAAGCACTTGGACACCAGTGGCAGGATTAAAACCTAAGCGTGGAATCAAATCGGTAATCAACTCACAGATTGCCTGTACACCATGTTCAGGCTGATATCCGCCACCATGCCACAGACAATCAGACACAGGATTATCAGATATCGGCTCAATTGTTGGGTAAATTCCTCGATTAATTTGGTGAGCAGCAGTGATAATTGCACTTGTTTGAGCTTGACGGAATACCTGGGTTAACCGCACCACGGGAACTCGCCCAGAATTGATCAAGTCAGCAAGTATTTGACCTGGGCCCACAGATGGTAACTGGTCAATGTCACCCACCAACAACAGTAGAGCGCCAGCTAATACTGCTTTAACTAAGGAGTAAGCCAGAAACAAATCAAGCATCGAAGCTTCGTCAGCGATAATTGCCGTATGGGGTAAAGGATTTTCGCTATCGCGCTTGAAACCCCTTGAGCGGGGGTCAAATTCTAACAAGCGATGAATAGTTTTAGCTTCTAACCCAGTCATTTCACCTAAGCGTTGAGCAGCCCGTCCAGTGGGTGCTGCCATTGCAATAGATTTACCCATTGCTTTCCACAGGCTGACAATGGTGTGAGTGGTAAAGGTCTTTCCAACGCCAGGACCACCAGTGAGGATCATGATTTTGGAATAGGCTGCTGTTTCTACAGCTTGGCGTTGCTGTTCTGAAAGCTGAATTTTGTGACTAGCCGTGAAGCGCTCAATCCAGGCACGGACACGGGAATATCTTGTGCAATCGGCTGGCTCAAGCGCCCAGATATCAGTTGTGCTAGGTTTTGTTCTGTATGAAAATAAGTTGGTTTGTAGCACAGCAGGGTTTGGTCTGGGATTTTCTCTCTGATTAGCTCATCTTTCAGAGCCATGTCTTTGATAGTTTGAGCCATTGCATCTTCTGTTGGCTGATGCTCTTCAGTAGTCAACAGTTTAATCACGGACTCAATTAGTTCTGGCTGTGGTAAGTAACAATGTCCATCTTCAGCAGCTTCACTCAAAGCGTGGACAAGTCCAGCACAATATCTAAACTCAGAATTAGGGGCAACTCCTAAGTTTCGAGCAATCTTATCAGCAGTTAGAAAACCAATACCGTAGATATCGGCTGCTAGTTGGTACGGGTTATGGGTTACTGTGGCGATCGCTTTATCACCATATTGTTTGTAAATTTTGACCGCGTATGTTGTTGAAACACCGTGCCCTTGCAAAAATACCATTACTTCTTTTATGGCTTTCTGTGTCTCCCAGGCATTTTTAATTAACTTAATCCGCTTTTTGGCAATACCCTGGACTTCAATCAGTCGTTCAATTTGGTTTTCGATGATGTCCAGAGTTTCTAAACCAAAGTGAGCAACGATGCGCTTGGCTGTAACTGGCCCCACACCTTTAATTAGTCCACTGCCCAAATATTTCTCAATTCCAGTGAGAGTAGCTGGTTTGGTTTCTTTGTAGTTGACTACTTGGAACTGTGGCCCAAATTGTGGATGGTCACGCCAGAACCCAGTTAGCTGTAAAGTCTGCCCTGGCTGGATATTAGCAAAGCTGCCAACAATTGTTGTGAGTTCGGTGCTACGCGGGCGAGTCAGCCTTGCCACTGTGTAACCCGATTCAGCAGAGTAAAAAGTTAAACGTTCTACAACTCCAGTGATTGTTTCGTGTTGAGTAAAGGCACTTACTTGTTGAGGGGAAAGATTAGGGGGAGTGGACATTGCTTATCATCAGATGCCGCACATCATTATAATATTGGAAGTTTAGCTATTCTAGTACATAAATACTAAATTAGATATTCAATATTAGTGTCATCGAAAACTCACCCTAGTTCAAGCTTAAAAGCCGGGGCAGTGGGGCTGACACCAGATAAACCATTGCTTGGAGACTGAAAAAGTTAGCAATCATAGAAAGGGCAAAATCATAGTTGAAATGTTAAAGTTCGGTCTACTGAATGTAAGTTTCTTTTGCCAGTATGTGACTGATACCGATATTGTTAAGTTGATGTCTTTATTATTTCTGTTCAGTTAATGAGCAAAGTCATTGCAGTTTTTAATCAGTCGGGTGGTGTCAGCAAAACTACTCTGACAATGAATTTAGGCTACCATTTGGCTCAAAGTCAGCAAAGCGTTTTATTAGTGGATATGGACCCCCAGGCTTCACTATCTACTTTTATGGGATTAGAGCCATCCTCACTAGATAAGACAGTTTATGAAGCTATTCTGGGAGAAGAACCATTACCAATTCATCAGAATATACATGGGATGGATATGGCCCCCGCGAACATTAACTTAAGTGGCGCAGAATTAGAACTTGTTGTCGCAGATATGCGAGATATTCGACTAAAGGAGGCTCTTGAACCAGTTATCGCACAATACCAATTCATTTTAATTGATTGTCCACCAAGTCTCGGTATTCTTAGCTATATTAGCTTGGTGGCAGCCACACACGTACTCATTCCTATTCAAACTGAATATAAAGCTTTAAAAGGAACAGAACTATTGTTAACAACGATTGCGCGTGTCCGTTCTCGGGCAAATCGAAAATTACAGATTGCTGGAGTAGTTCCAACCATGTACGATAACCGAACTGGACAAGGCTCCCAAAGCTTACAGTCAATTACTAATTCTCTATCTAAGATTGGTACCATTTATCCAGCTATTCCTCGATCCGTAGCTTTTGCTGATGCAGCCCAAGAGCATATACCGTTAGCACTTTACAATTCTAAGCATCCATCTGTCACTATTCTCAAACAGATTGCTCAAAGTTTGGAGACGTTGCCATGAGTATGAAGAAGCGTGTTAGTCAACCTTATGAAATTAAAGGAGTCGATGCTTTATTTGGAGTTGAAGAAGCAGTAGACAATAGTAGCGCTGCTTTCCTTATCCCAATAGAACAAATAGTTTTACCACATCAACAACCTCGTCGCTACTTTGCTCCTCAAGCCATGCTTGAGTTAGTAGAGTCAATTAAACAGCATGGAATTCTTCAGCCCCTTCTCGTCCGTCCTCAAAAGGATGGGAAATATGAACTAGTTGCAGGAGAACGTCGTTTCCAAGGGGCTAAAACTGCTCAATTAGAGTTTGTACCTGCTGTTATTAGGGAAATGACAGATGTTGAAGCACTTGAACTAGCACTCTCGGAAAATCTCCAAAGAGAGGACTTAAACCCAATTGAGGAAACAGAGAGTATTGTTGCTCTCTTAGGATTAAAACTTAATCAAACCACAGAATCAATAGTTGCTTTACTTCAATCAGCAGCTCATCCAGAACGAGAGGCTGTGGATAACGTTATCCACAGCCAAGAATGGCAGTCTCTACTTGAGGTATTTAACACAATCGGAAAGTTTTCCCCCGAAAGTTTTAGAACCAATCGTCTCCCATTATTAAAACTTCCTATAGATGTTATGGAAGCTCTCCGCTCAGGAGTAATCGAGTATACTAAAGCCAAAGTAATTGCGCGGATTAGGGATGAAGCCCTACGTAAATCATTACTGTCTGATGCAATTCAAAATAATTTATCTTTAAGTCAAATTAAAGAGCGTTTTGCTGAAATTCAAGCAAACACGCCTGGAAATACAGATAAAAAATCATCTTCTTTAAAAAAGAAGATAGATGAAGCCTACAGTAAAGTAAAAAAATCAAAGGTTTGGAATAATCCCAATCAGCACAAGCGATTACAAAAAATATTAGTAGAGCTTGAAGCTTTATTAGTTGAAAGCAGTGATGATAACTGAAACTACATTTAGTATGGCAATCAGCATTCCTAAAGTCATTCCTTCAAAATAGGCAAATGGCGATTAGATTGTTACGGGAGAAGTGCTTTCTACAACATCGATTCCTTCACCTTGGTAGCAATGATGGCACACTACCTTTTGAAGAGTGATTGGTAAAAGATATTTACGATTGATAATGCAAATAAGATTTTTACCCTCAATAATAACTGCACTAATGGCACTGACATTAACTAGTTGCAGTACTACTACTGCTGAACAGTATGAAGCTACAGCACTCACCAGTTACTCCTGGTCAAGTATGCGAATAACCTAATAAGTCAACCACAGCCACGTATTGAAATCTTTGCGAATACTTCAGTGTTGAATCGGAATGGATTGAAACCGCCAGGAGCAGTTGTTGGCCTAGATGACAGAGGGTTATGGTGGCCTACTTTACCGCCGCGACCAAGTGTTGATGAAGTTGAACAACGTAAAAGACCTCAAGAAGAGATAGGAAAACCTGAATTAGTGAAAGATGTAAAGTACAAACTGACTTATGGAGTGGGTAATTTTCAGCAGACACTACCTACTAATTATGATGTTTATCGACAAGTGGTAAAAGCTTATCCCCAAAAAACTCCTTTGGAATTGACTTTGGGTGTGAATGATAATTCAGTAGAAAAAGCTGAACCTGTAAGCAAGTAGTAACCCACTCGTTACGTAGTCAGCAAGAAGTTAAATAAAGATCAAAACTGAATTGCTTTTCAACAAAAAATCGATAGTAAAGTATAAATCAAAGGGTCAACGATGATCTAAATTAATTTCTGCTTCGTTGATAAAAAAAATTTCAAAAATTCCTACTGGGGGCTAAATGGGGGCTATATATACCCCAACAATAGCTCAGGACTTTGGGGACATTTTGACCCCTATATAGGGTGCATATAGGTGCTAAATGGGGCATATTTGACTGATTAACATTTTGTACCCCATTTAGCCCCCAAGGGGTTATGATAAACTCTTGGTTCTGGATCAAAAAGGAGTAGCTATTTTATTCTTCTTTCTCTTGCTCTTGCAGATCGCTTGAACAGATAATTTTCACAACTTATTGTGTATTACTTGGAGCAGATGTCAAACATTCACACCTTACAAAAAATTTTTCCGGCGGGTTTCGATAACGGTTACGGAAGTCTCAAACTTTTAGTCGAAGGGTTTGAAGTAGTTCGTGTCCCCAGCTATATAACTAATGCCGAGATGGAAGATGTTCCAGGGCGTGTTGTTTTTAACGGCAGTGCTTACACAGTTGGAGAGTCAGCTTACCGGACAGGGAATTATTTTGACCGGAATACCGATAATAATGAAAATAAAGTCAATAATGCGTTGTTGACTTTATTGGGTGCATTGGCACATCTACCACACCGTAAGGCTTGGCACTTAAAATTAGTCGTCAGTTTACATGATGTTGGTCTGGCTGACGAACTACAAAAAGTACTTAATGGAGAATATCAGCCAATACTTGCTGGCAAACAATCAGACGTGAAAGTAGAAGTACTGAAAGTTGTACTAGAGGGTATGGGTGCATTGTTTGGGCATCCACTACCCAAAAAATTAACCATTTTAGACTTTGGTAATGGAACAACCCTGTATTCTCGTTACAACCGGGGTCAGCGAGAAGTTCACACTGCTTACCCCATCGGTGTAGAAGTTCTCATCGATGATATCTCCCAAAAGATGAAACATTTAAATGGCGGAAAAATCGGAGATCCATCCAAAATCCGATTTTGTTTGGAAATGGGGCATACCCGATACAGCCGTGACATCGATATCAAAGATGTTTACAGCGCTTCTTTAAAAGATTGGTATGAAAAATACTTGAAGAAAGTGGTGAATCTCACGCTTGATGCCAAGCACCAGGGGGATGAAATCTGGGCGATTGGTGGAGGTTGCCTCTTACCAGGATTTAAGAAGCTGTTGGAGAAAAATGGCTTCAAAATCCTGGACAATCCGGTAGAAGCCAATGTCTCTGGGCTTTTAGAGATGGCAAAAGCTATTAGCAGTAAGAATCCAGCATCTACATCTATTAAGTGATCGCAATGGCAGACAAACTTGACTTAACCCCAGAAAAAGTTCGGATTAAAGATAGCTACCGAGAGCGGATATTTGCCGAATCACAGCAACTAGGCAAGAGTTACCTGGAGACGCTCTACTTTATTATTGATTGCTATTTTGCTTTCAGAAAGGGTGCATTTCCCACACAACAAGTAGCTTTCACGCCGACTAATACAGAAGATAACAAACTCTCTTCAAGGACTGCAACTCCATTCGCAGAATTCGCAGAGGAGGAAGAAGAAGATTCTGATGGTGAAACATTCAGTCTTGACTTTGATTTGTAGCCAAAATGTAGGATTTATGTCTGATTTCTGAACAAGCGATCGCACGATAGCGTCATCGCTTTCTTTTGCATAAAGAAAATAGTTCTAGCACCTCTGTTTGCTAAAGTAATTCTAAGGCGCGTGAATTTCCAAACAATCCAGAGGCATTATAACTATGAGAATACTTCATGGCACCTGGATACCAAACGAGGAAACTGACTTTATTCAGTCAGGGTCTTTTTACTTGTGGGTAGAAACTCAATTATCCCAAAAAAGTCACACCAATAGTCAAAAAATTCATCCTGGACATTTGGTTAAATCCGAATTAATCGCCTTTTTAGTACAGGAATTGGGAATTAAAGAACACAATACTCAATTTGTCCAACGCATATCTCCTAAATACTTTGCCTTACCAACCACCAATAATCAGCCCCTACCTTCACCAGAATTAACCAAGTATTTAGAAATTGAGTTGACTGACAGCTATGAAGAATTCCAATATTGGCAGATTGATTGTTATGAAACAGTAGTGTCTACCAAAAGCGGAATAGCACTTAATATTATTAAACTACTTAAAGATATCCATTTTTTAGCAATATATAATGCGGAGAAGTTTCAAATTGGTTCAGATTTATTATTTTGGTATCATTATACTCAAAGTTTTAAACAAGTAATCCTCAAAGACCAATTTATTCCCGCACTAAAATATCGACAGTTATCATCGGAAAATCCGAAGAAAAAAGGCAAAAGCAAGACTGATAAAGCAGCATTTGAAATTTATGCCACCTGGGAAATTATTTCGGAACAATATGAAGCAAATATTCTTAAATATATTGACTATATGCCACTAATATGTGTGGCAGGTAAAGCAACAGTTAGTTATCCTATTGAGTTTTTTGATCGAGAAACACTATTGCGTCACTTTTCCGAATATGTACTTAATGATTTAGTAACTCACACCCCATCAACAGCCGCTTTTGACAAACAAATTGCTGATTCTCTAATTGAATCTTGCTTTTCTCCTCGTCAGCATAATCCACTCACAACAAATGCTGCCCTTGAGGAATATCAGCAATGGTTGATGTGGAAAACCAAAATTACCCGCACTCAAGCTGATTCACCTTTTCATCTGTGCTTCCAGTTACATTCTCCTTCATCGTCACAAATAGACAATTGGCAAATTCAATTTCTAGTAGCCAGTAAACAAGATCCATCCTTGAAGTTAGCGTTAGCAGACTACTGGACAATGAATCAATTTTCCAAAACTGGCGTACATAAAGATTTTGGTAAAGATTTTGAAACAAATTTACTGCTGAATCTGGGTTATGCAGCCAGGATGTATCCCAAACTCTGGCTTGGGTTGGAAACAGCGAGTCCAATCGCAATGCAACTTACCTTAGATGAAGCATTTGATTTCCTGACTGAAAGTGCTTGGGTGTTAGAAGACTCAGGATTCAAAGTAATTGTACCTGCTTGGTATACTCCCACAGGTCGTCGCCGCGCTAAAATTCGCCTCAAAGCATCGGGTAGCAAACTTGCTGCAACGAAAGGGGAAACAAAAAGCTATTTTGGCTTAGACTCACTGGTGGAGTATCAGTATGAGTTAGCGATTGGGGAGCAAACTGTCACACCTATTGAATGGGAACAACTGATTAATGCTAAAACTCCCCTAGTGCATTTTCGCGGTCAATGGATGGAATTAGACCGGGATAAAATGCAGCAGTTACTCGAATTTTGGCAGTCCCACGGTAACGAACAACCCCAGATGACCTTACTGGAGTTTCTACAACGCAGTGCTGAATTGGGGTCAGAATGGGAAATTGAACATGACGAAGCTTTGTCAGAGATGATAGCAAAGCTACAAGATAAAAGTCGCCTAGAACCAATTTCTGAACTTGATAATCTGCAAGGCACACTCCGAGAATATCAAAAGCGTGGTGTTTCCTGGCTACAATATCTAGAAAACTTGGGATTAAATGGCTGTTTGGCAGACGATATGGGTTTAGGTAAATCCGTGCAGGTGATTGCCCGATTAGTGCAAGAGAAGGAGTTACATTCAGCTCTGAAAGTAGGAGAAAAAATTACTTCTTTATCTGCCCTGCCCACACTATTAATTGCTCCGACTTCTGTTGTTGGCAACTGGCAGAAAGAAATTGCCAAATTTGCACCTCATTTAAAAACTATGGTGCATCATGGTAGCACTAGGCTGCAAAATCTAGCTGATTTCAAAGCTGCTTGTGAACAAAACGATGTGATAATTAGCTCCTTTACTCTAGTCCGCAAAGATGAAAAGTTATTGAGCGGCATCGAGTGGCAACGTTTAGTACTGGATGAGGCACAAAATATTAAAAATCCGAAAGCTGCCCAAACTAAAGCTATTTTAAAATTAAGAGCTAAACATCGGCTGGCATTAACAGGAACTCCTGTAGAAAACCGCTTACTGGATTTGTGGTCAATTTTTAACTTTCTCAATCCTGGTTACTTGGGTAAAGAAGCCCAGTTTCGGAAAATCTTCGAGATTCCGATTCAAAAAGACAATGACCGTGTGAAATCTGCCACCTTGAAAAAACTGGTAGAACCTCTAATTCTGCGAAGGTTAAAAACTGACCAGTCTATTATTAATGACTTGCCAGATTAAAGTGGAACAAAAACTCTACACTAACCTGACCAAAGAGCAAGCATCGCTTTATGAAGTGGTGGTACTAGATGTAGAAAAACAATTGCAATCAGCAGAGGGAATTCAGCGCAAAGGATTGATTCTTTCAACTCTGATGAAATTGAAGCAGATTTGTAATCATCCAGCCCAATTTCTGCAAGATGGGAGCGATTTTTCACCACTACGTTCCCACAAACTCAGTCGGTTAGCAGAGATGGTTGAGGAGGCAGTTGATGAAGGAGAAAGTTTACTCATTTTTAGCCAATTTACGGAAGTGGGTGAAAAGATTGAAAAACATCTCAAGCATAGTCTGCATTGCAATACTTACTATTTGCATGGTGGCACTAGTCGCCCACGTCGAGAACAAATGATTACCGAATTTCAAGACCCAAATACAGAACCATCGGTTTTTATCCTTTCCTTGAAAGCAGGGGGCGTAGGTATCACCCTCACGAAAGCCAACCATGTCTTTCACTTTGACCGTTGGTGGAACCCAGCAGTTTAAGACCAAGCAACTGACCGTGCTTTCCGTATTGGTCAGAAAAAGAATGTCTTTGTGCATAAATTTGTTGCTATTGGGACTTTAGAAGAGAGAATTGACCAAATGATTGAGGATAAGAAAAAACTCTCTGCTGCTGTTGTTGGTAGCAATGAATCTTGGCTCACCGAATTAGATAATGAAGCCTTTAAGCGGTTGATTTCATTGAATAAGAGTGCAATTTTGGAATAGATATTATGGCTAAATTTAGTCGAACTTGGTGGGGCGATCGCTTTATTCAAGCACTAGAAGCTTTTACAGATGATAACCGACTCAAAAGAGGACGGTCTTATGCTAGCGGTGGTAAAGTCAAAAGCTTTGAGATTGACTTAAATAAAATTACTGCCAAAGTCAGAGGCTCAGTTAATCCCTATTTTGGAGTCTACAAAGAACCAACTTATAATATAGAGATTCAGATTACACCTATTGCTAAAACCCGTTGGAATGAAGCTATCCAAAAGCTTTCTTCTAAAGCCAGCATCATTTCTCGATTGCTGCTAAATGAAGTCCCAGAAAATATTGAAGATACTTTCTCTCATTTGGGACTACATTTATTGCCCCATAGTAGTAAGGATTTCAAAACTAAATGCTCTTGTCCAGATTATGCTAATCCCTGTAAGCACATTGCTGGAGTTTACTATTTAGTGGCTTCTCAATTAGATAATAATCCCTGGTTGTTATTTGAATTACGGGGATTATCGAAAGCAGAACTTCAAGCCAAACTAGCTGATTCTCCTTTGGGAAAAGCTCTCTCTGAAGAATTGAATACTAAGGAAATTCCTTTAGAACTTTCTAATTCGCTGTACACTAAGCTAGAAAAGCAATCTCTTAACCAAATGCCAAATGCCAGAGAATTTTGGTTAGGTACAAAGCGATTACCACAAACTATTGAAGTGGCGACTTCAAGTAGTATCTGTGCAATTTTGATTAAGAAACAAGGGGATTTTCCTGATTTCTGGCACAATGATGCTTCCTTTATTGAAACAATGGAAGAACTGTATCAGCGAGTCAAAACCAAAAATCATCAGTTCTGATTTCAGCGCTGATAAAAACCCGATAAAACAGGCTTTTCAATCCCAGTCTATTTTCCTAAATCATAGATTTTTCTCTTAAAATGCCCAAAAATGCAACTGCGCTTGCTCCATCGAACATGACCTAAGATGTTGCAATTGTAACGATCTCATTAGGAGAACCGATAGGAAACATTTCCATCCTCATTTACTTCAAAATTAGCACCTAGTTCTTTAGCTTTCTTATCTAGATATTCCTTAGCAGACTGAGTTGATATCTGGGCATTCCTCGCTAATTGCAATACCGTTATTTTCCCAAAGTTATTTTCAATTAGTTCTAAAAACACCAATTCAATCCGCTTTTGCTCTGATTCGATAAGTAATGTTTGTTCTCTTTTTTTCTGCTGCACTAAAGACCAACTCAACCAGCTTCCCATAACTGTTGATGGAATAGTCAAAATACTTAGAGCAGCTACAGCATTTTGTTTGTCTAGATCGGCAGTTTTCGGATTAATAATTTCACAAATCATCACAACCGAAAACGGAATACCAAACAAGAGAAAACATCCTGCCAAAAATTTTTTAATTAATTTCATAATTTTTATTCCTTTATCGTTCACATCCAATCCCATCTCCATCTCGATCGAAACCATGAGGATCAGGTGGCAAGACTCTAAACCTTCTTTGGGTAATATCTGAGCAATCTAAGTCTGGTGAATTCTTTGGAATGCAAAAATCTGGGTAAGAGGGGTCGCAGTTATTCTGTTGCTGCGGTTGAATCGCTTGTGAAGTTGTCTTTTGAGCAGCTTTGTGGCGGAAGTCCCAAGGCATTACAGGATTAGCCTGACTCCAAAAAGCTAAACGCTGTTGTTTAGCGGTGTTTTGACCTTGCAACAAACTATCTTGTGACTCTGGACAGCCTTTGAGATACTGGCGATAGACCACAGCCTGTCCCTCTTGCACCATATTGAGATTGACACTGCGATTCTCGACAAACACCTCTGCAACCAAGCGCTTGTATTTGTCAGTTTCAATAGCACGTAGGGTAATTCCTTGTCCCACTGGCAGCAATTGTTTAAGTCTTGCAGATGATTGCTGTCCCCAAGGACTTTGCTTCATCTCTGGTGCATCAATGCAAGCGAGACGAACAGTCAAAGTTTTGTTACCAGTTCTCACTCGTATGGTGTCACCATCACCGACGCTTACGACTGTAGCGGTAAGATTGTTGGCAAATACGGGTAACGACATTTGAGCTAGAAGCAAAGCCGCAACACCAATCAAGCGAAATTTAAAAACCATTTGTACTAAAAATCACTCTTAACTTCTTTTAGGATTCCCAATTTCAACTAAGCGATCGCTAGTTAATCCACCAAATTAGTTTTATATTTTAAAGTAGAAAATAGTTTTATTGAAAGTGATTATTAGTACCAATGAAAGTTTTAAGGTTAGTCCTAATTGAAGGTTTTGGAAAAATAGGGCAATATCCTGTAAGTAGCACGTTCAGTGTTGGCTTGGTGTATGACAATAATTGGCTTGGTAGCAATGATAGTCAATTGCAACAATCTAATGCACTAGATGGGTTGTGGAAAATTAGTTTGGAGTAAATGCCTCCCTTTAAAGTAATATCAGCGCTCGCAAAAGATGACTAATCTAAGTGCTATTGCTCAAAGCTTTGTAGAACTTCCCCCGACAACTCCCAACAGCAACCAACACTCTCCCTAATGGTTTTGGGTGAACAAAAGTAATACACCATTTTTGAACTCCCTATTGATTAGCTCTTTGTTCACTAGCTCGATCAACTCGCTGCCACAGTTCACGGTCTTCTCGATAAATAGCCAACGCTGCAATCGCATCTTTTGCATCAATATCTTTTCCTTGAGCCACTAGTGAAATCAGGTAATCTATTGCTTTATCTTGTCGCAACATCCCTATTGCGAGTAACAATGTGCGACGAAGTTCTACGTTTCTTGTTTGCTGCCAGCAATTTCTGAGATGATCAAATGCTTCCTCTAATCGTGATTCACCCAACGTCAATGCTGCTAACTCACAGATTTGCTCCTTCGGATCAAAAAGAAAACCAGCAACTATTGCAAGTGAATCAGCCGGAGCCAGTTGTAACAAACCACTGAAGCACTCTGAAATCACCTGTGGTGCTTGATCGCCTATGCGGGTTTTCAAACGAAGTAAAGGTACACCTTGAGGATTTCCTGTGTAGGCGATCGCTTTTGCAGCAGCAACTCTTGCTTCTGACTTGGGGTCAGCTAGTAGATCAGCTAATTCGTTCATTACGTCTGAGTAGTTCATTCTCACCAGACCTAAAGCACATATACCCCGAAGATGGGCACCAGTATCTTCAACTCCTCCCCATACTGGCTCCATCTGAATATGTCGAATCCCTTGCAGAAAAAGGTTTTCATCGCTGTATTCTAAGTGATACAGTGCTTGTGCTATCTCTTTCTTGGCAAGACAATTTTGGTCTACTTGTGCGGGTTTGAGCATCATTCGAGCAAAAGCTTCTACAAGATCGCCAACCAACTCAGTAATAGTAGATTCGCCTACTATCTTAGCTGCTTGGGCAACAGCCACAGAATATTTGCTCTTAAGAACTTGGCGTAAAATTATGATCCCTTCCTCACTTGTGGGATGCTCTCGAATTTGGGCAAGAGTAGATAAAGTTTCTTCTAGTTTTCGTGATTTTGGCATATATCATCCCACAACCAGGCGCTCTATTTTGGAGTTAAAGCATTTACCATAAAAGTAGGGAATTAGAATTCGTCAAAGCACATTCCTCACTTTTTAACTACAAATTATTAATAAATATTACTGCCCTAAATAACCACAAAGCTCTTAATAGTTCGCTTGTACTATAATACCATTAACCATTTCATTTTTTAACAAAGTTTGAGGGTTTAACTTCCCTGCTTCTATCAAGCAGCTCGTTTTGATGCTTAAGCTAAATCCCCGTTACTTTCACATAATTGCAAATTGTTTTAATGTCCTTGTGAATGGATGATTCAATGAGAGGGCAAATGCTTAGGTCTTAGCTAATAAACTAATGGATTATTCAATTGCGATTACAACTCTCAAGCATTCAGATCCTATCTTGGCAAGGCTAATAGAAATTATTGGAGATTGCAAACTCTATCAAGTACAACAAACTGGAGACTTGCTCTTTTCCCTATCTCGGTCAATTCTTTACCAGCAAATTTCCGGCAAGGCTGCTGGGAGCATTCATAGCAAATTTTTGCAACTTTATCCTCATAGCCCTTTCCCTACAGCTTTAGATATCCTCAATACCCCAGATGAAGTTTTGCGAGGAGCAGGTATTTCACGTCCCAAAGTTTTGTACTTGAAAGACCTTGCCCAAAAAGTTTTAGATGGATTACCTACGCTAGATCAATTGCAGGCAATGGAAGATGAATCAATTATCGAAGCCTTAACACCAATAAAAGGCGTTGGGCGTTGGACGGTGCAGATGCTGCTTATGTTTCGTTTACATCGGCTTGATGTTCTACCTGTTGATGACTTGGGTATTCGTGCTGGGATTCGCAGAGTTTATAGTTTAGCAGAGCTTCCTAATAAAAAGACTGTAGAAGATTTAGGACAAATGTGGAAACCCTACCGTTCTATTGCCTGTTGGTATCTGTGGCAAAGTTTAGAGATAAAAAATAACTAAGCAATAGCAACAATAATCCACTGTTCCACAGATTTTCTCGCTCAATGTCCCTACTAAGCATAAAATTAAATTGTCAAGGGTTAAGAATTATGGGGTTGTACTCGCGAGTTATTTTTCCACGTCTTCTCGACTGGAGTTTGTCACTTCCAAACTTAGCTAAATATCGTCAGCAATTGTTAGCTGATGTAACAGGAGAAGTTCTGGAAATTGGTTTTGGAACTGGATTAAATTTGGCTTGCTATCCTTATACTATTCACAAAATCACTACAGTTGACGTGAATCCTGGAATGAATGCTTTGGCAAACAAGCGGATTAGTGACTCTGGTATCATAGTTGAACAACTCCTGCTCTCAAGTGAAAATCTCCCAATGCCAGACAATACATTTGATAGTGTGGTCAGCACTTGGACTTTGTGCAGTATTGCAAATGTACAGCAAGCACTCCAAGAGGTTTATCGAGTACTAAAACCGGGTGGTAGGTTCTTTTTCGTGGAACATGGGTTGAGTGATAAGCCTAGCGTACAGGTTTGGCAGCATCGCCTCACACCAATTCAAAAAGTCGTAGCCGATGGATGTCACCTGAATCGAGATATTCAAAAATTGATAGAACAGCATTTTGACCATGTAGAGCTAAAACAGTTCACACCTGAAAATTTTTCAGATTTGATGGCTCATCTATACCTTGGATGTGCAACTAAGAAAGCATTGTAATTTTTGGCGGTAAGGCAATATTTAAAAAATAATCTCTGTTATTGAGTAAATTACTGAGGTAGGAGTGCATAGGCGCAGCCCTCTGCTTGCTGTCCTCGCACTTTGTTGCTTTATGGAGTTTCCAAAAATAAGATTTCCCCAAATTACTTAAATATTTTTCTCCGAGTTTTTTGAAGTATTTTGATTTTATGGAGATTTTTGAGTATCTATAACCAATTGATTTAACTCTTCTTGCATTTGATTATGAACTAATTCATAACAAGCATTAACATAGTCACGATCCCTAGACGCATCAAAGCCATATCGTTCAAAAGTAATTGGATGACAAACACGAGTATGAATTTGTATAGGTAGAGGAATATTTGGTAGAGGCCCAATAGATAACCCCCAAGGTAAACCTAAATAAATTGGAAATACTCCTGGGTCTATTTGATATAACCACGGCAATCCCCATTGATTCAATTGCTTGACGAAATCGTAGCAATCACATAAGACAATCAAGGTATCATGAGCGCCTACTGATATCAAAGGAACAATTGGAACTTCTTGTTTTAAAGCTAGCTTGATAAATCCCTTATTATCAGCAAAATTAATTTTATAGCGTTGGCTGTGAGTCCGAAACATATCATATTGCCCTCCAGGATATACAAGTACGCTAGCACCCATATCAAAAGCAGCTATAGCCATTTTTGGATGCGCGATAATCGCTCCTATTTTTTGAGCTAGTTCGGCTATTTGTGGACTGACTTTCCAAGCATAAGGATGCAATAAACCATAAACCAAACGCTGAGTTCCAAATCTAGAAAACCAATCATACATCATCATTACTAAATCTGGCGAAGCCATTCCACCATTATGAGAACCGACAAGTAGCACTTTTCCTTCTGCTGGGATGTGATGCCATCCATCAGTTTTTACTTGAAAATAGTAACGGTAAAACCATGACCATATAGGTATCAGTAATTCAATCAAATTAACATCTCGCTGTGTTAAAGACCATTGAATTTTATCGGTTTGCTTTTTTGTGATGTTGGTCTTTGCTGCTACAGCATCCACTAGTTCGCCTTTGTTCATAAATCACCCTGAAACATTGCAAGTAATCGAAATCTAGCATTATTACCTCTTATTCATAAAGGGGAAAAAAAATAATTTCTAACAACATACGAAAATTAACAATGCACGGCTACTACTGTGTCGATTTGGCGCGATAGATAATTATCATTTTGCTCCCAGAAATATCTAACTGCTGTAACTGTCACACTTTCGGTTAGGTAAATACATCTTCATATTCAGCCACAAGAGATAGGACATCTATACAGTACATAGGTACTATTTAGAGGCATGAAAATGAACCTGACCAAATATTCAAAATCAAGGAGCTAAATATATATGGCAATTCAAGAATTGCAAAAAAACGATATGATGGCGCATCTGCTTGAATCCCTTGATGCTGGCAAAGATATTGGTCATTACGGTAGGTTAGTGTTTGCAATGGTGGCACGTCATTTTCTGAGTGAGTCTGAGTTAATTGACTATCTTCAGAAAGATAAAAACTTCAGTGAACAAGAGGCACGTTCCTTGTATCTACAGGTACAAGGTAAAGATTATAACCCGCCTCGACGGGAGCGTATTCTTCAATGGCAGTCCCAACAGGAATTTCCCATCTGTCCGAATCCTGATGATCCAGATGCTTGTAACGTTTACAAGGACTTACAGTTTCCAGAAGAGGTATATGAACATATCTCCAACTATTATGAACATAAAGCAGATAGCTAAAAACTGATGACTAATCAAAAAGTTGTTCTAGTTACAGGTGCATCATCTGGGTTTGGGCAGTTAATTGCTCAACAACTGGTTGCTGTAGGCTACTGTGTTTTTGGTACGAGTCGCAAAGAACATCCAGCCTTACAGGGCGTAGAAATGTTGAGGCTGGATGTTACGTCTGATTCTTCAATAGAATCGTGTATCAGTGGGTTGCTTGCGCGGACTAACTGCATAGATATACTTGTGAATAATGCTGGACAAATTCATGCCAGCATGATTGAGGAAACTTCTTTAGAACAAGCTAAGGAGATTTTTGAGACGAACTTTTGGGGTGTTGTACGTGTTACTAATGCTGTCTTGCCCTTTATGAGACAGCAACGTAGCGGGCATATTATCAATATGAGTTCAGTAGCAGGGCTGATCGGCGCACCTGGTCAAGGTTTTTACTCTGCAAGTAAGTTTGCACTTGAAGGTTATAGCGAAGCATTAAGTGTGGAACTAGACCCATTCAATATTAAAGTATCTTTAGTTGAGCCTGGCTACTTTAAGACCAATTTTAACCAAGCCATGTTACAGCCTACTGTAACTCATAGTGATTATGACGCTATACGTGATGTAATTTTCTCATCTGTCCAGGGCGCAATTGCACAAGGTGACAATCCTGACAAGGTTGCAAAAGCAATCGCTCGTATTGCTTCAAGCTCCTCACCACGATTACGCTACCGTGTTGGCAATGAGGCACAATGGTTGCCTCGCTTGAGAGCGATACTACCTGATAAGCTGTTTCGCTTTGGTGCGCGTAAACGCTTGAACCTGCCTTAAACCAAAGCATGACTTAAAGTAGATAAACATCTGTAGACAAAAATCTCCGTCTAATTTTTGTAAACTCTGATTAACGGTGTCACCTTTGGTTGATTGGGATTAGTTAGGTTTAATCGATAAGCAGTTTTTAAGATATCTTCCATTTTCTCGCCTTTGACTGTAATTATATAATTTGCTGGTTGAGAAGGGTCTTTCTCCAATCTCTCAATTACCTTGTCTTGAATAATTGACACGTCTTTTAACCTCTGTGGTAGCCGAGCATTAGGTTTCCAAAGACATAAAACACCTGTAGAGTTGGGAAATTTTAGCAATTGTAGAGCGTATTTTTGATTATTAACTTGAAAGGAAGATGTCATCAATATTCTAGCTTGATTCTGTGGTGGTATTTGCTGAAATACTTCTTGTGTTCTCTCATGACGGCGACAGTTTCTATCGATAATTGGTTCTCCAGCAAGCGCAGATTTTGATAACGTTGATACACCTATACCGTAAAAACTTAAGCTGCTTAAAGCCAAAGCAATAACTTTAGAGAAATTAAGCATAGTTTAGATTCTCAGTTTTGGTATCGACGACTGAGTAAAATTTAGATTGTTCCTAAGCTCGACTTTACACTCGACCTTTACCATAACCAAGGTGTTGACCCAAAAGCAATTGCAATCTCGTTTAAGCAGTTAACTGAGAATCACCCAGAAACAGATTTGCGAATCGTGGGCATGAAAGTACGCGGCCAAAACAAGTTTCTAATTCGTGCTAAAACTGCTGTTGAAGCTGACAAGTCGGAACTAAGTGCGGAATATTTTGAAATTTATAATCAACTCAAAGCATTAGCAAAATAGGATTTACAAGCACTAATTTTAGAGAAAGATAGCCGAATTCCTAGTTTAGAGACTATGGTGGTTACGGCACTGCAAAACCCTAAATTTTACGCCCAAACTTATAGTAATCAGGGAAATACTATGTCACAAAGTCCTAACAAACAATCCAACTTTGACCTCAAAGGCGCTCAATTTGCAGGTGGTCTAGTCAACGCAGACACAGTACCCGCACAACAAATCGGCGGCAATATCACTAACTACAACCCACAGCAAAAGCAGAATCTCGCAGAAGCCGCAGCAGAAATTCAGCATCTTCTCAACCAATTGGGACAGAGTTATCCTACTAGCACTCCCCTAGAAAAACAGATAGCAGTCACAGAAGCACTCAACCAAATCAATGGTAATTCTACTTTGAAAGCACGGGTACTTGGAGGGCTGAAAGCTGGCGAGACAGAGGCATTAAAAGAATTAGTAGATCATCCTCTTGTCAATATACTTTTGGCAACTTTAGAAGGTTGGCAGGATGTTGAATAGTTCAGCTACTACAGATAAAGCAGAGGGATAAATGGCACTTTTTTGGGAAAAAGGTTTGAAACCCTTATCATGACTAGATTACACTTTCATTCGGCAAGCCCTAATTAGGGGGCTTTGGGTTCGATGAACTTGAGCTTCAAATTGCGTAGGCTATTTGAACCGCAGGTATCGGTGCGAGTACGCTTGCACTCAAGAAGCTCAAGCTGGTTTGCGGTGATAAAATCAGAAGAATCAGCCGTTTTAGGATTACAGAAAGCTACAAACTTAACTAATAGGGATTAGCGCAGAATCAATGACCAGCAATTATTTAATGATCGTTTGGCTGTGTTGGCGACAATGCACCAAAAAGAAAAGGTAATTGCTCCACTATTAGAACAAGAGTTAGGCATCAAAATTATAGTACCACAGGATTTTAATACTGATATTTTTGGCACATTTACTAGAGAAGTAGAACGTCCCGGAACACAAATTACCGCAGCTAAATTAAAAGCAGAGAAAGCTTTAGAATTAACACAAGAAAATTTAGCGATCGCTAGCGAAGGTAGTTTTACACCCCATCCATTAGTTCCTTACATTTCCTGTAATAAAGAAATAGTTGTTTTTTTAGATAAAATCAATAATCTAGAAATTATTGGTGAGGAAATTTCTACAGATACTAACTTTAATCATCAAATTATAACAAATTTAGATGAAGCATATATTTTTGCTAAGAAAGTTGGTTTTCCGGAACATGGATTAGTTGTCTGGTTTGAAAACTTAGAGAATAGATGTAATGAGATAACTAAAGGTATTACAAAAGAAATAGATTTGATAACATCAATTGATTTTGCATTGCATAATTCACCAAATAGCCAGGTAAATATTGAGACAGATATGCGGGCAATGTATAATCCCACTCGGATGAAAAACATTGCAAAAGCTACCCATAATTTACTCAATAAAATTAACAGTTTTTGCCCAAGATGTAATACCCCTGGTTTTGAAATAACTGAAATAATTCAGGGATTACCTTGTGAATTTTGTCAGATCCCAACCACCTTACCACTGGCCACAACTTATCAATGCAAAAAATGTGGTTTTAATCAAGAGAAACTATTTCCTAATAGTGTGGAATTTGCGAATCCAGCCCAATGTATGTACTGTAATCCGTAGGGTATCTCTACACGGAGAGGATTTGGATTTGGGGGATTGGTTAGAATTAGGATTACTGGGGATGCGTAGCTTGCCGCTGTAGGCATCCATCGCTTAACACCTAAAATAGTGCTATGGTCAATCAGGAAAAGTTGGATTGAATATGAATCAGACTTTAGCTGCCACACTGGGGGAATTACAAGCGCAAATTTATTGGTTACATGATGCTGAGGAGTTTGCAGAATTGGCATCAGCAGCAGCTACTATATATATGAAACTTGGTTATACTCAACAGCAGTCCGAAACGGCTGGTAATTTAATTAGTCAGGCTTATCAACTATCTGATGATGCTGTTTTAGCCCAAATAGCAGGTGAATTTGACAAAGAAATACAGTTTTATCATCAAGTTAAAGATAAATTAACCCAAGTAGAAACTACATTAGTTTATCAAAACAGCATTGCCATACATCAAATGAAATGGTGGATGTATTTTCGTCATCAACAAAAATTACAAACTATTATTCACTTATTTTTACAACATTTTCAAGCGGTAGGGTTGATGAACTTACTTACTGCTCTTAAACTTACATATTTTATAATGGAGATATGCAAAGTTCATAAATCGCGTGACACAGAAACCACCAAAGATAATGCTATAAAATACTGGACAGAATTATTGAAAATCAAACCGCCACAATATCCTTATCTTGGTTAAATTACCTATTTTTCTAGGCTAACTGCTTCAAATATTTTCTAGAACTCTAATGGTCTGTCTGTTTTGTATTTGCTGTTGACGGATGGTGTGTTAGAAACGGATAGTGCGCGATATTTTGACCCAACGGACAACAGAAAGTTTTTTACGGTGATGATTGCTGGCAAATAAAATTATCAGTCAGTTGGGGAAAATCGGTAATTCAATCTCAAGCGATTGCGATTTCACTCTGGCCCAATAGCTACTGAAGATTGCACTCAGAATTTATCGGGAGAAGCTGATGAACAACCAACCGAATCACAAAAACCTTAGCCCACAAGAAACGCCATGTCCTATCTGTGGCTCACAAAATTTTGTTTAGGGTCGTACCGTTGGAGAATCAGTAAGTCAGTGGGTGTATTTCCGTGCTGATGGGGCAGGGTGGGGGGAAGGCGAAAAGCTACGGGCGCGTAAATGTAGAGATTGTAACAATGTTCAACTTTTTTCGTATGATTAGCTGTCAAGACAAACCAAACTAGCCTTGAAGCTAAAACCAGCACTCCAGTTAAAATTTGTCGCAGATTTCAAGCAGGCGCAGATCCACCAAGCGCATTTCTGTAAGCATCAGCAGTTTCTATGCCAAAACCACCAGCTTGAGCATGACGGAGTAGCGATTGTACTATCGGCATCGCAATACTCATGCCAAATAAGGCATTGAAACCTGCAATAACCACTGGTGCAGATAATACAACTGTAAATTCTGGAAATAAGGCTAATACAGCTACTAAGACCAGAAAAACAATCGGTGTCGCAATACCTGCTGCTTTTGCCGCTTCTACAATTAAATTTTTATACTCTTCAACAGTAATATCGCCCCGATAAAGATCCAAGGAGTATGAAATCGCTGTGACTATAACTTGAGTGAGAATAGCGGTTCCTGTAGCAGTAATCCCCAACTTAGCAATTGTTCCAGAATTGCTGACAATAGAATCTACGGCATTGTAAACCCGAACATAAAACTGCTCCCCAACAGTCATAACTTCGGCTCCGCGACGGAGATTATCAATGCCTATTTCCCACACAATGTTGTCAGCACCGTTTGAGCCACCTTGGGAGCGTGGAATGATATGGCTACCATGTTTATCGCTCAAGAATTCACGGATGGTTCTTTCATTACCTCCTAGCTTTGATGTACCGGGAATTTTCTCAAACAGCTTCATGACATCTGTATCAGATCGAGATAAATCCCCAGTTCTCAGACCAGCACGATACCTCAATCTATATGCAATCTTGGGCATTTCTACGGCTAATTCCGCCGCAGTCGAAGGCAGCTTTTGCAATGCTTCAGCTATGGACAGACTCGAAGTACTCACACCAATAGCAGTTGTTTCAAATGCTTTACTGATATTTTGTACTGTTTGGAAACCTTGCTGTGCTGTTGCAGGTAAATTAGTAACTGCATTAATACTTGAGCTAGTAATCTCTACAGTAGTATTTTTGATGACATCAATTACTTCTTCTATCCCCTTTGCTGTAGTAGTTGCTGCTTCTTGCGCTTTATCTTTGAGCGTATCCGCCAAATTTCGTGCTTGGTTAATGAAATCCATGTTTTAACAAACTGTTGTTTTGACGATTTTGTATTTAGTTCAGCTTCTTCCCTCAAAGCTAAGAACCACATCAGCATTAATCATGAACTTTCAGAGGAATATTTAAGGAGATAGTAAGTGATTTATAGCTTTAGTCCGTGGTAAGTCAAAAATGGAAATTATAAAGCTAGTTTAGCTGTTTTATTAACCATTTAGGTAAATTTTTTATTGATACAGCAATTAGCATTACCTGAACCAGTTTTTTGCTTTGGTATTGTGTGCTTGAGTTGAACAAAAAAGCGAGTGTTACTCATCAAACAGTTTAATTTGCATTTGGTATTTCTTCGGCTGGCAAAGAGCGAATCAACTCTCGAATTACATCGGTTGCAGGTCTACCAGTCATTGAGCAGTATTTTTCTAATTTTTCTGCTTCACTTGATGCCAAATTAATTGTGAGTCGTTTAGTCGCCCATTTTTTATTCACTGATTTAATCAACTCAAATTAAAACTACTTCTCTAATATCAATCATTCAAACTGTTATCACAATGATAAAAGTAATGATATTCTCTTCAAGAAGCTGCAAAGTAAACACTAATAAGTGTAAAGCCGTAGTGAAGAGTTTAAATTTAGTTTAAGTGATGAAGCTTAAGTAATTTAAAGGCGACAATTATGAGTAGAACATAAGCTAAAAGTTTTTCTGTAATTAAGCATTCAGTGTAAATACATGGTAACTAGCAGCTTACCGACTGGATTGCTAGAGGCAATTTTGAACCAATCTGAGTTAAGTTCGGGAGAATAATACTTTAGTTAAGCCAAGCAAGATAGCCTAACTGCCTGCTGTAGGCGATCGCTATCCTTTTAACTCATTGGCACAAGGCTTTATACCAATACGGCTGGTATCAATCCAATAACCAATGTCAGGGCGACTAGTGATAATCTTGGGTGCTTCAATTATCTCTGCAATCGACTCCGGCGGGTGATTACACCATCGCACTCTTGGCAGGGCGTAAGCCCATCACATTATTATTGTTTCAATTTCAACATAACACCTACGGAAGAGCCAATTTATTTAAAGTAAGAAAAGTTTTCATCGTTATTGAATAAGCTTAACCCATTATTAATTAATCTTTAACTATAATTTAATTTAACTAAGCATTATTGCTTAGAAATGATTAATCTGATACTACTTGTATCCATAAATGCTAATAATTGTTGTAAATCAAGCAAATTTTTCTAATTTAGGCAAATTTTTGGTTGCGAATATTAAAAATCGCCAATTAGCTAACTGAAATAACTACGATTTACAACCGCACAAACATGGCTTGTGAAAAATAGGAGTAAAGTATGTCCCAAATGCTAAATCGTCGTCGATTTCTTCAGGCATCGGCGGCGGCGGCATCTGCCAGCATAGGTGTATCCAATATTCGCACTTGGGCTAGCAGTGTTGACGAGTATGTTGAGGCGATAGTAATTGGTAGTGGTTTTGGCGGTGCAGTCGCATCATTGCGTCTTGGTCAGGCTGGAATTGAAACAGTTGTATTAGAACGGGGACGACGATGGCAAATTACTAGCGCAGGTAATACCTTCTCTACAACAGATAATCCAGATGGTCGTTCTACCTGGCTTAGTCCTACTACAGTTTTACCCGCACCAGTTCCAGCAACCCCTATTAATGTATATACAGGTGTTTTCGACGTTAAAAGAGGTAATGGTATCAATGCTTATCGAGGGGCAGGTGTGGGGGGTACTTCGCTTGTCTATGGTGGCATCACCTATCAGCCAACTGAGGAACTATTTTACAAAGTTTTTCCACGCACTATTAAATACTCTGAACTAGATAGAGTTTATTACCCACGAGTGCGTTCTATCCTCAAGTCCTCTCCAATCCCAGACGATATTCTACAAACTAAATACTACTTAGCCAGCCGTATTCTTTTGGAGCAAGCAGCCAGAGCGGGTTTAAATGCACGTAAGATTGACATCGCTTTTGACTGGGACATTGTTCGTCAGGAAATTGCTGGTGAGAAAGTAGCTTCTATTATTGCAGGTCAAATTTACTATGGCACAAATAGTGGTGCTAAAAACAGCGTAGACCGCAACTATCTAAGTATGGCAGAAACTACTGGTAACGTTGAAATCCGACCTTTACACGTAGTCACTACAATTGGGGAATCAGATCGTGGGCGTTATCGGGTTGTCTGCAATCAAATCAACGAACAAGGAGAAGTGCTTTTTCAAAAATCCTTTGTTTGCCGCTATCTGTTTTTAGCCGCAGGTTCAATTGGTACTACTGAACTATTGCTGCGTGCTAAAAGCAATGGTACTTTGCGCCGCCTCAATCATCAGGTAGGAAAGTTTTGGGGGACAAATTCTGATTCAACTACTTTAATGATTAATGCTAGTCAGACTAATCCAACACAGGGAACTCCTGGTGTGATATCAGTTGAGCATCTTGACAATCCTATTGCGCCACTAATACTTGAGCCATTCCAAGCGATTCCTTTTATCCCACAAGGTCTAATTCCTGTGCTTGGTCAGGGAATTTCAAAACCGGAGGGCTATCTTACTTACAATATGTCTACTGGGTCAGCAGATTTGTTGTGGCCTAGCAACTCAGCCGATAGTCAGAAAAATGCTCAAGCTCTCCAGTATACTTACCAACGGCTCAACCAAGCCAATGGTACAAGTCTAGCTGCACCGCCTGACTACAGTAGTACAGCACACCCGCTTGGTGGTGCAACTATTGGACAAGTATGCAACACTCATGGACAGGTCTTTGGTTATACCAACTTGTTTGTTGTTGATAGTGCGCTTATTCCTGGTTCAACAGCCTGCTCAAATCCTTCGCTGACTATTGCAGCTCTGGCAGAACGGAGTATGGATCACTTTCTCAACCGGATTCCTGATTATCGAAAAAGATAACGGTTACAAAATTTAATTAAATTAATTTAACCTTAAAAATTTTTGGGAAGTTAAATATTGTTAGCAAACAGTATCTTAGAGTGGTAGGGGAGCATATTGAGTAACTGTCCGATTAGTTTTGTGGGTCGAGCCGTACAGTCTGCGTTCGCGTAACTCCATTAAAGCCTTTCCCGCTTCAAAAAACGCCCGTTCCACTTTCCTCTCCAGGTGCAAGCGGTAAGCGTAGCCATGCCGTCAGGCTTATCGCTAATTTCCTGCTCGGTTAATTCTGGAACTTCAACGGCAGTAACATTAATTGTTGCTGTAGCTGGATCTACTTGCTGAGAGATATCCTCATTTGCAGAGTTAGCTACTGAAGTTGAATCGGTAGATGCGGCAGAGGTGGCTTTGTTGCGTCTAGAAGGTGGTTTAGGCATGATTCCGAGTATATAGAATCACTAATAAATAATATCGATGCTTACTAATAGGAGTAGCGACATTGACAGTCCAATTATCTATACTTGACTTCCAACGCCTAGCCCGCATAGTCCAAAATTTACCCGACTTTGGTAATGTGCGCGATCGCCGTCGTTTAGTCGCAGGTGCATTACAAGGTGTAGCCCAAGCAGATATTATCCTAGCGCGGTTAGATTTGGATGGTGCGCCGATGGGTGTTTCTGTGGAAGTAGTGCGATTTTTAGCTCAATTTGGACGAGTCGCTTACGATAAAGAAGCTCTTGCTGTCTTCCTCAACTATATTCAGCCTTTTACTGGGGATGAAGATACAGACTTTATCATAGAACTATTTCGGAACTACCCACTTGATGTTCCAGTCAGTCCTAGCCGTGGAATTGGCAACTGGAAGGGAGTAGATAGTACATCTGATATCAAAGAAAAGATTATTGGGGAAAATACATTACGCGATATATACATTTTAAACTTGGCTCTGGAAGCTTCAAAAGCCGTGGTTCGGATCGCTACTCCAGACGGTTTAGGCACAGGATTTATGATTGCGTCTGATTTACTAATGACGAACAATCACGTTATTAATAGTCAAGAAGTAGGAGAGAAAAGTGATTTTAGCTTTAACTATCAACTGGATATTAAAGGTAAGCAATGCCCAACACAGACTATTGGAGCTTTAGCCGGAGGTGTTTTTTACACTAACGAAGCATTGGACTATACAGTAGTAACCCTGAAAGAAGTACCCGGTTTCGGCAAGCCTTTAATCTTCAAGAGTAAACTAATGCGGCGAGATGACCGCGTAGCAATTATTCAGCATCCAGGTGGGCATTTAAAGAAAATCTCTATACAGAATAACTTTGTTGCTTACGCCGATAATCAAGTATTGCAATATACTACTACTACAGAACCAGGTTCATCGGGGTCGCCTGTTTTCGATGATGATTTTCAGGTGGTAGGGATTCACCATAGCGGTGGGATGTTACTAGAACCGAATACACAACAAAAGTATTTACGCAATGCAGGAACAAGTGCGATCGCATTGTTGAGTGACCTTAAAAACAACACACCAGAAATTTACACAAGGTTGCAGAGGTAATTTAAATGGCAGAAATCAGTGGGGTAATTATCCAAGAAGTATCGCTTGTGTTAAGCCCATTTATGTGGGATAAACAACAACGTCAGTCTTATCTTTTTATAGCTTTAGGGACTAATGCAAAAGTATTGAATCGTCTGGTGTGGGATACGCCTGTGGATGTTTTTATTCCCCAAATGGTGAAGGAGCTAGTAGCATTTGGAGAAATTGCCCCTGAAAAGCCTGCACTTTGTATCTTATTAGAAGTAATACGTGAAAATGTCGGCTTAGATAATCAGGTAAAAATAGATAGTTTAATAAAAAAAATTAGAGAAGAATTGGCAAAACAAGAAAAACAAGTAAATAGTCCAGATGGCCTTTATAAAAATCTCACTACCCTCAACGGACATTTAGATTCTGTTTTATCTGTTGCCATTAGCCCAGATGGAAAGATAGTTGCTAGTGGCAGTAGCGATCACACAATTAAATTATGGGACTTAACGACTGGAGAATTATTAACTACTTTAACAGGACATTCTAGCCCAGTTCTTACTGTTGACTTTAGCCCAGATGGGCAAACTTTGGCAAGTGCCAGTAAAATGGAATTACACGATGGTAATATCAAGTTGTGGAATATCAGTACAGGTAGGCTTAAACAAACTTTAGGCAGTTCGCTGGTTTCTTTAGGAACTAATTGCGTCGTCTTTAGCCCAGATGGTCAAACCCTCGCTACTGCACACTTTGACGCTATTATTAGACTTTGGCATCTCAGTAGCGGAAAACAGCTACGCACCTTACGTGGACATGGATATGATGTCAATTCTGTTACTTTTAACTGTGATGGGCGGTTTTTAGTGAGTGGTGGGATTGATGGTGCAATTATGATTTGGGATTGGCGCAGTGGCGAAAGAATAAGTATTTTAAATCGCCCTTCTAATTTTTGGGGTTCTATGCTGTCTTGGTTAGACCGTTCGGTAGGTTCAATTCGAGCAGTTGCTATTAGTCCAAATGGACAAACAATTGCCAGTGGAGGTACAAATGTCGGTGAGAATGGTGTTTTGAATCCACCAATAAAGCTGTGGAATACAAGTACCCCAACAGAATATCGTCTTCTTACTGGTCATGAAGGTTCTGTGAATGCTATCACGTTTAGTCCAACAGAAAAAATTATTGCCAGTGGTGGTGAAGATAATAAAATCAGGATTTGGAATTATCAAACAGCAGCACTTCTACAGACTCTTGAACTTAAAAGTCTAGTAAATTCTCTTGCTTTCAGTCCTAATGGCAAAATCTTAGTTAGTGGTACCGATGATTCAAAAATTAGAGTTTGGGGTATATCTTCCTAATTAACGCAAGTTGTAGATTATAAAATACAAATATACTGTTGAATGCAATCGCAGAGTCCAAAGTAGTTATTGCACTAAGACCAAGAGATGAATTTATGCTCTTTCATATAGTTCAACATTGACTGTGATTAACATTAAATAATCATGCTATAATTAAAATTATTGCAAAATTTTCTGCATCATTCAAATCGAGACAATTTTTGTTACAAAAAAAACAATTTATGGCATTAATAACTTTGTGATAGACTCAAATTTTAAAAACTTGCGCCAGAAATAATATAACTGTAATTCCTATAATTATTATTAACATTTGCAGCCAGTTCGTCAATAAATTAATACTAAGAATATTTCCATAACTATCATAAATACTTTTGATTAATAAACGTCCTTTTAGTAAATCTACTTGGGAAAGGGAGGTTCGTTCCACTTTGCCCAAACCTGGAAACTTGCACTCTGTAAACAAATCCTTGCCGTAACACTTGCAAATGGCTGTTTGGGCTTCTGATAATGATTTCTTTTGCTGTTCAGACTTCTGCCAACACAAGTCTTTCGCTACATCTTCTCCCAGCGCACTCAAGGTTACTAACGATTCAAATGGGTACTTAGTCAACATCAACTGATTAACTGTCTTACCAATAGGATTGAACTCAGCTTGTGGAAGGATACCACCACCAAAGACAATTTGAGGAACTAGCACTAAAATTGTTAGCAAGGGAGCAACGCTTTGGTTGGGAGCGATCGCAGAAACTAATAGCCCCAGCACCATACTGCCAAAAGATGCTAGGAATAAACTAAAGTACATTCCGGCTAAAGCGCTACTATCAATAGGAATTACTACTGCTGCAACCATACAACCTAACAGTACAGCTGACTGGTATAGTCCCAACAGGAATGCTAACTGAAGCTTAGATGCAAGATAAGGAAGTAAACCTAACCCAGCACTACGCTCACGACGGTAAATTGCTGTTTCTTTAGCAATCTCTGACATGGTTGCTAATGAACCAGACATTACGGCCATAATCACAGTCACAAACAGCATTGTAATTGTCTGTCCAGCATTGCCAGTCTTGGTACTAAACAAGTCTGATTTCCACAGTGCAAAATTAACTGACCCCAAAATTGGCGCTCCCAAAATCATTAATGCCAAGCTAATCTTGTTTTTGAGCAGTATATTCAAATTGCGACGGCACAGCACTCCCCACTGTTGCCAAAATCTCGATTCTATTGGTGCAGGTGGAACCTTATGTGGGGGAATAGTCTTGTGGCGATCAGTGATAAATTTTCTGTAGAAGCCAGAAGATTTGAAGCGTTCTTCCCATTGCTGCGGGGATAGCTGGCGCTCCACTTTGTCGTAGATAGCATCAAAATCTTGGACTTGAAAGTAGTCAAACGCCAACTTAGGAGGGCCAACGTAAGCTAATCTACCACCCTTCGCAAGAAAAACCACTAAGTCAGCGATTGCTACATTTTTGGTAGCATGAGTAATCAGCAGTACAGTGCTTCCAGCGTTTGCGCTCACCCGCAGTAGTTCCATGATTTGGAGTTCAGTGCCAGGGTCTAGCCCAGATGTGGCTTCATCCAAGAAAAACAGGCTAGGTTTGGTAATTAACTCTACTCCAATAGAAACTCGCTTTCGCTGACCACCGCTAAGTCGCTTGACTGGTACGTGCTTACGTTGGGTCAGTTGCAACTGCTCTAATACTTCTTGGATACGCTGCTGTCTTTGTTCTGGTGTGGCAAAAGGTAGCCGAAGCTGTACAGCATAGTTTAAAGCTTCCCTTACGGTCAACTCTGGGTGAACAATATCGTCCTGCGGAACGTAACCTATGCGGTGTTTGAAAGCCTTAAAATGGCGATAAAGGCTAATACCATTAGTAAGAACCTTGCCCGATGCACGACGTTGCCCATTTAGTGCATCCATTAGCGTTGATTTGCCACCACCGCTTACTCCAGCAATGACAATAAACTCTTTAGGAAAGAACGACAGAGAAATATCGTTGATCAGAGTCGTCCCAAACACTGGTCTAGTAGATTTGTACAAGCCAACAGCATCCAATCTCAAATTCTCTTGAGTGGTTGTTTGAGACTTTGTGCTATTGCTTGTCTGGATTTTTGCTGCTGCTCCAAATATTAGTGTCTTTGAAGCTGGTACAGGAGAGCTTATTTTCACTTCGATAATGATGGAACCGACCTGTACTAAAGTTGCATCTCCAAGTGAGCCGGACTTGTGTGGTTGTAACTGAATGCTGCCGATGCGAGTCCCACTGCTACTGCCTAAGTCAATCAACAAGTACTGATCTTGTTTCCAAATGATTTGCGCGTGAAAGCTGTCTACGCTTTTATCGCTAATGACTAAATCGTTGTCTGGGTCACTACCAATATTGAATGGAATTTGGGTAACAGTGCATTGTTGAGTCGGATTCGTGTGGGTAGTCAGATGTAGAGTGAGCATAGCCATGAAACTAGCTTCTGTATTTTATGACAATTCACAGATAATACACTAGGTTTAATCCTCCCTGACATTAATCAAATCTTAGTTAGCTCAAGTTGATTGGCAAGAAATTTAAATTAATATAAAAAACTTGGTCAAGAATCCATCCACTCGACTGATGTTCTCTACCTCCGGTGCGTGCTTTCGTCATCGCTCAAGGACTGCATCTGTTCGCATTCCGCAGGTGTACTTGCTGCCCAATGCGATCGCAGCGTAGTTTTCTGATTTAAGAATTTCACCATAAAAAATCAGCACAACTACGGGGATCAGAGTCTAGTATGGATTTTGTGGAATGCCGGAATTTAATCATTATCAAAAATATTGCACTATTTACCGTAAAACCGCATACTCAAGCTGTATCCAGCATAAACTCTCACTTTCACCAGCCTAGCCATGCCCCAAGACTTCTCGTGCCAAAATCTCAGAGGTCGTTCTTTTCGAGGTAAGAACCTTAATGGGGTAAACTTTAGCGGTGCAGATATTCGTGGCGCTGATTTTACTGGTGCAAATCTAATCGGAGCAAACTTTAGTCATGCCAAAGCTGGGATTGAAAGACGATGGGAAATTGGCTGGCTAATAATCTTTTTGATGCTGTCTATAATTCCAGGATTTTGCTTCCAAGTGTGTAGCCACTACTGGATAGATGTTGTGGAAAACTATTCATCTGAAAAGGTGTTTACCTGTATAGGTAGTTTCATAACCTTGCTTGCCTTCTTCATTCTTACCCTCAACCAAGGATTGATTGCAGGTTTCAAGTTATTAATAGTAATATTAACAGCAGCAGTAGCATCAGCACCCATAGCATCAGAGGCAGTATTAGCTAGTGGTGCAGTTGTAGCGGCAGTAGCAGGTGTAACATCAAGTGCAGTAATAGTGGTAGGGGTAAGTGCAGTAGTAAATACTGGTGCAATAGTAGGAACAATAGTAGTGACTATAGGGATGGCACTATTAGCTGCAAAGGGAAAGGCATTAATAGTGACATCTATGTTGACAATAATATTAGCAGGGGTATCTGCTTACATTGGTTGGCGTGCTTTACTCGAAGATAAAAAGTATGTCTTTATTCGCACTCTTATTATTGACATTGTGGCTAGAGACGGAACCAATTTTCGGCAGAGTAATTTAACAGATACTAACTTTTCGGAAGCAGTATTAAAAAACACGAACTTCTCTGAAGCTAACCTGACTCGTACTATTTGGTTTAAGGCTCAATTTTTAGCTTTAGCTAAGGTAGGAAACACTTATTTAAAAGATAAAAAAATCCGCCAATTACTAGTTATAGGAGAGGAACAAGAAAAAAACTTTGAACGTGAGAACTTACGAGGAGTCAATCTGAGTGGAGCTAATTTATCAGATGTTAGTTTCATTGGCGCAGACTTAAGTGAAGCCAACTTGCAACATGTAGATTTATCCAGAGCCAAGCTAGTACAAACCCAACTCGACGGCACTGATTTTACAGGTGCAACTCTCACTGGCGCATTCATTGAAGATTGGAACATTAGCACTGATACCAAATTTGATGGGGTTAGATGCGAGTACGTTTACATGCGCCTGCCCACTATAGACAACCCCGACCCTCACCGCAAACCTGACAATCGCCAGGAAGTGTTTGCTCCGGGTGAGTTTGGGGATTTCATCAAGCCCATCTTCGACACGCTCGACCTATACCATAATCAAAGTGTTGACCCAAGAGCGATCGCTATCTCGTTCAAGCAGTTAGCTGAGAATAACCCAGAGGCAGATTTGCGAATTGTAGGTATGGAAGTTCGTGGTGAGGACAAGTTCTTGCTGCGTGCCAAAACAGCGATCACAGCCGACAAATCGCAACTGAGTGCAGAGTATTTTGATACTTATAATCAGCTAAAAGCCCTTGCGGAACAAGAAGTTAAAGCGCTCGTCGCCGAAAAAGATAGTAGAATTGCTGATCTACAGAATATGGTAGTGACAGCACTACAACGCCCTAGTTTTTATGCCCAAACTTATCAAAACCAAGGAGATACCATAATGGCAGAAGCTTCTAAAAAACAGTCTAACTTTGACCTCAAAGGCGCTCAATTTGCAGGTGGTCTAGTCAACGCAGACACAGTAACCGCACAGCAAATCGGTGGCAACATCACCAACTACACCCCGGAGCAACGGCAGAATCTTGCAGAAGCCGCAGCAGAAATTCAGCAGCTTCTCAATCAGTTAGGGCAGACTTACCCGACTAATACACCACTAGAAAAACAGGTAGCGGTGACAGAAGCACTCAAGCAAATCGATAATAATCCTACATTGAAAGCGCGGGTAATTGGGGCGTTAAAATCTGGTGGAACTGAGGCATTGAAGGAACTAGTGGATCATCCTCTTGTGAATATACTTTTGGCAACTTTAGAAGGCTGGCAGGATGCTGAATAGTTCAGTTGCTACAGATGAAGCAGAGGGGTAACTGGTGATGGCGAATGAGGAGCATTTGGCAATACTTAGGCAAGGAGTGGAGGTTTGGAATGAGTGGAGGAATAAATATCCTAAAGTAAGACCTGATTTAACTGGGGCTAAACTACATAATGCTAATTTGAGAAAAGCCAATTTTGAAGAGACTAACTTTAGTGGGGCAGAACTTTGTGGAGCTAATCTTCATGCTGCTTACCTTCATAAGGCTATACTTAGCTCAAATAAATATCAAGACACAAAACTGATAGAAGCTGACTTGAGTAAAGCAACTCTTAATGATGCAAAACTTGTAGCAGCCGATCTTACTAAAGCAAACTTAACACAAGCATACCTTATTAATGCAAATTTTAATGGTGCTATACTTGTAGACATTAATCTTAAAGAAGCTCTCGTTTCAAATACAAACTTTTCTATTACTAAGTTGAAAGGAACGAATCTTAGTAACATAAGTCTGACTGATGCAAATTTTGAAGAGGCAGACTTAAGAGAGGTTAACTTTAGTAACACAAACCTTTATCGCTCAAATTTAAGAAAGGCTGATCTTGGAAAAGCTAATTTATTTGAAACTAATTTAACACAAACCAGCTTGTATGATGCAAATTTAAGAGGTGTTTGTCTAACTGGATCTTGTATAAAAGACTGGGCAATTAACGCTTTTACTAATCTTGATGCAATAATCTGCGACTACATCTACCTCCATCAAAAACAACAAGAACGCCGCCCTAGTAGTGGTAATTTTGCTCCTGGAGAATTTGCTAAACTGTTCCAAAAATTATTAGAAACAGTAGACCTAATCTTCCGCAACGGCATCGACTGGGATGCTTTCGCCTACTCCTTCAAAAAGCTAGAAGTCGAAAACCAAGGCGCACAATTGGATGTCCAAAGCATTGAGAAGAAAGGCGACGGCATTCTTGTAGTCCGAGTAACTGTTTCCCCTGATGCAGATAAAGCAAAAATCCACAACGACTTTATGCAGGGCTATGAATTTGCGACTAAAGCATTGTCAGCACAGTACCAAGCAAGACTTGAGGATAAAGATACCCTAATTTTCAAACAGGAAACACAGATTAACCGCTTGTTTGACATAGTGGAACAGCAAGGCTCAGTTCAAAAAGCATTGGCAGAAAATCCGAGGAAAGTTTCTAACTACGATCAACGTTATTCCCAATTTGCTGGAGGTAATGTAGATGCCAACACTGTTGATGCAGACCAAATAGGTGGTATAGCAGCCGTCTAGTCTATTAGGACATAGACTAAAAGTATTATCATGAGTTGCTCTGGTCTAATTCGCTATGGCTAAACCCTACAGTTACGACTTCCGCCAGAAGGTAATCCAATCCATTGAGTTAGATGGATTGAAGAAAAGCGAAGCCAGTGAACTCTTCAACATCAGCCGCAACACGATCAACCTGTGGTTACAGCGTAAAGCTGAAACGGGAGATGTTCTGCCGTTGCCCAACCACCCGCCTGGAAATAACCATAAAATCACAGACTGGGAGAAATTTCGGGCTTTTGCTAAATCTCATGGTGATAAAACCCAAGTGGAGATGGCTCAACTGTGGGATGGTAATATCAGCGATGCCTACGGCGAGCTACGCTAACGCACAATTGCAAGAGCATTGAAGAAAATAGGGTTCACGCGAAAAAAAAGACCTATGGCTATCAAGAGCGAGATGAAGTTAAACGGCAAGCATTCATAGAACAGTTGACAGCTCAGGCAGATGAAACGATTGTTTATGTTGATGAAGCGGGTATGGACAATCGAGAAGACTATGGTTATGGCTGGAATCAGAAAGGAGAACGGTTTCATGCATTGAAGCCAGGACGACGGCAAGGTCGAGTCAATATGATTGCGGCCTTGCGTAACCAGCAACTGATGGCTCCCTTTACAGTCGAAGGTTCCTGCAACCGGATTGTGTTTGAGATTTGGTTGGAAACCTGCTTAATCCCTCTGCTGGAACCAGGGCAGGTGGTAGTCATCGATAATGCCACGTTCCATAAAGGTGGTCGTATTGAGCAACTGATTCAGCAAGCAGGTTGCAAACTTCTGTACTTACCTCCCTATTCACCGGATCTCAACAAGATTGAGCGATGCTGGTCTTGGCTCAAAAGTCGCATTCGCAAGCAACTTGAACAATATGAATGTCTACGAGATGCAATGGAGCATATTTTACATCTAGCGTCCTAACCGATGTGGCGGTTGCTATATAATCCCCAAGGCCAAATTTTTCTGGTTTGGGTCATCCCAGTTTAAGTCCAAAGCGGCTTTCAAGCTCGAACCTGCCAACATATCTACGCCAATGTCATTAGCAACTTCCGCCAGCTCCCTCCCCTGCTGAACGGCTATCACGCCAATCACTTTTTTAAGGGCGTGACCCAATAAATTATATGTATCTTCGACCTTTGATGCTCCCCACAATGGGCTAGAATCCAGTAGAACTCTTGCATAAATATTTTGTGGTATAGTTAAGGGTTATTTTATTTTCAAATTTGGGGCATTAAAATAGTAAGAGTTTATCATTTTCTTCTAGCAAGTATTATCTGGCGCTTGCTAGTTAAGAAGATTGCAGCAAACATCATTTCAGTTATTGATTAATACTGAAATTATTGGATTAATTCGATTTTTTATCCGATTTATATGGCTAATTCGTGATTATAAATTCCCGCAATTAAATTCGATCTTAACCCAAAACGTCGATGACGATTTCGATATTTATCAGACAAAATTTTAAATATCTTTAGCCGACGATTTACGTGTTCAACAACAATCCTTAATCGATTTAGTTCCCGATTGTATTTTTTCTGTTCTTTCGTCAACTTTTTTCCTTTTGGTTTTTTAATTGGTGTTTCACTTAATTGATGAATTTTAGCAATTCCTTGATAGCCTTTATCCGCTATTACCTTAATTAATTCTACAAATTTTATTCCACTATTTTTAAATAAGCGAAAATCATGGATTTTTCCCTTATCATGCCCCAAACAGATGATTTTGCTGCTTTTTTGGTAGATCACTACCTGCGTTTTTAAAGTATGTTCTCCCTGTTTCCCGCTAAAAAATCTTTTTTGACCTTTCTGAGGTTTTTCAATTGGACTCTCGGTAACATCCATTACGACTAAATCTTCTTCAGATGATATTTTCCATAATTGTTTTTTCCCTGGTAGACTGAACTTTCTGGACTTAATTAAAATATTTTCGATTTTAAAAACTATTCGGCAAACCGCAGATTCTGAAAGCTCAAAATCTAATCCAATGTGATAGTAAGTGCGGTACTCTCTCCAATATTGGATGACCATTAAAACTTGGTCTTCAATAATTAATTTAGGACGGCGGCCAGGCTTCTTCTTCTTTTGAGCATCAGCTTTAACCACATCAACCATTAATTCAAAGGTTTTACGCCTCACTCCAGTCATTCGCTTAAATTTTTTTGCAGTAAGCTGCTTGGCTTTCTCTATTTTCACTGCTCCTCAAAGTCCTAATCACAAATTGCCAAACTCTCAATCATACCACAAAATACTTTTGCAAGAGTTCTAGTGCTGCCCGTAACTGCTTTGAGCCAAAACCCAAGGTTTGCTCTGCTAGTTCGACTGTTCTCTCAATTAATCGTCGGTCAAGCCCTTGGATAATTAGCGCACTCCGAAATCTAACCAGTGTCGCCTGCGAAAAAGGAGCTATTTCGCAATCTATGCAATCGAGTACTAATTGCCAACGCCTGTCCATACTTAATGCTTCAATCGCTTCTGCTTCTGTTGCTCCCGTATAGGCTTGTAGGATTGTCGTTAACGCCAGTTGTGCTGGCGGAACTGGAGGATGCCCTTTGGGAGAATCTGCATAAAGCTTGCTCAGTTCTTCTTGAAATTTCTCATCAAATAATTGATGGCGATATTGCCGTAAGAATGTAAACAACTTTGCTCGTTTAATCCGCTTAACAATACTTTGCTCTGCTGCTGATAGTTCTATCGGTGGATTCCAATTTTCTGGCCGCATACGTAGATTCTCTGCTTGCGAAGCTCACATTTATTACCTGAATCTACCTCAATTCAGGTTATCCCTCTCCAAAAGATTTTGTTAAATATTGCTTAGAGCTTATTTGTCGCTATAAGTCTTGGCTAGCAAGCGTTTTCTACACTTTATTCTCCATTGTTTATTTCTCTTTGGGCTGATTTTTCTTTTGCTCTCCGATTACTGAATCGGTGTTCTAGAAAAGCGCAGAATACACTAAAATTTACTCATTTAGGCGGTAATTTTTCGGTTTTTAACTCAAATACTGCTGTAAAACAGTTTCTTTCGGGCTGCTAGAAAAAATCTTTTTTAGTATTGTAGAAATTGCTAGAATTGGCTACCTGATATTCCTCTTGAAGGGTTGAAAAGTCATGATGGCTCAAAACAATAGCAATGGCAATATCCCTCATACTTTGTGATTTTTCCAGTCTTTCTCCCAAATAAATCTGCCAATAAATTTCCACATCAGTTTCAAAAACTGGCTTCTTAATTTCTGTAACAACACCATTCTGCTTTGGATGAATCGAGGAAGCGCTGTACTTCCATTCATTTCTATCCTTGAGAATGATATCAGGCGAATCACCTATCTGTAATTGGAGATGTAACTCGTTTAGACGTAGCCCCTGATATATGTAAAACATTCTTGATACAAGCGCTTCCGGGGGACGTGCAGCTACTTTCATTAGGATTGCTTCTTCGCTAAGAAAAGGTAGTAATAAATCAATATTGAGTACACCATTTTTCGGGTAATTGTGTTCTAAACTTTCTAACACATCACTTGAAAATTGCCAGAGTTTTTGAAATTCTGGTTCTTCTTCTCTAACAATAATATTGCCGATTTGATGACCAGAAATGAACTCATCATTAGGTCGATACTGCTTGCAAGCAGCGAAATAACAAGGCTGACCGTTTTTTAGAACAACACTTGTATTGTATAACTGACCTTTAATGAATTCATTCATCTCAAATTCGGAATCTGAATCTACATTGCTTTCACACCAAGCTTTCAAATCATCAACAGTATAGATTATTCTGCTTTTTTCACTTCCGACTCTGATAATTGGTTTGATCAAAATGTGATTACCTAGTTCTTCTAGAAGAAACTTTAAGTATGAAACCGGCTCTTTACGGTATCGGTCTTGAGCAAAAATCAGATACTTAGGCATCCGAATCAGGGAATTTTTGAGGGCAGATTTGAGGTAACTCTTATCAGTAAACTGCTGGATCATCGTTGGGCGATCGCCTGGCAGATTTAGAGCTTCACGCAACTGTGCAGCTAACAGTACTGAATACTCATCGTTGGTGACAATCCGGCAGTTATCATCTAATAGTTTATAGTCAGCCTTAATCTGTTGATAGGTTTGGAGCAGATTTTGTAAATTATAAGGTTCTACAATCTGCACAATATATAAGTATTGATACTGGGAGGGTACAACCTCACTGAGTCCTCGCCGACTACAGAGTAAAACTAGATTTCTATTCTCTGAGCAGATATGTCTAAAATCAGTTTTGCTCAGAAACATATCATGTAGCATAAAGACAGTCTGCTTATTGCTATCTATCTTACTACTATGTAAAGCAACTGGATTTGCCGATTCGCAGAGCATTTGTTGTACTAAGTGGACAATTTCTTGTGAACATCCCCATGACAACGTTACACCTGACCCTCCATGTCCATAATTATAAAATATGTGTGTGTTTAAAACTCTTTCCACACAAACATTTTCC
>NZ_JACJTD010000047.1 GCF_014698505.1 Nostoc foliaceum FACHB-393 | reverse complement strand
CAAACAAAAAACTTGGAGTCATGGGCTTGGCTGTTGACAACCAGAAAGCTGATACTGTGACTAAGTGGTTAACTGCTCAAAAAGTTGAATGGCAGCAAGTACCAACAGAAGATGTTATCAGGGAAACTAAAAAAGGTCTAGCGGTATTTAACTTGGTTGATAGCTCCATCCCTGCCAAAACTTTGTCGAGCATGACCAAGAAATTTGGGGCTGTGATTGAATCAAATAGTGACTATCAACAAAGAGTTAATTCCCTCGCCACACGACCACAGTTTTTGAAACCACCAGAACAAACAGCACAATCCCCACCTAACCAATCTATAACTCCATCACTCTCCACTACTCCTTCTACAATAGACATTACTAATAGTACAAAAACCGAATCTCTAGGTGTAAAGAAATCCCCGACAGTCACTATTGATGACTTGAGAAATTGGTACAATGCCGCAGATAAGTTAGGGAAGTCGGAGAATTACAAAAAACGCATTGTAGAAGTGGCAAATGGGTTTAAAGCTGGTGAGCAATTATCAGAGTCAGCGTTGACAGTAATGAATAAAGATACATTTGAGCTTGAAAAAATCAGTCGGTTGACTCAAATTGCTCAAAGGATTGGCATGGTCTGGGGTAAGTCTGATGAAAATAGTACTCAAGTTAAAGGAAAGATTTATGACTTGGCTTTCAATACCCAGCAGAGGGATTTAACTATTTCGCAGAAAGATGGGGAGATAATTTTAAACTTGCAATCTGGCAAGGTGCAGACTAATAAAGTAACTCCACAGATATTGCAAACTTTTGAGGATGCTAATACTCAAATTGATAAAATACTAGCTAAATCTCAAACACAACAAATAGACATACAAAGATAGATTTATCCTAGAATAGCCTTTTTAAGCAATAGAAAAGGAGGACAGCACTATGGAGACGGCTAATTTAGAGCAAGCACAGGTTTCTTATAATCAAGGTCTGGCACATCTAAAGTCAGGTAATTTAGATGCAGTTATCGAGTGCTTTAGAGCAGGGTATACAGTCAGCCAACTGTAAGGATGTTCAAAACTGATTTTTTCGCAAGTAATAAAGAGAAAGCAGGAGTGTTGGCAAAAATCTAACTATTGAAGAACGACTTACTCATCATCTTCTTCAAAAAGGCTTTGAATGTCTCTTGCCCCATGTATAACACGAATAACTTCAATCCCTTGGTTTATAGAACGGTAGAAAATTAGATAATTCCCTACTGGAAAACTTCGCAGATTTGGTGCTAAGGAATCGCGTTTTCTTCCCATACCTGGGTTTGATGCCAACATTTTGAGCTGACTGTCTATTTTTTTTAGAAGCTGATCTGCTTTATCAAAGCTGTCACTGGCAATAAAATTCCAAATATCCAATAAATCAGCTTGTGCTAACGGTTTTATAAGAATTGTCGCCATTATGGGGATTCTCTCGTCTGCCGTTGTTGTTTAGCCAATTCGATAATTTCATCCATGTTTAGCGGTGTAGATTCTCCGCTATCAATCCCCTGCTGTATCTCCCTACGTAACTCGGCAAGGCGTATTGCTTTGAGGGCATCCTGGTCTTTGAGCAGCCGCAGACCTTCACGGATCACTTCACTAGCCGAAGTGTACATACCGCTTTCAACTTTGGATTGCACCCACTTTTCCAGTTCTATGGTCAGAGAAACGTTCATCTGCTACCTCTTGATAGGCTCATAGCAATAATCCTACCGGGAATAACAAAAAATGTCCAACTTTGTTATTACTGGAGTTGAATAATGCCCAACTAAGAAAATTGGCGTTGCAAAAATTATTACATTAATTGTTACAGTTGAGGTCTGGCAAAGTTTCAGGGCTAATTCCCTTTCTTTAGCGTTGCCAACTTCCTTTGACGATTACAAATCAAAATCAAGGCTGAATGTTTCCCCACCATAATCTTCTTCTTTCTCCTCTGGAAATGGAGTTGCAGTCCAAGACGTGAGTTGGTTTGATTCAGTATTAATAGGTGGGGAAGGTAAAAGTTGTGCAGGTAATCCAGCCTTGATGAAAACAAAATAGCAATCAACTATAAAGTAAAGCGTGTCCAGGTAGCTTTTATCTAGTTTTTGCGATTCTGCAAATATGCGCTCTCGGTAATTATCTTTGAGGCGAACTTTTTCCGGTGCTAAGTCTTTTTTATCTGCCATTGTTATAACTTTACTTAAAAGATGTAGTAGTTGGGTTCTTACTGTTAATGGTCTTTGCCATCTCTAAAAGCCCAGAGACATTGGCTTCTACCGGATTGTCCAGGATTTTGAAGCCGTTTTTCTCCAACAGCTTCTTAAATCCTGGTAAGAGACAGCCTCCACCTATAGCCCAGATTTCATCCCCTTGGTGCTTGGCATCCAATGTGAGATTCACCACTTTCTTCAAGTATTTTTCATACCAATCTTTTAAAGAAGCACTATATATATCTTTGATATCGATGTCACGGCTGTATCGGGTATGCCCCATTTCCAGACAAAATCGGATCTTGGAAGCATCCCCAATTTTTCCTCCATTTAAATGTTTCATCTTTTGGGAGATATCATCGATGAGAACTTCTACACCTATGGGGTAGGCAGTGTGAACTTCTCGCTGACCTCGGTTGTAACGAGAATACAGGGTTGTTCCATTGCCAAAGTCTAAAATGGTTAATTTTTTGGGTAGTGGATGCCCAAATAATGCACCCATCCCCTCTAGCACAACTTTCAGGACTTCTACTTTTACATCTGATTGTTTGCCAGCAAGTATTGGCTGATATTCTCCATTGAGTACTTTTTGTAGTTCTGATGCCAGAGCAACATCATGTAAGCTGACGACTAATTTTAAGTGCCAAGCTTTACGGTGTGGTAGATGCGCCAATGCACCCAATAAAGTCAATAATGCGTTGTTGACTTTATTTTCATTATTGTCTGTGTTGCGGTCAAAATAATTCCCTGTGCGGTAAGCAGACTCTCCGACTGTGTAAGCAGTGCCGTTAAAAACTACTCGTCCGGGTACATCTTCCATCTCGGCATTGGTTATATAGCTGGGGACACGAACCACTTCAAACCCTTCGACTAAAAGTTTTAGGCTTCCGTAACCGTTATCAAAGCCAGCAGGAAAAATTTTTTGCAAGGTGTGAATGTTAGACATAAAGAGAAAGGTAATAGACTTTGTATTTGTGAAAGTTATCTGTTCAGGTGAAGTGGGGGAGAAGAGGGGCAGAGGGGCAGGAGAGCAGAGGAGAGAATTAAAACAGTTCTTAGTGTTTACTATTTACTGTTCAAAATGGAGAACTCTGACCTTCAGCAGAATAATTAGTTTTTCTTACACCGATAACTATAATTGTTAATGCAAACAATTTTCTCTTGCTCCCCTGCTCAAGAGCCTTTTTTTCTCCAGACTCAAGAGTTTATCATAACCCCTTGGGGGCTAAGTGGGGTACAAAATATCAGTCAGTCAAATATACCCTACTTAGCACCTATATATACCCTATATAGGGGTCAAAATGTCCCTAAAGTCCTAACCTATTCATGGGGTATATATAGCCCCTATATATACCCCATGAGCAATTTTTAAAATCTTCCCATATAACGAGTTAAAAAAAGCAGTCGATACATATTTTACTTTTCTGCCCAAGGTGAAGGTATCGCCGTAGTCGAAAGTACTTCCCTTGCTTGCAGTCTAATCGCTGTTTGCTCACAGTTGGGGCATTTTACTTTTGTGAAAATTACTGAAGGTCGTCCTTTGTACTCGCCCATTACGGGTTCTCCGGTGTACTCGCTGATTATCCCCTGCTTGCAGTGGTAGCACTCGAATATCACACGCCCTACCTCCGAGTTGCAATCCAGGAATTGCATGTGCTGACAGGGTGATGGCGGTAATTCTGTTTCTTCGGGGCGGTCTTGAAAGGGTATATGAGGTTTGGCTGCTGGTGGTAAATCTATTTTTTTCTTGTTGCGCTTGCCAGTCACCTGCGGCTCAACTTTTGGCGGCTTTATGGGTTTTTCATTGACAGGGACATGGCCGGGCTGTTGGCCAGTTGTGAGTTCTTCCGGCAACTTGTCATCAGCCGGGGTAGGGCTAAATAGCTCTTGTTTCTCTGTTGGTTTAGATGCACTCTCGGTTGACTGAGCTACTGTTTTTAGGACTGCATAAATAGCAGGTGTTTCTGCTACATCTTGGTATAGTTCTACTTGAGCATCACTGTTGGTCAAATCCTGCACCTCTGGTTGTTTCGCCGCAGGGATGTGCTTGATCAGTTTTGGTTGTTGTGCCTTGGGTGGTCGCTTAGTAGATTCTATGCTCATTGGAGTCGAAGTTTTTGACAGACTATTTTTAATGTAACTATAACTATCCTTATTGCTTCTGCTTTTTAAGGCAACTTGTAGATGCCATATATAGTATTCTTTTAAAACTCAACTTCTACAGTCATTGATGACCTTGCATAAATCGGCTAATATTTAGTGCAACATTTTTATAAAAATTAGATAAATTACACTAAGATCCTGCATGGAGTAGCATTACTCCATGCAGGATCTTAGAATTTTCTCAAAAAGTGGAGTAACGTTACTCCATAAGCCTTTAGTTTTTGAGCTATGAAAAAGAAAGCAGTTAAAAGAAAAATTAGATTAGATGTTAAATCCAATGCTGGTGGAACTGGAAAAACAACTTTAGTAACACATTTAGCGTACATCCTTGGCAAAAAAGGTTACTCAGTCACAGTTATTGAACTAGACCCATTAGGTTCTCTTAAAATCTTTACGGGAGCTTTTTCACAAACTGAAGATCCTCCTCCTGAAAAAACCCTAGCGTCTGTTTTCAGGGATGATTTCAAAGGCAATTACCCTTTGTTCCCTATTTGGGAAAACAAAATCCATAATGTCAATGTTATTTTAGGCGGCGCTCCGTTAGAAGAAAGTATTCATAAAATTTACTCTCATTCCAGAAAATATTACCTGCTTCATGATCGTTTAGAAGACTATCCGCTTGAATCTGACATTATTATTCTGGATAACCCAGGTGGTCTGGAACCTATGGGTCTAGTAGCTTTAGCCGCAGCGACAGACATATTGGTTGTAATGCAGTTAGAATATAAAGCTTTGTATGGTTCAGCAGGTTTGATTAATTGGTTTTATGACAAGATCAACGAGTTACGACTACGACCAGAGCCTAAAATATTAGGGTTTGTACCATCACAAGTAAATATAAAGAAAGTAGCCGCCCATCGAAACATTGGAGAAGAAATCCCTAATCAGTTACAAGAGCTTGGAATTTCATGTTTTCCGCCAATTAGAGAATCAAACCAATTTATTAATGCGAGTGGAGTAGGGCTTCCCATTCATTTATTTGCACCTGCTTGTGAAGCTATTAAAGACTTTGACCCCATCGTTACCAAAATTATAGAGCTAATGAGTCAGGACTAATGCTAAAACCAGATATTTCTAATGCGTTTGCAAATGCAGGACAATCACAAAAAATTCATCATTTAACTAAACGAGTTGAGGAACTCGAAGCTGAAATTAATCAACTTCGAGCCGTGGAAGTTGATAGTGAAGAAAAAATTGTTCTAGAAGCCCGTATTCAAGAGCTAGTTACAGAATTAGCTGACAAACAAGGAGTTTCAGAAGTTCCAATTAACTTGATTGATCGAAATCCTCGCCAGCCTAGACAAACTTTTACTAAAGCTAGCATACAGGGAATGGCTGAACTCCTTAGAAAACAAGGACAGCATACTCCTGTAATTCTCATTCCTTTGTCTAATGGTAGATACTTATTGTTTGATGGAGAAAGACGATGGCGATCTGCACCTGAGATTGGATGGAATACTCTAAAGGCTGTATTTCTACTTACTGGGATCGAAGCAGATGATCGTGAACTTCATCGACAAGCCCTTTCAACAACTTTGCATAGAGAGGATCTTAATACTCTCGACTTGGCAGAATCTTTAATTCAACAAATCATATATGACTATCCTGAGTTGTCAGAACAGAAAGATAACATTCCACGTCTACTTAACGCAGCTATGAGCCGACTAGAGCGTAATCGTAAAAATTTGGAGTTGTCTGAGATCCGAATAGCTTCTCAGGAAAATCAACGGCAGTGGTTAGAATCTGTTGACTTTAAAAGTGCTGAAGAACAGAAAATATTTGATGTTATATTAGCATTACAACTTAACCCTACTTCTATTGATACTAATATTTTTCCTTTGCTGAAACTATCAACAGATTTAAAATCTGCTATCCGAGAAGAAGGGCTAGAAGCCAGTAAAGCTAGGGAATTGAACAAGCTTTCTGCCACTCAACTAAAGCTTAATGAGGCTCAATCTCGAAAAATTAGGGTTCAGTTAGCCCAAAGAGTCATACAAGAAAGGCTTTCTTTGAGCCAAACCAAAGCTTTAGTTAAAGAGACACTAAGCCAGTATAAATCTGCCAATATTTCAAGTAATGAAAATAAAAAAGTTATTAGAACAGTTAAAACTATCCGTTCTATTAATTTTGAGGAATTTCATCACAATCAACTTGAAGAAGTTCGTCAAGCTCTTCAAAGTAAGCTACAAGAAATTGACAAAAGAATAGAGCTATCCAATAAAGGTTAATCTGTTAATTCCAGAGAAAATTTTTTTAACTTTTCGGAAAACCTCTAAAAGCTGTCGCCCTCCTCAAGCACCCAAAAAATCAGCAGTAGTCCCACCCAAGAAAAAGATAAGCCTAGAACTATAACAAATAGAAGTGATGAAGGTAAATTAGGTTGAGTTTTAGATGATACTAATAGTGGCTGTTTAATTAGTATTTATGTACTATAATTGACTGAATTCCAGTATTATAATGATGTGCGGCATCTGATGATAAGCAATGTCCACTCCCCCTAATCTTTCCCCTCAACAAGTAAGCGCCTTTCCCCAACACGAAACAATCACTGGAGTTGTAGAACGTTTAACTTTTTACTCTGCTGAATCGGGTTACACAGTGGCAAGACTGACTCGCCCCCGTAGCAACGAACTCACAACAATCGTCGGCAGCTTTGCCAATATTCAGCCAGGGCAGACCTTACAACTAACTGGTTTCTGGCGTGACCATCCACAATTTGGGCCGCAGTTCCAAGTCATCAATTACCAAGAAACCAAACCAGCCACTCTCACCGGAATTGAGAAATATTTAGGCAGTGGACTCATAAAAGGTGTTGGGCCAGTAACAGCCAAACGCATCGTAGCTCACTTTGGGCTTGAAACCCTGGACATCATCGAAAACCAGATAGAGCGATTAATTGAAGTTCAGGGCATCGCTAAAAAGCGGATTACTTTAATCAAAAACGCTTGGTCAACTCAGAAAGCGATCAAAGAAGTAATGGTGTTTCTCCAGGGGCATGGCGTTTCTACCACTTATGCTGTGAAGATTTACAAGCAATATAAGGATGAAGCGATTGCCACTGTTACCAAGAACCCCTATCAGTTAGCAGCCGACATTTATGGGATTGGTTTTCTGACTGCTGACAAGATTGCGAGAAATATCGGAATTGCCCCTGACTCAGAATTTCGTTACCGTGCGGGGATTATCCATTGTCTAAGTGAAGCTGCCGAAGATGGTCACTGTTACCTGCCACAAAGTGAACTGATTGAGTCGGTAATCAAACTGCTGACAACCGAATCTCATCAGCCCACAGAAGAAGCGGTTGCGATCATTATTAAAGATATGGCTCTGGCAGACGAGCTGATTAGAGAGCGGGATGAAGAAAAAAGGCTACTTTGCTACAAACCGACTTACTTTCATACTGAACAAAATTTAGCTCAACTGATACGCCAACGCTTGGAAAATCCTGTTGGCACTGACATTGAGCGTGTGCGTGATTGGATTGACCGCTTTACAGCCAGCCGTAAAATTCAGCTTTCAGAACAGCAACGCCAAGCTGTAGAAACAGCAGCCTATTCCAAAATCATGATCCTCACAGGTGGCCCTGGCGTTGGAAAGACCTTCACAACTCACACGATTGTCAGCCTGTGGAAAGCAATGGGTAAATCTATTGCTTTGGCAGCACCAACTGGACGGGCTGCTCAACGCTTAGGTGAAATGACTGGGCTGGAAGCTAAAACTATTCATCGCTTGTTAGAATTTGACCCCCGCTCAAGGGGTTTCAAGCGCGATAGCGAAAATCCTTTGCCCCACACGGCAATTATCGCTGACGAAGCTTCGATGCTTGATTTGTTTCTGGCTTACTCCTTAGTTAAAGCAGTATTGGCTGGCGCTCTACTATTGTTGGTGGGTGACATTGACCAGTTACCATCTGTGGGGCCAGGTCAAATACTTGCTGACTTGATCAATTCTGGGCGAGTTCCCGTGGTGCGGTTGACCCAGGTATTTCGCCAAGCTCAACAGAGCGCAATCATCTCTGCTGCTCACCAAATTAATCGAGGAATTTATCCCACAATCGAGCCAATCTCTGACAATCCTGTGTCTGATTGTCTGTGGCATGGCGGCGGTCATCAGCCTGAACATGGAGTGCAAGCAATCTGCGAATTGATTACCGATTTGATTCCTCGCTTAGGTTTTAATCCTGCTACTGATGTGCAAGTACTTTGTCCAATGTCGCGGGGCTTGGTAGGGACTCGCAACCTTAATACTGTGTTGCAGCAGTTAATCAACCCACCCAGTCCTGACAAGGTTGAGATTAACAGAGGTGGGATGATACTGCGAGTTGGCGATCGCGTAATTCAACAAATGAATGATTACCAGCGTGAAGTCTTCAATGGAGATTTGGGAATTATCACCGACATTGATACTGTTGAACAAGAAGTAATCGTGCAGTATGGAGAGAATACTGTGATTTACGACTATGCTGATCTTAACGAAATTACTTTAGCCTGGAGCGTTACTATACATAAAAGCCAAGGCTCAGAATATCCGGTGATAGTTCTGCCAATCTATATGCAGCACTATATGATGTTGACCCGGAACCTGTTTTACACCGGGCTGACCCGTGCCAAGAAGTTAGCGATTGTTGTAGGAGCAAAAAAAGCGATCTCTCTGGCGGTGCGCTCTACTGATGACCAACGGCGGTACACAAGGTTGAAGCAGAGGTTACTTCAGGCAGGACTAAATTGATATGCCTTGGCTATTAAATAATTCGTAATTAAGTTTTGTGATGGGGATTTAGACCCCGACCCAAAACTTGCGCGATTTTGAACTGCGGGATTTAAACCCACGGTACTCGGTTAAAAATAGAAAATTTTAATGAGCTATTTGATTTATACTTTTAAATCCCCTGGTTTAAAAAAGTCGAAAAGTTTGTATGTCCAGCCTGAGTTCCGACATGGTTCGCATCTATTTGCAAGAAATTGGTCAGTATCCTTTATTAAAGCCAGAGGAAGAAATCGCTTATGCAAGACTTGTACAAGAAATGATTGTCATTGAGCAATCTAAAAATGAACTCACTCAACAGCTAGACCGCGAACCAACAATGACAGAATTAGCCAACGCTGTTGAAAAAACCGAAGCACAAGTCCGAGCAGCACTACACCTTGGTCAAAAGGCTAAACAAAAATTCTGCTAAAATATTAAAGTTCTGCTAAGGCGATCACCACTTAAAATAGAAGATTCGCAGACTCAAATTTGAGCCAGGATTCAAATTACTCGTTGGTCTAAGCTAACCGACAGGATTCCACAACGGCTGATGCACAATGCAAATGTCATACCATTTGCCATGTCATTTCCTGCCCCGCCCCCAAAGGTATAAGCCCAGATTCCATAAATGGAACTTCATCAGGAACGCGCCAAGTCGTTTTGGACAAGGTAATTCGCTCGGTATTACGCGGCAGTTGATAAAAATCTGGGCCATAGAAGCTAGCGAACGCCTCCAGTTTATCCAGGGCTTTCACGCTTTCAAATGCTTCGGCATACAACTCAAGGGCGTGCAGAGCCGAAAAGCATCCCGCGCAGCCACAGGAACTTTCTTTGCTGGTGCGGGTATGGGGAGCGCTATCGGTACCTAGAAAAAACTTCGGATTCCCCGACGTTGCCGCTTGCAACAAAGCCTGACGATGCTCCTCCCGTTTCAAAATGGGCAGGCAATAAAAATGGGGGCGAAGGCCGCCTTTGAACAGGGCATTACGGTTAAACAACAAATGTTGTGGCGTAATTGTTGCCGCGATAGTGTTGGCAGACAGGACATACTGCACCGCATCGGAGGTGGTGATATGCTCAAGCACCACCCGCAGGTTGGGAAATCGCTGCTTGAGGGGGATTAAATGTCGCTCGATAAACACCTTCTCGCGATCGAACGTATCAACATCGTTATCGGTCACTTCCCCGTGCAGTAATAACGGCATGTCCACCTGCTGCATCGCTTCAAAGACGCGATCACCCTTCCGAATATCCGTCACACCGGAGTCTGAGTTGGTCGTTGCACCGGCTGGGTAGTACTTGACCGCTTTGATAAACTGGGATTCTTTCGCCCGGAGAATGTCGTAGGGGCTGGTGTTGTCGGTGAGGTAGAGCGTCATCAATGGCTCAAACTGTTGTCCCTCTGGAATGGCGGCGAGGATGCGATCGCGATAGCAAGCCGCATCTACCACCGAGCGGATAGGGGGCTTCAAGTTCGGCATGATGATCGCGCGGGCAAACTGACGCACCGTGTAGGGCAGAACCGCTTTCAGTGCTGCACCGTCGCGGAGATGCAGATGCCAATCGTCAGGTCGGGTGATGGTAAGCTTTTGCATCCTATCATTATAAAACGGCAACAAGGGCCTCATGAAAATAGGGGCGATCATCCATATCTGGTATGGGGCGATCGCTATCTATGATACTGGACTCAAGTTTGCTCCTAATGACCTCAAAACTCTTAAGCGCAAGGGTTTCGCTCTCGAAAAGCTGTCCGAGCTACAATTATCTCAACAGCATTATACAAAGGCTATTAAGGCTTTAAGATAGTGCCTTTTCTCGATAGCACAGTGATGCAATTGATATTAGTTATCACGGAATGATGATTGAAAGATTAGCCGAACTATACTTAACCAACAAGCAGTATACAGAAGCATTCGCAACTTATCAACAAGCACTTGCTACTTATGAAACTGCATTCAACATCTTGAAGTGGCAGTTTCATAAGTAGCAAGCAATAGTTTATTGGTCTAATACCAAGCTTGGGTGTAAATCAAGCCATCCATTCAGTCCAATGCGGCGCATCTGTAACCAGTTGAGCAAATTTGTCGGGGTAAGTGCCCATCTTCTCCAAGAGCGATGGCGCTGTTTCGCCCGCCTTAAGAGCTTGTCATGTAAGAACCTTGCCTCTTTTGAGCTAGAAATGCTTTCTCAGTAAGCTTTCTAGATAATAAATTGTAAAAGTTGTTTCTTGACAGGCTCTAAGAGCGATCGCCAGCCGCAAGCAGAGGCTAAAAATGCTTTTAAAAACCTCTTAGTAAGAAACTTTAGAACTTAAGTTTTTACTTGGGTTGGCACAATGGAGTGATATCAAGGTTTCCAGCAGCAGATACGGCATTTCTAACCTACGCCAGTACGGTTTACACCCCTTCATCTTTTGTAAAGCTATCGTAACATTTATTTATATAAAGCAATGTTTGCTTACATAAGCAAATTCAAAAGCTATGAACCAACCCATTGAATTATCTTTAGAACAAGAATTTAGCCTGAGAACTTTTTCTGATCAAGTGCAGCAGATGTCCCGTGAACAAGCTCAAGAATTTTTGCAGATGTTCTATAAGCAGATGATGATAAGGGAAACGACTTATCAAGAATTGCTCAAACATCAGTGGGAAGTTGGTTCAGGTTCAATCTTGGGCTAAAATAAACATTGCGAAGTCAACTGTAGAAAGAGCCAACACTGTCCAGTCCAAGGTGCAGGTTTACAGTCTATTGACCAATTGCGCTGTGCTTCAATCTGACAGCTAGCATCTAATTTCCAATCCTTTTGGGTCCCACGTTTCCCTGTCTCACGGTTAATGCGAATCAGAAACTTTAACATTTAACCAATTTTGCTGATCCAAACGTTGCCAAGCCTTGCGAATATGTTGAGGCTTAAAAAGAGTACGTTTTCTCTCATTCCACTCATGCACTAAGGATATAGCCTGTTCGCTATCTTGGGCAGGGCTGGCTTCCTTGGTTGCAACCCAATGGACTGTGGCCAGCAATTCCATACCATAGGGTGTTTCAAAACCATATATGAGCTTGCTAACTTGCTCTAACCGCGCCTGGGCATCTGGTGTAGTGGCTAAAAATACTTGTGCTGCTTCTCTACCTGCTGGTAATACATAAATTTCAGCACTGTCAGATTTGCTAGTTCCATCACCGTAGCCCCGAATGTAGTGTCCTTCAATATGTTTTAAAACATGATTCAGGTTATGAGCGTAGGGGCCATATCTATCTTTTACATAATTAAGCTTCAAAGTTTCCCCCGCTTCTTGCAAGAGATAGCCTAGTTTTTGAATTTCTAGCTTGGTCAATTCATAACCCGGAATACCGTACAGTTCTAAGAGGTGGATGATGATGGCACGTCCACGGGTCATGTTGGGTATTTTAGTCGCAACAGGCATTTTTTCAGCAGTTGGTGCGCCTGTCGGTTCAAAAATAATTACCTGCACTTCTGGGAGTTGGGCAAAGGCTGATTCTATCAAGGGTTTCACTTGTGTCCAATCTAAACCACCGTTACCGCATCCTAATGGAGGAATGGCAATTGAGGTGATGCCTAGTTCCTTTACTTGGGTGACTAAAGCCACCAGTCCACTTTTGATGTCTTCGATTTTTGATTTTCCTTTCCAGTGGCGCTTGGTAGGGAAATTAATGATATACCGGGGATTAAATAGACTTCCTGTAGCTACAGTAAACATTTGTCCTGGTTGTACTTCCTTGGCACGACAGGCTTTTTCGTATTGGCGGAAGTTTTCAGGATAGGCTTGCTTAAATTGCAAGGCGATACCTTTGCCCATTATACCGACACAATTAACGGTATTAACTAGGGCTTCGGCGTTTTCTTCTAATAGGTTGCCTTGCTTAATTTCAATCATCTCTCTTAACTGTCTTAACAGTAATAGAATTGTACAATTTAAGGAAATAAAATTAGTAGTACCAATTAGAGTAAACGTTAATTGGGGTCTGAATATTAAATTTCTGTAATATTTCTCTAACTTGTGTTTGTATTGTCAAGTTGATTACACCAATTTCTTTAATTAGGTTCCAATGGCAAAATTCATGTACTAAAAACTCAGCTTGTCGCTTACATTTACGGTTAGGATCATCTGGAGTATCAAACCAGTATTTTGACTCCATTAACTCCCAATCGATTACATGACTTAAAGCATAAAGATCATCATAAAAATCAGTATAATCCATAATGCCATGTCCATCTGTAAATGCGAAAGCTATTTCTGAGTTTTCTATTGCTTCTATTTGAGAAACCAAATGAATGATTGGCTTTTGTCCTCCACTGTATCCATCCACATTTTGCTTATGAATGGCATAAAGCATGGGAGAGCGTGGAGCAAAATAAAAAGGTACGTAATCATGTAAATATCCACCTGCTCCACAGGGAACTTCAGTTCTAGCTCGTCTATCTTGAATATTTTCATGAGCAATATCGAGATAATTTGTTTGTCTCTGTCTAAGCCTACTGTTTGCTATCAATCCTCCTGATTTGAGAATGGAGGGTAAATTATCAATATGGGTAATGTGATAAATAGACGTGGGCATGAATTTATTTTTAATAATTGTTTTAAATAATCTTTAAAATCAAACTGTTTAAGATTTTTGTTTGGCACTTTACTAGTGAGCAAATCCTGCATGAATTATTGTTTTTGTCATTGGAGTCAAAGAATTCCCAATTAACACAGTTATCTCAGTCTCTAATATAAACAATTTCAAATGGATAATTATCATCGATTCCCCTACACTGGATACTCAAATATTACAAAGCATCCAAAAAACATTACGGTAAGCGAAAGTACCCGCAGCGCAAATTTCGTGAACATACTTTGAGTAAACCTAACTATGTATTAACTGGATTGTTAGCTAATGCGCTTATATTAATCAATACCTGCACTAAAATCTACACATCAAGTTTCCTGTAGTGATTGCTCTACACCGCCACCAGCCAATCGCACACCACAGACCTACACTCGTCTGCAAACTTAACCCAAACCTGCCACTGCCCCAGATAGCCATTCCAGTAAGGCTCCCCATCAGCAACGCCGACAGCCGAGCCAACCTTGGAGATTAACTCACTGTAGAACGAGCCAGCGCTATTTAGCCCAAGCTGCATTTTCACCATCAGCCCTTTCCATCCAAGAATCGCAATATTTTCTGGGGTATTTAGTGCTGTGTCACTGAGTGGTGTTGCAAAGACTATATTATTAGTGCCTGACACCACTTCAGTATTGTGCGATATGGATAGTGATGTTGTGTCAGTTACTGGTGTAGTTGTACTTATTTTATTACTGACTGACACCGACTCACTAAGAAACACTTCATCTCGATTTAACCACTGCCCAAAAATTGAATCACGCTGATCATCAGGGGCAACAAACCGATAAACGCACTCCCGATTTTCACGCTTACCCAACCGACCAACGTAATCCAGTTTCAAATCAATCTTGGCAAGTAGTTTCTGTGCGATCGCTATGGAAGTCAGTTTTTCTGAGATAGTCACGTGAAGGTAATTTTTGATAACGTGCCGATGCTTTACAGCCAGCGCTTTAAACTCCAGCATCGCCTCGTCAGACCCCCGCAACTGCTCCCCAGGCGTGAGCAACTGCAACAGATTCAGTTCTTCTAACAACAGTACAGCCGGCAACATTTGCCCCTTGTTAAAATCCGGCTTCCAGATAGCATTATTCCCGGCTTCAGCTTGCGCCTTAGCCCGTTTCGCATCACGGTTGGTCAGAAATTCTCGCCCCAGCGTCAAGTAATAGTGCATTCTCAGTTGAGGATACCAGCCGTCGTCATCCTTCTCAACCAAATCAGGGGTCACGTCAATTTCGTAGCGGCGAGACAATTCGGCTTTACGCTGCTGGTGTCGTTCAGTTTTGGTTTTCGCCCTTGTGTCTTGCAGCTTCTTGAGTTCGACATCAGAGATGGTTGGAGAATCTGCGATCGCTTTACACTCCACAGCATACAATTCAACAGAGGCGGCTTTAACCGACTCGATTACTGCGCCAGTCTCATCATCGTCGGCATCGTCAGCATCAATAACGGTGTACCCATCTTCGACCAAACCCGCAAGCACAGATTCTCGATAGCGCCGCATCTCGACGTTAATCACGGAACCACGCTTACCCCAAGTCTGCAAAGATTCGGGCTGAAAATTCTGGTCAACAAAGCTGTAATCGTCATTATCCGCCGCCGACAACAGCGCAATGTTCGCTTGTGTTGCGACGTGTTGACTTCTGAGCAATCCCCCTATGGATGTAGAGCCATTACCCACGTTGACAATCCCCCACTCTCTCACCCAGATATGACGGTCAACTGTTTCCCTAACCCTTGCCAACATCTGCCGCACGGAATTAACCGGCTGCACTCCCTGAAATATTCCCCAAACACCATCAAAATGTCCTCGAATGTCGATGCTGACTCCAGTTTCAAGACTTGGAGAGGCGATAACCAAATCATACTGGGTGAGAATCTCGTTCAGATGAGCGATACAACCGAAAGCTGCATGAGAGGGATCTGCAACAGATTCGCTGTCAATCCGCAGAATCCGCAGGTGAGGGAACTTGCGACGAAACCGTTCTTCAAGCGCCTGGGTTCCCCATTTGGATTTTGCCTTTTGAGCAGAACAGCAGAGTAAATGATGCCCCCCTTTGGCAATGGCTTTGTCCAGTGCCGCAATCAAATTCTTCGGGTTGTTGCCAGAGTAGTTGTAACAGTTTCCGGCTACGTGCCGATAATTGTTGACGATGACAAAGGGATTAACTCGATATTCCCCAGCGAGTGATAAAACATACTTTACATCTGTGTCGGAAACATCAGCGCTTGATAGGTAAATCTTTCCCTGACTGCTGCCCAAAACATTCTGTACCAGTTGTTTAAGGTTTTTGAGAACGGACACCCGACGCTTTTGCACTTCAGTACCAGAGTTGAGCAAATGCCAGAATACTTGGTCACATTCATCAATAATAATCACATCATTCGCCCAGTCGTTAGGGTTGAATCGCGCCTGACTTTCTTGATGCAGCGAATCAACGCACACCCCGTATCCTAATAATGTGCCTGTTTCATTCGTGCGAACTTCTGTGACATAATTCACTCCAAAGCGATCGCATAATGCCTCACCTAATTGGATGCGATGGGTGATAATTAACACCCTACGTCCAAGGTCATGCGCCTTCGCCACCTCAGTAGACAGCCATTCGGTTTTACCAGTGCCTTTGGGAGCTTTGAGAACAATCAGTTTTTCACCTTCGGGGACGAGAAGCTGGCCCAAGAATCGTTGGTTAAGTGCGATCGCTGGAGGATAGGTCAACAGAGTGAACAGCTTTATTTCCCACAACTCCAATGCAACTGCTGTGTTGTAGAGCGCATCAAATGCCGACTGCCCTTTGGCAACGATAAAATCATCAACCCCTTTCTCTGCCCCGAATGGTAAATCAATCACTCGCAGCGAACAACCCTCATTTACCAGCAGTCGTCCCATACGACTGATAGCGGTTCTTACCCGTTGAACTGTCTCAGGTTTGTTGTCCTGGTCAAAGCAAATGTTGACCTGTCTGCCCTGTGTTGCGAAATGTTTCAAGTCGGGGATGAGGTTTGGCTTACCAATAGCAGTACCGTACTCATCATGGGGTGTGCGGTATCCAGCGTTAACACCAGGAATTGCGATCGCTGCATAACCCGCAGTCAGTAACGCCCCCGCTTTTTTGACACCTTCTACAATTGTGACTGGTACATTATGTTGCCAAACCCAGTGCCAGAAACCGCCAGGATGCTGCAAGTCTTCTTCGGTGATGGGGATGCCGCTACGATTGGAGACTTTCACCCAGATGCGATTCGGTACTAAGAGGAAGAAAGCGCGTGTCTGGTTGAGTCGATGGGGAGTATTATCTCCCGCACCTCTCAGTTAGATCCGTGCGTACCCGTTTCCGTGTACACGGCTCCCGATGTTCTTAGCTTGCGCTTTTGCTCATGTGTTTGTAATCGTGGCAACTCTCGTGAATTGCTTCAAGATTATTTTTCTTCCAGTTGGCATGATTTCCGTCGATGTGATGCAAGTGAACCCGTTCTTCATCGATGAACTTTAAGCCGCAGGAAGCACATCTATGGTTTTGCTTCTTAAGAGCTTTAGAGGTTTCACCATCGTAGAGCTTACTTTTACGTTCGCTCCAGTAGGATGTATCACCGTCGTAGGGGGATTTTGTTCCTGTGACCATGACGTGTTTGTTTTCGGAGTACGAAACCTTTGGGAATGCTTTGTCTAGTAATTTCTTACTAGAGTAGCGGTTTTGTTTGGTTTCCTTGTTAAACACCGTATAAGCTCTTTTTTGGATGTAGTATAACGAGTTTTTAGACCCGTCCATCTTGCAGAACTTATGGTAGTTTCTCCAACCTCTAACTACTGGGGCTAATTTCTCAGCCTTTGTGGTAGCACCATAATTCGAGTTGTTGACGATGTGTTTTACTTTCTTACGGAAGGCTTTAAAGTTATCCACTGAGGGAGTACTTCTGAACTTTCCGTTTTTCTGGACTTTGAAGTGCCAGCCGAGGAAATCAAACCCATCTGTCGCGGCGGTAACTTTGGTTTTCTTTTGGCTTACATTCATTCCGCGTTTGCGGAGGAACTCGCTGATTCTTTCAAGTATCTCTGTTGCATCATCTTCGGGTCGGAGTATGATAACCATGTCATCAGCGTATCGGGCTGATGGCTCGACGATTGACTTATTTGGTGTTTTGTCGTGTACCTTGCTACCTTTTTTATAGTCGTAGTGGTATCTGTGTATACTCTCAATCCCGTTAAGTGCAATGTTGGCTAATAGTGGGCTAACTACTCCCCCTTGGGGCGTTCCTTGTTCGGGGAATTCTAGGTTAACTCCTGCCTTGAGGCATCGGAAGATACCGAGTTTTAAGCTTTTAGGGGCAATGAGTTCGTCCATAATTGCTGAGTGGTTAATCCTGTCGAAGCACTTTTCAATATCGAGTTCGATTACTCGTTTTTCTATTCCTTTGCTGTTGGAGCGGAGATTTACGAAGATGTACTGTTGTGCATCGTGGGCAGAGCGCCCTGTTCTAAACCCATAACTCCTAGCGTGGAAAGTGGCTTCGTGCGCTGGTTCTAGTGCATATTTTGCGAGGCATTGCCAGGCTCTATCCGCGATGGTTGGTATTTTTAGCATTCTGGTAGTCCCGTCCTTCTTAGGGATGGGGATTTCCCGTAGTCCTTGATGCCTCCAGTTTCCACTGTTCATTTTCAGTAGTTCTTCAAGGTTGAAGCGTTCTTCAAATGAGAGGGATTTCTTACCATCAATACCAGCCGTCTTCTTACCAGCATTTAGCTGAGATACAAGTCTAATTGCAAGAAATCGAGCCGAGGTGGATTTAAGAATAAGCTTTTGGAGTAACCTAGCTTTCCGCTTGTCTCCAACAAGAACCGCTTTATACACGCGCTTTTGAAGGCGGAAAAGATTTCGGCGGAATTTCTTCCACTGTAAAGCTTTCCAAGATTCACTAGTATGTCTACTGTGTCTAATCATTTTCTCTTCTCTGGTTTGTGTATTCTGAACACCTCGCAACAATTACGTTGCGTCCTACCCGACTTGTGAGAGTTCCGTATCCCGTCTTACCTACCTGGGGTTCGACTGCCCCAAGACTCACAAATCGTTTTTATTCGTTCCCTCGGTTGGATTGATTGTTCCGTTAGATGTAGCCAATTCAACTACTGGATTCCCTAGACTCTTACCGATATTAAGAAGAAGGATTCGGCGGGAATTGTCTCCAGTGAGGTCAGGGGTTATGGCTGTTGCGCCCTGCTTCATACTGAGTTGCTTTTCTAGGCTCTGTTTCATCATGGGAACTCCCTGTTAGCGCCAGTGTCAACCCGCAACGGCTGTCTGATTGCGCCCTGTTCCCAGCTTCACTCTACAAGAAACGAGCTTGTTCGGTGTGGGCAGGTAAGGAGTCAATTCTGAGTCTGAATGGTAGGGCTTTCACCTACATCTAACCGAGAGTTCAGCCTTTTAATGACAGTAATCTGCTGTCAGACTGGATTAGTTATTTACGGACTGATTACCGTGATTCACTAATCAACGAATCGCACCTTCTCTGAATGGGTGTTCATACTTGATGAATTTGTGGATCTTTTGGCGGTCACGTCTGGGATGGTCGGGTTTGAAGCAGCCCCACATCATACTGACGTAGTTGTTGAGGGGATCAACGCCATTGCACCACCAGCCGCCTAGTTCAATGTGCTGGTACTTCTTTAAATCGCGATCGCGCAGTCGTCCATCATTGCGGCGGGAGATTTTGGGACTGTAGAGGAGATATTCGTAGGGTAAAGTCCCAGACAGCGAACGCACATTCAGAGCAATGATTTCTTCGTCAACTCCGCTGCCTCGCCATTCTTGTAAATGTTTGAAGTGAGAATCAGATTCGATTATACGCATATTACCTCTGTTTTTTGACGCATGGAAATGAAGCGGCATTGCACCCATGCCGCCGATTAAAATTGAAGTGAAGAGCTTGTGCTGGCTATGAAATCCTCAATAGCCAGCTACAGCGTTATTTCCCGCCTCCTGTGTGTGGTCGGAAGGTCAGATTGATACGGGTGCTAACTACTTTGTTGGTTTTGGGGACTTGGTGCAGATGAGTAGACTGGCAGCCAGGGTGCATTACAAGCAAGCTGCCGTGTTCCAGCCAGAAGTCATTAGCTTTGCCATTTCTCGGTTTGATTTGGAATTTGCGACATGACCCCAGGCTGACTGATGCGATGGCTGGATTTATACCCATTGATTGCTCATTGTCGGAATGCCACCCGATTGAATCCTGGCCACTGCGGTATTGATTTCCAATGACAATGCGGAACTTATAACCAGTTAGCACAGTGATTCTGTCTCGTAACTTAGCCAGACTGTCTGTCCAAGTCAGGGGTTTCAAAAATACGCTGTTCGAGTAGAGGTAATCACAGCCTTTGTCACCATAAATGCATTCCAGGCGGGGGACGGACATTGTTTTACCCGCGATCCTGATTTGATTTTGTTGCCACTCTAGTTGTAGACAGTGTTGGTAGAGTTCATTGGCCTGTTCAAGACTTAAGAAATCGGGATAATAAGTGACTGGAAGAACGGGAATTGATTCAGAGAAAAGTGTGAGTTGTTGCATGAGAGTTTGTCCTTATTTTTGATGAAAATCTAAAAGCTTGTTTTTGAGTTCGGGTGATGAAGCGAAAACTGATACGATGAACCCAGCACTGATCACAGATGCAATTGCAACCAAGCGACCGCCCTAGACTAAGGAGTGCGTTCGCTTTTATTTTTTGACCAATACCTGTGGCTTCTTGGTAGCAAAAGCCCCTGCCTGCCTGAGTGCAGCAGTTGGGTTTGGATGAGCGAAAAACTCCTCAATTGCTTTGGTCAATCCATTTGCAACAATTGGGTCGTGGCAGGCATAAACGAAAACTGGCTGCTGAGTGCCATTGACCAGGCGCATTTCCTGGCGCTCTCCTAGTTGTGGGTAAAATGTGCGAACCCAAGTACCGAGATGACCGCGATAATGCGAACCGCTTAATGGGACTTTCTTTCCCAGTTCGCTCTCTGCAAAGTTCACAACGCCCATCCATTTTTCTTTGCTACCAGAAAGGGCTTGTTGATTGTGTTGGGCTAAGAGATTAGCGGCGAAGTCTTGAAAATGCTGCTCCATGTACGGGTTGAGTCTGCCACCTGTAAGTTCTGCTAAAGTCTTCATCGCTTCGACCAAAGTTTGTAGGCGCTGCTCAACCGGTGGCAAGGCAGGGGTAGGGGCAGTGGGAGTATCAACTTTGGGTGTAATGCTAGGCACTGCTGCAACTAGCTCTAAGATGATTGTTCGCACTTGAGCAGCTACTTCCGATTCAGTGAGCAACATTGCGATGCGGAGTGTTCCAGAAGGTGAAAAGACTCTGGCTTGGGCTGTTCGGGATGCTAGCTCCAACTTGGAGCGAGCATCAGACAAGTCTTTACCAGTTAGTTTTTTGGTTTCCTTAGCCTGAAACTCCTTACTGTTTCTTTCGTAGATATGCTTAATAGCTGGTATAGAAGATTGAAAATACTGGGCTAACTGCTCAACTGTGGCCCATCCCTCCCCGTTCCATACAGCGAACACTATTGCCTTTGCTTTGCTGAGAACTTCTTGGGCGCGAGAATCATCTAGGTTAGAAAGTGCAGAAGTTCTTAATGATGGAGACTCGACTAAAACATTTTGATTTAAAGGTAAACTCATCTTGTTCGACTCCTAAGTAAATTTCAAGACTTTAAACATTTACCCGCACCAAACTTTTTTCACCAAGCAGGGAGAAGCGATTCGATATAGTTGGTGTCTTAATTAACGTTGGTGACATCAATTCAACGAGGTAAAACCAAGAATTATGCACCAGCGCAATCCCCAAAATCAGCCGTTGTTTTGTTCCCTTGTCGTGAGAACAGAGGATTACTCTTTCGCCCAAAACGAAAGCAGGTTTTTGCACGTTGATGGCTTCTAATTCTCCAGTCCCGATGATTTGGTTTTGTGTGGCGTGGCGGATTTCTTTTCCGCAATCAATTGAATAAATCCAACATTCGTGCTTCCATTGCATACCGCAGCAGTAACCAAATGTTCTTGTTGTGCGGAGAAAAACTCTCTCCAGTAAATTAACTGCAATAGGTGGAATTGTTCCACGCCAAGGTGGAGAGAGATACCAGCTTGTTTGAAGTGCGTTAATGTGGTCAATCATGCTTGTCTCCCTAATAGGTAATTAATCGCTTCAACATCAAGAGCAGCAATACGTTTTTTAATGGATTGTGGGGGATTGTCAAAAAACTGTTTTAAATCCCATTTCCGAATTTGGTAATGTCTAGCAGAGCGTCTTGTGGCTTTGAGCCATCCTCTTTTTACCCACCTTGTGACAGTTGAGAAATTCAATTGAAGAACTTGAGCAATTTCTTTGCAAGAGTAGTTATCAAGAGTGGGACGGGCTGAATAACCTAAGTTATTTAACTTCAGGTAAATTGCAACAGGTGTGCGTTGATATCCTCGTCTTTTTAGGATTGAAGCTATTTGCTTGACTGTATAGACTTCAGCTTTCGCCTCAATAATTGCGAGTTCTTCATCAGTCCATTTGATACTCATCTGATTACCTCCTTCTCTGAAGAGATAGAATTGGTGTCTGCCTGTCTTTGTACAATCCGAGCAGTAATAGATTCAAAGTCAACTTGAAAGATGTTCATATCTGTGGACATTTCCCCACTGTTGTAGCGGTCTACGATGTGCTGCTTGATAGCAGATTGATTCAGCCCATCAGGGATATCGATGTGCGCTTCACTGACGATTTTTTCGACTACTGTGACGATAATTCTCATGGGTAATTCCTATTTGATTAATTGAGGATTCAGAAGTAAAAATATTCTGAATCCTGATTTGTGATTTACACTGCTCCAGCTTTTGCAGTTTGCAACTGTTGCATCCATCCATTGATTGCCGTTAATTCATCAGCACCTAAGCCAACAGCATCAACAACCTGATTTTGATATGAAGACTCAGCATGATTGGGATGGTCAGACTTGCCTGCTGCCCAAGCTAAACACATGGTTTTGATTAGTTCATTAATCTGGTTAATATCAAGTAGACTTGGGCGGTCAACATCCTGAAATTGCAACCACTCTTTGACTAAATCAAGCGGATAATCAAGCAAAGTGCGAATATTTTTAACTCGCAAATCTTGAGGATGTACTGGTTGAGGTACTACGCTAAGTTTTGGTGTGGATGGAATAGTTGAGGATGGAATAGTTGAGGATAGAATAGTTGAGGATGTGCCACCTAAGCGGGATTGAATGTCACGAATGATAGTTGCCCAATCCAAATCTCTACTCCATTCTCTGTAAATCTTGGTTTTGCTTGCAGCATCGTAAAGATTACAAAAAACCGTGTTCTCGTCGCCAGCAGTAGCAACGATAATCAGTGGTTTGGAGAAATGTTGGACTAATGAGGCAGCTAAAAGGAAGCTTTTAGCAAAATTGGTTTCAATGCCAGTTCTCACTACATAAAGTTCATCGGCACTGACAACAATATCGAGTTTGAGATTGTCCTTGCCTTTGAATTCTTTGGTGGTCAATCGCAGTTCTGATAAGTACCCAGTTAATGCTCTTTGGGTCACAGGGATTTTCTTATCCTGGCTGATATTAAACTTGTACCAAACGAATGATTCACCGTCTACTTCCCCCTGATTGACAAATAAATAGATGGGTTCGGGAGGGTTGCATAAACCTAGTTTGATTTCAGTAACCATATTTTGTTGGGATGTGTGATAATTGGTGGTTTGTAACGTAAACTTTCAGTGCTTTACGATTGCTTGAAGAAAAGCTGATATTCAAGCAATCGCTTTTTTTCTAAATAGAAAGTTATTGATTCCGCTCTAACTCCCATTGCAGATAAGTCAAAGCAGTTTGAGCATCGGCAATGTTTAAATCTGGCTGATACCCTGCTGACAAGAGTTGTTTGTAATCTGGGTGTGTAGCAATCTGGGATATCAGATTTTGGGCTTGCTCAAGTAATTGGCAGAGATGCGGATTAAACATTTCAATACCGAGCCTTGAACATAAATCCTCAGCTTTCACACCGAATGTTCCTGGCTCAATCTCGGTTTCTAACTCTTCAAGCAGAGATTGGAAATTCGGGTGTTCATCGTTAATTTCAACCTCAAATAAATCTGCGCTCTTTGTAACGACGCTTGCCCAATCTGGCAGAGTAGCTGAAATGGTTTTCGCGTAAAGTTTCATGATTTTTTCCTCTGGAATTAATAACTTAAAAATCCTTGGCAATCTCCAACAAAAAGCCGCGTCCCGTGTTCTGTACTTGCACCAGTTCTCTATCTAGTAGTGTTTGAATTACTGAATTTGAAACTTTGCATTGGAGAGAGTGTAGAGGAACACAACCACCACAAAGTTGAAGTAAACGCAGCAAATGATTGGCTCTACGGTCAAAACTGTTTGTAGAATTAGCCATTGTTTGCACCCTTAGTTAATACGGTTAACTGTCGGTTGAGAATGCTTATCTGCTGTTGATAAAAGTCAATCTCTGCGGTAATTTGCTGGAATAATTCTTCTGGCGTGAGCGGTTGGATTTGATCCTCTTTCAAGTACGATATTTCATCAGAATTCTTGTTAGGCATCAGTACATAGCGCCAACCATCATCAAATTGTTCAGCTAACTCTGTACCAGAGGGATAGTAATAAAGTCCCAAAATGATGCCCTGTTGTGTACGCTGTTCTAAGGGAAAGCGAGGGTAGCCCCAGTGTTGGGGAATGGATATTGTGGGTTGCATATTTGTAATGAGTGAATGATTAGGGGAAGGGGGAAAGGGCAATATCAATTCGCAATTTCCAATTCGCAAGTCGCAATTAAACTGCGAATTGCGAATTGGGAATTGGAATTACGCTGCTACCAGTTCCAAGTACGGCTCATATTCCCGTAACCATTCCCAGTCCTGGGAGGTCAGTTCGTCAACAGGGCGGTCTAACAACTGCTCACAGTTAGCCACTTCTGCATTTAGCAACTGCTGTAATTCGTCAGTAGTCAGCTGTTGCAATGGGCGATGCTGCAAGTATTCAGGAATGGGTTCAGTTGCAAATGAAGTATCTGCCATCGACAGCGATCGCACTGCATCATAGACTGAGTTAGAATACTGCTGTTGACCTGAAGAATCCTGGATTACCCACCAGTTACCGTTAGTGCATCCGACTTGACCCAATTTGCGTAGTTTGCCGTCTTCAGTATCGTGGGTATAAATCCCATCATCGAGAATTTCAAACCCATAATTCTGGCACTCGTTGAAGATATGCGCCATGATTTGGTTTTCGGTCGTGGGGGGTGTTGCAAGTTGTTCCTGCACAGGTAATGAGCCGTCTTTATAGTGAGTGCAGATGAAGCGATCGCAACGCATTAGAGTGTTGGCACGGAATACTTCTTTATCGTTGACCATTACTACCCAGCGTTGCGTTAAGTGGTTGTCGTCATTGCTGATGCTGGCTACCAGTTTGTCATCAGCGTAATATTCGTGATGGTCAAACGAGATTTCGACTATTCTGAGGGGTTCGGGAGCTACAACTTGGGCTTGGTCAGCGATGTAGTTGTCGAGTTCGGCTTGGGCGAGGGCTTGGTTGTCGGAGGTAGCAGGGGTGAGTTTCTGAACCTTGCTTGCCTGATAGTTAACAATGGCGGAAATCCAGGCATCCTTACAACGTTTATCGCTTACTTCGACTGTGCAGCCGATTTCGCTGTAGATTTCCTTGAGACGGGCAATCGATTTCAAGTGCAGCTGTTGTTGGCTGTAGATTTGGTATGTCATGATTGATGAGCCTTTAAATTTAGGGCAAGAGAAGCGCTTGAGATTGCGAGTCCAGGGCGCTTCTCTAATATTGTCATTATCTGCTAACCCGTTAGCGCTTGTCAATAGCACAACGAAATATTTTAACTGAGTTTACTAACTAGATAAGTTAATGAGATATAATACACTCTTGGTAAACTTAGGTAATGAATATGAAGCAGCTAAGAGAAAGAAAAGGACTAAGAACAGTAGATGTTGCTAGCCGTGTAGGCATAGCAGAATCTACCGTTCGTAACTGGGAGTATGGAAAAACTATTCCAAAACTACGAATTGATCAGTTCAGCGAACTCATGAAACTGTACGAGTGCAGTTTTGATGAACTGATGACGGCAGTAAAGGAATCAGCTAATGCTCTCGAATGAAATAAACCTTTTAAGTGTTACTTTTTTGCTTCTCTTGAAGGGATGATCGCTTCTGTCATCTTAAGTATTTATTACGTTGCAATGAACTTCAAGCTACCATTCCTTGCATTTGGCGCTCGGTAAATCCGTTTCCCAGTATGGATTAGCCATAACTGCTGATAGTTACGGAATATGTATTAAGCAAGATTAGCTCAACTGAGTTGCAACTTAATGTCGATTTGCTTCATAGAGTGGAAACGGCGTTAATCAATATGTCAAACGAGGAAGATCCGGTTTCAGCAGACATAACTGTTACCTCTGTCGAAGTTCCAGAGTTGACAGAGGAAGAACAGCGCGATCGCCTTCACCTAGAGCGGCGTGTGGAAAGAGCGTTTTTTGAGGCGGGTAAGGCACTGGCAGAATTGCGCGATCGCCGGCTGTACCGTTCGACGCATTCAACCTTTGAAGAGTATTGCAAGGACAGGTTTGGGTTTGAGCGTCGTCATCCTTACAGATTAATTGAAGCTGCTGGAGTTGTAGATAATTTGATCAAAATGTGTCCAAATTGGACACAAAATGAAATTGAAGATGATCCTGCTACAGTCCACTCCGATCAGCTACAAATCTTACCTACCAGCGAAGGACAAGTTCGGCCCATGACCAAACTGGAACCCCAAGAACAGCAAGAAGTATGGCTAAGAGCAGTAGAACTTGCTGGCGGGAAAGTGCCCACTGGTAGGATCGTGAAAGACGTTGTGCAAAAAATAATGGAGAGAACCAAAGTACCAAACACCTACCAGTTAGGTGAAGTGTGCCAAATTCTTGCTAAGGACAATCCCGAACTGAGAGGCAAAGGTGGCTGTTGGGGTATCGTTAACCATGTGGGCGAATTCATCTGCACTGTAAAACTCTGGGATGGTGTGTACACCATTGCTTTACAACACCTGAAATCTTACAACTACCTGCCTGCGGAATGTCAGCAGGTTCGGGAAATTAGCGATCGCATTAATCGAGTGTATTCCGATTCACTGGAGGAAACAGTCAAAAGTCTGTTGCAGTTGTTGGGGAAGGTGAATCGACCCTATCTTACTGCGGTGGAAGAGAAATTGTTGAGTGTTTTGGAGTCTGAATATGGCAGAGAGATAACACCCTAAACAATTTTGGCAAATTGGCATCCAATGGCTTTGGGTTGCAGTTTCAATGGAGTTAGCAACACAACGGGACAGTGAAGAAGTTGTACGAGGGAAAAGATAAAACTTCCTGCTTCTTGACATCCAGCTATGCCAGTTGTTTAGTTGAGTGCTGTAGAACCCCTCTACATGATTTATACAGCGCTCAACAGAGTTCAGTTCCCACTCTACAACTGGCTAGAAATGAACAAAACTCAATAGAATTTCAGAAGATGTAGATAATTGGCATTTCTCTAAGAGTGATCGCATCAGTAAGCTACGGGAAAGCGAGAATTTAGAAGAAGCTGCCCGTGCCGTGCTGAAGCATCTAAGGGAAGCGAAGCGACCATATTTAACTGAGTTTGAGGAAGAACTTTTGAATTTCATAGAGAAAAAATATTCATTGCAAGGATGACTAACGCCCGCACAGGATTGCACTAAAGAATTCACCAGATGCGGGTATGGCTGGGTTAGTGAGCAACTATTAGCACGACAGAGACAGATTGCAGTACTGACGAATGTGCTGATGCTGCTGTAAGGCTACAGGGACGCTTGCGGAGTTTAGGGTGATGTAAGTTTACTTCCCAACATTAATTAAACTACTTACTTTCCACTCTTCAATAATAGCCAAGATAAGCTGTAGCGCTTATGGAGTATACCTTAAAGGTTTATAAGTGTGCCATTCAACTCAGAAGAACTATCTTAAGCCTTTAGTTTTGCGACTGGTGGAGCCGTGTGAACAACACTAGAACCTTGCATAAGCTTTTAAGAACTTTTGGATATTTGAAGATATAAATATCGGGTTTTGGTAAAAGACCATTATTGGTGTGGGGATTTTGACAATTAAAATGCTTACAGAGGAAAATATTAAAAATAAAAATAATAAGAACTGTAAACTATATTTCTTTTTTATAGAAGATAAAGAGTTGTTTGTAAACGCTAGGATCAAGGCTAAATAAAGACACAGCAAATATTTAGTTAAAAAATTTAGATTTACTTAATTTTTACTACTATTATAAATCTACTGATACTGCTAATATCCACTTTAAGGATTAAGAAAAACTACTTAGAATATTGGAAACATCATTGATGTTGCCAATGATTAGCATAAACTTGCCCATTTCCTCTGGCAATATTTTTACTAGAAAAATCAAGTTAAGTTTGAGACGTAAATGATGCAAAATCATGTTTTACGAGTATTTTTAATTAAATTTACAATTCGTAGTATTTGGCAAAATATTTCGATATTTATCTTAATAAATAATTTAATCGCAAATTTAATTATTTAGTTTTGTAAATATTTGCATAATATACAAAAGATAATCTGTCTAGTTTTATAGAGATGCAAAATAATTTGTTTACATCTATCTACATAGCTCTGATTAAAAAGAACGGTTTATAAATAAAAGCTAGATATAGTTATTTCACAATTTACTTGCATATTTTTGATTTAGACGGAAGTCAATACCCCTTTATTAATCTCTAGATCCCTGTTCACCTGCTACTAAAATACACAAATTAGATTTTGAACAACTTATAGAAATTAAATTTAGAGGAACTACTTTCCTCTCACTGACTTTCTTCTTTTGAACTGAAAAGATTTACAATTTTAATAAAAAAACTCATTGTTATTAATTATTCATTGATTGAACATAGTTAGTTTCAGTAATCACAAATTAATACACGTATGCTTGAAGACTCAAACAAGAATAGTAATAATCAAGTAGACCAAACAGATAAAAGCTATTTTTCCTTACCACCTGCGATATCGCTACCAAAGGGGGGAGGTGCGATCAAAGGTATGGGGGAGAAGTTTGCGGCTAATCCCGTGACTGGAACTGGCTCAGTGAGTGTGCCTATTAGTACTACTCCAGGTCGTTCTGGTTTTACTCCACAGCTTTCTCTCTCTTATGATTCGGGAGCAGGCAATGGGGTGTTCGGATTAGGCTGGAATTTGTCACTATCTGAAATTACACGTAAGACAGACAAAGGTTTACCCCGATACTGGGATGATGAAGAATCGGATATTTTTATTCTTTCTGGTGCAGAAGATTTAGTGCCTGTACTTGAATTAGATGGCACACTTGATGAAACTTTACGAGATGGATACCGCATTCGCAAGTACCGTCCTCGGATTGAAGGATTGTTCGCCCGAATTGAACGCTGGACAAACCTGGAGGGAGAGACTCATTGGCGTTCCATCTCTAAAGACAACATTACGATAATTTATGGCAGAACTGCCGAAAGCCGCATTTTTGACCCTAATGAACCAACGCATGTTTTTAGTTGGCTAATCTGCGAGAGTTACGACGATAAAGGCAATGTCATCCTCTACAAATACAACGCAGAGAATTCTGAGGGTGTGGATATAGCTCAAGCTCACGAGCGCAACCGTACCTCAGAAAGCCGTTCAGCTAACCGCTACCTGAAGCGAATTAAATACGGGAATCTGGTTTCTCGATTGATGCAGCCTGACCTCGCGGAGACAGATTGGCTGTTTGAAGTGGTGTTTGATTATGGAGACCATCATCCAACTGATCCTAAACCGAATGACCCCGGAGTGTGGTCGGTTCGTAATGACTCATTCTCCTCTTATAGGGCTGGTTTTGAAATTCGCACTTATCGCCTCTGCCAACGGGTGTTAATGTTTCATCACTTTCAAGATGAGGCAAATGTTGGGCGAGATTGTTTGGTGCGATCGCTAGACTTTACCTATTCTTACGAACAAAACCCTACTAATGTCCCCAATCCTATATATTCATTATTACTTTCAGTAAAGCAGACGGGCTACAAGCGAAATTCTGAAAGCGGCTATATACAGAAATCTTTGCCCCCTCTGGAATTTAGTTACAGTGAAGCTAATGTTGACGAGACAGTACGTGAAGTTGAGCCTGCCAGTTTAGAAAATTTACCCCAAGGTTTGGATGGAACTCGGTATCAGTGGGTGGATCTAGATGGAGAAGGGTTGTCAGGAATTTTGACGGAACAGGGGAATGGGTGGTTTTACAAGCGTAATCTCAGCCCGATTAACACTGTTAAAACTGATGGTTCTGAACATATAGAGGCGCGTTTTGCTCCGGTTGAATTGGTTGCCAGCAAACCTGCGATCGCTCTAAGTAATGGCGCACAGTTTCTTGACCTAGCTGGTGATGGTCAACTTGATGTGGTAGCTTTACGTAGTCCAACTCCTGGTTTTTATGAACGTACTTACGACGAAAATTGGGAATCATTTATTGCCTTTAAGTCTTTGCCCAACCTGGATTGGGATAACCCGAACTTAAAGTTTATTGACTTAGATGGTGATGGACACAGCGATATTCTGATTACAGAAGATGATTGTTTTGTTTGGTATCCATCTCTAGCTGAAGATGGGTTTGGAGCGGCAAAACGAGTACATCAACCTTGGGATGAAGAACAAGGGCCTCGTGTTGTGTTTGCCGACAGTACCCAGTCAATTCACTTGGCGGATATGTCGGGGGATGGACTGACGGATATTGTACGGATTCGTAATGGAGAAGTCTGTTACTGGCCTAATCTAGGCTATGGACGGTTTGGGGCGAAGGTGACGATGGATAATGCCCCTTGGTTCGATGCACCGGATATCTTTAATCAACGCCGAATTGTGTTGGCAGATATTGATGGCTCTGGGACAACAGATATTTTGTACTTGAGTGGCGAAGGCGTTCAGGTTTATTTCAATCAGTCAGGCAACGGTTGGGCAGCGAAGCGCACATTGAGACATTTCCCAGCGATTGATAATGTGGCTTCAGTGACGATAATCGACCTATTGGGGAATGGAACTGCTTGCTTGGTGTGGTCTTCTCCCCTGCCCAGTAATGGTCGTCGTGTCATGCGCTACATCGATTTAATGGGTGGGCAAAAGCCACATTTGTTGCTCAAAACGGTGAACAACTTAGGTGCAGAGACCGTTGTGCAGTATGCGCCTTCTACTAAATTTTATTTGCAAGATAAGTTAGCGGGTAAACCTTGGATTACCAAGTTGCCCTTTCCGGTTCATGTGGTAGAAAAGGTCACGGTTTTCGATAAATGGCGACAGACCCGTTTTACTTCTACCTACAGCTACCACCACGGGTATTTTGACGGTGTAGAACGAGAATTCCGAGGATTTGGGCGGGTCGAACAAACTGATATCGAAGATTTTGGGACTTTTACGGCTGGAAATACTGCAAGTCCCTACGTCAGCGATGACCAGACGCTGTACCAACCTCCAGTTAAGACCATTACCTGGTTTCATACAGGGGCGTTTTTAGATCGCGATCGCATCCTTTCGCAGTTTGCCGACGAATATTTCCCCGGCTGGTTTGAGGCACTCAATCCCGATGAGACAAATGTCTTGGGGGACTTTCAAGAGAACATCCTGTTGGAACCCGACCTCATCAGCGAAGGACTCAGTGCGGAGGAGTGGCGGGAAGCATTGCGGGCTTGCAAGGGAATAATGTTGCGGCAGGAGGTGTATGAACTAGAGGTAGATGCTCTGAAGCAAGGTGAAGAACGAAAAGTCAAGCTATTTTCAACTGCTTTTCACAACTGCCACATTCAGCGTCTCCAACCTCGCGGTATCAATCGCCATGCAGTCTTTCTAGTAACTGAAAGCGAGGCAATTACCTATCACTACGAACTGGATTTACAACCAGCTTCTCTACAACCCGATCCGCGTATTGCTCACACGCTGAATTTACGAATCGATGAGTACGGTAATGTGCTGGAATCGGTAGCTGTAGTCTATCCTCGCATCACACAGCAGGAGGATGAAACACTGCCAGAGGGAGCAGAAAGTTTGATTGCCCAGGTACAGCAGGAGCGCCATCTGGTCTACACGGAAAATCACTTTACTAACGATGCAATTGCAGATGACCACTACCGCCTACGCCTACCCTGCGAGGTTAAAACCTATGAACTAACGGGCATTGCACCCGCTGAGGGTTTTTACTATACCCTAGAAGAGCTGCGGCAAAGCGATATCGCCAATACTATTCCAGAAATTCCTTACCATATTGTCCCCGATCGCACGACTCCCCAGAAGCGGTTAGTGGAGCTGGTACGGATGCTTTATTTCAGCGATGACCTACAAACATCTTTATCCTGGGGAGAACTGAACCACCTGGGCATGGCCTACGAAACTTACAAGCTGGCACTAACGAATGAATTACTGAATGCTGTCTTCAAACCGGAACACCTGACACCGGAAGTACGTGGCAATCTGGACAACGCTGACTTAAGTGGCTATCTAAGTGGAGCAACCCTAGCAGAACGCTTTCCGGATATGGACACCAGTGGTCAGTATTGGATTCGTTCTGGCATTGCTGGCTTTGCATCTGATGCTGCGGATCGTTTCTATCTGCCAGAACGCTACACCAATCCCTTTGGGCAAACTACAACACTGGTCTACGACTCACGAGATATCTACATTGAGTCAAGCACTGACCCCATTGGCAATACAACCCAAGTTACTCAGTTTGACTTTCGGGTGCTGGCTCCAACCGAAATGCGGGACATCAACGGCAATCTTTCACGGGTTTATTTTGATGTGCTGGGCTTGCCAACGGCAATGGCAGTCATGGGTAAAGGAGAGGAAGGAGACAGCCTAAGTTCATTTAATGATACGTTGGCGAATCCCGCCCCGACAGAACTGAATGCTTTTTTCGTAGAGAATGCCTACGACGAGAGCCAAGCCCGAATCTGGCTAGAGAGTGCGACAGCCAGATATGTGTATTACTTCGGTGAACAACAGAATGCTGATGACACAACGACTTGGGGTGAGCATCCTGCCTGTGCCTGTAGCATTATGCGCGAACGGCATAGAGACGAGGATAGTCCGCTTCAGGTTACGTTTGAATATTCAGACGGTATGGGGACTGTGTTGGTGAATAAAATCCAGGCAGAACCGGAGACTGAGGACGGCTCATTACGCTGGATTGCCAGTGGCAAGACAATTCTGAACAACAAAAGTAAGCCTGTTAAACAGTACGAACCCTATTTCAGCCAGAACGAACTTGGAGAACCGGATCATCGGTTTGAGGAACCCCAGGAAGTGGGAGTCACAGCGATTCTTTACTATGATGCAGCCGGACGGCAGGTTCGCACAGAGATGCCAGATGGCACTTACAGTCGGGTCGAGTTTTCCCCCTGGTTCATGGCAACCTACGATGGGAATGATACCGTGCTGGAACCGAACAATAGCTGGCATACTCGCTATTCCAGTGGTACGCCTGAGGAAAAACGGGCTGCTGGTCTTGCTGAAATTCATGCCAATACTCCAGCGGTGACTCATCTCGATAGTTTGGGTCGGGAGGTGGTGGCGATCGCTCACAATAAGTGGCGGCAAAATGATGTCATCACTGAAGCCAAATATCTGACCTACACCAAACTCGACATAGAAGGCAAACCCCTGTGGATTCAGGATGCGCGGGGGAATCGAGTGATGGAGTATATCAACCTCCCTGGTGCAGAAACGGACTTTGTTCCCTGCTATGACATTGCTGGAAATCTACTTTTTCAGCACAGCATGGATGCGGGCGATCGCTGGGTGCTGATGGATGCGACGGGACAACCGTTCTATGCCTGGGATGAGAACGAACGGGTGATGGAAGAGGGTTCTCCCGTGCTGGAACGTCGTCGTTTTCACACAGTTTATGATGCCTTGCGTCGTCCCGTAGAACAGCAGTTGCAAGTTGAGGATGGCTCTCCCCAGGTGATTGAACGGTTTATTTATGGGGAAGGGGAACCGGACGATCTGAATCGTAACCTACGGGGACAGGTTTACCAGCATTATGACTCCAGTGGGCTAATAACGAATCAGCGGTTTGACTTCAAAGGTAACTTGCTGGAAGTCACGCGCCAAGTGGTTACCGACTACAAAGCGCCCGTAATTGACTGGTCAGAGGGTTCCCCTACCAAGAGTCTGGAATCGCAGGTGTTTACTACCAATACAGAATACGATGCCCTGAACCGTCCCACTTTGTTAACCACTTCAGACCAGAGCGTGACACGCCCAGTGTACAACGAAGCGAATCTACTGGAGCAAATGTACGTGCGGTTGCGGGGTGCAGCAACAGAAACGGTCTTTGTGCAGAACATTGACTATGACGCGAAGGGTCAGCGGACTTTAATTGAGTATGGCAATGGGGTACGAACAGCCTATACCTATGACCCAAAAACCTTTCGACTGGTGCGGTTGCTAACCACTCGCATATCAGATAATGCCCGTCTACAGGATTTGCAATACACCTACGATCCGGTGGGAAATATTACCGAGATTCGGGATGATGCCCAACAGACAATTTTCTTCAATAATGCTGTGGTGTCACCCAGCACGCGATATGAGTACGATGCTCTCTATCGTCTCATGCGGGCGGAGGGACGCGAACACGCTGGACAACTGGCGGATACGCAGCCAGATCATCAGGATGTCCCAGTGATGCCGCTACCTCATGCCAATGACGGTCAGGCGATGCGGAACTACACGGAACGCTACGAATACGACGGCGTGGGGAATATCCTGGCAATGATTCACGCCGCAACTAATGGCAACTGGACACGCCGTTACCAATATGCAGAGGACAGCAATCGCTTGTTGGCAACCAGCCGACCTGGTGATGGGGATGGTGAGTTTTCAGCCGCCTACACCTACGATACCCACGGCAATATGACAACAATGCCTCATTTGCCGTTGATGCAGTGGGACGATCGCGATCGGTTAAAAGCGACCAGTCGGCAGGTAGTCAATGAGGGGACACCAGAAACGACCTATTACGTTTATGACGGCAGTGGTCAACGGGTGCGGAAGGTAACGGAACGCCAAGCAGCAGTAGGAGAAACCCCAACTCGTAAGAATGAGCGAATTTATCTGAGTGGATTTGAAATTTACCGAGAGTATGGTGGCGATATTGGTACGGTGAAGCTGGAGCGAGAAACACTTCATGTAATGGATGATCGGCAACCAATTGCTTTCGTAGAAACGAAAACCGTTGACCCTGAGAACATCAGTGAAACTCTCTTATTAGCTCCAATGATTCGATATCAGTTTGGTAATCATTTAGGTTCGGTCAGTTTAGAATTAGATGCGGATGGAGCAGTGCTTTCCTATGAGGAATATCATCCCTATGGTACAACAGCATATCAGGCTGGGCGCGCTATAGCTGAAGTGAGTTTGAAACGGTATCGTTATACCGGGAAAGAGCGAGATGAAGAGACGGGATTGTATTATCACAGAAAAAGATATTACGCATCATGGTTGGGTAGATGGACATTGGCAGACCCAATTGGGTTACAAGATGGGCTTAACCTTTATCTCTATGTTCATGGGAATCCAATCCAGTACGTTGATGACAAAGGGACGTTTGCTGCGCCACCCAAGGAACAAAGAAATAATGCGAAAAACTTTGGTGAGATGGAACCAGAGACGGTATCTCCTTCAACAGATCCACCCAAGATCTCTGGCATTGAATTGGAGAAGCGCCTTCTCTTGGATGACTTTAGTCCAGCCAACCCATACCGTATTGATGACATAACACAAGGTTCTTTATCAGACCAAGAGTTTGAATTCAAAAAGCAAGTTTATAGAGAGGCTGTGAAGCAAAGTGAAGCCCTCGGAATTAGATTTGTCTCGGGAGTAGATGCTCAGTTTCTTTCTGAAGTTAAGAAAGGTGTCTTTGTTCAATCTGATGTGCTTGCCGCTGGGGAGGCTATGTTAGCACAGGCAAACTTGGAACTTGGAGAAAACTTCTCATTTGAAAAACTTCTCTCATCACCAGAGTCAAGCTACAGGACAGCAGATCAGCAGTTCGATGCATGGAATAAAAGCTTTGATTCTAAACTCAAAGCCTTCCTCAAGAAAGGTGGAACTTTAACCCAAGAGGGAGCAGCTAATCTGGCTAAGGAAATTAGACCCAAGTATGCTACTCCAGGCTACAGCAAACATCAGCGTGCCCTCGCGCTTGACTTTAAAAAATCAATTTTTGGTAGTTCATCACTCCGAAAGTGGATGGAAAAGGATGATGGAGAAAAGGCACGAAAGTTTGGATTTGTACAATTACCAGGAGAATACTGGCATTGGAATTATATTGAAGCAGAAAAGTTGCCTGGAGAGCGCCCTTTGCGGCAGCAATCGGCATCTCAGCAGAAAAAGCAGGAACCGTCGCTAACTCCCACACAACAAGTAAATCCACGAACCTATACTGGACCCTTAGCTGTGCCTTGGTCGTTTTGAATACTTCATGATTGATAATCTTGTTTCCGTAGCAAGTATGAGGTGGTTGGTCACAGTTGCAAGCAAGTTTAAGTTTCAATTGATGTTCTGATGTAAGGAGCTCTCACCATGAATCTCGAAGGACGTAATCTTGAACCCAACATGAGCGGTGATGATGTTCACCGCCTGCAAACGGAATTGAATCAGCTAGGCTTTACCCTTGGGGTCAATGGCTTGTTTGACTCCATGACTTTCCTGGCAGTTCAACGATTCCAGCGAGATCATGGGCTGGAAGCAAACGGCATGGTCAATGAAGAAACCGCTCGACGCATTAACGCCGAAGTGGACGCTTTGACTACCCCGCCATTCATTGTCAAAGGACAAGTCCGTCAAGCCGATGGCGATCCGGCTGATGGGGTTTTGGTGTCTGCTTTCGATATGGATTTACGCAACTAGCAAATTCTGGGTCAAACACAAACGGTTCGCCAAGGTGGTTATCAAATTGCGTATAAAGCAGATCAATTTCGCAAGCAAGAGAAAGGCAAAGCCGACCTCGTTGTTAAAGGCCTTGCTACCAATAATACAGTCCTGGTTGCTTCGCCCATTTTGTTCAATGCCCCAGCCGTTGCAGAGATTGATTTAACCATTCCCGCTAAGGTTTTCCGTCCCCTAGCCCTCTTTGACAAAATCCGACGAGAATTAGCTCCCCTACTTAAAAACTTGAGAGCCGAAGACCTGGAAGAGAGCCAGGAGCATGTGGAGCCAGTAGTCCTCAAGACATTGGTATAGGTATCATGAAAACGTTTTTAGCCCAATAAATAATAAAGGAGGATAATCATGGAACTGCAAGGACGAAACTTATCCGTAAAAATGACAGGTGAAGATGTCACTCTCCTTCAACAAGAACTGCGCCAACTCGGCTTCACCATTGAAGACAGAGAAAGTTTATTTGGTAACAGCACTTTCCTAGCTGTACAAGAATTCCAGAGACAGCAAAGCATCGAAGCAACGGGTGTCGTAGATGAAGCAACTGCCAGACTCATCAACGCAGCAGTAGATGCACTACAACCTAAGTCATTCATTCTTCAGGGAGAAGTTGTTCAGGTAGACGGCACTCCAGTTGTTGGCGTACAGGTACAAGCCGCCGAGAGGGGGTTGCGTCGCGAAACCCAGTTGGGTACAACAACATCCGATGAGGCAGGGCGCTATAAAATTGAGTATCCTCGCCCCGAACAAGGTAGTATCAGCCTGATTGTCCGCGCTGTTGACTCAAGCGGTAACGTGCTAGTTGCCTCTCCCACCATTTGCAAGGCAAAACCCGTAGAAACCGTGCAGCTTGTTGTCGGTGGTTCCTACACAGGGCCATCAGAGTACACGCAACTAAGCAACCAACTCATTCCCATTCTCCGGGCAGAAGGAGTCAGCGCCACCGCACTCACTGAAGAAGATATCGATTTCTTGACGTGCAAGTATGAGCTAAACCCGGAACAGGTTACTTTTTATGTTCTGGACGCACTGCTGGCAACAGAAACTGGCATACCAGAAGCAGCGTTTTACGGATTCTTCCGCCAAGGGCTTCCCACCACTCTCCCCGACTTGCTTTCCCAGGATAGAGAGGTACTGCGCCGTTCCCTAGAAGATGCCTTAGATGAAAACATCATTCCCGCAAGGCTGCGCGAGTCTCTAGATAAAATTCTCGCACGACTCCAGGAATTCAGCGTCGAATACGCTTTATCAGAATCAGAAATTCCTGGCAAGTTTTCCTTGGGTGCTTTGTTGGAAGTCGCAGGTTTGAACCCGGAAAAACGGGTAGCATTCCTGACTCGTTACGTAGCTTACACTGGCTCAATTGAGGAATTCTGGTCAAGGTTACGGGAAGACTCCGAATTTAATCAAAACGGTGCAGTAGAACAATTGCAATTCACCCTACAATTGGGCATTTTGACGAACAATCATCTGCCCTTAGTAGGAGCATTAAAAGCCAAACCAGATGTTAACAATCTGCGAGACTTAGCACGATTTGATGTTGCCGATTGGCTAGAGTTAATCAATAACCAACAAATTGGCACATCGCCAGACATTTCCGGCGAGAATCAGGCAGAAAAGGCTGAGAACTATGCCAAGGCAATGGTCGGAATGATGGAAACCACCTTGCCGACAGCCGTGTTCGCCAGTCGCCTAGCAAAAGACAACGACAGCCCTTTTGCCAACCAAGCAGATTTAAACCGCTTCTTTGCAAACAACCAAGATTTTGAATTATCAACTCCAGTTGAACGCTATTTGGCAGCTCATCCTGAAGCTCTGAGAGGCATCGAAGATGAACAGGGTGTGAGAAAAGAACTGAAGACCACCGAACGGTTGTTCCGTATCGCCCCCGAAGTTAACCGTTATTCTGCTGTGCGAACCTTGAGACAAGGCGGTATTACTTCTGCCAAAGCCATCCGGGAAATGGGGCAAAGTGCCTTCGTCAGGAACTACGCCGAGCAAATTGGAGGCACAGAAGCAGCACTAACTCTTTACCACAATGCCAGCCAAACTGCTGCAACGGCACTAGCGCTCTTCGCTGATTATAGTGCAGCGATGAACAATATTTCCCTCAATGTAATTGACTCGATAGCCTATCAACCTTCTCAGAAACTTCCTAACTGGAAGACCTTGTTTGGCTCCGCAGATTTCTGTGCCTGCGAACACTGCTGCTCTATTTACAGCCCTGCTGCCTACCTTGTTGATAGCTTGCAATTTTTGGCAGGGGTATCTGCTAAAGGAGGGAAAACCGCACTGAATGAGCTATTTGCCAAACGCAGAGGTGACATTGGCAATATTAAGCTTTCCTGCCAGAACACCAACACTCCACTGCCCTACATAGACCTGGTAAATGAAATTCTCGAAAATGCTATAGCGCCTACCAACAAAGTCTATCAAACAGAAGGCACGGCAGAAGAGTTACGCGCCATGCCGGAACACCTAAACATCAAAGCTTACCAAATACTCAAAGAGCAAAAATATCCCTGGAATTTGCCTTTCCATCTGTGGAATGAAGAGGGGCGAGTGTATTTAGAACATTTGGGGATAAAGCGCTCCGATTTAATGAAAAGATTTTATCGAGGAGATAGCGAAGTACTTAAACCGTCAATTTATGACATTGCTATGGCAGCACTAGGGCTGACCGAATTGGAATGGAATATTATTATTGGTCTTGACTCCGATTTCGATAACGAGCCACAAAAGTTGTGGGGGATGTCTAATGAAGATGTAGGCGAAGCCTCAAACTGGGTGCAAGCCTTGAAACACGCACCAAAATTTTTGGAGAAATCGGGACTTAGCTATCAAGAACTGCGTGAATTGCTGCTTACATCGTTCATTAATCCACGCACAGTACCGTTTCCAGAAGGGCATCTCCGGATTGAATTTAGCGGTCAAGAATGCGATCTTGATAAGGCATCTATTATTAATCTCGATCAAAAAACAGCACTCAAAATAGTCCGCTTTGTTCGCCTACAACGGAAGTTAGGCTGGAGCATATTCAACTTGGTAAGGGCAATTAAAGCCCTGAATGTAGAGGATTTGAACGCTAACTTTCTAGTACAACTGTCCTATATCAAGCAATTACAGAGCGATTTAAAAGTTCCGTTGTCCCACTTGTTGAGCTGGTGGGGAACTAAACTCGATACTCGCACCTACGAACTCGACGGCGAAGTAATCAATAAGTCGCCCTATGCTGAAGTCTTTCTCAACAAAGCCTTCTTCAGCACTCCAGAAGAGATCGAACCTTTCGATCTGAATGGATCGGGCACGGAACTCAAAGCAACCCCAAATGATATCACCGAGTACATCGCCCCAATTGCTGCTGCTTTGGGCATCAGCAATGAAGACTTTTATTCTCTAAGCCCAACAATAACCAATCAATTAAATTTAGCCAATCTCTCTGGTTTATACTGTGTTGTCTCGCTGGCAAAATCTCTCCATCTCTCTGTCCGTGAATACTTGACGCTCTGGTATCTAATTGGAGGTATTCCATTCCAGTCCCCTCAAGAAACAATGCAATTTGTGGAGGAAGTGAGGTTCGTCTGGGAGTCGGCTTTCAGCCTGTCAGAATTGACCTATTTGTTGTGGCATATTGAGACACCAGCAATTGGGGTTGCACCAAAAACAGATAGCATTACCTTGATTCTGAGTACACTGCAAGATGGACTCAAAACAATCTCGGCTGAAACCACCTTGACACCTGACCCAACAGGTGAATTAACGAAAGCAAATTTAGCAAAGCTCCCCCTGGAAGGTGAAGAAGTCGAAAAAGCGATGACGCTGCAAAAAACGATGAAGTTGATTCAGGGGAATCAGCCATTGCCAAATGATGCGGAAGCTTTTATAAACGAGCAGTTTGGTTCTTTCCCTGAAGTTGCCCAGGCTATGGTTCAGCTCATGGTTAACAACGCGCCTACCGAACCAGAACAACGCTTTAGTAGTGTGCTGCAACCTCTCCTAAATTACCTGCGCCGTTACTTAAGCCAGAATCTCATCATCCGGGCAATGGCTGAGGCGTTGAATCTGGAAGTCCGTGCGGCTGAACTCTTACTGACGCAGTTAGTGATAGTTCCCACCGAACCCAACCAGAAGGCGATCGCGTTTTTTCTCAAACAAGAGTTTATCAACGACACGTTAACCGAAGAAGCCGTCAAAGCTTTTGAAGAAGCTGTCAAAACTTTCACACTTTTGTGGAAAATCGCTCTGATTCTCAACAAACTTGCCATCACCTCCATAATGCTACCCTGGCTTTTCGAGTCCGGGTCAGAGCTATTGATCAATTTGAACGCCCTGTCTTTCGAGAATACTGGTGTGTCTTTGGTGTCTTTCTCGCAATTGAAAAAGTTACTCCGTTTGATTAAGATGCGGGATGCCCTACGACTAGATGATCCATCTTTGCTCAAATTACTCAATGCAGAGAACAGACAAACGTTTGCTCAGGTATTGAGCGAACTGACTGGCTGGAGTGAATCAGACCTGAGGCTTTTGGCTAAACATCTTGATGATTTTCCCAACGAACCTACACAAAACTACGGGCTAATCAGTCTCTCCTTCCCAGAAGATTACCGAAATGGAGAAGCTCTGACGCGATTTCAGGCTTGCTTGGAGATGAGCAAACGGCTTGGTGTGTCAGCCCAAGAAATTTTTAAGTGGCTTACCCCCGATCTGACCGCCAAGGCAGCCCGCAGCATTCGCCTAGCTGTCCAAGCGAAATACGGCTTTGACCAGTGGCTCAAAGTAGCTTCGCCGCTGCGGGATAAATTACGTATACAGCAACGGAATGCACTTGTCTGTTACCTGGTGGGCGGGAATGCCAAGTTCAAGGATACCAACGACCTTTTTGCCCATTATCTAATCGATGTCGAAATGGCTCCCTGTATGCTGACATCGCGCATCAAGCAGGCAATCAGTTCAGTGCAACTCTTTATCCAGCGCTGCCTGATGAACTTAGAGCCAGACGTGACTATGACGACAGATGACGCTGACAAGTGGACTTCTTGGAAGAAGTGGTATCGCGTCTGGGAAGCTAACCGTAAAGTCTTCCTCTACCCGGAAAATTGGATTGAGCCAGAACTACGGGATAACAAATCGCCATTTTTCAAAGACCTAGAAAGCGAACTGCTGCAAAACGAAGTGACATTAGAGACGGTGGAAGGGGCTTTCCGGCGTTATCTAGAGAAACTCGACGAGGTAGCCCGCCTGGAAATCAGCGGTATGTACTACCAGGAAGGTGAAGAAATCCTCCACGTATTTGGTCGCACGCGGGGCATCCCTCACATCTATTACTATCGCCGCTGGGAAAATTCTGCCGATTGGACACCTTGGGAGCGAGTTGATTTGGATATCGAAGGCAATCATCTGATTCCAGTTGTGTGGAACCAGCGATTATACCTTTTCTGGCCCATCTTTACTGAGAAAGCCAACGAGCCAACTCAGCAAGAAAAAGAAGAAGGAAGTGAGCCGAGGAAATATTGGGAAATCCAACTGGCTTGGAGTGAGGACAAAAACGGAAAATGGTCTGCAAAGAAAGTTTCTGGAAATGAAAACATTGTTAAAAGCTCTGCCTTTCCACCAAAAAGAATGTACCGCTTCGCTTCAATTATAGAGGGTATAGAGGGAAACCTAATAATTTCCGTTTATGCGGCAAGTTTAGCTACTAACATTATTGGACGATTTATACTCTCATTTGGGGACGGGAATATTAAAACAGAAAGTCTTTTAGCCGAAACAGTTTCAGAAATAGTGGCTTCACGTTACAGTTATTTCCAAGACATGAAATTGTTGGAGAATCAACAACGTCAAGCATCTCCTGATGAACCACTTGTACTCATTTCAGGTCAGGTAGACAGCAACGGATTTGCGTTAAGCCCAGGAACGGATCTACCAACCCTTGAGAAAACTCCAGGAATTTTCACAATTGCTTTCCCTTCTCAGTTCCGGGATTTCATGACTCAAGCCCCGTTCTTCTATGAGGATGACACCCGAACGTTCTTCGTCACACCTCACGAACGTCAGCTAGACAGAATAACGTTGAATACCGCCTTGCCAGAGACAGTAGGGAGTGGCATACTTCTCAATTTCACCAGGAAGAATGTAGAAGAGCCTACCATCACTAATAGCAATGCGATAACAATAACGGCAGCACCATTAACAAATGTCGGTTCAAATGCAAATGCAGCATTCGCGCTTTCACTACAAAACCCTCCAAGAAATGGTCAGCTTCACATGGCTAGGAACTCCCTTTTCGGCAAGCACTACTTGTTTGAGATGTTCTATCACCCATTTGTGGGGCAGATCATCACGCATCTCAATTTATACGGGCTAGATTACACCCTCAACCCTATAGATACTAAAAAGCTATATCGCCAAAAATTTTCCACGACATTTTTTGATGAGTATGACCCAACATCTGCGGTGAAGTCTCCTCATCCCGTGCAAGACTTTGATTTCTTAGATGGAGCTTATTCACTCTACAACTGGGAATTTTTCTTCCATGCACCCTTCCTGATTGCTAACCATTTGAGCCAGAATCAACGATTTGAGGAAGCCCACAAGTGGTTCCACTATATCTTCGATCCTACGAATCGCAGTACTGATGTTTCTGGAACAAAGCGTTTTTGGAAAATCAAACCCTTTGTTGACAATGAAGATGCCACCAAGAGAATTGATAAACTGCTGAAACTGCTAAGTGAAGATGAAGACAATTCTAAAGAAAAGCAATCGTTAGTCGCTCAGATAGAGAAGTGGAATAATAACCCCTTTAACCCCCACCTAATTGCACGAATGCGGATTACAGCCTATCAAAAAGCTGTGGTCATGAAATACCTCGACAACTTAATCGCTTGGGGAGACCAACTCTTCCGCCGCGATACGATTGAGTCTATCAACGAAGCGACCCAGCTTTATATCTTAGCGGCTGAGATATTGGGGCCACGTCCACAGAGCATCCAAGCCCAAAAACGCGAGCCTGAAACCTACAATAGTTTGCGCGATCGCCTAGACGATTTTTCCAATGCTCTTATCGAAGTGGAAAACACATTGCCACCAGTGCAAGATAAGATAAGTCCTTCAAAGAAAAAAACACTGGGAATCAATGATTTTGCTGGAGCAGCGGATAATAAAGCTGCTCCTCCTAAGCCTGAACCTCCACATCCTCTGGGGACAATCCTGTACTTCTGCATTCCAAAGAACGATAAATTGCTCAGTTATTGGGATACCGTAGCCGATCGCCTGTTCAAAATCCGCAATTGCATGAACATCGAAGGCGTAGTTCGCGAACTACCGCTCTTCGAGCCACCCATCGATCCAGCTCTTCTAGTCAAGGCTGCTGCCGCAGGAATAGATATCGGCAGCGCTCTCAATGACCTCAACGCGCCACTACCCCATTATCGCTTCCAGGTCGTGCTGCAAAAAGCAGTTGAACTGTGTGCTGACGTGAAGGCGCTAGGCGCAGCATTGCTTTCAGCACTTGAGAAGAAGGACGCCGAGGAACTATCCTTACTGCGCTCCGGTCATGAAATCAAGCTGTTAGATGCTGTGCGTCAAATTAAAGAACAGCAGATTGATGAAGCAAAGGCAACACTAGAGGGCTTGATTCAATCCCGCATAGTCACTGAAACCCGACACCAGTACTACGCCAGTCGAGAGTACACAAATGCCAATGAAAAACTTCATCTGGCAAAATTAGAAACAGCGCATGTTTTGCAAACAATTGGACAAGGATTTGAACTTGCCGCCTCCACAGCCTTCTCAATTCCTGAATTTGATATAGGCACTTCAGGCATTAGCAGCCCAGTAGTAAAGGTGAGGTTTGGCGGTTCAAATGTTGGACAATCTCTACAAGCGCATAGTCGGTTTATGAGTTTGGTGGCTTCCCTAATAAGCTATCAAGCGACTATAGCCTCTATTAAGGGAGGGTATGACAGAAGACAAGACGATTGGAAACTACAGGAAGATTTGGCAGCTAAGGAATTAAACCAAATTGATAAACAGATTGTAGCTAACGAAATTCGTTTGGCGATCGCAGAGCGAGATTTGAAAAATCACGACCTGCAAGTAGAAAACGCCAAGGAAGTCGATACCTACATGGGGGAAAAGTTCACCAATCAGGAGCTTTACAACTGGATGGTGTCCCAAGTCTCAACCCTGTACTTCCAGAGCTATCAACTCGCATACGACGTTGCCAAGCGAACAGAAAAAGCATATCAGTTTGAACTGGGTATTACCAATTCCAAATTCATCCAACCTGGCTACTGGGATAGCCTGAAAAAAGGTCTCTTGGCTGGTGAAAAACTGCATTACGATCTCAAGCGTATGGAAGTAGCGTACCTCGACCAAAATAAACGCGAGTATGAGATCACTAAGCATATCTCCTTAGTGCTGCACAACCCACTGGCGCTAATCTCTCTCAAAGAGATGGGTGTATGCGAGATAGATCTACCTGAGGCACTCTTCGATATGGATTATCCCGGTCATTACATACGCCGGATTAAGAACGTCAATATCACCATCCCCTGCGTTACAGGACCTTACACCAGCATCAACTGTACGCTCACGTTGCTGAATAACAAGACTCGGATCAAAAGTACCCCAGTAGACCCCTATGTAGAAGGAGAAGATGATGATCGCTTCGTCGCTAACTTCGGTGCAATTCAGTCCATTGTCACTAGTACTGCCCAGAATGACAGCGGTATGTTTGAGCTAAACTTCAGAGACGAACGTTATCTGCCTTTTGAAGGTGCAGGTGTCATCTCCAGATGGCGACTCGATATGCCCAAAGACTGCAATGCCTTTGATTTCGACACCATCTCAGATGTCATTATCAAGCTCAACTATACTGCCCGTGAAGGTGGAGAGTTGTTGCAAGATAAAGCCAAAGGCGCGTTGAAGGGCTTACAGCAGACAGAAGGGCTGCTGCGGATGTTCAGTGCCAAGCACGAGTTCTCCACTGAGTGGTATCGATTCCTGCACCCCAGTGACGAAGTAACAAAAGCCCAAAGCATGAGACTTGACCTGACACAAGAGCGATTCCCATTCCAACTCCGGGGTAAGTCAATTCAGTTCAAGAGCGTACAGCTTTTCCTAAAGCTAAAAGATACAATAGCCAACCCTCCCCAATCCATTAACCTGTTTGTGACTAAACCTTCCGCAGCTCAGGACGAACTAAACAATCAAAACACAATTACACCCCAAAATGAGTCAACAGACAAAGTTACCCTTGAGCGTGACTCGACATTTGGCAATTTGCTGCACGGAGAAATGCCGAGTTCAGAAGGTTTCGGTTCTCGGTCAATTAAAGTTAGCAAGGATGACATAACGTCTATTCAGGATGCGATCGAAGACATTATCCTACTCTGTCACTATTCAGTCACGTCATAAAGTTGGGTAGACTTTCACATTTATTCCAAATATCAGGTAAGGAATAGCACTAAGTAAAGCTTTGCCTAAATTCGTAGTGAATTGACAGGGGTAAATTGTTGACAGTAAGGTGAGCATAGGTGGACTATCCCTCAACCATTCGGTAAGCTAATCGTTATTTATTTTTCCAGAATGATTTGCTCGTAGTAATAGCATCAGTCCTGCTTTTATGCAACTTAAATGCTGATTAGCTTACTAGATAAACTGTTAAATCAAGGTAAGCTACTGATTAAGTGGTATCGGAAAATCAAAAATAAAGGCAATGTCAACTATGTTGCAGCTTAAATGCTGATTAGCTTACCAGTGATATCGCTGACCAGTTTATGTAGTTGTACGCTCATCTGGGTTAAAGCTTTTTGCATCCATTGAATTGTGAACACAAGGACTTTTCGTGTCGAAATAGCGCCAAATTATTCTGGCATCCTTTACCGATATAGTTTCAGCACGGGTTCCCACGCCATTGACAGTATATTCCGCAAAAAGGGTAACATGATTTAGTCCTTGTTCTACAAGGTTTTGATAGACTTTGGGTGCTTTCAAAGGTAACGTGATTAGCCAGTTACGATTGATACCAATTGTTGAAAGGATTTGATTTTGAGACATGCGGTACTCTTTCGTCTGCTCTATTCTGATAGCATCAAACCGATAGCTGCCGATGTACAACTCAACAGCTTGGGCGGCTGCAAATTCTTTCTTAGCCATGATTGCTTTCTCCCCAAGAATTTCATCAATCCCTCGCGGAGCGCTTGCCAAAGCGATTATTAATTTTTTGAGGGTATAAAAAGACCCAGACACTAAATCTGGGTCTTTGAGGTTGGAAATTATCCCAAGATTTCAATCACAGCCGCTAGAATAGCTGGGGCTTTGTCTGAAACCGGAATGAATACCCGCTTTTTCCAGTTGATGATCTCGGTGAAGCAACCCACAGCTAAGAGTCGCTCTGCCAGCGAGATAGCATTAACCAGTTCTATGCGAGGTTCACCAGCAATAAAAGAACGTCGCAAAGTCACGCCACCCGGTAACTGCTGTGTATATCTCTCGTTCAGTACCAGCTTCACAAGTTCTTCTGGAGAAAGCACCTGATTTCTTAGTCCAAGTTGTTCGCGCACGGTTTGAATGTCGTGAGCATTCACCACCCGACCGAGAATCTTTTGTCCATCGCTGGTTTGCAACCGGAATACTCGGCTATTCTGCTGTGGTAGTATTTTCCAGATGGGTAGGAGAATACCAGTTACCAAATGCAGGAAATCGGTAGTGAACTTGGGCAGCGCATCTACCTCTTTCGACCAAGCAGCAATGAACGCATCGACACAAACCGCTTTCCAAGTGGAAGATTCTAAATCTTTAACTGGTATACGTGTTTCTTTTTGGGGACGGACGAGTAACACTCTTGGTACAACACCACCATCAGCGTCGAATAGACTGTGAGTTGGAATTGACACACCCGCATGACCAGATTTAGTATTAACAATCAGTCTCCCCTGATACTGAGTAGCAAACTCAAGCATCTCAATAGCTGTTCTGATGTTGTTCTTCTGAACGCGCTCAATCTTCAAGTAGTTGGTCACGCTACCAGTTTGAGTATGAGTATAAACTGATTCACAGCTTTCGATATTAAATCGTTCTGCTCGAAGTGTTTCCACTCCCACCTCATAAATTCCTGCCGCGATCGCTGCTTCAATCTGTTGACTTAGCAACAACTCAAAACGCTCGAAAATGATGTTTTGCATATCAATGCGTAAAGCCAGCAGTCGGTTAAGGAATTGGCGCAGGGGTGGGAGATCGATTTTCATGCCGCCTTCGTGGGAAGTGAGCGAGAGTCCAGTCATTTGCTCAAAAGTCCCTAGTGGAACTTCATAAAATCGACCTTGGTATATTTGTCTGAATAATTCATACAGCGCGTGTTCTGCATAGTTCGATTCCAGATTATCTTTAGCCTCAAATATCCCATTACCACCCGTCTGCCGTTGACCACGAGTAAGAGCGCCCAAGCTATCCAGCCTTCGAGCGATGGTTGAGATAAAGCGGCGTTCACCTATGACGTTAGTGGTTACAGGTCTGAACACGGGTGCTGATGCTTGGTTTGTGCGGTGCGATCGCCCCAACCCCTGGATTGCATTGTCTGCTCTCCAGCCGGCTTCCAACAAATAATGCGATCGCCGCCGACGATTCGCAGCATTTAGATCAGCATGATAACTTCTGCCTGTCCCACCAGCGTCACTGAAGATGAGGATTTGTTTGTCACCCTGCATGAATGCAGCAGTTTCAGCAATATTCGCGCCACTACCACGCGAATCAACAAACAAACGCCCGGAATCATCCTTGAGAACTCGCTTGCTGCGACCTGTAACTTCAGCCACTTGCTTATTACCGAAGTGCCACAGCAATTGTTCTAAAGCACCAGGGATTGGATCAAGACTTGCTAACTTATCTACTAAGGCATCTCTCAAGGCTACAGCTTCAATAGAAATAATTGGAGAACCATCGGCATCAAAGACTGGCTCGGATCTTTCTGAGCCGTCAACACCTGAATAGATGGAATGCAAATGAATGGGAAATGCACTCATCAGGTAATCCATGACATATTCCCGTGGAGTTAGATCAAGATTGAGATCCTTCCATTCTTCGGGTGCAACTTCATTGAGTCGGCGCTTAAGCAACTCTTCATTAGTTGATACAATTTGAATAACAATGGCGTTACCCACAGCTAAATCCTCTTCAATCGCTTTAATTAACTGCGGACATTTCATGCCAGTCAACAGATGGTTGAAGAATCTTTGCTTGTGCGACTCGAACTGAGACACCGCGCTCATCTTTGCAGCACGGTTGTAAGTTTTGTCACCAGAGATATTACAAGCTTCCAGGGCTTTATCTAAATTATTATGAATAACACCAAAAGCATCAGAATAGCTATTGTAAATCCGTTCCTGCGTGGGCGTTAAATCAATGTAGAGAGTTTGATACTCAACTCCCTCGAATGAAAGGCTCCGCGCCAGATACAGTCCCAAAGCCTTGAGATCCCTGGCGACCACTTCCATCGCGGCGATACCACCGCCCTCAATGGATTCCACAAAATCTTCACGGGAGGTAAACGGGAAATCCCCAGTCTGCCAAAGTCCCAGGCGATTGGCGTATGAGAGATTTGAGACTTTAGTTGCACCAGTCGCAGAGACATAGATAACCCGTGCTGATGGCAGTGCGTTTTGCAACCGCAGCCCAACAATACCTTGCTGGGATGCTGCAACCATACCAAGTTTGCCCTCTTGTGCCATTGCATTGCCCATGCTGTGGCACTCGTCAAAGGAGATAGTACCCTCAAAATCCTTACCTGCCCATTCAACGATTTGCTTAAGCCGACTTTTACCATTCTTTTGGGATCGTAGAGTTGAGTAGGTGCAGAATAGGATGCCTTGGGTGAACGGGATTGGGTCGCTAAGTTTAATGTTGCTCAGGTCGATGATATCTTTTTCACTACCTCCGAGCGCACACCAGTCTCTACGGGCATCTTCAATTAAGGCAGAACTTTTGGATACCCAGATTGCTTTTTGCCGCCCCTGACAACAGTTGTCGAGGATGATTCCCGCACACTGTCTTCCTTTCCCTGCACCCGTCCCATCGCCTAAGAACCAGCCACGACGAAATTTTACAGCATTTTCTGAGCTATTTGCTGCTACAGTCACATTATCCCATGAATCATCTACAATATAAGACCCAGATAGAAATTCACAGTGCGCCTGACCTGCGTAAATAACGCTTTCAAGTTGTGCCTCTGACAACAAGCCTTGTGTGATAATGTTGCTAGGAAGATGCGGTTTGTAATTTGGTGCTGGTGGCGAGACAAGTGCTAGGGCTGCACTTTCGCAAAGCAGCGAGGGATGAGGCAAAGCGTCCTTGATTCGGATTCGCTGTGGGCGATAGGTTTCGTATAAAGTATCTTTGAGTCCTTCAGTAACAGACCATTCGATAACCTCATACTCCAGAACAACCACATCTGAAATTTCTGCGGAGGGTTCTGGTAAAGCGATCGCTGTACGCTTCGTTGGCAGTTTAAGAACCTTCGCTGCAACGACAGCAGCTTTAATAGTTGCAGCATTGCATTGCGATGCCTGCGGCAACGTCAAAGACGAACGCCCAGGCAATTGCTGAATCAGTGCCAGTATTTCAGGCAGATCCAAAGTTTCAGTAATGCAAGGGATTTCGCTGGAGTCAGCCGGAACTTTGTCGATCACTGTAATCCGAGTGTCGACTTGTGTACCATGCTTTGAGTACACCTTGCCGTTAACCCCGACTGACATTAAAACTCGTGCCTTCTCCTGCCACTTAAGGAAAGTCTCTCGCCAGCTTGGGTTAGCTGGAGAAAACCAGTTGGCTGTGATTGTTACCAGTCGTCCGCCGTCAGCTAGCCTTTGCAATGCTGAGTTGATGTGGCTCTTAGTTGCGTCGGGGTTGCGACTGTTGATTTTGAGAGATGCAGAGAAAGGTGGATTCATCAGCACAACTGAGGGCTGAGTCTTGCCAACCAGATAGTCGTTAATCTGTTCCGCGTTTACTGAGAATAGTGGAGTGCCAGGGAATAATCGCCGCAGAATCTTCGATCTATCGGGTGCAAGCTCGTTGAGCATCAGACTTGCACTGTGCAGTTTAGCCATTTGTGCCAATAGACCAGTTCCGGCACTTGGCTCCAGAATCAAATCAGTAGCTTGTATAAATCCTGCTTTGGCTACCAGATAAGCAAGCGGCAGAGGTGTCGAGAATTGCTGAAGCTGTACTGATTCTTCACTGCGCCGTGTTTGCGTTGGGCAGAGGGCTGTTAATTCTTCTAATTGTTGCACAACCACTTGAGGTTGTTGTGATAAAATCTTAATTCCCAGATGACGCAGATATAAGATTTGCGCCACTTCCACAGCTTCGTAAGCGTCTTTCCACTGCCACGCACCGGACGCAGCAGTGCCTAGAAAATAGCGATTCATCTGGGCTTGGATTGTCCTGGTGGAGATAGTCCGTTGCTCAATCAGTGATTTGGTGAGTTCTTGAGCAACGTTGAGGATTGATTGCCCATAATCCAGAACTGTTTCTAGGTCAAACAGAGTTCCTTGCGTGGCTATAAGGCTGACCATATCTATTATATGAATACATCACTTTCGCTTTGGCGTAGCCGTTTGACCCGGATTTATAACCGATGCTCAAAGCCTGTGCAAGTGCCGGTTCACTAGTGGGAGCAGAGGAGAGTTCAATGTGCCTTGTTCTTTGCACTTTGCCCCTCTGTCCCTTCCCTCAAGCTTGTGAGAAATGCGGGTTTTAGCTAAGGACGGGTTAACTATAATTTTCTTGGTACTTTCCAGTTATCTTGCGTGGCTTAGTGGACTGGCGCTTAGTACTAGTTGAGGCGGATTTCTTAGACGTGGACGATTTTGCTTTAGCTCGCTTAGGTTTGGTCGGTTGCAAAAGACTTGTCCGAAAACTCCAAAGCCAGACTGTTCAAAGCTTTGGGGCAAAACTTTGATATCTTCGTAAAAACGGAGGCATAAGGCTTTGAGATAGTTAGTGATAGTTTAGAGACATAAAAATTAACT
>NZ_JACJTD010000046.1 GCF_014698505.1 Nostoc foliaceum FACHB-393 | reverse complement strand
ACCTTGGGTCGCCAAATGCTTTTTTGCACCACAGTTGAGCATGAATTCTTATTGGATTTTCCACTCTCTCTGCCCCCTCAAATCTCTTCCCCTAGTAGTTTACTTCTACTTGTGTGTACACCGTAGCCTTTTTAAGGTAGGGGGGATCTAAAAGTGCCTAAAGTCACAGCAAAACATTTTTCAAACAACCTCTAAAGCCCATAACTACGCTCTGAACTAAATACAATAATCACAATACAACATCTGCGTTATTACCAAAAATTGTATTTATACCTGGGGTAATAATTATGTTTTATGAATCATGAGGCGTTGATTAAAATAGCTTTTGGGTAAGAAACAGCGATCAAGTAAAAAAGGATTGTTGGTATTTTCAGATAATAAATTGTGTGGCTTATCTCGATGACAGAATGGTGGCACAATTCCCCAATCTTCTGCCAGCCAAATCCAGTATCCTATTTCAATTCTGCCGTAGTTTGAACCTGTGAGAATCTCCCCAACACTATTGTTGATAGATGTTAGTTTTGGCGATGATTTGATTTCAATTAACAGCCAAGCTAACTCTTCTACAGAAAAATAATAGCCATTCTCGGCAGCTATGTTTACAAACTGCTGTGGATCTTTAGCTATTAGCAATTCTTCTTTGAGATATGGCGTTTTTTGTGCAAAATCAAAAAGATCCCAAATCTGTCTTCTCGTAATTAGAAACCAGGCAAGTTCTTCTGCGGTTAAGCTGTAACCATTTTCTGTTGCTAACTTGAGAAACGGCTCAAGACTATCGGTTTCTGCTAGTTGACTTTTTAACAGGAAAGTTTGCTCTACTAGTGACAAAAAATCAATAATCTTTTGCCATGTAACTTTGTCAAAACTTTTGTTAACTTTTATTTTGTCTTTCCAGTAAATGTATTTATCTTCTTTAAGAAAGAAATTCCAAATTTGATAATACATGGGTCATCTCGCCTAAGCTTTAAGCTTGGTAGAGGTTTGTTTTTAATGAATACCAGTGTAGTAAGTATAATGTGTTTCTTCGACAGTACAAAATTTACTATAATATGTAAATGAAGTTACACAGTAGCTAAGTATAAAACTTCTGTAAAGTTTGTCACTATAAATAAAATATACTGAGAAAAATAGGTAGATAGCGATACCTTCGGCCGGGTGTGCGATCGCTATTGCTTCCCATAAAATAAAGTTAAGGCAGCATCAATAAGTAGGATTAATGCTATGACTGAATCAACTGCAAAACAACCTGCACGTCGAGGTAGAATCTTTCCAGAACCGCCTACGCACTTCAGTTGTTTTTAAACGAACTGCAAAGACGCAGAGAACACAGAGGTAAGAAAAGAGATATATTTTGCTATTTTTGGTTAATGGGTAAATCGCGGAGAAAGTAAAAGCGATCGCTCTTCCAATCACTACTTTTTACTCGTCCTAAATAACCTGTTAACGGTGAGGAAAGTTCTATCAGTAAATCGTGAACTGCTTCATCAGTTAACTTAGGGTTATGAGTGACATTGTAATGAGCACGAATCTCTGTAACGGTGAAGCTCTGATGTGTAGCTTTTGAACTTTCATTATCTTGTTCAGAGAGTTCTTTGACTACTGTGATAATCTGCGATCGCAATTTAATCTCTCTCTCTGCTTTATCAATATATTCACCGATTTTATAGTCAATCTGCCCAGGTTCTAGATATTGTTTTAATTCGACTAAATTAATAGCACCTGGATATTTTGCTTTGAGTTCAACAAGCTTTTGTAGAGTCATTACATTTATAATACTGATTTTAGATACTTCAGCAGATTCTTTTAAATTTTTAGTCGGTTTACCTGGGCCAATAATCAACCTTACAGCTTGAAGATAATTTTCTTTTAGATGCCTTTTGCCAATCCTATCTAATTCTTCTACTGCACGATCTGGAATGCTTTTACCTGCTTTACATTCGCAAACAAGAGGATAAGGTTGTGAGCAAAATAAGTCTAAGCCACCTGCACCACCTTTGTAGTTTTCTTCAACTTTGAATCCTAAAAAATCAAGGCTTCGGCGTGCGATATCTTCAAAGTCTGTACCAGCTTGGTAGTTGCTTTTACCCTCATCTTTTTCGATGCTGCGATCGCCCAATTTTGCAATATCATTTATCCAAGCGAAATCTGTATTGGGTTGCTTAATGAGCTTTTCACTACTCCAGCCTAAAAATGATTTGATATCGTCGTCTAATTGTTTCGCTGCTGGTTGGCTAATGGTTAGGGATGCGATCGCACTCTGCAATTCTTCCAATTCAGGATGGAGCGGTGGTTCTAGCTTTTCTAATTGGAGTTTGCGTTGAGCAAAGGTGCGATCGTTTAATACTGGTAAATCAAAAGATACCTTCAACGGATCAGGTAAACCTATAAACTGGCTTTGTGGATTTACAGGTATTTCAATTGGCTGAGACAATAAATAGACACGCAAATAAGCAAGAAAGATATGCTTCCTTTGCAGCAAAATCTCTTGTAATCCTTTTGTTGTCCAAATATTTAATTGTGACAAAGATTTTAACGATTCTGAGTTATTTAATATTTGGCACAGTTCACACTTACCCCAAGATTGAATCCAGACTGTTTCAGAACTTATTTGAGTAATAGCTTTCTGTGTAACCGTCAAAAAATTTGATTTGTAGTATTGTTCATTGGGTAACACATTGGTTGAGTTTTCAGACGGATAGAGAGCAAAGGAACGCCCCGGATGAATAAATGTCCGGGGTAGAGCTATAATTATTCGACCCTGTAGCAAACCTTCAACGTCGGGAGAAGGTAGACATAAGGCAGTATTGAGCAAAATTAGATCACTCATAAACCAAGTTTAACAATTAAATTATCAAGCATAGCGTCTAGCTCTTTCGTTACATTTTGATTTTGTATAGGCTGAGTTTCAACAACACATTCTTCATTTATTAAGCCACTAGGTATTTGACCAGATGGGTCACTTAAAATTTCACGTATTAAGTAGTTTCCGACTGCAATTTTGTGTTGAACTATAAACATAGAAATTTCCTCTTCACTAACTTCATAATCTTTGCAAGCTTGTTTAACAAATAAAATAGCTAAAAGAGGCTTAATATCTTCAATACTAAGTTTTACAAATTCTCCTCCTAAATTTTTATAAAGTAGTTCATCTAAATATTCTTTTCCTTTTGTATTAGGTTTCACATCTTTGGCACGAACTAAGCAACCACGAGTCATATCAAATTTTTTATAATCTATTAATCTTCTCAAGGCAGCACTCACAAATTTATTGCTAGATTCTTGTACAACTGCAACAACTATTTTGACAACTCTTCCATCTTCCTTACCAATAATTCTAAAGTTGAGGTAGCCTTTATCTACATTTTTGACTATAACTTCTTCAACTTCATCAATTTTTACTCTCTCTACAGTTTCGCCTTTCAGAGTTGATAAACAAAAACTTATAGATTTAGCTATGGTACTACTGTCTTCAAAGTAATTGTCTATTGTGTTATCAAGTGCTGCAAGTTCTTTATTAAAAGCTTTTTCAATTTTATGTAGTTGATCTACTGGTGTCGGTGAGCCACCAGGCAAATTCCAATTATTTGTACACCACTGTAAAACCTTTCTAATTATTGGTTTTTCTTTACCAAGCTCTCTTAAATTATTTTCATCAAAAGGATAGACAGGATGAGGTGGAGTTAAATTGTTTGTATCATAAAACTCTTTCAGCCAGTGGGAGACAAGAGTTACTACATCATCACTATTAAGATGCCTCAAATCAAATTTCTTTTCACCAATTCTGTCAATAACTGAATCTGCTTGTGGTACAACTTTAACTTGTTGCGTCCAAGTTTCATCGAACATAGCTAGAATTAAGACTCCACGTTTAATTTTGCTATATATATCTTTTGCAAACAGAGCAATAACCTGCGCTCTTGTAAAACCCTGCTCATTACAATTGAGGCTTTCTAACTCATCAAAGCAGATTACTATTGTCCTGTAATCACCAATTAAGTCTAGAATTTGGCATATTGTTTGGAATGCTTCAGCTTCTTTATCATCTTGACTAGTATTTGGTAATCCCATAGAGTCAGCTTGTGACTGTGCTAAGTCTCTGCCAGCAAGCCAATTAATTGCAAATGACACTTTATCTAAGGAAAGTGTCCATAGGATAGCCTGAATCAAATAAGGATTTTCAATATTTGACTTACGTTTCAGTACTTTAGCAGTCAAGGCATCAACGATTTTGGGATGTTGAGCTAAAACCCCAGGAAATCGCTTCATTAACTCTTGAGGAGTGTAGCTTGACTTGTATACCTCATTAACTAAAGTAGTTGCCATCTCTTGCCATTGCATCACATTTTGATTACCAGTCTGTTTTAGACTAGATGACAATGTGTTTAGAAATTTAGAATGTATTTTGTTTAAGTCACCATAATCAACTTCGCTCATATAGACAAAAAAGCTATCACCTGCATCCTGAATATGGTGACGAATCCGACTCATTAAGTGACTTTTACCTAATCCTTTTTCAGCTTTAATAGTTATACCAATAACTGAACGTTTTCCTGTACTAATTTGCTCAATTGCCTGAAAAACAGCATCTGATGCATGAGCATTTATGGAAGGAACATCAGGAAAAGTTTTGTTCCAGATATCATAATTTCTGACTACTAATGATCTATCAAATGGGTTATGAGTTGTAATAGCTTTGTTGATGTCTGAGTATGAAGAGAAAGAATTAGTCATGATTGTGCATCTACTGAAAATAACTACTAAGAAATAAAAGGGGAAAAAACCGAGTAACTTAGTTTAAAAATTGAGGCGTTTAGCATAACAGCGTAATCCACTGACTTTAGTAGTAATGGAATCTTCAATCTTGTCAGGGGCGCTATCTTCTATGCTTCCACCCTGAAGTTGCAAAATGTCTTTCTCCTGAATTTCTAGCAGCCATGTGTTGAAATCTTCACGACTAACGCGATCGCCTATTTCTCTCCTGATACGATAAATTGGGACAAGATCATCTAGGTTGTAGTTTTGGTTCAACTTGTTGTAGACTTCCAACGCCACAGATTTAAACTCGTCGTAAGATGCGATTCCTTTGGAAAGCTCGGCTAACGCACTCTTCCCATTAACTGGTACATCTGCACCAGTTACCGCAACATCTATCTGACTAATCCACTTCACCAACGCATTCGCCGCCCAAGTACCGACAATTGTCCCTTCAAACTTAAACTCGCCACTTCTCAAACCCTCACCCAGTATCTCTAAACCCTTGGGAGATGTCAGAGAATATCCCTTTTTGGAGATTGCGATCGCACCCTGACTCTGTAATTCTTCAAATGAACCCTGATAATCTGCTACCTTCTGGCTTTTGGATACAATCCGCTTAGTGAGTTGACCCTTCTTAACTTCCTGCTGCGTTCCTCCCAAATCCCACAAAGCCAAAAGGAGACGAGTTCTAGTTTGGGGTGTATTTTTTGATGTCATATTTGTGTGTATTCTTTGGCAAAGATCATCATAGTAGCTGTATCTTTTTAATTTATTTACACCAAAAAAATAACCGAGAAATTGCTGAATATTTCCGCGTTTCAGCTAAATTGATTAATCAAAAATCAACAAGTTATTTCCTTAGGATGAATGCAGTTTCTCTCAAAGGCGGGATGGAATACTTGAGAAAATCGATCATCATAACAGTGAAACGCTGTAGCTATGCAGTTGTAAATTAAGTGGTAGATGTTCTTTCAATTCCAGGTGAAATAACAGGAATTCCAACTTTGTATTTGCAACAGCAAGGCTTTTAGTAAATACAGGTGATGACGAAATCCGATGAACACAATATATAAAGAACGTAAAATAGTTTCGCGTCTATTTGCAGTGCTGCTTTCCGCATTGCTTATGGTTCCTCTGCTGAGTAGCTGCGGAGGTGGTTCTAAAACTGCTACGCCACCACCTGTTGATGATACCGTTAGTAGAACAGTGAGCGATCGCACCACAAACCAACCCGAAGTTAAGAAGGGAATGGGTACAGGACAAAAAGTGGCTATTTTGGCGGGAGCTGCGGCACTTTATTACCTCTACAACCAGCATAAGAATGCTCCACAAGAAGGAGCGCAAGGTAAGTACTATCTTTCCAAGAACGGGCGTGTATATTACCGTGATGCTGAACATCGTGCTCACTGGGTTACTCCACCACCAGAAGGAATTCGAGTACCGGAATCTGAAGCGCAAAAGTATCGGGAATTCCAAGGCTATAACAGGAGTTCTTCAGGTCGCGATCTAACTGGGATAACTTCATCCGCAGCTCCAGCACTCTAGATAGCGAAGCGTGTGTAAATATAAAGCGGGTTTCCCGAAGGATAACGCCGATCGCGCACGTGGGAGACACGAACTTAAAACAGGAGATAGATCATGGTAAATTTCTTTTTGCGAAAGGCGAAGGATCTCTTCTTTGGAGGGAACGGCGATCAAGCTGAAGATAACGAATACCGCGATCGCAATGTACGTCCAGCCAGCGAAGACCCCTACGGTGATCCCGCAGACCCGGCATCTTATGGCAACATCAGCCCAGCTAGTGAAGACCCCTACGGCGACCCCGCAGATATCGCCTCTTACGGCAACGTTCGCCCAGCTAGTGAAGACCCTTACGGCGACCCCGCAGACCAAGGGGAGTTTGGTAACGTCCGTCCAGCTAGTGAAGACCCCTACGGCGACCCCGCAGATCAGGATTACCGCCGTTAACGCCAAACCTAACCCCCCAGCCCCCTTCTCTACTAGCTAAAGTTAAACCCTTTCCCTCTCCGGCTCGGAGAGGGACAGTTTTACTATGTAAAACCAGGGAGAGGTTTCTTTATTAAACATTACGAATTACGAATTACGAATTACGAATTACGAATTATTTAATCACCCATTGTTACCCAAAATTTCCTGCGATCGCTCAATACTTTTACGCACAGATTGAGCCGAAGTATGCAAACCCTCTCTTTCGCCATCAGTGAGATTTAATTCCAAAACACTTTCAATTCCACCGCATCCCAACCGACAGGGAACACCAATCACAACATCTTCTAAACCGTATTCACCTTGCAGATACGCCGCCACAGGCAACAACCGCGACTGATTTAGCAAAATCGATTCTACCATTACACTAGTAGCCGATGCCGGAGCAAAAAAAGCACCACCCGTCTGCATCAATTCCACAATTTCTGCGCCACCGTTGCGAGTTCTTTCTACCAAACGTTCAATTGTGGCTGCATCCAGCAATTCAGTGATGGGAATGCCGTTAACGGTAGCATAACGAGACAAGGGCACCATTAAATCGCCGTGGCTACCCAATACCATCGCTTTCACATCCGCGGGCAAAACTCCCAATTCTAGGGCAATGAAGGTTTCAAAACGGGCGGAATCTAATACGCCAGCCATACCCATAATGCGATCGCGTGGTAAACCAGTTGCTTGCCAAGCTAAATAAGTCATCACATCCAACGGATTAGTGACGACAATAAAAATAGCATTGGGAGAATGAGCGATCGCATTTTTTGCCGCTTCCACCACAATCTTGGCATTGGTTTTTAGCAAGTCATCCCGACTCATCCCTGGTTTGCGGGGAAGTCCTGCGGTAATCACCACGATTTGGGAACCAGATGTATCAGCATAATTATTTGTGCCGATAATTTGGCGATTATGTATTTCAATTCCCCTGGCTTCCATCAAATCCAGCGCCAAACCTTGGGGCATTCCCGCGATAATATCTAGTAAAACTACATCTGCTAGATTTTTCTCTGCAATGCGTTGAGCTAAAGTACTACCAACCCTACCCGCACCCACGATGGTTACACGGGGTAAATTACACACAATTGGGGAGTTAAGGGAAGAAGACATAATTATTAAAGTACAATTTTTATCAACAAGAATTCAGTTGACGGTTGACTGTTAACAGTTAAAGTGAAGTCCCATCCCCTTTTAGGGGTGGGATGAGCTTATAGCGGTTCCCATTCAGATGCGGTACAACATTACATCACCAGGTGTAGGGGCACGGCACTGCCGTGCCCCTATGGGTGTACTTCACGTAAACGAGAACGGCTATATTATTTAAATTCTTCGAGTTGATCCACACGTAACCAAACGTTTGGCGTTGGCACTTTCCCGAACTTAACAAGGGCGTAATCACCTTTGAGATCTACAATTTCGCCCTTGCTGTCAAACAAATAGGAAGGAAAGCGAGCATCACTGGCTTTTGCTTCCAGACTGTTTTCCAGTTTCTCGCGGACAGCGCGAACCATATCTCCTTTTTTGACTGCCATGAATTCCCCTCTCAAATTTCTAGATTAGACTTATCCGCATTTTAAGAGACTTCCGAGGTAAAAACTCCTAACTCTTGTACAGACGCGATTAATCGTGCCTCTAACTCCTAACCCCCCGTAGCGTTTGACACTGGGGGCAAAAGTGACTAGATCGCCCAGCTAACCTAATCCGTTGAATTGTTGTACCACAAACTCGACAGGGTTCTCCAGCGCGGTTATAAACCCAAGCAACACCACCATAGTTGCCGTTGACACCCTTAACACTTAAAAAATTACTAAAAGTCGTACCACCAGCCTCAATGCTGGTTTCTAACACTTGAATTATGGCTGTTCGCAAACGCTCAATTTGCTTTAGCTGTAAATCTATACACAAAGTTTCAGGTAAAATTCCACTCTTAAACAATGCCTCATCAGCATAAATGTTACCTAATCCCGCCACCACCGATTGATCCAGTAGCGCAGTCTTAATCGGACGACGGCGGTTTTGAAGTTTGCTTGCTAGATACTCGACAGTGAATTCGGGCGAAAATGGGTCTGCTGCAAGTTTTGCTAAACCAGTCATAATACTTTCTACAGCAACACCAGGTGGAACCCACCACATTTTACCGAAGGTACGCTGATCAACAAAACGCAATTCCTGGTGTTCCCCAAAGAATAATCTAACCCGCGTGTGCTTATGTAATGGTTCATCTCGATGCAGCCACAGTAATTGACCGGTCATTCGCAGATGAACCCCTAGCCAACCTGTGGAAGAGGAGGAGAATTCTGCGAGGAGATATTTACCACGACGATGCCAAGTAGCGATGGCTGCGCCAACCCCTCCGGGGTACGCATTCTTTTTAATTCCATCAACAAACTCACCGACAGAAAACGGGTAGGCGATGGTGCGATCGAGCAACACATCTCCACCCGTGATTTCTTGGTTGAGGGTCAATTGATTTAGACCCCTGCGGACTGTTTCAACTTCAGGCAGTTCAGGCATTCAAGCAGATTAAGCAGGCAATTTTGATGTATTTGAGGGTTCAAGAAAGAAGAGATGAAGTAGTACTTATACATCCGTAGGTGGATCGTATTACTACCCAAGAGAAACCGTAAATACCCGCAGGGCAGCTTCTCATAGATTAGGGTAGGCTTGGATCAAAGATGAATGAACTGAAATTTTCAGACTTCATACTTCAGACTTAAGAATACCCTTCATCATCGCATCAAACAACCCCCTTGTAGCTTTGCTGCTATTTTTTAGGTGGTTTAGCCTTTGGTGCTTCTACCTCTACTAATTCATCCTGAGCAAAGTTGTTGGTATTGATACCAGAGTAATTGACCTTTTCAAAGCGGACAATTACAGGGTATTTGATGCCGCTTTGGTCAATGGAAGCCACAGTTCCTAGATCCTGAAACCAGTAGGATTCAGGGCGGAGAATACGTACTTTAGAACCACGTTGAACCATGATTATTTTCCCTTTTAGTTATCAATCGCCAATCTAGAGGGCTAATTGATTTCACTCTACAACCTGAAGGTCGCTGCAAGAGTCTTTGTTAAGTTATTTGTCTGAATTAGGTATGGGGCATTGGGCATTGGGAAAAGACAAGGAAGACAAGGAAGAGGGGGGAGACAAGGAAGAAACTTGTTTAATAATTCTCCCTTGTCCCCCTTGTCCCCTTGTCCCCCATCCCCACTCCCTACCACATCCCAAATTTAAAATGGTATTAGACCCTACTTGACAAGGTACACGTTATAGCTTACCTTCGTTCGCAAACAGTATTTTTGCATAAACTTATGTTTTACTCAGTACAAACACGCTCCCCTCGTTACCTCTGCCGATCCGCAGATCGTTATCTATATAGGTGATATCTAACCAGCCTTGCTGTTTATCACTCTTGATTGCAAAATCAATCCCCGGAAATTTTCTACCTGCTTCAATTTGTTGGATAAAAGTTACCGGAGAATTGTATTCTATTAAACGTTGTAAGCCGATAATAGAACGCTCAAATTTCACTTGGACACGCTGACCTGAAACTGGCTCAAATTTTGCAGCAACGCTGACTAATCCTTCCAAAAAAGGTAGGCCATAAATCTCAGCTATGTTGTAAACACTGGCAGTATCTACCCGGATACACTGATAGATTTGACCCAGTTTGCACAAAGGTAAACGATCTAAGTTTAAAAGAGCCTTGCTAGTGGTGTATAGTAATCGCCAATTGCCATCTAGCAAATTGTTAGCTTCTACCGGACGGGGTGTAGGATTAAAATCTTCTAAATTGGCGATCGCTGCTAAGATAGCCTGTTTCTGTGCTTGGGTCGCCAGTAGACCGCGATTTGTACCAGCGATCGCATCTATTAGAGCCGCTTTTCCCATCATCGCCTGTCACCTCAAAAATCAGTCCTTTCCATCAGCATAAACAAGATATTCATGACCTATGTGTAGTGCCATAAAAATTACTAATAATCGCTTGACCTAAGCGATATGCCTATTAAATAAAAAATTTCTATCTGAATGCGGATTTATCAACTAAAGGGTTGAAAGGATAACTAAATTAATCCGTGTCAAGTGATAGACTCTAAATGTCAACTTACGTAAACCTTTTCTTGTCCTCCTCGATATGTTGAACTCTCCATTACGTGAAGTACCCCGTAATCAGCGAGCTGATGTCATCCCCTTAAAGCAAGAGTCCTCTTTATTGGACTGGTTGCAAACCAACGGTAGGATCATCGCGCGTGACGTTCACGAACCGGATTTTCAAGATGACGAAGAAGAAATAGACTCCCTAATGGGTGTAGAAGATGGAATTGGCTACGACCTGGATGATGATGACGATATAGGAATCGCCGAGGATTAGCCTTTTCAGGCTAGGGACTTGGTAGTATCCCTAGTTCCTGGTATTCAGTTTTATAAGTGTGGAGTGAAGGGAAACTTCTGTGGACGCTAAATTATCTCCTGAGCAAGGATTAAACATTTCTGGAATCGTTCTAGCCTCTTTATTAGCCGTAGGACTAGGTACAACAGCATTTTTCTTAGATTCGATGGCCAATAGGCTACCCTGGCAAAGTATGTCGTTAACCCTGCCACTACTTTTATGTGCGCTGGGTTCAGGTGTCGTGGGCTATTGGGTAATACCCCTACTCCAAGCACTCAAAACTGGACAAATAATTCGCGAAGATGGGCCCCAAGCCCATCTAAAAAAGGCAGGCACCCCAACAATGGGCGGTATATTTTTTATACCTGTAGGTGTGATAATTGCTTGCATATTGTCTAACTTTGCTACAGACGTACTTGCAGTTTCGGCTTTGACAATCAGTTATGGATTGATTGGCTGGCTCGACGATTGGCAAATTCTGCGCCGGAAATCAAATAAAGGTATATCTCCCCGAACAAAACTGGCTTTGCAGGTAAGCTTTGCGGCTGTGTTTTGTCTATGGCTGATGTTTAATCAACCTTCTAATATTACAAATATTGCTTTGCCTTGGGTGAGCTTCACACTACCCTTAGGATTCCTATTTTGGCCTTTAGCAGGTTTTGTGTTAGTTGCAGAAAGTAATGCGACTAATTTAACAGATGGTATTGATGGCTTGGCAGCAGGAACAGTAGCGATCGCACTTTTGGCATTAGGTGCTTTAGTCGCACCTACAGCACCAGGGTTAATGGTTTTCTGTGCTGCTTTAAGCGGTGGGTGCTTAGGTTTCTTAGCCCATAATCGTAACCCAGCCCGCGTTTTCATGGGAGATACCGGTTCTTTAGCACTGGGCGGCGCTTTAGCGGCTGTAGCACTATTGACAAACACCTTAGTAGCTCTGTTCATTCTCAGTGGTATCTTCTTCGTAGAAACTCTTTCAGTGATGGCGCAGGTAAGTTATTACAAAGCCACCAAAGGCCCTGATGGCAAAGGCAAGCGCCTCTTCAAAATGGCACCCTTACACCATCATTTAGAACTGACTGGCTGGTCAGAATTGCAAGTGGTTGGAGTATTCTATGTCATCGCTGCTATATTGGCTGCCATCTGCTTGGCGTAGGCGCAGCCCGCCGCAAGCATCGCTCCATTCTGAATCGTTTAAAAAACTGCTCGAATACAAAATGACAACTCCCACATCTTCAGGGAGTTGTTTTTTTATACAGAAAATTTATGAGTTTCTGATTTCATGCTGGAAAGTTTGACATTTGATACCGACTGAAGGGCTGCTTATTTACCACTTAAGGTTTTTTGAATTATCAATTAATAATAGTTGTTTACATACTCCATAACCCGATTCTTCCCTGTTCGCTTTGCCTCAAGCATCGCTTGATTTGCCCGATCTAGAAAATCCTTAACCGTAATCCCTGGTTCTGATACAGCTATTCCAAAAGAAGCAGTAATGCTTTCGAGAATACGATCGCCGTCCTTCAATTGCATTTGTTCAATATCTATCCTGAGTTGTTCTACTCGCTTTCTGAGGGTTTCCAGCGTCATATTAGGCATCACAATCACAAATTCTTCACCACCCCATCTGCAAGCAATGTCAAAAGAGCGAATAGATTTTAACAGCAGCTTTGCTAATCCTTGGAGAACAATGTTGGCAGTTACGTGCCCATAGCGCGAGTTGTAGGATTTGAAGTTATCAATATCAAGGAAAATAACACTAAGAGGTTGTCCCAACCTTTCAGCTTCGGCTAGCCTCTGTTCCGTTATGCTTTGCATATAGCTTTGATTGAATAGTTGGGTCATCCCATCCCGCAAGCTATCATGGGTTAGACGTTGTTTGATCGATAGATTATTCAGTGCAATACCTAATGTTCTAGCAATAATCTCAGTAATTTGTTGAGCTTCTGGACTGATTTCTTCAAGCGTATCGATGTGTAAGATCCCAACTACTTCGCCTTGTCCAAACAATGGAACACACAAATGTGTGCCGCTAAGAGGCTGTATTAAGTGACTGCACATTAGTCCTGAATTATTATGGGGCGATAAAAGGTTTAATTTTCCTCTCCGCAATGCCCAACAATCGGATAATGAAAATATTTCTTTACTGCTTCTTTGACCTCCCCAAAAACTATTCATCTGAACATAATTCTTGGAATTAGCAATTATATAGATAGAACCACTCATTTTAGGAAATAGCTTAGAACAGGTTAAAGCGACCACTTGATACATCTCATTTTCAGACTCGCAGGAATAAAGCATATCCGCCATATCTGAGAGATATATAAGTTCTCGTTTTTTTGCCTCTAATTCCAGTGCTTTTTCTTCTAACTGCCGATTTAAGTCAGTTAGCGATCGCTGTGCTTCTATAGATTCTGTAATCTCGATACTGATCCCACCAATACGGTAAGCGCCCGTTGCGTAATCGTTAAACGGAAACTTAAACGATAGCCAGTAGCACGGCTGATCATGACCAGGCATCTTTACCTCTTCAATCAGCCTTAAGGGGCGTACAGTCCTCAAAACGACTTGATCGTTTTCCATTACCCGTCGCGCCTCTTCTGGATCTGTCAAAACTTCACTATCTGTTTTTCCCACCCATTCTTGGGGATTTACCGAAAATCTAGACTGTATTTCCTGGTTGTAGTAGAGCATTCTAGATTGCTCATCTTTGATATAGGCTAGAAATGGCCCCTGATCTAGGAATAGCCGTTGCATCTGCTGGCTGCGTTGAAGTTCGCGGGTATCTTCTTGAGATTTCGCGATCGCCTCTACAATTTGATAAGCAGTTGGCATCATGTAGAGTAAAGCAGACAAGGAAACAAACGCCATTACATCAAGTACACCTAAGTGCAACAGCGACACTACCGAATGTGGTTCAAAGATCGCCAGAAGGTGATGAAATCCGCAAAATAGTACGAATCCACCTGATAAGAGAAAGGCTAGCCAAAACTTAGAAGGTATAGTTGCCTTAGTTTTAGCAAAGAAAACCCCTATTACTGTAGGGATGCCAAAGTATGAAAATGCAGTAATGCTGTGAGCAATTATGCAATTCCAGTAAATAGGCTCCATTGTTGACCTGATATTAATATTTCATCCGATTCACTATAATTCTGGGTAACCTGAAAATGTAAGCATAGAAAGGATGATTTCACTGCCTCATGCCTTAGTTTTACCTGATTCAGCAAGAAGGCTGACACTGAACCGTCAGGTCAGTGTAGCTAGTTCACAAAAGTTATCATGGTAACTTTTTGAAAGGCTGCTTATTTCACTTCCTTACAAACCTGACTTACCAAGTGAGTGAGTTCGGGTAAAATCAGTTTTTCCATAGCCAGTCGCACAGCATTACTAGAACCAGGAAGCGAGAAGATTAATTTATTTTGATAAACACCAGCAACAGCGCGAGAAGCGATCGCCCGCGAACCAATTTCTTGATAACTTAAAAAACGAAATAACTCACCAAATCCCGGTAAGGTTTTCTCTAATAACTTCTCAATAGCATCGTAGGTAGTATCTCTTGGTGCAATACCTGTACCACCACTGAAAATTACAGCATCCAAATTTGGGCTTTTACCTAGATTTTCTATCTGCCCTTGAATTTGTGTTGGTTCATCTTTGATAATCGTGTAGGCTCCTATAGCATGATTTGCAGCAAGGAGTAACTGCTTAATTAGCTGACCACTTTTGTCTGTTTCCAAAGTGCGTGTATCGCTGACAGTAACCACAGCACAAGTTACCGTAATTTTAGACGAGTCTGGGTGAGGTTGTGGCATTGTAGGTCAGTCATGAACTTTTGATCATGGATAATTGGGGATGGCGAATGGCGCATTGGGCATGACAATAATTACCTATGACCCAATGCTCTATGCCTTATGCCCTATGCCTCATTTTTGCTCAGTCCCAAATCGTTTTCTTCAGCATACCGCTCCATGAAGCGCATAAAGCGCTCCCATTCTTGGGCAGATTTCATCACGTAAAGTGCTTCTAATGCTTCCGGTTTACCGTTGATAAATTTAGCTTTAACTTCACGGGTAATTATCTCCCCTTCTTCGTCAATCAGGTACATCCCGGTAATATCTTCGGTGCTACCTTGATCTAAAATCTTCGGATTCGTAAAAATAAATGTTGCTGTACCACTGTCGCCAGTGCGCGATCGCGTCAAGCGCACCTCTGGAGTTACCTCTTCGTCAAGACCTTTAGAAAACTGGATTTTCGCCATGATGAATGAATTTAAACTTTTGTGATGGTTAATTTAATATTCTCTCATCAATTAGAACACCACGGTCTAGAGACTACTGTTATTCAGTTTTTAGTGTACACACTTAAATCGCTTCTTTTTCAAGTAATAAAGTTACGGGGCCATCATTTTCTATTGTAACTTGCATCATTGCACCAAATTTACCTGTTTCTACCTGCAACCCGCTAGCTCTTAACTTGATAACAAAACGATTATACAAATCTTCTGCCGATTGGGGAGCAGCTGAACGGTCAAAAGAAGGACGGCGACCTTTGCGACAGTCACCATAAAGGGTAAACTGACTGACGACTAACAAATCGCCACTAATTTCTTGTATAGATTTTTGCCAACGGTCGTCTCCTTCTTGGTCAGGAAACAGCCGTAATTCTAAGCACTTACGCACCATCCAGTCGATTTCAGCATCAGTATCGGTATTGGCTATACCTACGAGCAAATTTAGCCCCCGCCCAACTTTACCGACAATTTCACCATTAACTGTAACTTGAGATGATTTAACTCGCTGGATAACAACGCGCATTTTAACTAATTCGTAATTCGTAATTCGTAATTATTGGCGAAACACTCGCGCGTAAACGCAGGGGAGTGAGGAAGCGATGTCTACGACGGGCTACGCCTACGCTATTCTCTGATTTTCATTGTTCAAAATCGATGGCGGAGCCATTGGGAATGCATTCCCAGGTAGAACCTGGGAACGAGTATAATCAATAAACTTTTAACTCCTAACGTTTGTACAGACGCGATTAATCGCGTCTGTACCTCCTAACTTTTATTTGCCAAACCCTTTACCGCGAGAGGTTGAAGGTAGACAAATGCAGTTTTCGAGTTGAGTAATTAAAGCCTCGCGATCCAAATTTTGACCAATCAGCACTAGCTGGTTTTTCAATTTACCTTGCCATTCATCATCATCCAAGGTGAAGCGTTTGCCGCAAAGGTGGAAAATATGACGCTTCGGACTTTCATCAAACCACATAATCCCCTTCGCTCGGAAGATATTTGAGGGTAGCTGGTTATCTAAGAAATACTGGAACTTCCTAATAGAAAAAGGCTTGTCACTTTGGAAAGAGATGGAAGTAAAACCATCATTTTCTAAATGGTCAGAATGATGGTGGTCATGGTGGTCATGGTCATGATGATCGTGACCGCATGTGGAGTGATCGTGATCATCATGATGATCGTGATGTTCATGATCGTGATGGTCGTGTTCATCCACCACTGTGTCAAAATATTTATCAGACTCAAACAGACCAACACTGAGAATTAACGGAAGTGGAACTTGCGATCGCGTGGTGCGGAGAATTCTCGCTCCTTCCTTAACTTCGTTAATTTTTGTTTCTAACTCATTCAAAGTGGCTTCATCAACCAAATCAGTCTTGTTCAGCACAATTACATCACCATAGGCAATCTGGCTGTATGCTGCCTGAGAGTTAAATAAATCTAGGCTGTAATTTGCCGCATCTACTACGGTAATAATCGAATCTAAACGAGTTAAATCTCGCAATTCTGTACCCAGAAATGTTAGAGCGACTGGTAGCGGATCTGCCAACCCAGTTGTTTCCACTACTAGATAATCTAGATTTTCTTGGCGTTCTAAAACTTTGTAAACTGCATCTACCAAATCATTATTAATAGTGCAGCAAATACAACCATTATTTAGCTCCACCATGTTCTCACCAGTGGAAACAATTAGCTCGTTATCGATGCCAATTTCGCCAAATTCATTCACTAGAACAGCGGTTTTCAAACCCTGTTGATTGTTGAGGATATGATTAAGTAAAGTCGTCTTGCCACTACCTAGAAAACCCGTAATAATTGTTACTGGCATTCCTTGTTTAGGCGTATCCATTGCCGAAGATTCGGGTGTAACTGCTGATTGCATAGCGCTGTTATCAAATAGTCAAAAAATAGTAATGTAGCGCAGATAGTCCAGAAAACACTAGCATAGGGATGCTGGACTGTCATCCCAGCTGCTTTACCCTATTATTACGTATCTTCTTATTTCAGCATTACTCTGTTATGACCCTAACCCTTTACAATACCCTCACCCGTCGTCAAGAACCGTTTGAAACAGTCGAACCAGGCAAGGTTAAGATGTATTACTGCGGCGTGACGGTGTACGACTACTGCCATTTGGGTCATGCGAGAGCTTGCATCGTTTGGGATGTAATCCGCCGATACCTCCAGTTTATCGGCTATGAAGTCCGATATATCCAAAATTTTACCGATATTGATGACAAGATTCTCAATCGAGCCTGCGTTGAACATTCATCAATGGAAGCTGTAGCCGATCGCTTTATCAAAGCATATTTTGAGGATATGGCGCGGCTGGGAATCAAAGAAGCTGATGAGTATCCCCGTGCTACCCATACGATGAATGGTATTCAACGGTTAATTCATGAGTTGGAAAATAAGGGCTTTGCTTACCCTGCTGACGGCGATGTGTATTATGCAGTGCGGCAGTTTGCTGAGTATGGCAAGCTTTCTGGACGCAAGTTAGAAGATATGCAAGCCGGGAAAAGCGATCGCGTCAACGTAGAAGATCCAGAATATCAGAAAAAGAAAGATCCCTTTGATTTTGCTTTATGGAAGGCAGCAAAACCGGGAGAACCTGCTTGGGAATCACCTTGGGGCGCAGGTCGTCCAGGGTGGCACATTGAATGCTCGGCAATGGTGCGCGATCGCTTGGGTGATACCATAGATATTCATGCTGGTGGTGCTGACTTAATTTTTCCTCATCACGAAAACGAAATTGCCCAATCTGAAGCTGTGACAGGAAAACCTCTGGCGCGTTACTGGCTTCATAACGGCATGGTGAAAGTAGATGGTGAAAAAATGTCCAAATCTTTGGGCAACTTTATCACTATTCGAGAATTACTGGATCGAGGAGTTGACCCGATGGCAGTGCGGTTGTTCGTGCTGACCGCTCAATATCGTACCCCAATTGATTTTACCGACGAAGCGATCGCCGCAGCAACCAACGGTTGGCACACCATTAAAGAAGGTTTACTCTTCGGCTACCAATACGGCAAACAACTAGGCTGGGGAGTGGAAACTGCTCCACTACTCGCTGAAACTGTTGAACGCTTTCAAGAAACTGTGAATAACGACTTTAATTTTCCTGGTGGATTAACAGTTCTGTTTGAATTAGCTAAAGAGCTGCGCCGTGAAGGAAATATTATTGTGCATGAAGGGAAAACCGAAACTTCCCCTGATGAATTAAAGCGTCAATGGCAAACTCTTGTTACATTGGCTGGAGTTTTGGGCTTAAAAGCCGAGATAGAAGCTGAAACTGACAAGAGTAGTGGTTTAAGCGATGCGGAAATTGAAGCGAAAATTCAGCAAAGGCAAGAAGCACGTAAAGGCAAAAATTTTGCCGAAAGCGATCGCATTCGTGACGAACTCCAAGCAGAAGGTATTACGCTAATTGATAGCCGTGATGGTACACGCTGGCACCGAAATTAAATTTTAAATTCTTATGTGGATTACTCTAAAAAAAGCGATCGCTAGTTTCGACATTCCTGCTGATTGGATCGGTATCAGAGCCGTCAAAGAGACTTCTACAACTCGTTCAGTCCGTGACGGCTTACCCCAGGTAAATGGCAAATCCTTCACCATAGGAGCCATGCTGGAAGTTTTGGTAAATGGTTGTCTGGGTTATGCAGCAACTAACTCCCTGGAACTGTCTTCCCTCCAAGCTGCTGCCCAAACAGCCTATAAACAGGCACTAGCGGCCACTGAATGGTGGATACATCCCTTCCGTGAAAGTGAGCGCCCGAAAGTGGTTGGTGAATATAAATCTCCATTCCTTGAGCCATTAGATGCTTTGAGTCCTGGAGAAATCAACGATTTACTGGTTCGGATTTGCCAAACGCTGAAAGTTGACGACAAGATTGTGCAAACTATAGCCAGTGCTAGCACCATTGAGAGGGAGTCTTGGTTTATTAGCAGCAACGGCTCAGAAGTCTATCAAAAAACTCTATCTATAGGCACTCATTATGGAGCCACCGCCCAAGATGGGGCGGTTGTACAGCAACGCAGTAACAATGGTTCTCAAGCAAACTGTTATCAAGGTGGATTAGAACTTTTAAAACAAGAAAACTTATGGCATCGGGTGCGGCAAATTGGCGAACAAGCAGTAGAACTCTTGACAGCAGATGAATGTCCTAGCACCCGTACCAATTTAGTTTTAGCCCCAGATCAAATGATGCTGCAAATCCATGAAAGTGTCGGACATCCCCTAGAAATTGACCGAATTTTGGGAGATGAGCGTAATTATGCTGGGGGCAGCTTCGTTAATAAAAGTGATTTTGGCAACCTAGTATATGGTTCGCCGCTGATGAACATTACTTTTGATCCCACCGTGCCTGGAGAATTTGCTAGCTATGGCTTTGATGATACTGGTGCTGTAGCAACGCGGGAGTATTTGGTTAAAGAAGGTGTACTCCAGCGAGGTGTAGGCAGTCTGGAGAGTCAAGCAAGAGCAGGTGTACCAGGAGTTGCCTGTGCCCGTGCTTCCTCATGGAATCGACCTGCGATCGATCGCATGGGTAACTTGAATTTAGAACCTCTAAACGCCAGCTTTGAAGACATTATTGGCGGGATAGAACACGGCGTTTACATGGAATCTAACCGTTCTTGGTCAATTGACGATCGCCGCTACAAATTTCAATTTGGTTGCGAGTACGCTAAATTAATTGAAAATGGTAAACTCACCAAAACCCTCCGCAATCCTAACTATCGCGCCACAACACCAGAGTTTTGGCACAGCTTAATCCAAGTAGGAAATGCTGACAACTGGCAAATGTATGGTACTCCTTATTGTGGTAAAGGAGAACCAAATCAGGCTATTTGGGTAGGACATGGTTCACCTGTTTGTGTATTTGCTAATGTCGAAGTTTTTGGTGGAGGAGTTTAGATAATTCGTAATTCGTAATGACGCTCGCGGACTCGCTACCGCTACGCTAACGTAATTCGTAATTGCGTCATCCCATCTACCTATTCCCTATTAATATTTAATATCCATGAAGATTGAGGAATTATCTGCGTTAGAAGTCAGCTTTAATCGACTGATTGAAACTCTGCTGATTAAAAAATCTAAAAGTGAACAATTCACTGTCAAACTCAGCAGTGAAAGAAGTCAATTTATTCGTTTTAATCATGCAAAAGTGCGCCAAACTGGTTGTGTTGCTGATGGTTGGATCGAACTAACTTTGATGGCAGATCAGCGTAGCAGTGTTCGGCAGTTTCCGTTTACTGGAAATTGGGACGTAGATTGGCAGTTAGCATATGCCGCTTTGCAAGAACTACGTGACGAACTTATTCTATTACCCATCGATCCATATCTAGTTTTGCCATCAGGAAATAATTCCAGTCGAGAAATACATTCTGGGAATTTATTAGCGGCGGAAGCAGTAGTACCAACTCTGCTAGAATTAGTTGCTGAATTAGATTTTACAGGGATATATGCAGGGGGAGTGGTAGTTAAAGCTTATGGTGATTCCAACGGACAAAAACACTGGTTTGCTACTGATTCTTTTACCTTAGATTATTCTCTATTTTCCACTTCTGGACAAGCAGTTAAGGGTACATTTGCAGGAAGTGACTGGGATGAATCTGCTTATATAGCCAAAATCAGCGAAGGCAAAAAGCAACTCGAATTGCTTTCTCGCCCAGCGAAAGAATTGCCGCGGGGACAATACAAAACTTATTTTGCACCTGCTGCTGTTGCAGATTTATTATTAATGCTTTCTTGGGGAGCAGTAAGCGAAGCTGATATCCAGCAAGGAAATAGCGCTTTAGCTGCTTTATCGCGTCAAGAAAAACAACTGTCTCCAAGATTTAGTTTGAAAGAAAACTTTCAGCGGGGATTAGTGCCGCGATTTAATGAATTAGGAGAAATAGCAGCACCGGAGTTACCTGTAATAGAAAAAGGACATTTGGTAAATACTTTGGTGAATTCTCGGACTGCTAAGGAATATCAAAAAATTGCCAACGGTGCTAATAGTTCAGAGACTTTACGAGCGCCAGAAGTGAGTACTGGAAATTTAGTATTTGAGCAGATTCTTCCGAGTTTAGATACAGGATTATATGTATCGAATTTACATTACTTGAATTGGAGCGATCGCCAAACTGGTAGAATCACAGGTATGACCCGTTATGCTTGTTTTTGGGTAGAAAACGCAGAAATTATTGCTCCCATTGAGAACTTACGTTTTGATGAAAGTCTCTATCGCTTCTGGGGAGAAAAATTAGTAGCTTTGACAGATTTTCAAGAATTCATTCCTGAAGTAGGTACATATGATAGTCGTCAACTTGGAGGTAGTTTAGTTCCCGGTATGCTGGTAGAAGATTTTACTTACACCCTGTAATTAGAGATTAAATTGCGTTAATGGGTAGGTGTTGGCGTAAGCTAAAATTTTAAACCTATTCAGAGGTAGATTTAGCTTCGAGTATAGAAACGCAAAAGTCTTCCTTGATAAAAATTGCTGGGTTAAGCAATAGCGAAACCCAACCTATAATTTTTCCCCATCTCTCGTTAAAACTCCTATCTTTTTTTGCCAGGAGGTGAATTGCGCTGTGTGAGGTTATCAATTTGCAATTGTTGTCGTCCATTGGTGATAATTCGCAACATATCCTTGAGATCCTGCTCAATATTTCCCAGGATGCCATCGGCGTATGCATCAGCCCCATCTTCAATTTCTTGAGCGTGAGCGATCGCAGTTTGTCGCATTTGGTCTAACTCTTGCTGACAAGCATACCGCTTACGGTCTATCTCGGCGAGGGTTTCTTGCATTATTGCCTCACACTCTTGTTGCACTTGTCGCCGCAGTTGTTCAGCTTCTTGTTCTGCTTGGTGAATAATATCGCTTTCAGCTAAAATTTGCGCTCTTTTTGCTTGCGCGGCCTCAACAACCTGCTGCCCATACTCTTCCGCTTCCAGGAGAATTTCGTCCTTTTGGTCGAGGATAGCTGCTGCTTCTTGAAAAAGTGATGGTAAGGCAAGCCGGATGTAATCAAGCTGATCCAGTAGCTTTTCTTCATCTATGAGAGTGCGTCCCGTCAGCGGAATCCTGAGACTAGAGAGAACCATTTCCTCTAGACGGTTGAGTTCCTGCTGAATATCTATGCTTCCCTCTCCACTGAGATACTCTTGAGGGGGGGGATTGCTTCCGTTGAGATTGGGTTCAACATTGGAGATTTGTGATTGTAGCATTGGTATATATCTAGGGCAATGTGTGGGGGAACGAGATGATCGATAGAGCCACCAAACCTTGCAATCTCTTTTACCACACTACTACTTAAAAAACTATACTCATTTGAGGTTGCAAGAAAAACTGTTTCTATTTGGGTAGAAAGAGTTTTATTGGTGTGAGCCATTTGCAGTTCCACTTCAAAATCTGACACAGCCCGTAAACCCCGCAGCAAAACTTGTGCTTGTCGCATTTGGGCATAGTTAACGGTAAGACCATCAAAGCTATCTACATCTACATTAGGTAGATGTTGTGTAGAAAGACTGATCTGATCTAGCCGTTGCTGTACGCTAAAAAGTGGCATTTTGTTGGGGTTCCGCAGTACAGCGACAATTACCCGCTCAAACAGCCGACTACCGCGCTGAATGAGGTCAAGGTGTCCCAAGGTGATGGGGTCGAAGCTACCAGGATAAATAGCAATCACAATTTTAGATATATCAAAGTTGTTTAGGTGATTATATCGAAACTCTTTTGTGTAACTTACTCAAATCTACCATCTTGCGCTCTGAGTAAGGATGCTAAACTCAATTGTTTTAGTGGCACAAGTTATGCTCAACTAGGCGTTAGGAATTATCGCGGTTCTCACTTTAGTGCAATATAGTCGGAACCCCACTCCGCATTTGAGTAAAGCAAACGCTCCCCTCTCCTTGCTAAGGAGAGGGGTTGGGGGTGAGGTTGAACAACGTACTTCATGCAAACGAGAACCGCTATAAACTCCTAAATATAGATGCTGGATTTCTATTTGTATCCCCACAATGTTGTGGAGGATTTAAGTACAGTTCCAGTATTCGAGACTCAAGAAACTCCGTACTTAGCAAAGTGCGCGGGTAGTTAACGAACTTTTCTAGGTAATTTTTCATGGCACTGGATTTTTCCACCTTGCCTTTGGCATTTCAATTTACTTCTCCAGGACCGATTCTGGTGAAATTAGGGCCATTAACTATCCGTTGGTATGGCTTATTGATTGCCACAGCAGTGTTAATTGGCGTTATCCTTTCCCAGGAATTGGCAAAGCGTCGTAATGTTAATCCTGAGTTGTTAGGCGATTTATTCTTTTGGTTATTGATTGGGGCGATTCCTGGCGCACGGCTATATTACGTTTTTTTTGAGTGGTCAAAATATGCCCCAACTCCAGGAAAAATCTTTGCTATCTGGGAAGGAGGTATTGCCATTCATGGAGCAATTCTTGGTGGCGTTTTGGCTGCATTAATCTTTGCCAAAATTAAGCAGGTTTCTTTCTGGCAACTAGCAGATTTAGTAGCGCCTTCGCTGATTTTAGGGCAAGCGATCGGGCGTTGGGGCAATTTCTTTAATTCTGAAGCTTTTGGCGATCCTACTAATTTACCTTGGAAGCTGTATATTCCACCAGACCATCGTCCTCTAGAATATGCGAGTTTTGATTACTTTCATCCCACCTTCCTGTACGAATCTCTATGGGATTTAGCGGTGTTTGCACTGCTCATAACATTGTTTTTCCGGTCTTTATCCGGTAAGCCACGTTTGAAGGTAGGCACGCTGTTTCTAGTTTACTGGCCAGCCTACAGCTTAGGACGCTTGTGGATCGAAGGTTTTCGCACTGATAGCTTGATGCTGGGGCCGTTACGGATGGCACAAGTAGTCAGTAGTTTAGGAATTTTATTTGGATTAGCTGGATTAGCTTGGCTTTACTTACTCAAACGCCCTTTACCCGATGTAGTTCCTACTCCTAAGGGAGATGGGGAGATGAGGGGATGAGGAAGCAGGGGGAGCAGGGGGAGCAGGGGGAGCAGAGGAAGAAAGAATAATAACTCATGCCCAATGCCCAATTCCCGATATCCAAAAATAAAAAATGCCCCAGAGTATTCTCTAGGGCTTAACCAGGGTGCATCTACCATTACTCTCTACTAGGGAAAGAGGGTAAATCCGGAAAGATACTGAGAAAATATCAAAAAAGTTTTTTGAGGGATTGCCGTGTGTTCTTCTAAAAGTGAATATACAGAAAACCTGAGTTATGAAAAAACACTATATGCCATAGAACCGTCTGTGTATATTGTCGGAGCAGGCCCTGGAGATCCTGATTTATTAACGGTGAAGGCGCAGAAGCTACTGGCTGTTGCTGATGTGATTTTATTTGCTGATTCTTTAGTACCCGAACAGATTTTAGAACTTTGCCGAAAAGATGCAGAGATTATTAGAACTGCGAATCAGACTTTAGAAGAGATTTTGGCGATCATGATTGATAGGGTGCGATCGCAAAATAAATCTCTAGTCCGTCTCCATTCTGGCGATCCTAGTCTCTACAGCGCCATTCACGAGCAAATGCACCTCCTCGCAGAGGCAAATATTCCTTTTGAAGTCATCCCAGGTATCAGCGCTTTTCAAGCTGCTGCTGCCAAACTCAAAGTAGAGCTGACTGTCCCTGGTTTAGTCCAAACTATAATTTTGACCCGGATCAGCGGACGTACAGAAGTCCCCGCCACTGAAGAATTAGCCTCTCTCGCGGCACATCAGGCTAGCCTCTGCCTGTATTTGAGTGCGCGTCACGTCGAAAATGCCCAAGCCAAACTACTCGAACATTACCCAGCCGAAACCCCCATTGCCATTTGCTTTCGCATCGGATGGCCCGATGAAAAAATCAAGGTTGTCCCCCTAAACGAAATGGCAGACTGCACTCATAAAGAAAAACTAATTCGCACTACACTTTATATAATTAGTCCAGCCCTCTCGACAGCAAAAGGGCGATCGCGTTTATACCATCCCGAACATAGTCATCTATTTCGCTCATCTCATAACTAAATGTTGGGCATGGGGCATTGGGCATTGAAAAAAGACAAAGGGGCAGGGTGCTGCTCTTGCAGAGGGAAAACTCTTCTCCCTTGCTTCCCTACATCTCCCCATTGCTTCACCTAACGATAAACTTAACAATGTGAATAAAATCCCAAATCCCAATTCGGTATTATGCCATTAATTAAAGTGCAAACTTCTGCATCGGCTCCTCAAAAAGCTGAAATTGAATCAATGCTTTTAAACCTATCAGCCAAGTTAGCGAAACATTTGGGAAAACCAGAATCCTATGTAATGACTGCTTTTGAGCCAGAAATTCCCATGACCTTTGCAGGGAATACAGACCCAGTTTGCTACATTGAAATTAAGAGCATTGGTACCATGAAGCCAGACCAAACCGCAGCAATGAGTCAGGACTTTTGCCAGGAGATTAACCAAACTCTAGGTGTGCCGAAAAATCGAATTTATATAGAATTTGCAGACGCTAAAGGTGCAATGTGGGGCTGGAACGGCACAACCTTTGGGTAATTTCCCGTCTTCTTTGGTCAAGTCTAAGTTAATCTCGCAGGTGTAGGATAGAGATCCTACATCAACTCTTGATTTTTTATGTCTGCTACGCCTTTTGTATCTCAAGTTGAGTTACACAACCCAGCAAAATCAGAATTAATTCCCCCTCTTCTCGGTGCTTCTCTTACGGAGTTAAGTGCTTGGGTGGAGCAGCAAGGACAACCTACTTACAGAGCAAAGCAGCTGCATGAATGGATCTATGACAAGGGAGTACGATCGCTAGCTGATATTTCTGTCTTCTCCAAGCAATGGCGTGCACAAGTAGCAGAAATCCCCATTGGGCGCTCAACTTTACATTACCGCTCTGAGGCACCCGATGGCACAGTCAAATATCTTTTGCGATTAGCAGATGATCAAATTATTGAAACTGTTGGTATCCCCACCTTTGCAGAAAGGGGAGAAGGCCCAAAAGCCCGTTTGACAGTTTGCGTTTCTACTCAGGTAGGTTGCCCAATGGCGTGTGATTTCTGCGCTACTGGTAAGGGAGGCTACAAGCGCAACCTAGCACGGCATGAAATTGTCGATCAGGTGTTAACTGTGCAAGAAGATTTTCAGCAACGGGTTAGCAATGTGGTGTTTATGGGACTGGGTGAACCGTTGTTGAATACTGAGAATGTCCTAGCAGCCCTGAAATCCCTGAATCAAGATATCGGTATTGGGCAGCGATCGCTTACAGTTTCTACAGTTGGTATTCGCGATCGCATTCGTCAGTTCGCGCAAAACAATTTGCAAATCACTCTCGCTGTTAGTCTCCACGCACCCAACCAAGCACTGCGAGAAAAACTCATCCCCAGCGCCCGCGCCTATCCTCTAGAAGATTTGCTGGCTGAATGTCGAGAATATGTAGAAATCACTGGCCGCCGCGTTACCTTTGAATATGTTCTCCTCGCTGGTGTCAACGATTTACCAGAACATGCATTGGAACTTTCAAAATGTATGCGAGGCTTTCAAAGCCATGTGAATTTGATTCCTTATAATCCCATCCAAGAAGTAGACTACAAACGCCCCAACCGCGATCGCATTCAAGCATTTGTCAACGTCCTCAAGCAGCAAAATACTGCTGTTAGTGTCCGTTATTCTCGTGGTTTAGAAGCCGATGCGGCTTGTGGACAACTCAGAGCAAGTAAGAATTAAACCTCTTGCAGACAATTTTAAGAATAAACATGGAACCGCAGATAAACGCAGATGCCTCCTGAGAAATGATCTCTGTCTATCTATGGTGTAAAACCGCCTGAAATCCTTTTTTTAAACTACTCACCGCAGGTAGATGGACTATGGAAATCCGGCAAACCATGTAAAAAATTTGAATGTATAATTGGATTAAGGTGAATATCTAAAAAACGAGATTTTTATGCAAAATCAAGATAATGCACTGAATATAAGCTTGATTTAGAAAGCTATTCTCAATGATATTTAGAGAACATTATGGACTGGAGAATATTAAGTGTGTTGGTGTAGCCCACCGGACGCATCCCGGAAGCCCTAACGGTCAAAAAAATCATTAACTTTAGTTAGCTATTTCAAGTCCTGCATTTATGTATAGGGCAATTATAAATAGTGTTGACATTTTAAGGGTTTAGCGATCGCTAAACCCAACCTATAACAATTGAGGAAATAACTGCATGTTGAACCGCTTATTAATGGTTAAAGCATGGCTACTATTGATTGTGCTTGCCGAAGCTTTATCGATTAATTCTCCTGCCTATGCACAAGTAATTCAGGCGAATCCTCAACAAACTGAGTCCTTTCAACAAAGAATGAGGCGACAACAAGAGGAGCGAAATCAGCAAACACAAGAGCAATTTAAGGAAACATGGCTACGGCTATACCTCCAGCAACCACAATTACAACAACAACTAAGAATACAACAGCAAGAATTTACACAACAACGACAAGAACTGAGACGCCAGCAACAACTGAGACTACAACAAGAAGAATTTACACGACAACGGCAAGATTTTACACGACAGCAACAACTAAGAATAGAACAGCAACAACTCAGACAAGATCAACAAATTAGACAACAGCAAGAATTGAGATTACAAGAACAGAGACGACAGCAACAACTTAGACAACAGAAGGAAAACCTCTGAAGTGTTCAAAGTTTATGATAAGTAACTTTATTATTAAAAATTAGAGAATATTTTCTCCAATTTTTAATTACTAGCGCTGCTGTGCATAAATTCCTGGTGCATAAGCCTCGATCACTTTGCCAGTGCGAGTGCAACTAATCATCAAGTAGTCACAACTAGGGCATTGTGTCCGAGTTAATTGACTATCAGAAATATAATAACGTTCTGCTTGGCAGCCGCAATTTGGGCAGTAAATTTTTTGTACTGTCTGCATTTTAAAACCCCTGGTTGTAACTATTTTTATTTGAGAAAACTGCCAGTTAAACTAGCAAAAATTTTGGTTTGACCTAACTTAACAAACGGCGCTAATATTGGCTGATTATTTTAAACAAAATTTCAGGTTTGAAAACTTTTTCATATCTCTGTCTATTATCCTCTAATTTAAGTGATCCTACCCTCCTACTTTAGATACATAAATTAATTTTTAATTAAATGCTGCTTAGTTATTTACTGATCCCTATGAGGAATGCCTTGAGAAAGCCTTATTTATAGTCAGTTCAGACGAATACAAAAAAAGCCGTTCTTGTATTCAAAAATTAAAACCAGGAAATTACTGTATATTTAGTAACAAAATATTTATCTTAAGATTTAGTTAATATTCGCTAACAAGATTTATGAGATTAAATTGTGGCGAGATAATTTAATCAAAACTACCGCACTTATCAAAGACCGTAAATTTACGGTTTCTATACAGCTTAAATTCTCACAGACAACCTTAATTAAATCATCTGTGAGAGTGGAACTAGTAAACTATGGCAGAAGTTTACCTACCTTAAACAAGGGGCAAAATCCCCTTGTTTAAACCCCAAGTCTTGTTGAGATGGTAACTGGATTTACGCCGTGTTGTACTAATCTCCTCAAGCAGGATGAAAATAATCGTAAATTTCTTGAGCTAAACGCGGCCCGATTCCTGGAACCTCAGCGAGTTGTGGGGTTGTTGCTTGCCGAATATAATCAACTGAGCGAAAATGCCCTAGTAGCTGCTTTTGTCGATGATGTCCTAAGCCAGGAATTTCATCTAAACGCGATCGCTTCAATTTATCACTGCGTTGCTGACGATGGAAACTCACTGCAAATCGATGCGCTTCATCCCGCAACCGCCGCAACAACTGCACCCCTGGTTGTTCTGCATCAGTTGTCAAGGGTTTAGATTCTCCCGGTAAAAAAATCTCTTCTCGCTGCTTCGCTAAACTTACAACTCGCAAGTCTTCTAATAAATTCATCTCTTGCAAAACGGCGACAACTGATGATAATTGACCTTTACCGCCATCGATCATGATTAAATCAGGCCAATCTGGATTACCCAAACGTGATAACTGAGGATCTTCTCCATACTTGCGGAACCGCCGCCCAATAACTTCAGCAAGACTAGCAAAATCATCTGAATGTCCCGCCGTTACAGTGGGATTTTTTATTTTGTAGTGGCGATAGTGCTGTTTGGCGGGTAATCCGTCGATAAATACAACTTGTGAAGCTACAGCATTTGACCCTTGAATATGAGAAATGTCATAACCTTCGATGCGGTGGGGTACATCTGGTAAATCGAGAATGGCTGCTAAATCTTGCATTGCTTGGTGATTGCGATCGCCAAATTTTTGCATTCTTTGCAATTCATACTGGGCATTTCGCTCTACCATCTCAATTAATTCTGCCTTAGTTTGCCGCAAAGGAGTCAAAATTGTGACTTTTTTGCCTTTACGTTGAGTTAAGACATCTGCCAATATCTCGCCATCTGGTAACTCATGCTGTACCAAAATTTCTAAAGGTATTTCCACTGAGTCAGCAGTTTGGTAATGTTCTTCTAAAGCTCGTTGTAAAATAGCTCCCGGTTCTGCATGAGCATCCGCCACAAAGGCTAAACGTCCTACTAATTGCCCAGCGCGAATCTGGAATATTTGAATACAGGCGTGTTGTTCGTTGGCTGCCAGTGCGATCGCATCTCGTGAAACTGTATCATCTGGTAAGGAAACTTTTTGGTCAGCCGTCAGCGACTTTAATCCAGAAATTTGATCGCGAATTCGCGCTGCTGACTCAAAGTTCAGCGCCTCAGCTGCTGCGTTCATCTGTTGAGTCAAAATATCAATTAGTTCCTGAGTTCGCCCTTGGAAGACCATCGCTATTTTTTGTACAATTTTGCGATATTCTTCTGGTGAAATCATTTGTTGACACACACCCGGACAACGCCCTAAATCATAATTTAAGCAAGGACGGTCTTTAAAAAGTGGTTGAGGCCGTTGTCGCTGTGGAAAGATCCGCTTACAGATGCGGACAATCTCTCGCAATAAACCAGCATCAGTATAAGGCCCGTAAAATTTATCCTTTTCTTTGCCGAATTGGCGTTTACGGGTAATAAAAATTCGCGGATAATCTTCTGACCAAGTGATGCAGAGATAGGGATATTTTTTATCATCTTTGAGCAGCACGTTAAAGTATGGTTGGTGCTGCTTGATCAAATTGGCTTCTAGCGCTAGGGCTTCGGCTTCAGTATCAGTGACAATGAATTCAATTTCTGTCACCAACTTAACCATCGTAGCTATGCGTTCAGTCTTGTTGTAGCCATCTCGAAAATAGGAACGGACACGCGATCGCAACTTACGTGATTTACCTATATATATAATGCGATCGCTCCTGTCCCGCATGAAATAAACCCCCGGTTCCGGTGGAATTTCGGCTAGACGATTTTCCAGTCGTTCTGGCTCTTTAACCAGTGGTAAAATTTGAGTAGATATTGTCACAACCAAAATTAGGTAATCTTTCTCTATTTTAAGAAAAATTATTTTTTCGTGCCGATTTAACAGAGTTATTATCAAGTAAATATAAAGTAGGCAGGCTTTTAGTCCACACACAGAGAAGTCTATAAATGTTTCTGCGGCTTCCCGCAGGGGGGCTTGGTTTCCGACCTAGTACAGCAAGCATGGCGTAAATCCAGCTACCATCTCAATTAACAAGGCTGGTAGTACTTAAATAAAGCTAGGTAACTTCTGCCACAGCGTACTAAATGTCCTGCTGTAAGCATCAAAACTTTGGAGCAGACGAAAGTGTGTCTAACTGTGAACTCAGTCCGCGGCTGGTACTGTCAGAATAAAAACTTGGCTTCTTGAATCTATAATTAAGATTTTAAAATCAACAAAGATTTCTTATTTGGAAATTCATTTTTATATAGAAATTATTTTTTATTGATTGAGTTAAGCTTTTATTTTTTTATTATTAAAGTTAATTATTCTTTTTAAATATCGATTATATAAATATCCTACAAAAATTGTTATTAAACAATCTCCTGGGTTTTGTATGAACTTATAATATTAAGCGATTTAACGGATTTAGTAAGGTAAATTTACGAATATGATTGGAAATATAGCAATTATAATAATTTCATTCAACAGTTAAACTATGAATTTGCAAGACTTTGAAGCCCAGTACCGGGAAGCTATGGCTGAAACGCTCAATGAGCTGCAAACAGCAGTTTTGTTGTTAGCGCAAATACAACATAAAATTTCAAAAGTTGGTAGTTCTATACAACATATTAGTGAGCAAGTTGAAGAATTTATTGCAGAGCAAAAAGCTGAATAAATGAACGCCTAACAGAAAAGTTTATCTGTGAAGATAAGTCAACTCTTCTTCGATTGTAAGTATCAGCTCCTTGAGTTTTAGAGGTTTGACAAAATAGCGGCGTGCGCCCAAACTTAGAGCTAGTTCTTGATCTGCTTTAAAAGCAAAAGCTGAAACTACAATGATAGGTATTTTTGACAAATCAGGTTTTTGCTGGACTTGTTTTAAGAGTGAATAACCATCAATATCTGGCAGTTTCAAGTCTAATAACATTAAATCTGGTTGAAATTTCTCTATAGTCGAGAAAAAAGCAGACCCTTCTGATAAGCTTTGGACATCGTACCCACAATAATTTAGATAGTCAGTCAGTAACAACCTATTGAGATAATGGTCTTCAACTAGCAAAACTCGTCTAACTTTGTGTGACCGCAATGGCTGGTCTATATTGAATAATCGTGCTGTCATTGCTATCTATTATCTTATGTAAAAACCAACACTTCTTACCATAAACTAGAACGGTAGTGCATTTAAACTGTTAAACCAATAGAAATTTGGCTTATATAATCTAGCCAAATATATTAATAAATTAAATTTAGATGCACTTCAATACTTAATAATAGTATGCTTAAATATAATATTAATTAAAAATTAATATTTTCTTTACGAGCTTTTTACAATTTATAGTATTAAATAAACTACTACTTTTAAAAATTGAACTGTCCAAGCTTTATGGGTGAAACTACTTAAGTAGTACTGTAATATCAAGCCCAGCTAATTACTTATCATTTATGATTGCGAGTGTAACGAAGTAAAACGTTCGCCTTTGGTATTCCCGTAGGCTAGCAATCCCAAAAACTTAGCATAAGTACTTTGCAAACGGTTGCAATGACGGTTATTTAAGCTGACATATATATAACGAATGGTAGACTAATTGCCTTTCCTAAAACAGTTTATATCTGGATGTTAAGGTAAGCCATACCATTTTGCGAAATTGCGTTACAAATATGTTGGTAGTGGTGTAGATATGTAGACCTTTACAAACGGTTTGTTGTAAATGTTTTTGTAAATATAGGACTCATATTTGATTTTTGAAAAAACTCAGCACAATTTAAAAAACCTTCTTTCCCGTTGCCTATTGCTTGCTAAGGCAAGTAAGTTCAAAAATCAAAATGGATTGCTATAGCTAGAAGGAAGTATTCATAAAAAAAAGGGAGCTAACAGCTCCCTTTTTTATTTGTAGTTTTGAACCCGTAATCTTAAATAGATGCTTTTTTAAATTTGCGTTGGGTAGCAAACACACCAGCAACACCCAGCAGACCGAGGATTATTGATGGTTCTGGCACTGCTGCGGGAGGCACACCTTTTATGCTAACTTCATAGTTGCCACTATGAGAAAATTTATCAGCACCTAATCCTAAACTGTTCGTTAGCTCACTTTTGGTAGCAGAAAAGCTGTAAAGGAAATCAGTCTTGTCATTGTAGGTAACTTTAACAACTTCACTGGCTTGGAATCCATTTTTGAGAAAATTACCAAAGCCTCCTAATAGAGGAGCATAGTAATCTTTTAAATTGAAGTGACCAGCTAACCCAATTTTAATTTCGCCAGTGGTGTCATTTTGATTAACGTAAGAGATATTAGGGTCGCTGGAGCGTTGGAAACCACTTATACCATAAAATGCGTTAAAGGCTAGCTTGCGGATAGCCGAGCTAGGAGTAAAACTTGGTAGTCCTATTGCCAATTTAATTGCAGATTCATTGGTTGCTAGACCAGCTGCATTATAAAATTCGTTAAACCAGGTATTTGCAAAGTTATTTGCTCCATAGCTTGTACTCAATCCTGACCCAGTACTAAACCAATCTGTTGCTGTCAGACTGCTCAGAGTAATACTTTTGCCACCAATTTGCCCCGTCAAGGTGGTATTTTTGGTGAAATCAAAACCAGGCTGCTCAGTGGTGGCTCGTAACTCTACGTTTCCAGTGGGATTTGTAGCATTACTATCCAGAACTTTCTGGACGTTTGTCTGGGTACTTGGCACAAGTACAGTACTGTTACCTGACACATCATAGACGGAATAATCACTTGCTGCTGTTCCACCGATACTAGCACCAGTGAGTGTTCCAGCTTGTGCTGGTACAGTGGCAAGAGCGCTCACACCAATAGCCATTGAGGCACCAATTACAAGTTTCTGAAAAGTCATCTTCATTTTTTCAAGTCTCTGTCAGTTTGGAAGTTAAGTTTTAAACTACTGCCGTTTTTAGGCTTGGGCTGTCTTGACTACAGGCTTTTTGGCAATACGGCTGCTTAAATACGCGACCTGCATTGTTAGCCATCTTTGGTATCTGAGCGTACAAACCTAGTTTAAGAAACGGGGAGACCTGATTGGGTAAAGTTCCTTCTGATTATCAATAAAAAAATGAAGAATATTTTGATGCTTTTATACGTTGAATTACATATTTTCTTTAAAGTGTATTGTATAAAAAATAATATAATATTTTGATGTACAGTATAATACGGTGATTAGTAAGGACGCACAAATGTGCACCCCTACCGCATGTTCTATTCGTGGACTTTGCCGCCAAAAATCCTTAGCGTTTAGTTTGAGAAGAAATTCAATGAAGGAACTGGGCAATTCTTTCCACAGCAGTTTCTAACAAAGGTGGCTCATGCACCAAGGCAAAACGGACATACCCTTCTCCAGATTTGCCAAAGCCAGCACCTGGGGAAGCAGCTACACCAGTTTGTTTGACTAGCTGTGTACAAAATTCTATGGAGTTTTGATTCCAAGGTGAAGGCAATTTTGCCCAGATGTACATTGTGGCTTTGGGAGTAGAAACGTTCCAGCCAATGCGGTGTAAAGCACTGATAAAAGCATCACGGCGCTGCTGGAAGGTAGCGACAGCAGATTCTACCCCAGCTTGAGGCCCAGTTAGAGCAGCGATCGCACCATTCAAAATTCCCCGATACTGATTAAAATCAACAGCGGCTTTTACTTGACGTAAGGCTTTAATTAACTCAGCATTACCGATGGCGTAGCCAATACGGAAGCCGCCCATATTGTAGGACTTGGAAAGGGTAAAAAACTCAATTGAGACGCTTTTCTCTGGATCTGCTTGCAGAATTGAAGGTACTAAGGATTTTGGATTGGGAGAAGAATTTTTCTGCTCCCCAGTCCGCTCAAATACCAAATCTACGTAGGGGAAATCGTGAACTAGGGCGAGATTGTGTTGCTGACAGAACGCGACAGCTTCTTGGAAGAAAGATAAAGGAGCGATCGCAGCAGTGGGATTGTGAGGATAACTTAATACCATCATCCGCGACTGGGCCAAGACTGGGGCAGGAATGTCAGCAAACACAGGTAAAAAACCGTTTTCTGCTCGTAGTGGCATCGGGTAGATTTGACCACTAGCTAAATAAACTCCCCCAGCATGGGAGGGATATCCTGGATCGAGCAAGAGAGCGAAATCTCCTGGATTGAGTATTGCTAGCGGTAAATGGGCAGTGCCTTCTTGAGAACCAATCAGAGGTAGTACTTCAGTTTGGGGATCGACTTTGAGTCCAAATTTTTGTTCGTACCAGTTGGCTGCGGCTTGGCGAAATCCTTGGGTACCGTTAAACAACAGATAGCCGTGGGTACTGCGATCGTGAAGAGATTCGGCGATCGCCTTGATGACATGTGCCTCGGCTGGTAAATCAGAAGACCCCAACGACAAATCAATTACTTGTTGTCCAGCAGCCAAAGCGACTGCCTTGGCTCTGTCCATATCAGCAAATACATTTGATTGCAGGGGTTGTAAACGTTTTGCAAATTGCATGTTAGTCATTAGTCATTAGTCATTAGTCATTAGTTATTTAGTCATTTGGACTATGAACTTTTGACTAATTACTATTTAAGTGTGTATCTAAAAGAGCAAGTAATTTTTCTTTGCCGATGACTCCCTCAGTGGAGATCAAAACTTCCTGGTCTTGAAATAGTCTTAGGGCTGGTACACCTTCCACTTGGTACTGCTTAACAGTGAGTGGATTGGGGTCAATTTCCATTTTAACGATTTTGAGGCGATCGCTATATTTGATAGCAGCTGAGTTAATTAGGGGGGACATCAATTGACAAGGCCCACACCAGGAAGCCCAAAAGTAAACTAACACAGGCTGTTCAGCTTTTAACACTTCTGTTTCAAACTCAGCATCAGTTATGGTGATTACAGCCTTACTCATTGCAGTCTCCATCAGGTGGCGATCAAATTTGGCACACACAATACTTTATCCCAAAGTAGTCAATAGTCCATAGTCAATAATTCATAGTTATTTTGATTGTTAACTATTGACTAATGACGTAAAATCCCACAGCCAATAGGTGTGGGACTAGCTCAATTAAGTTTTCTACCAATTTTACAGTTGATCCAATTGCTTGCGTAGGGAATCCAACTCGGCATCAACCACCTCATTAGACTTAGGAGGAGTGGTTTCTTGTTGCGGTGGCAGTTGTGCTTGAGTTACTGGAGTAGCAGGTGGTAGCATTTGCGCTTTTAAAGCTGCCAATTCATCATCAACATCGCTACCACCTTCCAACTGGGCAAATTGGGTTTCTAAATCTGCACCTGCTAACTCTCCTTGTGCCTGGGCCCTGGCTTCTTGCATCAAGACTTTTTCTTCCATCCGCTCGAAGGCAGACATTGCACTGCTGGTATTCATCCCCCGCACCATACCTTGAAGTTGCTCTTGGGCTTTGGCAGTGGTGATCCGAGCTTTGAGCATTTCTTTCTTGGTTTTAGCTTCAGAAATCTTGCTTTCCAGCTGGATTAAGTTGCGCTTGAGGGTTTCAACTTGAGTGCTTTGGGTATCTAAACTAGCTTTGAGAGCTGCACTGGTGTCAGTATAAGTTTTTTTGCGCTCTAGAGCTTGTCGCGCTAAGTTCTCATCACCTTTTTGCAGGGCCAGTTGGGCATTGCGTTGCCACTTATTGATTTCATTTTGGGCATCATTGTACTGTTTCTCACTGCGTTTTTGGGCGGCGATCGCCTGGGCTACTCCCTGACGCAACTGAACCAAGTCTTCCTGCATTTCCAAGATGGCTTGTTCTAGCATTTTTTCAGGGTCTTCGGCTTTGTTAACCAGGTCGTTGAGGTTAGAACTAACTACTCGCTTAATGCGATCGAATAATCCCATAACTTTGTTTTTCCTTGTGTGGTTTACGCTTTTTGTTGGACAGTTAGCTTTTTTACTTTTTAATAGCTACCTATTTCAATGTAATCTTTCCAGTTTGAATCAGTACCTTCTAACAGCTCTTAATTGTTAAGATATCTCCAAAGTGGGGTCATTAGCAGAACTTCAAGAGTCCTGAGTTTTAGGTAACTGCTGTTGGGGAGGCGGCTCTGTCTTCTGGTTCTCCTGGGTGAGGAGACTGTTGTGCTGTATGTTTTCTGCCCCGTTTAAAGCCTGCACCTTCATTGCTGCCAATTCGGCATCCACATCATTAGTAGATTCCAAAGAAGTAAATTGTGTTTCCAAGTCGTCGCTGCTGAGTTGAGCGATCGCTTCTGATTTGGCTTCTATTTGCGAAACTTTTTCTTCCATGCGCTCAAAAGCGCTCAGACTGCTGGTGGTAGAAGCTCCGCCGAGCATTTCTTGGAGGCGATAAGACGCTTCGGCAGAACGGGCGCGAGCAATATACATATCTTTTTTTGTTTTCGCCTCGGAAATTTTTAACTCTAGCGATCGCATATCCTTTTTTAGCCTAGCTACTATATCGTTTTGCTGCTCTATCTGGGAAAAGAGGGCTGTAGTGGTTTCTTTATAGGCTTGGCGCTTAGTCAAAGCTTCCCGTGCTAGAGGTTCGCTGCCTTGTTGTAAGGCCAATTGAGCGCGGCGATACCATTCTTCTGTTTGAGACTGGGCAGCCGCTGCTTGTCGTTCGGTGCGTTTCTGGGTAGCGATCGCTTGTGCTACACCCTGCCGCAACCGCACCAGATTTTCCTGCATTTCCAAGACAGTTTGCTCCAGAATCTTTTCTGGATCTTCTGCACTGCCGATCAAACTATTGAGATTAGCGCGAATCACCCGCAGGATACGCTTGATTAATTCCATGTCGGCTCTCCATTCACGAAATTCAGTGCTGAGTAATGAGTTTTGATAATTACTCATCACCGCAGATTATGTAGATGCCACATCCCAACTAAACTTAGTGCTGAGTATTAAAACTCTTGACTTTACCAAGAGGACGCGGAAAGTAGTAAATGCGGCAACGCGGATAATTAAAATGTCCTCGTGTCCTCCTGTACCCATGTCCTGTTTACGCAGGACTCAGCACTCATGGCTCAGGACTGTTATCTCATCGTATCGTAGATTTTTGCAACTTATGGCTGCTGAATCCGTGCCTTGATTCCCCTTGTTTGTAACAATTTCAAATGTTGTTGTACTTGCTCTTTAGTCTTAAAAGCACCCAAATAAACCAATTCTTTGTTGGGTGATAAATAAGCATCAGGAATTACTTGCCGTGCTGAGGCTAAAGCCGCGTCTTTATTATCTATCACTACATGATAGAATCCATCTGTTGCTGGTTTGATTTCTGCATCCGGCTTTGGTGAGGTTGCGATTGGGCTGGGCGAGGTTTTTAGTGGTGAAGTGGGTGGCAAATTTAGGGGAGGCAAAGGCTGTAGCATCGGTACTGGTGCTAAAGCGATCGGATTTGTCGGTTTTAGGGCTGTGTTGGGTTCAGGCAATGCCGTTTGAGGATTTGCGGGGTTTTGGGGAACGACTGGATTAGGTACTACTGCGAGGGTTGGTTGGACTTTGGGTTTTAAGCCAACTACATCATTAGGGTCTCTCACCTCAGGAAACTCTTTAGCAGCTAGATTGGGATACTTGGGTATAGATGTGCTTGGTGGCTGGCTCTGAGGTTGGATATTACTTCCAACTTCTTCAGTATTTTCTGGTGCAGAAGATGAGTTACCGTTAAACAAATTGGCTAAATTCCATTGTGACAAGCTTTTGGGATTGAACACTACATAACCCAAGGTAAGACTCGCCACCAATAGCAGCAACATTGAGCCGATACCCAAAGGTGATAGCAGACTATCGCTAGAATTGCTGCTCGGTTTCTTAGTTTCTGGTTGTTCTTCTGTCAGACTTCGCAGCAGTGCTTCACTGGATTCCAAATAGTCATCTGGGTGCTTAGGGGTGTCATCTGGCTGTAAGAGATTTTCGCTCTTAGTATCTTTAACAACTGCTGGCACGATGCTGCTACTAAAGTTGGGCGGTGGTGGTGGAAGTTGAGTTTGTGTTTTAGCAGAATCTGAGGTGGAGGGCACATTGAAATTATTTAGTTCCTCAGTTTTTGCCGTAGCTAACGCTGGGTTTTTTTGAGGATTCGCAGCTACAGAAGATGCGGGTGGTACGTCAATTTTTGCCGTAGCTGGCGCTGGGGTTACCTGATGATTCACGGATACAGATGCAGGCGGCACGTTGGTTTTGATTTCCGTTACTGATGACTGAGTTGTGCCCGATGCTGTAGAGATGGCATTCAACGGCTGGGGTTGACTGCTCATGTAACTTGCAACACGGGACTGTTTTGATGACACCAAACCAGTTCGCGTGCGTCGGTATCGAGCTAACTCTTGATCTAGCGGCACCTCTAAACTCGCTAGTGCTGCTGCTAGTGCTGGTTTCAACCCAGGTGTTTTAGATGATTGAGTACCGGAATCGTTCAGGGGGTTTTGAGTCATTGTCTCTGTGCCTCAAACGTAGACTGCTGAAATTAACTTTAGATATATTTGTGACAATAGTAGCGAAAATTATCTAAATAGATAGACTGGGCATAGGGGCAGGCAGGGTGCTGCTCTTCCAGAGGGGAAAACTCTTTTCCCTTGCTCCTCACTCAGCACTCAGCACTTTGAATGATGTCGTTGAAATCAATTAATGATATTTTAGGCGTTCTAGAAAAGCAGGCCAAATGGCAGGAGCAACCATTTCAACGCCTGCTCAAGTTTTGGCCAGAAGTTGTTGGCCCAGTGGTTGCCGCAAATACTCGACCATTATCGATTCAGCGCGATGTTTTGTCGGTAGCAACTTCTAGTGCTGCTTGGGCGCAAAACCTGACTTTTGGCCGCTCGTCTCTGCTTTTAAAGTTGAATAAAAACCTGCCAACACCTTTGGTTGATATTCGCTTCTCTACTGCTAACTGGCAGAATCCATCGGTGGAGAGAAAACAGCAACAAACGATTTCGCCTCATGAGCATCCCAGTTACCTTGGTGATGAGATTAGCCGCCCTGATGTTACACCCACTAAGGATGTAAATGCTGCTTTTGGACATTGGACAAAGATCATGCGATCGCGATCGCATGGCTTACCCCTTTGTCCCCAGTGTCAATCTCCCACCCCGCCCGGCGAACTCCAGCGTTGGGAAGTCTGTTCTGTCTGTGCGGCTAAACAGTTTTGAAGGGAATCAGTCCTAACCTAGATTAAAAGCTAAATAGTTTAGCGATTATTCGTTGAGCAGAATTTATCCTAAAGTAACTTGTTACTGCTACACAAAATAGTTCTGATTCTTAAGAAAAAATGTATTTCACTGCTAAAATATGCCTAACGTGGTATCAAAAGCAGACAATTTATCTGAAATTATCTGCCTTAAGCTATCCTTAAGGAGGAAGTTAAAAGGCTAGAGAAATCAAAAGCTTAGGTTTTAGTCTTGATCCCTAATAAGTTTTAGCCAATATCTATAGGCAACCACTCTAAGCATTATTTAAAAATATAACAAGAATATAAAAATATCCTAAAGTTTATTTTTTCGTCGGGATCGCTGAAACCTATAGAAAACAATGGCTTTTTGGCTTTTATCCGTCTTTATATATAGAAGCAAAATATAAGGATGAAATTCAGCCGGCAACGGCACTAAAGATGAATCCAAATGAAACCCATTAAATTTTTAGCATCTGCCTGTAGATATTGCCGTCATTACCAGCCAGAGGGTCGCCGTGGCGGAACATGCCAGCAATTGGGAGCACCAGTTCAAGCAACTTGGAAGGCTTGCTCTTTGGCACTCCCGCCTTTTGCACCTTCTTGGGAAACCTTGGAAGATGCTTGGAGTTTGCCAGATGCAGCCCCAGTTTTAACATCATCTCACTCCTTAGCCTCAGATTTAGACAATGCTGTTGCCCCTGTAGAGGAAATAGCTGCCTCTGTATCTGAACAGGTAAAGAATAAAGCAGTGGTTATTTAGTCATCCATTATTACTGAACTGATTTTGTAGTTTGCTTAAGATAAGATTTGTTTTTAAGATTTTTAGTGCTGTAAACGTTGACATCTACAAAAATCGCACCCTTTAGTGAGGTGCGATTTTTGCAGTTTTAAGGTAACCAAGGAAAAGAGCGGAAATCTGGTGGCCGCTTTTCGAGAAACGCTTGTTTGCCCTCAGACCCCTCTTCTGTCATGTAATAGAGTAGGGTGGCATTGCCAGCGAGTTCTTGTAAACCAGCTTGTCCGTCACAATCAGCGTTGAATGCGGCTTTGAGACATCGAATTGCGATCGGACTTTTTTCTAAAATCTCCTGCGCCCATTGAATACCTTCCGCTTCTAGTTGTTCGACTGGGACGACGCAATTAATTAAGCCCATTTCTAGCGCTTGTTGTGCATCATATTGGCGGCACAGAAACCAAATTTCTCTAGCTTTTTTTTGCCCGACGATGCGGGCGAGATAGCTGGCTCCAAAACCACCGTCGAAACTGCCTACTTTGGGGCCAGTCTGTCCGAAAATGGCGTTATCAGCAGCGATGGTAAGGTCACAAATTAAGTGTAGGACATGTCCACCACCGATCGCATATCCAGCTACTAAGGCAATTACCACTTTCGGCATGGAGCGAATCAGGCGTTGTAAGTCCAACACATTCAAGCGAGGGATGCCAGTGTCATCCACATAACCCGCATGTCCCCGCACACTTTGATCACCACCAGAACAGAAAGCATATTTGCCATCAGTGTGTGGGCCATAACCAGTAAATAAGACAACTCCAATAGTAGTATCTTCACGAGCATTACAGAAAGCGTCATACAGTTCAAAGACTGTTTCAGGACGGAAAGCATTGCGTTTATGGGGACGGTTGATGGTGATTTTTGCAATGCCATCGGTTTTTTGATACAGGATGTCTTCGTAGGTTTTGGCAGTTTGCCAGTTAATTTGCATTGGTATGGAGTGCGGTGTTGTGCTTGAGAATTTTATCGCGGACGCAGGGACATGCGATACCTGCGGTGGGCTACGCCTACGCTAAAATTCGTGTCTCAAGCCTTTACAATCTGGTAATTGTCTGGGTGTTGAGGAATAAAAATGCGACGTGACACCATCTTCTATAAATTATTTAAGCAATTTCCCGGTTTGCTATTTGAATTAGTAGATGAACCACCCCCAGAAGCGGAAAACTACCAGTTTGAATCAGTTGAAGTAAAAGAAACCGCGTTTCGGATTGATGGAGTGTTTTTACCTCCCGATAATGCAGTTTCCAAAACCGTCTTTTTTGCAGAAGTGCAGTTTCAGAAGGACGAAGACTTATATCACCGCTTCTTTAGCGAATTGTTTTTGTTTCTCTACCGCAACTCGATTCGTTACGATGACTGGTTTGGAGTCATAATTTTTGCTTCTCGCAGTCTCGAACCTTCTTCCTCTTCGATTCACCGCGCTTTGTTAGAAAGTGGCCAAGTCAGGCGGGTTTATCTGGATGAGTTGGGGGATTTGCGAGAACAACCTTTGGGATTGGGTTTGATGTTGCTGACAAATGTTACTTCTGAAACCGAAGCAGTTGAAGGGGCGCGGTTTTTGCTGGAGCAAGCACGGCAACAATCGGAGCAAGCGATAATTGATTTAGTGACGACGATTATCGTCTACAAGTTTTCTAACCTAAGTCGAGAGGAGATTGCAACGATGTTGGGACTGAATTTGGAAGAACCACGGGCTATTCTGGAAGCGAAGGAAGAAGGGCGAGAAGAAGGAAAGGTTGAAGGAAGAGAGGAAGGAAAGGTTGAAGGAGAAAGAGCGATCGTTTTACGACTATTAAATCGGCGTGTGGGTAATATTCCTGATGCGCTTCTGTCCCAGATTCAAGAGTTATCGGTGGAACAGTTGGAAGCTTTAGGTGATGCTTTGTTGGATTTCTCTACTCTTACTGATTTGGAAGGGTGGTTACAAGATCAACCAAGAGGGTAAATCTCACGCAAAGGAGAAGGGCGATACCTGCGGTGGGCTACGCCTACGCACTCCGTAAAATAATGATGGCTACAAATAAAGTTTCTCGAAGTGAAGAAACATTTGCAGACACGCGGGTATATCAGAAGCAGTGGAAGAAGTGCGATCACTCCTCCTGCGACTGTTAAAACGAATATTTAGTGGAATTGCTTAAGAAGGTTGTTGGAATTGAGATTGCGATCGTGGGCTTGGAAAGGTGGTTACAAAGAAAAACTTTGAGTTGTTCAAGACTTACAAACTCAAAAGGCTCAGAGAGTGCTTGTAATTCCAAATATATACTATTTTATGTCTCTATAAATTTTTAATATACGCTGTGCAAGTACTATACTTTCTTTATTGTCTATGTTAAATAAAAATAATTGTAGCTTATCTGCTATGTCAGCCACGTTGCCCAGTAAAGCTAATTTGATGTAACAAAGGTACATAAGTGGTACATTATAAGAAGTAAAACCATAGTTTGGATAATCGCTGTCGTTAATCCATTTTTCAGTGAACTTTATAATTTTATTTTTATGTTTCTCTAAATCTTTTTTTATTTCATCGAGGGTAGATAAACCTACAACATTTAGTCGCTTGATTAAAAGTGAGTAGTCTTCTCCTTGAGTATTATAAAGTGATGTTTCTATTTTTTTAGATATAATTTCACTTATTTCTCTGACTAAAGATTCTGTTTGTATGAACTTACTTATTGAATGTAAATCAATCTCATTGTTAATTGGCATATAGGTTATGTAGCATTAATAATGCTTCTAAATTAGATAGACTTGGATAATATAATACTTTGCTAACAATTAGCATACTGTAATAAAACTGAAATTAGTTGACTATTAAATATTTAGCACTAAGCATTTTTACTTAAAATTTTTACCTAATTCTTATTTTTTACTCTTTACCAAGCAATATTTAGTAATTTGCATTAGCTATCAAAACGTTTGTGGCAAAGTTTTTTTAACTTAAGTTCCGCAAGTATTTCACTCAATCGCTATATTTCATCCTTCTATTTAGCAACACATAATGAGGTACTTAAATTACAATATCTGCGCCAAAATTTCTCAAATTCTCTTGTCGCCACTTAGCATCTAGTTTCCGATTTGTCTGCACCTCCAAAACCCGAATACCTTTAGTTGGAAGCGGGTTTAATCTTTGCTGTAACTGCTCCCAAGAATTAATCAATTCATGCTGCACATTATAAGTAGCACACAACTGAGCAAAATCAATATCTTGGGGAGTGCCAAAAAACTCTTCAAATGGTGGATCAAATTTGGCAATGGGTAACATTTCAAAAATTCCACCGCCATTGTTGTTGATTAATACAATCGTGAGATGTCCGATAAACTTATTGCGGATTAAAAAACCATTGGTATCATGCAACAGCGCTAAATCTCCCGTTAACATCACACTACTTTGCTGTCGATGGGCAATTCCTAAAGCTGTGGACAATGTTCCATCTATACCATTTGCACCCCGGTTAAAGTGCGATCGCACTCCTAAATTATTCGGTTTCCAGAAATATTCCACATCCCGCACAGGCATACTATTGGCAATAAACAGAGGCGTTCCTGGCGGTAAAATCTGAGAAATTAACCAAGCTGCTTTACTCTCAATGACTTCATCTATTTTCCCCATTGTCTGGTCAACAATTAACCTGACTTGAGCTTCCGCATCACACCATTGCTGCACATATTTTGAGGATAAAGATAAATTTCCCTCCTCCACCTTTATATCTTCTACAGATATTCGTAAATGCGTCGTTCTCCCGTGCAAAGGGTCGAGGTTTTGATGGCTGGGGTCAATTACCCAGCGTCGCGGTTGCGTTGCATCTATCCAGGTACGCAGTTCTTTACTCGTAGGCATTTCACCAACCTGAATCACCATTTCGGGTGCTAGCTGCTTTGCTAGTTGCTGATTTCGCAAAATCAGGTCATAAGTGGAAATCAAATAAGGGTTGAGTTCGGCGTAATTTCTGACTGGGGAGAGTCCCTCAGCTAGCACGGGCCATTTGAGAGTTTGGGAAAGTTGCGCGATCGCTCTACAATATTCTTCTGGTTGCTGCGGTTGGGCAACACCTGCAATAATAATGCCGCGATCGCATTCCTTCCATTCTTGGGGAATAGGGAATCGGGAATTGGGAATATGGAATGGGGTATTGCTTGTTATTCCTGCAAAGAAGTCTTCTGGGTGAAACTGTGATTGCAAATAGCTCAAGTCACTTCCATCAGGAACAGGTGCTAAGGGATCGCGAAAGGGAATATTCAAATGTACTGGCCCCTTTGTAGGAGTTTGCGCCCTTTCCCAGCTATGAATTACCGTTTGTCGCAGGTAAGCTAGCATTCCCATATCGGCGGAGGGTAAGGCTAACTCTGTTTGCCAATTTGGGTAGTTTCCATATAATCTCAATTGATCCACAGTTTGCCCAGAGTGACAATCTCGCAATTCTGGTGGTCTATCGGTGGTCAATATCAACAGTGGTACACCACTATATGAGGCTTCAATTACTGCTGAATAAAAGTTAGCTCCTGCTGTACCAGAGGTGCAAACAATTACCACAGGCCGTCCGGTTGCTTTAGCTTGTCCCAATGCAAAAAACGCGGCGGAACGTTCATCAAGAATGGAAATCGCTTCAATCTCAGGTGCTTGTTGAGCAAAAGCGATCGCTAACGGTGTAGAGCGCGATCCAGGACAAATAATGGCACAAGTCAATCCCAACCGCTTTAGTGTCTCTGTTAAGATATAACCCCAAAGTTGATTAACATTCCTATAGGCGATCGGCATTAAATCAAACATAGCTATAAAACAATCTTAAATTTTAGATTTTGTCTAGGGAAATTCAATTTAAAATCCATCTGGGAAAGTTTGACAAATGCGGAGATGGAACCCAACACCGCCACGCGAGTTTGTGGGAAAGAAAATCTCCAAGCAAACTGACTCCACTTTCTACAAAATGCACAATTTGCTCTCAAACTTTTATGGACTGCATTCATTTAACAGGAATTCGCGGCTATGGCTACACTGGTTATCTGCCAGAAGAACAGGTTCTAGGACAATGGTTTGAGGTGGATGTGAAGTTATGGTTGGATATCTCCACAGCGGCCAAGACTGACGCGATCGAAGACACTTTAGATTATCGCAGCGTCATTAGCTTGATACAACATCTGATCAAAACGTCTAAGTTTGCTTTGGTGGAGAAATTGGTAGCAACGATCGCAGATTCTATTCTCCAAGAGTGCGATCGTGTAACAAAAGTCCAAGTCATTCTGAGTAAACCTGCTGCACCTATTCCAGACTTTGGCGGCAAAATTAGCATTGAACTTACTAAAAGTAAGTCCAATATCTAAAGTGTTTTTTCTATCCATAAGCTAGCAAAGAGAGGGGGTTTCCGTGGAGTGTGGAAGTATCTCACAAAGAGAATATTTTCTGCCATAGCCCCCAGCATCGGCTCATACCCGAAACACTAAAAAATTCCGTGATCTGCTGATGAGCATTTAACTTGCATATTTTTAGAGCACAGGATTTGTGATTACTGATTAATCAAGAAGTGATAAATAGCTCTAAATAATACCATTTCACTCGCCATTCAAAATTTAAGACAGTTTCAGACGGGAATTTCAACCCCGACTGAGACAAAAACAATTTGTAGACAAAACGGTATTAAACTCTTTAATTGCAGATAATGTTTAATTTTTAGCAGTATTCTAGCAAATGGATACTATTATGTTACATACAACGCACTATATTAATTTTTTCAACTTAGATCAACGTAGGATGTTGTGATTTGTTCACAATTTATTCTTGATTAATTTTTACATAAATACTATACTTAATATTTATTTTATTCAGAAAAATTATTACTTTTTTGAAAATAACTTTTTGATTGCTAGTAATTACATGGTAATTTGATACGGATGTTAATAACATGATATTAACTGCATAAGCTAATTATAATTAGCTTTTACAAACACAGAAATTATTACAGGTTAATAACATGAGGCTATTTAATCATTAGTCAGTATTTATATCAAGTAAGAAGACAGAGTAGTTAGAGATTGTTTATGATAAGATAATGAATTTTAGATCGAGTTGACACTGACAACAAAAATCTGAACCTTAGCAAACAGGTTGTTTTACCATGTTCGCCCGCAAAATCCTAGTTGTTGAGGATGAAAAAATCCTAGCTTCAAATATTAGAAAGAGTTTACAAAAATTAGGCTATTCTGTTTCAGAAACAACTAAGTCTGGTGAAGAAGCAATAAAAAAGGTAGCAGAAACTCTTCCACATTTAGTATTAATTGATATATGCCTAGCTGGGGAAATTGACGGTGTACACGTAGCCGATATTATCCAAAATCAGTTCCATGTGCCTGTAGTGTATCTAACAGACTGTTTAGAATATAAACCATTACATAAAAATCAACTAAGTGAGCCTTTTAGTTATATAGTTAAACCATTTATTGAAAGTGATTTACATTTTGCAATTGAAATGGCTTTGTACAAACATCAGAGCAAAAAAATATTATACGAAGAAAAACAGAGGCTGGCAGCAATTATTAACAGTATGGGCTGTGCAGTGATTGTGACCTATGCAAATGGTCGTATTGAAATGATGAATCCTACAGCAGAAATAATCACTGGTTGGAAGCAAAGTGAAGCGTTTGGTAAAGATTTAGTAGAAGTCGTTAACTTAGTTGACAAAGATGTAGGAGAAACAATTGAAAGTTTAGCCACACATGTAATCGAAGCAGGTGAAATTTTGAATTTCCCAGAAAACAGTACACTGATTACCAAAGATGGCAAAGAAATAGCGATTGGAGATAATGTTGCACCCATCCGCGATCAAAATGGCAATATTACTGGCGCTGTTTTAGTTTTTCAAGACATCACCAAACGCAAGGAGACAGAGGCACAACTGATCCGTAATGCGTTTTATGATGGGCTGACAGCATTACCTAATCGTGTTTTATTTTTGGATCGGCTCAGACAAACAATTGAGCGTAGCAAACGCAGAAGCGATTATTATTTTGCAGTTTTATTTTTGGATTTAGATGGCTTTAAAGAGATTAACGATCGCTTTGGGCATGGAACAGGGGATGATTTTTTAGTAGCGATCGCTAGACGTTTAGAGTCGTGCTTACGCAGTGGCGATACTGTCGCACGATTTGGTGGTGACGAGTTTACTGTCCTTTTGGAAGATATAAAAGACATTACCGACGCTACCAATGTTGCTAAACGTATTCAAGACTCCTTGCAATTGCCAGTTAACCTAAATGGATATCAATTATCTACTACAGCTAGCATTGGTATTACTTGGAATTTTAGTAATTATGAGGAGCCTGCAACTCTGCTACGGGATGCTGATATTGCTATGTACCGAGCTAAACGGGATGGAAAAGCTACTTATGCCATATTTAGTTAATTAGTTTTTTCTGTTACCGCTTCAATCAAATTACTCTGATTTTCTTGACAATTATCTGGAATTTTGATTTATAGCGATTTTTATATGGATGGAATATACTACTCTAGCCGCTACTAATGTGTATCCTACACAACCAAGGAGCTACATAAGTCTGTTATGGAAAAAACCGAAAAACAGAAAATGCTCGCAGGCGAATTATATCTAGCAGAAGATCCAGAATTGGCTGCCGAAAATAAGCGAGCTAGTCGTCTGTTGCGAAGCTACAATTCTACAACCGAAGAGCAGCAAGAGCAACGGCAGCAAATTTTGCAAGAATTATTTGGAAGGATAGGACACAAATCATCAATTGTGCCACCTTTTCACTGTGACTATGGCAGTAATATTTTCGCTGGCGACAGATTGTATATGAACTATGGCTGTGTAATTTTAGACTGCAATCCAGTTCATATTGGTGAAAATGTCTTATGCGCTCCTTATGTACAAATTTATACAGCGTATCACCCGACAGAGCCGGAAATTCGTCTTTCTGGGAGAGAATTAGCTGCCCCAATTAACATTGGTAATAATGTCTGGATTGGTGGCAGTGCAATTATTTGTCCCGGTGTAACTATTGGTGATAACACAACCATTGGTGCTGGCAGTGTAGTTGTCAAAGATATACCTGAGAATGTTGTCGCTGCGGGTAATCCTTGCCGCGTCATTCGATATTTATCCTAAAATTTAAAACTTATATCCTCTGGCAATCCAATAGAGCCAGTCTGCGATCGCTTCTTCAGTTTCGCTGTCAGCATCAATGGCTGCTATTTCAGATAACTTTGCAGAATATACATCATCATCCTTACCGTTAATATAAGCCACTTCTACAAACATATCTTTTAAGCACTCATCATCTGGGGCCATTCCCAGCACTTCGACTTGTTTCTCCTCGGCAGAAGCTGATTTGCGTCCCTTCTTAGTCCATTTAGCCACAAAGGGAAAATTCAGAACCTCTTCGAGGTAGTAGTACCAACCCATAGCCCGGTCTTCTTTGTCTTCAGCATCTACAATGATCTCTGTTTTAATGCGATGCTCTCGGTTTTCGTCGAGTTCAACACTAGGCATAAGATAACGCTTTGCGTATAATGCATTTTGATGATACTACCAAAGTCACTCGCTTCGCTCGAATTAAAAATTCAAAATTTAAAATTCAAAATTCAATCCCACGACTTAAGCAGTGGACTTGGAACAAGGACGCCTTGCGCCGCACTTCTCTACGAGACGCTGCCGCGAACGTGCCTCTACGCTAACGCGCTATGCGTCTCGGAGCAATTCTTTTTTAAAGTAAGCTCTGTATCCCACAACTAAAGTTTCTAAGTAATTTTCCATTTTTAATTGTTTTGTCAAGACTTAAGAATAATTTTTCTAAAATATAGTTAAGTCAATACCTTTCGGTTAAGGGGGAAAGGGGAAGGGGAAAAAGTAGAAGAAAACCTTTAACCCTTACCCTTTAACCTTTTCCCAAAACCAGATTACAAGTTAAAAATGCTTAACCGAACAGTATTGATAGTTAAGTATATCTAAGCTCTACAAAAACCGCCTGTCATTGACAAGCGGTTTTCTAGTTATTGCCCTCAGGGGGGAATTTAATTTTTGGGCCAATATCTCAGGTTTTTCTTAGCGCTTTAGCGCGAAATTTCTTAGCGATTAAACAAGTCTCAAATCAGGATAATTTGCCAACACATCATCAGATGTCAAGGTATCATTTTCAGCTTGCGGAGTCCAAAGAACTTCAATTGCCAAAAGTTTCTCGCTGGGGATACTACCAATTTGCCGCAAAGCTTGACGCAAATCATCAGCACTGTTAATTGCTGTTGGAATTTCAAACTTACCTAATGTTGCCGCCAGTAAGGTGACGATGATGTATTCGCCAGGGCCTTCAGTAAATAGGCGGGTGGGGTTGTCGAGTTCACCAGCCGGGGGTAAAGCATCTTTGGCAAGGGCTGCTCTTAGCTGGTTGTTGACGTTAGAAAGAGTTTCTTCGTTAAACTTGCTGCGTTCTGCCAGTGACAGCCGATTAAACTGACTTTCAGCTGAATTTAAACTGGCTTGTTGAGTTCCACCACCTGCATATACAAAGTATTCGGGATGGCGGAGTAAAGCTAGACTGGCTTCTTGGAGAATTTCTGCTCTCCCCTCTGGGGTGTTAGTATCAGCAGTTTCAGCAATGTGGTTGAGTTCATTTTGCAATTCGCGGGCTTGAGCTAACAAACCTACTTGCAAACGAGTTACAGAAACAGAGGGATTGCTGCTGTATCCTACATCTTCACTTTCACCGCTAGAGACGCGGCGGAAAGTTTGCACTAAGAAATTAGCGATCGCAAAGAAAATTAAGATGCTAAATAGACCACCAAATCCTCCTCCAATACCCCAGAAGGGAATTAGGAAGGGAAAGCCAAAGCCACCACCAAAACCACCACCAGGATAGTATCCGCCCCCGCCAGGAGGTGCATAGGTGCGCGGTGTATAGGTGCGGCTGGAAGGTGCTCTAAATGAGCCACCGCCGATCCGACCTCCACTGCGGGCCGCTAATGCTCCATCAGCGTGACTAAAAGCCAAAGTCAACACCAGTCCTAGGGCTAAGAAGGTTTTTAACAGCGGTTTGATGGTTTGTTGTAGTTTTTTACGCATAATACAATCGCTTGGAAAACTGAATTATTTATGAATTCTCCCCATGCTGGTAGGAGTGTTGCGATCTGTCGCTAACGCCAGCCCTTAATTAGTAAGCTTTGTAGCATTCACGTAGCATTCACTTTTAAAGGCTACATATTCAATTTACCGCGTCTCATCCTGGGTAGGTAGCGATCGCAGGGGGGATTTCTCGACTGGGGAACCGTACCTTAAGATATGTTTACAATTACAGAAAGGTGCGATTGGGTAATTATTGTTACTTCTTACACTAGTACTTCCAGACCACAGTCTTGGATCATACAGATTATTTTAATTTTTAATGATTATTTTGACTAATTTTTTAATAATTACCTTACTTATTTGATCGCAAGGTGGGAGGATATTTTTAAATCATCACAGCATTTATTACATCTGGCGGCTTTGGATTTACTTATACGTAGCAGGCTAGAAAGTCTCTGTGATGCTTGTCAGTAAGAGCAGTCAGCCACTAGATAGCTATCCAATATGTATCCAATTTTTTGGCATTTTGGCACAACATTCAAGAGGATTCAGGATATTCTATTGAACGTAGCTAAATTTCGTAATTTTCCCAACAGTTGTGCACTGAGAAATTTGGCTACAAGTGCTAATTTTTATTTATTGTTCATCATGCACAGAAATTCTCAATTAGTGAGAAATTTGTAGCAAAAATAAAATCAACACAATAAAAAAACAATCTTCTTGGCTAATCTTTTAAAATAGCCTTCCAATTTGTCTACCACATTCGTTTTAAAAGAAATAAAATAAGAATTATGGCTTTGAAACTAATCCTAATTGTAGATAAATTCAAATTATTTGAAGTAAAGTTATCAGCTTTATTATGGAACATATTTCTCAACTAACAGCCGAAATCAGAGACAAAGCTGCATACCCAGATATCCTAGTCATATCCCGGATATTCCTGCCGAAAGAAGCTGTAATTGGGGAATATATCTACAATCGCTGTCTCCAAGATCCAGAACGAGTTATTGTGCTGGCGGCTAGTTGCTCAGGAGATAAAGTATTTGATGAAGGTCAACAGTTTCCCGTGTATCGCTGGTTTTATCCTAGATACTGGCGTAGTGGCTGTGTGGGAAGTATCCTGAAGCCTTTGATAAATATTGTCTGCTCATTTGTCCTAGCAATCAAACTCTATTTTCGCTATCACTATCGTTATATAGAGTGGGGTCACGGCTATGACTTTCCTTCACTGTTACTATTGAGCTATCTCTTACCTATTCGCTTTTTTATCTATCTGCACGGCAATGATCTTCATTGTACTTTACACAATCCCGTGCTGCGATCGCTATTTAAATTAACACTCAAACGAGCCGAAGGTATTGTTTGTAACAGTTCTTATACACGAGACTATCTCAGAACTGCTTTCCGATTAGATACTCCTACCCACGTCATTAACCCAATAATCAGACCAGAAAAATTTGGTAATAATGTAGCGAGTCCCAGTAGCCTTGATGATTTACGTGTTCGCGTGCGTCAGGCTTACAATATTCCCGAAACAGCGATAGTTATTCTTTCAGTAGGGAAGCTAGTAAAACATAAAGGTTTCGACCAAATAATTGATAACATCCCACTATTGCTAACTTTTGGGGTCGATGTCCACTATATAATCTGCGGTCAAGGGCCAAGTGAATCGGAACTGAAATCTTTGGCCCATCGTTTGCGGGTAGATAAGCGCGTCCATTTTGTCGGGTATGTGCCAGAGCGAGAATTAGCAGGTTATTATGCAGCTTGTGACATATTTGCTATGCTGACGTTATTGGATACTAAGCCTAATAGTATGGAGGGTTTTGGTATGGTTTACTTAGAAGCAAGTTACTTCGGTAAGCCTGTAATTGCCCCTCGCTTAGGCGGTGTTCTAGACACAGTTCAGCATGAAGAAAATGGGATACTGGTTAATCCCAATTCTGGTTATGAAGTGTTTCAAGCTTTCAATCGGTTGTGCAAAGACCAGCAACTACGTGAACAACTCGGTCGCAAAGGTAAAGAATTAGCCAAGCGTAGAACCCTTCATCGATCGCTTTACAAATCAGAGGGATGAAATAGCTTTGGAAACTAGCAAGATTGCAGTGTAGGATCTCGCTTGTGATTCTATTAATCTGCAGTAAACTACCCACCACCAATTGCTAAGAGCAATATGGTGGGGGCTTTAAAAGCCCAGAGTTTACCCGACTAAGTACCTTGAGTACTACGATTTCAAGGTCATCTCACCTACAAATACGCAGCCAGTTTGTAGCTCTGAGGTCAACGATTAAACAAGCATATTGGGTTGAAGCTAGTGTTGTTGGCGTAAAAAGCCTTTTAATCTTTGTCTAGGCTAACATTACCCGCAAGGAGGCACTTATGTGCAAAGTATTTGTTTTAGATACGGAAAAAAGACCATTAGACCCAATTCATTCAGCACAGGCTAGACAATTATTGCGAAACAAAAAAGCAGCAATCTATTGTCGATTCCCGTTCACCATCATCCTGAAAGAGTCACGTCCTTGCTCTCATGTGTCAGCACTTAGGTTAAAGATTGACCCTGGTGCAAAATTCACAGGAATTGCATTAGTTAACGATTCAAATGGAGAAGTTATATTTGCAGCAGAGTTAAAGCATAGAGGTTTTGCAATCAGAGACGCTTTAACATCTAGAAGACAATTAAGAAGAGGTAGACGCGCAAGGATTACTCGTTACAGACAACCGCGCTTTTTAAACAGAACTCGCACAGAGGGTTGGTTAGCACCGAGCTTACAAAGTCGGATTGAGAATATCAAAACTTGGGTTAATAAGTTACGCCGATTTGCATCGATTCAAGCTATCAGTCAAGAGCTAGTACGCTTCGATATGCAATTGATGCGAGATATAGATATTCAAGGTAACGAGTATCAACAGGGGACTCTCTCTGGCTATGAAACCCGTGAATACCTTCTTGAAAAGTGGAACAGACAATGCGCTTACTGTGGGGTAAAGGACGTTCCACTTCAGGTGGAACATATTCACCCACGGGCAAAAGGAGGTTCTAACTCAATCACCAACCTGACACTAAGTTGCGAAAAATGTAATACCAAAAAGGGGACTAAGGATATCAAGGATTTCCTTAAAAAAGAGCAGAGCAGGTTAGAGAAAATCCTTGCACAAGCTAAAAGACCATTAGCTGATGCCGCCGCAGTAAACACAACTCGATGGGCGTTGTTTAGAGTTTTAAAAGAAACAGGATTATCTATAGAAACAGGCTCAGGAGGTCTAACAAAGTTCAACAGAAGTCAACAGAAATTAGAAAAGACTCACTGGTTAGATGCTGCTTGTGTTGGGGTTGATATCCCAACACTCAACATTAAAGGCGTTAAACCATTGTTAATTACAGCTAACGGGCATGGGTCTAGGCAATCATGTCGCACAGATAAGTTTGGTTTTGTGCGATTCGTTCCCTACAAAGTGGAAGGCTTTGCAGCCTAAAACGAACTAGGGGCAAGGAAAACTAGCCTTTCGTATTGGCTAGAACAGAACCTTGACAACTTGGTTTCCATGCAGGCGAAAT
>NZ_JACJTD010000045.1 GCF_014698505.1 Nostoc foliaceum FACHB-393 | reverse complement strand
TAATCAGCAAAGGATTAAAAATGGCTAATCTTCCACCAATTAATTCAGTTGTAAAAGTCATTAAAGCCCTGACAGAAAAAGATCCAAGGTTAGGGCAAACAGGTACAGTAATCCAGTATTCAGTACATGGCATGGTTTGCGTTCATTTTCCAGACATGCCGCCTGGTCAAGGAATTTTTTTCAATGCACATCATTTACAAATCATAGAGTAATAGCCAAGATTATGCCGAGAAAATCCACTCATCCCACCCCTACTGATAAGTCCTCACTGTGCCTACAATATCTCAATCGTTGTGGTGGTAGCGCTCGATTGTGTCATATCAACTTCAGTCTGTCAGTTATTCAAACCTTAGTCAATCAAAGAAAGGTAAAGATTAGCAATACTGGTGCAGGGTTTTTTATTGAATTGGAAGATGCAAAATGAAAACACAGAAAGTAACTCATCAATCATATTTGCCTTCAAATAATAAGAGTAAGTTAGTTCTTCGTCGGACTCGAAAAAGATTTAACCCCAGGATTTTCGTTGATCGCATCATAGAAACAACTGCAATTCTATCCTTACTTTTTACCGGATTTGCGGGAGTAGGAGCAACAGGCTGCTGGGGAATGGAGATTGCTACGAGTTCTCATTACTGGCAACAGCAGAAAAATATTTGCCTGGGTGCAATTCTGGTAAGTTTTTCCGCTTTCTTGGGCAGTTCTCTAGTTGGAGCAAGTTTCAGTATTCACCGGGACAAATTTTAGGAGGAACAACGATGGAAATCAAATTAACCACATCAGAAATTCGGACTATTTTACAAGGATGTCAATATACATTGCAGCTTGTGGTAAGTAGTAAGGATTATCGCAGACTTCAGTCGTCCGAGTATTTTTCTACATCAAACAATGTAGTGCTAAATGATGCGTTTAATGTTTTGGGAGAAGTTGTAGACGCAATTGTTCAGGTGGAGCAATTTAATCAACAAGGAGAATCAAGTCATGGAGCAGGAAATTAAAAATGCAGTTGGCTTGGGCAGTCCTGAACTCGTGATAAAGTCGAAACTAAAACCAGAACCTGAACCAAAACCAACAGTAACGATTTACGACTTCTCTTCTTTGTTATCTAAAAACGAACCACCTAAAAGACAAAGATGAACACAAGGCAATTGATTCTTAAATCTGCCATTGTAGTTTTCGCATTTTCCACTATTCTGAGTGGCTGTGTTATGGTTTTCGGGCAAAAGAAAACCAATCACTTCAACATCACAATACCTGCAAGCGCAGCGAGGCTGGCTTTGTGTTTCAGCTTGATGGGAACTGGATTAACCATGTTTATCGGCAGTCGGATTGAGACAGCGCAATTTGAAGAATCATTAAAACCCAGACCTGTGCCTCTTCCGTGCCGAGGTTGCAAGCATTTCCACGGGGTTGTCTACAACGGTGTGTTTCTCAATTGCGCTGTTCATCCCAAAGGCTGCTTCGGTGATAAATGTCCTGATTGGCAAAGCTTTCGACTATCTAAATAAGTAGGAGCAAGAAAATGACATTCACTTTGGATAATCGCTCTCGAAACAAAGAATCGTCCTTAACTCAAGCATTACGGCAGATACAGCAGTTAAACTCCAAGATTGTTGTGTTAGAGCAGCAGCATCAAGATTATGTGCGATCGCAACAAAATCTGATTAGTGCCATTGCCGAAATCTGTGTTTCTCCAATGCAGGAAATACAGGCGCTGCGGATTCTGATCTGTCGGGGAGAAGCAGCTTGTCGGCAGTACTTGCGTTCAGTGCTAGTCAAACAGAGGAAGGATTCTTGAAGAGGCAAGGGAGAAGAAGAATTAGTCAAACATAATTCTGTTTTCTCCCTTCCTTTTCCTCCCTTGTTCCCTCATCACTCGACCAGATTTTCTTCAGAAGGAATCAAACCCAATTGATGACGGGCAAGAGTTCCCTGAACGTGAAGCGCAAATCCTTTTTCCCAAAACAGTCGATGCATTTCTGACTCATTCCATCCTTCCATTGCTTGAATCCGTTTTGCTGCTTCATACAACGGCTCTGGAATAGAAACTGCGATTTGAATCATTTTTGGTGTAGTTTTCTTAGGCATTTTTTGATTAACAAGGAGACTTTTATATAACTATACCCCTATAGTTAGATGTTTTTATCAAAAAGTCTTACTAAAAGGATATCTTATCTATAGGGGTATAGATAGTATATTTGTACTACTCTAGAATCGCTTTGACGTTAAAGGTCGTCTATATGCCAGAAATCGAATCACTTCATGACTTTCTAGGGAAACATCCCATGTACCATCGGCAGTTAGCCGAGTTAATGGGAGTGAAAACCTGCACAGTAGATAGATGGAGTAATCAAACTAGACGAGTAACTGAACGCACTTTAAAAGAACTCAATCGGTTACACCATTTGCTTAGTCAAAACCCACAACTTAGAGAAAAATACGTTAAATCAGTGAACAGTAAACAGTTATCAGTTATCAGTTATCAGTTATCACAGTAACAGTTAAGGGATTTGACCCACTAACTGTTACCTACCACTTTTTAGAAGTAGGGGACTTTAACCCAAGGATAAAAAAAGCATTCTTTACTGATAACTCATAACTGTTAAAACTTTGTCTAAAATATCTTAGCCATGAAGCTTGCACTCAGTCAAATATCAAAAATATTCATTAAAAACTGTACTTTGTCCAGTTCTTTTGTGCGATCTTAAAAAGAACTGGACAAAGTACAGTTCAAACTATTGCCCGTTATAGTACGGGTTTTTTATTATGTGAATATCAAATGTATCAATGCTGTATTTGGCAACAAACACCGTTTTAGAAGGGCGAACAATAAAAAGCGATCCTTCTAAAACAAAGATCGCACAAACTAAAATTACTTACTCAGATTATATGGCAAACAACGGGTTTGACGCACTCAAAGAAGCGTTACAAGGAAGCGATCAGTTTAACTTGCATCAGTTAGATAACGGAGGACTGGTTTCATGATTGACCTTGTAATTGCAGGACTAGTGGGAGCAGCACTTGCTCACTCCAAAAAACAGACTTTTGAAGGGAAAATGGAGAGTTTACATCAGGATTTACAAGTAGGGAAAATCTCTATGCCCAAAGCACAATCACGCTATAAGTCACTGATTGACCAAGAAATTGACAAGGTAAAAGCTAGTGGTATTCCAATATCCCCAGAACTAAAATCAGCATTCCAAAATGGACTTGATTACAAGAAGTTAGCGGGCAAAGTTGACCCTGATACCTACAATGCTCTCCATCAAGCTTATTGGTATGGTGAATAGTAAATAGAGTGATGAATCTTATTTCTTACCAGGAAAGACTGCTTTTTTACTAACATTAATTATTTAGATACCTGCAACGTTGCAACATTGCTCATTTATGTTGCAGGTATCAAAACCTCAATTTTTGGCAAAATGTTGCACTAACTCTTGCAACATTTTGCAGCAACTCTTGCAACATTTTGCTCTGGTTATTCTGATGAACAACAAAAATCAAGTCTCAAATAGACCAAAAACAGTAGTTTTTTTAGTTTTTGATGATGGAGTAAAAAGTAGGTGCAACCGTGTTGCAGTCACCGACAAAAATGTTGCAGAAGGCAGGTGCAACAATGTCGCGGACTGATTTACCTGAGATTTTGCAATACATCAAACAAGATTCTAAAATCCGCGATGCTTTTTTGGATAATTTACTATCAAGAGAACAATGGGCGAATTTTTTAGGATTTCATCGCACAACTCTTTGGAGGTGGGAGGAAAAAATTATCAACGAAATTCCACCACTCCGATTCAGTTATTATGAAAACTGCCGAGGAGTCCGAAGTAATTATTTAGATGCTTACCAAAGGTTTTTATTAGCAATTATTTATTTATTGAAAGGGGAAGAAGTCGAAAAAGGTATTAAGAACAATACTCAAGTTAAAGAATTTCTCAAAATGAATTTCATGCATTTACGTCGCAAAGATTTTGAACAATGGAAGGAGAATTAGTAATGTTTACCAGAAAACAAGTAATCGAATATTTCAGCGATCGCTACAGCGATGTGCAAGTGATAGAAGCATTGCGAATCATGCGTGACCACGGGGCAGACGTTGACCCTGAAGGCGATGAGTTTAGCCCAGATATCACAGAAGAGTTGGAGAAAGTGTTTGAACTGGCTGGTGCAGCAATTAATAGTCAAAAGCACTTGCCAGCATCAGAACAAGAAGCATCAGCGATTCAACAAGCAACCAACATGGCGGCTAATATTATTCCGAACGTCAATCATCAGATGATGGCAGGGATGATTCGGGTGGTAATGAGTAGTGCGGTAGCCCAAGCCAATGCAATAGCAACATTAGAGGCGAAGGTGTTTCAAAGGGCGTTAGATCATAGCAGGGGTGCTGTAGCTAATTCTTTCCTTGAGCAAACACAGTACAGCACTGAATACTTGCGTTCGCTTTCTGATAACGATAAGCAAATCAATAAGCTGCTTGCTGGTTATGGTGTGGAAACAGTAGACGTTGATGCCTTTTTGAGCGAAGTAAAATCTCTTGCCCCTCAAGTCAAATCTGATGTACAGAATTTCAAGTCTTTAGCTCCTGCGGATACCAGTTTTAGTATTGATGCTTTTTTAGAGGAGATGGGCGAGTGAACAACACCAGGATTTGGAGAAAACACAAAACATCGATTGTGTTTGGCGCGTTAATTGGGGTATCTCTGCTTTATTCCTCTGGTGATATTCAAAGGAATATGGGAGCAGTATCAGACATTAAGCAATCCATTGCTGAAAACTCTAAGCAACAAACAATCCTGGAGCAACAACTTGAGTTTGAGAAGGAACAAGCGACTATTGCTGATTCCAGGTATGAATCTGGATGTCTGCCAATTGTGGCCACAGTCTACCCTCATAAATACGTGACGATTGTCCAAGGAAAGGTTATCAAAGACCGGATCACACTGAACCCTTTGCCGAAAGGAACTGTAGTCTGTGATGCCAACGGTAATACTGGTGTGATTGCTGATAGGGGAGAAGTGGAGGCGATCGCTTTTACCGGAAACAGAGATTTAGTTGCCACTAGGCTTAAACGCTTTCGTGGTGGTACATACAGCCAGCCAATAGATGAAGGAGCAAAATGAATTTCACGATGCCCAAAAATCAGAATGGACAAGCAAAAACTAACTCCTGGCTACGGCTTTTATATTGGGGGTTAGTAGTAGCTGGCATCTGGTTCGCCTATTTGAACATTCAGCCTTATGAAAGAGCAGTATCTTTTTTAGGAGCTAAAGCCACCAGTAGCGCATTTATCTCTCTGGTCGCTTCAATCCCTCTGCTCAACGGAATTGCAGCAATATTTTCAAAGAGTCTTTCTTGGATACTCGGAGCAATACTTTGGAGCGTAATTCAAATTATTGAAATACTGCCCCTGATTCTCTATAACAATGAAAAGTTTATAGAGAAGATTGTTACCGAGGCTGATGGGCGTTCCCGCTATCAAGAGAAAGATACTGATGATCCCACTCTCATAATGCTCAAACGCACATACAATCATCTTCCAATCTCTGTTGTCAGCAACTTAGAGGTGTTGAAAATCTTTACTTACACCGTTGATTTCATGATTTGCCTTACTGTTTATTCACCTGTGGCTAGCGGTAAAATCTCAGACTTAATATTTATTTTGGCGACAGGGCAGTGGGGGAAATTAGACTACGGTAATTTGGCATTGGCGCTAGTTACGTTGTTTGCAATTGAAGTAATAGTTTCTTTAATCATTTGGGTTGGTAAATTGTCTTACGCCATTATTCCCTAGCGAGCAATAAGTTAAGTCCGGGAGCGTAGTCTTCACCCGGATTTCTCCCTTTCTCGCTTAAATACCAGATTTTTATAAAAAAATATGAATATGACACGTTTTGATATTAATAAGACCCAAAGAACCCCGGAGCAATGGAGCGCGATCGCTTTTAAGTCCACTACCGAAAACAACGTTCAATGGAATATTGCTCTTGGGTTGATTGTGGCAGCAGTTGCAGCTTCGGCCACCTCGCCACTGACTGGAGCGCTGATTGCCGGATGGACACTATATAGTAGTTTTAAAAAAGCTAAAGAAATTCAACGCAATCAAGCAGCGATTAGAGAATATGGCTGCATTGCTCATATTTTGTCCGGTGATGACTTTAGGGCATATATACAGCAAGTAGGTAAGGATGATATAGAGCGAGAGTTGCATTTTGCTAGCAGTCAAGAATACGCTTTTTCAAACGCAGCAATCGATTATATTGAGGATGCATCACAATCTAGTCAATCATTAAATCAACCATTCTTCTCACTAACTTCTTCTAATTCCCTGCAACAATCCACATTTCTCTCACAACAATCTAATTCGCATTCTACTGAACTTGCAGCTACTAATACATCATCTTCAATTCACAATCCCACACACGTTATAGATATAGTTCGAGAAATTGCTTCACCTATTCGGAATTGCATTATTTTTGGGATTGGTGGAAGCGGAAAAGGAATGCTGGTTGCTAATGCTTTACGTCGAATCAAAGCCGAAAAGCCAAACCGCAAAATCTTTTATATTGACCCCAAAAATGAACCATCTGAATATGGTTACACAGAGGGCGTGGTTGACGTTGTTCGGCGTAAAAAATGCAAAAATGAATCCCCAGAAAATATTTGTAAATGGATGGATGAAGTACTTGATGGAACCAAGGAAGAAATAGGTTACATCGAATGGGCTAATAATCAAGAGGAATCTTTATTAGTTATTGACGAAGGTTCCACCCTTGGAGATGCGGCTAAAAAATGTCGAAACGAGCGCATTGGCACATTGATTTTACATATTTCTTCACTTGGTGGTTCTAGCAAGGAGAATGTTTGGCTACTTGCTCAATCTCCTTATGTTGGGCCACTAGGATTAAATTTATCAGCTACTAGCCAAATTACGGCAGTTGCCATCATTTCAGACAAGAATACTAATGTTTTAAAACAGTGGAAAAAGTCACCGATTCTCGAAATGATTGATTTAGAGAGAATAAACACTTTAATTAAAGCCTCTCCATGTAACCGCGCTGTGTTCTTTGGGGGGAATTCTACATGGAGCGCAATGCCAGAATTGCCTAATTACTCTGCTCTTGATCGGGACAACGATAAACCAACAGGAGATTCATTGTCAACTCAACAACGGCAGCAGTTGAGAACAGCTACAGCTACACAAAGAAGTCCTTCTCAACAGATGATTGATAAATTGGAGCGGACACGGCATTCTACTTTAGAAGATTTTATCGTCAAAGAATTGGGGCAAAATGACCGTGCTGATGAATTAAAAACAGCAATTGTTACACTTATCCGCCAAACTGACCATCAAGGATTAATTTACAAATTTAAAATTGATGTTTGATTGATGTTAGTTGCAACCTGACTCTTAAGAAAGGGAGATTTTGTTCACCTCTGTCTCGAATCTGACTAATTATTGAACTAATTCGACTCACATAATGCGTAAATCTTTAAGTAAATTTGAATACGCTAGTAACTGGTCAATAACTTGCCGTCGTGTAAGAAAGCTGCAACCACTCTGCACTAATAATCCCTGGCACGGACGCGCCACTGTTGTACATCACATCAAATACAAACGCTCTTTATTGCGCCGCTTTTTGGGAATGTTTTTACTGCATTTCCCTAGTGCAAGCGTATCTGGTTACGAAATTTCTGGCTGGGATTGTGTAGGGGTATGCTCCCGTTGCCATGAAAATTACTATGGCAGAAGTAGCAGCCGCATCTCAGTTCACTACCATCAAGTCTGGTTACAAAAAGGTGGACTCAACAACCACCAGACTTGGATTAAGGCTACATCTTTACGAATTAAGTTTTGCTTTCTTGCGTTAAGCCGTATTTGACATTTCCTCTTTCATCATTATTCACAATTTTTTTTAACGGATGATTCTCTTAATTTTTTTGGTGTCATGAGCGAAAAATTAACCACAGCATTGCAAAAACTAGCTATCAGTCCAGTTAAGCAAGACAGATTGGCTATCGAACGCCTAGAAAAACAGTACGGCGCTTCTTTACTAGAAATTATTAATCAGATGGAAAACTATGCCATCGTTCACCAATCTATTGAAGACGAAAGAGCTAAACCCAGAAATCAGTTGATTATCGTTTGCTGCTATGGCTGTCTTTGGGGTGCAGTTATCGGAATTGCGACGTTGTTTATTAAGCCCGGTGTGACTGTGGCGGCGATTGGGTTAGGTTTTACGGCTGGGGTGTCTGGAAAATTACTGGTTCAAAAAGGGGAATAAGTTGAAGTAGCTGAAGATTGGTTTTAATTGTTTAGCTGGTATTTTCGATTTATAGGAGTAAATATGTCTTGGTCGAAATCTATCTCTCTTGATGTTGCTAATAAAGTTTTTGACGTAATTGGAGTTTCTTTTGAACAAAACAAATTAGAGGGCGGTTACATCGCTAAACATGAGAGTAAGACTTTGAGAAGGCCAACATTGACCGCTTGCTGTATAGCTGTTTTGAGTGATTGGGTAACAATTAAGGAGAATTGAATTTATGTCGGATTTATCAGTTTTTGTGTTTGAGTCTCAACAAGTCCGATTCGTTGGTACACCAGAGAAACCAGAATGGGTCGCTGCCGATGTCTGTGCAATTCTTGAAATTAAGAATCCAAGTGATGCGTTAGGTTCTTTCGATGAAGACGAGAGGGGTCTAGCTAATGTCTATACCCCTGGTGATGACAACCCTCAAGGACAAGAAATGCTTACAGTGACTGAAGCTGGACTTTACCGATTGATTTTCAAATCCCGTAAACCAGTCGCTAAACGTTTCCAGCGCTGGGTTTTTCACGAAGTGCTTCCCTCACTGCGGCGTACTGGGAAGTACGAAATGCCCAAGCCAAACCAACAACAAAATATTAAACCCACGCTTGATGAACTCGTTAGCTTTGGGCAAAAGATTCTGTCTGGCACAAGGCTTAGTGCAGAACTTCAAACCATCACCATCCTTCGAGGTGTACAAGTGCTGCGTCCCGAAATAGCTCCGATGGCACAGGAGTTGGTCGGAGCAATCCAGGAAATCGTTGCGACTCCCGACCGACATTTGTCTCCAACTGCAATCGGTGAATTATATGCCGAACGCAACGGACTGCCCAAACCCGTAAAGCCACAAATAGTTAACCGTGTTTTGGAATCTGCTGGCTTGCAAACCAAGGAGGTCCAAATTAACACTGACACCAATGGTAAACAAAGTCACAAAAATATCTGGCATCTAACCGAAAAAGGTAAGCTGTGGGGAACGGTGACACGAGATAAAGCTCGGACTCACGACAAGATTGTGGAACACGTTCGCTGGTTGCCAGATGTTCTTGAGGTGATTGATTTGAGTGTAGAGGAGAATTGAAAGTATTTGATGAGAACGATTGATAATCGCCTTTGCTTAATAAAGGCGATCGCACAATTTGTATTTTGGATGGACAGGGAAAACAAAAAATACACGAGTTACCGCATTAGTTTTTATGAAAAGTTCAACTTATAGCTTCAGTTCGTTATAATTTACTCTTTATGAAGTAAAATCGCATCAACTCAACCCAAAACATCTTTACTACTTTTAGAATTGAGATTGTCGGTATCTTAACTTGAAGAGCTTGTGGCATAATGAGCAATATTCCCATGGGAGAAAAATCATTGTTGAGGTAGATTAAATGCCTGTTACCTACGAACTTAGAGATTATCAACATCAGTGGATAAAAGATATTTGGAATTCTTGGGAGAATGGTAATAGGCGAGTGCTTGCACAACTCCCGACAGCCGCCGGGAAAACGGTGTGTTTTGCACATATTTCACATAAATTCTTTGACCAAGGAAAGCAAGTTTTAGTCATTGCTCATCGGATTGAGTTGATATCTCAAGCTGCCGAAAAGCTAGAGCAAATTATCGGTGAACCCGTTGGAATTATCAAAGCAGGTGTTCTGGCTAATCCGGAACGAAGAATCCAAGTTGCTAGCGTTCAAACGTTGAGCAGACGAGAGGTATTACAGTTGCCAATGAACATTGGACTTTTGATATTAGATGAAGCGCATCATGCAACTGCTTTATCTTATCGACGACTAATTGAACATTATGAAAGCGCCCAGATATTAGGTGTAACTGCCACTCCTCAGAGAATTGACGGTCAAGGTTTTGTTGATTTATTTGATGATTTGGTTATTGGCATTGACACGGCTTACTTAATTCAGTCCGGGTATTTAAGTAACTTTCGATTATTTGCAACGAATCAAACTATTTCTACTCTTGGAGTTGCAAAATCTCGTGGGGATTTCAGAGCCAAAGAGCTAGCGGTTGCCGTCACTAGTCAGATTGGGGTTAGTGAAATCCTTGAGAATTACTTTAAATATGCACGAAATCTTCGTACAGTTATTTTCGCCTGTAGCTTAGAACATTCTCGTGCCCTGGCTGCGGAATTTTCTCGTAATTATATTAGTGCCGAACATTTGGATGGGAAAACTCCCCCACAAGAGAGATTAGAAATATTGCAGCGTTTTCGCAATGGCACTACCCAAGTAATTACTAATTATGAAATCTTAACCGAGGGCTTTGATTGTCCTAATATTGAGTGTGTCTACTGTGTCCGTCCAACTGAAAGCTCTACTCTTTGGCTGCAAATGCTGGGGCGGGTTCTAAGAACTTACACTTTAAAACCAACGGCGGTAATTATTGATATTACGGATAATTGGAAAAAACATGGGCTTCCTGATGAACCACGCAAATGGAGTTTATTGCCTAAAACTATATCAGAAATACAAAATAAAGGTTTAATTCAATGTGAGCATTGCACCCATATTTTTAAACCGCGAACTGATGAATTAGCTAATTTTAATGCTGAAGTTGACGAGGATGGAGTGGTGATTCAACATCACCAAGCTATTTGTCCAAGCTGTGGTGAAACGATTGATTTTACAACTATTGAAAATCCTGCAAAGCCAACTTTTAGCAGAATCCGACTTAGACAGGGTTTTAGCCTTGAGCTTACAGAAATTGACCTTTCTGTTTCTACTTACAGATTAGACTTAGTTACTGATACCCTAAAAAAGCAAGGTTTACGGGGTGCAAGTCCCACTAAAATTTATAGCGCCATTTTCATCGCTTTTATTGAAAATATTACTAAATTTACTCTTGGAGATTGGCGCGAAATCGTTAAAATGGTTGAGCCATCCCAATTAGCAATTACCAAAAAAGCATGGGAACTGTACAAGGAAGCTTTTGAGCGACATAAGAACCGCATCTTGGCTATGTCTTTTGTCGAACAGAAAAAGCTTAAACAACAAGGCAGTAGCAATGTGGCGACTAATGTAACGACAATAGAAGCCCTTGGGCAGTTAGAGAATAGTATATTCTGGGAACCAAAACCACAGGAAAAGTCATCTAAGTTCAAAAAGAATTTAGGCGATAATTATTTTAAAATGAAGTACAAATCACAATGGAAACAATCTTTAACTTACTGTTCAATGCTAACAGGTGATTTTTTAAACATAAATGCTGGACTATTCCATGTGGAAACTAAGGATGTATATGTAAATATCTGTATTGAGGTTAGAGAACTTCCTGGGCTGAAATCCAAACTAACAGAGATTTGTGATCCCGCAGAGATTGAATATGCCTTTACTCAAGGGTTTGGCAAGCTTGCTAAGATCATGTTTCGGTTAAGTTGATTTCCAATGTTGGATCATAATTGAATGGCACGCTTAAAAAGCGCTAACCCTTGATATTACTGCTTTTTGGGTGTGGAGTTGCAGGTTCGACTGTAGGAAATTAAGAAGAATTTGCGGGCGTTTCACACTCGTCCGTTGAAAACTATTTTGATTCATGCTGTGCTGTGTGAAAAGCCATCTGCCAGAAATTATGTTCAAATTTTGCCACCATTAAAAAAGATTCTTCAGCTTGTTTTTGAATATCTTCCTGTGCCGTTTCTAAAACCTCATCAGCTTGCTGTGACAAAAGTTTTACATATTTTGTAAAATCAGTATTTCCCCATCTTTGTGCAAATTCATCGTAAGGTGCAGGCATCTTACCTGGTAGTTGCCAACCTTGATTATAGGCTAATTCAATAGCCCAAAATGCAGTTGCTTGCACAGGATAAGGCTTGTCTGCAAGACTATGCATATATTCACAGTATTCTCTACAGGTTGGTTGTTTTTTTATATTAAGATCCAGTTGTCGTTGGGTAGCTTTTTCTTGAAACCAGTTGAGTTCGTCTTTAAGAGCTGCCAGTCCTCCAAGTATCACATCAAAATGTTCTGGAGGTGCGCTGGCTAATACTCGCCCTACCATCCGCGTAAATTCCACAACAAACAGATAATCTTGCATCAACCATGTATTGAATTGCTGGGGTTGAATTATACCTAATTGACACTGTTCTAGAAAGGGATGCACAGTTGCTTCTTGCCAATCTTGAGCATGATTTTGTAAAAGAAGTTTGCAAGTAATAGTCATTTTGGCTCAATAGGTATTTCGGGGAGATGGAATGGAGACGAACAGATTGCTAAGATCCTAACGATTCTACCTCCTACTGAGGTGACATCTAGCACGATTCATACAGACTACTCGGAGGATTTCGGTTTCGAGTTTGACGAACAAGTTTTTAGACCAGCAGCCTGCATCGTCGGTTGCTCTAAGGGGGATCCAAGAAATAAAATGCCCAGCCGTATCAATAATATTTTTGGCACAACCGAAATATCTAGGCGCTTTCGCCTTGAGGGCGAAAGCTAGGCTCATAGCATTTTATTACTGGTAAGGGCCCAACTATCACAGGGTTGAGTACGGCGGCAATTTGTTAGGCTGTGGCATATATCCATGTTGGATGGGATGGTGAGAATTGTCCAGAGTTTATCAATCCCTAGTAACTGCCCAAATCGGTCATTTATTTGTGCCAAAAGTCATGGTCGAATTCATGACTTTTTTCATTAGTTTTTTTGTCAAAGATTTATATAATAGTCGTATTCAAACCAATTTATATTGCGATATCAAACCCAAAATTAAGACAGTTTTGCCATTATATTTATATATATTTACCGGATAAATTAAAAATATTAAGTATTAGTTAATAGAGATAAAATACAGCTATTAACTATGCCTTTTACACCTTATATTTTGGTCTGGACTTTCCTATTTAGGTTACTAAGTCTGAATGACCAAATACAGATAAATAAATTATCACAGACCCTGTATCCTACTTATAAAACACAACAGTTATTTTCAGAGATTACCAAATCTAATACTCCCAGTACCCCTGTACCTTATAGAGGCGGTGGACGTAGATATTTAATTGAACCTTTCAAAAATATTGAGCCTCTTGTTTAATCTGACTTTTCACAGGATCTGAAAAAATCAAAAGGTGTGGGGTGTAGTAAGACTTTCTATCTTTCCCTACACCCAAACTTGTAACCCTACCCCCAGCCTTTTTTCGCTAATTAGTCCTTCAAATATCATCAATAAGTATTTCTCAGGAAACTAAATACTGTTGAATTTCAGTTTTTTGACGACGTAAAACAGTGATTGCTTGCTGCTGAATTTGGCGAACTCGTTCTCTACTGACATTCAATTTCTCTCCAATCTGAGCTAAAGTTAGTTCTTGATCGTTCTCTAACCCAAAACGCAAAATTAATACTTCACGTTGCGTCGGTTTGAGTGATTCTAATAAACTATTTATGTCTTGGCGTAAAAGTTCTTTGGTGATATGTTCGTCTGGAGATATGCCCTCATCTGGTAAAAGTTGGCTAAGTTGCGATAAATAAATTCAACCTAGAACACAATCATCTATAACGGTATCCAGTGAGCGCTTACTATACCTCCATTCCGAATGGCACGAAGATTTATGTGAAACCTCTTTGCTGACTATCTTTTTGGGGGTAGGGTTGCAGCTTCGTGTGTTCTAGACAATTAAATGCGAGTGCGTCAAGGAGTTCAACATCTTCTTAATTCCCCACACCCGAACTTAGCAACTCCACACCCTTTCATCCAGGAATACCAGGGATTTACGCTTTTCTTCGTGCCATTCCCCTATACCCGCATTTCTCACAAGCTTCAGGCGTTTGATAGAGCAGAGGGGCGGAGGGGCAGAGGGGCAGAGGGGAAAGAACTTAGTATTTGAACTCTCCCCTGCTCCCCTGCTCCCCTGCTCCCCTGCACAAGCGCAGGCTTTGAGAGGTGTGGTGAGAAATCCGGGTATACCTCATGCCCTATTCGGTAAAAAACTATTTGGGAACAGTAGTCGCGTTGAGTTCATCCCTTTTCCCTTTTCCCCTCTTGCTACTACCTTGTGTCACTTTCGATTCCTCTTCTTTCTTACTAGAGTTGACCATTTGCATCAAGTGCTGATTTAGATAACTTTGCGCCGAGATATAAAGACTTTCCCAAATCTCTTGATTGCGGCTGATTTTTGTACCTACTGTATTTCCTGCCGTTTTCTCCGATACCAAGTATTTACGGAAATAGTTATTCCACAGGTGTTGGAGGAAATGTTCGGCAAATTCGTTAAACGGCAGAATCCATTTATAGTCCTTGTCCAAAAATACCCGATAGGACGCAATTATCGGTAGTGCAAGGTCAGTTGGCGCACCAAACCCGAATGAATACTTGCTGTCCGGCAACAATGTAGTTTTACGTATATCTATTGATGCCAAATCGTTAGCACCCTTTCTTCTGGGGTTGCTGATATAGTCTTGGATTATTTCGTAGAGTCTTTGCTCTATCCACAAAGCATGAGTCAAGAGAGGCAATAAAGCGGTTAATCTTTCCCTTTCTGCGTCTGTGATGTTACTTGGAAGACTCATCCCTGCTGGGTGCTTGGTTCGTTTATTGCCGTCGGGGTTGTATTTATTTCTGTCGAGGCAGTAAAGGAGCTTCAGCAAATGGGTAACATTACACTGGGCATTTCTGGGAGCGCCGCTTTGGTTTTGGTAATAGGCGATGCGGAATTTTCTATCTTCTGCTCTTTCTAACTGAGCTAAGTACTGCTTAATGAATTTGTAATCACCCCTAGCGTTTACTTTGGAGCGAGAATCTACTGGCGTTGTGGTGTTTGAAGCTAGGGCTATATCTTTGGCTGATTCTTCTGTCAGTCCGATGTGAATCGTAACTTTTACTCTGGCTTCGGTTAAATTGTAGTTGTAATTTTTCGCTTGCTCAAAAGCTAAAACTGTATGCCCCCCGTTGATAATGCCATCACTACCTCCCTCGTTAGCTTCTAAGACTTCTAGCTCTAGTTCAGTTTTGTTTTTGACAGGTTTAGCAATATTAGCTGACAGAACGATTCCACTATGACGCGAGAAGAATTTTACAGGTTCGGTCGTTAGTGAGTCGAAGATTTGTCTGTAGGTCGCGCTTTTGCGGTTCGGTTCGCGGATGTTGGGTTCTAGGGGAAGGTCTGTTGGGAAGCTGTCTACATGAGCAGTGGCGATGATGCAATTGGGGTTGGCTTGAAAATAGTTATCTATCTTGATGTTCCAAGTCTTGGGCATAGTTTATTTCTTAATGGAAGTAAATTATATGTTAACCGTGCTGTATTCCTAATAGCTCAGGGTAAAAGTAGCGTTTGATGAGTTGACCCACCTAAATAAATGCACAATTCTGGCAAAAATATCGTCATTTTGAGGCATCTTAATAGTAGAGTTGCCGGAGAATAGTGACTAAAATCCCTGAAAGGCTTAAGGAATCTGGGTTTCAATAATTTTGGTCAGAAATTACTAAAAAGTCTACCACAAACAGATTTCAAGGATTTTTCAGCTGATTACCTAACAAGTCTAGTTTGTACTCCTGTTGAGCTTCTTGGATTCGTAAAAGATTGTTAAACTAGCATGATTAGGAATGAATTCAAGAAGCTCGAAAACCATTTATCAATTAAATTAACTTAACGCGTGCTTCCGTTAAAAACTCACATAGTATTAGAAATTGGAAAGAAGCAAAAAGTGAATGGGACGACGATGAACTCACTTGGATCTAAGTCGAGGCTAGAACTGCTTGATCAAGGGATGTATCCTTTGACCCAGCCAAAAGACTGGTCATGGCCATTCTGGGCTGCTGTGCCACTCTACCCCTACGGCAGGCGGCGGACGCTTCGCAAGGAAATAGTTGAGGACACTATCTGGACATTCGATCAGCTTCACGGCATTCTCTACACCATCGTGCCAATTCGCATGACTATCGTCAAGCTCGCTGCTGGAGGGCTTCTGGTCTATGCGCCCGTTGCTCCAACAACTGAGTGTGTCCGCTTGGTTAATGAGTTGGTAGCAAAGCACGGTGAAGTTAAGTACATCCTACTGCCAACTAGTTCTGGTCTGGAGCATAAAGTCTTCGTTGGTCCCTTTTCCAGACGTTTCCCTCAAGCACAAGTCTTTGTTGCCCCGCACCAGTGGAGTTTCCCGTTCAACTTGCCCCTTAGTTGGCTAGGCTTTCCCCAAAAGCGAACTCAAGAACTTCCAGACGACTCAAGCCTTGCTCCTTTCGCTTATGAGTTTGACTATGCAATATTGGACATCAACCTGGGACGAGGTTCTTTTGTAGAAGTTGCAGTGTTTCACAAGCAGACGCGCGCTCTGCTTGTAACTGATTCTATAGTTTCTGTTCCAGTTGACCCGCCGGAAATCGTTCAATTAGATCCTTATCCATTATTGTTTCATGCAAGAGACAATGCCTTGGAGGTAATTGAGGACAATGAAGACAATCGGCGTAAAGGATGGCAACGCATTTCATTGTTTGCACTTTACTTGCGTCCTAGTGCGCTGGAAGTTACTTCAATTGGGCAGATGTTTCGTGATGCTCTTAAAGCACCACAGCGAACCTTAAAAACCTACTTTGGTTTATTTCCTTTTCGCTGGCAAGAAACTTGGAAGCAGGCATTCGATGCTCTACGAGGTCAGGGGAGGCCATTTGTCGCACCGATTCTGCAAATCCTTATTTTTCCACAAGCACCAAGACAAGTCCTCAACTGGGCTGATACAGTTGCAAGTTGGGATTTTCAGCAGATTATCCCCTGTCACTTTGACTCGCTAATTTTTGCAAATCCGCGTCAATTTCGGCAAGCTTTTGCTTTTCTTGAAAAAAATCCCTCTGTAAGTAATGACTTTTCTTCTAGCAAAAGCCAGCCTCTATTGGAGGAAGACTTAAGATTTATTAAGGAACTGGAAGCGAGTCTAGTTAAGCGCGGTATCGCAACTCCAGCTCAAGAGAAGGTGTAATCAATATATTACATCCGTGGCAACTTAAGATACACTCAGTAAACCAAAAAGTTCTGCGATGCTTGCGGTGTTCTCGAAGAATCGCTCAAGCCCAGAAATGGGCAATATATTAAAGAATTGCTCAGTACCCTGACTATTGATGAGCGTTGCGGCGTGATGCTGAAGTTTGAAGACGCTTGCCCTGACAAATTTGCTCAACTAGTGGCAGATGCGCCCGATTGGGTGGAGTGGATGGCGTGAATCATCTGTTGATTGCCGTGTTTGGCAGACATTAAATCTTTTGTTACTCAACGGTCAATACGGTGTAAACCCTGTAACCCACGCTGGAGTTTGTAGGATCTTGACCTGAGAAGTTTGCTCAACTGGTGACAGATGCGCCGCAATGGACTGAATGGATGGATGGCGTGATTTATTGGGAACAGATCGCGATCGCTAAAAGGTCAGTTCCTCCCAAGCAAAAAGAACTAACTTTTATTCAGCATCCAGAGATTATTAACTATGGGGGCTGTCTTTGAGCCTCACCAAAATTCTAGTCGCACACCAACGTCAGATAGCATATCGAGAACTCGTAGCGGTACGCAGTGTAAACATTCATTCAGGCATTTTCTACCACGGTTCCTTGGTGATACACAATCTTCCAACCCTGCGGTGTCTGTCGCCAAATAGTTGAGCGTCGGGTAATCCGAGTACCCTGAATCAGAGTATAGGTTACAAGGTAGTTTTCGGCGGCAATCTCAAGGCAATGGAAGTCACAAGTCTGCTATGTGTCTTCCTCTGGGTTGGCATAACGCTTCTCCATCTCATCCAACACATACTCCCGGCTGTAACGCCCACCCGACGCACCTACTTCCCAAAATGTGCCTTCCGTCATCTGCTCAAAGTCGGCACGTGTCGTCCCCAACTCTGGACGATGAAAAATCGGTTCCCGTTGTATAAGTTCGTTCAAAACATTTAGTATCTTTGGATCTGTGACTAAATTAGGTTCCATATTCTTTGACACAATATCACAGTCAATACCCCCTAATATTAGATGGGGCGGCTCAAAGTCCTTTGAACTTTTTCTGGAGAAATCTCAATGACCATTTCAATGTACCAAGCTTTAATACCCGTGTCTATTCGCGCACTGAATAACCTTATAAACATTCTTGAAAAAGGTGCTGCTTATGCTGAAACTAAAAAAATAGATCCTTCTGTGTTGATTAATAGTCGTCTATCCCCAGATATGTTTCCATTATCAAAACAAGTGCAAATTGCCTCTGATATAGTAAATAGAGGTGCCGCACGGTTAGCAGGAATAGAACCACCTAAATTCGAGGACAATGAAACTACATTTCCTCAACTTATTGACCGCATTCAAAAAACTATTTCTCATTTAAATACTTTTAAACCTGAGCAAATTGACGGTTCAGAAGAGAGAGAAATTACACTACAAATGCGTGACAACACTCTCTCTTTTCAAGGAATGCCATTTCTCCTATATTTTGTTTTACCAAACCTTTATTTCCATGTCACAACAGCCTATGACATTCTTAGGCACTGCGGTGTAGAACTTGGCAAAGGAGACTTTCTTGGTCAGCCTTAATCGGAGCAATATCTAACGTCATTATTGCTATTCGGTATTGCATGAAATTCTCTACTCTCTTTGAGGGCGTTTGAAAAGTATGTTTTGTATAGCAACCGCCAAGGTGGTTAGGACAAACAGTATAATCTTTAATGAAAGTAAGCTTAGATACTGATTATATATTCAGTATAAGAACAGATTATGGCAAAACCGTACAGTTACGACTTACGTCAAAAGGTAATTCAGGCAATTGAGTTAGACGGAATGAAGAAGAGTGAAGCGGCTCAAGTTTTTCAAATCAGTCGAAATACAATCAACCTTTGGCTTCAACGAAAAGCCAGTACGGGAGATTACAAAGTGTTACCAAGTCAACCACCAGGAAATGGTCATAAAATTACTGACTGGGAAAAATTTGAGAAATTTGTCGAGGTTAATGGGGATAAAACTCAAGTAGAAATGGCTGAACTATGGCCGGAAAAAATTAGCAGTCGCACAATATCAAGAGCCTTAAATAAAATTGGGTTTACTCGTAAAAAAAAACTTATGGTTATCAAGAGCGAGATGAAATTAAACGACAAGAATTTAGAGAAGAGATAGCATTGTATAAACCAGAGAAAATAGTTTATATAGATGAAGCTGGAATGGATAATAGAGAAGATTATGGCTATGGGTGGAATGCCAAGGGTGAGCGTTTTCATGCACTCAAAAGTGGCAGGAGGAAAGGCCGAGTTAATATGATTGCCGCATATTGTAATGGGAATTTATTTGCTCCATTTACTATTGAGGGAGCTTGCAACAGAACTGTATTTGAGACTTGGCTAAAAACTTGTTTAATACCAACGCTAAAATCAGGACAAATAGTAATTGCAGATAATGCTACATTTCATCGCGGTGGACATATTAAAGAATTAATTGAAGCAGCAGGCTGTCAATTAAAATATTTGCCATCCTATTCACCCGATCTTAACAAGATTGAGCGCTGCTGGTCATGGTTAAAAAGTCGAATTCGTAAACAGCTAATTCAATTTGACTGTCTTCGCAGTGCTATGGAAGATGTTCTTGGTACAGCGTCCTAACCAGCTTGGCGGCTGCTATATCAGAAGTAGCGTAGCCAAGCCAGAGCAACGAAAAATTAGGATTCTTCCTTTTACTTTGTAACGCTCAAAATAGCGAATCATACCTATCTTCAGCTTTTCAAACATCCTCTTAAAGATGGAGGAAGCGTCTACACTTGACATTGATTAAAAGGTTCTCGAATAAAATAGAGTGCATCGCGTTTTTGAACTTCCATACCGCCTCTATTCCAACTAACCCAACGAGTTATAAATTTTTTCCCCTGCTCGCGATGTTCAATAGCAACAGTAAAGTTATTACGGAGTTCCCGATAACATCCATCCAAATTCGTTAAGGTCAAATCCAGTACTGGGATATTAAATTTATTCTCCCCTTTATTGACAACAAAAAATCCTTCACTGCCTCGCTCCATTAGCAATACAGTCAGACTATCAATGCCTGTTAAAATATTTTCCTTGATTTCCTCGTTGATGCATAATCTGGCGGAATTTTACACCATGTTTGATAAAAGAAGAATCTCTATTATCCCAGTTCAGTATTAAAGGAGTACCACTTTCTCTCGCTAGGACATAGGCTGTTGCCAAAAAAGAATCAGAAGGATCGCTATAGGGGTTAATAGCATTGGAATTAATCTCGCGGATAGTATCGTGGTTTCTGCCAAAGGTAACGCCATGCAAATCGTTTATGCCTGTAGGAATTCGCAGCGAACGCAAATCCCCACCGAAGCTAAAGGCATTTTTAATTGAATTGTAGAGAGCAAAATCTGTGACAGCAGCAATCCAGTTATAATCTTCTGCACTGGTGTCTCTATCTGTAATTACCTCAACATAATTCCATGTTTTTCCCTGACTTTCTTGCTCCACATAGCTAATGTATTGGCAGTATTGGTGGTTCCTTAGATAATGCTGCTTTGCGAACAGTTCGCCAGGTTATCGGGTTTGCAGTCGGCACTAGCACCGTCGATAAATTCATTGTATATAGTCCCAAGACCGGATCTCCTGTTCCCATTGAAGGAGGTTTATCTGCTTGTGCTGAAGCTGGCTTCGGCATCAGCAATACAAGATTTAATGCTTTTATCCAGGAGTTGCGTTCAGTTAATCCCAAACCAGGGACTTTCTACAATCTAGAACTTACCGCAACCTGCAAGCCGAGATAAGAATGTTGTTTGCACTCAAGCGCAGTAGGATGGGCTTAGTACCTTCTGCTACTGCTTCCGTCGAGAGTTTACGGTCATAAACTGATGCCACTGCCCGTCATCGCCCAGTACATGAGATGTCATCACCCGATGATTATCACTCTTGAACTCGATTACATCTCTGTACTTTGCCATCTTCTCATCGCCCGTCATCGAGGGCCCGTCAGAATTGAGCGTTAGTATGTTTTTAGCCGCGTCCAATTCACCGTCGTACAACCATAGATAAGTCATCATTGACCCAACCCAGGTGCCTACATAGCGTTGCTTGTGCGAGTCATATCCGAGCGTTATTATCATTGTTGCCGCACCACCACAGGGCATTTCGCCCTGTCCTTCAGCTACAACCCAGAGTCCACCGATTGATCGCACACTTTCCGTTCCTGTTGCTCTTTCAGGCGGCTGATCTGGACTCATCATTGCCTCTGTTTCATAAGTCCACTCACCGACGAGTTTCTGTAGCCACTGATGTTCCTTTTGTGGCTCAGTATTCATTGTTGCCTCCTGTTGTGTTTTGGCTGTCTCCATTGCTTTAGCTCCTTTTGATGAATCATTGAAAAATTGAGGAATGCGATTAGCGCGAATTGCAACACCGTCAGCAAAGCCACCCCAAGGGGCTAGAAACGGCGTAAAATGATGGAAATTACTGACTTATAGTACATAAATACTATCACAAATTGGCTAATCGAGGTTTATGACTGGCAGATTGACGAAAACGTTCTACTGTCGAATCACGACACCGTTGGCGTTGCTGATGGTGAGCCTTACTGGAATGGGTCTGAAGGGGCAGTGGCAAGTTTGGGTTAAGTTTAGGAGCGCGTGTATGTCTATGGTGTGCGATTGTTAATGAGTGTTTAACACTAACCAATTAATTGGGGATTCCAAGCATTCAAAACAACAGAATTCACTGTTAAAATACGACCAGTCCGCTCACTCAAACGGGACAAACAGCTTATAATTACTCAAATTTAAGTATTTAACTATATTGAAAAAGGATGTTTTATGAGCCTAAACAGTAGTTTTTTGCTCAACCTGCCGCACGTTGAGACAGAACTAACTTATTTTACGCCAATGGCAGAAAAACCTGTTATCTATGCCTATGAACGACCACCAGGGATTCCACCATCCAACCGAAAGTTCGAGACACACTTAATGCCAGTCCATAACATACGGGCGGTTTCACAAGACATATCCTTAGATCGAGAAGGCTTTAAACAAGTTGTACAACAAAGCAATGTCCGCAATTTTTATGACGAAGATGAGATTCTTCGTGTCTATTATCCTGAAGCCGAGCAGCTTTTGAAAGAGGTAACAGGTGCCCAAAAGGTGGTGATATTCGATTACACTCTCCGTAACGCTCAACGCTTACAGAACGGTGAAAGCGGGATCAGTGAGCCTATTAAGTATGTACATAACGACTTTACTGCCATTTCTGGCTATACTCGCGCACGCAAAGAGTTGACAGCACGGGGGGTAGATAACATTGATCAATTACTACAGCAAAGGTTTGCTTTGATTAACATTTGGCGAGCGATCGCCCCAGTTTATAAGTCACCATTAGCTGTGTGCAACGCTCAAAGTATCGCACCAACAGACTTAGTAGCTACTGACATAGTGTACCGCGATTACGTTGGTGAAACCTACTTAATAACTTATAACCCAACACATCAATGGTTCTACTTCCCCCAAATGCAACCCTCGGAGGCACTATTGTTTAAGTGCTTTGACTGTGCCATTGACGGACGGGCGAGGTTTGTTGCTCATACTGGGTTTGATGACCCAATAAGCCCACCAGATGCCCCAGCTAGAGAAAGTATTGAATTGCGGACGTTGGTTTTCTATCCTACATAAGAATGACGGCTGCTATCCTCAACTACGGATGCACTATTATCTGAGGCTGGGGCGAGGATATTTTGCTAATCGTGACGTTAAACGACCTCTCACCAATGGTTGAGGCTCTTGAGAATTCGATTTGTCAACCAGACTTTAACAAGGGGCAGGTTTATCACTGCTTCACTTACTTATGAATCACACTCAGGCGCTTTGATGAAAAAAACTATTAAAAACTTCATTTAAGTCCGCAGTGTATAATCCTTGAGGTGTCTTTTTTCGCATTCCCTAAGTAATGCAACAGTTATATTTTAAACTTTAAACTTACATACGTGTTTCATGCCTCGAAAAACTACAGTTCCATCGCAATCAATTAAAGTAACTCCGCTGGCTCTGTCTCAATTACATATCCGCTTAGAGTTTCTAGAAAAAGAACATCAATCACTACTCAAACAGATCAAGAGAAAGCGCACAGAACTGAAGAACTTTGTTGAACAGATGCGTTCTTTTGGCACAGAATTTCTCAATAAAGCTACTCCCGGTTTCCGAAAAATGGCTGAGTTAGACCAGGAAATCCATGCTCTGTTTGAGGAGATTTTTACTACTAGAAAGTTCGGTAAACAAACCCTCAAAAATATACAAGCAGTTTACCGTAACCTACAGGTAACTGGAGCCATCAGTCTAAAACCCAACAGCCAACAGTTAGATACAGAGTTAGACGAATCGTTTGACAATGAAGATTCGCAATCAGATTTTTCAAAGGAAACTAGTGAAGACCAGCATCAATATTGGCAAGGACAACAGTCTGTAGACTCTGCCTCTTTTGTCAGAACAGATGACCAAAGAAAAATTCGTCAAACATTTCTGAAATTAGCTGAAATCTTTCACCCTGATAAAGCCAGAGACAGTGAAACACAGAAGTCTCACACAGAAATCATGAAAGAAATCAATAAAGCCTACCAAGAGGGGGATTTAGCAAGACTTCTTGAAATTGAACGAAGTCAACAACCCTTAGAAATTATTGACAGTAATAACGAGGATGATTTAACCCGTAAATGCCGAACTCTAGAACAGCACAATCAAATTCTCCTGGCTCAATATGAAAAATTGAAGCAGGAATTGCGTTTGACAAAAAATACTCCAGAAGGGACGATGGTTTGCGATTCTCGAAAAGCTGCTAAAAAAGGCATTGACGCTATGACTGCAATAGTAGAAACAATGGAATCTCAAATTAACGTCGTTTCTGAGATTCGGGATTTTGTTAAGAATTTTAGAGAACAGAAAATCACTATTAAAGAATTTCTTGCTGGACCAACACCTCTGCACTCCTTAGATGAAGAAACTATAGAAGATATTTTGGAGCAGATGTTGTCAGAATTAATGAGATAGTATTTGACTATTAACAACTTTTGGCTTTATTTGTCGCTCATCTGAGCAAATTAAAAGGATTTTACAGAACCTATGTCAATACTGCTCGGGTAAAGCATTTTTAACTCGGCATTGGGTTTGGGGAAAAGGTTAAAGGTTTTTTCTTTCCCCTTCCCCTTTTCCCCAAAACCCGACAAGTATTGGAACCTATGCCAAAAAAAACACATTAATCTTAATCAGGGAAGTTTTCTTAATCCCACAGATAAATCGGAGGAAAAAACATGTCTAATGTGAATTCATTAGAGTTACTTTTTACCAGTTTGAGTTAGCTTGGGCGAATGAGCGCACTGCTTCATTCACCCTTGAGACAAAAAATCATCCTGCTATGTCTTTACCACTCTTGTAAGTCATAGCTCTAGGTTTCCTCTTGCCTATAGGGACTACTGATTTCTTGGGTGCTTGTGGCGGACGGCATTTCTCACAGTAAAGCGGTCGGACACCAAAAGTTTCTCTTTGGGTCGGTTGCTCACACTGCTTACATACGAAGTTGAAAACGCGAGTGTGAATTTCCCGCTTATGCGCTCTGACGGTGTACTCTCGGACATCGATTGTTTTGCTGGGCATCGGTTCTTTCTTCGGTGTTCTATTTATAAGGATAGTTTCTAGTATCAATATATTCATGCATCATTTGATTGAAACAGTGACAAAAACAAGTAGCAAGTCGGAAGTAAGATAAAAAACTTCAGTTGTAGAATACAAGCCCCCTTCAAAAAAAGAATTATGTCAATACATGTAGTACCAGACATAAAGTGTTCTTGTTTCAAGCCCACGACAACAGTTGTCGGTACACTTGCGATTTGCGACTTGTAACTTGCCACTTGGTCTGACAATCTGATGGTTTTTCGCCAGGGATTAAGCAGAGGCGATGCCACCCAAAGTGCGGGTACGCCATCGCCACCGACTCATGACGCATACGCGATCGCACTCCTGACAGAGGCAATTGGAGGCATCTTTAACAGCAGTGGCGATTTGTTTCCAGCCTTTGGAGTAGCGAGTTCGATTTATATAAATGAAACTAAAGTCCAACAACCCTTAGCTAATCTTAATTAAGAAGATAATCTTTAATCTTGTTTTGATGAGAGCGCAAAATTTTCAAACCTTGATGTTCAGTTTTACGAATTGTTTCCAGACTTTGATTTAGGCGTTTTGCAACTTGACTCAAAGTCAGTTCCTGATTATCTTCCAATCCAAAACGTAGAGTCAATACTTCTCGTTGCCTTGGATTGAGCAATGCCAGCAACTTGCTTAAGTCCTGGTGTAGAAGCTCAAGACTTATTTGCTCATCTAGGGAAATACCATCCATCGGTAAAATGTCAGCTAGTTCAGTTTCGCGCTCATCTCCGACTCGCATTTATAGCGAGACTGGAGTGCGAGAAACGTGAAGGTATTCCCGTATTTGATTGGGCAATACATTTAAGGATTCGGCAATTTCTGCTACAACCGGAGGACGACCCAGAGATTGAGACAGTTGCTGCTGTACTCTCCTGATTTTATTTAATTTCTCGTTGATATGGATTGGCAGACGGATAGTGCGAGATTTTTCTCCAATCGCGCGTGTAATTGACTGCTTAATCCACCAGTAAACGTAGGTTGATAGTTTATAGCCTCGGTTGGGATCAAACTTTTCGATTCCCTTTTGTAAACCTAGTGCCCCTTCTTGGAGCAAATCGAGAAAATCTAAATTGTGATTCTGGTACTTTTTAGCGATCACTACCACCAGACGTAGGTTAGCTGTCACCATTTTGTCTTTAGCTTTTTGACCTTGTTGAATGATTGATTGTACTTCAGCTTCGGTTTGCCCAAGCGAGGTAGCTAATTCTCTTGTGGTTGGTTCTCGGTTTAATTGAAGTGCAAGGCTTGAGCGCTGTTCTTCAATCGCCATCATCTGCTGCACAAGCCTAGCATTTGTAATTTCTTGCTCAGGAGTTAGCAGAGGGTAGCGTCCGATTTCTTTGAGGTAGGAGCAAACTAAGTCGGTAGTTAGGCTGGGCATACTTTCAATTAATTGTGACGACTACTTTTTTTTCGTTTGAATAGAATGTTTTATCTCAAGAATTAGCTTACAAATCAAATCTTGATCATAGGCTTAAGCCAATGTTTATCTTTGTCAAATAAGGTTATAAACATAATACTTGAAATCTTTAAATAGGTAAATACTAAAAGCTGCTTTATTTTATAACTAAGCTTTAAAGTAGTGGAGAAATTTGGCTGAGTTAAATCAGAGAGATGCTACGCTAAATTTAGAGTGAAGTCCTCTCTTCAAGAGATGATATGTTCAAATTCGCTTCATATTTGAACAAAGCTTAAAAACGCTTTGCGTAAATCAATTGAAAATTACAAATACTTAGTTGAGGAATAATCATGGATATGCAATCTCTACTCACCTTGGCAATCGTAGTCATCTTTTGGGCATTTGTTAGTCTCGTTATGTTCCAGTTCATTAACGGACTATTTGTATCGGCTGCTTACGCTAGTAATGTGGTTTCAGTTAGTAATGGAAATATAGCCGCTTCTACAATCACCTCAGTATCCGAAGTAATCACACCACAACCTCGGACTTTTGAAAAATTGCCAGATCCTTGGACGTTAGAGGATGAAGTTGTTCATAGTACAAGTAATGAAGGGGAAAGGTTAAAGGGAAAAGGGGAAAGGGAAAGAGAAAATTCCATCCTTTCCCCTTTTCCCCTTCCCCTTTACCCTACTTCTGTAAGAAGTACATTGAGATTACTGCCTCCAGTTAAAGAAATTTCGCCACAACCAAAACGTACTAACCGTTCAAATAAAACTAATAATACTGCCAACAAGTCACCGAAAACTAAAAAGGCTGATGTAAATTCTTCAGGCAAGCGCAAGCCAGGCAGACCACGTAAAGTTGGCTAATTCGCTTTTTAACCCTCGGCTGATCACCGAAGAATAAATGTTTGAAACTTTAAAAGCTCAAATGAGGCAAGTAATTGCCTCATTTATTAATAAGAGAAAGGCTTCGCCATAGCAAGAGTGAAAAAATAATATTGTGAGTGATGCAATGGTACAGCAACTTTTCACTCAAGGTTTTTTATTCGATTTGCAAACAGTAATCGATTATGGGCAGTCAGTTATTAATGTTGCCCAAGAGCTTGCAAAAGTTTTAATAGATAATCGCCCTCTCTCTACAAAAACTGTTTCTTCCCAGATGAATCGCTACTTTTTAGGCACTGCCGCGTCTGGTGCATGGCAATGGAAAGATGCTTACGAAGCTGTGGAAGTAGCGCAAATATTATATCTGCGTCAAAAAGGTTACAAGCCTTTATTAGAGTCGCCGCTAACAGTATTATTGGAATTGGAGAAGTTAGTAGCCCTCTGCCCGACGCATACTCACCGTAGTGAAGAGTCAGTACAGCTTCAGCAATTCTCCACCCCTCTGCCGCTTGCTTATCTGGTAGCCAAAGCAGCATTTATAAAGGCTGATGATTTGATTCTGGAGCCAAGTGCCGGAACTGGTTTGTTAGCACAAATGGCTAAACTTAGGGGTGCAAGTCTGATGCTCAACGAGCTTGCACCCGATAGATCGAAGATTCTGCGACGGCTATTCCCTGGCACTCCACTATTCTCAGTAAACGCGGAACAAATTAACGACTATCTGGTTGGCAAGACTCAGCCCTCAGTTGTGCTGATGAATCCGCCTTTTTCCGCATCTCCCAAAATCAACAGTCGCAATCCCGACGCAACTCCTAGGCATATCAACTCGGCATTGCAAAGGCTATGCGATCGCGGACGGCTGGTGACAATCTCCGCCAACTGGTTCTCACCAAACAATCACACTTGGCGAGATACCTTTATCAAAATGCAGTATAAGGCAACAGTAGTGCTTTCGGTCGGTATCAACGGCAAAGTCTACAGCAAACACGGAACTCACATTGATACCCGCTTAACGGTCATCGACAAAACTCCGGCGACTGATGCAACAGACATCGCTTGTATTAACGATACTGTTGAACTTGACGAACTTGCAACGCTGATTGAGCAACTGCCACCGCGACCAGTTTGGGAAGCAACTACGTCAAATGCTCAAGTTTATGTTTCAAAAGGGGTTCGTTTAAGTCCCGTTAAGCCAAAATCTCAATCAGCATCAGTTACTCAAACATTATCCCAATTTCTTAATATCGTTCCTCTAGATTATGAGGTTATTGACTGGGCTGCTACTGAGGGCTTAAAGGATACCCTGTACGAAACATACCGCCCTCAAAGATTAAGAATCAAGGATGCTCTACCCCATCCGTCCTTGCTTTGCGAAAGTGCAGCACTAGCCTTAGTCTCTCCCCCGGCTCCCACATACAAACCTCACTTACCTCAGCACATCATCACCCAAGGATTGCTATCTGAAGCACAATTAGAAAGCGTGATCTACGCTGGTCTTGCCCACTCTGAGTTTCTATCAGGTTCTTACTTGGTAGACGATTCTTGGGATAATGTGACTGTCGCGGCAACTGGCGAAGATTATGCTGTGCGATTTCGTCGTGGCTGGTTCTTGGGCGACGGGTGCGGGTAAAGGTAGACAAGTCGCTGGGATTCTTTTGGACAATTGGTGTCAGGGGCGCTCTAAAGCTATCTGGATTTCCAAAAGTTCTGCCTTAATTGAAGATGCCCGTAGAGACTGGTGTTCTTTAGGAGGTGATGCAAAGGACATTATCGACCTGGGCAACATCAAACTTGGCGATCCCATCCCTTTCACCCAAGATATTCTGTTCTGCACGTACTCAACTCTACGTTCTCAAAAGAACGGCAAAAGTCGGCTTAAGCAAATCGTTGAGTGGGCAGGCAAGGACTTTGAGGGAGCGATCGCTTTCGACGAATGCCACAGTATGGGCAATGCTATGGCACAAGAGGGCAAACTGGGCATGGTTGCAGCATCTCAGCAAGGCATTGTTGGGCTGCGGTTGCAAAATGCACTGCCCTCAGCACGGGTTGTCTACGTTTCTGCGACTGGAGCGACGAAGGTTTCTAACCTATCTTATGCAAATCGTCTGGGGCTTTGGCAGACCGGCGACTTTCCGTTTACCTCCCGTGAGGATTTTGTGGAATCCATTGAGGGCGGTGGTATCGCTGCGATGGAAGTGGTCGCCAGGGATCTCAAGGCTTTGGGGCTGTATCTGGCGCGGAGCCTTTCTTAAATTTTTTGTGATCTGTACAGTATTAGTTAATATCAGGATAAAGAATAGCTTGAATAATCCCACTGACAATTATTATAGGAAACCAATATATCAACGAAATACAAATAGTTGAAAATGTACTTCTGTTAATAGCATATTTACCATAAGTTTTATATTGATAATAGCGACTAAAAGCAAAAACTTGACTAAAATTATTTTAAGTCAGGAGAGTAATACTCTTGAATTTGTCCTTGTAAATACAAGATTAATTGTTTTGCTTGGATGTAGAACAGGTCTTCATAAGTACATTTAATTTTGATCTCAGGGTAGCTGATTTCCGTAGCCATCTTGACTTGGTAAGCACGGGTAATTGCTTGGGCTGCAACGAGCGGCAGTGTGTTTTCATCCCAGCATTTATTAAAATCCTTCGATGTTATATAGCCACGATTCAAAACAGTCTTTACGCAGGCGATCGCTAAGATTTGGAATTCTGTAGTTAGATCGGCAATCAGTCCCTTCGTTTGGTGATGGGTTCGATGCCAGTAACCAAGGTTAGGGTTTAGCCCTGATGAGAAAATAGCATTTTTGATTGATTCTTCCAAAAGCTTCTCGCTAAAGTCAAGCATCCGGCAAACAGGGGAATTATCATGCCGCGAAGTAAACTTCCAATCTGGGTTTATACACTGGGGAAGCATACGATAAAAGATCAGCATTCCTTGGCCAATTAACCCTTGCAATGAGGTAATAGAATCGTGGTTTGTAATGCAATTACTAAGATGTAAAATATCCTTAGAAGCTTGACTAATTTCTACAGCACCATCACGTCCAGAGCGTTGTAAAAACCGCCGGAGGCGACGGAGACGACCCCAGGTTGCACCTTGCATAACCTCAACTCTCATCGCGTCAGTCATCAGAGCTTGGGACTGCATGATATCTGCCCTGATTTTGTAATCTGGTTCAATCCTTCCCAAGAATTCGCCAGATTGAGAAAATAAAATTACTGGAATACGCCATCGCAGAATTTTTGTTAGCGCTGATGATTTAATTTCTGCTTCTGTTGCGATAATGGCACGAATATCCGTCAATTTAAATATACTTTCTTGTCTACCTACAATTATTTGTAGTACTGATGTATCTGGATCTATCAGTTGAACTATTGCCCCCGGATCTAAATATAAAGTCGTCCCAGATTGCTTTATTATTTCTACCAGTTTTGGACTTGGCTTTGGCACGTTTGTATAAGCTCGATATTTAGTTGTCGCCATTATTAATCTCCCAGAATCTGCCACTATCAACTTTAACATTGAGTTTCAATCCCTAATAGGGAGTTAATGAAATTTCAACCAAGAATTGAACCCAGGCAGGAATGCAAGAACAGGTTTCAATCCCTAATAGGGAGTTAATGAAATTTCAACTTAGATTCATTAGTAGAGACAGTGCCAGATTTTAGTTTCAATCCCTAATAGGGAGTTAATGAAATTTCAACTGAGACTGCTTAAAATGTAGTCTGTATTTGGTTTTCAAGGTCCAATAGCGCAGATGAGATAATCATAACATAGAAAATTAACGTTAATCTTAAGCGAAATAGAGTCTGTATAAGGTGCGCGGATATTTGAACAGCTATTTTCGCAAAAACTCTTGTACCAGTTGAACTGGAAGCACCCTTTCACCAATCTTGTTTTCAACATCTACCCATCCGCGCATTCAGCAAAGAAAACAGTGTCATCACGAATTTTTTCTCCGCCAATACGTTCAACTTTACCTACACAGCAAGCACATAAAGAGTAAAAGAGTATACTATCGCTTTCAGGCTTGATTAACTTGTTCAAGCGTGATCGCAACCTTGCATATTGAGTATCAGTCAGATAGCATTCAAACACACTATACTGTACCCACTGTCCATAGGACTTGAGGATTTTGTGAATTTTGGTGCGGCGTTTATCTTCAGAAATATCATAGGATACAATCACATTCATCGCTACTTCTTTTCTCCAGTTTCTACTTCAAAACCAATGGTGGATATTTTTCGGTTTCACCCATCAAGTATTTCGCTAATAATCGAGCCTGTAGTTCGAATGCTTCTTGATAACTACATTTGCGCCCTAATACAGGATGCTTAAACTCGGATTGTTTCTTTTGCGCGTATTGCTGCAAAAATCTTTTTCGCCCTTCTGGGGTTAAAGAAACTGCTCCACTCAAAGGTTCTGTGAGGAAATCTGCTTTTGTCAACAACTGTTTATTCAATGTAGACAATACTACTGCGTCTACTACTAAGGGGCGAAATTCCTCCATTAAGTCTAGAGCCAAAGATGGCCTACCATAGCGCTCACAGTGCAAATATCCTAAATATGGATCAAATCCTGCAATGTTGACTGCACCTTGAATGTCATGCCGCAATAATGAATAGCCAAAGCTGAGTAAAGAATTGACTGGATCGGTTGGAGGACGGCGGACACGGTTATTAAAACTAAATTCTGTAGCTCGAATTAATTGGTCAAAGCAACCGAAATATGCAGCACTCCCAGCACCTTCTAACCCACGCAGTGAATTAATATTTTTAGTAGTCTCGATTGGGGCGATCGCTTGTTCTAAACGTGTTACATTCACAGATAAATCCAAGCCTGGGGTTTCTCGTTGGCGACGAATGAGGAAATTACGGTAGTTTTTCAGCTTCCCACGTACAAACCCTTGTACTACATGAACGGCTTGGGCTGACTCACCTATTGCTTGCCATTGAGCTTTACGCACAAAGAGATTTTTGGTAACTTCTGGTTCTATCCTGCCCAAATAACGACCAGTTGTTGTCAGAAATGTAACGGGTATATGCCTTTCTAGGAGTTCAAATACGACGGCTGGCGAAACAGTTGCTCGTCCTAAAACTACAACACCATCCACCTTGATTAATGGGACATCCAAAATCGTCTTTTTATCAAATCTGACGTGGAGCCGTTCATCGACTTTACCAATAAAAGCATCTTCTTGAGTGACATATACTGTACCCATAATTTCCTCCCAAATTAGTTTTTATTGCTGAAAAACTTAGAATCAGCTATCTTCTTGATAGCGCCCTACTTTTTCTACAGCCTGTGGTAGACAGTGAGAATATAAACTACATCCATCACACCGTTTGGATTTGATAGCTTTAGGTATTGCATCTGTAACTAACAGTGTTTGCACAGCTTCAATAGTAGCGATCGCACTTTGACGCAATTGTTCTGAAATCTCGACTAGTTGACGTTGGTGGGAGTGTGCATAATAGATGTAACCATTACTGATGAATTTACCTGTCATTTCTTCTAAACACAAGGCTTGAGCGCAAACTTGTAATTCATCGTTATCCCATTCGCCTTTGCGCCCTCGTTTATACTCGATTGGATACAATTCACCGTTTTCTAATTCAATTAAATCTGATTTGCCGATGAGGTTGTATTTATTAGATTTCAACCAAATCGCCCTTATTTGGCGAGTTTCTTCGCGGTTTCCTTCACCAACTGTATGAACTCGATCGTGTAAACTTGTACCTTCAATTGTGTATTGATTTTCAATAAATTCTCCTGCACAAAACATTCGCCAGCAGCGATGTGGACAGTAAGCATATTGATTTAAAGCAGCAATAGGAATGTAATCACTTTCATTCATATCTTTGATTAACTAGCTATTTCACAATCCAAAATCAAAAATTTTATACTCGGCGTACCATCCCCATCCCCATCGTTGTTTTACGCCCCAATCCTGCATACAAGGCAAAATTGGCTAAGGTATTAATTTGCTTAATTGCCAAGGTTTCAACATCTCCCAAAATTCGATAGCTAATGTTGCCAACACAACCTATAAACTTACTTTCATAGTTGCTTATAACCTCAGTATTAATATCAAAAGCACTTGCATAAATTGATTCAATGGGAATACCAGAAATTTCTCTATCACTATATTTTTTCCAGCGACTAAGGAGGCTGTTAAAAACAGATTCTTTCACGGGGAGAACGTTATCATATCCACCTTGACGAAATGATACAGGTGTAGCAATGGTAAAATTGAGGGTGCAATCGCTATCTGATGCTTTCTCATACAATTGTGTATAGCTGCAAGCATTAGCCCAAGGTTGGATTGATTGGGGCGTGCCTTCAATACTGGTAATATGCAAATTTGCAGAACCCAAATGCCAAGGGCGATTGGGGTTAAGATTCAGCCATAGTGGAGTCAGCTTGCTAAATAAGGTGTCATCAAGCAAGGAGATACGCCACCAGCAGGGAGTACCAGCCGGAATTGGTTTTTGATGACTAATTTGCAAGATATGTTGAGATTGTTTGTGTTGTCGTTGTATTTGCAATGGTGAGAGAGTAAAGGCTTTATCTGCCTTAGAGGTGTGCAGATAGTCTCCCAAAGATTTATCGACAAAACTGACAAGGTTCAGAAATAAGGCGTGGAGATGTCTACCAGTCAAAAAATCGGGATAAATCGGAGATTGGGGAATGAGGTTAAGGACAAGGCTGTGAGGCATACTTTATTTTCTTAATCTAGACTAAGCATTTTCGTACCATTGATACAAGAACTTTATTACTTGGAAGTCTATTATCATGCAATAAAAACTTCATCATCTGGGAGACGTAACTGTTTAAACTTCATTGCCATTGTTAAGATTCCTGACAATCCTGCTAAAAACTCATATTGTCTTTCACCATCATCGCAAACAATATTTATGGGATAGGAAATAATTCCTTGTTTACGTAATTGGAAAATAGCAGCAGCATTAGCTCTGGGACAAATAATTACTCCTGGTAACAAGTGTTTTGATAATGCCTGTAATTCAGGCGTTGGTCGTACTGCTTCTCCAATACTACGGATAACTTTACAATTTTTAAAAGCTGTTAGTTTATTTAGCTGCGTATTAACAAACTCTTGTCGGCTACCAATATAACGCATTCTAAAGCTTAGTTTATAGGTTTCGGTAGCACGACTTTTGATTTCGATAAAGTCACCATTTTGAGCAAATTCGTAATAACGTAATAGATGAAAAGGTTCTAACTGTGTTTCTTCAGATTCATCTGCAACTAAATTATGCGGGTCACGAATTGGCAAATTTTCAAAGAGACTATAACGAAAGCTAAATAATGGTGCATAGCTTGTACTAAAAACCTCAGCAAATTCTTTTAGTTCAGCTAATATTTCATGTTTTTTAAACACATCCTCGTATGCTTCTAAGGTTATGCGTCCAGCTTGTAAATCATCCGACTCTTCAGGAGACTTTACCTTGATATAGGTTTTGACGAAAGCCTGACCGCCTTTGATATATTTCCAATCTTTTTTTAATTTTTCTAAAGACTCTTTAGCAATGTTTTCAGCACCTCGTAAAACTTTGATTCTATAACGATAGTCTTCCCAAGTGTGATTTCCTCCCAATACAGATTGTAGAGTCTCAAATAATTTAGGAATTAATTCAGCACCTGAAAGATTTTGCAAAGCTTCTTCAAATTCCGATAAAGGACGTGCGATTTCTAGAGATGCTTCTGAACGCCAGTAAGCTGTTAAAAAAGGCTTATCCAAACAAGGAAGTGTATCAAGTACCTCTTTTAGCGCTGTACGTCCCCCAGTAGTATCTAGAGAAGTTAAACCTTCTTCCCAAGCGTTAGCAGGTAAGTAAGCAATAGCTTCTGATTGAATATTAGTTTCAGATTTACCCAAAACACGCCCTACTCTACCAATTCTCTGCCAAAATGCGGCGCGATCGCGTGCTGAAAAAATCAACCAATCTAAATTTTGCCGTTTCGGTTCAGAATGTCTTTGAAAGTTAAATCCTACATCTACAGTGCTAGTGGCCAAAATAATTTGACACTGCATAGCCCTTTGTCTATCTTTTTTGGGTGCAGGGCCAGTTATACGCCCAATATAATCACCAATTCCTTGCTGTCGAAGTAAATCTGATAGACGATTAATATTATCAAGAGAGTCAAGAATTACAGCACCATTTTTATCAGGTCTTTCTCGAAAACGTTGGACAACTTCTGCTGCTAACTCTGCTAACCATTCTTCCTTACTATCTGGTTTTGGTCTTAATTCCAGATTAACTGCTGTTTGTGATGGTAAAAAATTAGTATTACCTGCTTCTCCATCAATTCTTGCTATTTTCACACTAGCCTGTTTTAAATTCTGCAATGCTAATTCACAAGCTGGTTCTGGTGTAGCTGTCAGCAATACTACCTTGCGTCCGTTCTCAAAAAAGCGAAAAACGTGAGAATAAGCGAGATAAAACAGCATTCCTACTAGCTGTTTAGCATCGTAGAGGTGAAATTCATCAAAAATGACTGTCGAAAATTTGGTGTAAAAACCACTAGCAATATTACCTCTATCTAGCGGATTATATGCAAAGTAAGTTGCATAATAGAAAATATCAGGATTTGTTACCAATAGAATTGGTCTATTTGCCCCAACATCACTAAAAACTGTAGCAGGATTCTGCAATACACTATACAGCTTTTCCCCTGAACGCCTGCCAACTTTATCGTCAGGCCAGCTTTTAATGTCTTTAGCAGAAGCTGATTTGACTACATGACGTAAGTTAGCATCACTCACAAACTTTTTTGCTGCTTCTGTTTGCTGTTCAATTAAAGCATTAGTTTGAGCAATATAAACAGCACTTTTATTTGGTTGATGTTTTAATACTGTTAGTCCTGCGTTGGTTTTACCTGTGCCAGTTGGTGCTAAATCAAGGATAATATCTGCATCCTTAGATTGTTCAAATACATCAACTTGATGCTGAAGTGCATTCCCCATAAAAGATAGTTCATCTGGCAAAGATGCACAAGCTGAAATACTGCGCGGTTCTAATCTGATAACTAATCTTTGATTACTCATTGTTACTTTCTCTACCACAAAAATGTAACCCTGCTGGTACAATCATTTCCCCAATTTGCCAAGCAGCACCCTGAAAACGAAGATTTTTAATGATAGGTGCAGGAGGAATAGAAATTAAATCGAACGCTAAAGCCTCTATTTGCTGTGGTAAATCAGCAGCATTTAGATAATGTTGACTTTGATATTCACCTTCTGGTAGTAGAGTCACAGGAAATTCATTCACCACATTCACCTTGACTTTACTCATGAATTTACCAAGGCGAATATAATTTGGTAATTGGTAATTTCCAAATACCAAAGTTTGAAATTTGTTTCTGCGTTCAATCATCCGCAGTCTTCCAGTTTGCGGAAAATTACTTGGTCTAAATGAACTTGGTTTTTTCCCTTGGCGTTGTAATGGTAAATCTTCCCGCGCCGTGGCAACACGGTTATTAGTCATTGCATACCAGTAAGAATCAGAAAGAGCATTGAAACGTTCAAATCTGAATGTCACCCTACCTACTGGTGAAGCTGGTAAGATATAAAAATCTTGTGCGATTGGTTGTAAATCTTCTTTGTAGGTTGGTCGTCCTGTAGCCTGACCTTGGAGGCGATAGGGGGAATTTACTCTACCTAAAGCATAGGTAAGAGCATAATTCCCAATTACCCCCTCAGTATAATAGGTATCAGACAACTCCCTAGAGGCAAAAAAGACTGGTTCAAGACAGTATAATTCAACAAGTTTTGCCTGCTGAAAAGGAATTGTTGACATAATCTAAATCTCTACTTCAACTGGTGTATTCTTGCCTTTCGCCTTAGCCTTTTTCTTTTCAGGTGCAACCTGACGGAAGGATTCATAGGATTGCGTTAAACGCTTGAGAAAATTATCACGTTCAGCTTCTGACCAATTAGTTTCTACATCAGTCAGCAAATTGGCTAATTCTTCTTCAGATAGCTGCACAGAAACCCCTCTCTTATTTTTCCAATTAGTAATTACTTGTTTGCTTGCTGTAATTAATTGATTAATATTCAAAGGGTGTTCTAAAGGCTTATCTAAGACATCATAAGTAGCTTGTACAAGTTCCAGAGAACTAGGAAGTTCGGTAATACTACCAAATACACCTAATATTTCGTTTTCCATGCGTCCAACACGACTGGAAACCGCACCATAACGACTTGTGAAAAGAATGTTACCGATGATATAACGCAGTTCATCCGCAGTTACATCTTTTAGGGTGACGACATCCAGAAAATGCACACCTGGTTTGATGTATTCGCTTGTATTTAAAGCTGTTGATGCTTTCGTATCTTCATCTTTCTTTAACCGCATTGTGCCATTTTCGTAGATGGCATTTATAGTGCGATCGCCTACAACATCACTAGCAGGTAAAATACTAAAAGCATCTTCAGTCCAAATGCGACTTTTTTGAGCGCCACCCCCACCAGCCGCGAAGCCGTAGAGGAAACAATCTACACACATTTCACAAGGTGCATTAGTATTTAAAGAACAAAGAGAGCCATCTTTCGGGTTAGTGTATAAAAGCTCATGCGCTCTTAAATGTTCTCGTCCGTAGCGTCTTTCTGGTGCTACTTGTTTACGCTTGGTCATTACCAAGCGTTGAATTATAGTTTTTTGATTTTCACCCTCTAAACCAGCTTGGACAAATTCGCTACACATTGGTTCACCTGAACCTTCTGTGCGAAAGATGGTTTCAGAATGGGTTGTTCTTAAAACAACTAAAGTAATAAAACGTCCTTTGGGGAAGTTCTCATAACTTGTTGCTAGAACTGAAGAAAGTTTTGAAATGGACATGATGAAAAACTCCTAATTATTTAAACAGTTGTAGTTGTTTCGACAGAATTATCTTCAGATTGACTTTTAAGTTGTTTACGTGCTTCTTCAAGGAAGAATAAATAAGCAGCTTCTAAAGTTTTTTGGTCAGATAAAAACTTTTCAGGACGTGCTGAATAAACCTCCTCATATAGTTTTCGTAATAGCTCGTAATAACGCTTGACTTGTTCATACTTTGTCGCACCTACACCATGCTCACGGATACGGTCTAAGCGAGTATGATATTGCTGTACTAAAGCGGCAAAAATTACATCTAAACCTAAATAAGGCTTTTGAGAACGAATAGCAGCAATAAAGGCTGTAAATGGTTCTGCTTGAGCAGTTCGTTTAAAAGAACTTCCCCAAATTTTTCCCTCTGCTGCAACTTGAGCAGCTTCTCGAAGATATTTAGTTAAGAGTAAGTTTTCATCCGGCATAAAACTCTCCAGTAAAGTATTTAACGGCTCAGAAATGCGACTCCAAATAACACTTAAATTTGGTTCGTCTTGTTCTCGTAGAGTCCAACGTAGCAAGACATAATAAAGTTCAATTGGTCTGACACAAGCACGAGCCAAATCATACAAACAATCATCAGCTTTCTGAATACTTGCAACAGATGTTGCTAGTTTGCCAATGCAACGTAGTCGCTCAAGAATTTTTTCTGCATCTTGGCGTTGCTGATATTGTCCATTTCCCAATAAAGTTTGCAGTGCAGAAGGAATTCCCTCTATTCGTCCATAAACATCATTAAATAACTCCACCTCTAGATTGCTACTCAAGGTAAAAGGAAAGCCAATATCTAAAGACAAGGAAACTTCTAAAGCAAGTCTCAGTGACTTTAGTAAAGCTAAAGAATTATTAACATCTCCCCAAAGTAAAGGAATAATGACAGATGTATGAACAAAATCAGGACGTTTTGGCAATGCTAAACCAACTACTTTATTAGCTTTAAATTCAAGCTGGTTATCTTTATATAATTTCAATTCATCAATAGTGACAGTACCACCTTCAGCATTTGTCGCTGCAAGTTGTTCTAAAAGTTCACGCCAAATTCTTAACAGTTCTGGAGCAGAACCTTTAGGTAATGCTAAGTGCAAATAAAGCGGGTCTTGTTTTTTTACAGCAGGAAAGTTCGCCCCGACTGCCATTAATTGGTAGGCTAAAGCTGCGATTGAATCTGCTTGTCTTTTCGGTTCAGCACTGATACCACCCGGTAAGCGATTAGAAAAAGCTTGTACTTTTGTACCAGGAGGCATATTATCTGAAATTAGCTCATCTATATCAGTAGAAGTAGAACCTAAAGAGCATCTTTGTCTGGGATTTGCTTCTACATAAGCATTTAAATCATCGACTCCATTTAACCGAATAGCAAAAGGTAAATTCACCATTCGGCTAACGGCTGCAATCATTTCTTCAGATACTTCTATTTCTTCAGATATTTGTGTACTTTCTTTTCTTAGTTGGAAAGATTCTTGTAGAGCTTCTTTAATACCCTCAATTCCTTTAACAGCAGCTTTAGCAGCAAATAAAGGCCGCCCATATTGGCCATTAAATGGCTCAATTGCAGTACGCTGAAGTTCAGATATACCCGTGTGATGAGCGATTTTATCCCAAACTTCTTTAGGGCTTAATCCGGCTTCTCTATAACTAAGGTAAGCTGCCTTTAAACCTTCAGATATGGCAAATTCTTCTGCATTACTTACAGGTAATAACTGAAGTTCAGCCGCTTTTATTAGTGCGTCTGCACCAGCCGCTTCACCCCACTTAGTTACATCTTTAGCAATCTTGTCTGATTTGTATCCAGCTTTTTTTCTTTCTAAAAGAGCCTCAACATTTACCAAAACTTCCTCAATATTTTGTTGGATAGCTTGATAAGTAACTTTAATACCATCCTTCGTAGGTCTGACAAGTTTTTCGATATTATTCCCAAAAACTTGGTCAATTTTACTTTGCCAAACAGCAGCTATTTCTTTTGTCAAATCTACCTTTGCTAAAGCTTCCCCTTCAAAGAGTTCGCCATCAGGGAAAATTGCTAAAGGATTTAATCCATACTTTTGCAGAACCTCTTCGCAAGCACCCAGCAACAGGGCTGTAAGATAGCCTTTATCTTCAGAGATGCGTATTCTAAAAAGGTTACAGCTTCGTCCAAAAGCAACGGTTAATTCTTTTTCCAGTTTACGAAAACGTTGTGCATCTGGAATTCCTAAATCAAATAAGTCCGCAGATGTAAGCATCGCCGCCCAACGTTCAATATTTGGGTCTTCTGGTAAAAATCTTGCTCCATCGCTGACATTATGACCTGAATGGCGCTCAATTAGCTTTCTGACTAACTCCAAATCATCTTCTGAGACAACAAAGCTAAGTACACCAGCCTTTCCAAGTTGTTCTCGTAAAAATTCCTGATTTCTAGCTAAGGTTTTTACTTTTCGTTCTTGAGAATCTAATTTATTGAGGTCATGTACAGCAGTTGCAGCTAGTAGCAAAGGTCTTTTATCTTCTGGTACTTCCGCGATTCGGCTAACTGTCAGAATAAACTGACACGCAGAATCAAGGTGTTCTGCAAGGGTCGTACCCTTTCTTACGCCGTACTGATGATGATGTGCATGATTTTCGTAAAGCTGGGGGCGAATTTCCGTGAAATAAATCTCCTCCAAGGTTTTGGGAGGAGCATTTAAAAGCCGACTGCGCTTAATCATATTGAAAGATATAGATTTAATACCAAACTCAGTCTCACTAAGTGGTCAACAATCACCATAGTCTGTCTTAATTTCTTGTGCCATTAGTACGAGTTTTTATTGAATGAATTTTCAAGCCCTATTTTCAGGTGGGCGAATTCTGACTCTATCTAATTCAGCAGTTACAATCGCACCAGAGAATAATTCGTTTCCGTAAAGCTGAAGTACCCACAAATAAACTATTGATTGTTCTGTGGTTGAGAGATTAACTAAGCGCAAGATACCATCAAAAAAATGCTCGCCGAGATTTTTGAGATGTATACTAAAGAACCCTTGAGAATACACTCTAATCCCTAGCAGGGATTGAAATTGTAGAAAAGATGTGATCAAGACGTTAACATAACTTCATGAATCCCTATCAGGGGTTGTAAGCCAGAGCTATACTCTGGCTTTTTCGTATCTGCCTAGTGGGTAACATTGTGTTTTTGGTATTGAAATTATTGATTAACTTGATATACATATAAAATAACTTTAAATACCATTTATGTCAATAGTGTAATTACAATTGGGCAATGTCGAGAAAAAAAGAAACGATTACACTGTCAATTCCTCCAGGAACTAAGGAACAGCTAGAAGCGATCGCACGCCGCATGAATATCTCGTGGGGCAAAGAACCCAGTATTTCGGGGTTAATAGTGGCGATTGCCCAACAATCTGTAGAGGTCGGAAAACCCTTCATACTTGACTCAAACCAAGTTAATGCTTTACAGCAAGCAATAAAAGCCCTGAGTGATGCAGGTCAGATAGGGCAAGCTCAAACTATACTTACACTTTTGTTAGAGCGAGGAAATTTGGATGCAGCAATTCGCCAATCTTTACTCAAGCAAGCAAGCAAACTCGTACAAGCATGGCGAAGTCAAATAGATGAATATAGGCAAAATAAACAGCCTTTTTACCTGCTTTATGAAAATTCTCAAGGGCAAGAACTACAGTACACGGTACGTTATGCAGAACCACGCTTCTTTGATAAACGCTTTTATTTAATGATTTGGTGTGAAGAAACCGAGGATGTAGAAAATTTGATTCCTGATTTGCCAGAACTTTGGCACAACCGCAATTTAATTTTTGATAAAATCCGCTCAATTGTACCTGCAAGCGGTGAATGGCGAGATGGGCTGGATCACATAAAAGTGTATTTACACTTTCGAGGCTGGATGGTAAAGTCCTATCAACGCAGGGAAGATGACTTAGAGGACGAAACAATTGGGGATGTACGCCAAGTGGTGCGACGTGTTGTCAACGACTTTTGGCTGATTCGAGAAGTTGCACGCTACTGGGAGGATTGCGTGATTGTGTCTCCTGAGAGTCTACGCGATCGCTTAAAACAAAAACTCTTTACCTTATGCCAGTTGTATGATGTCAATACCAAGAGTTAAACTTCTACATTATGTTTTAATCCCTGATAACGAATGAGTGAAATTGTAACTTCAATGCAGTAACTGAAATTGTAACGTGGTGTCCGCCACAGGGACTACACCAGTCCGCCTGTTTCAATCCCTAATAGGGAGTAACTGAAATTGTAACGCAGGGTTTAACCTGCCATTGAAGTATTCACAAAGTTTCAATCCCTAATAGGGAGTAACTGAAATTGTAACCATGCAGTAGTGTAAATGCACTTTCGGCAAGCTGCAAGTTTCAATCCCTAATAGGGAGTAACTGAAATTGTAACGTATTGATCACTGGATACTGAGAATCAAGGGCAAGGTTTCAATCCCTAATAGGGAGTAACTGAAATTGTAACTTAGTAATGTAGGGCGATCGGCTGGGCAGTCTGCGTTTCAATCCCTAATAGGGAGTAACTGAAATTGTAACGCCATCTGGCTAATTGCTACCAGTGCAAGCTTTTGTTTCAATCCCTAATAGGGAGTAACTGAAATTGTAACTGGAATAGCGATCAGAATAGTCTAGGGTAAAGTTGTTTCAATCCCTAATAGGGAGTAACTGAAATTGTAACTTGTCGTTGTTACCGATCATCTTCAAACCATCGATGTTTCAATCCCTAATAGGGAGTAACTGAAATTGTAACCTTACCGCACACTCTACAACTCATGCGGTCGTTCTGTTTCAATCCCTAATAGGGAGTAACTGAAATTGTAACTTTGGTTACGAATCCTAAGATTTGAAAGAAAGAATGTTTCAATCCCTAATAGGGAGTAACTGAAATTGTAACTTAGCAGGTAAAAGCATTGTAGAATTTCCTGGTTTGTTTCAATCCCTAATAGGGAGTAACTGAAATTGTAACCTTCAAGGTGTAGCTTACAAGTAGTACATAATGGTTTCAATCCCTAATAGGGAGTAACTGAAATTGTAACGATTTAATCCAGATGGGGTGAAATATTTGTTGGATGTTTCAATCCCTAATAGGGAGTAACTGAAATTGTAACTGGTATGGGATAAAGTAGTCTCTGGTAACTTCCTGTTTCAATCCCTAATAGGGAGTAACTGAAATTGTAACCTTGCAGATAGAGAAGGGCGATCGCTGTCCAATATGTTTCAATCCCTAATAGGGAGTAACTGAAATTGTAACGTCCGCAACTCAAAAATCCAGCACACGATAATAGTGTTTCAATCCCTAATAGGGAGTAACTGAAATTGTAACTATCGCTTACCCACTCGATATTAAATAGTTGGGGCTTCTCGTTTCAATCCCTAATAGGGAGTAACTGAAATTGTAACTTAGAGCGTAACAGGCTAGCCGCCTCAACAGGCTGTTTCAATCCCTAATAGGGAGTAACTGAAATTGTAACTTTCCTCTGCCATTTCTTCAACTACATTTTTTAAGTTTCAATCCCTAATAGGGAGTAACTGAAATTGTAACTTTGAAACTTTCTATTTCCGAAACTTCCACCAATTGTTTCAATCCCTAATAGGGAGTAACTGAAATTGTAACAGGTTTAGCGCAAGCAAAAAACAGCGACTCTTCTGTTTCAATCCCTAATAGGGAGTAACTGAAATTGTAACATGCAACCACAACACAAAAGGTGTACATTAGGCTTGTGTTTCAATCCCTAATAGGGAGTAACTGAAATTGTAACCAGGGGTGCAGTATGGTAGCTACTAAAGAATGCGTTTCAATCCCTAATAGGGAGTAACTGAAATTGTAACGCCTCGCTTATATGCGAGATACGCTTACCATTACGTTTCAATCCCTAATAGGGAGTAACTGAAATTGTAACGTACTGAGCTTTGCTCTGCTTATTCTGATAAATCTCGTTTCAATCCCTAATAGGGAGTAACTGAAATTGTAACTTGGACTTGAAGCTGCTAAATACGGAGCTATCGTTTCAATCCCTAATAGGGAGTAACTGAAATTGTAACTCAATTAGCGATCGCCCCCGATTGCCAGTATAGGTTTCAATCCCTAATAGGGAGTAACTGAAATTGTAACCGAAACCTCTCAAAAGCGCAGAACCGGAAACGGTGGTTTCAATCCCTAATAGGGAGTAACTGAAATTGTAACTCCCGCATGTCAGGCCCGGCAATAGATGGGCTGTTTCAATCCCTAATAGGGAGTAACTGAAATTGTAACCCGAACTGCATCTAGAAACAAGGGATGCAAAATCACTGTTTCAATCCCTAATAGGGAGTAACTGAAATTGTAACATGTTTCAGCCATGAAAGGAGCTAATTTATCATGTTTCAATCCCTAATAGGGAGTAACTGAAATTGTAACCGTACATGGTTGAATCCTGATTGTTCTCTTTTGCTAATTTATCATGTTTCAATCCCTAATAGGGAGTAACTGAAATTGTAACATGACTACTCTGTTTGGAATTCTTAGTATGTTTGTGTTTCAATCCCTAATAGGGAGTAACTGAAATTGTAACGCTAGGGAGAGATTAGGAATTAGCAGAGACACATTAGTTTCAATCCCTAATAGGGAGTAACTGAAATTGTAACCTCTAAGTGGTTCCCACCTCGTGAATCACTAGTTTCAATCCCTAATAGGGAGTAACTGAAATTGTAACTTCCACCGTGGGAGGAGACGATACAAAAGCTACAAGTTTCAATCCCTAATAGGGAGTAACTGAAATTGTAACTATTAGAAACGGGGGAAAACCTTTCATATCAGTAGTTTCAATCCCTAATAGGGAGTAACTGAAATTGTAACCACTAGCTAAGTGATTTACGTACTATCGGAGTGGTGTTTCAATCCCTAATAGGCCCTAGCTATCTAATTGGTATTCAAGAGCTTGAGACTCAAGCACAGTAAGAAGTTCCGTATGTTGATCGACCAAAGCTTGTATTGTGCGAACTGAATGACGATGAAGGCGATGTTTTTGTTGACGGGGTGCTTCACCCATTGCTAATCTGCGACGTTGAGTGTTGTATTCTGCTACAGGTACTTCCCGAATTTGTGCCAGTAACATTTCTTCACTTTCGGCTAGGAATAGAACTTGATATTGCCCAAAATCACGTAATTCGGCAGTTGATTTGCGCCCACTAATCCGCCTTTGATGACGACGTAAATTGCTGAACATAGCTTCCATTTTCAGGTTATCTGGCGGCAAGCCAGGGATATCATAGCAGTGCAATAAGTTAGTACCGTATTTATCCCATAGTCGTTGTAACTTTTTCAGTAGAGCAAACTGTGCCGGATTTTGTTTAGGGTCAGGTACAAACTGCTGTAATAATTCTTCCATCTCGCATCGAACTTTAAGGCTTGTCAAAGATAAGTTGCTAGTATCTGTAGTATTAGTCACATTGTCTTTGATGGGGTGGGAGTATTTCGGGTAATGCAAACAATCAGCAATTCGTCGTAACCATTGGTGCGCCTGTTGCAAATCCAACGCTACCGAAAGATTGTTGCTTAAAGCTTGATCAATCCATACTGACAAGAGAGACAAATAATCTGTATCAATTTCTCGACATGGTAAATTACGTAGTATCTGTCCAATAGTTTCTAATTGCTGGTAGCCGCTTAAACCGCCCCAGCGAAAAGGTTTGCGACTGGTGCGATTGACACAATCTCGAATCGCAGCCCGAATCTGGGATTCGATTGCCATTAACTCTATGTCTCGTGACAAATAGGGGATTCCTGAAAAAAGGGGAGACTATCTTGCTGCTGTTCGGAGCCTGGGTCTTGGGGTCTTTCTGAGAACTCAGGGACTTTTGGCATTCCATCTAAGTCTGCCTTTAATTGTTGTCGTAGTTTTGTATCTAATGGCAACACCGCTTCACTCAGATTACTGAGAAAGTGTGCCTGACAACGTTGATGGGGTGCATCTGGCCAACTTAAATTCATTGCCGCGATGATTGCTGATTCCCCATCTGACAATGTTGCCAGCACTTTGTACGTTAACTTTTGATATGGTTGCAGCCACTCAATTAGCTGTTGTCCTTGTGCTTGTGGCAATTGAATTGCACTGACTGGTGTACCACTTAATACTTCATATAATACGTATAACAGAGTCCCGTGTCCTTCCGGCTGTAAGGCATCAATTGCCCAAATTAAACCACCATGTTCAGCGGCTGTAGCAGCTAATTTCGAGTGCGTATGTGCCATCGTTCCACCCAATAGTGCCAGAAATTGACGATATAGCTTACCTACATTGCTTTCGTTAATTTCAACACCACGGTGGTTTAATAAGCGTCGAATTTCTGCCAACTGTTGATGCTCATGTTCATGCTGCCAACCTATAAATGCCAGCACGTCTAGCCCGTATGTACTGTAAGGTAAGCTGTATTTTAATACGCCAGTAGCATAGTAATGTTTACCAAAATGTGTACAACTGGAATTGGTACATTCTTTACTCTTGCCTGCCACAAATACTACACCATCCATTGTTTGAATCGTTTTACGCATGTGTCTTGGTCTGCGTAGCGCTAATTCTGCCCCACAATGCACGCACTCGATGAGTGAACATTCTAATACTATTCGTTTGATATTACTGAATTTTCGTTCTGGGCGATGGCGAGGCAACTTTACTATCACTAATTTTTTACTGCTGCTAGGTGCTTTCCTCAGCTTACCTGCTTTGTATACCAATTAGATAGCTAGGGCCTAATAGGGAGTAACTGAAATTGTAACCTTGATACTATTAGCACCACCAGTAATATTAAGTCGGTTTCAATCCCTAATAGGGAGTAACTGAAATTGTAACTTCCTGTTTCTCAGGGTTCCAAACTACATAAGCTGTTTCAATCCCTAATAGGGAGTAACTGAAATTGTAACCTATTCTTTGGTCATCGATGCTTCTATCTGGTTTGTTTCAATCCCTAATAGGGAGTAACTGAAATTGTAACACCCCAGTTTGCTGCGATCGCAATGATTGCTCTGGTTTCAATCCCTAATAGGGAGTAACTGAAATTGTAACTATTTTAGGTGAATCAGTGCAGCTACCAGATGAACGTTTCAATCCCTAATAGGGAGTAACTGAAATTGTAACCCTACTCCTACTCCTGAAGTTGACGGGGAGATTCCTGGTTTCAATCCCTAATAGGGAGTAACTGAAATTGTAACAGCCCGTGATTGTAGATACTCGTACATTTCTTTATCGTTTCAATCCCTAATAGGGAGTAACTGAAATTGTAACTAATCCCTTTAGTGCTTTAAACCCTTGGTAAAGTGTTTCAATCCCTAATAGGGAGTAACTGAAATTGTAACTTGCATACGCAAAAAGTGTGCATTGCACATCCGTTGGTTTCAATCCCTAATAGGGAGTAACTGAAATTGTAACAACGTCTGTTGATGCGGTCAAAGTATGCCAAAAGTTTCAATCCCTAATAGGGAGTAACTGAAATTGTAACTTTTTTAGGAACAAATCACAAACTAGGACAATCGTTTCAATCCCTAATAGGGAGTAACTGAAATTGTAACTTTGGAGGCTCCGCGCCATGTTAGAAAAGTCCGTTTCAATCCCTAATAGGGAGTAACTGAAATTGTAACTCGGGAGGTGTTGAAGGCAGCACTTCCATTAAGTTTCAATCCCTAATAGGGAGTAACTGAAATTGTAACGTAACTTTCCTCTGCCATTTCTTCAACTACATTTTTTAACTTCCATTAAGTTTCAATCCCTAATAGGGAGTAACTGAAATTGTAACCCGCCGCTTCCCTCAGTGGCAGGAGCAAGCGAAATGTTTCAATCCCTAATAGGGAGTAACTGAAATTGTAACCTCGTGCTGGCTACAAAACCATATAATGCGTCGGTGTTTCAATCCCTAATAGGGAGTAACTGAAATTGTAACTTTGCATCTGCGATCAGCAAGCTAGAAGCAAATGTTGGGTTTCAATCCCTAATAGGGAGTAACTGAAATTGTAACCAAAATAGGAATTATGACTCAGGAAGAAATCGTTTCAATCCCTAATAGGGAGTAACTGAAATTGTAACGTTTTTTTATCTAGTCATGATTTCCAAGAGATCAGTTTCAATCCCTAATAGGGAGTAACTGAAATTGTAACCGGGGGTATCTTCATCTGATATCGCCGCTTTAGGTTTCAATCCCTAATAGGGAGTAACTGAAATTGTAACAGTCGATGGGTAAAAGGCATGGCTCCAGATTCAGCTGTTTCAATCCCTAATAGGGAGTAACTGAAATTGTAACTTAGCAGCGCGTCCCATTCCTCCCAAGATTTACGTTTCAATCCCTAATAGGGAGTAACTGAAATTGTAACGTCGCAATTGATTGTACCAACCTAAATCGTCTTTTTTGTTTCAATCCCTAATAGGGAGTAACTGAAATTGTAACGTGACAATGAAAAAAGCCAACTTGAAAAAGCAACTCGTTTCAATCCCTAATAGGGAGTAACTGAAATTGTAACCCACCACTCCCATCGGCCGCCGGAGCAAGTGAAATGGTTTCAATCCCTAATAGGGAGTAACTGAAATTGTAACGCAAACAGGGCACAAAGCACAGCTACAACTGCTGTTTCAATCCCTAATAGGGAGTAACTGAAATTGTAACCTTGCTGCTAATTATCTAAATGATACTAATCAGTTTCAATCCCTAATAGGGAGTAACTGAAATTGTAACGACTGGATTTAAAGCTATTTGCTGATTTTAATTTGTTTCAATCCCTAATAGGGAGTAACTGAAATTGTAACAAATACTTGAAGATTCTCAGAATTGTAAAGATTTGTTTCAATCCCTAATAGGGAGTAACTGAAATTGTAACGTCAAAAGCCCAAAAAGCTGTATTTATTAGGTTTTCAAGGTTCCGATGCGCGGATAGGTTAATCATAGCATGGAGAATTTAGATTGAATAGTAAGGGAATAGCTAAAACCCAGTCTGTGTAAGGTGCGCGGGTGCTTAAGTAACTATTTTGGCTAAAACTCTTGCACTAAGCACATTTGAAACCCCTATTCCCATTTTTGGTTTTGAACACCTACCTACCCGCGCATTCCGCAAGGGAAATAATCTTGTTGTGTTCACCAGTGAGCCAATTAACTTTTCATATCATAATAATATAAAAATAGATATAGCTTCTGATTCCGAAGTTACGCTACTCTCAAAATCGATTACTGTACTAGAAGTCCCTAGTGATTAAAGGGCTTTTCCTGAAAGGGTTGCCGTAGGCATCGCTACTCATCCCATTTCACCAGCATCCCATCCACAATCGCAATCTTCCACTGCGGAAACTTAACCAGCAATTTCTTAATCATTATCACCAGTGCTGGGTCAGCATTCCAACACTCTTGCAAAAAATCAAACCCCGGATTTTGCCCCGAATTCGCCGCAACCTTGAGTTTCTGCATCCGTTCCGGTCGCATATTTGACCTCGCTACAATCGCCTCATGCGACCACTTTTCAGCACTGGTGACAGGCGCGGCGGAACTTTCACCCTCATCAACTGCTTTGACTTCTCCACCTGAAACTTGGTTTTCTTCCGGCAAGAAAGCAGATTCACCCTGTTCTACTTGCAGGGCGAACGCACGGTATTTCTGAAACCCCTGCTGGATAAGGATATTGACGAAAAAATAGGTTAAATTAAAAAACGCCAAAACCCTTGCTATTAAAGGATTCTTATACTTTAGATGCGTTTGCCCTGGTTCTACTTGCCTCTGTGTTTGATTAGCGATCGCTGAATTTAAAGATTTCTCATTTTGTGCAACAGGCGCGGCGGAAAATGTGTCTTCATAGGGGGAGATCGCCCCTTAGTCGGGTTTCGGATGAAATAACTTACCTAAAATATTTTCATAGCGGTGGGTCATTCAGGAGACGCTGTGTAGAATTAACCAACGAGTTATGAGACTCACGTTGATCTTTCACAGTTCTAAAAACCTCCATAATTGGAATTAAGCAGCGTTCAGCATCTTCGTAACCACGCTTTTTTAATTCGGCGATGCGTTCTGAACTAAAATCCAGGTAGCTATCAATTTTACCAATTATTGGAGTGTCAGACTTTTCAATTCTCTGTTCAGGTCTAATTTCAATTACAGTTTGTTCGGGAAAGTTATGGCGATTCCAAGCAGCGCCATTTTTTAAGTGAATTACAATGACGTTTTTGCAACCACGTTTTGCCAAAGCTCTCAAAGGTACGTTATCAGCTAAACCGCCATCTATATAGGACTGTCCGTTAACTTCCTGACTAGGAAATGCTAGAGGAAGGGCAGCACTAGCTAGAAGCAATTTGTAGACTGTTTCATCATCAGTACAGTCCTGAATACAAAGCCAGTGAGCATCCGTGCCAGTGCGAGCGCGTATCAAATCAACTAACCAGTCGTAACCCAAAGCTGGTATTTTTAAAGAGGGAAAGACTGTTACCCATAACTCAATACCACGCTGCAATTCACCAGGGTTAACAGCTTCTCGTAAAAGTTGCTCGATGGGAGCAGGGTCAAAAATGGCACTTGAATTTTGCATTAAACCCTCTGTTATAAGAAAATCAAGCAACCATCCCCGCAGTGTAGGTGTAAAGGCTTGAGTAGCGTAGCTAAAAGTACGGAGAACAGCACCTGTATTTGTGCGTAAAATTTCTGCTTTACTTAGTTGTTCCCAAAGTTGATTCAGACGTTGAACAGCGTAAGGGAAAGGACGATACGCTGAGAGAACAGCACCATTAAGAGCGCCAATGCTAGTTCCGGCAATAATTTGGGGTTCAAGTCCTAATTCGGCAATATATTGAAGAGCGCCTACTTGGTATGCTCCTTTAGCACCACCACCTGTAAGTACAAGTCCAAGTTGGGGGTTAGCTGGTTTCATTGCATCATCGCCATACAATCATTTGCAGTTTCTTCCACCACATAGGTGATAAATTCCCGTACGTCGGTGGTGCGGGAAATAGTGCCAATTTGGGCGCGACATAGTGCTAGTGCGCTTTGTGCTGGTTTAGCCGGTCTAGCTTCTGTTGGTAGCGTCGCTAGTTCCAAAGTTGTACCAATAACAAACAAATATGGTGTATTAACCAGACGCTGCTGTGGAACGGAGCGAATTTCCAGTAAAGCGGCTGTTAACTCTTGGTCATTTTTTGTCATTCTCATACAGGATTGATCTAATAAATCACTAAGACCAAAGAAACTATCAGGAAGTTGTTTACTTGTGGCAATAATTTTATTCACCAAAAGCTGACGATAACGTTCTGTATCTCCAGTTTCTAGTTCATACATCATTACAGAACTACTAAATACTTCCCGTGCTAGTAAAGCAACTTGTACAGCCCAAGGAAAATTTGTATAAGTTTGACCAGCAGCCCAAGCAGTGAAAATATGATCTAAATCTTCATTTGCTGCAATTCGCACTTCTAAACGATGTACCTGGGCCTCAAGATTATTAAATCTTGTAGTAACTTTTTGAGCTAACTCGTCTAGTTGATCGCTGAGTTGAACTATTGCGTATTCTTGTCTTTGCAAACTTTGTTTATGCTTACGAATAGCATCACGCGCTTCTAGCAATGAGTTTTGAGTGACTTTCAAAGCAACTTGACTAATGCGAAGTGAATCACTAACTTCTAAAATCCAGCTAGAAAGAGCTTCTTGCCCTGAAACTAAGTTCCCATTTAATAGGAGTTTTCGTTTACTATTGCTGCCATCTAGTTTATCCCATAGTTCTCCAAACCAACTTCGATTTTTATGATATCGGATGATATCTTTGCTGACTTGAATACCATTTATCAAGTCAATTATAGCTTTATCACCAACACCAGGAACTCGACGCTGAAGTTCTTCAAGGGTGCGAGTAGAAGGGCTAATAATATGAATATTTTTATCTGTTGCATTGGAATTTTAGCTATTCTAATATAATGACTATTTTTTTGACTAAAAATTTATTCCTTTTTGATTTAGTTATTTATATGTTTTAAATATTCTAAATACCCGTTAACTTTATTTATCTTTTGACTAGTTTGAGTTTCTAACGAGTGAAGGTTATTGACTAATTTTTCTTTCTCATCAGTTTGAATTTTTTGGTCTGTCTGTGCCTGTATTAAAGTATTACAGTAATTAGTCAAATAGCTATCAAGCTCTGCAAAAAAATTATCAACTCGTTGCTTAAAGTCTTCATCTAAGTATTGATTGATTCCCCCTTTAATATTTTCAATACTATCCTCAATTAATTTATTTGATTTATCAATTATTTCTTGAAGCGAAATTGTGTAATAGTCCTCTTTTTTGTCTGGACGTTTTACATTTATAGTTTCTTTTTTCTTAACCAACCCAAACCAATGGAAGAAGTCTCTCTTTTCAATTATTTTTGTTTCGTAACCTTGAGCTATCCATTTAGTATGCTGATTAACGTTTACTTTCGTGTTCCCTATACTTTTACTATCTAAATTTGGTGTTGGCAAAGACAAATTGACATGAAAGCTTTCGTTTAATCTTTGACGCGCACGCTCAATAATTGGCTGAGTTTCAGTACCTAAAGAATTTGTGATATCTTGACGTGCTTGTTCAATTATTTTTTTGCTTGTTTACGAACACTTTCGATCAAAGGCTGTATAACATTAGACTTTGCAGATGCGATTGCTTGTTCTCCAAAATCTTGTGCTGCGGCTGAACTTTGGAATTCAATTATACTACTACTTGTTTTAGGCATTTCAATTTTATTAAACTTTTTAGAAACCCATTTAAAAAAATTTTGGCTTGCCAAACCTCCTTTTTTTATAAAATCTGCGCGTTGATATTCTTCTTCAGTAAAATATGCTTCTAAATTTTGTTTAGCTTCTTGTTTAATAGTTTCAAGAATTCTCTCAAGCTGTTTATAGAGATTAGCCTTAATTTTATCTATTTCTTGCAAACGATTACGACATTCTTCTAAGGATTGCAAGTCTCTTTCTAATGCACTGACTTCTTGTTTTAATTTTACTTCATCTTCGTTAATGGCACTGCTACGAAGTTGTACATCATTATTCAATTCTTCAAGATAAGCACGAGTAATCCTGAGTGCAGATTCTATGCTTCTAGGTGCAGCTTCTGCCATAAGTGCATTAATAGCACCAATTAGAAACTGGTCAAAACCTGACTTTTTCCACAACCTTTCAGCTTTGCGTTGTAAATCTTCTGCCGTTGCTTCTTCAAGTTCTTCTTCCCAATCAATACCGAACACTTCTTGAGCAAGCAAGCGCACTGTTTTTAGCTCAGTCACCTTAATACCGCAACCCTGATGCAATTCTGTTAAAAAGGTAGCAGAGGTAAATGCTTGTCTAGCTGATATTTCAAATACTCTATTAATATCGCCGGAACCACCTATATTAAACTCCGCAGCTACGAACTGCTGCACTTGTTCAGGACTCATATCACCATCTCGTCGTTGATCAACTTTGTTAATCAACACGTATAAATTATCTTTGCCTCTTAGTTCGATAACTTTATCAACATCTTTTTTGACTTTTTCGGCAGCCTCAGTTTTAAGTTGGGTAAAGTCTAGAACCATTAATACTATAGAGCTTTTGGTAAGCTGTTCTTCAACTACACCCTGAAGACGCAAATTTTCTCCTGCCTCGTTTGGCCCAGGAGTATCAACAATTACTAATTTACCTAGATTTTCTGATTGCTGATTAGTTTGAGATGAACGCCAAAATTGAGTGTGTATTCTGGGAACATCCATTAAGTATTGCAACGGATCTGCTTGTGGCTCTAAAAGACTGCACACTCTGACAATATCGTTCAAACTAGTTAAGGTATGAATAATCTTCTCCCTTCCTTCACTTTTGCCGGGAATTGTCAGTCCGACTGCTTGCTGAATTTGCTTTGGGATTTTTGCTAAATGAGGATACTGAGCAAGTTTTTCTTGCGCTTGTTCAATCCCCATCTGATCAATTCTCTGGCGTAAGGCTAATAGTGTTTCTTGAAAAACTGTCAAAATTTGGGGATTTAGATATAAAACTGGCTGAGTTAAGTTCCTATCAAAAATAATCTCAGTCGGAAGCGTCGTCATCGCAGCGTTACGACTTGGCAAAATCTCTTGCCCGATGATGGCGTTAGTAATAGTAGATTTGCCAGCTTTCATTGGTGCAACAATTGCCATTCTCAACTCAAGATTTCTGACCTTATCTATTTCCTGATTGACTTGTTGCTCAAATTCTGCGTATTTTTTGCCAGCACTATCAGAAATAAGTGCTGTACTAGCGTGATTCATCAGTGAACTGACTTGCTCTAGGAGATCAATAACATCTTTCTGCAAGTCCTGTATATTCGGCTTCAGTACCTCAGAAATCATTTATTCTTACTCCGCATCTAGTAAAGTACACTTATGCCAAGTCTGCCTTAGTAGAAACATAAGAACCTCAGTAACAATACGGCTTAGTCTATTACTTATCTATTTCAACTAAACAATTTCTCCTCAACCCACATAATTCTCTGCTCCAAGAACTTAGCTAACACCCTAGCACCCCATCCACAATCCCCCACTGCGGACACTTCGCCAGCAATTTCTTGATCACAATCCTCAAAGCCGGATCGTCACTCCAGCACTCCTGCAAAAAGTCAGACCCCGGATTCTGCCCCGAATTCGCCGCAACTTTGAGTATCTGCATACGCTCCGGTCGCATATTTGACCGTGCAACTATCGCCTCATGCGACCATTTTTCAGGATTTGACACGGGCGCGGCAGAACCTTTACCCTCATGATCTGCTTTCATTTCTACACCTGAAACCGAGTTTTCAATCATCAACTCAGCAGAGGGGCAACTCGGTTCTATTTTCTGATCTGCGATGGCTACGCCTGCCGCAGGCATCGCTGAAGTTGAAGAAAATTCAATTTGGGCAGGCGGCGCGGCGGAATAAGTGCCAACTCTTAGAGACGCTGTGTTCAAGGGGCGACAAGCATGTTAAAGTGCTTGCTGTAAAATGATGCCAGCATTATTACGACGGTCTTGGTCAAATTACGAGATCGTTCTTTTTTACCACGAAATCGCTCTCCACAGATGGGTCTGCTACCCCCATACAGTTCATTCTCAATAAGCAACCAAATCTTTCAAAGGGTCTATACCTCTCAAACCTTTATCTGGCAGGGTTTAGAGGCGACTGTCGCCCTTTGAACTCTGCGGCTAAATAATTACCCCCATTTTATGACCAAACCCAGATGTGAATTTTGAAACTTTTGTAGAGTGCTTAATCTATCAGCTTTAATATATCTGTTAGTGCCGTTCCTGAGTAGTATTGAATATTGGGAGAATGATTAACCTTACCCGCAACAAAGCCAATTTTCATTCCAGATGTATAAGTGACTCCGGCACGGGTAGTTTGTTCAATGCGAATTTCATACTCAACAGGTTGCCCTGGTTGAAGCCAAGAATCAAAGCGATTGCCCAAATTAATCTCATAAGCATCGGCCCAGTGAGGATAGGTCTGATGTGGAACAAGTGGGTAAGATATCTCGCTCATTTTGGAGTTGTTCTGGGACAAAATAATTGTCAATTTAACCGCTTTTAACTCGCCTAGAAGCTTACCTTCATCTAAAAGAGTAAAATTGCGGGGATCGCTTCCGCGATCAGATCCTTTAAATTTAAAACGTCCTAAACGTTTAGGGTGAATACCTCCAGTAATCGCAATTTCGGTTTTGGTTGGCAAATTATTAAGTTTATATTCCAATGTGCCTGGAATATAAAATTGCAATTTTCCCAATTCAGTAATTTCAGCTTTGAGCGGAGGATCTCCTAAATCTTGTGGGCGTTTAACAGTTTGCCAAGACACTTTAAAAGAACTTTGGACGGTTTCTAATAAACGATAACTATCTCGGACATCCGAACCAGTGCCCAGTAGGCTCTGTAGCCCCATTTTTTTCGACAAATTTTTCTTGAGCAGCCCAATGCTTCGATCAACTAACAGGCTAACGC
>NZ_JACJTD010000044.1 GCF_014698505.1 Nostoc foliaceum FACHB-393 | reverse complement strand
CCAGCCAGACAAATAATCGTAAAATCTATCGGATTTGCAAATAATTTGCTGTATCGTAAAATATCCCTTCCTTATAGTAACTAAGTAATTCCTATGGATATGCGAGAACTCATTCAGAAAAGGTCTAAGCTAATTCGCAAAAAAATAGATGTTACCCCATCCTCTACTGAATCAATTGCCCACGCAAAGGTTCAAGAAACAGAATCAGTGATTGAGTCCAGCCCATCTTACAAAATATCCGAATCTGACTCTATAAAAGAACACTATCGCCCTCTACGTTCCGTTGGTAACTCCGGTTGGCAACCGTCTGATGTTTGGCGCGAGTTGAGAGTTGATGATTTTTGCGGGTAAATTAAGCTCTGACTGAATAAAAATTAATATATCAAGTTGATTGCTAGTTGTAATATATCTTCGTCACAACAGTGTAGACCCGAATCTGCATGAATCTAAAACTTGCGTGGACAGTAGGACTATTAACAGTAGCGATCGCTATCGTTGGTTTAGCTTCGGTATCTGCCCAGCATCCTTACACAACTCAATCAAAAGAACAAGAGAAAATATTCTTCCTTCCCCGCGATCGTCCTAAGTCTGGTGTCGGGTGGGAAATCACCACTACTTCTGGTGAGGCAGAGATAGCTCTAGCACGGCATTTGGCTAATACAGGTGCTAAAGAGTACGTCGCGTGGTGGTGTCCTCATTGTCATGAACAGAAGTTACTGTTCGGCAAGGAAGCGTATCAAATAATCAGCGACAGCATTAAGGTGGAATGCGACAACAGAGGTGTTAATGCTCAACCTGATTTATGCGAAGCTGCAAATGTCTCTGCTTATCCCACTTGGGTCATCAATGGCAATCAATATAGTGGTGTACAAAATCTCAAAGACTTAGCGAGAATCTCTGGTTATAAAGGTAGTAATAATTTCAAGTATGTTCATGTGCCTCGATTTTTTTAGCGACTCAATGCTCCCATACATAAAACTTGAAATGTGCAAAGAGCAGGTTAAACGTTATTAATGCCAATTTTTCACTATCTCTTTTCGATAGTCTGATTGTATGGTGTTAACGCTACCCACGTCAGAACATGACCAATCGCATAATTGTAAACAATTTGTTTATTTTTATCGTTCTCCCAAAAACTTAAATCTCTATCAATCAGTTTCTGGCTATTTTCTTCAGATTTTTTATCTATGACTAATTCGGTTCCATCTTCACCTTCTAAGCCTAATAATATCCCTTGATATAAGTATTCGGTAATGCAGTAGGTAGCTAGCGTAAACAGGCGAATACATATTTCCCAAGAAGACTTAGATTCTCTAATAAATTTTAAAACATCTGAGCAGATTAAGCAGTGTAGTTTTCGGTTTAATTGACCTGTTACTTGTTCCATAAAATGCTTTTGGATACTAGAATTGGGCAATATTCGCCGCTTGTCTCCTAAATATATATGAGTTAACCAGACTGGCACTCCACTAAAAACGTAATCGATGATCTGAAAAATTTGTGAAGTGTAATCTTCTTCTAAACGAAAGCTAGTAGCAAATAATTCCCCAATCTCTCTGTATTTGGGATCTAATGTTTCCAGAATCTCATTCATATGAAAATTGGATACTTCGCAATGGTAGTTAGCCATTAACCTCCAAAATTCTCGGCGGATATATCGTGAACGAGCTTCTGTAATACTCTTTTGCAAATTCTTAACTTTTGCGCTACTGTATCTACTCACTCGTTTTTCACAATACATCGCCAATTTCTTATCTACACTCCGCGGATGGCGAAAATGTGCTGATCTTTTTCTTAATGCCTCCGGTGAATTGGCAGGTATCCAATCGGGAGCAACGCAATTTTGTGAGATCGGATCAAAAATCAGTGATTGCTAATGCCGGAAGCTGGCGGACGAACGCAGGAATTAGCGGGAGCAACGCGATTTGGTGAGGTTGAGCAAAAAAGGTGCGATCGCTAAAAACCTATGTAGGCGTACTTAGAATAGTTATTACCTTAGACCGAGTATTAATGCTGCGTTAACTTGTAGATGAATTTAGGATAAAAAAAGGTAGGATTCCCTTTGGAGTAAAGGTTTTGATATCTGACATCAAAACAAAAACAGGGAATGCTTACCATGAAAAATAATATATATTGTACTTTTGATTTAAGCAAATCAGTGTCAGACTTTCAAGAAAAAGTTACGAAAATTTTAGAATTAACAAGTATCCCAGAATGGAATGGACAAACTTTCAAATTACGTGAAAAAGAAATTAGGGAATCGGCATTAATTTTAGCAGGAGAATGTATTGCTTTGTTGCTTCATAACTTGTCTAAATCTCAAGATTTTTTGCACAAAACAATGCAGGAAACTCAGGGATGGTGGCACAATAAAACGCGAAAGCACGGTTGTAAAGAACGGCAGATATTAACAGTTGGTAATGTCGCAGTAACTTTAAAGCTACCGTATGTAGTTGAACGTCAGACTCAAACAAATAAAAATAAAAAATCTACTCATGTTGGATTCTGCCCATTCTTAAGATATTTAGGAATGTCTGAAGGTTTAACTCCTGAAGTTTTATCGACTATTGCTCGATATGGTGCAATTGCTAGCTCTTTTGAGGCAGCACGGACAACATTAATTGATTGGGGCATAAATATCAGCTTAAAACGCATAGAACGGCTAACATATTACTTTGGTAAAATTGGTATAAATTTACGTGAATCAAAAATAACAAGTTTAGAGCTTGGTAGTTTACCGATTCGTAACATTCTTAAAGACCAGCGTGTTGTTATTGCTGTAGATGGCGGTCGTACAAGGATTAGGATTAATAAAAAAGGTAGGCGCAAGGTTAAAACTAATCGTGTAGGCTTTACAGGAGAATGGATTGAGCCAAAACTATTAACAATTTATGTAGTGAATGAGCAAGGTGAAAAAATCAAGAATGGAGAGATTCCAATTACCAATGATGGAACTTATAAAGGATATCAAGGATTTTTGCAGATATTAGAGATGTACTTGGTTAATTTAGGTATTAGTCAGGCGAAACAGGTTTTATTAATTGCGGATGGAGCAGAATGGATCTGGATACATATTCCTCCTTTACTCAAAAAGTTAAAATGCCCATCTGAAACTTATCAATTATTAGACTTTTTTCACGCTGCATCACATTTACAAGACTTTGCTGATGCTGCTTTTAGCACAAACAATGAGCGTCAACAATGGTTTCAAAAGGCTCGAAAAAGTTTAAAAAAAGGTCAGGCACTAGATTTAATGAGAAACATGGGTGAATTTATTTCTGAGGCAAACGGAGAGCGCCTCAAAATTTTGGTACGAGAACGGAATTATATTTTAAAAGCTTACCGACGCAGGCTTTTAAGATATAACGAAGTTGCATCCCGGAAATTACCTCTTGGTAGTGGTGCGGTTGAAAGTTTGATTCGTCAAGTCGTTAATTTGCGTATGAAAGGTAATAGTAAGTTTTGGCTCCAAGATAACGCAGAAATTATGTTGCACCTCCGTTGTCAATGGATAGCTAAAAGTTGGGATAATTTTTGTGATTCTATCTTTAATTCTTTTATCAAACCCCAAACTGATTGATAAATTTTATACTTTAATTCTCCCTTTAATTTATTTTCTGCCGTAATTGATACTAAGTATCAAAGTTTTTTTGCAGAGATTTTTGGAAATAATCGTCAAATGACTTGCTAGCAATCTTTTTGAGATACCTCATCAAGATGAATTGTCGTGTAATTACGTATATTAATTGCAAATAAAGTTACGTAATACAGAAATGTAAGTTTTAGCGATCGCTGGTTTTTGATCCGACCTCACAAAATCGCGTTGCTCCCTATCCAATCTACAAAATTTCCGCACTCTACACATTGACATACTAAGTCACTTAAATCACTTGCATCTACATCAGTAGCTTGTAATAACTCTTGGTATTGATTATGCCTGAATACCCGCAGTGCTATATCCATTCCATACTTTCCCTTGATACATTTCAATTTCTTTGGTCTTGTAGTGAAATACTTCACCAACCAAGCCAACTGCTTAACTCACTTCAAACGATCTTGCTCCCAGAAAATCAACCTTGGCAAATCTATTCTTTCATGGTCTAGCTAAGTTTAATCTGGTCTTCAAAAAGCGTTGTACTGTAAAGAAAATAAAACCCCGTTCTCCTGCCAAGTTCTTCCGTCTGAATTCACCTCAATCAACGGAATACCCCAGTCCAAACGCGCACTGAAGTTTTCGCCCCCACGCCACTGCAAACCTAATCCCACAGAAGCCAACATGTTTGAGTCGGGATTTTCTGTACCTGCATTCCACCCAAATCTGAAGTCTGCAAAGGGAATCATTTGCAAAGTACCGCCAGCACGCAGAATTGACAGTTGCACTTCAGCCGAGGCGATTGCCGCAGGAATCTGAAGCAAAAACGTGATTTTAAAGTTTTTTTAGCCTTTAAGCGTTTAATATCAAGCAAATAACTACCATTAACTTAAGTTCAAGGTTAAAATCATGATTTTAACTTGAGAAGGGAGTCCTAAATTAGTAATTATGGGAAAAGACTAGTCTAAAGTTTTTGAAAAGCTTTTTAACTATTAAATACTAGCCTTTTAATTACTAGTACTTTTGAATAATAGAGCAAATGGTCTAATCAAACTGATAAATCAAACCCTATTATTAAATGTCAAAAGCTAAGTTCTTGTAGCGATTGTTAATTTTGAATTATTAATTGTTGATTATGACAATTTATCTTTATCCTTACGAACCATCTTATTAAAATGATGCGTCCGCTCTGGGGCAATCACTGCTGGTTGTAAAATGTAAGTCATTTTGACAATTAACTGTTTTGACATATCTTAACCTGAAACAAAATTATTTAAATATTGTTAATTATCACCACAAGGGCTTATGGCGCGCATCTATAGCACTATCCGGATACAAAGACCAATTGAGCAAGTTTTTAACTATGTAACTACACCAAATTATTGGACAGAATGGCATCCTTCATCACTCGGTGTTAGCGGTGCAAAAGACCATTCATTAGATGTGGACGAGCAGGTAGAAGAAGAGTTTTTAGTAGCTGGACGTCGTGGACGCGTTATATGGACAGTACGTGAGCGAAAACCTCCGCACCAATGGGTAATTGATGGTGAAGTAGGAGCAGGGGGTAGGGGAACAATTACTTACACACTTACACCTTATTCAAATGAAGAAACAACCTTTGAGCGCGAGTTTACTTACTTCACTCCCAATTTGCTGGCAAAGATGCTCGATTGGCTAGTGCTGAGTCGCCGGATTCGATCAGAGTCTGAAGAGTCATTGAGACGTTTAAAGGAAGCAATCGAAAGAAAAGCATGATGCTTAGATATTAACAACAGTCCTTGTATAAGAATGAAACTTAACCATAAGACGCAACTTAAAATCAAATGGCAGACAAGGATCTCCTGGATTTTTAAAGTTAGCGCACTATACTGCTTATCATTCTCAAGCCCAATCGCTGCGCAAATTGTTCCTGACTCTACTCTCCCTAATAATTCTCGCGTTACAACTCAAGACAGTACCAATACAATCAAAATCAATGGGGGAACCAAAGCAGGAAACAATTTGTTCCACAGCTTCAAAGAGTTCTCTGTTCCAACCCATACTACAGCTTTCTTCGACAATACCCTGAATCTTCAAAATATTATTAGCAGAGTTACTGGGAAGTCGGTTTCTAATATCGATGGATTAATCCGAACTAACGGTGCAGCCAACCTATTTCTCATTAATCCAAATGGAATTATTTTTGGTTCTAACGCTCGACTAAATGTTGGTGGTTCTTTTTTAGCAAGTACTGCTAGCACAGTCAAGTTCCCAAATAACTTAGAGTTTAGTGCTACAAACCCTCAACCTTCATCATTGCTAAGTATAAATACACCACTAGGCTTGCAATACGGAAAAAATCCTAGTGCAATTCAGGCTTTAGGCGATGGTCAGGGAACAAGGGGAACATCTGAACTGATTGATACAGCAAATGCTTTACGGGTGCAATCAAATCAGACCTTAGCGTTAGTGGGCGGCGATATGAGCTTGGAAGGAGCAACACTCAAAACTACTGGAGGCCGGATAGAGTTAGGTAGTGTTATAGAAGAAAGTTTAGTCAGACTTATCCCTATAGACAAAGGTTTTGCTTTAAATTATGATGCCGCTGCACAAAATCTTGGGAAAATTGAATTATCTCAACAAGCAACAGTGGATGCTAGTGGCGAGGGAAGTGGAGACATTCAAATTCGAGCCAGGCAAATAACTATACGAGATGGTTCTCAAATTGAAGCTAGTGCCTTGGGAGTAAAGCCAGGAGGAAAAATGGAGGTGAGTGCTACAAACTCCATAGAACTAAGTGGCACTTCAGCAAACGGTCGAGTTCGCAGCGGCATTGCTTCTACTGTCTATCCAGGTGTTAAAGGTAGCAGTGGTAATTTAATTTTGGAGACTAGGCAGTTGAATGTTCGCGAAGGAGCATTGCTAGGAGCATTCACATTTGGTGCAGGACGAGGAGGCGATTTGATAATAAAAGCTTCCGACTCTACAGAGGTGACTGGTTTTTCATCCATTAATCCTCGGACTATCAGCACCATTTCCACTGTGACTTCTGGTACTGGAAATGGCGGTAATTTTATATTATCAACGGGGAAATTAACTATTAAAGATGGAGCAACCTTAGGCGTTGCAATTTTTGGCGTAGGACAAGGAGGGGACGTAACCGTAAATGCAACTAATTCTATTGAAGTTACTGGAGTTTCATCAAGATTCTCCCCTAGTTCTTTGTCTAACACAACTTTCTCTATTGGAAATGCAGGTAATTTGAAAATCGATACTCCAAAGTTAATAATTATGGATGGAGGTTCAGTTAATACCTCTACTTTAGGGACAGGTAATGCTGGAAACCTTTTCGTTAATGCCTCTGATTATATAAAAATAAGTGGCGAGGTACAAAGATCTGAATCGCCCATTGTGAGTAATCTATCATCATCGGGAGTCATTACAACTTCTCCTATTCAACAAGTGTTTAATGTATCTCCCCTTGCGTCTGGTGACTCTGGAGAACTCAGAGTGAATACTAAAACAATAAATATTGCAAATGGTGGTATTTTTAGTATTAGAAATGACGGTTTAGGTGATGCAAAATCTCTTCAAATTAATGTAGAATCTATCAGTCTAAATAACAGAGGTCGCATTACAGCATCAACGGCTTCCGGTGAGGGCGGGAATATTGTTACAAATGCACGAATCATACATTTACAGGATCACAGCACCATTACTACAACTGCGGGCAATAACGGCAACGGCGGAAATATCAATATTAATACAAACATCTTAATTGTTCAAAGAAATAGCCATATCAGCGCAAACGCTTTTGGAGGGCGTGGTGGAAATATCCAAATAAATGCTCGTGATGGATTCTTCTTCTCCCGTGATAGCGGAGCTGAGGCAAGCTCACAGTTTGGAGTCAACGGTACAGTTCAGATCAATGGGAATTCCATTGATTCTATGAGTATTAAAGCATTGCCAGGAATCATTCAGGAAACTCCAAAATTTGCTTCTGCTTGTGAGGGAAGTTCCGGTGCAGTTGCAAGTTTTGTCAAGACTGGAACTGGTGGTATTCCACGTAGCCCTAATGACATGCTTTCTAGTAAATCTGTCTGGCATGACAATTCTGTTTCAGTCCAAGATAGGAATTCAGAACAACCTAAATTATCAACTAAACAAACAACACAAATTGTAGAAGCACAAGCTTTGGTAATAGATTCTAAGGGGAACTTCGTGTTGACAGCAGAAGTTAACTCACCAACGCCTTACGTTGTGTCGTCCTCTAATCTATGTTCGTAAGATTGTCAAACACAATACATGTGTCAGTCGTCAGAATTCAGAATTTACCTTTCGCTACTGGCTGATGAATAAATGGTGAGACACTACACTAAATCTTTAATGAGCGGTGCTCAACAAGAAAGCACAAAGTCTCTTACCGATCTTAGGCGATAGCGCGCAAGTCTCTTCTCTACGAGAGGCTTGTCTGCGACACACTTTTGCGAACGCCTAAAAGTCCGTGAGCGTCTGGCTTTGCTTTCCTCCAAAGTCGAACAAAACTTTCTAAGAGAGTGGTGGTTCTAAATCTCTCGCTGATTGATTCTGAAGCCTTGGCGGAGCTTTCCTTAGTCCGCTCCTATATTCTGACAAATGTATTCTTCTTCAAGTATCAAAAAATACTGTATCCACTAGACCCCAGCAATGATTAAACGTCGAGATTGCTTTAATTATCTATTATCAAGCGCTCTAGGGCTGTTTGCGGCTGTAGGTAAACCATCTCTTCTAGCCCAAGCTGCAAGCAAAGAAGCACAAAAACGGAGTCAGGCACAACTGTTGACCCAAATAGGAGAGAAATATTTCAATCAAGGGCAAGCATTGCAGGCTCTTGAGTCCTGGCAATCAGCTACTAAAATTTATCGCCAACTTGGTTATCAAGAAGGTATTACGGGCAGCTTAACAAACGAAAGCCTTGCCTTACAAGATTTAGGCTTGTACCCTCGTGCTTGCAGCACACTTGTTGAAGCTTTAAAGCTGAATGGGGATTCTTCAATTTGTGCCACCTTACTAGAACCATTTACTGACTCTGAGGCTACTACAATATCGTTGACAACAGCCATTGATAAACAAAAACCAATGCAAGCTTACTTGCTTGGATTGCAGAATCTAGGAGATGTCTTGAGGCTAATTGGTAAACTAGATGTTTCTTATGCTGTATTAAAAAAAGCCTTTGAACTTCTTAAAAAACTTCCTCCAGAATTAAAAGCCTCAAATGTTAAAAACCAATTATTATTAAGTCTAGCTAATACAGAAAGATCGCTCTATTATCAAGCTAAAAATAAATATCAATTAACAGATGAGCCTAGTAGTAAGCAGAATGCACTTTTAATAGCCCAATCAAAACTTACATCTGCTCTGACAATTTATCAAGATTTAAGTACAGCAGGGGCAAATGGAACTGATATTCTAGCGAAGGTAAATCTCATAAGTTTATTATTAGAAATAAAAAAATGGTCAGATTTAACAAATGGCAGTACTCAAGTGATTACAATAGAGCAATCACTGCAAATTTTAGTCGAAGAGTTATTGATTGGACAAGGAAAATTTCAGCAGTTATCACCAATTGAATCTGTTCATATTCAACTTAATCTTGCTCAAGCTTTAATACAAATTAATCAAGACGATCAATTAAAACAACTTCTATTCTCTGGAGGTAATTCATTATTAGCAGCTCTGTCCATTGCTAAAGCAGCCTCATTTTTGGCTCAAGAATTAGATAATAAACGAGCAAAATCATACGCTTTAGGAACTCTCGGCAATATCTATAACTATTTGGGACAAACATTAGAGGCAAAACAATATCTGGAAGCAGCTATGAGACTAGCTCAATCAGTACAAGCCTGGGATATCGCTTACCAGTGGCAATGGCAACTAGGACGCTTGTACCAGCAAATACAGGAGTCCAATAAAGCAATACAATCATACGCGGCTGCTATCAATAGCCTTAACCAAGTTCGAGGTAGTATTCTTGCAGTTAATCCAGAGATTCAGTTGGAGTTTAAAGAAAAAATTGAACCTGTATACCAAGAATATATGGAACTACTTTTATCTCAAGATAAACCAATTTTTAAACAAGTAGTCAAACTTCAAGAACAACTTAAATTAGTTGAATTGGAAAACTTTTTACAATGCGGTCAATTTTCAAAAATCTCTTTAATTAATAGTGAGAAACTAACAGAGTTACCATCTATAATATATTTAATCAAATTAAAAAATCGAGTAGAGATAATTGTCCGAACTTTACAGGGTACTTTTCATAAAAATACAGTGGAGTTCTCGTTAGTTAGTGATATTATCGATAGTTTAGTCGCTGGCACACAAAAGCAGGAATTTACTGGAATTCGAGAATCTAATTTCCTAATTCAGACCCAAAGCCTTTACAATTCCCTATTTGCACCCATTAAAAAGTATCTACCAGATTCAGGAAATTTAGTGTTTATACTAGATACTTATTTTCAAAATTTACCTCTCTCTATACTGCACGATGGAGAGAATTATTTACTAAAGCATTACAGTATTTCAATATCTTTAAGCTCTGACCTTTGGCAAAGTCAATCTTTAAACCCTAAAACTTTAAAAGCTTTAGTTGCAGGAATTTCTGAGATACCTCCTAGTTTTAAAAATTCATTAGTCACTAAAAATTTTGAGGCATTGCCCGAAGTCAAAACGGAAATTGCAAACATTAAAACAAAAACTGCTCCTGGATCAAAATTACTACTCAATGCTGAATTTACTAGTGACAACTTTCGACAAAACATGGAGGACGATCAAATTACGATTATCCACCTTAGTACTCACGGTCAGTTTAGCTCAGATGCCGAAAAAACTTTTGTTTTAGCTTGGAATGTTCCGCTAATTGCTAAAGAATTAAATTTCTTGTTAAAAACCGAACGTTCTGGAATCGATCTACTCGTCCTAAGTGCCTGCCAAACAGCAAAAGGAGATCGGCGTTCGGCATTAGGAATTGCTGGCATAGCAGCACAGGCAGGTGCGGGCAGTATACTTGCCAGCCTTTGGTTAGTAGAAGCAAATTCTACTGGTTTGCTAATGAGCGAATTCTATAAAGGTTTGATAAATGGCATGACTAAAGCAGAAGCATTGAGACAAGCACAATTAAAATTGATATCTAATCCTAAATATTCTCATCCTTATTTTTGGGCAGGGTTTATTCTCGTCGGTAATTGGCTTTGACGTGACAATTCTAATCCCGTTTGCGCCTTAGCTAATTCAACTGAATTACCTCTAAGTTTTGAATATTGAATCGCTATTTTATATTTATGACTTGCCTCTATTGGTAGACCTACTTCCAGATAGCGATCGCCTAGTAATCGATAAATTGTTGGATTTTTAGTTTTTGCTTGAATTCGCTCTTTCAAAACCTCAATCGCCTCAGAAAACAAGTCTTCTGCTTTGTATATATGAGTAAGATCCACAGCTAAGGAGTCTGGAGATAAATTAAGACTTTGAACACGCTCAATGACAGCTTTGGTACGCTGTGCTTTAAGAGAGGGCATTACCATCAAGATAGAAGATTTGGGAATAAACTTTTGTTCCGCCATCTTGGCAAGTACATTTACCTGATAGATAATCCCAGGTTGCATAGCTGGTTGTTCTTGAGGGTAAAGTAATGAAGTTGAATTGACATCCATAGACCAATCAACTCTTGGTCCTTTAATTTGTACTATATAGCCCATAGCATTAGAAACAGGAGTCCAAGACAGTACAGGACGTGGATTCAAGATTAAGGGACTATAGGGAGTAATCAGTGTTGGTACATTTTCATCTTCGCCTGGGCCTTTTACCTTAAAGCAACTAAATCTATTTTCACGGATACAAACCTGAGCTTGATTATTGGATCTCTGCAAGCATCGTTCATTGATAGCGCCATTCTTCAGTTGTAAAATTTTTCCGCTTTCATAACATAAAACCTCAACTGTAGAATCGTTTGCCGATTGCAGATAATCTTCTTTGCAGACTTCTTTCCCTGCTGCCAAGCGAATATCACCACTAATAATACGAGCTACAAACTCACATGCACCTGTTTGCCCTGCTCTTGCTGCTGGTCGGGATTGTCCTAATGCACTGCCAAGGTTTGAGAAAACAAGTACTGATGCTATTGCTGCAATTTGGATTTGAAAGGCTTTTCTTTCTATTTTGGTTGTTGATTCTGTTACAATCAGCATAAAACTTATCAAGCTACTTAAAATTTAGTTGACAGCATAACGAAAATGACGTGCCTAGGTCAATTTTTCTGAAGTAGTCGTCGTAACACTTGCTGTCTCCATTCTTGTACCTCTGGCAAGCTAGATGTTGCTAGTAGGCATACTTCCCAATATATTTTGGCTTTGCTCAAGTTGCCTAATGCCTCGTATGTTTGTGCTAGCAAACAGTAAGCATCTACTCTTTCCGAGTCTAGCTTCACTGACTTTTGCAAGTAATCTTCTGCTTCTACATAACGCTGCTGTTTGAATCTTGCCCAACCTAAATTTTTATATAACCCAGCTTGCCATTCACGATTTTGAGTCCGATTTAAACCTTGAAGTGCTAATGCTGCCGCCTCAGAGTATTTTTCTTGCAAGTTCTTTAGTCGCGCTAAATTGCTAACAGCATTCATTGCTTGGTTATTACTGTACTTAATCGCTAATCTATATTGCTGCTCTGCTAGATCGTATCTCCCTTGCTCTTCATAAAAATTTCCTAGTCCATATCGCGCTTCCCAGGTATCAGGCTTAAGCTTGAAAGCCTTATCATAGTTTTCAGTTACACATTTGATATCTCCAAGTTGTTGACAAGCTAATGCTAAATTACTAAACGCAGCTACATCTTTTTGATTATACTTAATTGCTGATTCATAATATTTTTTAGCTACTTTAAGATCATCTAAGTTACGGGAAGCTTCATTAAAGTAGTAATTAAACAAGAGCAAATTATACCCTTTATAAGTTCCATAAATTCCTAGTAATAATAAACTAGATAAACCAAATCCAAATAATTTTGATTTAACTATCCGATTAATATTTAATTTAAATGGTAAGCGTTCTAACCGCTGCAAAATTACTTCTGTTGTTTGCGGACGTCGCCCTGGAGAAAGAGACATTAAATCATCGAGTAAATCAGCAAAGGGCTTGTCAATCTGCCGTGCTTTATCTCTCCAAATTAGTCGTTCTGTTTTTTTATCTGTTGGCAATTGCATTAAAGGAATTCCAGTAACTAGACGAACAAAAGTTCGACCTAAAGCATAAAAATCGGATTGAGGGACAGCTTTACCATAAATTTGTTCTAATGGAGTGTAATAATGAGAGACTACAGTTGTAATTTCATAATTTCCTACTCTTGTATCAGTTCCTCCACTTGCACTAACTTTAGCTAAATACGTATCAGTTATTCGTCGTGCAGTTCCAAAATCAATTAACGCAAGTTCCCCTTTTGGTTGAAGAATTATGTTTGCAGGTTTAATATCTCTATGAAAAAATTCAGTATGGTGTACTACATCAAGTATTTCAACTAATTGACGTAGCCATTCTAATGCTTGAGCTTGGGAAATCGGTTCATTCTCTTTTATCCATTCTTCTAAGTTTTGTCCCTCAATTTTATCCATTACTAAGCAACGTAGTTCCAGAGGGCTATTATTAGGCACAAAACTGAAAAAATCTTCAACATCACATTGAGGAATATTTGGATGTTGGATTAGCCGTAAAGCACCGAATTCCCGCTTAATTAACTCACGAAGCCTAGTCGAATTCCATTTGAGAACTTTCATGACTCTTCGCTTACGAACCGGATGCCATTTCGTACCAGCGTCATCTACCTCAAAAACTTCAAAGTAGCTTCGAGGGTCATAAGTAAGCTCTCTCAATGGCTTAAGCAGTCGAATACGGTTATTAATCAGCAACGGACTACCACAAGATAGACATGTTTCAGTATTGTCAGGATTTTTACGTTGCTCACAAAGGGGGTTTATACAATAAAACGACATGCTTGCCAAGTATAAATTTATGCCTTAGGCAGTTGGTAAAGAGTGTTTATGTCTTACTGCCTGAATACAGATACAAGTAACCATGACAATTTATGCTAATTACTCTCCCTTTACATTGCTTGAATTTTTGTGATTTGTAAAAAATTTTTTGAACACACGGATGCAATTTAAAAATTCCCCCTCGCTTTGCCAAAAGGCAGGGGGTTTTCATACGAAAAAATAAAAATAAATACATAAATCTTGATTTCTCGTTTAGCATAGCTTTTTACCCCGCTTTCATTCCTCTTCCTGAAGTGGAGAGAGGCTTTGAAACCCAGTTTTAGTTTTTCCCTGGTTGTATGAAAACACCCTGCCTCTCGCTTTACCAAAAGGGGCTACAGCGCCAATATCTGTATGATTGGGAGTTTTTTCGAGAGCTAACGCCAAACAGACATGAGTGCTTTCCTGTCCACCAAAAACGCAGCAACTACGGGGAGAGGTAGCTTTAGACCCATATCATAATAATACTTTTAGTACTTTGGATGAAAAGCAAGTTACTATAACTTCGTGGCTCTTATCTTTCCGTATATGCCCTAAATTCAAGCAAACCTATATAATGGTTAACTTAGTACTTTTTTGAAAAAATTAACCATAAATAGTAAGATAAGGTATGATTAATTACAATTTAACATACTCTAAAAACTAAACCTCATTCGCGGAGAGCCTCTTAACGAGCATTCACTGTATCAGAGGTACTAGCATAGCTATGGATTTTACTGCTGAACCGGAACTTAAATCTCCTCTTTCTTCTTCTGTCACTTTTAGAGAGCAGGAACTTTCATTGGAACAATCATCATCTCAAGGCATATTTCCAATAACAGAGACTTTTAGGCTACCGCTGGTCGTAGTAAATGACTTAGTTTTTGCCAAAAGAGGCAAGTACTTATCTGAAACTGAAATGCTCGTTATCAAAGGGGCATTGAATGATCGAGAATATGAGGAGATAGCAAGCCACTCAACTTACAGCTTAAACTACATACAGCGCACAGTAGCACCTCGCCTATGGGACATACTTTCAGAAACCATAGGGGATGGCGAACGAGTGGGTAAAAAGAAGCTTTGGTATTTTTTAGAACAAGTTAACAAAAAGTATCATATTCAATCCGCGTCAGGCGAAAAAGAAAGACTTACTGTCAATAATTTGACACCAATTACTAGGGGAAAACTACCTGAGATATCTAGCTTTTATGGACGAACACAGGAACTAAACTCATTAAAAGAATTGATAAGTAACGAGCGTTGCATATCCTTAATAGGAATTGCAGGTATCGGTAAAAGTGCATTGGTTGCAAAATTGATAAAAGAAGTCAGTGGAAGAAAAGAATCAACATTTAATAGCTTAATCTGGAAAACAATTATTCATGCACCGTTACTTCAAGATTTAGTAGCCGAGCTGATAGAACTAACGCAACCTTGTAAGCCTGATTTAGGTTTACCTGAATATACTCAGGGAATGATTTCAGTATTAATTAAACACTTGCAATCACGCCGTTGTCTGCTGGTACTAGATGGTTTTGATTCTTTATTTCAGAAAAAAAGCTTTCAGCAAAGGCTTGAATACCGAGTCTTCTTTCACCGATTGATAGAAGAAGAACATAAAAGCTGCATACTCTTAACTGGTCGAGCTTGGCCTGATGAACTTGATGATGTTATAACAACAAAACAACATCTTCATTTCTTAAAAATCCAAGGTTTAGACGTAGATGCCGCAATGCAACTTTTATCTAGCAAAGGATTGACGGATAAAGAAAAGTGTAACCAATTAATTCAAACGTATCGCGGAAATCCTTCAGAACTCGAAGCTGTAGCTAATCGAATTAACCACTTCTTTGGTGGTAATACCCAAATGTTTTTTGAGAATCCAACTACGCTTGTTAGCAGTAATTTTGAGGTAATCCTTAATCAACTGTTTGGAGAATCATTAAGCAGTACTCAGCGAGAAATTTTAATTTATATAGCAGAAGAGATATTCGAAAATCAACAATCAATTAGTTTTACTAAACTCTTGTCGGGTATTAAACATAAAAGTCCAGAATGTGTATCAACTTTAGAGTTAATCAAAGCGTTAGAAAAACTTGAAAATCAGTCATTAATTGAAAGTATCAAAGACCCAGTTACTAAAGAAATCAGTTTTACTCTCCAACCAGTTATTAAAAAATACATAAAGACAGATCCACAAGGGTTGGTGCATACATCTCATGGTTCACCATTAGCGTTCGCATCTTAACAGAGGTATGTATGATTTCAGGAAAGCTAGAAGTAACAATCAAAATCAATAAACTACCTGAAGCAAAAACGGCAGAGAACAACTGGCAAGAGTTCGAGATTGACTGTGATGAACGCATCATTAACATCACAGTCAAGCCTAAGATTTGGAAGAAACTGACCGATGGTGCCAGTAATTACCCCCAGTGGGTAGCAGCAATCGCTGGTAAACTCGGTCAGCAAACAGAAAATGGGTTCATGTTAAAGGAACCCAGCATACAATTTTTCGAGCGCAAGCCCAAGGCAGAAACGACCTCTGCGTTAGGTGCTGCTTCTTGAAAAAGTGATTACCCAATCAGGGTAAGCTAGAACGAAGACTGGTAAATATGGAGGAGTCAAACAAAGAAAAATCAGAATCTCGTTAGATACCGAAAGACCACGAGTTATGTAAAATCAAGCTAATTGATAGGAGGTATGGAGGTGAAGATACAACAGTACGAAAATTTAACGCACAAAGCGCCACTAAGGAGTAGCGCTTTGTGCGGGTCTTAAATTCCATATAACCTCAGAGCGGGGTTATCTCACGAAAACCAAAGCAGTGGTACTTAAAGTTTGACGGCTTTTATCCACTGACTGGTAAGACGAGATTTAATCCGCTGCTTCTCGTATTATACGAGAAGCCGCACGAAACTCACCAGTTTCGTGTGGCAATTTTTGTTGTTGAAATTCATAAGTTTCTGTAAAATTAAGTTTGATTAAGAAATATCCCGAATTTTGTAGCAAAAAATAGTAGCAGCGCGAATAACAGTTATCAGTTGGAATTCACAGTCCTTGATAATTGTCAACTGTTGACTGATAACTGATGCAACCCCCTCTGAGCTTGTCAACCAAGTAACCAGGGGAAAAGATCGTGATAAATAGCAAACCCAAGAACACTTACGTTCAGTCCTTGGGATCAGAAAGTGTAGCTTTCCCACGGCAACTTAGTGCTGTGGCATCGTGGAATTTCAGGAATATCCTGCCTAGTAGTTCGCCAAGGAAACTTGGCGGGGTAAAGGGCAAGGGGGAAAGGGAAAAGATGTTTATTCCTTTAACCTTTCCCCTTTCCCCTTTTCCCAGCCCTAACCTAACAATTTTGGGTTGGCAGACTACTAGTGGTCTACCAACTCAAAAATGCTGGGTGAGGATTGGGGAAAGGTTAAAGGTCAAAGGGAAAGGGATAAAATACCTTTCCCCTTTACCCCTGCCCCTTTACCCAGCCAAGGGAACTTGGCTAACTACTAGAGCAACAGAAAAGTTACTGCTGATTTCAAGAGCGTTGCTTTTGGGCATCGACATTACTTTAAACCCACCTCTCTCCAAGGAATTCCAAGGAGAGAACCGATGAACCATACCCCGGATATTACGGGGGAAAGGTTAAAGGTCAAAGGGAAAAGGGATGGGGAAGAGTTAACAAATTCTTCCTCCCCTTCTCCTTTGCCCTTTGCCCTTGACCCAGGCGCAGCCTCTCCAATTGAATATCCAAACAATCTCACTGCTGCCGAATACCATGAGTTAACAGTTGGTAGTGCGATTCATCCAGCACTGGTTGAGCGCAACTTCTTCCACATTGAGGGAGAATCAGTTTATGATTTCCTGTTCATATCTGATAAGATCCCACGCAAGAATGCGGGTCGGGTCACAGATGGATACTTAAAGCTGTATCAGCATCTATTACTGGGTGGGACGTGGATTCAATCACTTGACCCCTTTAAAAACTGGCAACCAATGGAATGGGGAAGGATTAAGCCCAACTTCCCGCGCTTTGATTGGCAAACAGGTAAACCAGTCAAATACGAGTCACCGCCCAAAACCCCCAACCGCGTTACCTACTTTGATGTCGCTAACCCCATCTGGGACAAAGTTGCAAAGCGTTATTTAATTAAGCGCTATCATTCACTTTTAGCATTGCGCTTACTGGATCAACTCAATCCACTAATATTTTGGGAATGGATAAAGCAGCATCCAGAGATTCCGATTATCTTATGCGAGGGTGAGAAGAAAGCCGCTTGCTTGCTGAGTTTAGGGTTTGTAGCGATCGCACTCCCTGGAATTTGGAACGGGCGCGTAGGCAAACAAGATTTTGATGAACGATTGCATCCTGACTTAGTACCAATGGCTCAGGCGGGACGCAAGTTCATTATTTTATTCGACTACGAAACAAGAGCTAATACCCGTTGGTCAGTTTTTCAAGCCACTGTTCGCACTGCAAAAGCAATCGAATCAGCTGGTTGTGAATGTGAAGTTGCGCTGTTACCAGGCCCAGAGAAAGGTGTTGATGATTTTGTTGTGGCGCGGGGCGAAGATGCTAACGCTCTACTGACCGCAATCATCGATGATGCCAAATCACTTGCCGATTACCAGCGCTCGTATCGGGCTAAGAAATGGGGACTTAGCAAATACAAACCAGATGTCACCGTTAATGTCAAGTATCTCTCTGAGGCTTTATGCATTCCTGAACTTGAAGAAAAATGCTTGACAGTGCCTGAGCTTTATGAACTTGAAAAGGAACAACTTTTCACGCCATCTATAAAAGGACATCAAAGAAAGAAGGAGTCTACGGATTCTGGCGGAGTTGATTCATCCAAATCAAAAAAATCCCCTACCTTCAATTTCCCAAAATCAGGACTGGTCGTACTCTGGAGTGACATGGGTACAGGGAAAACTGAACTTATGCGCTGGTGGCGTGACCAAAACCCTGATGCCAGATTTCTCAACAATGGACATCGGGTTAACTTGCTGAAAAATCTTGCCGAACGCTTGCGGACGGCGATGTATTCAGACTTGGGTTACACAGGTTTAGCCCAGGCTCAAGCCCTTAGTATTACTATTGACAGCTTGCATAAACTCAATACTCAGTCTCTCACCTACGGCTGCATATTTATAGATGAAGCCTGCCAATACCTCACCCACCTGCTGCACAGTAATACTTGCAAACAACATCGCGCCGCCATTTTGGAGGTACTGGAATATATAGTATACAATGCGCCACTGGTCGTCATAGCTGATGCACACATGGATGATTTAACGGTAAACTTCTTTCTTGCAATGCGACCAAAAGGTGAAGTACCTTACATTATCAAAAACGAGTGGCGAAACGGTTCACGCACAATTTATTGGTACGAGGGGGATAATTCAAGCGCCATAGTCGCCCAAATCTCGGCAGCGCTGATGCTTGGTGAGAAAGTCATGGTTGCTAGTGACAGTAAGCGTTTCATCAAAAAACTCGACAAATCCTTTACAATCAACTACGAAGAATCTAACTCCGAAAAATCCCAGACACATCAAAAATGGCGTATTTGGTCGGTTCATTCCGATAATTCTGGCAGTGATGAGAATGTCGCTTTCATCAAAGATATCACCAACGCCGTCAAAAACTTTGATGCCTTGTTCACCTCTCCCAGTCTCGGTACTGGTGTCGATATTTCTGAGTATCATTTTGACTTAGTATTTGGTGTGTTTCACGGCGTTTCCCAAACTGCTACTGAATGCGCCCAGCAGTTGTACCGCTATCGCCCGAAAGTTCCGTTTCATATTTGGGTCGCCCCGCGTCCTCCCTTTGGTTACAAAGATACCAATGCTACCAAGATTAAAGAACGCCTCCTCCAAACCAATGAAATGACTGCTTTTCTGTTGCGGATTGACCGTCAAACAGGCAAGCGTGGAGCCGAGAAAGATTGGGCGCTTGAGGCTTACTGCCAAATTATGGCTAACCGCCACTATTCTCTCAATAATCTGCGTGATGACTTGCGATCGCTGCTCACCGAAATGGGCAATACATTTATATATGTGGGCAGTGATTCAGATCCTCAATCTCTTGAAAGTCTAAAAGCAGCAGCACAAGCTTTGGATAGTGCCCACAATTCGGCTGTAGCCAAGGCCAAGAATATTACTTTGAGCGAGTACCGTGCCCGTCAAAGCAAAGATTACCTTGACCCTAATGAAATTTTTGAATGTGAAAAGTTTCGCATTTCTGATTCTTACGGCATCGAAGTAACCGAATCACTCGTAGAAATGGATAAAGGTGGTCGATTAATTAGAGCAATTGCTGGACTTGAGGCAATTTTAGCCCCACCCGAAGAATCTTTTACTGACCCCAAAACCGGGCAAAGTTATCCTACGCCACCAACAATTGTCACCCAAAAAGACCGCACCGAGCGCGACAATCTACCTTTGTGCATCGACTGGGGCAATTATTCCGCACGGTGGCTGGCTAGATTTAACCTGGGGCTGCATCAAATTCTCACTTCTTTAATGAAGGGTGATGAAGTTACTGCCGATGACCCCACTTTGCTCAAGATGACGGAGATCGCTATACATTGTGCTGCTCACGTCAAAGCAATTCTTGGGTTTACTATTCCTAGTGACTGTAAACCTATTTGGTTGCTAGCTACTTTAGTAGAGCAGCTGGGGCTAAAACTGACTTTCCGCAAGCAAGGTAAACGGGGGCAACAGGTGAAACTTTTTTCTTTATCTAAAGAGGAATTAGAATTTGCTCAAGAGGTAATTGCTCATCGCGTGGAAAAGCGTAATCAAAAAGAAAATCGAACCTATTACGCTGCTCAAACCCCGTTGGTGCAGGGTGTGGGGTGTGGGGTGTGGGGTGTGGGGGAAGAAATAGCCCCAACAACCAGTGGGTCACTTGCCCCGTCTTGTCAAGATGATTGTATTAGCGGGGGTTCCTTGCCCCGACCAATACCGTCTTCCCTACACCCAACACCCTACCCCCAACACCCTATTCTTGTAAACCCCAATCACCAGCCCGTATCCATCCCCCCCCTTAATGCTATAGGGAACTCCCATTGCCAAGGGGAGGATACTACCGAATTTGAGTCGCCTCCGACAGATCGCGTTACCCTACTCCACTGCGTAGAAATACTTCGATCTGGTATTTCTCGTGGAGTGGACGCAATTAAAGGCATTCTCAAGCGATGGCAGAGTGATTTGCGCTGGGATACGGTGCTGGAACTTGAAGCGATCGCGGCAAATGAACTGCGACTTGTGGAAGCTCAAGTTCCTGAATTTTATGAATGGCTCTCAGAAGAAGTGTTGCCAATGGAGGGATAAAGTCGGCGATGTCGAAGGCGGGCAAAGCCTCGACTGAGCTACGTAAATAAAGAGCAATTTGTGCCTGATTTTTATCAGTGGCTATCGCTTGAGGTGTTGCCTATGGAATTGTAAATGGCTTTTTGGAAAAATACTTAAAGCCGTTATGGATTATCAGTCCTGTCTAGATCAACTAATAGGTATTTCCTGATCTATCACTCCGATGATAACCTCGTGTTATCCGCATTTTGCATGTCTTGATTGCTGCTGCTCATTGATGGCGGTGATAGCATCGATAACGCCGCGATCGCACCCCGGACTTGGGATGGTTCCACCTCCAGATAATTTTGCAGTTGCTCTAAGTTGCGATGTCCGCTAATTTCTTGGATGACCCGCAATGGAATTCCGGCATTGCTCATGAAAGTAAGTGCGGTTCTGCGGCAACTGTGTGTGCTTGCTCCTTCGATGTCCGCACGTTCGCAAGCTTGTCGGAAGATTAGGCTTGCATATTCTGAGTGCAAGTGACCGCGCCCCCATCGACCAGGAAACAAAAAACCGTCACGGGAGTTTGTCGGTTTGTAAGTAGCTAAGAAGTTCCTTAGTTCTGACAAAATCGGAATGCTGCGGGTAGCTAACTTTCCCTTTGTATTCCCTTTACGGATGATCAGCTCTGCTCTGATCCGTCCCTTGCTGTTATAAACATCTTTAATTTTTAGGGTAACTGCTTCATTGACGCGGCAACCCGTGTACAGCATCACGCCTATTAGGGTTCTGTCTCGCTCTGTGGTTAATCCCGAAGTGAATAGACGCTGGATTTCTTCCGGCGACAAAACTTTTGCCTTTCCGTGACGGTCAATTTTCACAGCCCCGAACCCCCGATAGTTAATCATTATCGCCGATGCTCCCGTCCCAGGATTTATTTCGGTGAAAAAAGTGTGGAACTGTACTGCAATGTGTACTAGTTTCTCTACCGTTTCCCTTTCCCTTTCCCTGTTCACGGACAAAGTGAAAATTGTGGCAGTTTGTCAAAAGAGGCAGGGGAGCGGGGAGCTATTAGCTGGGGGGAAGTAGTAACGGATCTTGTACTCCGACCAATCGAGAACGAGAGAGGAAGGGCGGGGCTTGATACCCATGTTCCGCTCCGCTTCACGGCAACTCTTGGAGACGCTGCGCGAACGGGGCTTTCTATTGCTCCCCCTGCTCCCAGCAAGAACTGCCCCTCTGCCTCTTCGGTCAGCAACAGAATACCCCCGTCACCTGTAGCCAGAACGGTGTACTAATGCTGTACTATTCCCCTGCCATTTAAGCGCACAGGAGAAAAAGCCGATTGCCATTTGGGACTGCCATCGCTCGTGCTGCACAAGCAATAATCACCTTTATCATGATGAGCGATCGGTTGACTCAATCACTCTTCGTCCCAGTTTACCTAGCCACTACCTTTCTTCATGCCATTGGGCTATAGCCAATGCCCCTATATTGAAAAACCTAAAGATAGGTGAAAAAAATAAACTAAAAATGGCTTTATAGTTAATAAGTGATATAAAAAATTAAAGAGCATACTCTTAACAGTTAACTACACAAATATTACAGGTGTAGGTTTGTGTGACTTGAAGAAGATTTTGGACAGGTTGTCCAGCTTTACCTTCCAAAAATGGATGTCCAAGTTTACGTTCCAAAAACTTCCAAAAAATAGCATAAAGTAAAACTAAACTGCTCAAACCCTATGCCTATATGCAAGAAAAAGGTTTTGGTAATAGCGATGCTAAGGGCGGCAAGCGATCGCAACCAAGCGTAAGAAATCCCTGGAGTCAGAGAAAAGTTGGCATCTGAGTAGAATTTATATGGATTTGTGTCCATGTCCTTCTTCTATTTTTGTTATTATGTCCATTTTCTTTATCCAAAGTTGCGTAGCTTGCCGCCCTTAGCATCGCTTGATTAATGCCTTAACGAATTTATAAGTAGTTCAGCTTGCAACTTGTCCAACTTCTCCTTTCAAAATCTGTCCAAAATCTTCTTCAAGTCACAGTTTGGGTTAGAGAAAACGGGCAAAGGTGATTATTTTAAGAAACTTGTACAAAATTCTTCCCAGCTTCTGTTGCTTTCATGCCAAATCAAGCTTATCGGAATAGCCCGTTTTTTAATCGCTATCACGTCATAAAACTATAGAGTCATTTTTAGTTTATTTTTGAGAGTGGTGTGATTGCTTATAAAAAATTCTTCAAGAAATGGGTAAAACTTGCGTGCCAAAAACTCAAACTGTTCTGCAATTGATTCCGAACTTGTCCTGAATCAATTTTCAGGGTGAACGCCAAGATGCTCCCTGATGGCTGAAGGGACTTTAGCTGATTGCGAGTTAGTTTATGAGGTCGTAAATTATACAGTTAAAAATACAACTTTAACATCGAACGAAATCCCCGTGCTGTATCATGATATTTGTCTAGGTAAACGAATAAGCTTATGTTAGGTTCATTTAGCCTATTTACCTAGATGAGTATAATGCAGGAAATTTTACTGCATAGCGATGCTTACAGTAATTATAATTGCGTCAAGTAAGGTATTTTATATTACAAAAATATTTATACACAGGGCATAAGGGAAGGCACAGACATTGTTTGGCATGGTGGTCTGCAAATTCCCGCTCCTTTTAACACCCTCGATCTTGGCTCATATAAAGGATTAGTTTTTCAGAATCATAATTAAGTTTTTGCCGACCAATGGTCGGCAAATTGCGATGCCGATCAACCAATTAGTTGGTTGTGGTGGAGATGGAGGAAGTTGCCGCGACTGAACTGCGATCCAAGGAAGCGACTGTGCCTGATGTTTACGATTGCGTCTTCTTCCATTCGTCTAATGTTAAGCAAGTTTTCCCAGTGGGTATTAATCCTGTGGTTGCTGACACACCAAAATTTTTCAGCGCATAATTTTCTACTTCTGCGTCCTTGAAGGCAAATTCTACTACTGTTTGTTTTTCCTGCTTTGACAGAGGTTCAATCTTCACGTTTGCTGCGGTAGGAACAGGATTCGTTTTATCTCTGGTGAAATTTTTTACATTATAAAATTGCTCTTGTCCTGGCTTACCTGAGTTCAAGCATCCTTTAGACTTGACAAACAATCCTGTAGCCCAATAGCTATTAACAAAGTGTTGCTTATTAACAAACTGCACCCCATTAGCTGCCCAGACGTAAACGGGATCAACATATCCTTTAGTTTTGGGAATTTTAGTTTCGCTACATCTTACTCCATCCCGAAGACGACTTCTATAATCTCCGCATACCTTCCAAGTTATTCTATATAAGTTAGGTGTCTCTTCTACATATTGCCTTATTTGCTCCTGTACTTCCTTATCTTTTTGGCTTTGCTCATCAGTTAACTTAGCTCCATAATCATTCTCTGCCTGAGCCACCTTGTCTCCTTCAGACTGGCAAGCCCCAGTACCCGCACCTATCAAAACAAGGGCTATGAGTAAACCGATTTTATTCATAAAAAACTCCAATACTCCAACAATTAATACGCGAAATTAATTACCGATTTTCTTGTTTAACAAGAAAGAATACATGCGTCAGTCGCCAGAATGGGCTAAACCTTAGCTATCCGCTAACAGAATTGAATTTTGAATCGATTTAGCGGATGAATAAACGGGTTTAAGTCCCTACAAAACAAGAAACTTTGGTGGTCAACTTTCGTAGTGGCGGGTCAGAATCCTCCACTAATTGATTCTGACTCCTGACTTCTGACTCCTTCTTTAAGCAATATCTACTTTTAAGAATGCTTGACTACAAGCTGCAAATATTATACATATTTGTTGCATATATGCAATCAAGTTTTAACAGTTTTTAGTCATAGTTCTACCCTTCCACAGCCATCGGCAACTGAAATCACATAGAGGCAATAGACTTCTTGCAGAAGTGGGTTAAAGGGGAAAGGGGAAGGGGGAAAGGGGTAAGAAAAAACCTTTACCCTTTAACCTTTACCCTTTTCCGCAAGAGTGCAAAAGTCACTTTTGCAAGAGGTCTAATGGCGCACAGAGCGTCCAGATATATCGTCGCACTACTGTTTGATACACTTCACAGCCCCAATGGTAGGTCAGGTGATAACGACCTCTGGATCTTCCTATAGCGCAGGATGATTTTGTGTTACTACGTTTTGTAAAAAAGCAAATAAAAAATAGTACAACAATTATGAAGAAAGAACAAGTCACTTGAGTACGGAAAAAAACAGTACTAAAGTTTCTTCATCTTTTTAGTCGGAATATGTCATAGATAAAAGAGCAAAGTTGAGAAATAATTTGTGCGTGAGCATAATTGGCGTAAGTAACATCTAAATCAGCAATGAAAAAAATATGGACATTTTGGGAATTTGACCATACTTTGGGTAGCGCGGTTCGAGTAATATCAACCCCATTAGGGCTAGAGATATTTGCTGAAGATGTATTTCAGATTATTGCACCAGAATTAAATAATGAAAAAGTAGTGCCTCTGCATATCCAAAGTCGAGAACGTCATGTGGTTATTGGTGAGCAAGTAACAATAGTAAAAACTTTAAATTCGGGAGCTATATATAATTTAAAAGGCATAGTGGAAGAACAAATGATTAATAATTTCACGCAATGGATAAGGAGTAATGTCTTACCGATATTTCAAAAAGATTTTTTTTTAGAGAATTGAGAACAAATCTGAATTATGAGGAGAAGAAGAAGAATGACACAAACTATCAATAACAGTCAAAATGGAAATATTAATGGCAAAGCTGATATATCGGCAATTGAAGCAGAAGAAATAAAGCTAAATGATTTAACACCAGAGCAGCAGTTAGAGTTAGAGAAACTAAAGTTAGACCCGGATATGGCCTCAGATGCAGATAAAGAGGCAGAAGAAATTAATAGAAAAACAGAAGAGGTAACTAAAACTCCCCCAAGAAGATTAGTAATAGTAGACGGGGGGAAAGGTGGAGTTGGTAAATCGATGTGGACGAGAGGATTTTTACAAACTTGTATAGATGAGAAAAGAAGAATTGTGGCAGTAGATGCAGATAATTCTAATCCAGATTTGTTGAGATATTATGGTGAGAATGGTGAGCATTGTCAAATACAGCAGTTAAATATTTTTAAAGATGGAAGTATAGATAGATTTTTTGATCAGGTAAAGAGAATGATGGAGCCAGAGCCAGATACATATAATCAACTGCCACCACCAGAATCGCTGTTTTTATTAGAATTGCCACCGCAATCAAGACAAATATTTAAAAAATTCATAGAACAAGAGTTCTTGGAAACAGCCGCCAATGATTATGACATTAGAGTAACAATGGTCGTGGTAATTAGTCGAGTATCAGATTCGGTAAAGCAATTAATAGATTTATACAGCTTTTGCGGAAATAAAGTAGATTACATAGTTGTTAGAAATTTATTTTATGGTGAGGAGTCAGAATTTTTTAGATATAGCAACTCATCAATAGTTCAAGAGATAAAGCAAGAGCTATTAAAAGCAGGAATCCCTTTATTTGATATTACAATGCCGAATTTGCTTGAATATGCCTATGATTATTTAGATGAAAAGTCACTAACTTTTTCTGAAGGAATAAAGCAAAAAGAACTACCAGGGGTGAAAATGCGGGTGAAGAGTTGGCTAAAAAATTTTAAACAGCAAATTTGTCCAGTTAAGCATCTCTTAGGGCTGGAGAGTATAAATGTTGAAATCTTCTAAAAGAATGGTAATGACTGTAGGCGACTCTCGTGTAGGCAAGTCTACAGTTATGAAACTGTTGCTGGAAATTTATCAACTTCAAGGTAAAAGATTGAAAGTTTATGATCATGATAATCGTGACAGATTTTTGGCTTATAAAGATTTAGTGTTTATTGAAAAGATGGATTTTTTCAATAAACAAACGGACAGGATGTTTATTGATCTGGTAGCTGATGATATAGATATCATTTTAGTGGATATGCCGGGGCAGCACATAGACAAAATTTGTCAGTATATTGTTGAGTCTGAACTATTAGAAGCTTTAGCTGAATATGGATGGAAGCTAACGTTCCTGCAACCGATATCACATAGAACGGACTGCATAGACTACTTAACTCAAATCATCCAAACTGCTACTAACAATGCCAACTATGTGATAGTGAAGAATTATCATTTTGCGCCAGAGTTTAGGGAATATGACGAAAAAATGCGGAAAACTCTGTTAACAATAGGAGGAACAGAAATAAATTTGATGGCTTTACATCGAAATCACTATCAAGCGATGGAGAAAGCTGTCAAGCCATATTCGCAAGTTTGCCAGGATTTCTCAATAATTTTGTTCTGGAGAAGTTTCATTTTTCAGTGGATAAAAAATTTCCGCAATTCAGTGATAAATAACAAATTGGCTATTAAATATTTAGGGCTTGATTGATGACACTACAACCCGGATTTCTCACCACACCTTGAATGGAGGAGTAATGAGTAGTGAGTAAGGAGTAATGAGTTATGAGTTATGAGCGAATACTTCAATATCTTATTTCTTGTTTCTTACTCATTACTCATTATTTATTAAGGATTTGCTTCTTACTCATTACTCATTACTCATTACTTCTTACTCTTTACTTATTACTCATCATTAAACGCTTTGGAGCTTGTGAGAAATGCGAGTACAAGACACATTACAAGGCTACTCCCCATCAGAACAAAAACGCATAGTTGAAGGGGCGTACCAATTAGGAATCACACCAGATGACCCAACATTTAGGATGATGGCAACGCTGGGTCGATATGAAGAAACGATGATAGACCTCCAGGCAAGAATGGAGGCAATGATAGAAGCATGGGCAGCACTGATAGACCAAAAACTTGAGAAGACAAGCAAACAAGCCGAGTCAATGCATTATACAGTTGTCTCTAGTGCCGTGCGTGATGAGATCAAAAAAAGCAAGCCCACCGGCACAGGCATGAAAGTGCAGGCAGGCTGGGGATTGGGGACAGTATCTCTGGTGTGTGGATTAGTAGCGGCTGGTAGTACCTTGCTGGGTTCGCTGACCACATGGAATCTGGTGCAAAATATAGGAACGAATCAGTCAGTAGTAGTCTCACGTAACGAGATAAAGATTCTCCAATGGGCAAAATCCCAAGAGGGTAAGCAAATGTATCAAATAATCTTAAAGAATCAAGCAGCAATTGAAGCCTGTCAAACACAGCAGAGTAAAACCCAAGGCTATTGTTTAATTCAAGTAGGTAAGTGAAAAGCAGTTAACTAACTTGGGTAACAGTGTTTGAGATATAGCCGAGTTCAGAGGCTTTTAGAATAGCATTGATGCGATTATCAACACCTAATTTAGAATAAATATTCCTAGCATGATTTTTGACCGTGTTTTCACCAATGAACAGCTTGTGACCTATCTCCTTATTAGATAATCCGGCAGCGATTAATGACAAAACATTAATTTCTCGCTCGGTTAAGTGGTCATCAAAGATTTTCCCTTTGATTTTGGGCTTGTGAAGAAGATTTAACAAACCTCTTTTAATAATTTCGGAATCAAATAAACTTTTATTATTATGAGTGGTTCTGATCGCCTCTAAAATCAAAGAAATGTTATTTTTTTTGAGAATATAAGAATCAGCGCCACTGCCGATAGCAGCATTGACAATTTCTTGAGAAGAGTTGCAGGAAAGGACAACAACTTTAGTGTTACTGCGATAAATCTTGATTTGCTTAATGACCTCGACTCCAGAAATGTCGGGTAAACCAATATCTACAAGGACAACATCAGGCTCCCACTGTTTGACGATATTAATACCCTGCTCACCAGTAGAAGCATTAGCGACCATCTCCATATCTGGTTGCTGTTGAATAGCAGTAGTGATGCCGAGTCTGAATACCTCTTCATCCTCAATAAGTACTAATCGAATCATATAAAGTTTTGATTGTTTTGATTGTTAGATACTAAAATATTTATATCACAGTTATTGATGTTAAGTGTTTTAATTTATATATACAAACGTAAAATGAAAACAGTTATTTTAGAAAAGTATGGCAGTCCAAATTAAGTAAAAGTATTAGTACTAAAGTCTGAGTGAATAAAAATTTTTTCAGTCTAAAATAAAAATATTCGAGAAGAAAGAAAATTTAATTAGCATTTATAAAAGTAGCGAAAATCACAATCTATCTTGGGAAGCATATATGCAGCAAGAATCTCTAAGCAAGCAATTGGATTTCTCATCTCTGTTACATGATGTATCAAGCAGTTTTAGAGCCACATCATTAGTGCTGAATCAGATAATTGATGGTGCTTATGGACAGTCTTTAGAAGAAATCAGACCTCTTTTGATAGGTTTGCAAGAAATGAATGAGCGAGGACTGGGCTTGGTTGATAGAAGAACGCCTTGTTTAGAACCTAGTCTAGCAACGTTAGGGCAGTTTGATATGTTAGATTTTTTACAAAAGCTATATTTTCAATACAAGGTAATAGCACAGTATCATTCCTTGAATCTCCACTATGAAACGCAAGTAACATACAAGCATGGAACGCAAGTACGGGGTGACAGCATAAGTATTGACAGAATGTTATGCAATATCATAACTAATGCTATTAAGTACACCTTGCGAGGAGATATATTTATAAGACTGCTCAATCAAGATGATGATTTAATTGTTGAGATTGAAGATACCGGCTGTGGGATTGCCGCCGAACAACTATCAAATATATTTATTCCGTTTTGGAGAGCGCCCCAGAGTAAGTTATCTGATAAGCCAGGCAGAGGAATGGGGTTGTATATTGCCTGGATGGTGGCTTATGCTCACGGACTGAGTATGAGGGTAGATTCGGTAGCTAAACAAGGAACCAAATTCACCATTATATTTCCTTACAAAGATGACGGGATATATGGGGTTGATGGTAGGATGTGCCTCAAATAACAGAGGTGAGTTGATGCGTTACTTATATGATGTGAAACTTTGGGACAGGATTGAAACAGGAGTGGAATTTCTAATTTTTGCGGCTTTGATGATAGCGGCAATCATCAAACTGGGGCACAACGATTTTTTACAAGCATTGTATTACATAGTATTAGCTGTCATCATCTCGCCCTGGTCACAATTCGAGCGGGTGACTAAGCGATATGTCTTAGTAAGTGCGTACCTTCTTGGGTTGTTTGTCGGGTATTTTAGTTAGTCTAACTCTGGGCCGTCAGGAGAACGCTCGTTTTGTTGTTGCTGTGGCTGTTGCTGTTGTTGTTGCACTCTTATATCAAAGTTGATCAGCTTTTGTGTTTCTTGTGGTGAAAGGTGATTGTGTATTACTTTGTATTCTTCGTTATCATCTACTTTATAAGCACTAAAAGCCGATTGATTATCACTTTTGCGCCAAACAGTCAGACGCTGCATACCTTCTCTCATCAACAAATTTAATTGATAAGCCATGCCTTCATAGACCCGACCACCAATAGTATCTTGTCCCTTTGTAACAATAATATTCATTAGTGCAGGAATGAGAGACTTTTTAACAACCTGATTATTTTCAGTCTCAACCGATTTTGACTCTTGACTGTCAACAAAAGGCAGTTTGCGTTCTTTAGTTTCTAATATCTGCTGCAAGAATGTCTTTTTCTTTTCATTGATCAAGTCTTCAACTCTTGTTGAGTTATCTATTTCAGGTGTTTCCTCGGATTTATTTAAACCAAATTTTTGAGCGTACTCTTGGTAGTATTTTTCCTTAAGGGATTGCCTGTAATCTTCAGTACTTTGAACATTTTGAGATACAGATAAAGTATTTCTCACCTCACTAATAATATTTTCGCGCTGTGTGGGGTCTAGTGCGGGGGTTATTGATGGTGAAGGTGGGTGTTTCTCCATCATCAGCGCCAGTCTGTAGGCCATTTGGTTGTCAGAAAAGCCACTGTTGCGGTTGATGATAGTGATAGTTTGGGCAACTGAGCTAGATTGCATAGGTATTACAATTCTAATTCTTGTGAATTAGTGGTAGTAGGTTGTTGTGGAGTGTGAGATTTTTGGGAATGTACTTCAACCTTGGGCGTATAGGTATTGTTAATAACCTGGCTACGAGAATTGAGCAAATCCTGAATAACATCATTCAAAGGAGGAAGTGAGATATTTGTTTGCCCTTTGTTGTGCTGCTCGAATTGACTTTGAAGGAGAATTTTTTGGTAAAGTTCACGCTGTTCACCAATAGTCAGCTTGCCAGTTTTTGAAAGTTTTTCCCGCAAAGGGTTGTTGTACTGATTGGCAACACTAGACCAAGTTTTATTAGTTTCTAAACCTTGCCAATGAGAGGCAATCTCAGGGTGAAGAGGCACGGGGGTATCACGTTTCGGGTCAGAAGAAAACTGTGGCTGTGTTTCTGTAAGAACCTGCGATCGCAAATCATTAACAATATAAGCTAATGATGGAAGCACAATATCAGTACGCCCATTGTGATTGATTTCACTCCAAGCTTGATTTTGAATCTGCTGGTAAAGTTCACGTTGTTCACCAATAGTCAGCTTGCCAGTTTGCTGAATTTTAGATTGAAATTCTAAATGTCCTTGCGCTATAGTCTCATGACTTGAACCATCTTTTTCTAACTGCTCCCAATACTGTTTCAAAACTGGATGTAGTGGTAGCAAAACTTTATCTAAATTAGAAGAAAAATTTGGTTGTAATGGTGTTGTGCTGTTAGGTGTTGGTGTAGCTGAGTGTGATACAGCATTCTGTTGTTTTGGAGAATTAAAGCTTGCTTCTTGTGGGTTTGATTGTGTCTTGCGATCGCCCCGTGGTCGATTACGATTGGTGTGACTGCTCCTCGTCTAAATTACGGGTAATTTCGGGATGAACGGGCAAGTCGATGTCACGGGTGTCTGTCGGGTTGCCAAACAAATCTTTGTAATTAATATGCAGCTTTTGAGCTAATAATCTTAACTTCTCCAAATCAGCTTCAGTGATAGCCATCGCTTGGACTTGATGAGTCATACCAGTGTCAGTTTTCTCAAACTGAAAGCGAACAGCTTCCCGATTTGTACCATTGTGTTCAGTTTTGAGTAATTGCAGAGTAGATGTATTGTCAGTGGTTTGCCGAAAAAGAATCCGGTAATTCCCCAAGGTTAAATCGTCTTTCTCGAACCTATTAATACTTTGTGTGAGAATTTTTAATACCTCGTTTTCTTTGAAACTTTCTAAAATATTGTGTGTGCCTTTAGGAGAGACTGAACCAACGACAGAAGCTATTTTGCGAGGGTCTTCATCAACAGAGGGCAATTCTTTACCAGCTTTGAGGTAGTCAGCCACTAACAAAAACTCCTGCCTTTCAATAGGCAGAATGTTAATTTGTCTTTCTCTCCAAATTTTTGGCTCATCATCTATTTCTGTGTAAGAAAGTTTAATATTGCCCACGTGTCCCCATTTATCAGCTTGAAAAGTCATTAACTCTACATCATCATGACGACGATAGATACTGTATTTGTCAGCGCCATGATTCTTAATTACAAAAGCATCAGCATGGTAGATTTTGCCACTGGTCTGCTGTTGTTCATCTTTAGCCTCAACACCATATTTTTTTAACAAAGTATAAGCAGCAAAAGCTATTTGTTTATTCTCGCTAGCTTCTAGGCGCTTTCTAAAAAAATTAGGCTCATAAAGTGTAACATTTTCTTTTTTAGCCCAAGAACTAATGCTTTTTGTGTTTTGTGGAATTACAGGCGGTTCAGTTGGTTGGGTTGACTCAGGGGTAACATCTATATGAATAATGTCTGAATCAATAACTTTTATATCTATAATCTGTGAACCAGGGTCAATAAATGGTTGACGACGATTCTTGTGAAATACATTCATGTTTGGTTCTAATTCGGGAGCATCTTTCACAGTAGAATCTCCTTTTTGTTGATCAATTGTTTTGACTGTGCCATCTTTGAGCTTGATAGTAAAACGTAAGCTATCAAGTTGATTTTGATGCCATTCTTCTAGAGCTATAGCCCCGGCAGATAGCTTTTCAAAACTTTCTCCTCCCTGCGTGACTATAAAATCATCTACACCCTTATCTGGCCCTGGCAGCGTTACTACTTTAACGACAGCACCAAATTCTTGTAATAAGCTTCCTGTTTTCCAAATATCTCTTTGGATATTGAGCTTAGTTTCAGGCTTAGTTTCATAATCAAAGCAGATTTTGATTTCTCTACTCGAAGTTGCGAAAACAGCTAACTCATCAGCCAGATAGGAATCACCAATTTTCTTGCCCCACTCGTTTTTAGGTGAGCGATAGCCGGAGGAAATTCCCGGTAGTCCGATGGCTGCGTGACCATGCGATAGTAGACTAGCCGCCTTCTTCGCACCCTCTGTAATGACAAGTGGGATATTGTGTTTGCACACACAATACCAAAAACCACTCAAGCGATCGCTATCGCTGGGGTTTACTCCAGCTTTTGAGTAAATATTTTGGGCAATCACGCCTGGGACATCTAGCAAGAAAATACTCAAATCAACTGATGGTGGATGCTCATATTTGATGAACTTGCCTTCAACCGCAACAGTGAACCCATCTTTTTTTACGGTTTTGAGTCTGGGGCGGTTTGGCTTATAGCATCCCCATTCTTTAATTTGAGGTTGCTCACCACGAGTAAGATTAGCAAATGTGCGCGGATCTACTCCAGAATTACACCACCAGCCACCTGCATCTAAGTGGGAATAGAGTTCTAAAAGCCTAGTAGAAAGGCTACCTGTATTTGTACGTGAAAGTTTGTCGCTGATCATGAGCCGTTCCCAAGCTTCATGTTCGCCACCGACATAGCTAAAATGAAGACTAGAGAAGTTGAGATGTGCAATATCTGGTGCGATCGCACTGCCTACTACGAGTTCGTGCCAATGTTGCGGATCAATATGTTCCGGGTGAGGCGGGATATGTTGAGTATTTTGTAGCTCAAGTTTTTTACTACTTATGCCATTGTTGGCGCTTTCAACTGTAAAAAAAACATTTCTATGGATGGAAGCATTTAAATCTAGATTTTCTTGGTCTTTAATAGGTAGATATTCCTGGGGATTTTGAGAATCGAATGGTATAGTTAAAAACTCAACAGATGTGGCAGAAGGCGGAAGAATTAAGGGGGAATTGGGGTTAGGTAAAACTGGAGTTAAATCAGGATCAGGAGGAAAATTTGACGGTGTTATATCATTACTACCGGGGAGAAGTTTAGGCAATAAATATGCCATCGTCTCTTCTACTTGTTCTATTTCCTCATCTGTTACACCTTCAAAGTTATTTTTAGACCATTTCCAGCCACCATCCTCATCAGGAGTAAGAAAATAAGTTTCTTCTCCTATTTCAATTCGACATTTTAGATCAATAGCTGATTCGATTGATTTATAAATAAACTCTCCTAAAGGATAAATAAAAGCTCTAATAAAATGCTGACTAGCTCTAGCGTAAGCGGAAGTGAGTTGCAAATGTCGTTCATCAAACATATCTATTTGGGTGTAGCAGAGTAAAGGGTAAAGGGTCAAAAGAGGCTCTTGAGCAGGGGGAGCGGGGGGAGAGGAGAAGCAGGGAGAGAATTAAATTTTTCTTATTCCTCAAGAGCCTCCCTTGCTCAAGAACAGCTTCCTTTCTACGTTCTTGTCTAACCGCAACAGTTGCAGAATCGTCTTTGCAAATATTTGTTATGAACAGGGTTGTCGATGATGAGAGAACAAGCTTGACGTAATACCTCATATTGTTGCCAGTTAGCCCCTAAGCATTTGATATCCATGAGCTTACCTTGGGGTGTAATGCGATTAAAAATAATATGAATATAAATATTACTAGGTTGAATATCTAAAAAACAGATATACTGCAAATCATGCCAGCCGATACCGTGAATATATCGGTTAACAATTTTCAGACAAGATTCTTGATTTAGTTGGATGTAAGTGTTTTTTAGGTTGATGATAGTATATATGCCCAAATTCCTCAGCTTTCGTCTAGTTTTAGATAAAGTCTTAAACTCCTGAATAATCTGAAGGGGAGGCAGACTAATATCAATAAAACTACCATTTGCTAAAATTTTCTCTTGAGATAGTGTTTGAATTAGTTCAAAATTATTAATTTTCAATTCTTCAATAGTCATTTTCATAACAATCAAATTCCACTATCAGATTTATTTTGATTAATCATGCTGCCGACTTCTTTGAATGTTAGTCCAGAATTATTAGAAATAGCTTGAGGGTTTTCGGGAAGCGGAAAGCGTGAATCAACTTGCTTAACTCGCAAAGCTAAATCTTGCTGTGAGGGAAATTTCTGTGTACTCTTTCTAGCTAATAAACTGACAATTCTTGCCCATTTAAGTTGATTGTATTTATCAATATTTTTGAGCGGCTCATTAATTTTGATAGTTTTGAGTAAAGGAACAGATCCCTCCTTTTGATTGGCATAAGCCGGATTAATAAAAACACATTTGCCAGCAATTAACTTCAGAAATTGAGCCGATTCAAAAAGCTTTCTAGTTTTCTCTTGGTCGCTGATGCTCGTGCTATTATTTTTACTACCAGTAGAACGGCTTTTTTGCTTGTACTTAATCTCTTCATCACCTAAGAAGTTGGAAAACAATTGCGCCGACTCGTTCTCACCAGGATTGAATATAAACTTAGTGCTGCAAGCACCAAGGATAGCCTTAGCGATATCTTTACCGTAGTTCTTCTCAAGCTGCCCCATATTTTGGAAGCCGATAATACCGCAGAAGCCCTCAGAACGAGATTCATTTAGCCATCTATATAAATCAGGTAAGTATATTGAAGGTAATTCATCCAGTGCAACGATGAGTGGATCAAGTCGCTTTTTGGCAATGTTACGGGCGATGGTCATGTGTAAAATGCTGGTCATGAGGGGCCCTACTGCATCTCGGCGTTCTCTGTCCAACCCGAAAATAATCATCTGCTTTCCTTTAATTTCCAAAGGTAAAGTTGTCTTGCCGATGAAGCATCCTAATGTGTTTTTCGCCATGAATCGCGTAAACATAATACTGGCGGTAGCAACAATGCCGGCGACAGTTTTTTCACTAGCTGCGGAACTGAACAACTGACCAAAGGCAATTTTTACCCAAGGGTTAAGTGAAGCAGCCATGAGGCGTTTGACCATTTGTTCGCTAGAAAGTATCGCCGCGCAAGTCATAACATCTGCGAATTGACCGAACTCTTTAGCTAACATCAGAATTGCCTGAGTCAACTGATCACCAGACGGGCCGAAGAACCCATCTTCAGTTGAATTGCCCAAAAGTCGGAAATTTTTATTGATAACAGTGGAAATTTGTCGGGACGATTCGGCATCACTACTATCCCGGAGAAAATCTAAAGGATTGCAAACTTCAGATTCAGGGAATCCCGGTGCAAAGATGTGAACATCGTAGCCCTTGTATTTAGCATAAGCAGCAACTTTCGCTTGAGAAGGGTATTTAAAGTCATAAACTATACATGGAAATTCTTGATCAATTGCGGAGTAAATCATCGGGTTAATGGCGCTGAATGTTTTACCGCTACCGGGAGCGCCGATGACGGCTGTACCCCGTTGCACATCAGGTATATAGAAAGTAGTACCTGAACTTTTAGTTTGATACCGACCAATATAAAGTGCAGCACTATCACATTGGGGACTGGCAATTTGCAAGATGGCTTTTTTCTGAGCAGTAGCAGTTTCTTTAGCTCCACCCCAATAAGAGGTAGCAATTTTCTTCTTGTTACCATCGCCAAAAAATACCCTGAGCAAAATGTAAGCGCCGAGCAAGGATAAAACTGTTAGCCCATTGGGGGTAAATAAATGATGAGTGTATTTGCCAATTGCGTCATTATGATTTTGTAATTGCTCAAATCGAAATCCTTGAGGATTAGCGCTATTTACTTTGAAAGATTTGCTCATATTTAAGGTAGAGAATTAGGTTGACCAAGAACGATAGGGTCTTTCTCTTGGTACTCAATAAAAGGTACAGGCCCAATGAAGTAGGGGCTGCAAGTGCGACCAATGAAGGGTATAGTTTTGCAGATGCGGAAAAACATAGCAGTCTCGACAGAACCACTGGGATCATCAATATTCCAAACTACTTGCTTAAAACTAGAGCCAAAGGGGTTCCTGCCAGTAGGCTCTTGACCATCATTAAGAGCTTTTAAAATGCCAAATCCACCATTAACCTTTTGGAATTTCCCGGATATCCACTGTGTTCCAGTAGTCTTACCAATGCCTGACATTTCCGTATGAGCGCAATTATTTTGTAGACAGGGAACATTAAAGCCATCTTGGTAGCTACCAGATATGGAACGGGTACGGTTAGCTTCAATATCTCCCAATGGCAGATCAACTTTGGCAACAAATGAAAGGTCAAGTGTTCGCAGTCCTGGTAGGTTATCCCATGTCAAAGTTGATAGTCCAGGTACTCCATTAATTTTGGAGTCTTGCCAATTCTCAAATCTATTAATAGATGTGTTTTGAATGTTGGAAATAGATGTTAGTGAGTAATTTTTTAAATTTATTACTCTTCCTAATTGAACGTCACGTAAACGAGAATATCGGCTGGCGTTACCTATTGTGCCCCCGGTAATTCCAAATCTTCTCAAAAAATCACTGACAGGTTTAACACTTCTGACATTTCTATTACCTAAGTCAGGGATAGCTTTGGTTAAAGATGGTAAAGTTTGCCATTGAGTTAATTGAAAATCATCTAATGTTAACCTACTTAAATTGATTCCTTGTACTGAAGCTATGGTTGAGAGATTTAAATTTTCTATTGCTAATTGAGGTGTTTCAAAATCTCCAAGTTCCATAAACTCGCTAATGCTTTGTCCTGCCGTCCAAGTTCTAGTTTCTGTACCTCTTGTGCCTGGATAGGTAACACTGCTACTTACAGAAATAATCATGTCGCTAAAACGCAAGCGCGACCAATCAGGAGTAAACCCATTAGGGGAATTGATAACGGGTACTTGTGCAGATGCCTTGGGCATCAAAAAGCCTACAAAAGAGTTCAATAGCCCATATTTTATGAAACTATGAATCAATAAGCTACCTACTAAACCAAAAAAAATGAAGTAACGTAAGGCGTTATCATTGGGTCGTAAAGATGATTTCATAAGCCATTACCTTGTGTCAAATTCTCAGAACTATTACTCAAAGCAATTAATTTATTAGCTAAGTCTTGAGAGACAGAAGCCTTATTAGCAGCAGTAGAAATGTCATCACCCGCTTGTAAATAACCGATCAACTTTTGCAATCGTTGATGTAGTTCATCTTGCTGATTAATCCATCCACTTCTAATAGCGACAACAATACCGCCTCGAATTTGGTTAATTGTTTGCTGTGTTTTAACTAATGATTGCAATTGAGGTTTCGGGGCTGTTTGTTCTCGTGCCAGTTCATTCTGGATCGTTACCTGACTATATTTAGGAGTGCCATTACTTGTTGCTAGCCGAAAACTGTAAGCCTTACGCTCCCCAGAGGATGACTGCGTAATTACTGTTAACAAAGTGGTAGATGTTTGCGGTATTCCGGGAATGTTTATTCTCTTGATCCGTCGCAGATGAATCAGCCCTGCACCGGGGCTAGAGCAATTCTGATCCAATCCCTCTAAACAACCATCTGTGTCAAGCAGAATTTGCGACGGATCATCTAACCAGACTTTTTTAATTGTCTCGCCAATTTCATAGAAAGAAATTGCTACACCGTGACCATTCCAAACGTTGATAGTTTGTAGTTTGGCCTGCGTCCCACTAGCTTGAGTTTGTTTGATGGTGCGAACGACTGGTGCGGCAATTGTGGATAGTGGAGTCGCGGCGAGAGCCAACGCTAGAGTGCCGCTTGTAACTGTGTTAATTACGCTTTTCATGGCAACTCCAAAGAACGATTTACATTAAAAGTGACTTTGGTTCCCTGTGGAATAAACCAAGTATTAGGGCGAGAAGTAATTTCTTGAGTATTACGTTGATTACGTTGGCTGATGTTTTGGCTAACTTGACCAAAAAACCCTGACATTAACGCACCAGTGAGATTGCGCTGATTGCCACTACTACGTTTGCGAATCCTGCCTGTGAATTCATCAGAAATTTCTTCTTCACTATCCGGTTGGTTCATAATCTCCCCAACCTTCGAGAGTGCAGACACAGCGCCACCAAACAAGTCACTACGGGCAATCTCGCCACCCCTGTCCTGAAATCTTCGAGCTATTAGGGGTCTACCACCAACTCCTGTCACGGAAATCGCACCCGCAGAAATCGGATATTCTGTATTATCTTTGATGATCGCTCTGACATAAGCAACAGCGTAACTGCCGCCATCAACTGAAGCTAACTCGACTGCCAATAAACTACCCGAAGGGATTGCCACTTGCCCATAGTTATCGCGTAAATCCTCTTGCAGTTTAGCAATAGACTTAGTATTATTAGAGGTTGGTGTTTGTGTCTTTCCTGAACTATTAACTGTGGTTTGAACTAATGGAGTAATAATCACACCACTAGCAAATGAGCCAACTGTCAAATAACGAGTTTGCTTACCTTGGAGAATTTGGCTTTCTTGAGGTAAATAATTGTTAGCTAAAGTAATCTTGTTAACCTTAGAAGTCGCTTGCCACCTGGGGCGGAGCTTTTCAATCGACTCGCTTGAGTTTTGCGGCGTGGTTTGGTCAAAATTATTTGTATCTGTTTGTTCATTTTGTTCATTCGGTTGATTTTGAATTGCTTGAGCTTGAGCAAGATATGGATCTAATGAAGATTGTTTACTGGTGCTAGTTTCGGTGTATGCGATTTTGCCGTAAGAACCGATGCCTCGGAGTTTGTTCAATTGTTCAAGGGGATCTAGGGGCGTGAGTGTCCGTGCAGATATAGATGGTCTTGGAGAAAAACTCGTGCGTGTTGATGACTGAGTGTAGGTTCTAATCTGTTGTGGTGCAGTTTGAGTTACACGACGTGGTTGTGTATTTTGAACAGAACGTGGCGCAGGTTGTGGAGATGGTGGGTTAGATGGCACGACCTTTTGGTTTACTGAAACTGGTACTGGCGGTGATTGGTCAAATTTATTTTTGTTAATGCGACCTAACTCATCTTCTTGATCCGACAGAGCGAGTTTTGCACGCGCATCACCGTCTCCCTCATCACTTTTTTGGGCTTGTTCAGTGGTCGGTATTTCCTGCGTTTTCAGACCAATCTTTGGTGCTGGTGCGGGATTGAAAACACCATTAAGCATCAAAAATATTGCTAAAAATCCAACTCCAAAAGGGACAGCAATTATTGCTAGTCTTGACCAAGGAGAAGTGACAATTGTGTGCTTAGTCGGTACTAATAAACTTTCCGGTTCTGGTGCTTTATTAGCATTAGTTTTATTAGCATCATCTATTTCAAGCAAATCCTCTATAGTTGATACAGACCCTTTACCGTTGTCTTCGCTCATTTCCTTCTCCCGAAGTTTAAATCTACAATTTCTGTAATTTCTAATCCGGCGCGACGGGCTGCATAAATCTTCTTAGCTAACTCAGTGGTATTAGCTGGGATATATTCTGGATTAGAAATTGAAGAAACTGTAACGGTTTTATTGAAAGTAATTCCTTTACCTGAGTTATACTCACGGTCAAAAGTTACCAGTGTACCAATAAAATCTATTTCCCATTTCCCTGATTTAATTTGACGTGGTTGGGATATGAATCTGGGAATTAAAGATACTTGAGTATCACCATTGAAAATACCTGTCGGAGTGATTGATGCTAATTTCTTGAGAAAGGCGGGGCGAAATCCTTCATTTTCACTTAAAGCAAATGCAGCATCATAGGCTCTAGTCGCAACCCGACTATTAGATTTATTATTAAGTTTACCTACTTCTACCCCAGTATCTTGCTTAGTGATAGGTTCTCCTTTCTCATTAAATGCTTTTACTAATCCATCCCAATTAAACGTAGTAATAAATGTATCAGATACAAATTTTTTAATTACTTCATCAGACCGTTCTTTTGGGTCTACTGCTCTAGCGGCGATTGTCTCTCCTGATGAGAGTTGTACTAATGCCAATTGTTTTTTATTTAAAACACTAATTGCTCCATAACTTAAAAACTGTAATAACAGAGAAAGCGCAGCCATTGAAAATCCAGCTAGAGAAATTATTCCAACTCTTGTTGTTACATATTTGTTGTAACTAAGTAATTGTAATGGTTCTTTTGGTTGAGTTTTATTTTGATGATTTAGCATAGGTGTTATTGTCAGGAGTCAGGAGTCAGGATTCAGGAGTCAGAATGCTGGAGAATAAGATTGAATTCTTTTCAATCAATAGAAGAGTTATCCGCTCATTGCTTTTAAATTCTGGTTTCTGAATCCTGTACATGGATAGCGGGGCGTTTAGCCCGTGCTGAATTCTTACGTGTCATTTAGCTAATTTTCCGACTAAACTACCACCTTTAGTAGCAACACCTTTAGCAACCTCAATAGCAATTCCACTATAAGTTTCAGTAGCTTTATTAATTTGAAGTAAAACAGAAACGCCACCACCAGCTGCTAAACCTGTAGCTAAGAATGGCGCAATTATACCAATTGTAAATAGGAAGAACATTGGCTGATAAGATTTAGAATCAGCGACTAATTGCCCGGCGAAACCAACAATGATATTGAAGCAGAGCTTGCCAAAACCTATACTGAAATATCCGACTAACCAACTGTAGATTGATTTAGCTCCGTAAGGTAGCAGAGAACCACCAACAGCTATAGGCCCCAGCAGCGCTGTTACGAGCATAGTCAATTCAATTCCCCATTGGTAAGCCCCATTCATTCCGACTAAAATTATCGTAACTATGTCAGTAACAGCAGACCCGACAAAAGCATTAATGGGAGATAAAATTAAATCAATTCCATTTGCTTTACCATCTTTCACATCATTAAAAGCATCGATAGCGCCATCAATTGCATCTACAAACCAAGAAAAAGCCCCATTATTTTTGTTAAACTTATCTGGATATTTTTTGGTTAAATCTTCTTTAGCTTGATTCAAACAGTTGATTTCTTCTTGTTGACTTAAAGATGAATTTCTACATTTATTTACAGCAATACCAATAGCGCTACGTGCTGCTTCAGTTCCCAATGCACTTTCATACGCTTGCTTGAGATCGATTCCTGCCGCCGCTTCGCTAAGAACTATATTATTTACATTATTAATATAGTTTCTAATCCCCAAAGTTGACTTTCCTAGTACATCCCCCTTATTACTGAGCAAAAGAATTACTATTAACGGCCAAATAAAATCAGTATAAGCTCTTTGTTCTTCCCCCGCCATCATTTTTTTTGTCCATTCAACGACGAAGAAAGTTAGTGTTGCTATAGCGAATAAAGCTCCGACTGTACAAATTGCTGAATAAACACCACCTGTAATAGTTTCGTTCCAAAGCTCATCAAATCCTTGCGCTATTGAAGCTGCATTTTCTTTTGCTAAATCAGCTAAATCGCCACCATCTAATTGCGCTAGTAAAAACATGATTTGAATCCTTGCTCAATACAGTAATTTTGAAAGATATGTAAAGAAGGCAGTTCTTGCTGAGGGCAGAGGGCAGAAGGGATAGCGAAGCGTTAGCGAGTCCGCGAGCGTCAGAATTTGAACGAGGCTTTAACCCCGCTCAATTCTTGGCCACCAAATCCGAGATTATGGTGAGCAGTGCGGTAGACGGGTTCCCCGGCATAAAGCAACTACGAACCAGTAGGGTGGGGGACTCAGACCCCTGTTCCCTCTGGGCACGGGCTTTAGCGCAAAACAGTATTCCAACTGAAACTCCAGCATAGCTGCCCTCTGCCTTTCTAGTTGAACGCTACATCAGTCAGCAGAAGTAGGATCTAGCCGTGCATTAAATACGACTTCATGTAGTAGAGACAATCTGCCAGCTTCTTGGGAGTTCTCCTTTTTCCGTTGGGAGTCAAGATGATCTGCCACTTGCGTCAGCATCAGGTTAGAGTATGCATTATCCTGTCGGGCTAACAGCGAATCAGTACGTTGTTCTGCTAACATCGACACAATTAAACCGTTCTGAGCAGCGATCGCTTTGAGAACGTTTTGAGAGGCATCCATATTCTGCGCCTCATCAGAAATATCTTTTGCTTGCTGGGCAATTTGTGCAGTAGTATCAATTTTTTCTTGAGTTTGCTGCTGTCCTTTTTTTCCAATCACGCTGGCAATCGAACCAAGCGTCAGTTCACGCTCTAGCTCCTGAGCTTTTTCTTGGGCGACAGGATAAGAATAATCATCCTTGAGCGTATTTTTCAATTGTTCAGCCGAAGCGATTGGGTCAGGCGCACCCAATTGTCCAATAGAACTATCAATTGCAGCATTAGCGTTTTCTTTGATGTCAGCCCAAGCACTGTTAATCTCATCCCTAGCCCAGGTTTGAATTTCACCAACCTCACTTTGAAGATCCGAAACCAATGAATTGATAAAATCGTTGATACTGAAACCATAGCTAGGTGCAGCTATCAATAAACTGCCAACTGTAGCAGAAAGTATTACCCCAATTGTCCGTTTTTTCATATTAAGCTACTCGCTTTGTGCATGATTTTGAGAGTAAATTCTTCGCTAATTCTGATAACTCTTCCCCCCGAATCATTCTGATATAATCCTCACTAAATTTGACTAGCCCAAGCAGAGGATTATCTTGATAGTGTTTGAGAAACAAACTGCGTAATTCTTGCTCGTTTGGATTATTAGCAACTGAGGCTAATAAACAGTAGGCGGGATAATAGCGGCAGAAAGTCAGCTTGCCATTATCATCAAGCAGCCACTGAGAGTAAATGCCCGACTTTTTTGGATAAAAAGCTTCCGTACTATTGATCCTGATGATTTCAGTTGGATATTTAAAGCGAACAATGAACGGGTCAACGGCTGATGATTGAATCCTGCCTACTAAACGTGTAGTGATATTGGCAAATATCTTCTGTGCAGCTTTGCTCTGATATATAGTCTCTGGTTCTTGGGCAGAGATGATGACGCGGATACCGGACTTAGCACCATTGGCACACAATCGCCCAATCAACTCCGCGATCGCATCGAATTGAAATAAAATTGGCGCTTCATCAAGGAAGAAGATCGAAGCTTTTGATGATAATGCACGACGTAATGCAGCTGCATAGGCACTGAGAGCGAGTATGGCAGCATCAGCTTCACTCGATAAATTACGTAAAGCGAATACTAACAATTTGGCATTAGTTCTAAAACTGGATGGGCGTGAGATGGATTGCCCGACCCTGGTACTCAACCAATAATTTATTCTCAGCCTGATTTGCTCTAAGGCTTCAGAAATCTCTTGACTCTTACTAGCAATAGAATCTAATTGTATGAAAGCTGGAGAACAAAAATTATAAAAATCTTTGAGCGTCGGAGTTTCGTTCCAATATTGAGTTCCAAATCCATTTTGTATTGCTAGCTTGTAGCGCAATTTAATTTCATCATCATTAAAAAATGTTTTCAAAGCTAAAGCAATGATTGACTCAATATTGGTGGTAATAGTTGGGCTGACACCAATCATGCTCGTCCCCATCACCATTGTCATCAGCACTGATTTGAGAAATTCCTTAAAATCGTTCAATCGCTCATTTCTCAGTTCTGCATCCAGAGAGCGCAAATCAGGAAGTTCAAAAAGATTGTTTGATTCTTTGGAGATGTCAAAGTATGCCCCATCTTCACCCAGCAGATTGGTGTAGTCGGTAAAAGTGGATGTTCCGTCTGGCTTGGGATAGTCTAGTGCCACTACCGGAATATCTTGTGCAAGTGCCGGGGTAAGAATACCTGCCACCAGCACAGATTTACCTGAACGAGTTGCGCCGAAGACTGCCAAATTTTTGTGGTTTTGGTACAAGTCTAAATGTACTGGTGTGCCGCCTTCTTCTGCAATCAACTCAAACCCACTGCGATCGCCTGTGGCTGTGCGAATCAACGGCATCAGCCCTGGTGCTTCCGAACTAAAATATGGCAGTCGGCGGTTAAAAGGCTTGGTTAACAGTGGTTCCCAAACAAATGGACAACACTGCAACCATGTCTTCCAAGCGTATTCTATTTCTCGGTCAACTACCGCCGGACGCAAGAAATAGCTGGCAAGATATCGGCAAGCTTCGTCTAATTCCCGTGGGGTTGGACGGTGGACGAGAAAAGCAACTGCGGTATGCACTACTACACTACCTTTATATATTGTCTTCTGCGCCTCTACCGCTTCTTCAATATTCATCCCCGATTTGACATCAATATTTCCTTTATCTGTAGATAAAGAAGTGCTGGTAATTGATTGCTTGGTAATGCGTTGAAGATTTGTTTTAGAAATAGCTTGATTTGCCTTCGTTAGCTGACAAATAACCTCTGTATCAGAAATACTATCTCTAGAGATTAATTCCCATAGATATCGCAGTTGGGCTTGTTCGTCATACCATCCCCCTGGTTTTTGGCTGAAGTTAAGCGCCCCAACATATTTATTTTGTAGTCTTATCCATTTCCTATCAAAGAATGGCACAGATAGCTCATTCTCTAACAGATGGTGGCGGATATGAAAATCACTAGTTTGAGTTTCTACTAGTCCATTGGCAGAATCTATCTTTAAAGGATTAGGAATTGCTGGTGGCGATGACAGATTGAATTGCTGCCAAATCATTTCCCATATTTCTTGGGCACTCAGCACCCTAATCCCAAGTTTCATTTTACTACTTAGTATGGCTGACCATTGCAAAAAACCATTGCTAAAGGAATTTTGGAGGATATTTTCAATTCTAGTATTGTTATGGGCATGAATTTCTCCAGTAAAAGAAAACCAACCTTTTTCTAATTTTCTGATAACCGATTCGATAAAATCATGAGAGCGTTCATTATCAGAAATAACAGTGTATGTACACCATAGCCGGAGAAACTTATTCTTTCTAGTGCCACTTTGAGTTAATTCTTTAACTCGCAATCTTTCACTGCGAATCAATAGCTTTAATGGATCTTGAGAGCAAGTTGACTCTAAAGAAGATAGTTCCTTTTGCCTATAATAATCCGAGGTAAAAGACCCTAAGTGTATTGTGAGACTTTCGCCTTCGGGAATTTCTTTTAACCCCGCTTCTATGCCCTCAAAGATCGGCAGCATTTGCGATGATTCCAAATTCGGATGAATCCCTAAACAATCAAAGCAGAATTTGATTTGAATATTTTCACCTTTTTTGAGAATTAATGCGCCTACGCCCTGCCTACCTCCTAAGTTGAGGTCGCAAATCCCCCCTAAATGGATAATATCTTCAAAGGGAGTGAGCATTTTGACAACACTAATCTGCTCCTTTTCTAATATGACTTTACCTAATTTATCTTTAGCCTTATTAGAAGATTTTGGCATAACTTTACCAATAAATGAAATCTCACTAAAACTCAGAACTTAGAACTTATTTCTCTGACGACTTCCGACCTCTGACTTCTGTTGTATTGATTGAAATCTCATATATCCCCTACTAATTCGAGGGACGCTGACGAACTTACCGAAAAAGTCTTTGTTTGTAGAAATTGTCCACCATGTTGCCCATCCCCAAGCAATACTTAAGCTAGTACCTAGCCAACTTGTTTTCAGTAGATAATTGAACAGAAAAACATTGACTACTGCTATTAATGTCCAGGCAAATATTTGATCGGCAGGGAATGGCCCTAGTCTTGGTCTTTCTCCTAAAATCCGATTTACTGTCCGAAAATCATGTTTATTTGACATATTTACTGAATTTAATCAAGAGTTATCAGCTATTAATTCAAATACGTATTTATCAATAACTGATAACTTAAAAAGCTTTCTTACTAAACCTGAACAATCAAACCAGTAATTAAATCTCCAACAAAAACTGCCATAACTATGATTAATGGAGTTCTTGCTAACGTCTGCCAGTCTTCATCATTCCGGGCAGATTGAATAATCCGAACTAGACTGATCCCAACATATAATAGGAATAAAGCTCTTAATACATTGAAAAAAAGCGCGATAACTGCTGCTGTTTGTCCATTGCCGGCATTACCAAAAGTGGTGGTCATCCAAGTTTGAGCATTATTGAAGAACTGAGCATTAGCTGGAGCCGCCGCAAAATCAATTAGGCAAATTACTGCTAACAGCGCAAACAATACAGCATAGAGATTAACTCCATACTTTCGTTGTACTTTGTCGAAGTTAGTAAATAATGCTTGTGACTGTTTCGGCAAGGCAATGACGATGGCGGACGCAATCATAAATCCACCCATCAATATATTGTGGACGGACATCTCTGCTATCATCAACACACCAGTCACACCCATGAGTGTAAGTGTGCTTTTTGTCGCCCTGTCATTCTTTGGAGAAGGTGAGAGGGTTGCCGTTGCCGAAGCGGAAAAACTTTCTAGATATTCGTAGTCAGTACGCATCTCGTTCTCCTGAACGATTGGATGAGGAATACGCACATTCTTAAATAAGTCAGCTTCAAGATGGAGACACTTTAGTACTAAAAAAAAATAGCACAAAAGTACTAGTATAATATTGCTAACATTCATTCTCTAAGTATTTAGAAATCAATTATATTGTTAGCAAGCTTTTTGCTTGACATATAATCCCTGCAATTATTTATTAGTATAAATAATTTTGTAATTAGCTCAGTAAGGTAGAAATGTGGAGATTGACTTTTGCTTGGTTTTGTGTGTTAAAGCCTGTTTAATGCAAGGCACTTGCCAAGAATAAATCAGCCCAGCCGTATCAATAATATTTTTGGCAAAACCGAGATATCTAGGCGCTTTCGCCCTCAAGGCGAAAGCGACGGCTGGGCTGATTTATTTATTGGTTCTCCCTAATACATACGTTTTTGGCAAATTGCCATGACAGCCTGATCGCAATTGATATCATTCTTTGGCTGATGATAACGGTTGGATGTTAAGCCTGTCGCCAACCTTGATATTGGCAGCGCCTGTTGCTAGCTCTAGCACTTGATTGGCAACTTTCCCCTTGTAGATAGGGCAAGGGGTTTTGTAACACGGTTGGGCATTGTAAACCGCAGTTGTCACCACATTGTCCTTAAGATAAAAGATGTCTAATGGAAAATTTACCTTGTACATCCAGAAAGGCACGTTGTAAATTTCTCCTCCCAGGTTGAATAACATTCCGCGCGAACCGTTTAAGGATGCTCGAAATTTCAGCCCTTTCTCTAATTGCTCTGATGTAGAGGCGACTGAGAGCTTAAATGTGCGATTGCCTTTCGTGAGAATGTGCGTAACTGGTAAATCCTGGGGACGAGTTTGGACGTAACCAATCGCCACAGTGCCAATGATAATTGATACTCCAGCAACAGGGCCTAGTATGTTCAGTAACTTGAAAGCAGCGTATAAATCCTTTTCGGAATTAATTTTTAAAGTTTTCATGTTTCACCAAAAATATCAACATTGCCGAGACTATATATAGATGAATCAATTGGACTAGATGGAAGGCCATGCAAAGCCGCAATGTTCCTCATACTTTCAACTCGGTCAGCTTCGCGGATGGCCAGAGGATTCATACTCTGCCTTGCTGCCAACAATGCCGACAATGTAATTCCTAGTGGTGGTAGTTTGCTAGCTGGTGCAACATCATCACCAAACATTTCACAGAAACTAAAGACGGCGGCACGTTCAACAATGGCTTGAATCTCCGCACCGACACATCGCTGCGTGGCTTTGAGTAACCTTTTCCATTCTTCTTCGCTGTACCCATCGCCCCGATCGCGGAAACGAGGATCGAAACGGGCTAAGTGAATCTTGAATATTTCGTGCCGTTCTCCATAATTGGGTAAATCCACCTTAAAAATCTCGTCGAAGCGCCCACTTCTAGTTAGCTCTGGTGGTAGCCATTGAATATTGTTAGCCGAAGCGATAATTAAAACCTCACTAGTACGTTCTTGCATCCAGGTCAAAAGCATACCAGCTAGGCGTTTGGATAAATCATCATCCCCAGAAAATCCTTTGTCGAAGTCGTCCAAATACAGGATTACACGGTTAATTCGGTCTACGAGTGCGAGTAAATTCTTGAGCTTATATTCAGCCAAATTACCGTAACTGCGGAAACTCCCCCACTCCAAAATAATCAGAGGTAGCCCCAATTGTGCAGAACTTGCTTTAGCCGAGTAAGATTTTCCTGTTCCCGGTGGGCCGATTAATAAAATCCCCTTGGGTAAACGAAGATTGTAAGCTTTAGCCAATGAGGATAGAAGGCGCTTATAAGTTTTAAACGCTTGCTGGATCAATTCTAAACCACCAATGGGTGTGCTTGGAGGTTGAAGGAATTGAATATTATAAATTCGCTTAAACAGTTCGATTTTGTAAGTGGACAGTTTTTCTACTAACTCATCCGGTGTAATTTCATGATTTGCAATAGCCTGTCTAATTCCATAGTCAATGTCTGCCAAGTACATGCCTACTGAGACGTTCGCCGTCGCATGAATATCGCTATGACTGTAATCCGGTAATACTTGGGCTAAATAACTGCTTATTTCCTCTATAGCTGGCAGTTGTTGAATGACTGTCGGAACTTCGGGGGCAATGTCAGATGACACAGTGGCGTTTGACCCTAAGAGAATCGCTGCTTTGTTAGCATTGCAATTGTACAGCTTTAGGTTAATGAGGGCTGACTTAATCCACTCGGAAGTCAGAAAGAAATCGGGGTCAGTGGTAGACTCTCCCAGCCAGGGGAATATACCTTCTAGTATCAGGATTCCTGATAAATCAGTAGTTTTCCAAAACCGCAGAATTTCAAAGTAATGTTCGCGTCGATTCTTGGCGATCGCCTGATACTGGTTAACAGTTTTTAAACTTAATCCCTCCTCATTAGTAGATAACTGCTGTAGCGCATCATCTTCCAGCGTCCACAGGTAACAGTTAATGTCCAGGCGCTGGAATTCACTGGCTAGATTGATGAGCAGCCTGACCCTCTCTTGCAATGGAGACTCGACAGCTATCAGCTTATTGTTAAGTTTGATTAGAGAGAATATTTGCTTTGTTAACTCATTACTCATCAGGATTTTAACTAATTTTCACCCCAATATTATTGATAGCTAAAACTCTTTACTAGCTACTTTAGTACTGAAAAAATCGGTACTAGAGTAGCTTGACTTTTTTGCAACTATAGCTCTAATTCCTCGTGGTTTTGTTGTGAATAACGCTGTTGCGATTGATGGGAGAAATTGATTAACTGCGTATTCCAATCCCCACTTTCGCACTTGAGTTGAGTCGAGTGTGGCAGTAGCTCTTTAACAGCCCGTGCCGCAGTTGATTGACTAAAAGCTACCTGTACACAAGGAACATTACGTAATCTTTCAAAAGGTAAATTTGAAGTGTCATCTGCTGCCATGTAAACTGTTCTGTTTTCTGGTATTCCTTTAACCTGATATTCCAGCATGGCTACTGAAATGGTGTCAATGGGAGAGTCAGACAGTACAGCAGTGCTAGTTTTATCACTAGGCTTTTTCCCCAAAGTAAAGTAAAACCAGCTATTACGGCGAACTGTACCTAACTCATAACCAGAGAATTTATTGGTTGTACCTTCTAAGAAAGCCCCTTTGGTATTCCCTTCCAAGTCCCGCATCACAAACACAACATTTGCTTTTGAGTCGGCATAAACTAGCCCCTGGTTATGTAACATTTGTACGCAATCAGAAGGTATGCCTCGTTTCTGTTTGAGGTAATGTTCAACGACTGACCAATTAGCTTTATCCTCAACGGGTGGGGTGAATTGGGATGCTGGTTGAGTTTGGATAATGTCAGCCGCAACTTTTTGAGCATGAGTCTGAGCTGCACGTTTTGCGCCGACTTCACCAAATCGCTCCCCGATCCATGCGATCGCTTGGACTTGGTTGCATTGATTAACGTGTTTCACTAAATCAATTGCATGATTACCTTCAAAATGAGAACCGGGAGCAAGGTCACTAAATTTAGAGCCATCTATATTAATGATGTGGCTTCCTCCAACCCATTCATTCCCTTTACGCCACAGCCCTAACTCCCAAGCAACATCATTTAAAGCTAAATCAGTTGACCACTCGATAAGCTTTTTTATTGATTGATTATCTTGTTCTAATTGTGCAATTCGTCGCCGTAACTGTTCATTTTCAAGTGAGAGAGCTTTGGCTGTAGCTTCCATTTCCTGTTTTCGCTGATTCGCCCTGTCTCGGTCGGCAGCTTTGGCCTTCAATTGCGCTGCACTTAGCTCATCAACTTCTAAATCACGCCCCTCCTCCACAATCCGGTAAAAGTCCTTGATGTCCTGGTGCTTGGCTTTACTTCCCCTAATCCCACGCTCCAGCCCAATTAGGCGCATCGTGTTGTAGTAAGAATCTTGAAATTGTTGGATTTTCTGCCGCCCGTCAAAGAAATGATTGCACCGTAGCTGCCCTTGATCATCAAGGGGGACAAAATAAGCGTGAATATGGGGGGTGGCTTCGTCCAGGTGTAACTCGGCGCGGACAATGCGATTGCCATATTCATCCGCTAACCACTGGTGAGTCGCTTCTACCCAGTTATCCAACTTTTGTGGTTCATAGTAACCGGCTTGGGTGGGGCAGTCGGGACGGAAATAACTGGGCGATGCACTCAACAGTAACTCCACGCAGTACACCGCATCAGTGCGAATCTTCCGCTTCTGCTCCGAGTCCCCTATCTTGGCTAAGACTAAATCCTCTAGTCGTTCCTCTGGGTCGAGGCTACCGATGAACCGAATATTTTTTTGAGTCGGATCTGCATTAGGGGTTTCTCTTTCTCGTGCAGTGTGAGATGCACTCCCTGATATATTACCCCGCTTTAATTTTTTTAATCGCGCGATCGCGTAGCTCATGGCTTCACATCTTGGATAAACTTGGTATGATTTTGTTATCACGCTGATTTACCGAAAATCGGAGCAATTGCGACTAGTCGCCAAAATAGCTAAATTGCTCAAATGCGAAAAAGTGAAGATAGTCGTAGTAAGTACGATTATTTTAGCGGCTTGAAAGACTTTTTGAAGGAACTCTAATACCTAACTAGCTCAAGTGCTTACATAGCAAAGACCCCAGGCATTTAGTCGCCTGATTCTAAGCAGTGAATAATTTGGGTACGAATTACGCACGAATACTCATAAATGAGGGAAAAAGCGCAACGCAGTGAAAACACAGTGGAAACGCAATTGAGAGAAAAAGGGGGATTTCTCCGCCTAAATACTCATTTAGACTACCCGCAATACTCATTTTTGTATCAAGTATTGCAAATGTAAACAATAAGACAACTGTACTGGTTTTTAAAAATGGACAAACAGGGAAGCAAAGACGTTGAACTGCCAAGAGTAAAACGGAGACATGATTCTTGGGATGGAAGAACTATTGAATACTTGGTGAATCATCGATCAAAAAAGTCGGCAGGTGAACTGACAATGGAAGCAGTGACAAGTTACTGGCTAATAGAAGCATTAGTGGGAAAGGTAAGTAAAGAGGAATTTATTGAAGCTTGCTTGTCGAGTATTGGGGAATTGGAAGGAAAGCTAGTAAAGATTAGAATTTTAATGCAAAAGGTTTCTAATTCTTTTGAAGTAGAGAGTAGTGCGATTTTGCCACCACAACAAATAGAGCAGAACAAATCATCGATTTTAGAAAAAAGCTTGCCAATCTCAACAAATGTGATTCGCAAAGAGAAAGAAGAACAAGAGGAACTAGAGCAAACAAGTCAGCAGGAAGAATCCTTACTATCTGATGATGATTTGGGATTAATGGACTTGAAAATGACACCAGACTTATTAATGGCTACTCAATTGTTGGGATTTGACGAAACAAACGGTAATAAAAATTTATGACAACTACAAATACTAATCAGGACAAATCAAGCCAAGTCGTGCAGTTTATACTGACGGCAGACTTGGGGGGTAGTTCAACCAAAGCGATCGCCCAGATTTATCCGGCGGGAGTACCATTTGCATTGTGGATGAGTCCAGAAGTTGCCGATGTGGGAGAGGGTTCAACCAAACATTTAACTGTAGATGCGCTGCCTGATGATAGCGCTTGGGTGAGAATTGGTCAGGAATATTCTGTCTTAGGGAGTATTGCAAAAAGAGAGTTTGCTGGAACTGCGGCACTGCAAGATTTGAAGTCTGAATATGCCTTATCAAAGGTTGCTGGTTTGTTGTGGCTAGCTAAACGTCAAATAAATCTAGATATTCACGAAATGTTTCTCCAGATTTTGCTACCACCTGGAGAAGAGAAGAATGTACAAGATTTGGCTAAAAAGTTTGTCTTGAACTATAGGCAAGGAGTAATAACGCCAACGGGAAGAATGAAAATTAAGGTCAATAGCTTCAAAAATCTTCCTGAAGGAACAGGTATTATTTCTTACAGAAATCGCGCTCTAGGGAATGTATTTTCTCAAAAAAATATAGGATTGTTAATGCTGGGTCATCGTAATGCCAGTTTTACCCTTTCAGAAAAAGGGAAAGTAGCAAAGAAAGAATCGACAGACTTGGGGATGAATTGGGTGTTACAAAAGTTTGTCGAACGTACTAGCGTAGGACTATCGAAAGATGATCCGTGTATAGCGGCGGCTTTAGTGGAAGCAAGTAAAGGTAATTTCACTGCATTACGAAATTTGTCACGTAGGAATACACCATCAGGAATTAACTCGGATTTAGAGTTGTTTAAATCAGTTTTAGAAGTGATTCGGGATGAATACTGTCGAGCATTGCTGCGGTGGGTGAAAAACCATGTACCATTAGACGAAGTTCTCATCTGTGGTGGTACAGGTGAGTTTGTGCGTCGAGAACTGACACAATATTTTCAAACAGAAAGCATCCCTATCGTTTGGAATGGTGGAGTAGTTATTCCCAAATCATTAGATACCGTTGGCTTGGGTGAGCGACTGGCTGATGTTTGGGCAACTCATATTAGTTATGTGAGAATGCTGGATGAAAATTTTTGCTATGAGCGCAAACAGAAATTAGTACCAGATTCTTATTCTCCAGCAGTTAATCATCTCACTTCTATCAATAGAGTGTAGCTCTCAAAAAACACATTTTGGATTTGAGATTTTAAATTGAATGTGTTTATTTCATATTTTGCTAGTAGCGATCGCCGCTAGTCCAAGGCTCATATTTTGCACTTGATGTTAGACAGATATTCTGTCTAACATCGTAAAAGCCTCTCTTGGTAAGAGATATGCTTCAACTTGCACCTTTCCTCATCTGAAAGTGCGATCGCTCTAACAGTAACAAGCGCGAACAATTAACATTGGCAAATTAAGATGGCTGAAATGACACATTTGCAGGTACAAGAATTATCACGATTTGCCCAAGAGCAAGACTTCAATCAGCAATATCGACAGTATTTTGGGGATGTCTGGGACGAAGTTGGAGTTAAGGATATCTCCAAAATGACCATCCAAGATGCCGAGCAAACCTTGAAGGTACTAGCTGATAGTGAGGCATCTCCCCAATTCATCAAATCCCTACTAGCACAAGCAGCAATTGATGGTGCTACACCGCAGGTTTTGGAGTATTTCTTGAGTAGTGACATTGACTCAGATGGCCGGACTCTGGCACAAGAATTATTCCAGGATGGGACGAACCCGTTGGAGTCGGATACACCCCAACCACCATCGAAAGCACAGATTCTATCCCCATCTCTACAACCAGATTTGGAATGGGAAATATAGCATAAACTCACTAACTTTACTAGCTACTCCAGTACCGATTTTTTCAGTACTAACGTAGCTAGTTCTTTTTAGAGGGCGTATATAAACTTCTTAAGTTAGGTATGAGTTCCATTTTTCAAAAAGCACAGTAGGGTGTAATTGACTTGTTGATTACACCTGTTCCCTCAACTAACCCAACAATTAAATGAGGACATATTTATGACTTTATTAGGTATTGATAGACCTTTAGATGCAACCCAAGTAAAACTGTGGGACGAGCGCGATTTATCTACAAGTGCTCGTCGCCAAGAGCATCTAGAAATTCTCCTGTGCCAAAAAGTCCAAAAAGGAGAAGACCCTGCCTTATGCGAACAAGTTTTGAATTATCTGTACTTCTCCATATATCAACAGAAGCTCAATCGCATTGCTGTCCAAAAGGAGAAAGAAAAGTCGGTCTTTGCATCCGTACAGCAAGTGATTATTACGTCCTTTGCTATTTTAGGAATGTTTGCGTTCCTTGCCGCCGCTTCCAACAAATCAGTTGTGCGATCGCCTGGGGTAATCCCTCCAGCTATAGAACGGCAAGCCAATTAACCAAACAATCTGCTTTTTCGCCCAGTCGCAATACAACTCTTGGAGAGGCTATGCTCAGTGCAAGGGGAGCAATTGCAGATGTAAAAGAATGCCACTAAAAAGCTGAGAGCGTTGTTTGATAATGCTTTCAGCTTATATTGTCACTCACTCGGCATCGCTCCCGCCTAATATACTGTGTCCTTGTCGAAAGGCAAACTGTCTTCCGGCTCAAAGTTACGCAAGTCTTGCTCCATCTGCTGCCGACGTTGGACGTATGTTCTGCTAGCGCCAATCCGAGCATTCATTTTCTGCTCACCAAAGTTAATACCTTGTTCTGCGTAATCAGCAGACACAGCATCATAATTCTCGACTTCTATTTTCTTGCGCCACTCAAGCTGTTCGAGGGCACTTTCACTGATACCAATTTTCTGAGCGTACTCTACATATTCAGGTCTGAGAGAACCATCTGGGTTAAATTCCTTTTTTTCTTGTTCAGTAAAGAAATCGTAGGCTGTGTAGATTGGCCACGGTTCTGGATCAATCTCATCCAGGTGCTTCCACTCGTCGTATCTTGCTTTTAGCCTAGAGGCATAATCATCAATTGCCTCGTTACTCATTCCCACAGATAACATTTCTTGTCGAGCTTCATTTTTCAAGCTGCCATCTGGATGGAACTCTTTCTTGTGCATATTTATCCAACGCTTAATCCTTGACATATAAATCTCCTCAGAAATTGATTAAATTTCATCAATTTACTTAGCATTTATGACTCTGGAATTGAAACATTTTGATCCTCGTTTAAATCAGTGGATCTATACAGACGATAACAAAACTGGTTCTCAATCAATTTTAACTGAAAAGCTCAGTAATACCTTATTAGAATTTTACTTTCCTGGCAAAGAATTCTCGTTTGGACACTCAGATGAATACAGTACTGCTGAAGAGTTAAAGAATCATCCAGATGGACAGATTTTATTGCTATCTTCTAAGACTCGCTTACTTTATGGAGATAAAGAATGTTTAGAAACGATTCAAAAAATTTGTCCAGATAGTAAAGACCGTGGGGCTTATGGTTCAATCTTCCTTGGGGCTTGTAAAAATGCGATTCACGAAAAATTAAGCATTCTGGTAGTAGATGATTCTACTGAAAAGGCTGGTGAAAATGGAGGGATATTATCGAATGATTTGGCATATAAATTAGTTGGTGACTGTTATGGGCAGATTTCAACACAACTTTATGACAAAGTAACCTTAAGAGAATCCCAAGCAGATAAAAGCTATCGTGTAATTCAGCATCGATTTGGTTGGGTGGATGGAGTTGGAGAGGATACTACTAAATACCGTTTTGGCAAAGGAACATTGCGACCATACAGGTTAGACGAAATCAAATATGCAGATCCAAATAACAAACCAGAAATAGACATAATTCTCCCCGTAAGCAGTTTTAAGGGAACAGACAAAGATAGACCCAAAGGCCCCACTAAACCGCAGATTAAGCCAGGATTATATCAGCAAAATATTTGGTTAGCTGAAAAAGGGCAATCTCAGCAAGGTCAGATGTCTATCTCCCAACTGCTGGCATCTTTCCCCCAAGGAATTAAAGATTTTGTCGAGGAACTAGAGGTACAAGCTCAAAGATTAGCCTCTATTCAAGATGACCCAAGAATTGTTGCTGCTTACTATTGTGAAAGATATGAAAAGCGTAAAGAATCATTGAGCCAAAATAAATTAAAAACACGAGAAGTCATCAATCAAGAAATAGATGTTAAAAACTTAGAGAGAAATGATGACTTAAATGCAGATCAGGACTTGGATGATGACTCCGCTAAAGATGATTTGTTCATGTACAAACTCATTAAAGCCGATTTAGTTGGGCATCAGCAGTTATTAGAAACTGAGAAGGTCAAACAGGAATTAAGTCGGTTTGTACAAAGTGAGTGGCGAGATATTGCTGTTGGGAAAACGCTTACTTTTGACCGAGGGATGATTATTCCATCCAAGGAACTCAAAAATGGTGAAATTTGTGTCCCTTGGCTGAAGCTTGGAGAAAAAGTTCTTAACTTTCGCTCTCCTTTTCTGAATTCTAACGGATTGTGTGTGTCTACCAACAAGCACGTTGAAGACCAAATCGCGCCAGATGGGAAGGTTTTAGAAGGCATAATTGTAGTCAATGACGAAGACCACAAGCGCATACAAGCCAGAATTACAGAGTTAGAAGCACGGGGGATTGATGTTGATTTTATCGACCCAGCAGAAACCGAATCAGAACGCCAAGCGCGAGACTACGATGGTGATTGCATTGGTGTAGTAAGAGCCAGCTTCTATCCTAATTTAACAGCAGAGGCAGAGCGAAGAAATCTTCCTCAAAACGCTTATTCGCCCACGGTTAAGCTCAAAAAACAATCATTTTATGATCCTAGCGATGGAAGCCAGCGCCCATTTGAAGAAATCGCTATCCACATGAGCGATAGCATCAGCGTGGGCATAATCAACAATCAAGTGACGGCACTGGAGGCATTAGAATCAGAAATTGAGGCACTAAAGACTTACGGTACTTTTGAGCAGAAATCAAATTATCTAGACCAAGTTTCTAACCATTACGAAACCCTGTTTGATCAAGAACGCCAGAAAGATCCAAAGTTAATTCGAGAAGAATACAAGCCTTATATGCAAGGGGTTGTTGAACTTGCTCATTCTCAAAGAACTCCCGAAATTATCCAGCAAGCAATGGACATTAACCGTCAAATGTACCGGAGCATGATTGAAGAAGGATGTTATCAAAACCAAATAGCGGTTGATTTATTCAAAAGTGCTAAAAAACCT
>NZ_JACJTD010000043.1 GCF_014698505.1 Nostoc foliaceum FACHB-393 | reverse complement strand
CTAGAGAACTGGTGGGAGCTACGAGCAAAATTACCTCAATTCCAAAAGATGCGGCGGTTTGGATTAATTCTTCTGCTTCTTCTAAGGGTAAGTCTGGTACTACCAATCCTTGTACCCCAGCAGCGGCGATTTGCGCCAAAAATGACTTAATACCCCGATGCAAAATCGGATTGTAGTAAGTAAATAGAATGATTGGCGCTTTTATGCTAGGAATTACTGTGTGCAACATCTCTAGCACTTGCTCTAATTTGGTGCCTTTTTGCAAAGCGCGGGTTGCTGCGGCTTGAATTACAGGCCCATCTGCGAGGGGGTCGGAGTAGGGAATGCCCAACTCGATGAAGTCTGCACCGTTGCGATCTAAGATACGTATTGCCTCGGCGGTGGTTTCTAAGTCAGGATCGCCTGCTGTGATAAACGGGATTAAAGCACACTGTTGGCCAACCTCCTGCACAGAAGCTTTGCTAACGCCTAAAGTTTTAAAGGAATCGGAGATAGAAGTCATATTGATGATTTACTGAAAGTTAATAAGTATTTGAACATTTAGTTGGGAAAATTTAACAAACGTCTCACAGACTGCTCTAAATCAGTTGCCTTAACCAAGGATTCTCCAATCAGGACTGCATCAGCTCCCGACTCAGCTACTGTAGCTAAATCAGCAGATGTGTATAAACCAGACTCACTCACAACTGTTATTCCTAAAATCTTTAACTTTTCCAACCGTTCTGCCAATAGAGATTGAGTTGTTGCTAAATCAACGATAAAGTTTTCCAGATTGCGATTATTAATGCCAATCAATTTCACATTTGGTAATGCCAGCACCCGGTCAAGTTCGTCAAGAGTATGTACTTCCACTAAGGCTGTCATCCCCAGATGTTGAACAATCTGCTGAAAATCTTGCAGAATTTCATCGGATAAGATGGCGGCAATTAGTAGCACTGCATCTGCGCCATTGGCTCGTGCAAGATAAATTTGGTAAGGATCAATAATAAATTCTTTGCAAAGCAAGGGTAGTGCTACATTCTTTCTAATTAACCGCAGATTTTCAAAACTGCCGTGGAAAAATTTCTCATCGGTTAACACTGATATACAGGTAGCACCGCCTCGCTCGTATGCTTGAGCAATCTCAACAGGATCAAAGTCAGCACGGATTACTCCTTTACTAGGTGAAGCTTTCTTTACCTCTGCAATCAGGCTAGGTTTGGTGAGATTTTGGCACAAGGCACTTAGGAAATCTTGTGGTGCTGGTGCAACATTAGCTTGATTCTTTAGTGCTTCTAGAGATAGTTGTTCGCGTCTTTTGGCGACCTCTTCTCTTTTGTGCAATACAATCTCCTCAAGAATATGACGTGGTTTTATCGACTGTATAATCACTGAGTTGTTGATAGTCGTGGTAGTAAAAGGCTGGGTTGTTTGATACTGAGGATTCGGCATAGGATATCTAGAGGTTCTCATTTAGACGAAATATGCTTTCTTAGTCATCGCTTTAGCGATTAAGTAGTTGGTTTTATAGCATTCAATGACAAAATGCCATAACTGCAATTACATAAAATTAATTACATGCCATTTACTAAAGCTGAGACCAGTTTTTTACTTGTGTATGAATGTACTACATTCTTAATAATCGTCAAACCTACTCCTTCACCTAGAGTCATGATTGATTCTGGATGGAACTGAACACCTGCAATTGGCAGTTTTTGATGTTCGATACCCATAATCACGCCATCGTCAGACATGGCTGTAACTTTGAGTTCTCTGGGAAGGCTTTCAGGTAGAGCAAATAACGAGTGGTATCTACCGACTTCAAACGATGATGGTAAATCTTTAAAAGCTGTAGAGTTTGGTGCTACAACAGAAACGCGAGATACTTTGCCATGTTGGGGATAGTCGAGAACTCCCAGTTTGCCCCCAAAAGCTTCAACAATTGATTGTAATCCCAAACAAACACCAAAGATGGGGATTTGCCGTTTTGTGCAGGCTGCAATTGTCTGTGCTACACGGAAATCAGTAGGTCTACCTGGCCCGGGAGATAAAACAACAAGGTCTGGATTTTCTGTATCAAACAATGATTCCGAAAAGCCATGTCGTAGGGTTTTGACTGTAGCACCAGTTTGACGGATATAGTTTGCTAGTGTGTGTACAAAAGAGTCTTCATAATCAATTAGTAAGATGCGTTTCCCTTGCCCTGAATTGGTTGCCTGATAATTAATGTTGTAGTTGCTTGCAAAATTAGTACTTCTCTGACTAGTCTGTTCAAGTGTTTGAAACAGGGCAGCAGCTTTAGTGAGAGTTTCCTGGGCTTCAGCTGTTGGCTCAGAGTCATAAAGAACTGTTGCACCCACTCGCACTTCTGCAATCGAGTCCTGAAGTCGGATAGTCCTCAAGATAAGACCCGTATTGAAATCGCCTTTAAAGGTCAAGTATCCAACCGCTCCACCATACCAACGTCGAGGGCTATGCTCATGCTGCTCGATAAACTGCATTGCTGCCCGTTTTGGTGCACCCGTGACTGTGACTGCCCAAAGATGACTAAGAAATGCATCCAAAGCATCAAACTCTGGTCGCAATAAGCCTTCAACGTGATCTACTGTATGGATTAAGTGACTGTATAATTCAATTTGGCGGCGACCGATTACTCTTACTGACCCAGGCTCACTAATCCGCGACTTATCGTTGCGGTCAACATCAGTACACATGGTTAACTCAGATTCATCCTTGCGTGAGTTGAGCAACTTCAGGATTTGAGCAGCATCATCAATCGCATCTTTTCCCCGGCGAACTGTACCGCTGATTGGGCAGGTTTCAACACGTCTACCTTCAACACGCACAAACATTTCTGGAGATGCACCGATGAGATACTCACCACCTAAATTAAAGATAAATCCATAGGGGCTGGGATTAATTTGCTGTAGCGTTCGGAACAGTTCGCTAGGAGAGCTTTTGCAGGTTTGAAAGAAGTTTTGACTGGGAACAACTTCAAATAAATCACCACGACGGAAATAATTGAGTGCTTTGTTAACTTGTTCCTCATACTCTCCAGGTGCATGATCAGAGGCTTGAGTAGCGGTATAGCCCTTACCTTTGTAATCAATAATTTCCCCACTGCGAGGCAGACCCCTAGTACTACCGTATTTGGTATCGAATTCATACTGCAAATGAAACGCGCGTTGTTGGTAGTAGTCAATAATTACCAGTTCATCAGGTAGATACAGCACTAAATCTTTCTGATCTTCTGGACGAGTAAGATACTTTGGCATTTGCTCAAACTGAAAAACCAAGTCGTAGCCAAATGCACCATAAAGTCCCAGATGCTCATCTTCTAAGCTTTCAAAAGCATATAGAATTTCGCGAATAATACTAAAGACAGATGGTTGCCTACTTCTTTCTTCTTCTGAAAATAAACGTTCTGTTGGTCGGATAGAGCCAGTTACAGAACCATTCTCTAAGTTAACTCCAACAAGTTGTGGATGCTTGCATAGACGCTCTGCCAAATATACAAGTAGCACCATACCTCGTTCGTTATGTGCCTTGATTGTAAATGAGTTGGAGTTAGTAACAAGTTCTAGGGGTGGATTGACAAAACCTATTCCCCATCTCTTGTAACGTCCTGGATATTCGTAGCTGCTTTTTAGCAAACCTCCGCGTTGAAAATCCAGCTGTGACAGAATATCATCAATGGCAGTCTCTATTGAAGTCTGGGTCACGGAGCGAGACACAAGAATTTCACCTTTAGTTGTGTAGTTATGGTTATCTAAATACATTTGCTATTCCTCTCAAAGTTCTTGGATGTGAATTCGACAGAGTTAAACTCGCAAAAGCCTATTATTCAAATATTGAGGTATTGAGGTGAAAATACCTCAATATTTGAATCATAAAATAGTCAATATAGTTGCAATAACTTGAATTGAAGCTCTCCATCTGAACTTCTATGAACTTATCTGCAAGAAGTTAGAGATTTATGCAAATAACAAAAACTATTTAAATTTCGTTTTGTCCTGAAGTCTGCTGTCATAAGCTGCATCCCACTTTAGTAGCGATCGCGCGTCACAAGTTAAGCCTGTATGGTAGTTGTCAAGGGGATTTTAGAAGATGCTTGAAAGAAAAATGGGTCAGAGCCTCGCTGTTTTTCAGGGAAGGGTGCAACAATTAACTTAACATTCGGTTTTCGTTGCTGTTTAACAATTACGTAGCTCACAAAGTTATCTGGGTAGCATCCACGTTTGGAATAAACATAATTGTTTGGTGCTAGAAACCCTACTATATGGGTTGTCTAAAAAAGTCTATCTGCCAAAAGTGGATGCTCCCGTTATCTGTTTAGGCTGCGTGTAGGGTGTAAGAAAACTTTGGCGTTGCTGAATCAGAGTATGAATTGACATTTTTGGATATGGCTAAAGAACGATTCTTTGCGCCTTGGTGACGGCAGTAGCTTCAAGTCGGCAAACCCGCTGTTAGCGCCTGCCTAGCCTTGACGTGAGACTAATTCATACTTTCAATCAGGAACGCCGAAACTTTTATACTTTCACGCCTTCGATGATACTAATTGGAGATTGGGTTGGAATAATATTAGTGAGTTGGAAGCCAGCAGCGTCAAAGAGTTTTTTAAATTCGCTTGCGGTGCGTTCGCGTCCACCAGAACACAACACTAACATTTCAATGTCAAGAAATTTACCAAAAGTAGGTTTATTGGTATCTGGAATCACATTTTCTAGGATTAAAATCTTGCCATTTTCAGGTAGAGCACGATGGCAGTTTTTGAGAATTACGATACCGCTTTCATCATCCCAGTCGTGAATGATGTGTTGCATAATGTAGGCATCACCACCACTAGGTACGGATTCAAAGAAGTTTCCCCCAATAACTTTACATCGTCCATCTAATCCAGATGTTTCCAGATACTGCTTTGCACCCACAACTACATGAGGCTGATCGTAAATCATACCCTTGAGTGAGGGAAATGCTTTGAGAATGGTAGCAAGTAAACTGCCATGTCCACCCCCAACGTCAACTAAAGTTTTGATTGATGAAAAGTCATACCCAGATGCTATGGAGGCATTGTATCTGAACGAAGAACTGGTCATACAGGCGTCGAAGATAGCAGCAACTTCTGGGTTTTGACCAAGGTAGGGAAATAAAGACATTCCAAAAACATGGTCAAAAGCAGCTTCGCCAGTCTTGATACTGTAAAGAATATTCCCCCACGGTTTCCAATGCCAATCTTCACCGCCGCATGTAATAGCTATTGGTCTCAATGAACCTGGTACGTCAGTGCGGAGATATTCTGCAAGTGGTGTTAGCTGAAAATGGCGATTTTCGACTTCGAGGAATATACCAATACTGGATAAGGCACGCAGAACTCGATACAGAGATGGGGCGTCTACTTCTGTAGACTTTGCTAATTCTTCACAGCTTTTGGTGCTATCTTTGAGTAAGTCGGCAATGCCTAATTTGGCCGCTACGTAAATTGATTGTGTTACCCAAGCACCAAAAATCATTTGTAGCAGTTGTTCAGTTAGTGGTATTTGGGTAGTTTGATCGGGATTGTTTTGTTGAAATATCATAATTTTACCGTATTTTTTAAAACTTTACAGGGAATGACTCAAAACCTTTAAATGCCAAACTTGTGCGTTTTGGTACAGCAAATTTATCAGTATCAAAACTTATATTTGGCATTCTTCGCAGTAAGGTATTGAAACAAATTGTTAATTCCATTCGAGCTAAAACAGCGCCTAAACAAAAATGAATACCTTTGTTAAAACCAAGGTGTTCATTGGGTGAGCGTGTAATGTCAAACACTTCTGGTAATTCAAACTTTTCAGGGTCATGATTAGCAGCACCTAGTGCTATAGCAATGACACTACCAGCTTTTATCTCTTTACCACCAATAGTTAAATCTTCTTTGGAAACTCGAAATATCACCGGGACAGGAGGATCAAAACGAATCATTTCTTCTACAGCAGAATTGATAAGTTCCGGGTTGTCTTTAAGTTTCTGTAATTGTTCAGGATGTTTTAGCAGTAGATTTAATCCATTGGGAATTAAGTCAGTAGTTGTTACATGTCCTGCGTTTAATATTAATACGCATAAAGAGGGGAGTTCTTCAAGATTAATTTCATTTTGTTCAAAAGCAGCAATCAGTAAACTAATCATGTCATTCCCAGGTTGACGTCTTCTTTCCTCAACAATTCGTTTAATCAAGTTAGTAAATGATGCTGCTCCTATATCTGCTTTACGTGCTAATTCCTCAATATTTGGACTGCTTGGTGCTCCCCAAAAAGTTGCTATATCTGCTCCCCATTGAAGGAAGTTTTGTCTGTCCTCTTCTGGTACATCAAATATTTTAGAGATGATTAATGATGGCAATTGTGAGGACAAGTCAACAACAATATCCATGTTATGTCTATCTTGTACTTTATCTAACAAGCCATCGGTTGTTTCTTGTATAATTGATCGCCAACTCTCCAAAGCACTGATGGTAAATCCTTGAAGAGCTACTTTTCGCATTCTTGTATGTTCCGGCGGATCTTTATCAATTAACATCCGCTCTATTAATTGAAGGAAATTACTAACAATACTAATGTCTAAATTTTGTAACTGTCGTGCATATAATATCTTTAAATGTGAGCTTAAGCGTAAGTCATTTACCGCAGCTTCTACATCTTTATAACGAGTTAAAAACCAAAAGCCACCCTCTTCGTAAAAATAAACTGGATCTAATGAGCGTATTTGATTATAAAGTGGGTAGGGGTTTAACAAACTTTCTTTTGCAAATAAGTCATAGACTCTTTTTTCTTGTGAGGTTGTCATCTTTTCATCCTTTTTTTGAAAGTATACTTGATTGTCTGAAGCTGAACTTTCATTGTTCTTCGTTAGAAGGCAATCCCAGCATTAACTTTTGTCAATACTAAATTTCCAACCAGTTAACTTAAGACTTTTTGTAGCTTATCTCTAGTCAAATTAGGCAGATATTTGGTATAGCCAAAAAGTTTATAATCTAAGATTAAGTAGACCTATTTTAAAAGTCTAGTTTCATCTAGATAGCATTATTACTAATTAGGGTAGTCAGGTACCAAGAGGCTTGTAGCTCCTGACTACTTTTTCAACATACAAGCTTGTTTACTTTCAAGAAACACATTTTGGAATACCTATCCAGCAAAGCTTTCAGAGCAATCACAAAAATGTGTTTCTTTTTGTACATACTGTGCTTAGACTAGTTGCTTGCGTTTGCGCTTCAACATCATAGCTGCGCCTATAGCACTAGTTGCTAATAAACCTGCTGTAGAAGTGGGTTCAGGAACAGTTTTGATATCAAGCCTTACCACTTTCCCTGCACCTGGGAGATCAGCTCCAGTGGTGATATAGAAACTGCCATCTGGGGCAATAGTGAAGGCAGCGGCTGACTCTATGCCATTGCCACTCCAGAGAGTTGTGCGAGTCCCATCAGGTGCAAGTTGGATCAGAGAACCATCTGTGCTACCTTTCCAAGGAGACTCATTATTGTACTGCAAAGCATACAAGTTTCCGGCAGCATCGAAGTCTAAGTCAGTTAATTGCGTAAAGCCATCAGCGAAAACTGTTGGTTGATTATCATCCCCAAGTTTAAAGATACGTGCTATACCTTCTTGATAAGGATAACCAGTTAACTCGCTGACATATGCAGCGCCATCAGGGCCAATTGCAATAGCTGTGGGTACTGATTGAAGAACAAGCTCATCAGGTTGCTCGGAAGAGGGAATAGAAGGTGGGAAGTCAGGATTTTCTACGGTTTGATTAGGAAACTTAATTGGTGTCAAATTACTACCATCAAGTCCCACAGTATATACAATGTTTGCACCCGCTTCTGCTATGTAAGCTAGATCGCCGTTAATCGTTACAGAATAGGGATTACTAATCAAATCACCTTGATCGGGATTATTATTGAGTTCAAAATTTGCCAGATCAGCAATACTTGTCAATGAACCTGTGTTCAAATCTATTTTGTAGAATTGCCCCATTTCAGGAGCGTTTAATAGCGAATTACGCTTTCCTGGATCACCAGCGAAACCATAAACAAGATAAGCATTGCCTTTGGAATCAAATTTGATATCCTGAACGCCACTGGCCTCACTACCGATGGGTAGATATCCAAGAGAGTTGAACCCTGTCAGTATACGCTCTTGCTTACCATCCTTAATTCTGGTAATTGAACCACTTTTGCCAATACATAAAGGAGCTAATTGGGCACTAGGTGATGGTAAGCAAGCACCATTCCCCCCAATACCTGATTCAGTAATATACAGACTACCATCAGGCCCAAAACTGAGACCTCGTGGATTATCGAGACCATCGGCAACTACTGTCAGCGATGCAGCTTCAGCAGCTTTTGCTCCGAAAATAGCGGTAATACACAATGTCAGAAAGATAATAGGAAATTGCTTAACTTTCATATGTCCAAAAAACCAAAATTCTATCCAATACTTTACCCTAAGCTAATGCAGTTTTATCAAAAGAGAGTAGACCTTTAATTATCCAGATGGTTGTCATTTACGCCGACCTAATTACCTTGTTGTGCTGGATAATTTTCTTAAAGGTCTACTTTTATTAAGCAGGTTGTGGCAGTAATCGTGTTAAACGCCTCCAGTTAAAACATTGTCGGCATTGATTCGATGAGAAAGTTTCAAATCCCCACTAAGCTTTTGGTATATAACTTCTTCCACGGGCAAATGTATCCAAGTTGCCAGCTTTGGCTTCGAGCAAACGCTTGATATTTATGCTCTCAGACATAAAATCCTCAATCTGAAGTTTGCCATGAGGCAAAGGCTGGTCTACTTTCCAGAATGTGATCCGATGCTGGATGAAACCAGAAGCAGAAGGATCGCCAAAAGCATAAGCAGCGGGGATAAGCATCACAGGGGAGCGCTGAATAAATCCGTAGTCAGGATAGAAGTAGTCTTGTTCAAGCAAGTAGTATTTGTTCAGATTATGCAATTGCAGTGTGACTTTTACTTTCTGGTCGTATTCATCAAGAAACTCACCTGATTGGGGAGAAATCTCACCATGTGAATGCAGCAGATGTGACCATTCATCCATGTTCCGCAGGTTTGATAAGTATTCGACTCCCATTTCAATAGGAGCATCAATATAGATAGTTTCACTATCGATAAAGTTGCGCCCCACTACTGCTGCGGTATGACCAGCTTTGCGCTCCAAAATACCTTTGAGAGAACGACATTCAGAAGTATGTATCGTGCCAACTGCCTCGATCATCATCGGAGTCCGTCGCTTGGGATCGACAAAGCTTACCCAGTGGAAGTATACACCCTCCTCATCTGTTCCCGGTTCGATGTAGCTTGGAGGAAACAGCAGAACAGGGTACACTTGGAAGTACTTATTATATTCAAACCCGCAGTGCCACTCAATGCCGTAAAACAGAGGGTGTTCCAGCTTTTTAACGTGATAGTAGAGCTTGTTCTGATAGGCAGATGCAGTTCCAAGCCAGGTATCTTCGTCAATTTGCTCTTTCATCCGGCTAAAGAGTGTCCAATCATCCAAATTTTTTAAATTGCAAAGGTAATCGAAGGCATTTTCTGCTGAGGTGGCGATAAAAGCAGATGTCGCAAAGGTATTTTTTTCCATTGTTAACTCCTTGAATGTATTTTAGTAAAAAGTCATGGTTTTCTTAGTGAAAATCATATTGTCTTTTGATTTTCACCCTTTTTAATTCGTGCTTCTCCCAGTTGTTTAGAAGCTTCATTGGTAGTAATTTGCTGCTTTTGGGATATGTCAAAAATCTCTAGCAGGGTATCGTAGATATTATTTAGCTGCCTGAAAGCTTTTTCTTCATTGTAGCCAATCATTTCGTTGTAAACATTGATTAATCCTCCGGCATTAATTACATAATCGGGAGCATAAATAATCCCTTTTTCGGCAAGCATTCTGCCATGCACAATCTCATTTTCTAGCTGATTATTAGCAGCACCAGCAATAATTTTAGCTTGCAACAAAGGAATTGTTTGACTGTTGAGAATTCCTCCAAAGGCACAAGGAGAAAATACATCTACATTTAAAGAGTATATTTCATCAGCTTCCACAACAGTAGCACCAAACAAACATTTTACTTCCTCTGCTTTGTCGGGATTTATATCGCTAACAAACAGTTTTACACCATGTTCAGATAATTGACGACAGAGATTTTTGCCTACATTTCCTAAACCTTGAACTGCAACTTTGAGTCCATCAAATCCTTGGTTAGGTAAATGAAACTCTACAGCAGCTTTAATTCCTAAAAATACTCCCTGTGCGGTTATAGGGGCGGGACCACCGGACTTTTCTGATACTCCAACTACATATTTGGTTTCTTGACCTATTACTCGGACATCTTGCGGGGTTATATTCATATCTTGTCCAGTAATAAAACGTCCCTTAAGACTATCCACAAAACGCCCATATGCTCGGAGAAGTTCTTCTGTTTTATGTTCAGGTTTAGCAATAATGACCGCTTTTCCCCCACCAGCAGGAATATTAGCACAGGCAGCTTTGTAGGTCATACCATGACTTAGACGAAGAGCGTCTTTTAATGCAGCTTCCTCATTGACATAAGGGAATAGTCTTGTCGCGCCCATTGCTGGGCCTAAGTTAGTGTTATGGATGGCAATAATTACCTTAATATCTGGATTGGTGTCATTAAAAAATAGAACTTGCTCATGACCCATTTCTCTAACAGTTTCAAATAGCTTCATATTCGTCTCCCAATGATTGATTTTGAATTTTAGAGCCACTGCGTTGTTTGAGTTTTTAAAGTTGTAGCAAGTGGCGTGATTTTGGATTAATGATAATGCTAGAGGTTCAAACTAATGGAAATTTGTGAGACTCTTAACTGCACTTGATTGAACTCCTGGTGCTGTTAAAGTTTGATTACGTCCTTGAGAAGGTGCACTTCGACTGGGGTCAATTACTACATCGACTACAAAAGGAACAGTGGAGGCGATCGCTTGCTCTAGTGCTGCTTGCAAATCTGACTCTTTCTCGACTCTGATACCTTCTGCTCCCATACCACGAGCAATTAAGACGAAATCTGTCTGTGGAATTGTCGCATCTGCACCCTGAAATCCCAACGATGTCATACCTTGATGGCACATATTGTAATGACCATCGTTAAGTACAATCCAGACGGCAGGAATCTTGTATCTCACAGCTGTGCTAATTTCGTTATTCATCAGCATTGCCCCATCCCCAACAATAGCTACAGCTTTACCATTCCGCGCTAGTGCTGCACCTACAACTCCGGTGACGGCTTGACCCATTGCGGCGAATCCAGTGCTGACTCGGTAACGATTTGGTTGCGAAAATTGCAGTAGATGATTTGCCCAAATAAACGAATTACCCGCCTCTGATATAACTAGGGCATCACTACCCTCAACGATTACCTTTTGAATTTCCTCTATCAAAACTTCTGACCGTACTGGATAGCCTGCACTAGGCTCCATTACTTTGCGTTCTGGACGAGGTAGCGATAATGTTCTTGGACGAGAAGAAGCCTCTGGTAATTGCTTCAAGAGTTCCTCTAGGAAGGCTTTGATATCAGACTGAATAGGGAAAGTTTCGGCATATGGATAGGATACTCCTGGTACTTCTGGGTTGATGTCCACATGTACAAAGCCTCTTGGGGGAACCATGTCTTGACGCCAGAAAGAAGTCGGTTCACCAAGACGTGTTCCTAGTACGAGTATGCGTAAAGGAGTTTGCTCTTGCATATAAGTGATTACAGAAGCTTGACCACCCCAACCGGTGACACCCACAAACTGGGGATGATCTTCGGGAAAGATGCCTTTACCACGGGGTGAGCACATAACTGCTGCACCAGTTTTTTCGGCAAGTTGGCGGATTTCTTCTGCTGCATCACGGGCACCGAACCCGACCCAAATTGCAAAGGGCCCAGAAGATAATAATTCAACAGATTTAGCGATCGCTTTCGGGGAAGGTGTAATCCGATAACTGGAAAAATCAACCTGGGGCAAGGATATACGATCAACTAAAATTGACTGCACATCGTTAGGAATGCTCAAATGTGCAACAAACCCTCCTGGTTGTGCCAAACCAATAGCAAGTTGGCGAAAAATCTGTGGGAGTTGAGCAGCAGATTCAACTATGGTTGCATAGTTGAAGGGCATTCCTGGGCTAAAAATTCCTGCGCTGGGCAATGTCTCGATGGTGGTTTCCTGAATTGCGCGGCGTCCGCGCTGTGATGCTGAGGTGCTAGCCGACAAAAGAATGACCTTTGCACCTTCATTACGGGCAGCCAATAAGCCTGTGAGGGCGTTGCTGATGCCTGGGCCTGTTGTGGTGAATACTATATTAGGACTACCACTGGCAAAGTAAGCCTCAACTGCCGCAAAAGCAGCTCCTCCTTCATGACGAAAATTCAACACCTGCATATCACTATTCGATAGCGCTTTCCAAAGGTGGGCCATACCACCTCCCATGAGGCCAAAAGCGCGACGCACACCTAAACTTTCCAGCATTTGGATAATTGCATCTGCAACTGATATTTGTTGGGCTGTTTTTGATTCAGTCGTACTGATAGATGCAAAATTCTTGTATGACTCAGTACTACTTGCGTGTAAAAGAGTTTTGGAAATAGTCATATGCTCTCTCATTTAGATTTCAATACGAGATTTTGTTTTTTTGAATACTGCTTAGTCAAATCGGTTGTGACACCCGGAAACTTCACCTGCCGATTTGAACCTTTGTACTTTTATCAGGGGAAGACGTAAGATTTATGCAACTATCGGAAAATTTTTACGTTAACGGGTTACGTTACCTACTTTGCCTATCACTTTTACAAAGGCCAAATCAGCAAATCTGATATCTTACCCAAATGCTAAAAGGGAAAGCGTACTTTTGATTGGTTTAACGCTTTTTTATTACTTTTTCCAGATAAAAAAACAATAATTCTTGCTACACAAGACTTTCATGGACAAGAGATAATTTTAGCTATAATGTTAAAAAATAAAGCTCCAAACCTAGTTTATGTCTCTTCTTTAGTCAAGGGGCTTTTAAAAAATGCTTGAAAGAAATACTGATCTGAGCCTCACTGCTACTATTAACAATAAGTTAAGAATTCTGTCTGTTAACCCCATCTGTCGATAGTAGCTCTCTTGTGCGGTTATGGCTGGTAGTTACCTGGAATCTTATTGATAATAATCATATAAAGGTATGGGGAGAGAGACAATCGTTGCTTACCTCTCTCCCCACTATTAAAATTATCATTCTTATGCAGATTGATTTCTATACTTAGAGGTTGTTTTAAAAGTCCTGACAGGTGTAATTTTTCCCTTTTGATTTGGGTCAATTGCACAGAAAAATCAAGGTTCTCACCATGCACTAAGATTTTTTACCGCGATCATTATGAAAGAAAAATACACTTTTAAAACATCCTCTTAGACATATTAACAAAATCGACTCGCTTTAAACTTGTCACTAATGACACCAAGTACAAGATATTCTTGGCGCTTACGCTTCAGCATCTTAGATGCGAAAGCAGCAACCGCTAATAAGCCCATGACAGAAATGGGTTCTGGAACTTTCGCTACTATTGGAGCGAAGATTAGGTAGCCGGGTGACTTCAACCCACCGCTGCCAGGAGGTACAAAGTCAGAGATGAACTCTCCCGTAATACCGTTATACTCTTTGATACCTTTGTCTTCTCCAAAGCCCCCTACGAAGAGGTTACCGTTGGGGCTGTAAGTCAAGCCTAGGGGTAAATTTAACCCACTACTGCCAGAAGGCACGAAGTCTTTGACGAACTCCCCGGTAATTGCGTTGTACTGTTTGACACTATCAGTACCTCCTGAAGCGACGAAGAGGCTACCGTTGCGGAAGGCAAAGCCTATGGGCAAATTTAACCCGCCACCGCCGGAAGGCACGAAGTCTTTGACGAACTCTCCCGTAATTCCGTTGTACTCTTTGACACTGCTGTCACCAAAGGAAGTGGTGAAAAAGTTACCATTGGGGCCGAAAGTCACATCATCGGTTACACTCAGACCTCCGCTGCCGGAAGGTACAAAGTCTTTGACGAACTCCCCCGTAATTCCGTCGTAACGTTTTACACTATTATTACCAGAAGAGCCAACGAAGAGGTCGCCATTAGGACCAAAAGTCAAGTTATAGGGTTGATTCAGTCCGCCACTGCCGGAAGGTACAAAGTCAGCGATGAACTCCCCCGTAATTCCGTTGTACTGTTTTACACTATTGTCAGCAAAGGAGATGACGAAGAGGTTGCCGTTAGGGCCGACGGTCAAGCCTGTAGGCCCGCCCAGCCCGCCACTACCGGAAGGCACAAAGTCCTTGACGAACTCCCCTGTAATTGCATTGTACTCTTTGACACTGTTGGTACCCTGGCTATTGACCAACAATTTGTAGTTAAGATTAATTGCTGATTTTTGGTCAATATTCATTTTTCCGTCGTAGTTAGCGCTAACTGTGTCAGTCGTCTGCGCTTTTGCCACTCCGGTATCCAGCCCGAAACCGATTGACGTAATAACTACTGGAACAAGCCATACACAATGTGAGCGGAGCATGATTTTCATTCCTTTTACAGTATAAAAAATTGACGCTTATCACGAGTAAACTACATCGGACAACTGTTTTAGGTTTATCAGGAGAAGACGCAGGATTTATGCAACTATCGGAAAATTTTTACTTGCTTTATAGTTTTTGCAATATAAGCGCTAATTCAGATTCGTAATTTACCTTTAATTGGTCAGCATACGAATGTTGTGCAAGGTCATTTAATTGCTCAAGGATAAAGACTAACTTTTGCCCCAACTCGGTTAAACCATAGGTAACTTGCGGCGGGACAGTTGGCTCATAATGGCGATAAAGAATCCCTTTCTGCTCCAAGATCCTTAAACGCTCCGTTAAGACTTTGGTCGAAACCCCCTCTACTTGACGCTTCAGTGCACCAAAACGAGTTGGGCCGTTGGTAAATAATACCCATAGAATGCACATGGTCCAAGGTCCAGACAGGACAGCAATCAAGATACTAACTGGGCAAGGGCTGGGATCTTTAGAAGGATAAGACATGGGTAATTACCTGAAGGTGCCTACTTTACTTTTAGTAAGTGTTGCTTTTACTATCTATCTCAAACAGTCAAATGCAATAATTACAGGTCAAGTTATTATGTCTACAGTAGCAATTGTATATTTTTCAGGTACTGGTCATACTCATCTCATGGCTCAAGCTATAGCTGAAGGTGCCGGGAAATTGGTGGGAACAGAGGTTGAATTACTACAAATTACAGGAGAACAAATTGTCAATGGTCGCTGGCAAGATGCCACGATTATGGAAAAACTGAATCGGGCAGATGCTATTGTGTTTGGGTCTCCAACCTATATGGGCGGGGTTGCTGCTCAGTTTAAAGCCTTCTTAGATGCGGCCAGCCAAGTTTGGTTTACACAGCAATGGAAGGATAAAATCGCTGGTGGTTTTACGCATTCTAGTTCTCTCAGTGGAGACAAGCAAGGAACGCTGCTTTACTTAGCAATTAATGCCGCTCAACACAGCATGATTTGGGTAGGTGCGGGCGATTTTCCCAGTCACTATCTGGGTAAAACCGATGGCTTGAATCGGCTAGGTTCATTTTTGGGTATTATGGGACAAAGCCCAATGGATATGAGTGGATCTGACGCAACTTTAGATCCAGGCGATCGCTTGACAGCTGAGAACTATGGACAACGCATTGGGACAACTGTAAAGCGTTGGAGCAATCAACTGGTTGCGATTTAAATCTTACATTCCAGTTAGTATCTTTAGTTTTTCCCCATTAATTTCACATGAATCACTGGCTGATTTCTCTGCCGATTTGAATGCAAACATCGGTGATCCTATAGGTAATGAAGCGAGCGCTTGCTATGGATGGTTCTATGCTCAAATGGTCTCTTTGCTAGCAGTCTATCCGTCAGCAGCGCTGGTCAAATTGCGGAGCAATTTCACATTCTTCGGAACTTGAACGTCACAGCAAAATTGGTCTACCTTAGCTAACAGAGCAGCATAATGATTAAAGAGATAGAAATCGTCTATGACTTAGTTTGTCCGTTCTGCCTGATCGGTGAACGCATTTTGACGACTGCATTGACAGAACTACCCGATCCTCCGATGGTCAAACGGCGCCCATTTATTCTCGATCCCCAGATTACAGGACAGGGTGTGCCATTCCCAACTTACCATGCAGCAAAATATGGTGAGAGATCAAAGCCAATGATGCGGCATTTGGAGCAATTTGCACAGCGTTACGGTCTCAATTTCAATTTTGATAATTTGAAGACTTATCCGCCCTCTATGGATGGTCATCGTCTGGTACTGTTCGCAGAACGTTTTGGTGCGTCCGGCAAGATTGCTACGGCACTGATGGAGGCCTATTTCTTGGAAAACCGAGAAATCCAAAAACAGTCAGTACTCTTGGAAATCGCCGTTGAACAAGGTCTGCCCAAAGACGAAACCCGTGCAATGCTTGAAAGCGGCGACTTGCGCGAGATTATCGAGCAGGAGGTACGGAATGCTCAAATGAGAGGCATTCGGAGTGTCCCTAGCTATTTTGTCGATGGTAACTATATTGGAGGCACAGAAGAGATCAAACAATACCTTGTGGCTTGACCAGAATAATTCATAATTGTGTGTACAGAGTAACTAAATTTATTGATAGATATAGTAGTTTGCAGGTGAATGAAGTAAGTCGGCACAATCAGGGACTTCCAAATAAAAAATACCCCACAAAATTGGATAATTCATTTGTTGGAAATCCCTAAAACCAAACTAGGTACAGAAAGATAAACTAGGCTAAAACCCAATACGCCAGTTTTAGTTTTTAGCCTTAACCCAAGCTTATTGGGCTAAAATCTTCTTCCCTCCTGCCTGATCTTTCTTAATATTTGTGGAAGCGATCGCAGGCACTCAAAAAACCCCTATACTTCCGTGACAAATTATTAATAAATATGAATTATTTTGATGCACATCAATGCGGCCATTGAGAAAAATTACCACTCAGACAAAGCGATCGCTATTCCTTGTTGTAAATCTGGTGTGAGTGCGGTGTTATTTGCTAACTGCTGCAATTGTTGATATGTGGCTTCACTATCCAGATTTTTCAGTGCAGCGATCGCATGTAGTCTCACCGATGCATTAGGATCAGCTAGCAGCGAAATCAATGGTTCAATAGCTTGCATTTCGCCTAACTGCCCTAAGGATAAAGCGATCGCACTTTTAAAGCTAGCAGTTTCTGTGGCTGGATGCTGCGATCGCAGTATTTGCAATAATATTTCTACAGCTGGTGTAGTTTGCGGCTTTTGCACACGCCCCAAAACTGTAACAACTTCTTGCCAAAGTGTCTCTGAAGTGATTTGATTAAATACTGTTTGCAAATATTCCAAACTCGATGGTGTCCCCACCCAAACCAAAGCGCGGATGGTTTCTAATTGCAGTGGTAGCGGTGTATGAGGTGATATTAACACCTTAAATAATTGCTGGGCTGCATCATCACAACCCATCCGGGAAAGGGAAACTGCGGCTGCACAACAAACATCAAGATTAAAGTCGTAAAGCTTGGGTTGCAGTCTTGTCACCAAATCTAATGCTTCGCGTAAGTCGGGGCGAAAACCTAAACCAAGCACTGCTGCACGCCTAACGGTGGCAGCTATATCATCCAAGGCGATTAACAATACTGGTGGCACACGTTCGTCATGAAAACTGCTGAGGGCTTCAACTGCAGCAGTGCGGATTATTGCTTGTGAATCTTGCACTACACTCAATAACGGTGTGATGGTTTCCGTTTGGGGAATATAGGAAAGCGATCGCACTGCTAAAAGCCTTGTATCTTCATCTAATAAAAGTTCAGAGAGTGCAGCGATCGCAACAGTACCCATTTGCCCTAGTGCTGTAGCTGCGATCGCTTTAATTTCTTCATCCTCATCGGTTTTCAATAATTCAACTAAGGGTGCGATCGCATCTGGGTGCTGAAATTCGCCTAAAGTCCGTGCTGCATACCAACGCAATTCTTCTTCTGCGTCTTCATCTTCTAATATCTCAATGAGTGGTGGGATGGCAATATTCCCCAAGTGAGTCAACATCTTGGTCATTTCCCAGCGCTGTTGAAAATCCCCCATCTCTAACATTGAAAATGCTAATGTCAGCAGATATTCTTGATTTTTAACTATCTCTAGATGTTCCGAATCTGTCCCTAAAATTAATTGTTGTAAATATTGAATGAGTGATGACCAATCAGCCATATCATGTGCTGTTTGGGCTTGCACTAAAAGCTGATTGATATTACTCACCATACCCTGAATTGTGAATTATATGAATACAATAAAAGTACAAATTCGTAAATAAATCGCTGCTTTTAACTGCCCTTACTCTGCATTTTAGTACATCATTATACAAATTTTGAACAGCTGCTTCATCTCTGATTTAAGCACTAAAGTGCATATTAAAAATTACGAATTACGAATTACGTTAGCGTAGCGGGGCGAAGCCCATTATGAATTACGAATTATTTTAACTTGGCTTGACTACAACTGAATTGCCCTCAATTTTGGCGGCGTAAGTTTTAAGCGCTTCTGTCGCAGGGCCTTTTTGCACTTTACCATCAATGCCAAATTCCGAACCATGACAGGGACAGGCGAATTTTTTTGCTTCAGCTTGCCATGCTACGGTGCAATTTGCGTGAGGACAGGTAGGGTTTACAGCAGTCAGATTTGCATTTTTAGATGTACCGACTACCAACACAGGCCCAGCAGGTGAGTTTTTCGCCAGCAATTGACCTGTTTTATCTAATTCTGCCGAAGTTCCTACTGTTTGCCAATCTCCAGTTGCTGAAGTTGTCCCAGAAGAACAAGCTGCGAGCGCTATAGGTAGGGAACTTGCTATCCCACCCAAACCTACCCAATTAATAAAATCACGACGTTTCATAGCTGCTGAAATAATATCTAAGTTTTAGCTAATATCTGCCACTCAATTTTGGATTCAGAATTGCTCTATGGCAATCCAAAATCCCTTCGATCATTTCAAATACTCATCATTAAGCGGTTTGCGTGGGACATTGGCTGGCTTTGATGCAAAAAATGCATCTTATTTATTCATTTTCAGCAATTTTACCAAAAAACCGTAACAATTTATACGATTTTAACATAAATCTGCCTTTAACTTATGAGTATCGAAATTGTTACATAAACACTCTTTAAACCTGCTTGACAAATTTCCAAGATGTAAATGGCGACAAGTTTTTCTTAACTAATCACGGATTTGGAGTTTAGCCTTGGAATGTTCTTAAGTAAAAATAATCAACCGTAAGCAAATATTAAGTTTTTATTCCCTCATCCTCGTAGATACAACACCTGATGAAACTACGGCTTGATTGATATTGAGCAATTATCAGCATATTCAGTAATTTTCATTGAGAGTCAGATCATGACAGACACAGCAACTACCACTACCAGCCTCAATAAGTTCGAGAAATTCAAGGCGCAAAAAGATGGACTCGCCATCAGGGGTGAGATAGAGAAATTTGCTGCCTTGGGCTGGGAAGCAATGGACGAAATCGATCGGGATCATCGACTCAAATGGGTGGGTGTGTTTTTTCGCCCAGTCACCCCAGGTAAGTTTATGATGCGGTTGCGGATGCCCAACGGTATTCTCACCAGCAGTCAGATACGTGTTTTAGCCCAAGTAGTGCAGCGTTACGGTGATGATGGCTGTGCTGACATTACTACGAGACAGAATATCCAATTACGGGGGATCAGAATTGAAGATTTACCAGATATCTTTAATAGATTTCACGCAGTTGGTTTAACCACTATCCAATCAGGGATGGATAACGTCCGCAATATCACAGGCGATCCTGTGGCGGGGTTGGATGCAGATGAGTTGTATGACACACGAGAGTTGGTACAGCAAATTCAAGATATGCTCACCAACAAAGGCGAAGGGAACCCAGAGTTTAGCAACTTACCACGGAAGTTTAATATTGCGATCGCAGGTGGAAGAGACAATTCAGTTCACGCTGAAATTAACGATTTAGCCTTTGTTCCAGCATTTCAGGAAGGGACAGAGCAAGAATTTTCGCAAGCACCAATATTCGGTTTTAACATCCTCGTAGGTGGCTTTTTCTCAGCTAAACGTTGTGAGGCGGCGATTCCTCTGAATGCTTGGGTACTTCCAGAAGATGTGGTAGCTGTATGTAGAGCGGTTTTGGAAGTCTTTCGTGATCATGGGCCGCGTGCTAATCGGCAAAAATCACGCCTGATGTGGCTAATTGATGAATGGGGTTTAGAAAAGTTTCGAGCAGAAGTAGAAAGCCGTTTGGGTAAATCATTATTACCCGCAGCAGCAAAAGACGAAATCGACTGGGAAAAACGCGACCATATCGGGGTATATAAACAAAAACAACCAGGATTAAATTACGCAGGCTTGCACATTCCCGTCGGTAGGCTGTATGCGGAAGATATGTTTGAAATAGCCCGGCTAGCGGAAGTTTACGGCAGTAGCGAAATCCGCTTTACAGTTGAGCAAAACATCGTTATCCCCAACATTTCTGATTCGCGTTTAGCAACATTTTTAACAGAACCGTTGCTGGAAAGGTTTTCTATTGATCCAGGTTTGCTGACGCGATCGCTAGTATCTTGCACAGGCGCACAATTTTGCAACTTTGCCCTCATCGAAACCAAAAACCGCGCCCTGGAAATGATTAAAGCCTTAGAAGAAGACTTAACCTTCACCAAACCAGTGCGAATTCACTGGACAGGATGCCCCAACTCTTGCGGACAACCCCAAGTTGCAGACATTGGCTTGATGGGAACTAAAACTCGCAAAAATGGCAAAACCTTGGAAGGTGTTGACATATATATGGGCGGCAAAGTTGGCAAAGATGCCCATTTAGGAACTTGCATTATTAAAGGCATACCATGCGAAGATTTGCAGCCAATATTGCAAGAATTACTAATCAAAAACTTTGGGGCAAAACTCAAACAAGAAGCTTTAGTAATTAACAGTTAGTTAGTAGGTAGGGATCATTAAACAGGAAATAAAATCCTAGTTCGTAGTGAGCAAGAATTATTAGGACTAAAGTCCTCACTACAAACTTTAATTTATTTACGCCTTGCTACTTAATTGCTAGTGCTTAACAAATGACAAAAAATCAAGGAAAAATGAAAAATATTTCGCGCAGAAAATTTATTTTAACCACCACTACTGCGGCGGCAGCTTCGATCCTGGCTCATGGTTGTTCTTCCGGTAGCAATACAGCCTCAACAGGTGGTAATGCACCCTCTGCGGCTCCGGCTGCCAATGTCTCTACAGTAGCGAATGCGCCAAAGGTAGAAACAACCAAAGCCAAATTAGGATTCATTGCTCTAACTGATGCTGCTCCCCTAATTATTGCTAAAGAAAAGGGTTTCTTTGCCAAATACGGTATGACTGATGTTGAGGTGATCAAACAAAAATCTTGGCCTGTCACCCGTGATAATTTAAAAATCGGCTCCTCTGGCGGTGGTATTGATGGCGCACACATCCTCAGCCCCATGCCTTATTTGATGACCATCAACGATAAAGTGCCAATGTATCTTTTGGCAAGATTAAATACTAATGGTCAGGCTATTTCTGTTGCAAATAAATTTAAAAACCTGAATGTAAAATTAGAAAGTAAGGCGCTGAAAGAAGCTGCGAATCTTGCCAAAGCCGAGCAAAAAGCCTTGAAATTTGGTATGACCTTTCCTGGCGGCACTCATGATTTATGGATGCGCTATTGGCTAGCGGCTGGTGGTATTAATCCAGATCAAGATGTGGTTTTATCACCTGTACCACCACCGCAAATGGTGGCAAATATGAAAGTCAGCACCATCGATTCTTTCTGTGTGGGAGAGCCTTGGAACGCTCAATTGGTCAACCAAAAATTAGGTTATTCGGCTTTAGTTACAGGCGAGTTGTGGAAAGATCACCCAGAAAAAGCTTTTGCAATGCGGAAAGATTGGGTTGATCAAAATCCTAATGCTGCACAGGCATTGTTGATGGCAGTTTTGGAAGCTCAACAATGGTGCGATCGCGCCGAAAATAAAGAGGAGATGTGCAAAATCTGTTCTGATCGTAAATACTTTAACGTTGCTGTTACAGATATTTTAGAAAGGTCTAAAGGCAATATTGACTTCGGCGATGGACGGACTGAGCAAAACTTTTCACATCCGATGAAATTCTGGGTAGATAATGCTTCCTATCCTTTCAAAAGTCACGATATTTGGTTTTTAACAGAAGAAATTCGCTGGGGCTATTTGCCAAAAGATATTAAGGTTCAAGAAATAGTTAATCAAGTAAATAAAGAAGATTTGTGGAAAAAAGCAGCTAAAGCTATTGGTGTTGCTGATTCTGAAATTCCTAAGAGTACTTCTCGTGGAGTTGAGACTTTCTTTGATGGGGTGAAATTTGACCCAGAGAAGCCAGAAGAATATTTGCAAAGTTTAAAAATCAAGAAAGTTTGATTGAGTGTTTAGGCACAATCAAGCATCCAACAAAATTATAGTTATTAGTGAGTGATAAATCGCTAATAGCACAATAAGGTTCAGTTCAGGCTTAACTCTTTGTCAAACAAAGTTAATTTAACGAACCGCAAAGAACGCAAAGGGCGCAAAGGAAGAGAAAAAAGGGAAGAAAGAAATGCTTAACTGAACTGTATTGGTTAATAGCAAGGTTTTTTAGGACTGAAGTCCTTACTACAAACTTTATTTTTTACGCTTGACTACATAAAGGCAATTGGAGAAAGAAGGTAATGGCAGCTATCCTTGGAAGTCGCACTCTCAGAAAAAATAACCGCAAAAATTTCAATAAATTAGTTTCGCAAAAAATTGTGCCGCCACTGGTAGCATTAGGTATTTTCCTAGTGATTTGGCAACTAGTTTGTTTAACTCCTAACTTCGGTTTGCCGGGCCCAATAGAAACATTTTCAGAAACTTGGAACCCTTTTATCATTGATCCATTTTTCGATAATGGTGAAAGTGATAAAGGCTTGGGCTGGCAGATACTTAGTAGTTTAGGAAGAGTTGCTTTAGGTTTTTCCCTAGCAGCAATAGTTGGCATTATATTGGGGATTTTCATTGGTGCTAATAAGTTACTTTATAATGCCGTAGATCCTATTTTCCAAGTGTTGCGGACTGTACCGCCTCTAGCATGGCTACCAATTTCTCTGGCAGCATTTCAACAAGCGAATCCTTCAGCTATTTTCGTGATTTTCATTACATCGATTTGGCCGATTGTGATCAACACCACGGTGGGCGTACAACAAATTCCTCAAGACTATGTAAACGTAGCTAGAGTTTTACGTTTGAAAGGATTAAAGTATTTCCTAAAAGTTGTGTTTCCTGCCACTGTTCCTTATATATTCACAGGGTTACGCATTGGCATTGGTTTATCTTGGCTAGCAATCGTTGCAGCAGAGATGTTAGTCGGCGGCGTGGGAATTGGCTCATTTATTTGGGATGCTTACAACACAACCACAGAAACTAACTTAAGTGAAATTATCCTCGCACTAATTTATGTTGGTTTGGTCGGATTGATCCTAGATAGAATGGTTGGCTTTATAGCCAGCAAAGTTGTACCAGACTAGGGAATAGGAAATAAGTTACTTCCTCAATTACGAATTACGAATTACGAATTAACAAATGACTACTTTTGTTGAAGTTGACCACATTGACCGTGTATTTGAACTTCCGAATGGCGGCAAATATATTGCTCTAAAAAACATTGAATTGAAAATCCAAGAAGGGGAATTTGTTTCTCTAATTGGACATTCTGGTTGTGGTAAATCTACTTTGCTCAACATCATTGCAGGTTTAGATAGAGCAAGTGTTGGAGGTGTGACTTTAGAAGGGCGAGAAGTTAGAGAACCCAGTCCAGATCGGATGGTTGTGTTTCAAAACTACTCTTTGCTGCCTTGGTTAACAGTACGGGAAAATATCGCCTTAGCTGTGGATGAAGTGTACAAGGATAAGCCCAAAGGCGATCGCAGAAGCATCATCGAAGAACATATTGATATGGTGGGGCTGCGTCTGGCGGTGAATAAACGTCCTAGCGAGTTATCTGGGGGAATGAAACAACGGGTAGCGATCGCTCGCGCCTTAGCAACTCGTCCCAAGTTATTACTGCTAGACGAACCCTTTGGAGCGTTGGATGCCCTAACACGGGGTAGTTTGCAAGAACAACTGATGAAAATCTGCAACGAACACAACGTTACTTGCGTGATGGTGACACACGACGTAGATGAAGCGCTTTTGTTGAGCGATCGCGTCGTCATGCTCACTAATGGCCCAGAAGCTCACATCGGGCAAATCCTCGAAGTGCCAATCCCTCGCCCGCGTCAACGCTTGGAAGTCGTCAAACATCCCAGCTATTACAGTCTGCGGAATGAAATGATTTACTTCCTCAACCAACAAAAGCTGGTTAAGAAACGCAAAGCACAGCAGACTTCAGCACCAGTAGCCATATCCCGCAACGGCTTAGAAAAAGTCAATTTAGAAATTGGCTTTATGCCTCTGACTGATGCTGCACCTTTAATCGTTGCTCAAGAAAAAGGCTTCTTTGCCCAGTACGGTTTAGAAAATATCACCCTCACTCGTGCAAATAGCTGGAAGGAAATAGCTCAAGGGGTTGTTACTGGCAAATTAGATGCAGCCCAAATGTTGGCGGGAATGCCCTTAGCCCTAACTTTGGGTGCTGGTGGTAAAAAACCAATTCCTATAATCAATGCCCTAAATATCTCTCGCAATGCGAACGCCATCACCTTAAGCAAAAGATTGTATAGCCAAGGTGTCAGAAATCTGGCTGACTTAAAAACAGCAATTAACGCTGCTCCAGACCAAATTCTTACTCTGGGTGTAGCTCACTCTAGTTCAATGGTGAACTTAATCCTGCGTTATTGGCTGGCGGCTGGCGGCATCGATCCCGATAGAGATGTCAGCTTAACGGTGATTCCACCAATGGAAATGGTTTCTCAACTCAAAGCCGGAAATATTGACGGTTACTGTGCTGGAGAACCTTGGAATTATATTGCTGTTCATCAAGACTTAGGCTTTGTTGCCGCCACAGCTTTGGAAATTTGGTCAGGACAGCCGAAAAAAGTTTTAGGAGTGCGGGAAGATTGGGCGCAGAAATATCCAGAAACTTATCTTGCTCTGCTTAAAGCACTGTTAGAAGCTTGTAAATACTGTGACGATTTCCGCAACCGGGAAGAAATTTTAGAAATAATCTGCCGTCCTGAGTACTTAGACATAGATCCTGTATATGTTCGTCCTGGTTTCGTCGATCGCTACGATCGCGGCGACGGTACAGAACCACAAGAATTCAAAGCGTACAACCAGTTTTATCTCAATCAAACCAATTATCCCAATCGCACTGAAATTTTGTGGATGGCCACTCAGATGGCACGTTGGGGTTTAACGCCCTTCCCAAAAAACTGGGTAGAGGTAATTGAAAGAGTCTGTCGCACAGATATATTTGGTGCTGCTGCCCGCGAACTCGGCTTACTCGATATCGGAGAAGATGACCCTGTTCACTTATTTGATGGGAAAGTTTTTAATCCATCAGAGCCGATAGAGTATCTCAAAAGCTTGGAAATCAAGCGGCAAATACGTATTGAAGAAGTATTTATTTAGTCATTGAGAAGGGAGGAGGCAGGAAAGACCGAGAAAGCAAGAAACTTCATTAATGAACCTTTGAACTCCATTAATGAGCCTTTGAACTCCATTAATGAGCCTTTGAACTCCATTAATGAACCTCTGAACTCCATTAATGAACCTCTGAACTTCATTAATGAGCCTTTGAACTCCATTAATGAGCCTCTGAACTCCATTAATGAACCTCTGAACTCCATTAATGAACCTCTGAACTCCATTAATGAGCCTTTGAACTCCATTAATGAACCTCTGAACTCCATTAATGAACCTCTGAACTCCATTAATGAACCTCTGAACTCCATTACTCTCAAATTTGTTTTGAACGATAGCTCATTCTTGAAAATCTATTTTCATCAGTTGTAATTAAAAATTGGTTGGTATAAATTCATTATGCAAACAGTAAACGGAATTAACAGCAAAACCCAAATCAATCAACTGCAAACGAAAAAAGCAGAAAATTTTTTGGTGATTGAAGGTGTAAGCAAAATTTATCCAACTTCTGAAGGCCCTTACACCGTACTGGATGGAGTTGACCTGAAAGTACGCGAAGGCGAATTTGTTTGCATAATCGGTCACTCTGGCTGTGGCAAATCAACTTTGCTTAACATGGTTTCCGGGTTTAACACTCCCACCGATGGTATTGTCCTGCTGCAAGACAAACCCATTACCGAACCAGGCCCCGACAGGATGATGGTGTTCCAAAATTATTGTCTACTGCCTTGGCTGAGTGTCTTTGATAACGTTTATCTCGCCGTTGATTCGGTGTTTCCTAAAAAACCCCAGGCAGAAAAACGGGCGATCGTCAGAGAACATTTGGCAATGGTGGGACTCACAGAAGCGGCTGACAAAAAACCCAATCAGCTTTCTGGTGGGATGAAACAGCGAGTTGCGATCGCTCGCGCCCTTTCCATCCGTCCGCAAGTCTTGATTCTCGATGAACCCTTTGGGGCATTAGATGCCATCACAAAAGAGGAATTACAAGAAGAACTCTTGCAAATCTGGCGTGAACATCAAGTCACCGTACTAATGATTACTCATGACATCGATGAGGCGCTTTTCCTCGCAGACAGAGTTGTGATGATGACTAACGGCCCATCTGCTCACATTGGTGAAATCCTGAATATTCCCTTCTCCCGCCCCCGCAATCGCCGCCGCATCATGGAAGACCCGGAATACTATAACCTGCGGAACTACGCTCTAGACTTCCTCTTCCGCCGATTTGCTCACGCTGATGAGTAACTACCGCTTCACGGAGTCATTGGTCAAGAGTAGACGCGATTAATCGCGTCTCTACAAGAACCAAGAGTCATTAATTACTGTCTTCCCTTACCTCCCCTGCCTCCCCTGCCTCCCCCTGCTCCCCCTACTCCCCCTGCTCCCTCATCTCCCCCTACTCCCCCTGCTTCCCTACCGTCCTCTTCAATTAGGAAGATTGCAATGCTTAAAGGATTATTTTCATTCAGCGATCGCTACCGCATCTTACATCAAACTTGGTTTGCCTTCTTTCTCACTTTTGTCTGTTGGTTTAACTTTGCTCCCTTCGCTACAACCATTGGCAAAGAGCTAAGTTTAGCACCAGAGCAAATCAAAACTTTGGGTATCTGTAACCTTGCTCTCACAATCCCTGCACGGCTCATTATTGGGATGCTTCTGGATCGTTTTGGCCCCAGAATCACCTACTCAATCCTGCTGATGTTTGCGGTAGTTCCTTGTTTAGCGACGGCGCTAGCGCAAGATTTTAATCAACTAGTTATCAGTCGTTTGCTGATGGGAATTGTCGGCTCTGGGTTTGTTGTGGGTATCCGCATGGTGGCGGAATGGTTCGAGCCGAAGGAGATGGGAATTGCTCAAGGCATTTATGGCGGTTGGGGTAACTTTGGGGCTTTTGGTGCAGAGTTTGCCTTACCGATACTTGCAGTTTCTACTAGCTTTTTCGCAGGTGGTGCTTCTAACTGGCGGTTTGCGATCGCACTTACAGGGATCATTGCTGCTATTTACGGCGTAATTTATTACAACAGCGTCCAAGATACACCCACTGGCAAAGTCTACAAGAAACCTAAGAAAAATGGTTCTCTAGAAGTCACGAGTATCAAAAGCTTCTGGGCGCTAATTGTCTCTAATTTTGGTTTGATTTTCGCTCTAGGTTTATTAGCTTGGCGCTTAGAACAAAAGAATATTCACTTCCTAACTTTGAGCCAAATGTATCTGGCTTGGTTGCTATTAGCAGGATTGTTTGCTTACCAAAGTTACCAAGCTTGGCAGGTAAACCGAGAACTTCTAAGTGGTAAAAAAACTTACGCTCCATCGGAACGCTTTCAATTTGGTCAAGTAGCTTTACTAGAATTCACTTACATAACTAACTTTGGTAGCGAATTGGCAGTTGTTTCCATGCTCCCGGCATTCTTTGAAAAAACCTTTGCTTTAGAGCATGTTGTCGCTGGGATGATTGCTGCTACCTATCCCTTCTTAAATTTAGTTTCTCGTCCCAGCGGTGGCTTAATTTCTGATAAATTTAGCTCGCGTAAATGGACAATGACAATAATCAGTGTCGGCATTGGTGTTAGTTATTTGATTGCCCATTTTATTAATAGTAGCTGGCCGATTCCGCTAGCGATCGCAGTTACAATGTTTGCCGCTTACTTTGCCCAAGCTGGCTGCGGTGCAACCTACAGCATCGTACCCATGATTAAGAAAGAAGCCACTGGACAAATTGCCGGCAACGTGGGAGCTTACGGTAATTTTGGCGGCGTGGTTTACCTAACAATTTTTAGCTTAACCGACGCTCCCACACTATTTACCACAATGGGTATAGCTGCACTAATCTGCGCTTTTATGTGTGCCTTCTTCCTCAAAGAACCAAAAGGCTCCTTTGCAGCTGCTTACGAAGGTGAATTACCAGAAACCGCAACTAAAAACCCTAAATTTTTAGCAGAAGAATAAACCTGTCATAAATTCTTATAGTTTGTAGCGAATAGACTCAAACAAACTTTGCGCTCGCTCCTCTGCGCTATACTCTGCGCCCCTCTGCGTTTAAATTTCACCCCTCAATTCACCACGATTTTACGCAAAGCTGTATTAACTTGCACTTTTCAAACAGTCGCTACATCTGAGGTTGCACAATCATGAGTGAATTTACCAAAACCCTTTGTCCTTACTGTGGTGTTGGCTGTGGTTTAGAAGTTTCACCCCCAGCCCAACATAACAAAGCAACTAATCGAGATAGTCAAGGTAATCCAATTTGGCGGGTGCGGGGCGATAAAGCTCATCCATCCAGTCAGGGTATGGTTTGCGTCAAAGGTGCAACGATCGCAGAATCTTTAGATAAAAATAGATTACATTACCCAATGGTGCGAGACTCGTTAGATCAAGAGTTTCGCCGCGTTAGTTGGGATGAAGCTTTTGATATCATCACGCAGCGCATTCAAACAGTACGCTTCACCCAAGGGCCAGAAGCCTTATGTATGTATGGTTCTGGTCAGTTTCAAACTGAGGATTATTACATAGCCCAGAAACTGATGAAAGGCTGTCTGGGTACTAATAATTTTGATGCCAACTCCCGTTTGTGTATGTCTAGTGCTGTGTCTGGCTATATTCAAAGCTTTGGCTCAGATGGCCCGCCCTGCTGTTACGAAGACTTGGAGTTAACTGACTGTGCATTTTTAATTGGCACTAATACCGCTGAGTGTCATCCCATCGTTTTCAATCGGCTGGCAAAATATCACAAAAAAAACCGCAAAGTCAAAATGATTGTGGTTGATCCCCGTCGCACGCCAACCGCAGAAGCCGCTGACTTGCATTTAGCCATTCGTCCCGGTACAGATATCGACCTGTTGAACGGCATTGCTCATTTGTTGATGCGCTGGGACTACATCGACACCATGTTTATGGAGGACTGCACTAGCAACTTTCCGGCTTATGCGGAAGTGATTCGCCACTATCCCCCAGAAATAGTAGCTCATCGATGTGGAATCAGCATTGAAGATTTAGAAACAGCAGCTCGCTATTGGGGTGAATCGCAGCGGGTACTATCTTTGTGGTCAATGGGTGTGAATCAATCCTCAGAAGGGACGGCTAAGGTAAGAACGATCATTAACCTGCACCTGATGACTGGACAGATTGGCAAACCTGGCGCTGGCCCTTTTTCCCTCACTGGTCAGCCAAACGCAATGGGAGGAAGAGAAGCTGGAGGTTTAGCGCATTTATTACCAGGTTATCGGGTGGTAAAAAATCCCCAGCACCGCGCAGAAGTTGAGGATTTTTGGGGACTCAAGCCAGGACAGATTTCGCCCAATCCCGGTTTGACTGCTTGGGATATGATTACTGGCTTAGAAAATGATGCTGTAGGGTTACTGTGGATTGCGGCTACTAATCCAGCTGTGAGTATGCCAGATTTAGAGCGGACGAAAAAAGCGTTATTGCGATCACCTTTCACTATTTACCAAGACGCATATTATCCTACAGAAACCTCTGCTTACGCTCACGTACTGTTACCAGCAGCCCAGTGGGGTGAAAAAACTGGTGTAATGACAAATTCTGAACGGGTGGTAACTTTGTGTCAAGCATTTCGCCAACCGCCAAGAGAAGCTAAAGCAGATTGGGAAATTTTTGCCGAAGTTGGACGGAGATTAGGTTTTGAAAAAGAATTTGCCTTTGCTAACTCTGCTGAAGTTTATGCTGAGTTTGTCAAACTAACTAAAAATCGCCCCTGCGAGATGACGGGTATCAGTCACGCGCAATTACAATCAGAAGGCCCAACTCAATGGCCCCATCCAGAAAAAAGTGATGAGTTAAGAGTTAGGAGTTATGAATTAGAATCTTCAACTCCAAACTCCTCACTCCAAACTTCAAATTCCAAAAGACTTTATACTGATTTGCGCTTTCACACCTCTGACGGACGCGCTCGATTTGGAGCATATTACTCAAAGGGATTGGCAGAACCACCCGACCCAGATTATCCTTTGGTGTTAACTACTGGAAGACTTTACGGACATTGGCATACGCAGACGCGCACCGGCCGGATTGAAAAAATTTGCAAAATGCATCCCGAACCGTTTATAGAAATTCATCCCCGTGATGCTGCTCGGTTAGGTATTGTAGATAGTATGTATGTAGAAGTGCGATCGCGTCGGGGTAAAGCTAAGTTTCCTGCTAAAGTCACAAAAGCGATCGCGCCTGGTACAGTTTTTGTCCCCATGCACTGGGGTTCGCTGTGGGCAGATAATGCCGAAGCCAACGCCCTCACCCATCCAGAATCTTGCCCCGATTCACTGCAACCAGAATTAAAAGCCTGTGCTGTGCAGCTGATACCAATCTCTGTAGAAGTTACAGCCAAAGATTATCAACTCCAGTCCTCACAATGGTAAGCTCCTAACTGTACCGCTTAAAAGGTAATTAATAATCACCAATAGGTAATTTAGTCAATAATCAATAGCCAATAGTGATTATCATTTTTTATGGCTCTCTACTATTGACCCATAGCAATTACCATATTTAAAGAGGTTAAATTTATAATAACCAGAAGTTTGACTAGCGTCGAGTTGAGCTATGGGAAAGAATAAAAATCAGATAGTATTACAAATCATCTTTTTTTAATCCTCTAGATTTATCTATAGGATTTTATTTTAAAGTTGGGTGCAGCAGATGAAAAAGTTACTGAGGCAAATTCTAGGAGCTACCAAAGATGAGAACTTCATGCACATCATTGAAAACATAGAGGTGCTAGTTTCTAAAGTTCTATCTATTTTCATGGTAATTGTAATTTTGGTAGCGATCGGGGATTTAGGAGTATTTATTCTTAAAGAATTATTTACAGCGCCCTATGCAAAGTTTAACACAACATTGTATAAAATATTTGGGCTATTTCTGAATATTTTAATTGCTTTAGAAATTTTAGAAAATATTACAGCTTATTTACGAAAACATGTTTTCCAAGTTGAATTAGTTATTGTCACATCTTTAATTGCTGTGGCCAGAAAAATTATTATTCTTGACTTAGAAAAAGTTGGAGGTATTGATATAATTGGTTTAGGAATTGCTATTCTCGCCCTGTCAATTAGTTATTTGATAATTCGTCTTAGTAATTCCAAAAATTAACTATTAAAAATAAATATTTAATAAGCTGTTGTCTGACATACAATTTAGTTAGATATAGGTTATTTTGATCACTTGGGAGATAATATATAGGAATCATATTTGATTTCTGAAAAAATCTAAGTATTTGTAGGGTGTGTTAGGCGTAAGCCGTAACGCACCAAAGCCTTAAGAATGGTGCGTTACGCTGTCGCTAACGCACCCTACGTATCTTTTCAAAAATTAAATACTAGTCCTATAGTATACTTAATACTTAACAGCAGCCTAAACTGTATTTTAGACAAATCATTAATGTGCGATCGCTAGTTAAGTCTTGTTTTTAATTCATAATTTATGTAACTTAAATATAAAAAATTATGGATGATTAAAAATCCTTAATTTAGAATGATTGAATTTTAAATACTTTCTTATGACAGAATTCTTTGAATTTGAAGCAGACTTTGTTGATTCCCTGCGCTGTATCCCCATGCAAGTGCGTTGCAATTTAGATACTTGTGGTATCAAGCTAAAATTGTCTGATTGGAATCAAATGACTACAGCCGAGCGTCAAGCTTTAGTCGAATTACCTTGCACTACAGAAACAGAAATTCAGTCTTACCGCGAACATATCCAGCAATTAATTTTACAACGCACAGGTATACCAGCTACAAAATTGCCCATCGAGCCACATCCTGCATGGCTTGACTCTGGCACTGTACCACCTAGCCTCCAGGAAAAAGCTCAAGAAATAGGTGTAACCCTGACACAGCAACATTGGGAAGCTTTAACGCCCTTACAGCGTTTTGCCTTGATTAAACTCAGCCGCCCAGGACACGAAAACAAAAACTTTAAGAGAGCGATCGCAGAATTTAATCTGCTTTAATTAGTCAATAGTCATTAACAGAAAAAATCTGTAGGGAGCATTACACTCCTCAAATGATACATTACAGCCCAGTTAGTGATGTAATGTATCAAAAATTTGCATATAGGCTAACGCCTAACATCGCTGACTCTAAATTAATATTTACTTTATACAACTATTGACTAATAGGTGAGGGTAACAAAAATATGGCTGCAAAGAAACTTTTGATGCTAGTTGGGGACTATGTAGAAGACTATGAAGTGATGGTTCCTTTCCAGGCATTGCAAATGGTGGGACACACTGTCCATGCAGTTTGCCCAGACAAAAAAGCTGGCGACAAGGTGCGGACAGCAGTTCACGATTTTGAAGGTGATCAGACTTATAGTGAAAAACCCGGTCACAACTTCACTTTAAATGCTACCTTTGCAGAAATAAAAGCCGAAACTTACGATGGCTTAGTCATTCCCGGAGGACGGGCACCAGAATATATCCGCCTGAATCAGCAGGTGCTAGAAATTACCCGTCACTTTGCCCAAACGAATAAACCGATTGCTGCCATCTGTCATGGCTTGCAGTTATTGGCAGCTGCCGATGTACTGCAAGGCAAGAGATGTACTGGCTACCCTGCTTGTAGTCCAGATGTCAAGAGTGCTGGAGGGATTTATGTCGATATCCCTGTTGATGAGGCAATAGTTGATGGTAACTTGGTGACAGCACCAGCTTGGCCTGCTCACCCTCATTGGTTGGCAGAATTCCTCACAGTACTTGGAACTAAGATTGAACACCCAGAACTGGCTACAGTTGTTTGAGGCAAGATACCGGAAATCTTTTGGTTCGATCTTCAGGGCAGTTTATTTCCCTACTCCTTGCTCCGAAGCGGCTTAGTCAATTAGCCCCTAGGGGGATCTTGCTACGCGTAGCGTCTCCTTTAGGAAAAGGGCTGTAGGGAGAAGAGCGTACTGGCTAACAACAGACCACCAAAAATTATATATTTTTGGAATAGAACTAAATGCAGTAAAAACTACTATTTTTGATAAATTGCCATAGGTTTAAGTTGTAGCTAGGATGTCAAGAGTACACCACAGATACAATCTGATTTATCCGTCTAATAAACCAAGTTTGGGACAAACTCTCAGTAAATGGAATACTTATTTACATTAGGTGAAAGAATTTAAAATTTTGCATTTAGAATTTTAAATTTCTTAGCAGTAAGTGAAGCTATAGTGGATTTAGCAATGCTGCTGTTAATGTGGCTAAGGTTAGTCCTGCTGCCAAATTATGTGAAGAATTAGTTTAGAAACGCACTTCTTATCGATGACAGGCAAACACGCAAGACATAATGCATTTCTGCGGCTAGTGTCTGGTAATGGGGCAGCTTTCGGATCAGAATCTCGCTACTCGCTGCCCCCCAGTAAAGAGATGGTAATTGGACGCGACCCCAGCTGCCAAGTTGTCTTGGATGCCATGATGTACCGAATGGTATCTCGTCGTCATGCAGTGGTTCGTCCCCTTTCTCTATCCCCAGATAGCAAATTCAGCTGGGTGCTTTGTGATTTGAATAGTGCTAATGGCACTTATTTGAATGGACAACGCTTGTATGAATGTCAGGAATTGCACCCAGGCGATCGCATTTCTCTCGGTGCTGATGGGCCGCAATACGTTTTTGAGTACGAGTTTACCTCACTCACCCCGGCAACGACACTTAACCAAGTTACACCATTACCTTCCGCGACAAATTACCACAGCCACACGCAATTAAAGCAGCCAGATTCTGTTAGCTTCACCCAGCTTTTTCCCATTATTTCCACTGGTAAAGATTTAACTCGTAAAGCTTACCTCATACCGGGAATACTGACCGTAATCTTTGTAGTGTTAATGTTTGCTACAGTCGGTCAACCCCAAGCTAATCAAGTTATCGTAGCAACTTACATTGCCTTCGCTGCCTACTATTTCGTTTACCAACTTTGCGGTAAACAGAAGCCTTGGTGGGTGCTAATGGCTGCGGCATTGAGTACAACGCTGATTTTGCTCAGTCCGCTGTTGGATCTATTTATCTTCGTGTTTCGCACCGTCCTACCTGGAAACTTGCCCTCACCCCAAGAATCTATTACGTTCACAGAGTTGCTGGTGCGGATGTTTTTTGGTGCTGGGTTGATGGAGGAATTACTCAAGGCATTACCTGTAATCGGCGCATATTTTATCGGCAGTGGATTACCTTCACCTTGGCGAGAACGTATTGGAGTCTTGGAACCTCTAGATGGTATTCTCCTGGGAACGGCTTCTGCTGTGGGCTTCACTCTATTGGAAACACTTGGACAATACGTGCCAGATATCACTCAAAATGTCACGCAACAGGTGGGTATAGGCGCTGCTGGCCAACTGGCGGGTTTACAACTACTAATTCCGCGAATTTTAGGCTCTGTAGCCGGACACATGGCTTATAGTGGCTACTTGGGTTATTTTATCGGGTTGGCTGTCCTTAAACCCAGTAGAAGTTGGCAAATTCTCTCTATTGGTTATCTTAGTGCCTCTGCTCTCCACGCTTTGTGGAATGCTACAGGATCAATCAATGCCTTACTGTTGGTAGTTGTTGGGGTATTATCTTACGCCTTTTTGATGGCGGCAATTCTCAAGGCACGGGCGCTGTCACCAACGCGATCGCAAAATTTTGCTACCCGATTTCTGGGCCCAAAATAAGAGATGGGGAGATGAAGGAGAACAACCAATGCCCAATGGCTCTTAAATATTTATCTCTTGGGATAGATGGCCTAATTAGAAAATCAGCGTACCGTAAATCTACTCTGGGTAACTATACCTAAAAAATAAAGATCATAAAACTTCTTGCAAAAGTCTTGATTTTCGACTCTTTCTTTGCCCCTCAGTGGAAGGCAAACCAACATCTTTGCAAGAGACGCCTCTGAACAGAGTGAACACAAAACGCGGGCTACGCGAACACAGCAGATAAAAATTTTAGCTTTCTCTACTTTTTCTATTTCCTGTCACCTGTCACCTGTTCCCTATTTATGATTCCGACTGAGACTTGTTGAGTTGAGTAAAAGCATAGGAAGCGATCGCTAAAGTAACCTTCGCTTTCTCTACTTCTGATAAAGCTGTCCACTCGCTATTTTTAAGATTACTGATGGCAGATGCCCCGTTTTGCGATTCGCTACTTCGCATAGCGTAAGTAAAAGGACGAGCCAAAACTAAAAGATCCTCTGTCCCCCAAGTTGGTAGTACTGTCTGAACACACTCAACCAGTTGTTCACCGATTGATTGCTGGGCAGCAAAAATTTCAGTAGCTTTGGTGGCGATGGTGTTGAGCAATGCTTGAGGCACACACGCTGCAAAAGTACTACATAATTTTTCTTGAAGGTTAAGCGCTAGTGCTTGTTGGGGATTGTGATTATAGCTCTCCCCAAGGGAGATACCAGACCAAAGTGTGTCTAGATGGCTGTAAAAATCTTGCGATCGCGTTATCAGTTCTTCCTCAAGCAAATCTTGCATTCCGAACTGTTGTTCTAATTCCTGAAAATAAGCTTCTGATTCTTCATCAGCTGGATTCCAGGGATAGGTAGCATCGTCTGGTTCCAGTAACGCTTCCAATAATTCTAAATCTACTTGAGATGGCAAAGAAGAGAAAGTGTCTGAGCCGTTAATTTTATTCGCCATTTTTTCTTACCTTATGATTATTTGGTGGTATTGACAGCTACAATTTCCAAGAAGAGATTTCCGCAAAAACATTTGATTTTTTCTTCGGGAAAAACAGATTTGAAAAGCTGATCTAAAGATTTAAATCGATTTATGCAATAGCTCTGCTAGGAGTCTTCAATCAGAAACTCCCAGGTTTCACCTCTGGCACTTCCAAACTTTAACTGCATTCCCGATTTCAATGGGACTTCCTCTCGGAGGATTTGTTGCCAACCATTAGGGCCTAAAAACCAAGTTGTCCCGTAGGTGGAAAAATCTTGCAAATAATAAGTTCGCACCAATGTAGCATCAGTAAGAGTATTGCGGCAAAAGATTTCGGCGTGACGTTTGGATACAGATGGTTCGGGAATGACAATATCATTATCTTTCGTGCGACCGATGCGGGTGACTCCATAACGCAACAACCAAGTTTTACCTTTTGGAGTGAGCGATCGTAAAGTTGCAGTAGGAAGCGGGGAACCTATATCAGGAATGGCTGTATCTGGTAGTTCCGTAATCCCTTCATCCAGATTTTTAATGAGTTCGCCATTAAAATCTGGATGCAGATAGAGAACAGGCAAAGTCCAAGCAGGTTGATTAAATTTATACAGTGTTAATAATTCTTGCCTAGCCTGGGCTACGGCTTCATCAATTGGCTTGTGCGATCGCAAAGCTTGGGTAAAAGCTTGAATAAAACTGTGGCTTTCGTGGTCTGCGATTTCATCGCGCATTCCCAAAACCGCAGGCACACCATGACGAATCAGAACTTCTGCTAAACTGCTGGCAGGTATAGCTTGATGATTGATAGCGGCTGGTTGTGCGCCCCAACAGGCATTAAAAACTGCTAGTTTCACACCTGTACGGGTCAATACTTGCGCCAATTCTATCCCATTCAGGGGCATGTTTGGCCGCAAAAACAGTAATCCTCCGTCTGGGTCTGGCAAACCATGTCCAGCGTAAAAGAAAACGTTGTATGCTTTGGTTTCTAATTCTTGAATTAACTCTTGTGGCGTTGGTTGTAGGAGTTGATTTACTATACAAGGTGCATATCTTTGGGAATTACCACCCACAGCCGTATCGGCAAGAGCTTGCTGTAATATAGCAGCTTCTTGTTCTAGTTGCAGCTTATCATCATGACCTAAAACCAGCAGGATACTTAAAGCCTGGTCAGTTCGCAAATACGGTAAGGGGTCAACTTCGCTGCTGGTGCGACTAAATAGCAAATCTTGGGAGAGAGACATAGCTGATTGACCAGGCTCACGCTGCATAATTTCCCAAGGGAGAGCGATTAGATCCGGGTCACGAATTTCCAGGCGAAAGCGCAAACGTGTATGCTGACCCATCGCAATCCCGCGACTGCGTTCTAGGCTACCAAGAATTTGCCCTTCGAATACCCAGCGCCATAAATTCATTCCCAAATATTGCATCAGACGACTGCTGTAAGGGCCAGTCGTCTGACTTGAAGGGGGTGAAATCCAATCTATGGGGAATGGGTTGGACTTTTGAGATGTTGAGCTTGGAGAAATATCTAAGCGACTATGACCAGCAAACATCTGTTGCCATTCTTGCCAGACTTGATTGAGTTCCACAGGCCATACACAGTCACGCAAAACGTAGCCACTGGGATAGGGAGCCTTGACCACCCAAATGGCGAAATTGTCAGTGCCAGTGTTTAAGAGACGGGCGATCGCCAAATTCAGGGATGGCATGGATTCATAAAAATAAAAACTAAAACAAATAATTTCAAATAACAATTCTCCAAAGTAAAAATTTTCTACTTTTTTACCTTGTAAGTTTTTTACTCTGATTGTTACTGTTATTATTCCAGGTTTTTACCAGTTTATCGAGTATTTGATTAAGTTGGACTAGTGTCAGGTGATTGATTAACTGGCGGTTGCGTGACGGTTCTACATGGACTTGGTGCATCTGGTTGTAAAACCGTTACACCAAAGCGTTTCAGTTGGGATAAGTCCAGCAATACTGTTTCCGGCAAAGGTTTTGAATTAGGTGGAACTGAGGAAATTACTGCTGGATTATTAGTATTCGCTGGAGTTTCCGTGCTTTTATTGCCACAGACTCGCATAGACACCGAAAAATTAACAGAAGCAGGGTTGGGATTTGGTTTTGTGTTGATAACTTCTAAAAAAGCTCCAGGGGGAAGTGATTGGTTGTTTCCCAAGGAGATTGGATTGTTGGTTTTAATTACCCAGCCAGGAGAAAGATTAGCAAGGGATCGCGGTGCGGGTGTCGCTTCTATGGCAGGGTTTTGAGTTTGTAATGGATTGGAAAAAACTGGCAAGGCTCCTGATGGCGATCGCAGTTGCTTGACGAATAATCCTAAAGAACCTGCTGCTACCACAAATATTAACGGAACAATCCACTGTAGCGGTAAACTGCGCGTTTTAGCAGGCTCAGTGTCTGGAATCACCTGAGTTTTGTGGTTTGGGCTGCCTAAAAGTGTCGCATCTGTCGTTCTGGATGCAAAATCAACAGTTTTGGCAGAATAACTTTCTGGAATGATGGCTTTGATGGTGATTTCTGGTTCCCAGTATTGGACTTGATAGTGGACTAAAGCGATGGTGACATTATCGTGTCCATTCTTAGTGTTAGCGATTTCGATTAATCTATCCGCAACATTCGCTATATTTGCTTCCCCAACTAAAATCGGCAAAATTTCTGTTTCCCAGTATTCCTCCACCCGATCAAAATCACTCAAACCATCGGATGTCAGCAGAAAAACAGCATCTTCGTCGAGCATAAACCGTGCTGATGTGGGATGCAATGAAGTGCTGGGCCCCATGCCCAAAGCCTGGACGAGAGAGCCAGCAGCACTTTGTTGTACAGCCTCGCGGTAAATGGCATAGCCTAGCCGCACCTCACGGGAAGCAACATCATCATCGAGGGTAACTTGATAACAGCCGTGGCGGGTAATCCAGTAAGCACGACTATCGCCAACGTGGGTAATGTACATTTCGTGAGCAACAGGCAATGCCATGACTAAAGTTGTGCCCATTCGCTGCCGCCCTTGGCGATTTTCACTGTCATTGCGCTGACTAATTTTGTCATTGGCAATTGCCACTGCCTTTTCTAGGTCATTAAGCAGCAATGAAGGGTCTATGTGGTCGTAGGGAACTTTTGTTAGTTGCTGTACCTGTTGCTGGATCGTTTCAATGGCTAAATTTGATGCGACATTGCCACCTTCGTGTCCACCGATGCCATCACAGACAATTGCTAAGGCTGTTGGCTGGGGTGGTTTGCTCACCAGAGTTCCACTGGGAGGGCTACAAGCGTCTTCGTTACGTTGGCGACTTGGCCCAGTGTCGGTTTTGGTGATAATTTTGATCGTAGGTGTTTGCGATCGCCCTAATTGTGCCAGTCCGCTATCTAAAATTCCGATTAATTGATCGGTTGAATTAATCTTCCCCTGAATTAAGGAAAGGCTAACCTGATCAACAAATTCAACTATGGCTGGTTTAGAATAACTAACTAACTGCTGCCAGAATTCACCTAATTGGGTCAATTCTGGTGATTTTGCAGCGTCGAAACGCAATTCCAATAAACGTACTAATGATCCTTCTACCCGTAATACAGATGAGTCAAGCAAGCTAGAGGCAACACCTTCACTCACAAGAGGTTGCCATAGATGAGCTATTTGCCATAACCAATTTAGTTGGCGCATCGATGTCGCATCACGCCAAGCGACCGTTAACTCGCTGCCCAAATGCACTTGTTGGATGCTGTCATCTACTAATAGTGGCGGTTTTTCTAAGAGTAATATTTCTCGCTGGGAGGGACCATCAGCGAGAAAAAGTATTCCATATACCTGCGGTACGTGTAAACGGTAGGGAATCAGTCGCAGGTAAGCTTTTAGAGGTTGTAAATTATCTAACTCAGGTGTTAGCGCTAATAAACCAGGCTTCGTATCTAAGAGAACAAATTTATCAAGGACTAAATAGCGATCGGCTAATATTTCTCCAGGACTACCCACACTCGGGCCATCTACCACAGCCCAGAGGTAATTTTTGGGTAAGGGCGTGGAACATCGCTGGCAAAACTTGTGAGTCAGGGGGTTGGCAGCCTGACAATTTTCATTTGGACAGTAGAGCGTTGCCGCGTCATTTTCCATAGTTTTCGCACCGATCAGCGATTGGCAATTTCTTTAACAGCATTATTAGGGACAATCTAGACCGCTCATCTTTCTTAAACTTGACATACCCAGACTTTAGATGATGATTTTAGCTGGCGGATATCAGCAGGTGCTAATACTTACTTATCCAAAGAATACGCTCCTAAGTCAACCCTACAGCCTCATCATAGCCTCTATTGCTCTGTGACTCTTCATCGCCAAAGCAACGAACTCCAACCCTGTTACCAAAGCATAACCCAAGCGTAGTGCGCTATTTGCTTTTACTGAATTACCCCATCATCAAGAGACAGATAATCTTGGTATTTATTTAGTTTATAAGTAGGATAGCAACAATTAACTTTAATTAAGAATTAAGATAACTAAATACACTTTTAGCAAAAGTACCTGACGCATGAAGTGGCTTTAAAAATCTCGTAATCTCGTTTCCAGGCTCTAAGAAGGAAATGCTCTTTGAGGAGGTCGCAAAGCCTCACAGAGGGCATTTACAGCCTCTTGCTGGGAACGAGATACTAATCAAAATAGCTGTAAGTTGGCACAGAAAGGTTCATCTGACTTTTCACGATATCTGGAAACCTTTCTCCGACAAAGAGCAAGACTTGAATTTTCTCCCTTCCCGATGCGGGAAGGGGGTTAGATTTTTCGTGGACTTTTCCAGATGACCTGAATTGTCAGAAAGGTTCAGCCAGATCGCTTCGCTACTAACTCATTTGCTTATTGTTTGTCGTCAATTGCAACTTGGGGAACTCCCATGCTGTAGTTGGTAACGCGGGCAGAGAGATTGTAGCTGATTTCGCCGACTTGCAGGAGCGATCGCAGATAATGCTCTAAGTCTGACCCAACACGGCGTAAGTTATAGTCTGTGAGGTCTGCGCCACTAGATGCTTCTACTAGTTCATCAAATTTTCGATAAACTTTTTGCAGCGCATCTTCATTCCAGTTAAATTCGTTATCTGGGTCAATATCTAACGTTAAGACCTGTTCACTAGGAACCAGTTCGCCATCCCGGTTAATTTCACCTGCAAAAATGCGGACATGCCGGGTTGTGGACTTGAGCAGCATCGGGTTATCCATAAAAGGGTGTAAGATTTGGGTGGATTACACTGAAATTATTGTAAACGCTATATCTGAGCTTGAATGCTCTCAATTTACAAGCTTTGAACGCAATTTCAAAAGGGTATATTGAATGGGCATAAGTAAAAATATCATCTGTACTGTTTAACTTACTACTTCTGTTAGGAGTTGAAGACAAAACGATCTACTAGTACTGACAGTAGTCCAAATATTTTTCTGTAAAAATTGCTGACTAGGTGTTTTCATTTGGGGTATATAAACAAGTCAAAGCGGTGTACTAATCTTACCTACGGCTAAAATTTTTGTACTCAATCAAGCGCAAAACGCAGTAGGGTGAAGCACTTGGTAGGAATAATTTGATCTGTGTACATTTTGTTATGAGGAACATAAATTTTTACCTTAATAATTATGCCGATCAATTTCTCCAGAATTTTCTATTGAAAAAAACGTACACCAAGTAATTTTACTGAATACCGCTACATCTACCTCTGGCTTTAATAAACTGAAAAAAATTAAGCGGTTTTACTTACGTATAAACACCAAATTTAAAGTAACAAGTCAAACTGTTCTTGACGTTAACATAAAGTTGATGTAAAAACCTTTAAAAAGGTCGAACAACTTCTTACAGAAACTTTATTGTGTAGAATCTTAAAAACTGAATAATAGTTATGGCTTACCATAAGCTACATCTGGCACAGGAACACCAAAATCTAGACAGTGAAAATCTAGCTTGAAAATAAAACACAGGAGAGTGAAATGGAATACAAAGGTGATTGATGAAGAAAAATTCTTAATTCAAGCACTTTGGATTCAAAAAAGATATAAAGAATTTTGCTGGACATCTACCTCCTTACCCTCATGACCACCAAGTAAAGGAATCTCAATAGCTATGAACTCCAAAGCATTACCACGCCAGATAAATAATCTCGAAGTAGGTGTTTATGAGTGCGAAATCCATCTCAAATTTCGGTTGATTGAGGAAAAGAGTCTACTGGGCGATCGCGAGCAACTCTTACAGGTGCTACTTGATGCTTTAACTGAGGGTTCTGATGACTTTCTAGAGACGCTGCAAGCGTCCGTGAAAGCGCAGGAAGTATCTGAGTTTAAAGCCTCACCTCAAATGCGACGCCAGCTAATGCGCTTGCGTAATGCTGCTGAAAATCCACAAGCTTAAAGGTATGATTTAAGTAGTGAAAAAACATGAATTGGGCATCAAATCAAATGTTGATCCCATGCATCGTTGCAATAAAAACTAAGCAGCAAGTAGAATTCATAAAATATTGTGATTTCTACTTTGTGAAAGTCTTATTTAGCAGCACAAAGTCCCAGGAATTGTTTCCTCTATTAAAAACTTTGTAGCAAAGGGTACTGGTAGAATCTAAGAGCAAATTCAGCCGGGTGCATTTTACCGAGTTTTTATCAAAACATTACAGGAAGAACAAAACCCTGTGTCTTTACAGATGGGGAATTGGACAACAGGCGCGAATCCAATGAAAACCTAAAAGACCAAAGTAAAAATAAATAACCTTACTTTTAGCTTTTTGCTTTAGCTAAGTGCCTGATTTGCTGAAATACTTATGTTTTATCTATTACTGGTAATAGGTTATGGTTTAGCAGCCACTTACCTATTACCACTTACCCACAATCAAAAGAAGATTTATTTGACGAAGAGGACGCAAAGAGTGGGAAAGGCGGGGAGAGAAGAGGCAGGGAGAGCATCAAAGACAAGTGGACAAGGGGACAAGGTGAATAACCATGCCCAATGCCCCGCAGCCCAAAGACTCTCTATTTAGCTAGACCGTGTTCTAAAGCAAAACGAACTAACTCTGTACGGCTATTGGTGCCAGTTTTACTAAACAAACGGCTGACGTACTTTTCTACATTGCGGACACTGGTTTCTAAGCGACGGGCGATTTCTTTGTTCATCAATCCTTCAGCGACCAAATTTAGAACACTTTGTTCTCTGGGAGTCAAATCAATTTTGAAAGGGGCTGGCGATTGGGAAATAGCATTTCTTTGAGTTAACAATGCCTTAATTTGGGCAATCTGATTGGCCAATTCAGCAAGATCAGGGGTTTCAACCTCATCTCCCGTAGTTGGAGTTTTAGCGGCGCGGCGGGCTAGCAAATTTTCGACTATAGCCACTAACTCATCTGGGTCAAAGGGTTTGGGAAGATAGGCATCAACACCAGCATGATAGCCTTGGATGCGATCGCCTGTCATACCTTTAGCAGTTAAAAACACTACCGGCAGTGCTTGAAATCGGGGGTCTTCTCGCAGTTGCTTGAGGAACTGATAGCCATCCACCTGGGGCATCATGACATCGGAAATCACTAAGTCAGGTGTATTCATCTGCATCCATTCCCAACCTTCAACGGCGTTACTGGCGACTTGAACGCTGAAACCGCTCTCTTGCAAATAGTCTTTCACGGCTTCCCGTATTCCTGGTTCATCATCCACCAGTAACAATTGTGCTGACATTTAAAATTCCCTTGAGTTTTCCTTTTTCCAATTTAGCGAAAGTTGGTAGGCATTGAACAACCTGAATTCGCCTCTACCGTCCCGAAAGCTTTTATGATGGGCTGCTATTAACGCAGCGTCTCGTTAGAGAAAGACACATAGACACGTTCGCGGAGCGTCTCGTAGAGAAGTGGCTTCCCGCAGGGTAGGACACAATTTTTTTTAAATAACCCTTACCACCGAGGATTTGCCATAATTAATGCTTCCGCTGCTGAACTATTTAATGGGACAGAGAAAAAATTTCCCTGAGCATATTCACAGTTCAACTTTCTTAGAAGTCCTAGTTGCTCTTTTGTCTCTACTCCTTCGGCGAGCACATCCACACCCAGCTTATGCGCCAATGTGACAATTATCTCAATGATTTCTAAATTTTGACTATTAGCGCCCATCGGGCTGATGAAAGAACGGTCAATCTTCAACACACTAATCGGAAAGTTATAAAGACGACTTAATGAGGAGTAGCCCGTACCAAAGTCATCAATTGATAACTCAATGCCCATCTCTCGAAGTTTTAAGAGTGCGGCATTTGCCTTATCGCCATTTTCCTCAATTACACTTTCAGTAATCTCTAGCACTAGAGTGCCAGCATCAAGACCAGTTGAATGCAAAATTTGCCCAATCTGCTCAATCAAATCCGACTGGGAAAATTGCTTGAGGGAGAGATTAACACTGATTTTTTCTAAGAAGTTGGAATGATGGCACATTCGCCAAGCTTGCATCTGGTGACAGGCTTCATGCAATACCCAGTTGCCAATGGAGAAAATTAGTCCAGTTTCTTCTGCCAGGGGAATAAAATCTGCTGGATTAAGCAAACCACGCTCTGGATGCTGCCAGCGTAACAGAGCCTCAAAACCTAAAATAGAGCCTTTGGTGAGCGAAACAATTGGTTGGTAATAAACTTGAAACTCAAGGCGTTCAATTGCTCGGCGCAACTCTGACTCTAGCTGCAATTTTGCCAGAACATTAGCATACATATCTGAGTTGAATAGCTCATAACGCGCTCTGCCCAACATCTTGGCTTGGTACATTGCCGTATCAGCATCCCTCAACAGGTCTTCTGGCTGTTCATAGTCTACTGTTGAACTCAACGCAATACCAATACTTGCTGTTGTGAACACTTCTTGTCCGTCAAGCTCAAAGGGTAACGCCAGTTCCTGTTGAATCCGCTCAACCGCTTTGATTGCATCTGACACATCTTGGATTCCTTCAAGCAGGATTGTAAATTCATCTCCCCCAAGCCGTGCGGCTGTATCTATGGAGCGTACACATACTTCTAGCTTATTTGCAATAGCAAGCAAAAATTGGTCTCCTTTGATGTGTCCCAGACTGTCATTGATCAGCTTAAATCGATCGAGGTCGATAAATAGTACAGCAAATAGATAATCTGAATGCCGTTTTGAATAATCGATTGCACGTCTTAGGCGGTTCATAAATGCAGCGCGGTTCGGTAAACCTGTCAGTGCATCGTGAAACGCAAGGTGCAGCAGTTGTGATTCGACTCGTTTACGCTCTGTAATTTCAGTTAGCAATTTCTGATTTGTTTTTACCAGTTCCGCTGTCCGTTCTGCTACTCGTATTTCTAACTCACTGTAAGCTTGGTGCAACATTTCTTCAGTTTGTTTGCGTTCACTGATGTTGAACAGAAGCCAACGCCAGCCAACCGGCTTGCCCTGTAAATCGTACACTGTAGACGCTTTAACACTAGCAGGGAAAGGCTCTCCTCCCCGTGGTTGTAGGTTAATTTCCCAATTCCGTAGCTCCTGGAAATTGTTTATCTGAAAGCTAAAGGACTGGCGGTCTTGTTGAGCAATAAAAAGAATTAATGGTTTACCTACTAGATACTTTTGGTGTACACCAAGCAAGGTTGCTGCTACATGGTTAGCCTCTTGGATTGTCCCAGTAGTATTAGTTACCAAGTAACCATCTGGAGCGAACTCAAACAAATCTTGGTAACGCTGGCGTTCTTTCTCTACTGCCGCTCGTGTTATTTGTAACTCTTCGGAGGCTGTCAATAGTTCTTCCATTGCAGTGTGAAGTTCCTCGAAAGCCTCTTTTATGATCTCCTGTTGTGAGTTTAGATTAGTTACATTGCATTGCAATAGTTCCTGTATCTGTGAGCATAATTTTTCTATCTGTTGGCTAAATCCATCCACGTTCATGTTGCTCAACTCACAAAACTATGAAGCGTAGCTGTGAATGAAGAGATTAGGAGAGACAAACCCTATTCCTTCCTCGGAGCAGGCAAGGAGCGGGTTAATTGCAAGAGCGGACGCGTTGTCAATAAATATGGCAGAACTTGTTTTCTTGATTTACTAACTTATCTATCAATGATGAGGGAACAATCAAATTTGTGCACGCTCAAATCAACTCTTCACCCTATTCATTACTACAAACTTGTCCATTAATGACCAAAGTACAAACTTGGAGCAAGCCCTACCTGCTGAAATTTTTACTTTATTAAATACAACTGCTCAACTTTAAAACTTTATCATAACAGTATATTTGCTGTGCCTAGTTTTTTAAATACTTATTAAGATATATTCACTTTTGTGATCTTAACGAAAAATAAGGGTTTCAGGCGATGCTTTTGGGCTGACAAGAGCGTTTGTTTTTTGTTACTTAGCTGCCTAGTAAACTTTGGCGGAAGTTTGCCTACCTTTAACAAGGAGATTTTGCCTCAAGTCTTATTAATATTTTTACAGTCGATCAATTATCTTGGCATTTTCTGGCAGCTTGGCCTCTCTTTGCCCAGCAGCACGCGCCCTAGCAGTGAACAAACCAATGGGAGTATTAAATAAATCTACAAGGGTAGCTTTACCCGCGATGCCTGCGGCGGGCTGCGCCAACGCCTTTTTAATATCTCTTGGTACTTCCTTGAATAACCAACGAGCCAATCGATAGCCGTATTCTTTGGCTGTCATCTCTCGCATTAAATCGACACCATGCAGTTCGTGCAGATAGCGATTTGAGCGTCCATAGCGCCGCCATTGACTTTGAAGTTCTTGAAGTGTACCGCGGTGGCGGTGTTGAACGATCGCATTTGGGGCAAATTCCAAACACCCGATATTTTCCCCCAAAATTCGCCAGCAAATGTCGGCATCGCCACCAGTAGTAAGATAGGGACGAAATAAACCTGCTTTTTCTAAGGCAATGCGTCGAATCGCTAAATTAGCAGTTTGACCATAGGGACGAAAGGAATGTTTAAGGGTATGCTTTTGCGACAAAGTTTCTTGACGGTCTGCGTGTTGTTCTAGCAGAGTTGTGCCTGGTAGTGCCAAAATTTCACCAGCGACAATCACCACTTCTTGGTTGACAAAAGGCTGGATTAATGCGTTTAACCATTGTGGTTGTGGACGACAATCTGCATCAGTAAAAACTATGATTTCACCCGTAGCGACGCGAATCCCGGTATTACGAGCAGCATAGGAGCTTTGAATTTGATTTTCGCTCAACGGGCGGATTCTGATGGGATAATTTTCGGCAGATGTTTTGAGGATGATGAGAGTGCGATCGCTACTATTATTGTCCACCAACAAGTACTCTACCCGTTCTTTTGGGTAGGTTTGAGACAACAGACAATTGATTAACTCTGGTAAATCCGCCTCACCGTTATAAATAGGAACAACCACCGACACCATTGGTAAAAAGCTGGTGGCGGTGGTTGTATCAACTGGCTGATGATTCATAAATCTGAGATTTTGGTTTGGGATTAGTAGCTAGTATTCCCAAACCAAAACCCTATAACGGTAATATCAGGCAGTTTTTATAACTCCAAAAATCTGGATTTGGGAATACTACTATATCACTCGCATCAATCTAAAATTTCAGGTTATCGGCGCGGCTCATCGGTCGAGTCGGCTGATTTGCCGGTGGTTGGGCAAAGTTGTTATTTGATAGAATTGCGATCGCACGGGCATATTGCGGATCGCTCTTAGTTCCGATTAAATCTGGATTAGAAGCCAACTGGCGCTCTTGTGCCTCTGTCAAGTCTAGCTTGATATCTGGCGTAATCCCTTTATGGTTAATATCGGTTCCTGCCGGGGTGTAGTAATGGGCAATGGTAACTGCCAAGCCGGAACCATCTGCGAGTTGATGAACTGACTGCACTAAGGCTTTGCCAAAGGTTTGACCACCTACGACTACCGCCCGCTTATTATCTTTGAGTGCCCCTGTGAGGATTTCGCTAGCACTCGCTGAATTACCATCCACTAAGACCGCCAAAGGACGACTTGTTAAAGCAGTGCGATTGGCTTTAGTTTCCTCAGTGCCGCCTACACGGTCTACTGTCTTGACAATTCCGCCGTTATCGTACCACATGCGGGCAATTTCAATGCTGGCCTGCAACAAACCGCCAGGATTTCCCCGCAAATCCAAGACATAAGAATCAACTTTCTTACTGTTCAAATCGCGGATAGCTCGTTGCATTTGCTCTGCGGCGTGGGCGCTAAATTCCCGCAAACGGATATAGCCAACGCGGCGATTCCCTTCTTGCTTGAGGGTATAAAGTACCGTTGGCACTTCAATATTTGCTCTCGTCAGCTTCAAATCAAAGGCATTTTGCCCTTTCCGTCCCAGCCGTAGCTTGATGGGAGTACCTGCTTTGCCGCGAATCAGCTTGGAAGCATCATCCACTTTCATTTTAAGAGTGGGTTTGCCATCAATGGCTAAAATTTCATCGCCTGCTTTGATCCCAGATTTCAGCGCCGGAGAATTTTCTATGGCTTCGACAACAGTCAGCCGCTGAGTTTTTTCATTTACTTCCATCCGAATGCCAATGCCTGAGACTTCCCCGGATGTTTGGCTAGTCAGGGCTTCAAACTGTTGGGGGTCCATGAACCGAGTGTAAGGATCTCCCAAGGTTTGCAAAGCTACGCGGATTGCAGCATAAGCTTCTTCACGAGAAGAGTAGTCTTTGCTCAACAGGCTTTGTCTGGTTGCTTGCCAATTTTGTTGATTAAATTTGCCATCAACATATTCATGATTCACCAGTTGCCAAACTTGGTCAACTATCGCTTTTGGGCTGTCTTGTAGGGCTAGAGCGGCACGGACACCACGAGTCCAAGCGGGGCCGAACACAGACATAGTAGCAGTAGTGGCGATCGCTCCACCAATCAAGGCTACTTGGAGCGGTGAGTAACTTTTCGCAGATTGGTTCATGTATATTAGCTGAAATAATTGTGTTGTTGACAGTTTAGCAATCAGGCTTTCAAAAAAATTTTAAGTTTTTATACCCCAAACTCGGCTATTCTCTCTTCATCATTTTTATTGTTTAATGATGCCGAAATTACTGCATTATTAACAACCATTTCTTAGTTTGTTAGCCTTCTCCGGAAGGCTATACTGAATATGTGACACTTTGATTAGCGTCATGTTTGCATTCTAGATTACTTTTATAAGATAGCACTTTGTTCACTGAATTGCAGTACTGTTAGACAGCCATTAAATCAGCTTTTATTACCTAAGTCATGAAACGCAAATTTACCATCAAATCATTAATTTCTATTAAAAAAAAATTTGCTAATCTGTGGCAATTGTTACAAAAACTAAGTGGTGGATTGTATGTTGTCCTGGGTGTTTGGCTGATTTTTACTACTATAACCCTAGTTTTTGCTTCCTCGCAGCCTGTAGATGCCTTCTTTGTGCTTGGTGGCAGTATTAGTCGAGAAACTTATGTTGCCCAACAAGCAAAACAATACCCACAAACCCCAATTTTAATTTCTCATGGTTCCCCAGACCCCTGTATATGGTTAATTTTTCAGTCGAAATTAGCAGGTTTACAAAACGTTTGGTTAGAAAAGTGCGCGAATTCTACTTTTGAAAATTTTTATTATGGTATTCCAATTCTGCGGCGTTGGGGAGTGCATAAAGTCATGTTGATTACCTCACCAAGTCATTTACCCAGAGCTAAATGGATGGCACAGATTCTTTTAGGTGCTCATGGTATTTGGGTAGAGCCAAAGATTGTTCAGGAGTTAGGTATTCCTGGTAATCGTGAATCTTGGGTCAAAACTGGATTAGATGTAACACGCAGCTTATTTTGGGCGATTTTAAGTCAAATTATTCAACCGCAGTGCTCAAATGTAACAAGGCTTACCCAAGTAGATATGCAAGCTTGGGAGAATCGAGGTTTTCATTGTGAACACCAAGGGGGGTTGAGGAGATAAGGGAGATGAGGATTTATCTTTATATGGACACTCCAGGGTGCATCAGAACTCTTGGGTGAACAGAATAGAGATGTAGTATCTACCATCTGCATTTTTGGATATAGTTACAGTCGTGAATTTTGCATTTGGTCATTCTTTGTGAAACACAGTTTTAACTATCCCCAAATTACCAGGAAACTTAATCACATAATCAATAGGTACAAGTTTCACGTTGTCCACTGACCTCATGAGAGCTTACACTCAATATCGGTCAGAAGACTGTCGTCAACTCACGCGCAATTCATCTCAACACTGAACCCGTAGGGTCAGTGTGAGCCTTCTTGCTGCTTAATGTAAAAGTTCCCAATTTTGCAGCATTAAAATAGCATCTTTATACAAAGATAAATCCACTTGGTGAACTTCTATACCCTGCCCAATTCCTTGGAGAAGGGTGATTGTCAATTTTCCTCCCAAGTGTTCACGGAACTCGGTAAGCCCCCTAAATAGACAATGCGGATGATCTAGTTGATCTAATTGTTCTGTCAGTGCTGATACGTACAAGGTAAAACCTAATTTCTTGAGTGTGCTCATAACCCTGTGCCACTCAGATTGCAACAGTTTTCCTGTTAAATATGAATAGGTCGTATCCAAAGCAATGCCGATTGCTACAGCTTCACCATGACGTAGGCTGTAATTGGTTAAATGCTCTAGTTTGTGAGCAGCCCAGTGTCCGAAATCCAAAGGACGCGATGAACCCATTTCAAAGGGGTCGCCGCTACCAGCAATATGCTCTAAGTGCAATTGGGAACAGCGATAGATCAGCCTTTCCATTATGTCCATGTCTCGATTAGCCAATTTCTCGGCATTAGTCATAATGAAATCGAAGAAATCTGCATCTTTAATCAGCGCCACTTTCACCGCTTCTGCAATACCCGATCGCCAATCTCGATCATCAAGGCTAGTAATAAAATCAAAGTCATTCAAGACAGCATAAGGTGGCATGAATGTACCCAAAAAGTTTTTCTTGCCGAAGGCATTGATTCCGTTCTTTACCCCTACACCCGAATCGTTTTGCCCTAATACTGTTGTCGGTACTCGTAGCAGCCGAATTCCTCGGTGAGCCGTTGTTGCTGCGTATCCTGCCATGTCTAGCACGGCTCCACCTCCAATCGCTAAGACGTAGGAGTGACGGCATAATCCAGCTGCATTAATCTGCTGATGAATTTGATCTATAAATCTAGAATCGTTCTTGACTGCTTCTCCACCCGGAACTACTATCGGCTCACCACTCAGCCTTAGTACATCTTCATAATATTGGGCATAGACTGATAATTTTTTTAGCAACCCATCCTGGTACTGTAACAACCCTGCATCTACCACTGCTAGCACTTGTTTTGGGGTTGTCTCCCCATCTGTAGCAATCACTTGTGCGAGTAAAGGATTATCTAACTGAAACAAGCCTTTAGTGAAGTGAACATCATAGTTGAAGCTTACGCGGACACATTGGTTAATTGGTTGCAGATTAAGAGCGGTTTTTTGTTTAATAGCCATTTAAATATTATTACTTTTAAAGTAACTGTAAATAGAACTAATACTGCAATTAAGATTGACAGTAAAATTATCAGGGTAAATACATTTAACACTTCAATTTAAAATGATTGTTTAGATAATTTTATCTACTCAAACCATCATACTTTTGAAGTGATTTTACCCTCAAACAGGAGGATTAAAATAACATTAATTTACAATTTTATTGATGCCTAGATTTTATATCTTAAGGTTGCAATAAATATCATCATTACATAAGATTTTAAATTTTTACGTAAGATAATTTTAGGATTTGTCTAATGAAAATGGTATCTTTACAGTATCTTCTTTAAAATCGGGAGAATTTTATAGATTCAGTAAAGTTATGAACTCAGTAGTACGTTATGTAGCTGCTTTAATCACAAAGTATCAAGTTTAGTGCTAGATTTTATACTTAGTTGTCACAAAAAAGTTGGGCAACTTCTCCTGAAATTCATCATGAGTAAAGTAAACAAGTTACTGCATCACTGGCTGTTAAAGTCTCTTTCAGAGAAAGCTTTTGCTTGGCTGGAACAAAAGCAGGCACAGATTGCTAGCGGCGCTGCTGAACGAGTGTTTTTTACGGCTTTTAGTGCTGTACCGCGTTATCTAGGTAAACAGGATTTGCAGCTAACATTCCAAGACTTGGAAGCAGCGCAGGATGTGATTCCCGGTTGGTATCCTGGTCATTGGAGTGTAGATCAAGCAGGTCGCACACTCTTGCTTCTAGCTTTGCCTCACGATGATGCTGAGGGCTATGTGCGATCGCTTGATAAATTCTTCTCCACTGCCGATATGGGGGAGTTAGTTGTCCTTTATCAAAGTTTGCCGCTACTACCACATCCAGAGTTACATCGCCATCGTGCTGCTGAGGGAATTCGCAGCAATATGAGTAATGTATTTCAAGCCATAGCACTACGTAACCCTTATCCAGCAGATTATTTAGACAATGCTGCTTGGAATCAGATGGTGCTGAAGGCTGTGTTTGTTGGCAGTCCGTTGCATCTAATTTGGGGACTGGATCGACGTGCTAACCCAGAATTGGCGAGGATGTTAGCAGACTATGCCCATGAACGTTGGGCAGCTAAACGCTCAGTTACGCCAGAACTTTGGCGATCGGTAGGGCGGTTTGCGGATAACGCAATCATCACAGATTTAGAAAAAGTACTGGCTAATGGGGATATACACGAGCAAGAAGCAGCAGCGTTAGCTTGTGCTGAGTCTCCTTTACCCCAAGCACAAGAATTACTTTCTCGTTACCCAGATTTACAGTCATCCATTCAACAAGGTAATCTGACTTGGAGCAGTTTTAGCCGCGATGCCTGCGGCGAGCTACGCTAACGCCTGTCAGTCTGCAAATGAAATTATCCATCATTCAGCAACAGCAAGCCATTCCACATTGAAACCGTATACAGTCAACAGCCAGGATATTTGCTGATACCGGGTTTTTCATTTTGAATTTTGAATTTTGAATTACTTATGATGTTTATTGATCCTCACATTCACATGTGTTCGCGCACTACTTACGATTACTTAGTAATGCGAGAATATGGCATTGTCGCCGTTATTGAACCAGCCTTTTGGTTAGGACAACCGCGAACCAACGCTGGCACTTTTAAAGACTACTTCAGTAGCCTTGTGGGCTGGGAACGGTTTCGTGCTAGTCAGTTTGGCATCCAACATTACTGCACAATTGGTCTAAATCCGAAAGAAGCTAACAATGAAGCACTAGCAGCAGAAGTTATAGAACTGCTACCACTTTATGCGTGTAAAGAGGGAGTTGTTGCCATTGGCGAAATTGGCTATGACGACATGACAGAAGCAGAAGATAAGTACTTTTGTCAACAGTTAGCATTAGCCAAAGAACTCGATATGTTGGTGCTAATTCATACCCCTCATCGGAATAAGAAGGCGGGTGCTAGTCGAAGTATGGATCGCTGCATTGAATATGGGTTAGATCCCTCACAAGTAGTTATTGATCACAACAACGAAGAAACCGTTGAGGAAGTATTAGGAAGGGGTTTTTGGGCAGCTTTTACGATTTACCCACAGACGAAGATGGGTAACGCCAGGATGGTAGAAGTTGTCCGCAAGTATGGGCAAGATCGCATCATTGTAGATAGTAGTGCTGATTGGGGTATCAGCGATCCTTTGGCAGTCCCGAAAACGGCTCAGTTGATGTTAGATAGAGGCATCCCTGAAGAACATGTACGCGCAGTTTGTTATGAAAACGCCCTAGCTGCTTACAGTCAAACTGGGCAGATGCAAGCATCAGACTGGCTTAATCCTCAATCTGTTGATCAGCGTCAGTTGTTCAATGGTAATTCTGTGTTGCGTGGACAAGAACCAGGAATCAAATCAGCTTCAGATTATGTGTTGATTGAGTAGAAAATTGGGGAGAGACGCGATTATTCGCGTCTGTACTGGAGAGTGGAGAAGACGAATTGCATAAATATCTGATTCATTTTTAATATGCGGTTTATTTTGATAAATTACTAGGCACGGAGGCAGATAAGTGAATGTTGCAAGCTTAAATTTTCAAAGCTGGCGGGGTTATCTAGAATTGATGCGTCCTGCTAATATTGTTACTGCTTGGGCAGATATTCTTGTTGGTTTTGCTGCTTCTGGCGCTGGGATTATTTTTGCACAATTAATCAATGGAGAAGCGAGTTTTGCCATACTAATTCCATTAGCTTGGTTGTTATTGGCTACAACTGGTTTATACGGCGGCGGTATAGTTTTTAATGATGTTTTCGATGCTGAATTAGATGCAAAAGAGCGACCAAATAGAGCAATTCCCAGTGGTCGTGTGTCTCGTCAAAATGCTACTTTATTGGGGAGCATACTATTTGCGATCGGGATTATAGCTGCTTTTCAAGTATCGTTGTTGAGTGGTGCGATCGCTATATTTATCACTCTTTCATCCCTACTGTACGACTCACTCGCCAAACATCATCCTTTTTTTGGCCCTTTAAATATGGGTTTGTGTCGTGGCAGTAACTTATTGTTAGGTGTAAGTGCTGTACCTGCAATAATAGGAGAACGTTGGTATTTAGCTCTCATTCCTGTTATTTACATTGCTGCTATCACCGCAATTAGCCAAGGTGAAGTTCACGGAGGTAAGAAGATTACGGGAGTACTAGCATTACTACTAATCGCAATAGTTTTAACGGCAGTTTTAGCTTTAGGATTATTAGGAGAGTATACAGCGATCGCAGCATTACCATTCGCTATTTTATTAGCTATCCGAGTGCTGCCTAATTTCGTCAAAGCTGCGCGTGAACCAGTAGCCGAAAATATCCGAAATGCTGTGAAAATAGGTGTTTTATCTCTAATTGTTTTAGATGCAACAGTTGCATCTGGTTTTGCTGGTTTGTATTACGGTTTATTAGTTCTAATCTTGCTACCATTTTCGATGAAGTTAGCAAAAGTATTTGCTGTTACTTAAATTTGAATGTATACACCCAGTAATACTATAAATCGGCTGTATGGGCGCATTGATATGCGCCCATAGCCATGAATATGTTGCAAGTCTTTTGTGGAATAGTATAAGTCAAAGAAAATAGATTACATATACAAGGAATAAAGCTAGAAAATGGAAATTACAAAAAACAATAATTTTCACTTAACTTATTGCACCAATATTCATCCTGGTGAAAGTTGGCTAGAAGTTTTCGCCAATTTAGAAAAATATGTTCTCAATCTCAAATCACGTTTATCACCAACAGAACCTTTTGGTATTGGTTTAAGGTTAGCAGATGCAGCAGCCAAAGAACTATTACAAAATAATAACTTAGCTCAATTCCAAGCTTGGTTGACTCAACAAGATTTGTACATTTTTACCTTAAACGGATTCCCTTATGGCGGATTTCATCGACAGGTGGTAAAAGACCAAGTTTATGCACCAGATTGGTCTACACAAGAACGCGTGAATTACACATTAAACTTGACACATATTTTAGCAAATCTATTACCAAAAGAACTTGATGGCGGAATTTCTACATTACCATTATCCTATAAACCTTGGTGGGAAAAAGACCAAGCAACTTTTGAGACAGTTCTGAAAAAGAGTTGTTTGAACATAGCATCAGTTGTTGTAGAAATGATTCGTCTCCATGAAGAAACAGGTAAGATACTACATATTGATTTAGAACCTGAGCCTGATGGATTAATTGAAAATACCTCAGAATTAATTGACTTCTACCAAAATTGGTTATTGCCAATTGGCGGTAATTACTTATCAGAAAAATTGAATATCGAGCAGAATTTAGCAGAAAGCAAATTACTAGAACACGTTCGGGTTTGCTATGACACCTGCCATTTTTCAGTTGAGTATGAGGAACCACAATCTGTATTCGAGCGTTTGCACTCGGCAGGAATTAAGATTGGTAAGATTCAAATCAGCGCCGCGATTAAAGTAAAAATTCCTGCTGATGTTGAAAAACGTAGTTTGATAGTTGAACGCTTACGTCCTTTTGCTGAATCTACTTATCTTCACCAGGTAATAGAACGTCGCAGTGATGGTACACTCCATCACTATCCTGACTTAATAAATGCCTTACCACATTTAGAGCAATCTCTCGCTGAAGAATGGCGCACTCACTTCCATGTACCGATTTTTATTCATGATTATCAAATTTTGCAATCTACCCAAGATGACATTGCTACTGTTTTACATCTACTTAAAACCAACAATGCTTGCTCTCATTTAGAAATTGAAACTTACACTTGGGATGTATTGCCATCAGAAATGAAGATAGATTTGCTGACTTCTATTCAGCGGGAATATGAGTGGGTATTAAAAGAATTCGTCGCAAATTAAGAAGAAACTAAGTTTATGAAAAAAACAGTTGTTATAAATGTCGTAGGATTAACGCCCAGTTTACTAGGAGAAAATACGCCTTTTTTATCTTCTTGGGCTGATAAAGGGCAAGTGGCTCCCATTAAAAAAGTTCTACCTGCTGTAACTTGTTCGGTTCAAGCTACTTATTTAACAGGAAAATTGCCTGATGAACATGGAATTGTCGCTAATGGTTGGTACTTCCGGGATGAATGTGAAGTGAAGTTTTGGCGACAATCTAATAAACTAGTACAGGCTCCCAAACTTTGGGAAATAGCTAAATCAATAGATCCAAATTTTACTTGTGCCAACCTTTTTTGGTGGTACAACATGTATTCTTCTGTAGATTATGCCATTACGCCGCGCCCGATGTATCCCGCAGATGGGAGAAAATTACCTGATATTTATACCCATCCTAGTGATGTGCGATCGCAAATTCAATCTGATTTAGGAAACTTCCCTCTGTTCGATTTTTGGGGTCCAAAAACTACCATTAGTTCTAGTCAATGGATTGCCAATTCAGCAAAATGGATTGAGGAACGTTACAGCCCGACATTATCATTAGTCTATTTACCACATTTAGATTACTGTCTACAAAAATTTGGTAACAATCAAACACAGATACAAGCTGATTTACGAGAAATTGATGCTGTTTGTGGCGATTTGGTTGAATATTTTGAAGCACGCAACACTCAGATAATTATTCTTTCTGAGTATGGCATTACCCCAGTTTCTAAAGCTGTGGATTTGAACCGCGTATTACGGCAAAACGGTTTAATTGCTGTGCGAGAAGAATTAGGGCGAGAACTGCTCGATTTTGGTGCTAGCATTGCCTTTGCCGTTGCCGATCACCAAATTGCTCATGTATATGTGAACGATCCGGCGTATATCCCGAAGGTGCGATCGCTTTTAGAAGCGACTGAAGGCGTAGCCCAGGTATTGGATGAAGAGGGGAAACAAGCCTACCATCTCAATCATCCTAGATCGGGTGAGTTGGTAGCGATCGCACAATCTGACGCTTGGTTTACCTATTATTATTGGCTTGATGATGCAAAAGCGCCTGATTTTGCTAGAACTGTAGATATCCACCGCAAACCGGGTTACGATCCTGTAGAACTTTTCCTCGATCCGCAAATCAAATTTCCTCAAGGAAAAATTGCTCTCAAGTTACTTAAGAAACAACTAGGTTTTCGCTACTTAATGGATGTAATTCCTTTGGATGCTTCCCTGGTGCGTGGCTCTCACGGTAATATCACCACTTCCCCAGATGAAGGGCCTCTATTTATCACCCATCAAACTCACCTAATTGATAAACATCAAATTGAGGCGACAGATGTTTGTTCGTTGATTCTCAAACATTTAAATACCTGAAAGGCAGCATAGAGGCTGTATATTGCCTCTATATCCTCCCAAAATACAAAAAAATTTATGGTAATTCATAATCATATCGAGTATGATTTATATATAAACTCGTTATGACTATGAATTAGATCGTTCTATCAGTAGGTATACATCTACTGACTAAAATGTACTGTGGGCAATCTGAGTAACTTACATGGAGAGCTTCTTTAACCCATGACTGAACCCCAAAATTTGACAACTGCTGATGGTATTCCTGTTAGCGATAACCAGAACTCACTTACAGCTGGAGCGCGTGGCCCTGTATTAATGCAGGATTTCCACCTCATAGAAAAGCTGGCTCATTTCAACAGAGAACGTATTCCTGAAAGAGTTGTTCACGCTAAAGGTGCGGCTGCTCATGGTACTTTGACTATTACCAATGACATTACCCGCTACAGTAAAGCCAAACTTTTTTCTGAAATTGGCAAGAAAACGGAAGTTCTCTTGCGCTTTTCGACAGTTGGTGGAGAAAAGGGTTCAGCAGATGCCGAGCGCGACCCTAGAGGTTTTTCCCTCAAGTTTTATACTGAAGAGGGTAACTGGGATCTTGTAGGTAACAATACCCCTATTTTCTTCATCCGCGACCCTTTGAAGTTTCCTGATTTTATCCATACCCAAAAGCGCAATCCCCAAACCAATTGCAAAGACCAGAATGCAAAGTGGGATTTTTGGTCACTCAGCCCAGAATCGCTTCACCAGGTGACGATCCTCTTTTCAGATCGGGGAATTCCCAAAACCCATCGACACATGGATGGCTTTGGTAGCCACACTTTTAGTTTAATTAATGCTGAAGGCGATCGCGTTTGGTGTAAATTTCACTTTAAGACTCTGCAAGGGCATCAAACCTTGACAGAGGAAGAATCCGCTAAGATTAAGGGCGAAGATCCTGATCATGCGACTCACGATCTGTTTGAAGCGATCGCTAACAAAGACTATCCTAAGTGGCGGATGTGTATTCAGGTGATGACTGAAGAGCAAGCGGAAAAACATCCAGATAATCCTTTTGACTTGACCAAAGTTTGGAAACAAGGAGAATATCCTTTAATTGAAGTCGGGATATTAGAGCTAAATCGGAACCCTGAGAATTATTTCGCCGAAGTAGAGCAAGCCGCTTTTAGCCCTAGTGCAGTGGTTCCTGGCGTTAGTTTCTCTCCAGACAAAATGCTGCAAGCTCGAATTTTTTCTTACCCAGATGCTCAACGGTATCGCTTGGGTGGTAACTATCAGCAACTACCCGTTAACCAGCCCAAATGTCCAGTGATGCATTATCAGCGAGATGGCTTTATGGCATCGGGGAACAACGGCGGTAGCGTTCCTAACTATGAACCGAATAGTGCTGAGGGTACGCCTAAAGAAAATCCAGCTTATGCAGAACCACCTAGTCATTTGGGCGATGTCACAGTTGATCGTTACAGTCATCGTGAAGGAAACGACGATTACACCCAAGCAGGTAATTTGTATCGGTTACTAACTCCTGAACAGCAAGAGCGTCTTGCTAAAAATATTGTCGGTAGTCTCTCTCAAGCAAGGGAAGACATCCAAATGCGCCAACTTTGCCACTTCTTCCGGGCAGATATTTCTTATGGTCGTCGTGTAGCTGAAGGATTGGGCATTTCAATCGATCCTTCAATGTTTTCTCATGATGCTCAACCTGTAGGTAACTGGTAGCCTTATCCAATTTTGTGGGGTGGGCATCTTGCCTGCCTTAGAGGATGTTTGAAAAGTTCTTTTCTTGGTAGCAAAACGTTTTAGATCCCCCTAAATCCCCCTTAAAAAGGGGGACTTTTATTCCGGTTCCCCCCTTTTTAAGGGGAGTTAGGGGGGATCAATAAGTGCCTATAATCACAGCCAACCACTTTTAAAACAACCTATTAAAGCAAATTCATTTGATTAATTTACAAAATAAATCGAGGTAATTAAACATGAAATTAACAGCAACGGAGAACGGATTATTAATCCCTAAAGAACTATTAGGGGAAAACCAAGAGTTTGAGATTATTCAAGAAAATGGAAAAATTATTATTACTAGTATTAAACATACATCTTCTATTTGGGATTTAGGTTCAAATCCTGTGGAATGTGATGTAAAAGATGGTGCAATTAACCACGATCGCTATCTCTATAACCCGTTAACGGAGCTAAAATACTCGTGAACGGAGCTAAAAGCCTCGTTAACGGAGCTAAAAGCCTCGTTAACGGAGATAAAAGCCTCGTTAACGGAGCTAAAATACTCGTGAACGGAGCTAAAAGCCTCGTTAACGGAGATAAAAGCCTCGTTAACAGAGATAAAAGCCTCGTTAACGGAGCTAAAATACTCGTTAACGAAGATAAAATACTCGTGAACGGAGCTAAAAGCCTCGTGAACGGAGATAAAAGCCTCGTGAACGGAGATAAAAGCCTCGTGAACGGAGATAAAAGCCTCGTGAACGGAGATAAAAGCCTCGTTGACGGAGTTCAGAGGCTCATTAAATAGATAAATAAAAATATTTACAGTAATTGCGATCGCACCCTACGCAAAGCATATCGTAGAGAAGTAGTTCTAGGGGTTGCGATCGCACTATTTTGCTTCACTGCATTTGTAATGACATTGTGTAATTAATTATGTTGCCTACTTATTAGACTAGGATTTGAATCCCAGGCGGGTAATACAGCCGGTGCAGATTACCTAAATTACTGAAACCAACGCCAGACAAAAGCAACCATTCTCCTGAATCAAGACTGACGATTCCGCCGCAAGTATTCCAGATTTTCACGAATGTTTATTGTATCAGGATGATTTACCCCCAACTGTTGTTCAGCGATTTCCAAAGCTTGGATGTACAAAGGTTCGGCTTCGCTGTACCTTCCCTGTGAATCGTAGAGTAATGCCAAATTGTTCAGGCTAGTTGCCACAAAGGGGTGTTCATCCCCTAGCAGACGTTTTCTCATCGCCAAAGCTTCGATGTACAAAAGTTCGGCATCGCTGTACCTTCCTTGTGAATCGTAGAGTAATGCCAAATTGTTCAGGCAAGTTGCCACTGAGGGGTGTTCATCCCCCAGCAAACGTTTTGTCATCTCCAAAGCTTGGATTAACAAAGATTCGGCATCGCTGTACCTTCCTTGTGAATCGTAGAGTAATGCCAAATTGTTCAGGCTAGTTGCCACTGAGGGGTGTTCATCCCCCAGCAAACGTTTTGTCATCTCCAAAGCTTGGATTAACAAAGATTCGGCATCGCTGTACCTTCCCTGTGAATCGTAGAGTAATGCCAAATTGTTCAGGCAAGTTGCCACATCCGGGTGTTCATCCCCCAGCAGGCGTTTTCTCATCGCCAAAGCTTCGATGTACAAAGGTTCGGCTTCGCTGTACCTTCCCTGTGAACCGTAGAGTAATGCCAAATTGTTCAGGCTAGTTGCCACATCCGGGTGTTCATCCCCCAGCAGACGTTTTATCATCGCCAAAGCTTCAATATACAAAGGTTCGGCATCGCTGTACCTTCCCTGTGAA
>NZ_JACJTD010000042.1 GCF_014698505.1 Nostoc foliaceum FACHB-393 | reverse complement strand
AGCTTAAATGCCGATTAGCTTACAAGCACCTTATATTAGAGGACGCAAATTATCTTAAGTCCAGAGGATTGGTTCGCGATAGCTGGTCGCGAACCAATCCCCTTTTCCACATCCCGTGAAAAGTCAGGTTGAGTGGGAAGCAATAATTAATATTTTATTATTAGTTTACGCGATGTGCGACTTAATATTCTGTAACAAGATCGTCGAACTGAAGAGGGTCACAATTGTGGCGATTAAGCCAGAAACAGACAGTATGAGCTAAAATCTTGCGATTGAGACGACTGGTAAGATGCCACATATCTCTAGCTCGAATCTTCTCTATATGAAATCTCTCAACTAATTGACCAATTACTGTTTCAATTAGGCGACGAAAGCGTTGCATTAATCGAACTGAAGATTGGCTACGAGAGTCAGACATATTAGAACGCAGAGGGGTTTGTAAATTAATACCCATTCCTTCAAGTTCTCCTGACAAAAACTGACTTAAGTATCCCTTATCTCCGATTAATAAACCTTTAACTCGCGTGATTAAATCCCAAAGTGCTTCTCGTTCACTGCCATTTGCCGGAGTGAGAGTAAACCCACTAATAACTCCTGTGCCACTAATGATTAAATGCCCATGAAACCCATAATACGTCTGTTTCTTGGCAGCACAAAAGCCATAATCTGCTTGAGATTTAAAACTCCGGCAGTTGGGAGCGCGACTGAAGCCACACAAAGGTATTGGTAATCCATCAATTAAATGAAGTTGCTCAGAAAATGCCCCTAAAACCTGTGCTAATTTTTGTTGTAACAGTTCTTTGTACTGCCAACAATTAGCTGCTTGACGAATAAAAGCATAGCGACTCTTTAACTGAGGAAATAGCCCTAACCAATGACGGTGAAAGTATTTCCAAATGTCTTTGTCAGCATCTATTCCCAAAAACTCTGCCACTACTTCCATTGTTAAAACTTCACTCTCCCTTAAACTTGGAGCAAAACCTCGTCTCTTAATTGGGTATATCTGGGTGATTTCAATCAGCACATCGTCAACACAGCAAAATACGGCAATGATAAACTCTTCTATAGAAAACATTTTTCCCTCATTCCACTCACTGGTAACGATTTTCTCGCTCCAGTGCGGATTGTGGGAATTTTCTTTTCAATCGTTCATACACCCGACTTGTGTAACGAAACAATAAGTCGCACATCGCGTTAGTTTATAACTATAAATTTTTACTTATGAAAAAATACTTATTTATAGGATTGTTACTCTTACTAATTGGATGTTCATCTCCAGAAAAAGAAGATAAAATCTCGGCTATAGAATCGAATTCTTCAGCTACGCCATCATTATCCTCAGCTACTGTTAATAATGCTACGCCGTCACTAAATCCAGAAACGTTGCCTCATTTATCAAATAAAGAGAAGCTTGGAGAAGTTAGTGCAGAAAACGATTTAATTGACTCGTTCTATTTTGATGGTAATGGTGTGAAAGTGAGTTTGACTGTAGCGGCTGATAAAGCTTGTTTTGTCTACGTGCGGCGCAGTACTCCAGACCGAGTTGGTGAGGTTGAAATTGAGTCACTACGACGCGAAAAGTTGGGTCTGTGGCGTTCGTATAACACTCAGCGACTTCTAACTCAACCTGCTGGCAATAAACTAAAGGTTTATTCATCAAGTGAGGAACTTTATTCTACTTATGAAAATCCTGCCATATCGCAAGAAATGCTTGTGGCAGTAAAGGAATTGAAAGAGCGTGAAAAATCGTTTAAATTACTTTTACGTCAGGACTTGAGAGCGAGTGATTCAGCAAGACGAATTTATATCAATCAGTGTCAAAAATTAGGTAATTTTTATTATAAAGAAGAACTACCTCCTCTCACAGAGAAGGAGAGGAAGGACTTTGAAAAGAGTGTTGAAAAAAGTACTAACAATTAGTTACGAGAACAGTGACAATTGCTCCATCTTAGTATTACTTTCAGTTGAAGTTGCTGTAACAGGGTGTTTGTTCTTATTTGACGACTTTTTACCCCATCCTTCTTTCGCCGCGTGTTTGACTACACGGGAGCGGATATCAGTAGCCAGGGTTTCATAATCAGAGCGGATTTTGTCATACGAAACCGGAGTTGTACCAATCTTCTCCCAGAGGTTTTCGTAGTTGAAATTCTTGAAAGGTCTGTGCCTGACGAGGGCATCATAACTTGCCCAGAGGTAAACATCTGTCCATTCGGATGATAGCGGCACTTCAAAAGCAATTGGCATCATCAGTGCAACAACTTCGCTGCTAGAAGCGAGTTTACCTACTTCTCCCTTGTCTATATCTTCTAATGCTGCATCTAATCTATCAACTGCGATCGCACGCCATACCCAGGACGGAATTGACTGTTGCCAGCCGTTCTGCTGAGTTACAACTGGCCCGGCGATGTATTGAACAATTTCACGGCTTGCTCCTGCTAGATCGAGTAGACTGGCTGTTACAGTTTTGTTAATCCCTTGGCTGGTTAGTAACTGAAGTATCTTTCTAGTGCTAGGAGTAAGAATTTCGCTAGCTTTTTGGCTTTTGCTGTTACAGATGGTTTCTTCGACATCAAATAAGCTTTGCTGCTGGTTCATATTCCTTATGTGTAAATAAATACTGCCAGCTAGAAATAGTTCTAACAGGCAGTGCTTTTTGATAATGGATGGGTTTTGCTATGGCAGAAGTAGGTTATCCCAAACGCTTCTAGGAGTAACGTGATGCAGCAATTGCGTCCTTGCTTGAGTGAATTTAGCTAGCAATTGAGTGTTTTTTAATTTCTGCCACCAGTTGTGTTGCAGGTAGGTAAGCAGCCATAATTGTGTCTCGTGATTCCAGCTTGAGATGGAGTTACTCAAACTGAGTGCGTTGAGAATATCGTCAGGAGGCACTTCCAGTTGAGTTATGATTTCTTTTGAGATGGAAGCTAACATTGTAATGTTGGCGATCGCTTGACCAGGACTGCCTGAACTGATAGCTAGTATTTTTTCTGTTACCTCGATTTGTTGGTCTTTGAGGACAGAGATAACCTCCTCATCAGTTAACCTTTGGAAAGGTATGATTTGACACCTACTCTTGATAGTGGGTAATAGCTTTTGAGGATAGGACGAGATCAGGATAAATGTTCCAGTTTTCGGTTCTTCCAGCGTCTTGAGAAGTTTGTTGGCGGCGGTAGGGTTGAGCATATCTGCTTCGTGGATAATCACCACCTTTTGCTTGGCCTTGACTGCACTAGTTGATAGAAATTCAATTACCTCGCGCACCTGTTCTACTCGAATAGCAGGTATACCTTTCTGCTGGGAGGCGTTTTCGAGATCGGTTGGTTTGATTTGTAAGATGTCTAGATGTTTATTTTCTCCTGCGATCGCAGAGCGACTCTCTCTTGGGAGTATCGCATTTGCGATCGCCAGAGCAGTTTTTCCTTTACCTACTCCCTCAACTTGACTGCTAAATAGGTATGCAGGAGCAATTTTATTCTGTTCGATTGCTTCAGTCAGCAGAAGTTTGGCGGTATGCTGTCCGGTGATTTCTGTAAATGGGTTGTTTTTCATATCGTAGAAATTTCAGCAATTCGACTGGTTAGGTTGTCAACTCCGCTTTTGAGTTCGGCTTCGAGTTGTACAAGTAAAATAAGGCTGTGTTTAAGCTTTTGAACGCCTACAAACTTGACTTCCTCTTTGAGGTAATACAATCTTTTGGGGTTTTTCAGTTCGGCTATTTCTGCAATCTTAGTATCAGATAAATTAGTTTCTATCCCAGCTTTGGTTATTAACCAAGTGCGGAAAATAGAGGTAAGTGTTGCTACTATTTTGAGCGGGTGCTCATTATTATCTAGTAGTTTAGATACCTGCACTATTGCTAAACTTGAATGGTTTCTTAGCATAGCAATAGTAAGCTTTAGGTAGTCAGTATTCTGATTGCCAACGAGATATTTTACTTCCTCAATAGAGATTATTTTTCCACTTGCATAAACAGCAAGTTTAGCGAATTCGCTATCGGCTCGCGCAGTGTTATTGCCAATTGCTTCAGCTAGGTAATCTGTAACATCTGGCGTGAGTTTAACTTGATGGATGGCTGCATACTTTCCTATCAAGTTAACTATCCCCTTTTTATCCCAACTATAGACGAGGGGAAACTCTTCTTGTTGGGCATATTTTAGGATAGTTTTTACTACTGTTCTGCGCGAATCTGGCTTTTTATTACCAGTAATTAATAGAAGGTTGCTTGAAGGTATTCGGGAAAGTTGATTTTCAAGTTCTTGGTTATTATCTTCATTTGATAAACTTCCAATTAGAGAGTCGCTGTCTGTATGAATAATTTTGTTACCTTCTCCAAAGGGCAAAGTCATAACCTCGGTAAAGACTTTGGCAGCAATATTTTTCTCATTCCCAGATAGCTTAACGTAATTGAAAGCTCTCCATTCCGCATGAACATTTTGATTCACTAAATAATCAATTTTTTGATTTAGTGAATAGCTATCTTCGCCGTAGTACAGGTATACAGTCATGATAGATTAGATAAACATTTATTTATCAGGCGTTAGTCGTAAGCGGTGGTTTAAAAAATAAGAGTGAGTATTAACTCTTTCCACATCCTTAGTATTTGTTATATAGCCGCTAGCAAAATATAGCACTCAGTAAATTACTTAATTTTGTGCTGGCTGTACTGACTTATGATTTGAGACTTTCTGAACAGTGTTTTCTACTGGTTGAGTACCCAAATATTTCCGCCAAGAATCCAATTGTTGGAGATACTCTATGACTCCACTAGAACCAGTTACCTCATATAGTGCAATAGCTGTTTCCCATTCCTTTAAGCTAGCTTTTTTATGGGAAAGAATTTTGACTATAGCTCCTGGAAGTTTAGTCTCTTTACCAGTATCTAGATTTAGGTGTGATACGCTTTCTAGTAATAGTTCTTGTTCGGATAAAGGAACACCACCATATTCGATGTTCATAGTATGAAGTTGGGCACTAATTCCTGATAGAGGAAGAGTATGCTGAATTAATTTTTTAACTTTCTTGGTTTTAGCATTCCTCCTTTTTGGTTTAACGATAACTGGGTTGTTTGGTTCTGCAACTTTGTAACACTGGGGAAGTTCTAGAGAAAGTTGGCCTGTTAAGTGCCATGATGCACTTCGTTTTTCTGGCGGGGTGATCCGGTACGAGAACTCGGCTGTTTTTCTCGCATCGCCAAATTTCCTTAGTTTGACCCGCATCTTGTAGCTGATAACTCCTTGAATGTAGGTTTTTGGGTCTAATATTATTCGGTTTGTATTTTCCCACCACTCAATTTCAACAACGCGATCGCCATCTAATTCATAGATATTTCTAACTCTGGCATTAGAATGAGATGCAAGGAATGAGTTCACCCAAGCCCTTTGTTTTTTATTAAGCCTGGGCTTGCGATATGAGGATTTATTTTTCATTAGTTACTTTTCCAATTTAAGAATGATATCTCCACCAATCCCTCAATCAATCAATTAAATTAACCAGTGAGCTTTTGACTGATACTGGGTTTGCTAATCTGATTTTTTACGGCATATTTTCGGTTTATGTGAACGTATCAAAATCACTTTTTACAAAGCCTGATTTACTTGCAAATATTTTTTTATAATTTACAAACTGTTGACAATTCATGAATTGAAAAAAGACTTGATATTTATTAGTTTAAGCGCTTTGATTAAATATCAAGTTTATTCATCTAGAAAAGAGATAACTGACGTTTATTACCTTCTAGTATTTCAGGAGCGGCTATTTTGAGGATTTCTTCTCGCCTTTTTTCGATTAGGTCAAGATAGTATTGACGTGAATAGCTCTCATTAGTGCTGGTATTAGTAATACCTCTGATTCCGTAATAGTAAATTGCTATATCACCAGGCTTTCCTAATTTAAGAAGTTCTTTTTCTCCAACACGAATTTTGCGAATAATGCAGAGTTTTTCTATCGGGTATTTTCCTGATAAAATCTGTGATTTTACTTCTCTGAAATATTCCTCTGCTGTGGATTGGTTTTGGATTAAGTAGGTTAGATATTCAACAGGGAATTCTTTCTCTAGCTTTGAGCGAGAACGGTTTCTCCAACTACCTTTGCGGATAATCCAGTTATCTTTCAGCCATAACAGATAGTTCTTAGTTCCCCTTTGCGGAATAAACATTGCATTGGCAATAAACTCTAATTTGACGGTTATCCCTTTGGGTAATTGAGACTGAAGTGTGGCATACACTTTTTCTGGGTTTGGATGAGTAAAGAACACCCCGTCAGTATCAACTTCTACAGGGATTGCACCAGCTTGATTGATTACCTCAATCATGAATTGTAGGATGCGCCGACCGTAAGCTGTTACCAAGGCGGCTGCTTCCATATCGTTGAAGGCGAGTTCCGATGTTCCGAAGAACCCAAACTGAGAATTAGCTAAAACTTTGGTGGATTCTCTTTTTTCCTTGGCAACAATGTCTCCGGTGCTGGCAACTTGTTCCAACCTTGATTTCTCATTTACCAAATATTGCAAGATGCTCAAGCCGATTCGCTTTGTATCCTTACGAGAGACAATTCCTTTCGACAATATGGTTTTGGGGTACATAGAACTGATATCGATGTATCCAACCTTTTTATATAGTCCTGGAATAGAGTAGGCTATCCCCCCTTGAAATTTATACTTACGGTCGGGCTTGGGTTTGTATCCTGGGTAGTGATGCGAGAATATTTGCTTCCACTTGGTGCCGTTACCAGCGAGGGCTAATTGCTGGAGGTTCATTCCCGGTACAACCAGTGCTTCATAATGATATGAGGGTACAAGTCTGTTAGCTATGAGTTGCGTATCTTCCAAGTCGTAAATAAGGTAATCCTTGATTTTCTGCCATCCCCTACTACCAGAACCGGCTTTCCAGCAGGCGAGAATTTCTTCATAAGGGAGAACCAGTCGCGCTTGCTTACGCAATCCCATTTCCAGTACCACCTGTTTAAGCGATCGCCCGTTAGTAAGTTCCTTGGCGACAAAATCCCACCTGAGAACGCAGATAAAGATATCTACGTGTAGGCAGTTGCGGATGAATACCTCCCGAATTTCCAGTGGTTCGCCGCGTACTTGGGCAGTTCGGATAGTGCGCTTCTTAGATGCAATTCCAAATGGATGAGAAATGCCATGTAACTCGCAGCGGGTGATGAGAAACGGGAGGTCAAATTCTGTTCCATTGTAGGTGTAAATTACTTCTGGTTTGCTTGCTTCTAGGTGTTTGAAAAACTCCAGGAGGATTTTGCTTTCGGCTTGATCCATAAAGATGGCAATCTCCCCTATCTCCCTCATACAGCCAATTGCATAGATACGATGTTCTCTTGGGTTTATCCCTGCCGTCTCAATATCGACTACCAGAGTTTTGAGCGCCCCGTAGGTCGGAATATTTACTGTGGGATGCCACTCAGGTATTGGGGTAGTATCTGACCAGAATATGTCGAGTCTTTCCTCATCAACGATAATCTTATTACCAGATTTGGTAATAAAATCTCGGTGGTTATAATTCATAATATCCAAAATTAATTACTCTTTTTTGGCATGAATCCTTGTGGTTTAGTTGGTGGTTTTTTTTGACGATAAAAACACCTCAAAAATCATGTCTAGATTATTAGGAAGTGCGAATATTGAAAGCGGCTGCGTATGTGGTTCTTTTTCTTCTAATAGTGCGGTCATAATCCTGTACCAGGGTACTGCTCAGGGCGAACGCATCTAAAAAAGTACTCTCAATCGGAAACAAGATTAATAACCAACGAAAAAATCAATATTTATGGTTTGATTTATTTCCAAAGCCTCGAAGTGATAGCTTTATTATGTTTACTCCTTCGAGGTGAATGAGTATTCGTGCCAATCGCTTAGGGGGCGATACCCAATCGCTTGATAAATATGATTGGCTGTGGGATTGGCTAAATCTGCTATGAGGAAACAATGGCGGCATCCCTGATCTAGCAGTTTTTGGCTTAACGCTGTGACACAGGCAGTGGCATATCCTTTGCGACGATACTCTGGTGGTGTATAAGCTAAATTGATCCGACCAATTGTAGGTAACACTTGTTTACCAGACGCAACCGAAACTGGAGTGCTATCAATCCAAAAATAAGTATTCTGCTGTTTCAACCGATTATCTACTTGGTGTTCGACATCTTCGCTCACCGCCTCATCTATCTCAGATAAAAATGCAGAAAGCCACTTGATCAACAGAGAGCGATCGCCTTCAGTTGCCAGTCTGAGATATCCACTGGCCGTTGAGACTCTTTGCACTGCCGTTAATTGGTAAATTTTCATTACCACCGACCGTTGATAGAATTGTCCTGTCAGCGTTTGCCAAGTCTGCGAGAATATTTCTGCTTCAGTTGCCAGTCCCATGCTTCCTGGCAGTTGCTCTTGGCGTAAATCTTGAGCAATCAACCGCAAGGCATCCATATTCTGGGCTTTGGATAGGATCAATTTTTGGGGTGGGGTGCGGATGGCAACAGCCAGAATCTCGCCACTTGTTTGGACAATTGCTAAATAAGGCTTACCCAGATAACGTTCTGGGTTATGCAGCAAGCTATGCGAAATACTGAGCAAAACATTATTTTCTACCTGATGCTGGAGTAAGTAAGCCTGAGTGCAGTGCCAGAACTCCTGAATATTGTCGAATCGATGTAGTTGCATGATTTGCCTTCTTCACGAACCAAGTAAAGAGTTGTGCTATCTACAGTAAACCAAAAAGTTTTTCCCATAGTGCAAGGGTTTGTTTACGATCTAAGGTTTTAGGATGGGAATAGATAACTCCGCTAATTTCTGATTTATCGGGACATTCATTTCCTACGCCTGGAAAATGCCTCCATAATGGTTGCCTTTTTCACCTTTGGCAAGGCATAATTCGCCAAAACATTTGGAGCATCGCGGTAATTCGTCAATATACGTATCGAAATCTGCGATCGCTGCTGGTAATTCAAGTCCTGTACGAAGGCTAATTGCTTCAACTGGCATAATTTTAATCGGATACTTCCAAAATGCCAGTTGTTAAATTTTGTTGTGGTATTACTTGATATCTTAATTTTTTGCTTCCCAGTCAGGGCAGTCTTTATTAATATTGAGGCTTACTGCACAAGGTAGATATTGCTGTAGATGCAAGTGTATTCAATGTAATTTTTGAATAAGTATGAAAAAATCTTTCCCCAAAGTTTTTATTGGGGAAAGTAAGTGTTTTTACAAAGTGACGAACATTTGAATTAGGCAGTTTGTAATTGAGACTTCATCTGAAGCTCTTGTACCAGTTGTACCCACGCAGGTGCTTTTTTACCTTTAATGGGAGTAAGATTGTTCCAGTGCCTTTCGAGTTCAGATTGAGATAAATGTGGGAGTTGTTCCTTACCCCAATTTATAGCATCTTGGATTGTTTTCCAATTAGTCCAAGGTTGTTTTTCTTCTTTGATATTGCTTAACTCAATGAGTGTCGCTTCCAACCAAAGTTTAGCTGCCTCCGAGTCACGCATTAACTGTTGTCTTGACATTAACAGGGCAATACTTGCCTGAATCTGGGTTAGTTCCCACATCTGAGAAATAGTAACGAGTTCCTGCCAAGTTTCTTCCTCCAGTTGAGTAATTTGTCTATTATCAGGAGCAGTTTTAGCCACTAGCAGGTCTTTGAGAAACCTAGTTAAACTTGAGTATATGACGAATGGGTTTTTGCCATACTCAATTAAGTCTTGGAGGATCTGTAAGTTAGCTGTTATCTCCCCTTTAGCAAGGTTTTCGGTTAGGGTAAGTAGGTCATGTTCGGGAACGACACCTGATAATTCCCAAACCCAGTTTGGCGTGATTTCATCTACTCCCAGGTTGCTCAATTGATCGAGCAATACAAGACAGTTGCGAATAAAACCTCCACAAGACTTGACGATCGCCCAAATACCAGGTGCGTTAATGTTGATGTTTTCATTCTGGGCAACTTTTGATAAATACTGAACAAGTGTTTCTAGTCCTACTCTCCTAAAATCAAACTTTTGACAGCGCGAGATGATAGTTTCAGGAACCTTGTGTATTTCAGTTGTGCAGAAGATGAAAACTACATGACGGGGTGGATTTTCAATTGTCTTGAGGAGTGCTTGCCACGATTGACTGCTCAGGGCATGACATTCATCAATAATGAAAATTTTGTATCTTCCCTCAACTGCTGCAAACTGGGTAGTGGAAATTAACTCGCGGATTGTTTCTACCCCGCTATTGCTGGCAGCATCTAACTCAGTGACATCCAGTGAAGAAGAGGCTGTAATTCCCTTGCATGAATTGCATTCTCCGCAGGGCTTGGTTGTTGGCTCATCGGTTGACTGACAGTTAAGGGATTTGGCGATGATGCGGGCGGTACTGGTTTTGCCTGTGCCTTTGGGGCCGTTAAATAGGTAGGCGGGTGCAATCTTCTGGAGTGCGATCGCGGAGTGACTCCCTCCTGAGAGTATCGCATTTATGAGAGTGCGGACGATATGTTCTTGCCCGATTACTTCACTAAGGGTCTGGGGACGGTATTTGAGATGTAGTGGTTGGTACATATTTTTGATGATAAACGGGTGTTTTACTTACTCCCTACCAGTGTGGTTGGTAGGAAGTTTGATTTTTTAGGCAGTCGCCGCTTCTTTTTTCGTTCGTGGCGATCGTGAGGTTGACTTAGCTTTGGTGGTATCTTTCACTACTACGGTTGGCGTTTCTATTTGAGGAGTTTCACTATCATCTGTTGCTTGTGCCACATTTGTTACTTCTTCAGTGTCAGACTCAGTTTGAGTGTTAACTTCTGTTACTTCTTCAGTACCAGGCTCACTTTGAATGCTGACTTTTGCCTTTGTACTTTGGCTATTTACCTTTTCAAACCCCTGCTTGATTTCTACAGGCATTACCAGATACAACTGATTGAGCAGTCCTCCCATCGGGCAGACAATGACTGGTTGCGTGGGTTTGTTGCACCGCACCACGATTTCATCGGTACTGATATGCTTTAATCCTTCGATAAGGTAGTCGATGTTTAATCCAATACTGATGTTTTCTGAATTACTAGTTACCGATTTCATCAGTACCGAGTCAACTGCATCCCCAATATCAGTAGCTTCAGTGTATAGTGTTGCCTGTGTAGCTTCCAATTCCCAGAGGATTTTGACAACCTTTTGCTTGCGTTCGGCTAGATAACTTACCCGCTTCAGCGCGCTCTCAAATCCCTTGCGCTCTAATGTAAATTCATACTCAAACGACCGGGGAATCAAGCTATTGATTTTGGGATATTCTCCCTCCAGAAGCCGGGAAATGAGCTTTGTATTAGGAAGGCTAAACTCGATAGTTTTACCTGATAGAAGAATATTGCAGACGCTTGTATCGGCGCTTTGAGAAAGAATTTTGTTTAACTCGCTAAGTGACTTACCTGGAACAGTGAAGTTGATTGGGTCAGAATATTCGCTATCAAGTGTTCCTGTTACTAGCGCTAATTTGTGACTATTTGTACTAGCAGCTTGCCACTTGTTGGTATCAATTTTGAAGTTGACACCAGTTAAAACCAACTTTGTCTCGTCGCTGCTGGCGCAATAGAGCGTCCCTTCAAGTGCAGCTTGGAGTTTCTTGGCACTTAAGTTTATCTCCGTCGGATTTTCTCCCTTGGGAAGTGTTGGGAACTCGTCAGATTTTCCGCCAATTAGTCGGCACTTACCGCTATTGTGAGTAATTATGCAGGCTTGATTTTCTACTTCTAGGGTAATTTCGCCTTTAACATTACTAACAGTATCAGTTAGTAGTTTGGCAGGAAGTGCTACCTGACCTGAAATTTCGACATTAGCGGTGGTTGTAGTATGAATTGTGAGGTTAAGGTTTGTACCTGTTGCTGATACTATCCCGTCTTCGTCTGCAATCAGTAAGATATTTCCTAAAATTGGGTCAGTGGGTTTAGGACTGATTGCGAGGTAAGCGGTTTCTAGAATTTCTGCGAGTTTAGATTGTTCAATTGTTAGTTTCATTTGTTACTTGGTTTTTAGTGGATGATTTCTTAACGGGCGCTATTTCTAGCACCCTTTTCGCTTAGATGAGGTAGTTTGTTTTAGTAAGGCAGTTTTTCCATCTCAGTACTGTATGCTGTATAGTCATGACCTGCTGTACTAGGAGGAAGTGCTGCTATTGGCATATCGCCTGCACCTATCAAGCGGTTATGTTCTGCTACAACGGTTGATGTTTTACCGATGCGGTGAGAGAATTCGGGATTTGCCTGCATCGTTGTTTGGATATCGATTTCTTTGCCTTCTGAGAAGAATTCGAGAAAATCGCTGCCATCGGGGTTTGGTGATTTGTAGGAAGTGACAACTGCTACCCAGGATTTATCTCTTTGGTTAACTGCTTCTTTCGGTTCAAGGGATGGTGTGAAGGTGGGTTGAAATGCACCAAGGCGATGAAACTCTGCACGTTTTTCAGCGACAGTTGTATCAGTAAATCGGGCGAATGCAACCTCTAGTTCGCGTTGGAACTGTTTGTAAGCCTCGCCAAATTTTGATGATGCAACGCCTTTGATTGACAAGACAATTGGTACTGAGTGCAGGTTGTTATTATTTTCATCGACAAGTTGCAACAAGTAGAATCGTCTCAATACTGCGGCATCTTTGCCGAGTGCTTGGTACATTTCGTACCCATCAGGTGATTCGTACACCCCGACAATTTTGCCGTCATCGCGCTGTTCAATATATCTGGGAGAAACATCAAGAATGTGCATTCTGGGCGATTGCAACAACACTCCCATTTCTGGCGTGCCACTGGAGAAGGTGTGCTTGTGTGTTGGTTCTTGTCCTTGCCAGTTAATTGCTGCTAAATACTTATCTTTTATAAACAACCCAACTTTTTCTGCTTCCATGTGGTTGATGACTTGGCAGATGCAGATATTGCTAATCGGCGCATTGTACTCAGGATTGGCAAATTTAGAAATAGCTGATTTACGCTTTTGTATGTTATTACTATTCTGGGCATTTACTTGAGGGGCTTCTGATTGCGCTGCTGTTACTGCGGTTTCTTCAGTGGCGGAAGTATTTGGCTGTGTTTGACTTTTTGGCATAATTTTGGCTAGTTGAAACCAAAATTCCATGCGTATGCAACAAAGTCGTGGTCAAGAACTCAAGTCGTCTGGTAAAAAACAACTTGAGCAGGTATTTTTTGACTTCATTAATTAATATTTATCTAACTAGCTCAAGAAATAGATATTACCCATTTACCCAAGCCCGTGATGATTAGCGATCGCCTACTGCTTTCCTTGTTAAGCGAGACTTTACTTCTTGCCTACTTTGCCAATGCGTAATATTAATTCTCAGCAATTCTAAATTTTAAAAATCATAAGGCATTATGCCTATAGTTTGCCTGGGGCTAGATTTACCAAGCTTGCCTTTACAGGCTAATTATATAGGACTCATATTTGATTTTTGAAAAACAAATTTGCTTATAAGCTTGCAATACAAAGGTTTATTACTCAGTATACTTAGCAAGAATCAAGTCGGATTTTTATATACCTTTTTATATAGATTCAGTATAAGTCATAACTGTGTTAGTTTTTTCTCAAACTGGGAACTCTAAGTATTAAGAAGGAATAAGGTATTCTTTTTTGAGCATAGTTACAGATTGTCAACAAGAGAATCCAGTATAGTCATGACTTTTTCATCTAGCGATGCAAACTCCAACAGTTCAGTTATTGATAAATGTCATAATTCACTTCCATCTGGCTGGGTTTTACTAGATATTGAACGAAAAGTAACGGAACAGAATAAATGGGATATTTACAAAGTAGCTTTAGTAGCTGTAGAAGACACTTATCTCATTGAAAATCCCAATAATAATCAATTTAATTCCCTTTTAGACCGCATTGAAAAAGCTGAGGTCATTGTAGGACATAATATTCGTCGTCACGACATACCAGAACTGTATAAATCAGTTGGACGCGAGCAGCCAGCTACACTACAAGAAAAAATCTGCGATACCTTAGAACTATCTAATTTGTTTTTTCCAGGTAAAACAACACATAAGCTGAATAAAGTATATCGTGAAGAATTAGGACTTAGTGATCCATTAGAAGATGCTTGGGAAAGTTATAATCTTTACACAAGTATTTATCAGCAACGCTGTGAATTACCTGTGATTGTACGTCATTGGGCATCGCGATTACTTCCTAAAGGTTATCCCCGTAAAATAATTCCTGGTTATGTACAACCTCCAGAGCAATTGAAATGGTGGCAAAACCTTAAACAGCGTCATCAAGGATTAAATGTTGAGGGTTTGCGGAATTATCTAATCAATTTACCAAAGGGAATTGACAATTTAGGAGCAGTAGTTTTTCTAAATTGGTTATACCAGTTTAATGTGTCTGAGGTTCGCCGCCCAAATTGGTTAGAGTGTGAATTCCCAAGCTTTGGTGAAGCTGAAAAGAATGCATTTCCACTTCCATTGGATGAAGTTAAACTTTCAAAGGAACTAAAACAGTTCTTTGGCTTTGAAACATTTAAAACACATCAACTAGAAATTGTCCAAGCACTGCTAAAAGGGAAGACAGTTCCTTTAGGTATCTTGCCCACTGGAGGAGGTAAAAGCATAATTTTCCAACTTCCAGCCCTTATCCTTTCCAAATATTATCGAGGTTTGTCTATCATTGTTTCTCCCCTTCAAGCATTGATGGCAGATCAAGTACAAAATTTGAAAGAGAAACTGAAAAATCAACAACTATCTGAGTATGCTGAACGGGTAGAACTACTTACAGGAGCACAGTGCCTTGAAGAACAACGCCGTATTATTGAAGCCCTTTGGAATGGACAAGTAGATATTCTCTACTTATCTCCTGAACGATTGCGGCAACCAACAATTCAACGTATTCTTAAACATCGTCTTCCTCATCTGTGGGTACTTGATGAGGCTCACACTTTGTCTCAGTGGGGATATGATTTTCGACCAGACTTTTTACGAATTGCCGAAAGTCTTCAGAAATTTTACAAAAATGGACAGAATACTTCTATTCGTTGGGGTTTTGTTACTGCTACCGCAACACTCAAAGTTATTGAAGACCTGGAAGAAGCTGTAAAAAAACTTGACGGATTATGCTCAGGTTCTTTAGAGCGTTTGCCACTTGATGGAAAGTCTTTTCAATGGCGTGACGAAATCAAAACTCATATAGAAATTGTGGAAAGACCTAAGTCACTTGATGATATCCCAGACTCAGAGCGACTTGAGAAGACCAAAGAATATCTAAAAAAACAGCAAAAAGAATATATAGAAAAATATCCTAATTTGGGTTTGGGTGTTGCTATTGTTTATGTTCCTACTCGCCGTATGGCAGAAAAATATGCAGAGCATCTTAATCAAGCTGACTTTAAAACAACCTATTTTCACTCCCGCATTTCTAACAAACAGCAAGTCTTGGAAGATTTTAAAGCCGGAAAAATAGAAGTAGTAGTCGCAACTAACGCTTTTGGTATGGGTATTGACAGAGAAGGTATCCATACTGTTATTCATGTTGCACCACCTGCTACCCCAGAAGCTTACGTACAAGAAATTGGTCGGCTTGCCCGTAACCAGGGGGAACGAGGTTCAGCTTATCTATTTTGGCATCAAGATGATTTTAACTGGATATTTGAGCAACAAGGGCGATCGCAAATTAGTTTTCAGGCTCTCAAAAGTTGCTGGGATTTAATTCGACCCCGACTAAAAACTCAAGATGCTTGGATAAGTACTTTGGATTTAGCGAAACCTTTATCTTTAGAAGAGCCAGAAGATTTAGAAATATTAGAGACTCAAGCACGGGTTGCTATCTTCTATTTGGAAAAAGCTGGATTGATACGGGAAGGAGAATCTTGTCCTTGCTACCTGAATATTTACTTGAAACGGGAACTTAACTTAGAAGAAATTGGTAAATTAAACGGTGATGCTAATAAATTAGCTTTGTTCTTATTTGATATTGGTTTTAGAAGAACTCAAAGTAGTATTAAACTAGATGTACGCGAGGTATCTTTAGTAACGGGAATTTTACCTCCATCTGTGATTAAGACTGTGCGTAAATTGGTTAATCTTGATTTAGTAAATTGGGAATATAAAATCGCTTTTAAATTTGAAAAGCAATCTAATAAAAAGCTGGAACAGTTTAAATTAAGCACTGAAGCCTTTTTGAATTGGCTCCAGTCCGAATCACCAGAAATAGATGAAGAAAAATCTATATTGCTTCACGTAGAAGCTTTAGAAGATAAATTAGGCAAAAAAGTACATATTGCATATAGTTTGAAGATTTTAACTCAACTAAAGTTAGCTACTTACACTAAAGAAAGTCGTGATACAACTCGCCTATTTCTGAAAACCAAGAAAACACTAACTCAGTGGTTAGAGAGCGCAAACAAAATTTGGGAGAAACAATGGCAAGAAATTGACTATGTTGAAAACATTCTAGATAAGTTATTTAAGGACAAAAACTGGAAGCGGGAAGATAGTCAACTTCTTGATTTAGCAGAATTAGAAACACGCATCGATATTCTTGAATATCCAAAATTAGACCTTTTGAAAGTTTTAGCTTTCATGCAACGTCTAGGAGTAGTTGTTTTAGGGAGAGGAGATTTAGGTAATTTAATGCTTTATCATTTGCTTCCAGGAAAAGACCGAAAAAACTGGTATGAGGGAGTGTACCCACCTCTGGATGAACACTACACACAACGGCGTAAACGCATTGATATTATGCGCCAAGTCTTAGAAGCTGGAATGCAAGATAAAGAAGAACCAATAAAACTTATTCAAATATTAGAAGATTACTTTACCCTTTCTCTGGATGAATTTTCTCAACGTTGCGGAGAAATACACGGGAATCCACCAATTGTGGAAACAATTTTAGAAAATCTCAATCCAACCCAAAAGCGGATTGTTACAGACGATCAAAGTCGTGCATTATTGGTATTGGCGGGGCCCGGTTCGGGTAAAACTCACACAATTGTAAGTCGTGTAGCTTATTTGGTATCAGCGAGAGCTGTTCCACCAGAACGTATTCTAGTTTTAGCTTACAATCGCACAGCTGCTGCCGAGGTGCGGAAACGGCTGCACCAACTTTTAGGTAAGCGTGGAACGCTGGTAGATGCTTTAACTTTTCATGCACTTGCAGCTAAACTGACAGGACTTAGAAGTAAAGGTGAGGGGGGTTTTAAGTGGTTGTTAGAGCAAGCTATTATCCATCTTCAGGAAAATCATCCTGGATACCAATATATTTTGGTGGACGAGTACCAAGATATTGATAAATTACAATACGACATAATTACCCGATTAGCTGGATTTAACCATCAGGATGAAGACGAAAGCCAAAAAAGCTTCTTAATGGCTGTGGGTGATGATGACCAAATTTTATACGAATGGAATGGTGCAAGTGTTAAGTTTATTCGCGATTTCTGGAAAGATTACGACGTACTAAAAAAAGACGTAATTCCTTTAGTACAAAATTATCGCTCTCGCCCAACTATTGTTGAGTTTGCTAATAGTTTTATCGAAAAGGCGATCGCTCCAATAAACCGACTCAAGGGAGTCAACGAAAGAATACAGGCTGTTAACACTCAGCAGCCCGGAAAAGTGTTTTGGGGAGAGTATAGACATTTGTACGATGCGGCTGAGTGGATTACTGAAAAAATAGCCGAAATTTTGACTCGACCTGGTGAAATTCAAAAAGAAAAAATAGCAGTTTTGGCACATCGCTGGGAAGACCTGCGTTTTTTACAGCATGTTTTGCGAGATAGTTGGGGAAATGACCAAGATATTGCTTACCAGTTATACAACACACAAGATAATTTACGTCCTATCAAGAGTTGTGTCGGTCAAGCAGTCCTACACCGATTACGGGAAAAACCTAATCTGCATGTTTCTAACCCCCAAGCCCATCTTGAAGAATTACGCCAAGAATTGGGTTATAGCGATCGTGATGCTGCTTGGTCATCATTGCTACAGGCTTTGTCAGGTTGTTTACAGATGACACAAGAGGATATGGCATACCTCTTAGAAGAAGCTCGTCCTGTACGACCTGGGCAAGTGATTCTATCCACCTTTCATAGTGCCAAAGGTTCAGAATTTAGTCACGTTTTTGTGTTGGAAGATGGTTTTGTACATAAGAGTAAGCTAGAAAGTCGTGCTAGGGAGTTGTACGTAGGATTCACAAGAGCCAAGGAGGAATTATATATACTCTTCAGCAAGAATAAGGATTCAACACACCCAATATTATTGGATATTTTCAATAGTATGAACTCTCATCAACATATTCAGAATGTTCAGATAGCTCAAGTTAATTTACCCCCTAGTATTCGCTATCAATGGTTTCTAGATCCAAGAGACTTATATTTAAGTCAGCCGAACGTCACAAACCAATGTGGGCGTGAACGGATAAAAGCTTATGCTCGTGAATGGGGACAACTTTACTTAATGCCTCAAAATAATGGTTATACTCCCTATGAAGTTTGCTGGAAAGATTTGAAAGATAATAATGTTGTAGCTGTTCTCTCTAGAAGAGGAAAGGAGCAGCTACAGAAACATCTTAATGTCAATAAACATTTAGTTGTAAGCGGTCATACTATCTTTCGTGTTGAGCGAGATGATAAGTTTTTTCCAAATGCGGGTGAACAAGGACATGAGGATCACCACTATGTTGTTTTACCTTACTTTGAGGTAGAAGAAGCATTGTAATCAAGAAGTTATTTAAGACTTTGCGGTTTATTTGGGTTTAATTTCAAGCATTTTATTAGTAAGTTTGGTGACATTACTGATTTTCCAACCAGCAAGCTTGCACTTAGTAACTGCTAGTTCTAATTCTTGCTGTGTAAGGATTTTGTATCTCGCATAGTTTCCGAATTTAGGGAAAATGTACGTGACATATCTAGTTTCATCAATTTGGCAGTACGCCATACGCTTGTAGTACACTATGGTTTAATTATTTTGACGATTCTAGTAGCTACATTTGTAGGGTTGTTTGAACTCAAAAAGGCATCTTTATCTACCAATTCGACATAGCTATTATTGCTCTGTGACCACTCTTTTAAGCTTTGATACTTCCGGTTGAAGAAAACCGATTCAGGGACGACTGAAACTAATACACCACCTGATATAACTAACTTCCAAGCTTGATAGATATGCTCGACAAGTTCGCAAAATGGAGGATTCATGATACAGGCATTGTATAAATGACTGGGGTTAAACTCCAGAAAGTTTTTCCCTACAAGATTAAATCCTTTGAGTTCTAAAATTTGTCGTAGGTTGTAATTCACCTCAACTACCTCTAATTGAACATTTGGGTAAGTTTGAGTGATATACTCAGCAATATTTCCGCTACCAGCGCTCGGCTCTAAAATTCGCCAATTTGGTTCAATATCTGCCAGTTGAACAAGCCGTTGACAGACTGCTTTAGGAGTAGGAAAGAAATCTCCAGATTTCATGCCAATGATTTCTAACTCAAGCTTATTAAGTTGTTGCTTGGTAGTATCAATTGCTTCAGGTTTTACTACCTGTTGAATTTTTGTTATTGCTGATATGATTTCGCCTGATGTATTTAACCCGGCGCGACTGAGAGATTTTACCCAGTCTTGGTAATATTCGCCTTCTAGTATTTCTTGGACTTTCTGGCTAATTTCTCCACTTTGAGAAATCCTAAATAGCACTTCCACCTGTGATTTACGAGATATACCGCGTAGTATTGGTGGGATATTTCCTACTTCCCACATTTGTGCGATCGCAAATAGCCAAGACTGAATAATCTCAAGTTCAATTCCTTCTTGGATTATCCCTTGAGCGATGGTTTTACGGCGCTTTGTTGCCCTTTGATTCCCAATAGCAGGATTTTTCTTTTGGTCAATTCTTGACTGCATGGAAGCGGCTAAATTACGGAGAGATTCTGCTTTTTCTAAGTTAGGAATATTGAAAATATCTAGTGATGAGTTATCCTCGTTGTAAGACAGATTCAGTAGAGATAGTTGCATTGCTAGATTCCTTGAAATCTTTAACGGCGCATTTAAGAATTAGGGAGGTTGGTACATTCCAAGTTTTTACCTCCCATTCAGTAGCTAATCGTTCTGAGTGACGGATAACTGCACTACTACATTTGTTTTTTCGGAGAAGCCAATCTCTAAACTTTTCGGCTTGTTCTTTGCTATCGAACCCGAAATAGCTGGTTTTTCGGTTTCCCAAGGGATCAGTAATAGTTGCTACTCGACGTGAGAGAATATTGAGCGTCCAACCACCGTTAGAAGTGAGTTCGATTTTGGTGATATTTAATTCTGTTGGATTCATAATTCCACTTCAGGAATTGCTGCTAAATATTCCGTAGTTGATATTTCTCTTGCTAGCCATTTGTCATGTGCTTCTTGAGGAGTTATTTGAGCGGCTAAATGTTTATTTTCATTGTTGTCTCCTATAAAAGGAGCGAGTGTTTGTTCTAGCCGTTCTTTGAAAGCCAAATGTTTCTTATCAGAGTAAGTAAACTGGTAGATACTATCAGTATTTATGAACAAGTAAACTAGGCTAATTTGTTCAAATGGCATTCCAGTTCGTTCGTGAAGGAGAAATAATCTCAATTGGGTTTGCCACTTGCTCTCAAGAATTTCAAATTTAAGAGGTTTTTGAATTGTCCAGTCAAACCCAACTACTTGATTTTCACCATATATAATGAGGTCGCACTCGCTATAGAGAAGGATATCGTGATATAAATATTGAATTTGGGCGCTCCATTGTTTGTTTCCAAGGATGTTTAGAAAAGGTTTTACCTTATCGACCCAGTTATTAATTTGGGGGTATTCCTTTAAGAAAGGTTCGACTGGTAGCCCTAACCCAATTTGTTGCATGACGAGATGAAACTGACCTCCAGCAACTTCGGATTCACTTTTTACAGTGAGATTAGAATAATTTCTCGTCGATAAACACTCTGGATGATGTTCGGCTAGCTCAAGTGTTTTGTGATTGAATCGATTCATAAAAATTTATCCCAAATTTGTTTTTTGGGATAAATATGCGTGAGCTATTTGTGGTGATTTCTCTACGGTATATAGTATTTTTTCAGATTGTCGATACTTGCGTATAAACTTCGAGTTGACATTGCTTTGAGGTCAAAATAACTAGCGAACTTTTTCAAACCCCCGGTGAGGGTTAATTCTAGCAAGTATTGGGCTGCGATCGCACTCGTCATTTTATTGACAAATAGCGACTGATAATTTCGTGTTTGAATTTCCGCACATGAGAGGCTATTGGCTGTGAGTTCTTCCAGTTGAGGAACTAACAGTTCTGGGTGAACCAGCGCCGGGGAGGGAAGATGTAACCAAAATTTAGGTTTGTCTGGGTTATTGGAAGCCTGGACTATATCAAAATTAGAGTGCGTTCCAACTACTACTTGTCCGGAGTGGTTGCTGTTTCCACAATCCAGCCAAAATAGCGATGCTGGCTCATTTGCACTGTTCAGTTTGAGAACTGAGTGAATTTTGCTCCTGGCGGCGCTGTTATCTACACAACCAATAATTACTGTTAGGGTGTTCCATGAATTGGTGGTGCGAATCATGTCTTCTTCAAACCAGTCGCAAATGGCTGTAATCTCAATTCCATACTTGGCGCTGCATCTTGCAGCCAGTGTTTGTACCTTTGGTAGCCCAATTTCAGCTTGTTGATAATTTTGGCGGATGATATTCTTAAGTTCGACAGTATCGCCATCGATGATCGTAAAGTTGATTTCTTTCCCCGTGCGCTGAAGTTGCAGGATAATTCGACATAAGTCTTCTGCAAGAAACCCCCCTGTTCCTCCTGCTCCCACTAAAACGAAGTTGATACGGGTATGATTGCGAGGTAAGACGGGTAAAGCTTGTTGGTAAGCAGTTAATTCGAGCATTTTACCTGTGGTGGCAGTTCAAATATTTGATTGGGGTTGATATCGAAAAAGTGATTGTATATCCCTATGCGGGTGTATATTGTGGGAATGGTATTGAGTGTGCCGACGATCGCGAACACTCGAAATTTGCCTTTTTCTTCCTGATTGTCCACACTTGAAGGGTAAGCAGCTAGAGTTCCATGACTATGTATTTCCACTAATCCATCTGTATAGCTTTTATCGAGTGCGCTTTCTAAAGATAGGACGTGAGTAGAAGACGCAGTTTGCAGTGGCGTGTGACACCACCATTGGTAGTTTGTCACTCCCAAATAGAATAGGATTTCCTGTTGGGGGTTGATACTGGCAGCATTGATAATATCGGTGATTACAAGGCTTGGGACTTTTGGGACTTTCAGGCGAAAGTAGGGTTCAAGGGGTTGGAGTCCAGCAACTTGAGTTTGAGTTAGTTGCAAGCAAACCTCTAACTCGCGGCGGTGCGATCGCAAGAAAAGTCCATTTGCTGCCAGCCAGTATTCCTGAAGTTTTTGGCTGTAGGGAGGAAAATTATTACTTGTAGCGAAGTGATAACCGATAAAGGGATTCATGGCTAACTGAACAAATGATTGATAATGTCTTCTGGGGTTGTGACTTTCCAGCTATGAACGGAAACAAGGTCACTTGAAGGGTAGGATTTGGGTTTAGACTCGTGCAATTTGATTAGCTGGTTGCAGATGTTGTCGGGATGAGTTTTTGACTTGCCTTGGGACAAGTCCTTATTAAAGGGTGATTTCCAGAACAACTCCCAAGTTTGGCTTATAGTTGCAGCACTGCACATACCGAGAGAATTTCCCCCAAAGCAAATACTAGAGTCGTCCCAAACGTTAGGTAGAGGTGGCTTGTACAGTTGCGCGTATGGTTTAAATACCCTCCCTTTAACTGCCCACAGGTAATATTTACTACCGCATCCAGCAAAGAGGAATGCAGGCATGGGGATAGTAATTACTTTAGTTTCCTGCCCCATAATTTGAATTTGATATTTTTGGGGAGAGTAAAACTGAATAATTGCCTCTCCTTCTGGATTTTTACCCCACCAAATCGTGTTGCTAGAAAGCCATCCAGATGCGGCAGTTTTACTTGTGAAGGCTTTCTCTACTGCTTCAGGGGAAAGAAATTTGTACTTAGATTTTTTGCCTTCGTGTTCGACTAAAATAAACTGTCCTTTGAGGATAACTAACTGCGCTATTAAATCATCTTGGGGAATATTCCCAAGCAGAATTTGAGAGATATGTTCTAAGTTAATTATTGGTAATATGTTTGTATCTACATTCATGATTTTGATGCTTTATTCCAAATTTTGACTGCTGCTTTCCGAGCAGGAAGAGATGTTTCTAGCAAGTGGGTAAGCTTATTTGATTTTTCCATCATAGAGACGGCTTCTTTCCACTTTTGACCGAGAAATATGATATTCTCATAAGTCCATTCCAGCCAATCGCTTGTTTCACACGTAACATCTAGCCAGATATTTTCAGTTGAGTGATCTATAATTCGTATGGCTGTATCTAAATACTGAAGAGGACTTTTATAACGACGGCATAGCTTGACAAGTGTCTCGAAGTAAATTTCTTCTGCTAAAGCAATGTGATCAGGAGTAAAACCAAAATTTAGTTCCCATTGGCTTATATTGTACCCTTGCCCCATCAACGAGAGGAGGAATTTTTCTGAGTATTCTAGTTCCTCGAAATCTTCATACCACCATTCAACTTTTTGTGGTGAGACAGGAATACTATTATGTTCGGAACTCAACTCAATCTCATCGATATATTCTATTGGGAATAGATGATCATTCACCAGTTGAATAAATTCAATTTCTCTATCGAGATAGGCACTTGCTGGATGTGATTGTTTATCAATATGAATGGTTGATTCTAGCCATTGTTCTGGGAAGATTTTTTGATACAGGCTTAAGAGATTTACTCGTTCGGAGAGATTTTCTAGGTAGATAATTGCTGTTAAACAAGTAATGGGTATTTTGAATAATTGTATGTTCGCAAGCATAATTAATCAGCCGCCATAACTCATAGCGGCTATAAATTTGTTATTACAGTACGGGATATTTACTCGTGGCAGCAGGTTGATGCTTAAGGCTTCGAGTTACTTTTTCGATGTAGGTTTCCCAATTTTGACCGAGCTTGATAGCTTTTTCTATCTCAGGTTGTAGGGTAATTAAATTTTCGAGACTAATTTGATTTTTTATCTCCAGAAGCTTTATCTGCCACCCTAACTTTAGTGCAGGATTTATTTCTTCAGAACTATTTTTCAATTCTCTGAATTGACTTCCCTTAGTACCTGCTTTTTTTACCAAACGAATTGAAACCGTATTATCGGTTGTTTGCCGTTCAATTTCGGCATTAGCATATTCTGGAAAGTAGACGCTAATGGCTGTTTTGAGAGTGTTGTCATCTTGGGCGATCGCCTCATCAAGAGGAATTTCTTGTCCTTCGATAATCGCAATGTACTTCATGGTAATTAAAATAGTGACAGTTGGTTGTTAGGCGCGGGTGTTTTCTCTTTATCTTCAGACAGGTTGCGCTTTTGTACTTGTCTTGATTGTTCCTGTCTATTCTGATGTATAGTCTGCTTTTCCATCCTTTGCTTGCAGATATCTAACATCTCTGGGAGAGATTTTTCTAAATCCTGTAGCAAGTTATTGATGACAGGATGAGATGTTATCTCAGTCAGATTAATTATCTTAATAATTGGAGGTGCGCCTTTGATTCCGATTGAGACAATTACTGTTTCAGAATTTGGTATTAGTTGAATGGTTATTAAGGTGGTTATTGTGTCAGAATTGCCTAAATCTATCTCGGTAGACGAATTTTGGTTTATGACTTCAGTGTTTACTAATTCATCTAATGTTTCTTCTAAATCGCTATTCTCCTGGATATCAGGATTAAAATCTTTACTGCTATAACTGTCTTCAAGGTTAGTTACATTCTCGTCAGGTGATATTTGACTGCTCATGATTAAGAGAGATTGGCTAATCTAAATAAGGTGCGGATAGTAATACCTGTCTTGTTAAAAGACTGCCATTTGTAGGCGCATTCGCCTGATTTGTACTTAGGAGAAAGTTGGCTCCAAGTGTCCCATGCTTTAAATAAAATGGGACTAACACTATGAAGTGCCATTCCGACTTGAATCCACGAGTGGTAATCATCTGCAAATCTAGGGTGGATGACTTCAATTAGTACAAGTGCAGTCTGGATATTTGTCTCGATTGAGGGAATTAAATGAGCGTATCTGTCTACCCTATATCTGCGGTTATATTTTTCTTGGGGTAGGTTAAACTTTCTTGCTTTCTCCTGTTTGGCAAGCATTTGGGCAATTACCCAGTCGGGGGCTATTTCTATTTGACGCTCAGATGGACTACAGCCAGGAAGCCATCTGTAATTTCTGCCTTCTGGGTGAAAGGAAGGTGGAAGGATTGAAGCTAGATTTTTGCCTCGAAACTCCAGATGTTCATCCTTCCCAGTTTTGATTTTGCGAGATTTTACTTCCCAAGCTTTTGAATTTGGGATGAGGTATAAGCGCTGGCTCCGATATTTCCTTCCAGAGGTAAATGCAATTGTGGGAGGAAGGTATTTTTGAGCGCGATCGCACAATGACTCCATAGGAGTATCGGTTGCTTTGACGGGTATTATCTGGTTAAGTTCTTCTGATTCTGTATGTTCGTTAATCTGAATAATTTGTCGCCAGGAGGTTTCCCCGTCGCAGTCAATAGCTACTAAATACCCTTGAGGATGATTGGAACCGCATACCAAAGCTACACCAGTGGGGGTGATCAATCTGTTATTTGTCCAAACTTTTAGGCGGCGGCGGACGAGTTCGGCTTGTAGTTCTCTGGGAGAGTAAGTATTTTTTTCCCATTCTTTCCCTAGAGGACGTTTACCAAAGGTAGGGACGATTCGCCATTCTTCGGGTAAGTTGTCAAGCGAAGATACCAAATGACGGATTTGGGCGTGCATGAATTCATGTGGCTAATTATTTCGATAATTCATGCACAGCTGCGTTAGTGACTGTGGTGGTTTGATATTATGATTACGGTGCTAACTGATGGCCCGCTTCAACTAGCTTGGCAAGGGTATTTTGGTCAAACGCCTTTATGCCAGATACAAATTGTTGCCACTGCTGCCATTTCTCCTTTGAGTAAGCATGATTGGGATCAAAGTTGCAGACTTCACAGAATTTATGAAAGTCAGCATTCCAATGAAAGGTGCAAATGCCTGTTATTAAATAATTGATTTGTTGGTCGCTCATGAGTGATATTTCAGCTTATGATTTCGTTTTAAGCCAACCTTTTGTTCAGGGCATTTTCGACTTGATAAGTTCCAAGAGTACAGTTTGTATTCAATGGAAATTTAGGAAATTCCAGATAATTATTCATAGTTTTTGTTACCTTGCACAGTACCATTATCCCGTCCTTACTCTTCTTTTCTTGATTGTGATAGTAGCTGATAACTTCAAACTCATTATTACCAGCTTCAAATCTGCTTCCTGCATATTGGGAGATAGCCTTTTTCCAGTCTGGCTGCCAGAGCATAAGTGTATCTATTGCCATTGCTCTAATAACCGGGTTATCTAATTTAATCAGAATATCTGGTAAGTAATGGCATTGTTTGGAAATTACCTCTCGTGCATAATTTATTAGCCAATACTCGGCTTCTTTTAAGAGAGCTTTTGATTCGAGATTTTGGCACACTTCATCGTAAACTTTAGACATTAAATATGCCCTTTGTTCAAAAACCATTCCATTAGTTCGCATTTTTAAGTCTGATGGATAAGTAATCATTAAATCAGTAAGTTCATCGCTGATTTTTGGAAGAGGATATTTATCATTTTCTTGCTCTTTTGGATGGGATATTTTTACTTCATATCCTAGATTGACAGCATGATTGATAATAAAATCGATGCTATTAGACTCAACAAAATCTCCTAACTTAAAATCTGTTTCTAGGAGGAGATATGTTGGTGCATGGAGAATTTGAAACCGTTTAGGGTTTTGACTTGAATCCGCTAATAGTTCGATGTACATTGCTTATTCTCACAAATTTTCATAAATCTTGTGCGTAAGCGATGTATGTGGTTTCCTTACTGAAAAAGTAATCCTACCCATCTTGGGTAGGATAATCTTAATTATTGATTAATGGTTCTTGTTTGTGTCGGATTGATTATTTCCTCCAGTAGAGATAGCCCAACTGATTTAAACAGTGCTTTGTTATCATCAGGGCAGCGTTGAATTGTTGTACAAGATGAGCAACCGTATTTGCAAGGGCAATTATCTACTAGAAACTTTGCCTTCATAAAAGCAATTTCTAAATACTTGATGAGAGTATCGCACATACCTGTACCGTGTTCGCATGTATCGAAGAAATAGCCTACTATGTTATGATTTGATGGTACTTCGATTAACATGAAATCGATATCTCGACTGTTTGCTCCATGTTCGACAAGTGGTAAACTGAGCATGAGTTGGTGCGCGAGAGTATGAACGCAAATCTGAGTTTCATTGCTTTCAAATAGTTGTTTCTCTTCATTGTAAATATATTTCTGTTTGTTGAGTATCTCTTTTCGGAGATTTTTGACGACGGCTGAAAAATATTTTCTGGCATCAGCGTTAATTTCAACCCTAACGCAGAATGTATTGTAGTTAAGAGCAAATGCTTCCTTGTATTTATTTTCCTCCAAGAGTTCGACAAATTCTCGTTCAATAAGTTGGGTATTGCAAGCAGGACAAGTTTGTATGTGTCCGGGTAAATTTAAATTGAAGTTGCGACATCTGTTATTAGTGCAAGTCCATTTTTGTTCCAGCCTGTACAAGTTGTACCCGTAAATTTCTTCTTTGATTTTGGCTGAAACAGGTGTAAATCTAGCTGCCCCTTGGGAAAGATTGATAATTTTGGCTTCCCCTGCAATTTTGATTTCCTCGAAATTTAGGTTTCCTTCGGGACGACTAAATAAGTTAGTTGCCTCAATTGGCTTGAGAATTGCTTTACCTTCGGTTAAATTTAGCTCTTGTGATTTATACTGTACGGGGTTGCCGTCAAAGTCTTGAGCAAGATATATAGCACCAGGGTAAACTTCTCGTAGCGCAGATGATGCCGAACTTTCCTCAAACTCTTCCGCGCTATCTTGATTGATATAACTGATGTTTTGGTCAGTGTTACCTCTGAATTTAATTTTTGAGTAGACATAACCAAGGTTTCGATTAGTTGTCAGTCTTTGGTTATAACTGAAAATCAGTTGATTATTACCGATTAGCTGTCGTGCAATCGCATCGCCAGAAGTACCAAAATGTCGAGCAATTTGAGCTTGTGTCGGTTTACTTTCTTTGCAACAGGCGAGAATGTGCTGCTCCAAAATTGTTTCATAATTGTGGTTAAAGTTGATAATTTCTGGAGGATCAGATAAGAGGCGTTCCGGGTGATTGGCGTAGTAAGAATCCATAATCGACCTTTTCGATGGGATAAACACCAATAGCCCTGCTTCCTGTCTGCCTGCACGTCCTGCCCTTTGGCGAAAGGCAAGAATTGAGCCTGGGTAACTATGTACGATAGTTGCATCGATAGACCCTATATCCAGACCCGCTTCTAAAGCACTCGTGGATATAATGAACTTGACCTTACCGCCCTGTATATCTGCAATAATTTTGTTCCGCTGATTTGCCTTCATGCTGCCATAAAATGCTGAGATGCTTTCTCCCAAGTGAGGCAGTTGCATCTCCACTAAAGCTTTACGAATGGCATTAGTTAAAACCTTTACCAGTTCTCTACTATCGCAGAAACAAATCCCGACTATTCCTTTACTTACAAGCATGGCTGCAACTTGGGCAGTTTGGTAAAGAGTATTGTTTCGTGCTTTGAGGCTAAGGAAAGTAATCTCCGAGCGTTTTGCCCCACTTTGGTCGATAATAGCAAGGTTGCTTTGTTCTACTCGATTGGATATCTTCTGGGCAATTTCGCTGCTGTTACTAATTGTTGCAGAAGCAAAGATGTACTGTAATTTAGAAATATTATTGCCAGCAGATTCTATCATTAATTGAGTTCGCCGATTAAGTAGGGCAAAGTGTGAGCCAAATATGCCTTGATAGAAATGCGCTTCATCACAGACGATGATTGAAATTTTTCTGATTGTTTCCCTAAATCCCCAGTTTGAATCAAACTGATAGTTGTTTAGTTCGTGGTTCCATACATCGGGTGTCACGCATAAAATTGAGGGTTGATGGCTGTAAAGTTGTTTGCGCTCCTGGGGAGGAATATCACCATTGATATTGATAATTTGGGGGCGAATTTCTTCATCTAAGTGGCTAACAAACGAGCGAATTTTCTCTACCTGATCAAATGCAAGTGCTTTCAAGTTAAAAAATACTAAAGCTGATTTACCTTTTAGGCACTCGTGAACGATTGGAATTAAAAAGGAGATACTTTTACCACTACTGGTAGGAGTTTGGAGAATGATATCTTCCCCTTTTTTGTAAGCCTCCCATGCTTCGACTTGATGAGAATATAGTTGTGTAATTCCTGACTTATTTAAGGCAAGTTTAACTAGAGGGTGAATATCATCTGGTATGGGACAAAGTTTAGCTTCTTGAGCCGGAATTACATCACAATTTTGTAGTTTTCCTGAGCCATCAAGAATAGCTGCTATTTCTTGGTACAGAATACTTTTACCTGTTGGTGCTTGATTAAGAGGTAATAAATTACCGCTATTTACCTCCTGCTCCCAGTCAAAAATAATTTGATTTACACTTCCCTTTTTGAAGTAAAGATTTTTCTCGATGATGGCGGCGATATGGATAACACCATGTTCTTTAGAATAAACCTGTTTATTTGCTTGTAACCATTCAAGCTGGGTCATAAAAAGTTACCTACTTGCTGTTTTAGCAGGTAGGCGTTAGTCAAAAGTAGTGGTTTTTGTTATTGCCATAACTGACTAATTAACCACAGATACTTCTGACAATTTGTAGAAACTCCCGTAAAACAGGTGTCATATCCTCTTGTCGCCACACTACAGCCGTTTCTACTAATGGTGTTTTTTCTTCTAAAGTGCGATAAACTACACCAGCCCTTTGAAGATTTTGCAAAGAAGACGGTACGATCGCAATCCCCATTCCTGCTGACACTAGCCCGATAATTGTCTGCATTTGGATTGCTTCTTGAGTCACTTTGGGGCTGAAATTTCCTTGCTGACAGAGACTCAGGATTTGATCGTAAAGTCCGGGGCCCAAATGGCGGGGGAACATAATAAAATTTTCGTCTTTTAGCTCGCGCACTGAAATATTTTCTTGTCTAGCTAAGAAATGAGTTTCCAACATAGCCACAATTAAAACTTCTTGCTGAATGCATTCTTGATTGAGAGTGTTGTCTTCTAAAGGTGGATGGGCAAAACCTACATGGATGCGGTGATTGAATAGCGCTTGTTCTTGCTGAGTTGTCGTTAATTCCTGCAATACTAACTCCACCTCTGGAAACTGTTCTCGAAACCGCCGCAAAATCACAGGCAGCAAATCGTAAGTTACCAAGCTGGTGAAACCTATTCGTAGTTGTCCTTTCTCACCCCTACCTGTCCTTTGAGTCAGATCAATTGCCTTGGACAGTTGAGCGAACAATTGATAAGCTTCTTGCAAAAATACTTGTCCAGCTTCCGTTAGCTGCACCTGTCGTTTGGTTTTGCGTTGAAAAAGTTCCACCCCTAATTCTGCTTCTAGCTGCTGAATTTGCTGGCTTAAGGGCGGTTGAGCGATGTGAAGTCGCTCTGCGGCTTTACTAAAGTGCAGTTCTTCAGCTACAGCAATGAAGTAGCGCAGGTGTCGCAGTTCCATAGTTTTGATATTTTATAAGTCTCAAATACTTATAAATATATATTGGACATATCAAAAATTGCTATCTATGATACTCATACATGGAAGTCAGAGGATGATGTAACTATGTCGGAGAACTTAAGAAGCCAAGTTGTAACGCAAGGGGTACAGCGATCGCCAAATCGAGCTATGCTGCGGGCAGTTGGTTTTAAAGATGAAGATTTCAACAAAGCCATTGTCGGTATAGCCAACGGTTACAGCACCATCACCCCCTGTAATATGGGGATAAATCAACTGGCGCTCATAGCAGAGGCTGGGATAAAAACCGCTGGGGCAATGCCACAAATGTTTGGCACAATTACCATCAGTGATGGGATTTCAATGGGAACAGAAGGGATGAAATATTCCCTAGTATCGCGGGAAGTCATCGCCGATTCCATCGAAACCGCCTGTACTGGGCAAAGTATGGATGGTGTGCTAGCTATCGGCGGCTGTGATAAAAATATGCCAGGGGCAATGCTAGCGATCGCTCGGATGAATATCCCTGCAATATTCGTTTACGGTGGCACAATAAAACCCGGTCACTACAACGGACGCGATTTAACCGTAGTCAGTTCTTTTGAAGCAGTAGGTCAATATAGCGCTGGAAAAATTGACGAAAAGGAATTATTAGAAGTCGAAAGTCGCGCTTGTCCTGGCGCTGGTTCTTGTGGAGGAATGTTCACAGCTAACACCATGTCTTCAGCATTTGAAGCGATGGGAATGAGTTTGCCCTATTCCTCAACAATGGCAGCCGAAGATGCCGAAAAAGCTGATAGCACGGAAAAATCGGCTTATGCGTTAGTCGAAGCCATCAAAAAACAAATCTTACCCAGCCAAATTATCACTCGCAAATCTATCGAGAATGCTATCTCTGTGATTATGGCAGTGGGTGGTTCGACCAATGCTGTATTGCATTTCTTAGCGATCGCTCGCGCTGCTAATGTAGAGTTAACCCTAGACGACTTTGAAACTATCCGCGCCCGTGTTCCCGTTTTGTGTAATTTAAAACCAAGTGGTAAATATGTTGCTACAGATTTGCACAAAGCTGGTGGCATTCCGCAAGTCATGAAGATGCTACTCGTGCATGGCTTATTGCATGGTGATAGCCTGACCATTAGCGGACAAACCATTGCAGAGATATTAGCAGACATCCCAGCAGAACCATCCGCCAATCAAGATGTGATTCGTCCTTGGAATAACCCAATGTATGCCCAAGGACATTTAGCCGTTCTTAGAGGTAATTTGGCAACAGAAGGGGCTGTCGCCAAAATTACTGGGGTGAAAAAACCAGTGATTACCGGGCCTGCACGAGTGTTTGAATCGGAAGAAGCTTCTTTAGATGCAATTTTAGCGGGTAAAATTCAACCTGGTGATATTCTCGTCATCCGCTACGAAGGGCCCAAGGGTGGCCCTGGAATGCGGGAAATGTTGGCTCCCACCTCAGCAATTATCGGGGCTGGATTGGGTGATGCGGTGGGATTAATTACCGACGGGCGCTTTTCTGGCGGTACTTACGGTATGGTGGTTGGTCATGTTGCTCCTGAAGCAGCAGTTGGTGGTGCGATCGCTCTTGTAGAAGAAGGCGATAGTATTACGATTGATGCACCCGCTCGTTTATTGCAGTTGAATATACCTGAAGAACAATTGGCTCGTCGTCGTGCCAACTGGCAGCCCCCCGCTCCACGTTACACTAAAGGCGTGTTGGCGAAATATGCCAAATTAGTATCTTCTAGCAGTCTTGGGGCTGTGACAGATTTAGATTTGTTCAATAACTAGTTATTAAGCCAATAGCCATTTAAGTTTCACTTTTAAAGTTTTGAGGAGTCAGAAGCCAGAATAAAGATGCCTCCTGACTCTCTACTTCAGGCTAGATTCAGCGCTGTTGACAAGCTTCTTTAGATTTAAAGAAGGGCAAATGCTTTTGGCGTTAATGAGATTTTTCCTTTAGTACTATAAGCGTTTACAAGCTGCTTTAAGGGTTCAACAGCATTGTCCTGAAGGATGAAATAGTTTGCTTGGTTACTGACAATCAGCGATAGCTCAGTTGCCCATTGCTCATAGTTGGAACTACCAATAATACCGATAGAAGACTGAATATAGTTAACAAGAATGCTGTTATTGAGATCAAAGCCACCTTCACCCCAGATGCAAGCGCATTGCAGCAAATACTCGTAGTCCGCGAATACTTGAAACTGGGGGTTCCATCTAGGTGCATTGCTTCGGTAGTGGACGAAACCATTGCTGTCGAATATCTCTTGTTGCCATAGAAGCTGCTGTAAGGAGCAGCAATTGCTAGGCGAAATAAACGGTTTCCCTTGGCGAACAAGACTACCATTACGGATGACATCGCGGCGGCGCTGCTGTCTTGCCATGCTGTATCGGACATTGGGATGTTGTTCAAAGTACTGCCGCATTGAGGCAACAAATTCAGGAGCAATGCTGTTGTCATCATCCAGGTATGAAACAATGTCACCACCAGCTGCATCTAGTCCCAGGTTTCGAGCGTAGCACAAGCCAAAGCCACTGCTCGGATCAGGGTGTTCCATTTCAATGTAACTGATGGGAAAATCAGCTCTTGCCTTAATGCTGTTGATGATATCTTTGGTATCAGGATTAGCGCCATCATTGATGACGACCCACTCGAAATTGCGGTCAGTTTGACTTTGAATGCTTGGCAGTGCAGTAGATGCAAGCTGCATAGGTCTATTGTAGGTTGCAGTGATAATTGATAGTTTCAAAGCTCTATACCTCTATCAGTTGATTGCGTTATTGTTGAATCGATCGCAGTTTGAATTTGCTGCCATCTTGCTATATCCTCGTTTGTTATACCCCTGGCGGTTTCAATTTGATTACTTGCAAGAGTTAGCCGAATCAGCGTTAGCTTTTCATTGGTTCTGGCAACAGTTAAACTTTGCGTGGTGCTATTGAAGCTGATCTGGTAGTTACTGCCTTCCAAGACAAATAGGTTTTCTTTTTCTGTGCGAATGGATTGAGGATAGGCAGTTGCTTGCTGTGCGAAGAACACTCTAGCTATGGGGGCAATTATAGTAGCGCGTTGCATCTGTTCTTGCTGTAATTGCTGATAGTCCCATTTCCCAAGTTCTATGCCCAAATCCATTTTTACCAAACGTTCTGCTAAAATTGCCATTTCTATTGGGCCAACACCTCCAGGGACGGGCGTAATGTTCTGGGGGATTCTGTAAGCACTGCGGTCTACATCGCCAGCAGCACCAGAAGCAGTAGGTGTAAAGCCACCATCGACAACCAAGCGATGAGAGGGGAGTACATAGTCCGTGAAAATTCCTCGTCTTCCGGTGACTGATACTACAATGTCAGCTTCTTGAGTTCTAGTCAGGTCATCGCCGTCTTCCAAACAGAAACAGCTGATTCTACTTGCTTCTAAATATTTGATGACACCATTGCCCGCAAAGCCACCTCCGCCGACAACTGCAACATTGGAATCTCTTTGTGCGTAGGATTCAACAATTCTGGCGATTCCTTCAGCAGTAGCACAACTTTCAAAAAAATTGTTGCTTTGTCTGCGGACGATATCTATATCTTTTTGTGGCTCTAATAGCCCAATTGAGCTTGTAAACTTAGCTGGAATTGGATATTGAACAATAGCAGCAGTGACTTGGGTGTTTTCGTTAATGGATTGAACAATGCCATCAAATTGCTCTACTGCGATATTGGGTGACAGCACAATATAATTGGGAGTAATGCCAATAGCGTTGAAAATAGCTACTTTTTGTTCTGCTGAGATTCTGGCTGCTTCATATCTAGCTCTTAATTCATTGCTGGCATTTTCTGAAGACTCAAATCTGATGATTGCTACTTCTTTTTGAGATGCTTGAAATATGGATTTGTATTTTTGACATTCTTGCTTTACGTGTTCTCGTATTAACTGTCCGTCTATGAGCGTCATTTAATATGGCGTTAAATTTGATGAAGAAAATTGTCTGGTACAAACAATTTTCTGAATTTCTACTAGGATTTGTTGCAATTAGGTAGGGCGTTTGGTGATTTCACCAACTTCTTGTCCGTTGCAGGAAACCCAGTTAGTGATGTAGCGTTCAGTGTCATGGAAGCCACTAAATTCAATACTGTTATCAGAACACTTCTCTTGGAACCATTGTTGTGCTTCTTGTTCTGTATTGAATGTTCTAGCGGCGACTTCTTCTACTGGAATCTTCCAGTTTGTATTGCCATACAAATCGCAAACATAATGTGTCATATCTGTTACTCCTTTAACAATATTTAAAAACCACTATGACAATTTTAAATCAACAACAGCAGGCTGAATTAATTATCCAACAAGCTTACAAGGAAAATTTTACTGATAGGGAGAAAGCTATTTACGATGATTTTATTCTGGAAGCGGGGGTAAAAAATCCAGCTAAGATGACTGAGGCTACTGCTGATGCTTTGATTAGATACCTTAATAGCTGCGAAGCATCTAACGAGTTTGTTGCTAATGTAGTAAATCGCCTCGCGCAGGTTGTCCCAGCTCATATCATGACCAAGATTCTTCTTAGTGATAATGACGGTGATGGTGTGCCTTTATACGAGGAATTAAAACTTGGAACAAAGGTTACGGAATTTGATACCTCTTTTGAAATAGCGGCTGCAAGGCAAAGGCAATATCAATTTTCTCCAACTCGGAATTGCGATATGGAGTTGTAAGTATAATTCATCACTAAATAATAATCTGTAGTGGATATGAGATCGTTATTCTCTAAAACGACTGAAAATAGAGATTAACCAGTTGCTACACAGGGGTAGATACTTACTCTTAGCTCGAAGTAAGTGTCTTAGACGCTTTTCTCAAATATCGCCATCTTTCCCATACTCAAAATTAACCTTCGATATACTGAGTGTAAAAAATGCGCTTACGATTAACAGTAGCGCATTCCCGATCTTGTACAGCGATCGCAATACTCCCAGCCCAAATAATCAGGCGATTCCCCTGTAAGTTTAACTTTGGAAAATTACCCCAGTATCCTGATCTTCATCCCAAAACCACCAACCTTGGGATAGTTCAGAAAGAACGTGCATTAGTGCTAACTGTTGCTGTGTAATTTCCCCACCACCGTAGCTGACGTTGCTATTGCCATCCCATGATTTAAGAATTGATTCTAAATTGTATCCATTGCCCATAATCCAACTGGCGTAGAAGCAGTCTTTGGATATTTCTTCCATGATGGCTAGCAGTTCAAGGGCTGCATCAGGATTGGGTGATTTTAGGGCTTCAAGTGCAACGCGGAGGTTTTCTTCCCTGTCTGCAAGAAACTCCGAAAAAGCTGCTCTATTTGATGGTAGATTGTCCTTTTCAAGTGTAATTAATTTTCCATTTACAATCTTGACTGGAGTTATATTTGAGTAGTCAGTTCGGTCATCTTCACTTGCCTTTACTTTTATAGCTAAAGGATGCCAATGGATGCGTTCAATTTTATTGGTCTGAGGATTTGTCCATGTCCAGAATAGTTTGTGAGATGCAGCACCCTTAACTGTAAGATAAGTTCTTTTATGTCGAATGGGATAGTCTACACTTTCCTCTTTTTTGGCTTGAAACAAGGCTTCTATTGATAGATATTCTTCATTAAGATATGCCCTTATACGTGGTGCTGTCGTATATGTATCATCTGATATGCTGCTATCACCATTTTTAAATGGTATCAAATGCCATTTTTCGGTTCTTGGATTGTGTATCCAAAACTCAGCTGATATTGTCTGTACAAACTGATCTAAAATTTGAACTACACAAGGATAGTAAAGTGTGAGTTGTTGGTTGCTATTAGTCATTGCTATTCCATCCATTCGATTGGGGATATGGTTTCCTTTTTAGCGGGAAGTATTTTGACTTCGTAGCCATAAAGAATTAATTCGTGCAGAGTTTTTAATAGTTGTCTGGGTGATATACTGTCCCATTGCTTGCACTCGAAGATATCTTTCAATACATGATCTGGAGCATTAACCACCCAAAGACTGTGAATTTTTATGTTGCTAAATCCCGCACATAATTGAACAATTGGTTGTAGCTCAACTGTTGTTTTTGGTATGTGAATAATTGCTGAACTTATAGGGATTGTTGGTTTTGCTTCTGGACTTTTTGGTGATAAAAAATCGGGATCACTATACCATTGTCCGTCGATTTGATATGCAACCATTAAGTATGGCAATGCTTTAATCGCATTTATAGTTCCCCATCTGGCAGTTTGTCCTGCGTGAAACCAGATATAAGAGCCGTTGTGTATTATCATGTACAAGTTTTATGATTTTGACTTCAGGTTTTGCTTGCCTAGCTAGTTGATAATTTCGTCTGTGGTAAAAAATTTAGCTACTTTTTCTACCTAAAGAATAATTTCGTATTTGTATGAACACTTAGTTAAAACTCGCCCTTATTAGCCATGTGCAGTCAACTTCATGCTCAGGTAAAATACTTGGGATTTTATTGATTGCTGAATTACTCCTAATAACTACCTTTATAAGGTGTGTAATAACTGTGGTGATTCATCTATTAATAGATTAATTGTTATTTAAAAAGTTCAATAATTCATTAGAAATAAAAAGTGCGCCATTATAATTGATGACGCACTTTTATTAAAAATAAAATTATGATTAAGCGTGCTGAAGGATAATATTTATTGCGTCTTGAGTGCTAATTTGATATTGTGTAGCAAGTTTATTCATATTGGCTTCACCATTTGCATGAGCTTTGACAATTGCGCGAATAATATTTGGTGAAACATTAATCTCACAATTTGTAACAACTGGTTTGGGTAAAGTTTGAGAAATGAAGAATTCTTTTCTTCTTAAGAAATGTATTTGACGGTAATGCTCTTTTCTGGGTATCCATTGACAATTTCCGGGAGCAAAGTCACTCTCTAGATCAATACGTGCTATGACTGTTCCTTCGGGTGCTACTCCCATATCTTTTAAGAACTGGGTAAAGTTATCGCGCCAGGATGCATCGACTTGAATTCCGCACCCGCCATGATACTTGTACTGATGGTGGTTCTTGTTATAACAGATGCGCTTGATGTGTAACCAGGAGTTATACTCGTGGCTTTTGCAGTGTCCGTGGACAGTTTTATCGCTCTTGAGGGTTTCGCGCTGTAAGCATCCGCAGCTTTGTGTAAGCCCTCTTTTTAGGCTATTTTTACTGATATACTTTTGGGTTCCGCAGCTGCATAGGGTAAGGAGTAGTAATTCACCCCTTTTCCCCTTAACTTCTACATCTGATATAACTTTTAGTCTCCCAAAGTTTGCCCCAACGGGGATGGATTCTTTTCTTTTTTTACAACCGCAGTTAGTTGACCGACCATTGGTGAGGGTGTGACTGTAGACAAGTTTTTGGGTTCCACAATCACACTGGCATAATACTTGCTTTCCTTGTTTATTTAGTACAATCCAGCTACCGAATTTTTCACTTATATTAATTACTCGTTTTGTAGTCTCCATAAATCATTTTGGTGCTATTACTGCTGGGTTATATATTTAAAACAAGCTGTTTTTCTTGCTCCAGTTCCTTCTTTATCCAGGCAAGTTGCTGTCCAATGGCTAGGTGCTGCATTGGTACTTTTGTTTCGTATCCCTTCGCGTGTAAAATGGGCGTTACCTCCTGTCTGTAAAGCTTGCCTGTCAAAAATACAAACTCTATTTCCACAGACGCAACTTGCATGAGGTTTTCTGCTACTTGTTGCGCCCATAGTATACGTTCCTGGTGAGATAAAGAATAGGGGGATTTGTCGTAGGGTTTGATAATTGTTTCTGGGTTAATAACTTGATGTAAAGGTGAGAGGATATACCATCTTGAGTCTTGCTCTTCTACGTAGCGACGGCACGCTTGAAAGTGCTGGGAATAATATAAGTCTTTGGCGGCAGCAGGGTAGGTAAGCTGCTTGCCACATCCAGTAACCAGGTAGATTTTTTTCTTGGGAGTGAACTTTCTGTAGGTGCTGATCACCAAATTGAGGTTGTGGGCGATTCTTCCCATAGTATGCGTCCGTCCTTTGTTTGTCAGCCGAGGGTCAATCCTATGTCGGTTGAGAACCCTGCAAACATGACAGTTGCACTTTGGCGCACAGTGGGTTGGTATCCGAATTAATTTTTCCTCGTGGCTGACGAACATCCCACCGCCTAGTCCTTCCCGGATAAAAGTTGAACCATCAAAGGATAGTCCCATCTGAATACAAGCTTTGGCATACTGGGGCGAGCATAATCCAAAAACGTGTAGATGAGCATTTGGCTCGTGCAATGGTGCGATGGCTACGCCCGCCGCAGGCATTGCATCCGCTTTCGGCAATACTCGTTCCGAGTCAATTAGCGATGGCGAAACGCCCGCCTTCGACAATACTCGTTCCGAGTCAATTAGCGATCGCACAACTTGAGTGATTGTTTTGATAATGTGTAAGTTAATCGAATACTCTCTCGCCTGGGAAACAAGCCCACCGATGCCGAGATGGCGGTATCCCAGTCCCAAAAGATATTTTGCTACTTCAAGGCGTTCACTGAGAGACTGCCCGTGGATGACTGCTAGGGGTATTCTGTTGGGAAGATAACTTTTAGTAAGCTGGATAAATGTTTCTGCTTGTTTAAGGTTGTATTCTTGCCGTTCCCTGATATTTTCTCCAACAAGTAAATGGTCGGGACAAACAATAATATCGCCGACCTTTGAGCGTTCTCGATATCTATGAATAGACCAGTGGGCATCAACATATTTACCGTTTAGAGTGGGGATATCTTGCTCACGGTAGTTAAATGATCCACAGTCATGAATAATGGGACTATCTGGAACAATTTCTGCCTTGATTGCGAGTGAGTATAGCCAGCCCACAGGCTGATACTCAAGCAACTGCCAGATTGGAATTTTTTTACCCTTACTTCTAACAAAATCGCTCTTACCCAATACTGGATAGAAACCTAATTTCATAGTATTTAAACGAGCAAAATTTGATTTTTATTCGTTAAGTTAACCCTCTGCTTGGAGAAGGTTAACTTGTAGATTACTGTCTGTATTTATTTGCAATATTCAGAAGATACTGCCGCCAACGGTTAGATACTCTTGTAGCAAGAGTGCTAATATCACTTGCTGGAATTTCTTCTGCTTCAGTTTCAAAAGCATATCAAAGTGAATCTTGGCGTGATACTTCATACCATCGAAGTGGATATTGAAGCTAGGATTGAGTTGAAAGTCTTGAATCATATTTTTATTCTTACTGGGGAAGATATAAACACTTGTTTTGTTCTGCTAGCCTATTTGTGTGATAGTTATCAAGAATCATTTTCTTAAATTCTTCTCTTGTTGCTTGCAAGTCGCGGAATATTTTGTCAGTAGGATAGAAGAATACCGACTGTTGGCGGCTGTAAAACCAGACCAATTGATTGATACTATAGGTATCATTGCTATCAAGCAGGACGTAACTAATTTGTTGGTAAAAATTCTCTAGAGAGAAGGGACGCTTTTTGGCAGTTGTTCGTACATCAATGAGAGTATTTCCAGCAATTATCTGGCAATCAGCACCTCCAAGATATTCACTTAAAGGATATGAAGCATTGCAGGTAATATTCCCACTTACTTGATTAGCTACTGTTTGCCAGGTACGGGGTACAATACCGATGATTTGAGATGTATCTTGGATACTAGGAAGCCATTTTTTGAAGTATTGTGCTTCAAGTTGAAGGGTTTTTTCTCCTTGTAGAAAAGGTTGAATAATCTCATGAATATTACGGCTACGAGCATAATTTTCTAATGCACCCAAGAGCATACACTTTAGAGCTTCTTCTTCAAGTGAATTTGAATTTGTAATGGAATAATCGAAGGCATATTCTATTTTGAGGGCTTTTGCTCCAACCTGAGCAAGACAATTAGTAAACCATGTTTGGTCTTCATAGATGTTTCCTAAATACTTGGCAAGTGCTTTGGCGATCGCATTTCCTACTAAGGGAAAATCTACCCCATCAATCGGTCTGATAATTTCTTGATTTTCTAATAGCTGGTTATGGTTAGTAATCATCTTGATGACTATCTTGTTGAGTCTAGAGTCAAACCATCTCCTGATAGGTGAGTTTCTATTTTTTAGTTCGGATGTTAAGCTCACTTTTGGCTTTTTTGTTTGAGATACTACATTGAGTATCTGCGTGAGCTTTACGTAGTAATTTTTGTTTTAATCGCGTTAATGATTTAAGTAAAGAGACTAATCATTCAAAATCAGTTAAAAGCTTACTTTATAAGCTTTTTAAATTTCGTAACTCGTACAAATTTGGATAAATTCTCAATTCAAGTTTTTATATTTTCAATGCGACTTTGCAAACTTGGTATTAGATAACTTGGTGATAGTTAGTTTACAATTCAACTTCTCTCGACTTGCTTTTAGGTGCAGCCGCAACAGTTTGCCTTTGAGGGGAGGCTATGTATTCAGTTGGGGTATATTGCTGCCGAATTTCTTTCCCTCGCCATTGTTGTAAGTCTTGCATAATGTCTTTGAGGGGAACCAAATCGACGACTGTTTCTCCTTTCTTTTCAGCTTCATTTGTCTTATGGTTTAAAATCTTGAAGTACATTTCCCTCTGGTCGGCAATTGGTAACTTGCCGTCATTCTCATTTATCCGTTGAAGAATCTCTTCATTACCCTGGTTCATTGCCTTTCCCCAGTCAGGGCTACCATGCTTGACCATGTTCGCCCATTCCTCAGCGATATATGGGTGAATTTTCACAGGCATATCACCAGCTGCTTGTATTACTCGTTCTTTGGGTGCAGCTGCGGCTGTGGGTGTAGATTGTTCGTTACCAAAAATTTGTTCCAAGTTGAGTTTGCTGGCGTTCTGGGCAATAAACTTGACTTGGTTGATGTCGTAGTCAGAGATGTTCATCTTGCTGACCTCTTTAGTAATCCCAGCTTCGGTTTTAGTTAGGTCAAACCGGACAAGTTCCTGAGTACCTTTCTCTTGAGTAGTTTTAAATAATTGCAGGCTGGCTCGATTATTTTCGGGGTCGCGCGATCGCTTGATAGTAAATTCACCTACTGTAAGTTCTTCCTTATCAGCCTGGATGAGGACATTATTGAGGGTATGCAACATCTCGTTTTGTTTAAATACTTCGAGGGTTTTAATCGTGCCAGAGGGTGCAAGACTTCCCAAGCTATTTGCTACATCACGGATATCGGCATTGTTGAGGTCAGGGAGCTTGCCATTGTCGCCCAAGTACTCTGCCACTATCAGAAACTCCTGACGTTCAATAGGTAACATCTCTGTAGGTTTTTTCGTTATTTTGGGTTCCTCTTTTTTGTTGAGTTTAAAATCCATCAAGGAGTTTTCCCACCCAAATAGTTCATCACTGCGGCGGTGAATGCTAACAGTGTCTCCCTCTTGGCGAATCACAAATGTATCGCTACGGTAAATACGCGACCCGTCTTGTTCAAGGATGCCGTATTTTTTCAACATTGCGATCGCGGTTTCAGCAATGTCTTTATTTTCCCCGTTGTAGCGTTCCTCCCGCGCTTGTTTATTATTAATTTGATAGATAGGTACTTCAACTTGACGCGCCCACTGCTGCGCTGCTGACTCTACACCTTGGGAGTTAGCTACTTCTTGATAGATAAATTCAGGTGCATATTTGTTTCGATTATTAGTTTCTAGCTCCTCTGGCTCTTGTGCGAAAAACTGATTGGGAGTTCCATTTTCATTTACCTCTTCTTCAGCTTTATTTTGAGGTTGGTAGTTACTAACAACTATCTCTCTGATTTGAAGAGTTTCTTTGGACTGTGCTATTTCTTCTTGAAGATTATTGACTACATCATCTTCAAAACTCTCATCTGCTTCTATTTCAACAGATGAGTTTATTACTTGAGTTATGGGCGAACTGTTTTCGCTGTTTTCATCTTGTAGTAACTTATTTATAGTTAGCTGACTATCATCTAACAGTGGATTTACTTCTATAGCAGTGAAATTTTCATTATCAGATAATAACTCTTTTGTATCTTCAGAATTTTCAATAATTTCAGCAGATGGAGGTAGTAGCTTAATTAGTGGTTCACTTGCTACATCTATTATTTCATCTGGGGTAAGTACTTCAGTGACGAGATTAGTTGTACATTTACCTTCGCTATCTTGTTCATAGATAACGATTTGTTTTTCTGAACCCTCTGACTCCAGATAAGCTGTAATTTTCAGAGCGATCTCACCTGTTTGCTGATAATCACTATTTAAATTGGGTACATCTTCTACTAATCTGGCAGCAATTCTTTGTGCTTGATAGTCTGTAAAAGGTTCAGTTTCTATTGTGTATTGACCTTCTATTAATACATCTGGCATGAACACAATATTAGTTTCTTGATTGCTTTTTATACTTTGGCTGGTTAAATCTACCTTTTCCCATTTATATGCACCAGGGGTAGATTCATCAGATACAAGATTGTAAATGTCTTTGCCAACTTCAACTGCAATTTTACTTGCTTCTTGAGTTTCTTTTAGTTTTTCGAGAATTACTTTAGTTATCTTAGTAAGTGCATTGATGAGGGTTTTACTTAATTCCCGACTTGTTTTAATTGCAGTATCAGCTGTATTTAAATATGATTCATTAATTTGAGCGTGTCTGGGGTCAAACATATATTAATTGTGGTGAAAATAATCTATAAACTCAAACAGTCTGATTATGCTTTACAAAAACCAGTTGGCCATCAAACTTAAAGTTTTTAGAAAAAGCTCTTGTATGCGTCAACAGGCAACGGGGCATTGCCTGCTTGTACGGGTGCTTGTGGGATAGGAAACTTTCGATCTACTTCCTTGACTCGCAAATCTAAATCTTCTTGTGTGGGTTTTTTCTGGGTACTTTTCCTAGCAAGCTCCTTAATGACTTTATCCCAGTTAGTATCGTTTTCTTGTTCGACTCCGATAATATGTTTCGGAATTTTGATTTTTTTTAATATTGGTACTGAACCCTCATTTTTATTACTATAAGCTGGGTTAATAAATAGACATTTACCAGGTGGTAATTTGAGGAATTGGGCAGGCTCGAATAGCTTCCGAGTCCGTTCTTGTTCGCTGATAGATGTGCTAGCCCTACCCCCTCCAGTTGAGCGAGATTTTTGTTTATATTTAATTTCCTCTTCACCTAAATACGCAGAAAATAATCGTGCTGATTCTTCTTCACCAGGATTAAAAACAAATTTTGTGCCGCACGCACCGAGGATAGCTTTAGAGATTTCTTTACCATAAATCTTTTCAAGCTGACCCATATTTTGCCAACCCAAGATACCGCAGAATCCTTCGGAACGAGATTCGTTAAGCCATTTAAATAAATCTGGAAGGAAGATACTTGGCAACTCGTCAAGACATACTACTAATGGCCCATCTTCCTTGCGTTTTTTGGCGATACTGCGGGAAACTACCATGTGGAGAATGCTGGTCATCAGGGGGCTGACAGCATCGCGGCGTTCGCGGTCTAACCCGAAGATAATCATCTGTTTGCGTTTTACCTCCAGGGGAAGGGTTGTTTTACCGACAAAGCATCCCAATGTACCCCTTGCCATGAACCGGGTGAACATCAATGAAGCGCTACCAGCGATACCCGCCACGGTTTTTTCGGAGCCAGCTGAACTAAATAATTGACCAAAAGCTATCTTAATCCAGGGGTTTAGTGCTGCTGCCATCAAGCGTTCGACCATCTTCTCGCTGGAAAGTATTGCCGCAGCCGTCATAATATCAGCGTGGTCGCCAAACTCCTTGGTTAGCATTAAGATAGCCTGCGTCAACTGATCGCCCGCAGGACCAAAGAATGCATCCTCAGACGCATTACCTAACAGGCGGAAGTTCTTGTTAATTACTGTAGCTAACTGCCGTGCGGTTTCAGCATCAGAGGAATCGCGCAAGAAATCGATGGGATTACATACCTCCGATTCGGCGAATCCTGGTGCAAATATGTGTACGTCATACCCCTTTGATTTGGCATAACTGGCGATTTTGGCTTGACTGGCATACTTGAAGTCGTATAGTACGATACCAAAACCTTGGTCTATTGCTGAGTAAATCATCGGGTTGATAGCCGAGAATGATTTACCGCTACCAGGTGCGCCAATTACAGCAGTTCCGCGTTGGACATCGGGTACATAAACTGGTACTCCCCCACTCCCCTTGGGTGATTTTTGACCCTTGTATCTATGTACTCCGATATACAGACTAGCACTATCACACTTAGGAGCTAAGATTTGCTTTAAGGCTTTTTTCTTAGCTTGGGCAGTTTCCTTTGCTCCACCCCAATAGCTAGTAGCAAGCTTGCCTTTTTTACCATTACTAAAAAGCTGTAAAAGCAACAATAAGCCAATTCCCCCTGCAAGTAGTAAACCTTGAGGTGACATGAGCTTATCTGTATATTTACTAAAGTCAGTATTACTATTTTTATGAGCAGCTTTTACTTCTCTAACAGTCTTAGCTTTAGCGGTTGCAAACAGATAATTATTCATATTAATCTGTGTTAATTTTGCATGAGATAATTGAAGAAATATGCAATGAAGTGAAGTTGCATATTTCTCCATTAGTTGTGTGTAATGTCTTCTCCAAGTCAAAAGTTAAAGAGAATAAATTCTTCTCTAATTACCTTTTTACTTTTTAGGTACAGTGAGAGGTGTACCAAGAATAATTGGGTCTATTTCGCGGTAGGTGAAGAAGGGAACAGGGCCAATGAAGTAGGGCGAGCAGCCCAAGTCAACCCATCCCCGCTTGCAGATACGGAAGAACATCGCGGTGGTGATACTGCCGTCAGCTTCGTTAATATCCCAAATGACTTGTTTAAATGATTTTCCAAAGGGGTGACGACCTGTAGGTTCTTTGCCGCCGTTGAGGCTGCCCAAGATGCCGAATCCGCCTTTAACGTTTTGATCTTTACCGGACATCCACTGTGCGCCAACGATAGTCTCACTACCCGAAACTTCGATGTGACCGCACTTTTTCTCGCACGGGACATTAAACCCAGCTTGATAGCTACCGCTTATTGACTTCCAGCGTCCGCTTTCAAGCGAACCGAGGGGTAAGTCTACTTTGCCGATAAAGCTAACATCGGGGATGGGAACACTGGGGAACTGATCAAACGGTACATCTGCTAATCCCGGAACCTTACTAATTGTTGTGTTTTGCCAGTTAGTAAAGTCCTTTAGCTGTGCATCCTGAATACCGGGGATGCTGGTTAGTTTATACTTATCGAGTTTGACATACTTACCAAGTTCCACTTCTCCCAGTTTGGGATAATTGTCTAGCACTTCACCAACAGTTTGGTAACTTGCAGTGCTGCCTGTAACTTTGGTCACTAGTTCTTGAATTGGTGGGATGGCTCCGACTTTTGAATCTTCTAAATTAGGAATTGCTTCAGCAAGGTCTTCGAGTGTTTGCCACTCTAGTGTCTCAAAATCTGACAGTTTGAGATTTTTGAGGTTAATTCCCGTGATGTTGGCGATATCTTCAAGCGTGAAATCTTCAATATTGAACTCAGTTGCTTCAAAATCACCCAGTTCCATGACTTCGGAAAGGCTTTGTCCTGCGCTCCAGGTGCGTGTCTCCTTCATACCAGGGTTTTTGATATTAGGGAATTCGACGCTGCCAGCACCGCTAAATTTCATATTTTTGAACGTGATACTACTCCAGTCAGGAGTAGGTGCGCCGTTGACGTATTTAGTTGCGACGGGCTGTGGCTGTTTGGTTTGTTTTGTTTTATTTATCGAAGTGTTCAAATTTGAATACTTCGATGGAACTGTTTGAGCTACTGCTTTCTCACCGAATAGGAGACTGCCGATATTGTAGCTACCTCCAAACCGGATTAACCCATGTAGGGCAAGTCCTGCAATAAGTCCTGCTACCATCAGGTAGCGTAAATTATTAAATTTTTCCATCCGATACTCAAGCGCTCGGTTGGTTTTTTTGTGAGTGGTTTCCTGACTTGCATCTCTCACTGGTACTATCGCAGTTACCTCGGTTGTGATATCTAAAATTTGGTTGTTGGAGGTCAAATTTTCGTTATACATCACTGGTTATTTAAAAATTATTGATTCAAGAGAAAGTTTGTTTTACCTGTATTTGGTGTTATGGGAGGGTTATTGCGCTGTGGCGGTATTTCTAAAAAGCGCTTTCCACCTAGCACCATGAGTTTTTCAACCAACTGCATTGATACTCCGGTGGTGCTGGCGGCGACAACAAGTTCCTCTCCTTGCGATCGCAACTCAACAAGTTGGTTCAGACGCTTCCAAAGCTTGCTGTCTGTATTAACCCACTGATTTTTAAGGGCAACTTGCATCCCTTTAGCGATATGTCTGCTATCAGATAATGCGGTGTAACTGACCTTTGGTTTTACTTCTTCAGGTTTACTAGGAGTATCGCCAATAATTTCAATTTGGCTGTACTCTGGTGTGCCACTGCCCGCTAGAATCCGAAAGTGATAGCTTTTCCTTGTTGACCCAGATTCGGTAATCACCGTCATGTGCCCCCCGTAAGAAGCTTGTGGTAAACCGGGGATTTTGACTGTCTCGATGCGGCGAATGTGAATTAGTCCTGCGCCCGTACTGTTTCCAGAACACTTACCCAAGCCTTCAAGACATCCGTCTACATCAAAAACAAACCTAGATGGATCATCCAGCCAGATTTTTTTGATGATTTCTCTGGTGTTGTAGAACGATATTGATACCCCATGTCCAGGCCAGACCTTAACTGTCTGCAATTGGGCATTCTCCCCTGACACCTGGGACGCTGCAACTTGACGGATAGTATTTGCCAGTACAAGTTGGTTTGGTGCAAGCACGGAGGCAATGGTGAGGCATCCGCCAAAGGCGATCGCCCAGGGCATCATTAAACTAAAGTCGGCTATATATCTGAATTTCACAGCTTGATTGACCTATCGACTTTGATTGTGATTTTGGTGTCTTTAGGCACATACCAGACATTGGGACGGCGGTTGATTTCGTCAGTAGCACGTTCTGTCCGCTTGCTGACTGTTTCGCCAAGTTTGCCAAAGGCACCTTCAAGGAAGGCAGCTCCCAGGTTGCGGTTGTTATTGCGGCTGCGGGTTCTTGTCCCACCTAAAGGCAAATCTTCTGTGACTTCTTCATCTGGCTGGTTGATAATTTCCCCTACCTTGGCAAGACCAGCTATTGTCCCCAAAGTGGCATCATACCTGGCAATTTCAGATCCCTTGTTGTCGTATGGTCTGGCGGCTAGGGGGGAACCTGCCTCTCCCAGGACTGATATCGTTCCGGGTGATAGGGGGTATTCGGTTCCGTCTTTGAGAATAGCCGTAACTTCGGCACGCACGCCTGATGTGCTATCAACCGAAATCATAGCGATAGTTACCTGCGTTCCTGCTGGAATGGCTATTTCGCCAGTATTGCTATAAAGCGGCTCGTTCAACTGGGCGACAAACCGTAACGTATTTGTCTGCTCCTGGGAACGACCGTTATTACTGATTTGGGGCATCACGAGCGGAGTTACGAGGGTTGCACTTGCAAACGAACCGACAACTAAATACTGTGGTTGTGTTTCTTGAAGTATCTGTGCTTCTTCTGGCAGGTAGGCATTTGCAACTCGTTCGACTTGCTGAGGGGAATTGTTTTCTTTATTACCAGCAAAACTGGATTCTAAGGTTTTTTCTTTGCTACTGCCAAGTTCTGAGCTAGTTTGTGGTTTTTCTACCAAGAAGCTATAAATAACTGGTACGGCTTGATTGTTCTCTTTGCCATCAGTATTGCTATACTCTGGAGTACTGTCGTTTATGTTTACAGGTTCCCAACGCGGCTGTAGTTCTTCAATTTGACTGGGAGTGTTGGTAACTGTTTCGGTATTCTCGCTGCGGCGGTTACGGCGACGACGGGAGCGACTGGTATTTTGTTCTGCTGGGCGTAATGTTTCTTCAGTTTTAGCTGTAACTTCTTGTACTGTTGTGCTTGTAGGTTCACTTACAGTGGTACTGGCTAACATATAATCAACCCGACCAACCGAACCCAGGCTACGTAGGCGTTCGAGTTCGGCTATTGGGTCTTTGGCGACACTCTGGTTGCTGGCAACTATTTGTTTGGCAAATTTTGGCAGAGGAGCGCTAGGACGCAGGGGTGGTATTGGCTGTGAGGCGACTTCTCTACGTCTTGGTCTAACAGTTTCGGGTGCTTCTTCTCGGTATACACGTCTTCTGGAAGTAGGGGGAGTTTCTTGAGTGACTACCCTTCGTTGTCGAGTAGAACGTGTTTTCTCTTTGTTTTTGGATTGTTCTTCTTCAGTAGCTTCCTTTTTCTCTTCTTTGTCTTCCGTCTTGCCTTTACCATTTAGTGCATCAAGTTCTTCCTGTTGCTTGGCAAGGGCAAGCTTGGCATAAACATCCCCATCTTTTTTCTCAGATGCCGCAACGGTGGGAGTGGGGGTAGGGGTTACTTCTGGTTTTTTTGCATTTTTACCACCCCCATTCATCATGCCGTTGAGGACAACAAATATAACTAGGAACCCAGCACCGAATGCACCACCAATAATTCCTAATCTTGACCAGGGGGATGTGACAAAATCGTGTTTAGTTTGTATTAATGCGGGGTCTTCTACTTCCAGATCATCTTCTTCAGCTACCTCATATTGTGATCCCTCCAGTTCATCTTCTAAAGGTTTTATATCTTTACTCTCGATTGGTAAAAGACTATCTACGGAAGATAATTCATGCTTATTTGAAGCCTCATCTTGTAGCTGTAACATATTTGGGTATCTAATTACTAATTATTTTCTTTTTTGCCGAGATTATAATCAAGAATTTGAGTAATTTCTAAACCTGGCTCTCGTACTAAATAAATTTTTTTATCAAGTTCAGTTGGCTTGACTGGTAACTTGGGAGTATCGATAGCTTCGACAGTAATTGTTTTGTTAAAGGCGATTCCTTTACCTTGATTTTCATTTCTATCAAAGCTTACAAGCGTGCCGATATAATCAACCTCCCACTTTCCATCCTTGATTTTTCTGGGTTCAGAGATATGGCGGGTGACGAGTGAGACTTGAACCTCACCGTTAAATACACCATTTGGGACAATTTCTGCTAATTTTTTGAGGAAGTTTGCCCGAAAATCTTGATTTTCAGATAGTGCGAATGCAGCTTCCCAAGCTCTAGTCGGAATTCTTTTTCTACTATTTTTTGTTGTTTGAACATCTATTCCTTTATCCGGTTTGGTAACGTTTTCGCCATTCTCTGTTGCTTCGATTATTCCGTTCCAACCGAACATTTTAATCATGCTATCTGAGATAAAGCGTTTGATAGTTTCGTCTTCGCGTTCGTTGGGAGCAGCAAATTTACCAGGTGAAATAGAGCCATCTTGGAGTTGAACAACCGTCATACCTTTGACATGACGATTTGTACTAGAAATTATACCAATATTTACAATTTGCAATAGGATAGATAAAATAGTTCCTCCTGCTGTTATGGTGATTGCCATTGCAATAGGTGTAGAGGTAGATTGACCGTAACTGAGAAGGCGGGCTGGTTGAGATTTAGACTTAGGTTTAAGCATATATTTCCGATTTAGGAAACTCACTAGTAAATTGATATACTAATAAAACAAACTGATGTGCTTTTTGCCAAACTATCAAATATTGAAATGTCTTAGCTGACTCCTGAATTCTGACTTCTGAATTCTGACTAATTAATTTTTAACTTTAATTTTGGAACTAACAAATTTGGTGGCATTGACAGCAACCGTTGCAGTTGTACTTGCTCCACCAGTAGCGATTCCTGCTGCAATTTCAGATCCAAATGCTACTGTTTTACCTAATCCTGTCCAAACAGCTATTCCACCACCTGCGGCTAATGCAGATGAAAGGATAGGAGAAACTAATCCGACAAAAAGGAGAAATATCATCGGTTGGTTTTGTTCGGAATTAGCAATAAGTTGTCCGCACAAACCAATAATCATGTTGAAGCAAAGTTTTGCCATTCCAACGGTGAAATAACCCGTTAGCCAAGCGAAAATAGGTTTCGCGCCAAAGGGGAGTAGTGAACCGCCTATTGCCAATGGCCCAAGTAAGGCAGTTAAAAGCATCGTGAATTCGATACCCCACTGGTAGGCGTTATTTAGGGCGAGGAGGATGACTGCGACAAATCCGGTAATCATCGAGCCGATTGTACTGGTGATAGAATTACCAATCTTTTCGGCAATTTGACCGGGGGAGAGGTCGTCAAGCGCATCTTTGGCATCAGATAAAGCCTGAAGTGGGTTAAACTCCCAACTACCGCTATCGGGGGCTTCTCCTTTGAATAGATCGGGCGCAGAGGTTTTGAGTTCTGCTTCTGCTTGTTGCAAGCAGGTGATTGAATCTTGCGTGTTACCAGGGATTGAGCGGCATCTTTCCATTGCTGCCCCTACTTGCTGCTGGAGAGCAATATTGCCGACTGCTCGGTTAAATGCTACTTCTAGGTTTGCTCCGGCAGCAGTAAACTCAAGGATGTCATTATTGACAGTATTAATGTATCCTCGTATGGCAAGTGTTCCACTTCTGAGTAAAGTGCCATTGTTAGCTAGTAGCCCGATAACCAGGATGGGCCATATCCAACTGGAGAGAGCTTTCATATCCTCTTGATTTATCCAGTTTTTGCCTAACTCAACCATAAAAAGGGTGAGAGTTGCGATCGCAAAAAACTGACCAACTTTGCACATCGAGCCATACAAGCTACCGTTGAGGGTTTCCTGCCAAAGTTCATTAAAACCTTCAGCTACTAGTTGCGCCCCGGCTGCGGCATTTTCTAAAATGTCTTGCCCAAAAAATGGGTCGGTTGCAATTATGAGATGTTCTAACATAGCACTTGATTAACAGGCGTGAAGGTTTGGTCATCTCAATTGCAGAGATGACCAACTAATTAGGGTGAATTATTCACCTGCTGTAGTTTTGAGACTGCTAAACCCGCTGATTTCGATGTACTGGGCGCTGATACCGTCCATCATCAGGTTTTGACGACGGCGATCGCTTGCCCCCTGTTCGGCAAGTTGACTTAGCATCAGGTTAGTTTGCTGGACATCGTGCCGTGCTTGCAGTCCATCGGTGCGGGATTGCCCCAACATTGAGACAATTTGCGAGTTTTGGGCAGCAATTACCTTGAGGATGTTTTGTGAAGCATCCATTGCCTGTGCAGATTCCGCGAGTTCTTTGGCCTCAGCTACAGTTTGTTCAGTTGCTTCTATTTCATTTTTGGTACGTTCCTGACCGACTTCCCCTAAGACGCTGGCGATCGTAGCGCGGGTGGTTTCTCTCTCCAGTTCGTTAGCTGCACCTACAGCACCTTCAACTGTGTTACTTTCATTCCAGTTACCCTTTTCCTTGAGTTGCTCTTTGAGCTTTTCTGCTGAATTTACTGGGTCTGGCATATCCATACTGCCAGTCTGAATAGCAGTTTTAGCTTCGCCTTTCATCCCACCCCATTCATTAGCTGCTGCGGTGAGTTCGTTTTTGGTTTCTTCAAAATAGTTATTGAATTTGCCTAAAACCTTGAAAAAATCGTCAATTGAAAAGGCATAACTGGGTGCTGTACTGAGTAAAGTAACCAGACCAATGATTGACCCGATTATTACCCCTTTCTTAGTAAACTTGAACTTTGGTTTCATACTTTTGGTGGATAAAATAACCAATGTGGCAATTAAAGTTAAGCCACTTTTTTATGATTTATTGATTCTTCTTTTTCCCAGTCCAGATTATTTGTTAGTTTGTCTTATATAATTTATGCTGGCTTTAATTGCCTATTGTTATTGTTATCCAGTAATTGTTGTGCTTCTTGGCTTAACTCATCTCCTCTAAGCATTTGTATGTATGCCTCAGAAAATCTCACCATACCCAGCATTGGATTATCGGCATATTTATTGAGGAAGAGAGTGCGTAATTCTTGCTCATTCGGGTTATTTGCTACTGCTGCAAGTAAGCAATAAGCAGGGTAATACCTACAGAAGGTAAGTTTGCCATTGTCATCAAGTAACCACTGTGAATAAATACTTTCGCGTTTTGGGAAGAATGCTTCAGTACTATTACGCGAGATAATTTCATAAGGGTATTTAAACCTGTTAACAAATGGGTCAACAGCTGATGTTTGAATCCGACCGATAAGGCGGGTCGTGATGTTAGCAAATATCTTGGAAGCAGACTTACTTTGGAAAATACTTTCTGGTTCTTGGGCAGATAAAATTACACGTATACCTGCTTTTGCACCGTTGGCGCAGAGTCTACCAATTAGCTCGGCTATGCTGTCAAAACTGAATAAAATCGGCGCTTCGTCTAAGAAAAATATTGAGACTTTAGATGATAAAGCTCTACGTAATGCTGCGGAATAGGCGCTAAGGGCAAGGACTGCTGCATCAGCTTCACTCCCAAGCGATCGCAATGCGAATACCAGTAGTCGGGCATCAGTTTTAAAGCTAGATGGATTGGCGATTGATTGTCCAACTCGTGAGTTCAGCCAAAACTTTAATCGCAATCTGATTTGGTCAAGAGCATCAAGAATTTCTTTACTATTATTGGTGATGGAATCAAGTTTGATAAACCCAGGCGAACAATAATTATAGAAATCTTTAAGTGTGGGAATATCTGCCCATTCAGGTGTTCCTAATCCATTTTCTAGTGCAAGTTTATATCGAAGTTTGATATCTTCATCGTTGTAGAAAGTTTCAATTGTGATTGTAATGATACTTTCGATATTTGATATCATTGTCGGACTTACCCCTACAGGATTTGTCCCAAGTACCATTATCATTAATGTGGATTTCAAGAATTCCTTGAAATCTGTCATCCTTTCCTTAATAAGTTCAGGTTCATACCCCCTTAAATCAGGTAATTCAAATAGATTGTTCGATTCTTTACTAATATCGAAATACGCCCCTTCTTCTCCCATAAATTTGGTATAGTCGGTAAACGTGCTAGTACCATCGGGTTTGGGATAATCAAGTGCAATTACGGGAATGTCTTGAGCCAAGGCAGGTGTTAATAGACCTGCTACTAAGACAGATTTACCTGCACGGGTAGTACCGAAAATGGCGAGATTTTTGTGCTGCTTGTACAAGTCGAGATGTACTGGAGTTCCTCCCTCTTCAGCGATTAGCTCAAACCCAGATTTATCTCCCGTAGCCGTTCTAACTATCGGCATGAGTCCGGGAACTTCTGATGAGAAATAGGGGAGGCGACGGTTAAAAGGTCTTGTAAGTAGGTTTTCCCAGACTACAGGTATACATTGTAACCATGTTTTCCAGGCATATTCGATTTCTCTATCAACTACAGCAGGTCGTAAGAAGCAGCTAGAAAGGTATTGGCAAGCTTCATCGAGTTTTTGACGACTATGACGATGAACACAAAAAACAACGGCAGTATGGATGGGTAAGCTGCCTCTGAGGATAGTTTCTTGTGCCTTGACCGCTTCCTCGATGTTCATATTGGCTTTTACGTCAATTGACCCCTTCTCAGAAGACATCGCGCTGGAAGTAATTGACTGTTTGGTAATCCGTTGAAGGGCAGTTTTAGCGAGTCCCTGGTTAGCTTTAGATAGCTGGCAGATAATCTCAGTATCGGAAATTTTTTCTTTGGATATTACCTCCCAAAGGTATCGAAGCTGGGCGTATTCGTCTACCCACCCTTGGGGCTTTTCGCTAAATTGTAAGACACCAATATACTTATCTTGCAGTCTTACCCAGCTGCGATCGAGAAACGGGACAGATTTTTCATTCTCCAGCATCAGGTGGCGAATATGAAAATCACTGGTTTGAACTTCTCGAAGCCCCTCTTCATCTAATATGAGGGGATTGGGAACTTTGGGTGCATCGCTACGGTTAAACTGACTCCAAAGAATCGACCATACTTCCTCACTTGTGACTGCTCGTACTGAAAGCCCCATTGAGTTAGTAAAAAGTTGTTCCCACCGTTGAAACCCAGAGGTAAAACTATCCCGTAAGATTGTTTCGATTCGTTCTTGCCGAACACCGTGGATTTGACCAGTAAATTGGAACCAGGCGTTCTGCAACTGTTTGATAGTTTTTTCAATCGCATCATTTGAGCGAGTGTCTTCAGAAGCCAGGATACTATAGGTACACCAGAAACGTAAGAACTTGTTTTTACGGGTTCCTGCTTCGGTGAGTTCTCTCGCTCGCAGACGTTCTGATCGCACTAATAAAGTTAATTGCTCTAGATCGCATTTATCCTCTATCTTTTTTAGTTCCTGCTGCCGGAGAAAGTCATCAGTAAACGAACCAAGATGAATTGTCAAGGTTTCACGTTCGGGAAGTTCTTTGAGTCCGCCCTCAATATTTTCAAAAATGGGGAGAATCTGTTCTTCTGGTAAAGACGGGTGAATTCCTTGTACGTCGAAGCAAAACTTAATTTGAATATCTTCTTTTTTCTGGAGGATGAGTGCGCCGATATCTCTACGACCAGCAAGCGAGATACTTGCAATCCCGGCTAAATGGGTAATATCCTCAAACGGTGTCAGGTTTTTGACAACACCTAATTGTTCAGTATCAAGGGATTTTTTACCAATTTTGTGCTTTATTTTTGTTGAGGCGGTCGAACTCATAGCCTGTATTTTTGTTCGCTGATATTTATTAATTGAGAAGCCTTATCTGCGTTTTTTAAGCTGGCGCTTCTTCTTGGGTTGAGATTGTAGAGGATTAACGAGGGAGACAAAAGGTTTGTAACCACGAGTGATGCGGGGCGTGCCGACAAACTTACCGAAAAAGGCTTTGTTGGAACTTACTGTCCACCAGGTTGCCCATCCCCAGGCGGTTACAATTCCGGTTGCAAGCCAGGAAGCTTGCATAAAACCCTTGACTACCATGTAGGAGATGAGAGCGATCGCACTCCAGGGAACAATTTGGTCGGCGGGGAATGGCCCGAGGCGTGGCTGGTCTCCTAATACGCGGTTGACAGTACGAAATTCCCGAACTCTTGTCATTATTACGAAAGGCAAAAGTCAGCTTTTGAAATTTTGATGAGTGGCACACTTCAAAGTGCCACTCGTGGTGGCTTTTTTGACGAGTGACGTATCAGCCTGTTACCAGTCCTGCAAGCAAGTCTCCGACTACAACTGTGAGGGCAACGATAATTGGTGTACGGGCGATTGTTTGCCAATCTTCGTCGTTTCTGGCTGCTTGAACAACCCGGATCAGACCAATACCCAGGTAAATTAGGAACAAACCGCGCAGTACTGCAAATACGTACCTAATAATATCTTCATTAACACCAGTAAAGTATTCTGTGAAGAAGTCCTCTGCGTTTTGCATGAACTGGGCGTTTGCGGGTGCAGCGGCGATATCCAACATAAATACTACACCTACTAAGCAGAACAAGACGGTATAGATATTGATGCCATACTTGCGCTGCCATTTCTCGAAGTTGGAAAGTAGCAAGTTTGCTTCCTTGGGTAGTAACGCTACAATGCCAGTTCCAAAGGCCAGCGATGCCATTACCATGTGATGAATCGAGATATCTGCAATCATCAAGCCAGTACCAACTGCCATTAGTCCAGCGATGCTGGCGTTTTCTTTCCAGTTGCGACGGCGACGGGTGGGAGCGGCGTATCCGTATTCTTCGTAGGAAGGAATGCGATCGCGGTCATTGCTAAAATTAGATTCGTAGTCTGTTCTCATAAAAAAAGTAGATGATTTCGGAAATTACTGGATGAAACTTTGTAGGGGTAATTACGACTGAATTACTGCTTTATTCCGTTGGCGGAGTCTGCCCCTAGTACATAGTTTGGATTGGAGTAAATCTCTGCTCCAACTTCTCGCTTGTGAACCTATTTTATGAGACTAATATCCGTAAAAGCATCTAAGAATTTTCCATTTTTAAACACTATGATTTTCAGTAAATCATTAGTAAAAAATTAGAAAAATTGAATTGACAACTTTCAACATTTAAATCAGTGGTTTATTTCATAATGTTTGACCCCCGATATAGTCTATATCGGGGGTCAGTAATTGATATATGAGGTAGTGTAATTACGGTGTTTACCGTTAAGTTACCGAGTGAAATAAATTGTCCGTCAACTAATTCTGCGTTTGATTTGGGTTGAAGTCGAGATGGAGCTTCTTGCCTACTTTGAGGTTGAGGGTTTTGGTACTGTTAGCAGGTAGTTCGATAACTTGGTTAACAGGATAGATGGAATCGTACTTAGGACAGATTTTTGTTTTGCAGGGGGGAGCCGCCTCTACGATTGATTTAATAACTCCATCTTGGAGAAATATCATATCTAAAGGAATATACGTATCCTGCATCCAAAGTTTAACTTTTTCAGGTTTGTTAAGGACAAATAACATTCCGTGATTTTCGGGAATCGAGTCACGGAATTTGAGTCCGTGGGCATATTCTTTTCTATCGTCTGCTAGTTCGAGTTGAACTATCTGATTATTACTGGTAAAGGTTGCACCAATAGGTAGATACTGGGGCTGGCGAGTCCAAAAGTATAGTGGTAGGGGTGAGAGAGCAGCAGTAAAACCAGCAATTGGCCCTACGATATTGAGAATTTTGAAAAATAGGCTTTTTTCTGGATTTTGTGCTTGTTTAGTTTGAATGTTGGTTTGAGCGGTTTGTCTTGTGACTTCCATAGTTTTAGATAAATAAAGTAGTAGAGTGGTTATAAATAGCAGGCATTATTATCTGTTGAAATGTTTTGGCTACATTTGCTTTCGTCCAAACATGGTGAAACTTTGAATTTATTTATGATGTTTACAAAGAAGTAGTCGTAACTCAGGAGTCAGAATTCAGGAGAAAGCTTGCGTAAGGCTTGAGGACTTTGTACGAATGACTTTTAACTGTTGGTTTAAAGCCTCATCAGAGTTGTTAAGCAAAACAAAAAAGTTTTTAACCACCAGCCCGAAACTCCTTCCTTTATGGCTGGAGTTCTTCTGACTCCTGAATTCTGTATTCTGGCTCCTTTCATTAGCTAAAAATCTCGATGTTGCCAACAGCAAACTTGCTTTCATCGAGGGGACTACTAGGTAAAGCTTGTTGGTCAGCTTTGTTACGCATCGATTCGACTTTATCGGCTTCGCGGATAGCAAGCGGGTTAATCTGGCGGCGTTCTTCTAGCAATGCTTCGATTGTTAGTTCGAGTGCCGGGAGTTTGCTTGATGCGTAGGTATCTTCTATTACTGTTTCGCAGAATATGGTACTAGCGGCGCGTTCTACAATTGTCTGGATTTCTGCACCTACACACCGATTGGTGGCTTTAAGAATTCTGCGCCACTGTTCCTCGCTCCAGGGGTCGCCGCCATTGCGAAAACGTTCGTCAAATCGGGCAGCGTGCAGTTTGAAGATACTATATCTTTCCCCATTATTGGGCAGGTCTACCTTAAATAAATAGTCAAACCGTCCGGCACGGGTGAGTTCGGGTGGCAGCCATTCCATTCGGTTGACTGAGGCGATGACCAGTACATCTGACGTGCGCTCTTGCATCCATGTCAACAGCTGACCAGCAAGCCGTTTGGCGAGGTCATCATCCCCAGCGAAGCCTTTATCAAAGTCGTCGAAGTACAAAATTACTTGATTGAGCCTATCTGCCAGTCGCAACAAGCGTTTAAGCTTCATTTCTGCTTGGTTGCCAAAACTTCTAAAGTTGCCCCAATCGACCATGATAAGGGGAATACCCATATTCTGGGAACAGGCTTTTGCTGAGTGTGATTTTCCTGTTCCCGGTGGCCCCACAAGCATAATCCCTTTGGGTACACGCAGATTATATTGTTTGGCACGCGGGGTAAGCAATCGCTTGAACCTTTTGAATGACTGCTGCATGAGTTCCAACCCACCAAGCTGGACTTTTGGCGGAGGTAAGAATTCGATGTCATACAAGCGGTTGAGCAGTTGAATTTTTTTTGATAGCAGAAGCTTGGCTATCTTACTGGAATTTCCTAAATCATGATTTTTACTAATATCGTTTAGGCAATACATAATATCAGAAATATACAAACCAGCACTAGCGTTAGCAATTTCTAAATAGTCTTGTTCCGTATATGTGAAAGAAAATTTTTTGCTTTTAATTAAACTGTCAATAATTTCTTGTGCATCTGGTAGTTCTTGACTCCATAGGGGAATTTCTGCCGCTATTTCGCTTGCTATCTCGGCGTTAGCTCCTAGTAATATAGTAGTTTTACCACTATCTTTGGTATAAAATTTGAGATTGATTAACGACGACTTCATCCATTCTGATATAATAAAATCGGTTTCTTTCGGTGTATTTTCTTTTATCCAAGGGAAGATATTCTCAACGATTAATACTCCAGTGCCAGAATAAACCTTCCAGAAATTGAGTACTTGAAAATAGTCTTCTTTATTTTGTTTTATGGAAGGTTTATATTCGTCAAATTCTCGAAGAACCAGATTTTCTTCGGCGCTGACTACTAGTTCTTTAATACTGTCCTCGCTGAGATTCCAGATGTAGGCTTTTCTGCCTGCTTGCTGACAGTAAGTAGTGATCCGGGTTAGGAGGCGGTGACGTTCTTGGAGGGGAGATTCGCAGGCGATGATTGGATAGTTGTCCGCAAGAAGGTCTTCTAGATAGTCAAAGCTAGACTTCATCTTAGTTGCTTGTAGCGTACTCAGAAGTAATCTTATCCAGAAGAGATGCTGTACGAGAACTGATAATTTTCTAATTATTGCGTCCATAAATTAGAAAAAAGTTGGTTTATTTTCAGTATTTTGTTGATTGTGTAATGACGTTGTGAATTTAGATAATTGCAGTATGAAGAGTTAGTGCAAGTATGGCAAAGACACCAGAATATCCAATTGTTGTTATCCCAGAGTTAGTTAAAGAAAAAAAACAGTTCACCCCTTTAGTTTTTCCTTCTGGACAGGGAGATGCACCAATCGGGGCAAGTGAGGGGCTGTTTGAAAATGTTCTCAAACACTATTTTGGTGAAATTGTTTCTCCCCAGCAGGTGATGCTTCCTCCAGGGCATCGACTACCATTTACGGCTGATTTTCTTATTATTGAACCAAATACTGGCTTACACATAGATTTGGAGGTTGATGAGCCAATTTCGTTTGCAACTCTTAAGCCTACCCACTGTATCGGCGAGGATGATTACCGAAACAAGTGTTTTGTCGATGCAAACTGGCTTGTCATTCGGTTTGCAGAGGAACAAGTCTCGTCTCAGCCAGAACGCTGCGCTCGATTTATTGCTGGTGCGATCGCTCAACTAACGGGCAATGATACTTATCGCCATCAGCTACTTCATGTAGAAAAAGTTACTCCTATGCGTCAGTGGTCTGCACGTCAAGCTTCCAAATTAAAGAAGAGTGATTACCGCCAAGGCTATCTTGTCCAAAGGAAGAACTAAGGATGTGATATTCGATACAACAATACTAGTGAGAGCGATTAGCATTCTGTAACTTACACTATAAAAAGGTCAAAATATGGGTTATTGGCAACTTTTGGTGATCTTGGTTGAGGTAAGGCAGAAAGCAGAGGGCAGAAGGAAGAGGAAGGAAAAATTCCCACAATTGAAGCTCTGCTTGGATTATAGAACATCTGCATCACAAGAAAGCCGTAAGCGATCGCAAGAGTGAAGTCACAAATCCCACGCTCGGATAAGAAAACGTTTTAAAACCTTCTGCCTCCTGCCTTCTGCCTTAAAGTGCGTAACCTTTCATCATCACCAAAATCTGACAAGAACCATTTTATGCTTCACTACTAATGCAACAGAGTAATTAACCTTGAGAAAGTCGAAGTTTAGGGTGAAGATGTTAAGTGTGGGGAAACTCAGTTAAGGTGTCCCTAATGTGGTGGTGAGTTGACAGCAAAAAAGAGCTATGAATTTATCAAACTTATCATTAGAATTAGAGTTGGCTGTTTGCGCGATTGCAGCGCAAGCCTATGCACATACTAGATACAAGCTGATTGTTAAAATATCTGAGGATTTTATTACCATTGAATTTCAAGGATATTTTACTGAACAATTTAACCCCAAAAATCGCCCTGACCCAAATCCTAATAGCAATTTATACCGAAATCCGAGAGTGGATTTTTCTCTTAATTACTTTAAAGATGAACTAATTCTTGGAGGATGGTGGCGTGGAGCAATATTATCCTTGTATTATTCTCCAAATCAGCATTTTTGGCTGAATGAAGATGGAAATGAGATTGCCAGCCCCTATCCAGATGGGGATAAATTTGAATCTATGGCTGCACAACTTTACCCACTTCTCAAACAGCATTTTAATTAGGCTCAACTTAGATTTCTGTAATGCTTTAGCTACTAAAAATCAATTAAAATCCTTATTTATGCTTTAGTTTAGTTGAGAAAAAATCTGGCTTTCAAATACAAATTAATTCCCCAATCAAATTCGCCGCTCGCTCTCCATATTTTTGCTTAACAGCACTGCTATATGGCAATTTAGCTTCGCTCAAAAAGTCGCGGATAAATAGAGAAAAGTTAAATCCTCTCTTCGAGTCAACATATTCTACTAGTTCAATATTAAATAATGCTTTGAATTCGTCTTCTCTTTGTTTGAGCGCTGAATATTTAGTTAAGTTGTTTGAAGAGAAGATTGGGCTGACTGCCTCATTAAACAGTTTTTCCATTAAGCGATCGCTCATATTTTTCTCTACACTTCTTTCCTAAGTTTTACTTTAACAGAACTTCAAGTTGTGTAACTGTGCTTTGAACTAAAAAATGAGAAAACTTCTAAACCATAAACAGAGCAAGAGGGAATATAATTTCGTACTTTAGCGCCAATAATGACATAAAAAATTTGCATCTATGCTCTCTTAAAAATAACCGCAAGCTAACTTAAAATCTACTGTTTATTCCTATTGTCCAGTAATACCTTAATCTAAGTCTATTATCCACAATCCATTATCCCATTTCCAACCCCAAGAATTCATATTATAACGTTCAAGCTCTGACATATTAGTATAAGTTTTCAAAGATTTATCTTCTACATAAATGATACCCGGCTCGTTTATCTCTGAGCCAATACCAACATTGGCTGATTCATCGTACTTAACAATTAGGTTTAATCCGTTTGATAAGCGTTGGATTGTTGACATAATTTACTACTGTTTATCTAACTCAACCATTTCTTCAGTATATGGTTGCATTTGCTCCATTCTAAGGGAACGGGTAAGTTTTTTGGTATCATCAAGGGGGCGAATGCACTGCAACCGACATTTAGAACAACGCCAGCCCACAGGTTGTTTAACATCAAGAGCGATATCTGACCAGTTTTCTGGATAACGTGACTGGGATTTAGAAGGCATTTCTGATTCTCAAAATGCGTAGCGATTTAATTACCAGTACTTGGATTACGATTAATCTACTATAATTAGTCGATTTATTAATTTTTCTCACTCGGCATTCTTCAACATTCCCGTCAACAATTTCGACATTTCCCAGAGGTCTTTATTTCGGTCTAAAGCGATGGCATAACATTTCAATAACCGCTTTGGGACATGATTAACCCAAAGCGGTTGCTACCGTATATTCGTTTCTTCTATAAAAAGAGCCAGTGATTTACGAGATATGACTCACTCTCGATCTGTTTCACAGAGATGCTTTCGCCAAAGAGTCGAAACCATTACAGACCCTAACTTTATTGTGCATAATGCCGAACCCCATGACTGTACGGCAGACTCGACATCACAAGTAGAGGTTTCCGTGAACGGCTTGTTATCAACTGGGGGTATAGAAATTTTATTTTGGGAATACTAAAAATAGTACTACTTAATAAAGTACAGTCTTGATGTTTCAAGTAGTTGGTTATACAGTTGAAATTCCTTTTATAGGATTAGGAATTGGCCAACAACTAGCTTGGTTTAGTAATTCTACGTCTAACTGAAGTATAACGACTCCGGCACACTTGACCGCATAATCACTTAATAGTATTATTGTACTACTTAGACATACTTCCTTAGCTGACCATTATCCCCACCAATTCTGTGGGGTTATTTTTGATTTTGAATTTCATGTTTTCTAGTAATAGTACGGGAATTATTAAAGTTGAAAATTTATAAAATGGTACGTTGACCTCGAAACTGGATCTACCATAAGCAATCCCAACTCATGAATGAAGAAATAGAAAATAACGAAAGCGGTGAAATAGGTACTCCACGAGAAAGCTGGTTTGAGAGAAGAAAGGCTTTGGAGTATATAAGCCACTACTTCCAAACAGCTAAAAAAGAGATTCGCATCGCTTCTGGATTCTTTACCATCAGAGGTTGGGGGCTAGTTCGACGATACACAAAAGGCAAGCGCGTTTATATTTTAGTTGGTCTTGATGACCCCGGAGAAGAACGAGCGCGGCAAGCTCTAATTGATGAAATATTACGCGACCTGCGAACAGGTCTGGACAGGGAGCGGCGACAGACAGTACTGGATTTAATAGAAAAAATGCAACAAGGTAGATTACACCTTGTAGATGCTAGAGCTACAGACCATCATGCCAAGCTATATATTGTTGATCGCAAAGTCGCAATTATGGCTTCGTCAAATCTTACCCAACGTGGTTTGAGGGAGCAAGTTGAGGCAGGGAATATAATAACTAAACACCGCGAGGTTGTGGCACTGGTAAACGAGTTTGATACATATTTTGCTGAAGCGAAAGACATTACCCAAGAATTATTAGAAGTCTTGCAGCGCTGGCTTAACTTTGTGCCACCGTGGGATGTATACCTAAAGACTATGTTAGCGCTGGAAGACATACAACCAATCAAAAGTAATTATAATAAACAACCTGTTTCATACCAGGTGGATATGATTGCTCAAACACTGCGGCAGATAAAAGAGTTTGGCGGTTCAATGCTAGTAGCTTCTACTGGACTTGGCAAAACAGTCGTAGCAGTTCACGTAGCTTTACACCTTCGCAATGATGACCTAATTGATAATATTATGGTTATTGGCCCAAAGGCAGTCCGCAGTAGTTGGACACGCGAAATGCGTGATGCTGGTCTACCTTGCGAGTATTTTGTTTATCAGGCTTTAGATAAGAGTGGTTCGGAGCAGGATGGGAGCTTAGAATTGTTTGAAGAAATTCAAAAAAATCTTCATGAGCAACGATGGTTAATTATTTTTGATGAAAGTCATTATTTTAGAAACCGTTTCAAACAAGATTTATTTAATATGAAGAAAAACCCCGCAGAGCGTCGGGCTTTTCTCCGTTTAAAAAAATTCTTGAAAAAGAGCAGCAATACGAAGGTCTTATTGTTGACTGGTTCCCCTTATGCTAGAGATGAAAGTAATTTAAATAATCAGTTATATTTATTACCACATACTGCCGAACTTCATACTTTGCTGGATGAAGATTACGACGATAACGCCCGTGCATGGCATATAGAGCAAACCGAAGATTTTGTTAATCTATCCGTAGCTTCTCAACTAACTACACCTCACGTAGCTAAATATTACAGTCAATCAGAAAATCAAGAGAATTATATTCTTTTTGGAACAGAGAAGAGATATATTCCCAAAATTGTACTATACAGTGTCAATTTTCCTCTCTTACTAGATAAGGAACTGATAGATGCAATTAAAAAAAGATATTTTGATTTAGATTCACGTAATCCTATGTTTCGAGAATGTATCAGGAGATTGGTAAAAATTGCTTGGGCAAGTTCTCCATTGGCTCTTCGTGGAGTTCTTGAAAGCGTTGTTGATACTCCTGGAGGAAAGAACGAGTACAAACTTGGGAAATTAAAGTTTGTGTCGGATCAACAAGAAAGACAATCTCTTTTAAATCCTCTAATTGAAACGTTGACTAATTTGGATTTTGAAAGTGACTTGAAGCTCAGAGCACTTTACATAATTATTCAAGAACTTAAGCAGAATTCCGAAAAAGCAATTATATTTTGCGAACGTCGCGCTACTGTTGTTTACTTGGCACAGGCATTCAAACAAATGTTCCCTGCATTAAAAGTAGTTGCAACTATCGAAGCGAGTGAGAATGAAGATAAATATCAGATGAAAGAAACCAATGAAATAGAAAAACTCATCAAAAAGTTTGCACCGATTTCTAATAATGCTGAAACCATTTCTGAAGAAAGCTATGATGTATTTATTTCCACAGATGCTCATGGAGTTGGGGTTAATATGCAAGATGCATCTGCTGTGATAAATTATGATATTGATTGGACTCCTATTGGCCCTGTTCAACGAGCTGGACGCATATTGCGTTTTTGGCATTCTCCACGAACAGTCAAAGTATATACCTTTGTTCCTAACCTGACACAAGAGACAGACCTTAAGTATGATTTAGTCAGAATTAGACAACGTTGGGAAAATCTCATGTTGCGTCATGGAGAATCTAGAAAGCTGACGGACTTACCCGTTTTAACAATTGCCAATTCCCAAGAAATTAATCTGCCTGAGCTTGCGTCTCAAGTAATAATAAAATCAGGTCAATTAAACTTAGACGCTTTAGCAGATTTGGATATTTCTCCCTTCTATCAACATACAGCAAAACTACAAATGCATCGTGATTATGCTAAGACTATTCTTAGTGATATTGTCAGTGCAAAGATAACTCAGGACTCGGAACCATCAGTTTATGTTTTACTAAATCATAATAAAAAGTATCATGCTCTTGTATATACTCCCAAAAATCAACAAGTACGTGAGCCGGATATTATCAAACTTCTCAATTTAATTGCGTGTAATGAAGATACTGAAATTGCTGTAGTTGATTATGGCTTGGTTGAAGAATTGAGCGATGCTTGCATCAAAGCTTGGTGCAACAAGCAGAGTATATCACCCGAAGAAGTGGAAAGAATTTGTACTTTGTATCTCAAGCCAGAAAGTGAACCTGATGAACTTGAAAGTTT
>NZ_JACJTD010000041.1 GCF_014698505.1 Nostoc foliaceum FACHB-393 | reverse complement strand
TCGGCAGTAGGGGTTCAAGGATTTCCCACTCTTCGTCTGTTAGGCTGCTAGAGTACGGCATGACTGCTGGATACGGCTTTTGCGGTAACTGTACTTCAAGATAGTAAAAGATGTCAAATGGATTCTATAGAATAACTTAGCTGTACTTCACATTCATCAGCCAGTTTTGCCGCTACGATATTTTTTGCTGCATAACGGGCAATGTATGCTCCGACTCTATCAATCCTAATTGGATCTTTGCCACTCAAAGCTGAACCACTATGTTTGGAATATTCGCCATAAGTATCTATGGCATTTTTTCTGCCGGTTAACCCAGAATGAGCCGCCGGGCCTCCTCGAATAAATGGCCCATCTGGATTGATAAATATTCTGGTTTGTGCATCTGGTTTCACATCTTCATCTTTAAAGACAGGATAAATTACGGTTTCTCTAATATCATCTTGTAATTGCTGGAACTCAGGTTTTGATGGTTTATTTTGACTGGCAATAACCGTAATGCTATGGATTCTATAGGGACGGTGATTTTTATATTCAACTCCTACCTGAGTTTTGCCGTCAGGAGTAAGATATGGAAGTATTTGTTGGCTTCTAACTTCACTAATTTGTCTAGCAAGTTTGTGCGCTAACCATATTGGTAGCGGCATGAGACTATATGTTTGATTGCAGGCAAATCCAAAAACTGTTACTTGATTATTAACAGTGATTCTTTCTATCTCTTCGTCAGATAAAATTTTTTCATCAAACAAATGGTATTTGCTGGGGGATAATTCTTTTAAGCTTGTCAAAATGCTACATGTCTTAGCATTAAATTCTTTTTTATCGTAGCCAACTTTCTCGATTACTTGTCTAGCTACATTGGTAAAATCTACGTTATTGGTGTTAGATTTAAATCTTGCAGCTATGAAAATTATGCCTGTAGATACGGCACATTCGGTAATTATTCTGGCATAAGGATCTTGCTGTAAAAAACGATCAACGATCGCATCACTGATCTGATCACAAAGTTTATCAGGATGTCCCTCTGTTACTGATTCTGATGTAAACATGAAGTCTTTTTTCATAATTTACCTCGCTGATTCAGATAGAATTAATTTATCTCTATTAATCTGGGGTTTGATTTCTGGAAGCTCATCTTTTTCTAAAAATGTATAATATTTTGTTATTTCATTCACTAACAATGGCAGCAAAGCACTACCTGTAATAACAGCGCCATCTGCAATATTTAGTGGACTAATCTTTAAAAGACTCCTCAATGAGGGAATAGATATAGCCAAAATTTGTATGGCAAAAGAACCTATAATTGCAGCATTTAAGTATGGATTCTTAAGCAGTTTTTCTTTACTAAATATGCTATGTTTTTCCGAACGACAGCTAATTGTATGTAGCAATTGTCCGCTAGTTAGACTCATAAAAGCAACAGTGCTTGCTTGGGGGCTAATGCCATATCTGAGAATGGCGTAACCATAGGCTGCTAAGGTACTGACGGATAGGGTCGCTGATTCAAAGGCAATTCTGCCAAAGTCGGAATTTTTAATAATTGGTTCGTCAGGGTTGCGGGGTGGCTGACTCAAAACCTCCGGTTCTGGTGCTTCCATTGCTAAGGATAGACCGGGGAAAATGTCAGTTACTAAATTTAACCAAAGGAGTTGGATGGCATTCAAGGGTTCGCCTATACCAACTGCGGTGGCGGTAGTCATCACCATGATTTCGCTGAGGTTTGTGGCTAGTAAGAAATGCACAGATTTTCTAATGTTGTTGTAAATTGTCCGTCCCCGACTGACGGCAATCATCATGGTTTCTAGCCTGTCGTCTTCCAAAACGATATCTGCAACCTCACGCGCTACATCGGTTCCGCTTTGGCCCATTGCTACACCCACTTGTGCTGCCTTGAGTGCTGGTGCATCGTTAATACCATCACCGGTCATGGCAACTACTTTTCCGGCTGCTTGCAAAGCCTGGACAATTTGCAGTTTATTACTAGGACTGATACGGGCAAAAACATTTACTTTGTTGCTGAGTGCTATCAATGCCTCTGGAGTGAGATTATTCAGGTTAGTAGAATCGAGAATTTCTAATTGGGGATCTCGATTCAATTCTAATTCTTTAGCGATCGCATAGGCGGTTGGGCTTTGATCGCCAGTAATCATCACTGTATCAATTCCAGCCTGATGAAAGTCACCGATCAATTCTTTGGCATCCTTTCTAATGGGGTCAGCCATGCCCACAAGACCCAGCCAAATCAGGTCTGATTCATAATTATTCCCGTTTTTAGTTTCATTGATATAGCTGTAAGCTGCACCCAGCACCCGCAGCGCCTTCCCTGCCATGCGATCGTTTTCAATTGCGATCGCCTGCCTATCTTCTTCTGTTAAAGTCACTAATTGACCGTTCCTCATCCACTTTTGGCATATCTGCACAACTTCGGCGGGGTTGCCTTTAACAGCAACCAATTGATGGTTATCATGAGTCTGGTGAATTGTACTCATGATGTTACGATTTTCTGATCGCAGGTTACTTTGTAATATTGAATACTTTTCTCTGAGTTCAATGACGTTCACTCCGGCGCTAATTGCCATGTAGATTAAAGCGTTTTCTGTTGCCGAACCTGTGACAATATATTCGCCATCGCCTTGTAGACTGACTTCACTTTCATTACAGAGGACTAATACATGAATCAGCTTTAACAATTCTTCGCAGGTGTAGGGGTTGAAATTTTCTTGTCCAGCGATGAATTCTCCGTCAGATATTTTAATATGTCTGATGTCTGCATATATCTCTACCACGGACATTTTGTTTTCTGTAAGTGTCCCGGTTTTATCCATACAAATCGTCTGTACAGAACCCAAGGCTTCCACAGCACTTAGACTACGGATAAGAACGTTATTCTTCCTCATATCTCGAATGCCTAAGGCTAAGGTTGTGGTGGCGATGGTTGGCAAGCCTTCTGGAACCGCGGCCACCGCTAAGGATATGGAAGATTTGAGCATTTGCACTAAACCATATCCCCGCAGTACTCCCATAGCAAAGACCAGACCGCAGATTCCCATGCTAATTAGAACCAGTTGACTACCCACCTCATCTAGTTGTCTTGCTAGAGGAGTCTGGATTGCTGTTGCCTCACCAACCATTTGCTGGATCTTGCCCATTTCGGTAAACTGACCTGTGGATATAACCGCAGCCAGTCCTTGACCACCTGTAACCAAAGTCCCCTTATAGATCATGTTCAAGCGATCGCCTAACGGAATATCTTCTCCAATCAAAGATCCAGTAATTTTGGTAACGGGAATACTTTCTCCCGTCAAGGCAGACTCATCAATACTCAGGTTATCTGCTTCAATGAGTCGGGCATCTGCTGCTACATAACTACCAGGTTTGAGAAATAAAATATCTCCTAAGACAACATTTTCTGTAGGGATTTCTATTTGTTTACCATCTCTAATTACCCAAGTTGATGTTTGTTCCTGGCTTCTAAGAGAATGAATGATTTTTTCTGATTGGCTTTCTGTAGCATAACCAATAGCCGCATTCAAACCAACAACACCAATAATTACCACAGCATCAATTATTCCACCGGTGAGAAGAGAAATTCCCGCAGCGATTCCCAGTAAAGCCACTGGGAGAGATTTGAACTGGTCAATTAAGATGCTCAGATCGGAACGAGTTGCAGCTTGGGCTAGAATATTCGGGCCATATTTACTGAGGTTTTCTGCGGCAGATTCACTGCATAATCCTGATTCTTTTGAGGTTTTGAATGTATCTATGACACTATTTGCTGTCATTAAATGCCAATTAAGGATTTTTTGTTCCTCGGTATTAGCAATTATTTTATCAAATGATTTTTTACTTGTTACTAATTTTTCTATTTGGGATTTTCCACTCTGTTTATGATAGTGTGATAATATTTTTTCAATTAAAGAGCCAATTTGTTTGTAGCTTTTATCTCTATTAAAATTAACCAAAATATTGCTAGTTAATGGGTTAGCATAGACATAGGTGATTCCTGCTTCTTTTGAGAGCGATCGCTCCAAATATTTTTTCAGAGATGGTGAGCGGTAGAGTTCATTTACTTTGTATCTAGCTCTTCCCTCCACACTGGTATGTATTGCTTGAATCACAGCAATTATTACTCCTATAATTCCCCTGTAAAATTATACTTACATTAATTTCCTCTCTTATAAAAAAGAACTTAATTTTTTTAAATAAATCCTCATAGAGTTTGATATATTAACCTAATTATTGGCTGACTGTAGTTCACAATTACTTTTGTAATCGAGGGCTATCTGATGTGCTCACAACACAAGCTGAAAGTAGACTTACAAGATATGTACAACTATATAAGCGTAGTCAATAGTTAGATTAATCACCCTAAAGTTACAGAGGCAATTTGAATTTAGTGCAAAACTCTAGAATTTATGTCTAAAGAAATAAACGTAAAATTCATTTTGCTATGCCTACCAGTTGTGCAGGCACAGAACAAGCACTCTCAACCAATATCTCTATAGATATAAATAAAAAAGCTAATTTTAGAATAATTCCATCTGTAGACTCACGCAATTTAAACTAAAAAGGTGAAAAATAACTTTAATCGTCTTAATATTGGTTGTAATCAAAAATTACACTCCAGAAAGCACATAGAGAAAAGAGTACAAACAATGGCAACTTCTACAGACCGCGATCAACAGATTCAAAAACTACGTGAACTAATCAAAAATATTGATTATGGTATGTTTACCACAGTCGATGATGATGGCAGTTTGCATAGTTACCCCATGTCAAAAAGTGGTGAAATTAACTCTGAAGCCACACTCTGGTTCTTTACCTATGCTGGTTCCCATAAGGTGGCTGAAATTGAGCACTATGAGCAAGTAAATGTTAGTTTCTCGTCACCCGAACAGCAACGATACGTTTCTATCTCAGGTACAGCACAACTTGTGAAAGACCGCAATAAGATGCGAGAACTATGGAAGCCAGAACTTCAAACTTGGTTTCCTAAAGGATTGGACGAACCCGATATCGCTTTGCTTAAGGTGAATATTAACCAAGTTAATTATTGGGATAGTATATCGAGTTTTAAGCCAAAAACAATTAGTTTATTGACACCATCACCCCTTTAAAATGTGTAATCCCTGAACTAAATTGGCAAAAATTAAGTATTTTAAATTCAAAGAAATCAATGACAGGACAAAATAATGATGAAGCCGCCCAAAATCATCTACCTTTAGAGATAAAGCGACGACATTTTTTAAAAGGAATAGGCTTTATCGGTGCAGGTGGAGGGGCAATCCTCGCTGACCACATCCTTAATCCCAATTCTGAAGTAGAAGCGGCACAGGTTCCAACATCATCTGCAACTCCAACAAACAGCAAAAATACTGGTGAAATTCCTTTGCGTCCACTGGGAAAAACAGGGGTGAAAGTGTCAGCAATCGCTTTGGGAGGTGCAACTTTAGGGCAAGCAAAAAGCAAAGAAGAGGCGATTCGCATTACCCACGAAGCTATTGACAATGGCATCACCTTCATGGATAACGCTTGGGAGTATAACAAGCATCGTAGTGAAGAGTGGATGGGAGAGGCGTTGCAAGGGCGACGAGACAAGGTTTTTTTGATGACGAAGGTTTGCACCCACGGACGCGATCGCAAAGTGGCAATGCAGCAACTTGAAGAATCCCTACGTCGTCTCAAAACCGACCACCTCGATTTGTGGCAAATCCACGAAGTTGTTTATGATAACGATCCAGAAATGATTTTTCGTCCCAATGGAGCAATTGAAGCTCTGAATCAGGCGAAAAAGGAGGGTAAGGTTAGATTCGTCGGCTTTACGGGTCACAAAGACCCCGCTATTCATCTAAAAATGCTCTCTTACAATTACCCATTTGATGCCGTGCAATTGCCGGTTAATTGTTTTGATGCTAGTTTTAGAAGCTTTGAGCGGCAAGTACTACCAGAACTCAATAAACGAGGAATTGCCGCCATTGGTATGAAAAGTCTCAGCGGTAATGCTGATGCAGTAAAAAAAGGTGTAGTTACTCCCCAGGAAGCTATCCGCTATGTCATGAGTTTACCGATCGCCACACTCGTCAGTGGTATTGATTCGCTCCCAGTGCTGCGGCAAAATTTAGCGATCGCCCGTGGTTTTCAACCGATGCAGGCAAAAGAAATGCAAGCGTTGCGCGATCGTTGCGCCCAATATGCTGCCGACGGGCGTTTTGAACTGTTTAAAACCTCCAAGCAGTTTGATGCTGATGAAGGCAGAATTCAGCATGGTTTTCCACCCCAAAGCCAAGTGCAGACATGAGGTTGGAGAGATAAGGGGACAGGGGAAACTACTAAACCGAATATCCACAATATCCAAAGGTGCGACAGTTGATTTAAGTACAAATCTTGAACTTAATTTAGAGGTGTATTATGCCTGACCTATCAAATTTCCGAGTGGCCGTCATTGCTACTGATGGCTTTGAGGAATCAGAACTGACTGAACCTGTACGTCCTTTAAAAGAAGCTGGTGCAACTGTGGAGATTTTGTCAGCCAAGCTAGGACAAATACAGGCGTTTCGTCATTTTGATAAAAGCATAACAGTCAACGTTGACCGAGTGCTTACCGAGGCACAACCCGAAGAGTTTGATGCTGTATTGTTACCAGGTGGCGCTCTCAATGCTGATACCTTGAGAATGGGGCCCAAAGTCCAGTCATTCCTGCAAAAGATGCAGGAACAAGGCAAGCCGATTGCTGCTATTTGCCATGCCCCGTGGGAATTGGTTTCAGCTGGCTTAGTGCGAGGACGGACGCTAACGAGTTACTACACGATTCAAGATGATATTCGCAATGCAGGCGGTAACTGGGTAGATAAAGAAGTGGTTGTTGATAGAAATTGGGTAACAAGCCGACAACCCGATGACATCCCAGCCTTTAATCGGGAAATGCTCAATTTGTTTTCGAAGTTCAAGCTTTCTTTTGCTGGCGCTCTTTGACTGATGATCAAGAGTTTGGTCAAGGTAAAGCCACATTACCTTAGTAAGCATGATATTTAATTTCACCCTATTAAGTAAGGAAACGAAATTTATGCCTTACAAACAGATTGCAGACTTACCTGATTCCGTCAAAGAGCACTTGCCCAAACACGCCCAAGAAATTTTTCGGGCTGCATTTAATAATGCTCAAGAAGAATATGGGGAAGAAGAACGTGCTTTTCGTGTTGCTTGGAGTGCGGTAAAACGCGATTACGAAAAAGGCAACAATGGGCAATGGCACAAAAAGCCAGAATAGTTCGGTTCGGATCGTATTAAGGAGTTTTATTAACAGGGCTTACGCACTGAAAACCTGAAACCTAGATCCTCCTTAAAAATAGGAATCCTAAAAGCCCCCTTTTTAAGGGGGTTGGGAAATCTCTTGTGCATAATTCCTAATTAATTCTGTACAAAAAATCTTTTGCTATAAATATAAGTTTTAATCGCTCTCGAATTTGGATCTAGACACCTTGTTTGTTGGTTGTTTATCTGATCATTTATCTTTTTGCGAGGTCTTATGAATTACCTTATTGCAGTTTTACCAGATCGAATACAAGCAGAAGCCGCCTACTCTGCTTTGGAAAAAGCAGGCTTGCCAACTTCACAAGTCAATATTTTGGGCGATGGTTATTTAAGTGCTGATGAATTTGGACTAATTGATCCCGACAAGCAAGCCCGCAAACAATCAACTCGGCTTTTTTGGTGGCTTGTACCCTTTGGATTTGTTGCAGGTTATGCCTTCAACTATCTTACAGAAATTGAAATTTTTCCCCAGGTTACTCGATTTGGCAATGAATTTCTTGCTGGAATCTTAGGAGCTATAGCCGGTGCCTTAGGTGCTGCTTTAATCGGTCGAGGAGTTGGCTTAACAGTTGGTAGTGGCGATGCTTTACCATATCGTAACCGTTTGAATGCTGGTAAATACCTAATTGTAGTTACCGGGAATGAGGATTTAACACGCGAAGCTACCCGTGTAGTGCGTCAATTTGAACCGGAGAATATTCAAGGCTATACAGACTATTCACAAAACAGCAAACTTGTGGGGAATTAACTAATTTACATCGGTTTCAACGCCGAGCAATGTCTAACGATAAGCCGCTTTTCTAAGAAAGGCTCTGCCAAAGCGTCTACGCAATTGTGCAATCAATCGTTCAGCCCGTTGTTTTTCCTGATCAGGTCTTCAAGGTGAATATAATACATGGTCGGCAATAAATCTTTATAGCGATCGCGGCGGTTCAGTTGAGACATCATAAAGCAGTCTTGATGAATTAATTGTTTTTAAGTAAATCAACACCTTGCAAAATGGGGCAGGATAAATTTCTCGCCCTCAGCGGCAAATTTACCGCAAACCATCAGCACAGTTTTATCAAATGCATGTGCATGGGCGAATGCTTGCACATCTTTGATATGGAGAAGTTCTGGACTAATAACTGTTGATGTTGCTCCTCTCACCGTTACTAACCATACCTAAGGTATTCATCCGAGAAAATTTTAGATGATCTAAAGTTCGCTGTATCATTGATGAGTCTGTTTGGTCAATCTTTACCACTAGCAATATGCCATCAGTATGGGGTGCCAACAGACTAGCATCAGCTAGTCCCAATAAGGGGGGAGTGTCATAAATCACCAAGTCAAAGGTATTATGGAAGTCTGTCATTAGTCGCTTCATCTTTTCAGACGAGAGCAGCTTGGTGGGATCAGGCGGTATGGGTCCAGCAGTGATTATAGATAATTGATTGCTCGAAGGTAGTTGCCGGATCACTTCACTGGTTGGCAGGTTTGTTGAGATCAAATTACTTAATCCCCATAAATTATTTAAATCTGATAAGGTGTGAATCTTGGGTTGGCGTAAATCTGCATCTACAAGTAGTACTCTTTGTCCCATATGTGTAGCTACTTGAGCTAAATGGAAGGCAATAGTAGACTTACCATCACCAGACATGGCTGAACTAATAGTTATAGAAGAAATAGGGCGATCGGAACTGAGTAATTGGACATTTGTATAAAGTACCCGCAAAGCTTCTAAAAATTTTGCTGAATAGTTGCTATAGTCTTGATCTCGTAAGACAGCTAACCCAGGAATGCCTTTAAGAATGGGATCTGGTATTCTTACTATGGGAAATTTTTGTTTGGGTGTCTGGTCTTGACTGTTTTGGACTTGCTTTTCAAATGGAATATTTCCTAACAATGGTAACTTGACCTTCTCCTTCAGGATCTTAACGCTATGGTAGGTCTTGTCAAGCTTTTCCAGCAGTAGGGCGACACCAATTCCTAAGGCTAAACTCGCAACCAAACCTGGTATTAAATAACGTTTAATGCTCGAATCAGATATAGGGGATTGCGGCTGACTTGGTGCCTCAAGTAACTGCCAACCAAGTTCTGTCTGAGATATCTGAATTTGGAGATTTTCCCGAGTAGATAGAAAACGATTCAGGCTCTCAGTCGCCACCTGTAATTTTCGCTGTAGTTCAGTGTATTGTCGTGTCAAGATTGGCCATTGCTTGCGATCCAGTTCAAGTTTTCGTTCTACTTTAGCAAGCTCTTGGCTTTGCACTCCTAGAGTTTGAAGTTGAGTCTTTAGTTCTGCAATTTTTGTACCCAGAAAGCGTTGCGCCTCCTTCTTTAGCAAGAGTGACAGGCTTGCCCGTTTCTGTTTCAATGCTTGCATAGTTGGATTATTATCTTGCAAACGAGTTGACTCTGTAGCAATTTGAACGTCTAGCTGCCGTACTTGTGCCAGTAACTGCTGATACAAAATAGCATCCTTTAGCACTGCCAGCTTGCCATTTTCTTCCTGTAGAAAAGATAGATTGGCACGAACTTCTGCCAATTGCCGATCAACCACTTGTCGTTGCTCAGACAAGCTAGTAATTTGACTAACAACTTGTCCCGACTGGGCTTCTGGATCAACAAAGTCATACTTTTGCCGGAAAGTTTGCAGTTCTTTCTGAATCTGATCAACTCGATTTTGTATAAATGGCAGTTGTCTTTCAACAAACTGAATCCCTTGGCGTAATTTGGTTTGCCGCTTTTCCCGGCTGTAATCCAAGTAATCCTTAGAAATTTGCTTGAGTACAACTTGGATTTGATTTGGATCATGACTTCGATAACGAACTTCTATAATTTTGGTTTCAGCGAACCGAGAAATTGTTAGGTTTTGGAGCAGTGAATTATAGCTGATATCTGGATAGGTAGTTTGCAACTGCTTCACAATCTCTCCCATCAATTCCGGACTTTTGAGAACCTGAATTTGGCTTTCGTAATCTAGACCAGACTTGCCTACGTTAGGGTCTTTGACAATATCCACAACTTTCGTGTCATCATTTACAGGTTCCACTAACAGGCGAAAATTGCCTTCATATATTGGTAGCTCCCGGTTTAGTATCAAGCTGACAAAAACAACTGTCGTTAGAGTAATAGTTACCCCTGCAATGACTAGCGCTCGTCGGCGTACAACACTCAGAAATTCAAGGAAACTCCAATCGTCTCCTTCCCCTTCAGACCACGGCAAAGTTTGAGGCTGAAGAAATGGCGGTGCAGAGTTCCTATTCTGGTTATAATTTGAGGATTGAGAAGAATGATTCTCCATCTATTTAAGAATACTTATAATTAAGTTACAAAGAATGTGTATAAAAGCTACAGTAATGCCATCTTAAGGCTCAACTAACTGCATAAAGGTTGGTTATTAGCTGCCGGAGTGGCAAGTTTCTTAGTACAAGATGCGATCATTGGCGAGTAAAAATCAAAATTTTGATAACTCGTGGATATGGATTTATCTCTCAGGTTAATTCTAACCCTCTATTATAATGTCGTATACTTAGTTTCAACTCTTAAATTTATACGCTTTTCAGTTTTTTCTGATTCTAGCTGAGTAAGAATTTATAATAACATCTTTGTTTTAAAGTATACATTTTTTAGTTATATATTATAATCTTAAGTCAAATTTAATTTCCAATTGGGTCAAAGTGTAGTTTGGATGAAGCATGTGATAAATTTATTAAATCGATTCTAGCCAGAGTAATTTAAATATCAGCAGGAGGGTATCAATTGTTATTCACAAAACTGTTACACATTTTTATATAGTAACATTTAATACTATACCCATGAAAAATTATGAGTTACTTTATATACAAGGCTGAGATTTAACTTACTAGCAGCACTGCAAAAGTAACTAATTAGACCTATTATATAAATGTACAGTTTTTCAGACATAAAAATTCATGTAAAAGACAATAGTAGGATGTATACATTGACGAATTAGACAAAGAGTGCACTAGTTGTGGTAGTAACATAATATGTGATCATTGCGCCAACATCTTCTGGGGTGTCCGCTTCGCAAACTACGAACGCTAATTAATGGTGACTGCAAAGAAGGATCTGATCATTATTTATGTCTCTCGTAATTTAGGGTTCAGACAACTCAATGCTTAAGTCCTGAGAGACTAATTTGTGAAGTTTTTGCTTGTATACTTTAATAAAAAAATAAATTTTTGATAAAGTACATTGGTAAATTTTAAACATCCTTTTATCATGGTATTCTTGTAAGTAATTACATGTAAAACCCAATATTGAATATGGTAATATATTCAATGTTTATATGTAATGAATATTGCTGAACCAAGTTTAAAACTAAGCAAGTGAAAACATCCAAAATCCAATGTCTATAAACTCCCACTTCCTTATACGGCACCAGATTATAGTAGTTGTTAGTGCCGTTTAGACGTAAAGTAAATTTTCTTACAAGCCTGTAAAAGGCATGATTGTAAGGTGATCTACATATCGTATGATTACCGTAGTCGTTCAGACTTGTGCTTATTTTTGTGTTCCCATGTCCAGACGAGATCGCGTATACAAATTAAAGCGAGTATAAACTCTTATTAAGCGGCTTGGTTCCCAGCGCAGCTTGCAGATGTAACTGTGAGAATGAGGAGACTCTATGTATACTAGTAAACTAATTAATTTGGCTGAAGCAAATTGAAATTATTTATTAATTTCGGTAAGCGTGTGTAATTATTAATGGCTTGAGCAGTTCAGTAGTGTATTCAATAAGATTTTTACAGCAGGATACAACTGATGAGACTTAATGAATGGATTAATCAAAAATTTTTGCAATCCATTTCTACGCGGTTAGATGTTAAAAATGACTATTCTCTAAAAACCCAGCAATCCATCAAATTGTCTGTAATCACTCAGTTTTTCCCACCAGACTATGCTCCTACAGGACAGTTGATAGAAGAACTAGTGAAACAATTAGGGCAGCAAGGAGTGGATATTGAGGTTTTTACAAGTCAGCCAGGCTATGCGTTTCAATCTCATAGTGCTGCTTCAGTTGAACGTGTGGGTGGAATCCGAATTCAGCGATCGCGCACAGCCCAACTCTGGCCGGGGCGAATTCGTGGCAAAGCTGTCAATGGTGTCTTATACACCTTGCGTGCAGCACTCTATCTACTGAGAGCTTGGCGGCGTAGGAATGTATTGTTGGTGACTACAGCCCCTCCATTTTTGTCAATCATCGGATATCTGGCTTATTTGGTGTTCCGACTTCCATATGTTTGCATCATTTATGACCTTTATCCTGATATTGCGATTGCTCTAGGGGTAGTCTCAAAGCAAAACTGGCTGGCACGGTTATGGCGTGCCATTAACAAACAGATTTGGCTAAATGCTAAGGGAATTGTAGTTCTTAGTCCAGCCATGAAACAGCAAGTGCTAGCAAATTGTCCACAAGTAGCCGATAAGATTTCGGTAATTCACAGTTGGGCGAACCCTGAATTGATTGTGCCAATTGCCAAACAAGAGAACTGGTTTGCTTGGAAGCATAACTTAGTAAACAAATTTACCGTACTCTACTCCGGTAATATGGGACGCTGCCATGATATGACAACTATCCTAGAAGCTGCTCAACAACTGCAAGATGAGCCAGTTCATTTTGTCTTCATTGGTGGTGGAGCAAAACGAGATGAATTGATTCAAGAAGTGAATCAATTAGGACTCTTGAATTTTACATTTCTGCCATATCAAGACAAGCAGGTGCTGCCCTATTCTTTAACGGCTTGCGATCTGTCACTAGTGAGTGTAGATGCATCGACCGAGGGTTTAGTCGTACCTAGCAAGCTTTACTCAGCTTTAGCATCCGGACGACCGATAGCGGTGATTTGTTCGCAGTATTCATACCTCAAACAACTGATTGCCGAAGCCGACTGCGGTAGCACCTTTGAGAATGGAGACAGTCATGCTCTAGCTCAATTTATTCGCTTACTCAGTCGAGATCCGCAACTAGGAGAGCGCATGGGCAAGGCAGGTCGTCAGTATTTGCGATCGCATTTCACACCTAAGATTATCTCTCAACAATATCTTGATGTTTTACAGCAAGCAATATTGCCTGATGGTGTGATAGCTATGACTCAAAGCCATACAAAATAGTTCTTTGAGAAATTTAGACACAGATTGGTGCAGGTTACAAAGACTTTCAGCCTCATACCAGTTCTCGAATATACAGCTACAAGTTCTTCTTTCTTGCCCTTTCCTCCTGCCCCTGCTAGCAGGTAAATGGTATTAGCTGGATCAGTCCTGAGAAATCCAGTTATTTATCGAAAGTATTTGTCATTAACTTTTGAGTCTGGCAGTACTTTCTCAATATTTGGAACCAGGCGCAATAGGCAAAATAGAAAATACTATTTTACCAAAAAGTTTTACATTTTTATTTAAGCTAGATTAATGCCTTGCTTAAACAAAAACTACTACATATTCAAAAGAGGGTTAGCTTTTGGAGGCTTACATTTAATGCCTAATTGAAGTAGGAAACAATTATCACCAGAGAGCCATAAAAATAGCTAGCAAGGCTGATAGATTGTATATTAGCCTTACTTATTATCCTGCTTAAACTATTAAAAAAGATATCAAAAATAGTTTTATATTTTGTTCATGATAAGTTGGATTAAGTTAATGTAAAGTCGCCAGAATATGTTATGCTCTAAGACAGATTGACAGTGATAAATAATTACTTTTTGAAAAAAACTTACGCAATTTTTATTGTTTTGCAACAAGTTTAATCTGGTTGCCAAATTCCAAAAAAATCCTGAATTTAGAATATTTGTCAATCAATGTCCAGTAATTAAATAGGATATTAGTTATTAATTTTAGGAGATGGGCTTCGATGGTCTTTTTGATCTCAGTTCCTCCAACGTAACCTTCCGAATTTCACTGTTTATTTACTGAAGTGGGAGGTCGAATTGCAGAGAAGGTGTGACCGAAATCGGAAACGTTCAAAACGAAGGGATATCTACTGTCCCAATCATGGCTGTTATCTTGAAAGCAGGAGTCAAAAATATCAATTGTTTGCCGACCAAGCAGGGCAGTTGCAGCAACGAGGCATGAGTCGACGGAGTGCATTGATGTTGGTAGCAAGCCAAACCACAGTTAGCATAGGGGGAGAATGGTTAGAAGCCTTTTGGTGCGATCGCTGCCAGCAAACAAAGTGGTATCACGTTTGCAAGTCGAATGATCGCACCTATAAACTTTCTCTAGCGCCACAAGAACTGTGGCAGCAGGTAACAGGAGTAATTAATCCCGAGGGAAACCCTTCTGTTGGAGAATTTACTCGCAGGCAGGCAAAGGTGCTTAACTATCACAACATCAAAGATTTTCAGTTTTCCAATTAATGCTTAAAAGCAGTGGTCTTTAATTAATATTATGAGTAGTAAAGGAATTACCTCAAAGTTAGAGTTGGTAATTGAAGCTGGACGAACGGATAAGCAGTATTGGAAAGACCTGTGGCGCTACCGAGAGCTATTTTATTTTCTGGCTTGGCGTGACATTCTAGTACGCTACAAACAAACAGTCATTGGTATGCTCTGGGCACTCATTCGACCATTTTTGACGATGGTCGTGTTCAGCGTCATCTTCGGAAAGTTGGCGAACTTACCTTCGGAGGGAACAGCACCCTATCCAATACTGGTATTTGCTGCTTTGCTACCTTGGCAGTTTTTTGCTAATGCCCTAAGCGAGTGTAGTAATAGTCTAATTAGTAATGCCAACTTGATTTCTAAAGTGTACTTTCCGCGCTTGATTGTACCTGCCAGTTCAGTGATTGTTAGCTTTGTAGACTTTCTAGTTTCTGCGATAATTCTCTTAGGACTAATGGCTTGGTATGATTTTGTTCCCACTTGGCGGATATTATTATTGCCCTTATTTATTGGCATTGCCTTTGCTGCCTCACTAGGAGTAGGGCTGTGGTTGGCAGCTTTGAATGTGGAATATAGAGACTTCCGTTACATTGTGCCATTTATTGTCCAGTTTGGACTATATATATCGCCAGTCGGTTTTAGTAGCACTATTATACCAGAACAATGGCGTTTGCTCTATTATTTAAACCCAATAGTGGGCGTGATTGATGGCTTTCGCTGGGCAATCTTAGCGGGAGAGTCCAAACTTTACTGGACTGGATTCACACTATCTCTAGGACTAGTTGCCCTGTTACTGGTAAGTGGCATTTGGTACTTCCGCAGAATGGAACGGACATTTGCTGACGTAATTTAACAAGGAACTGTGCAGATGTCTGAGAATATGATCAGTGTAGAGAATTTAAGCAAAAAATATATTATCGCTCACCAGCAAGAGCAAGGGAGTCGCTATAAAGCACTGCGAGATGTAATTGCTGATGGTACTACATCTTTTGCCAAGGCATTTATCAAACCTAGGGGCAAAAAAATGCCCAACCCAACGCGGGAAGAATTTTGGGCATTAAGAGATGTTTCCTTTGACATTCAACAAGGTGAAGCCATTGGTGTTATTGGGCGTAATGGTGCCGGTAAATCCACCCTCTTAAAAGTTCTAAGCCGGATTACCGAACCAACAACAGGACGTATTGCCATTAAAGGGCGGGTAGCAAGTTTATTAGAAGTAGGAACAGGATTTCATCCAGAACTTACGGGGCGCGAGAACATTTATCTCAACGGTTCCGTTTTGGGGATGAGTAGATTCGAAATTAAAAATAAATTTGATGAAATAGTTGCCTTTGCTGAGGTTGAAAAGTTTTTAGATACTCCAGTAAAGCGCTATTCATCAGGAATGTACGTCCGCCTTGCTTTTTCCGTTGCAGCCCATTTAGAGCCAGAAATTTTAATTGTTGATGAAGTTTTGGCTGTAGGTGATTCGGCATTTCAGAAGAAGTGCTTGGGCAAAATGGGTGATGTAGCGACCAAAGAGGGACGAACAGTTTTATTCGTCAGTCATAGTATGCAAGCGATCGCCCAACTGACCAAACGTTGCATACTACTTTCAAAGGGTAGCGTTCAGTTTGATGGCGATACTGGCAAAGCAGTACAGTTATACATGGCTGGGCAGAAAGATGATTACGAGCCACAAGCTTATTACCAAGCTCCTGTCAACAAAACTGGCAACCATATAGTTTGGGTAAAAGTTCATACTTCTGAAGAAAATGGATTTCACAATTGGGGCAAGCCAATCACTTTTGAGTTTGCGCTTCAGATCACCGAGCCTCACGAAAGCTTGCGTTTTTCCTTCCAGGTTGTCAGTGCCCTACAACAACCCGTGTGCATGTTCTACTTTTTTGAAGCTCATCAAGCTCCATTTTGCCAGAAGACAGGAACATTTATTATTCGGTGTCACGTTCCAAAATATAGGCTATACATGGGTTCGTACACCTTAACAACATGGTTTAGCATCCGTAGTACCCAAACTTTGCTGGAAAATTTAAGAGACATTTGTCCGTTTGAGATTTCAATGCACAGTATTGAGCGACCAGATTATGCATGGCAAGCTGATGAGTGTACTTACTTAGAAGATACTGTTTGGAAAGTTATTGAAGCTGAAAAAATTTCATAAAATTCTTGAATGATTTCAAAACTATACAAATTATGCCAATAAATAATGATGTCCAGTTAGGCAAAAATGTCAAAATTTTTCATCCTAATTTGGTAAATCTCTACGGTTGTAAGATTGGCGATGACACTAAAATTGGCAGTTTTGTAGAAATACAGAAAAATGTCCTAGTAGGAAGTCGTTGTAAAATTTCATCACATAGTTTTCTTTGCGATGGCGTTGTTTTAGAAGACGAAGTGTTTATTGGTCATGGAGTCATGTTCACTAACGATCTTTATCCCCGCGCCACTAATGAAGATGGTAGTTTGAAAACTGAAGACGACTGGTATGCAGTTAAAACTTTAGTCAAGCGCTGTGCATCTATTGGTAGTAATGCTACCATCCTACCTGGGGTGACTATCGGTGAAAAAGCCATTGTCGGTTCTGGAGCAGTAGTAACTGACCATGTTCCCGATTATGCAATTGTAGTTGGAGTCCCCGCACGTGTCATAGGGGATGTACGCGATGGGCTACGCCCCGCCGTAGGCGATCGCCAAAATTTGCCGATGTCAGCTAGCAGTTTGTGAAATCCTCTAAGTTTTGTGCATTGGTTAACCGCTTGGTGAATTTTCCCATCTTGCAAAGATAAAACTTTTTTAGATCCAGTTATGAATGATTGCCACTCAAAGGTGGCAATCATTCATAGTGCATAAAAAATCAATTCTCATTAATTAAAAGCAACAGAAAACATGATTAATATCGGCGTCATCGGCTATGGTTATTGGGGACCAAATTTAGTCAGAAATTTTGTCGAAATGCCAGGAGTTCAGGTAAGAAAAGTCAGCGATTTTAAACCAGAACTATTGGCAAAAGTGCAAGCTCGCTATCCCACAATTCAAGTTACTCAAGATTGTCGAGACATATTTACAGATCCCCAGATTGATGCTGTAGCGATCGTCACACCAGTATCCACTCATTTTGATTTGGCTTTGGCTGCATTGCAGGCTGGTAAACATGTGCTAGTAGAAAAGCCCATGACAACTACCTCCGAACAAGCAATGCGGTTGATTGAAGAGGCAGAAAAACGCAACCTAGTGTTAATGGTCGATCATACCTTTGTTTACACTGGTGCTGTACGCAAAATGCACGATCTAGTAGTTACCAATGTAATTGGCGATATTTATTACTATGATTCGGTGCGTGTCAACCTGGGACTTTTTCAGCACGATGTGAATGTGATTTGGGATTTGGCAGTCCACGACCTTTCCATTATGGACTACATACTGCCATCACAACCTTACGCTGTTTCAGCAACAGGGATGAGTCATGTATCTGGGGAACCAGAAAATATTGCCTATTTGACTCTGTTTTTTGAGGGTAACTTAATTGCTCACATCCATGTTAACTGGTTAGCACCTGTGAAAGTCCGTCGTACATTGATTGGTGGTAGCCAACGTATGATTGTTTACGATGACCTAGAACCTAGTGAGAAGGTGAAGATTTACGATAAAGGAATTACCGTTGATGACAATACTGAAAGTCTATACCAAATGCTGATTGGTTATCGTGCAGGAGATATGTGGGCACCCCATTTGGAAGTAAAGGAAGCACTGCGAACGGAAGTATTACACTTTATGAAGTGTATTGAAACAAGCGATCGCCCCATTACCGATGGGCAAGCAGGACTGCGGATAGTCAGGATTTTAGAAGCTGCTACTCAGTCTATGAAACAGCAGGGACGATTAATTGAAATTGATACAGCACGGGTAGTAGCATGATTCCATTTGTAGATCTCAAAGCTCAATACTTGAGCATTAAAGAGGAAATTGATACTGCTGTCCTTAAAGTTTTGGACAGTAGCCAATTTATTTTGGGGAGTGAGGTAGCAGCCTTTGAGCAAGAGTTTGCCCAATATTGCAACGCCGACTACAGTATAGCCTTAAACACAGGAACTAGCGCTTTACACCTAGCGCTGTTGGCAGCTGGTATTGGCCCCGGCGACGAAGTAATTACTACACCTTTTACTTTTGTTGCTACCGTTGCAGCTATTGTTTATACTGGTGCGACACCCGTATTTGTAGACATTGACCCGGTTTCCTACACCATTGATGTCAGCAAAATAGAACAAGCGATCACCGCAAAAACTAAAGCTATTTTACCAGTACATTTATACGGTCAACCCGCAGACATGAACGCGATCGTCGAAATTGCTCGGCGTCATGGTTTGACGGTGATTGAAGACGCTGCCCAAGCTCATCGCGCAGAATACAAAGGACAACGGGTAGGCAGTATTGGGGATATGGGATGTTTTAGTTTTTACCCAGGTAAGAATTTAGGGGCATACGGCGAGGGTGGCGCAATAGTCACTAATAATCCTGAATATGCCAGTACCATCAAGATGTTACGCGACTGGGGACAAGAACAAAGATATCACCATGTTCTTAAGGGTTATAACTACCGCATGGATGGCATCCAGGGTGGAATTTTGCGGGTTAAGTTGCGCTATTTAGATGCTTGGACTCAATCACGCAGGACACATGCAGCACTATACGATCGCCTCTTGGCCAACTCAGGCATTACAACACCCTCTGTGATGTCCTATAGTCATCATGTTTACCACGTTTACGTAGTGCGTACTAACCAGCGGAATGCACTACAACAAAAACTACAGCAGCGCTTAATTCAGACAGGGATTCATTATCCCATTCCTGTACACTTGCAGCCAGCCTATGCAGATTTAGGATATCAAGTTGGTGATTTTCCTTGTGCAGAATTGGTAGCCAATGAAGTACTTTCGTTACCAATGTTTGCAGAACTTTCTTCAGAGCAGATCGAAATTGTCAGTGCTGCGGTGTGTGAGAGTGTTTAAATGTCTGAGCTAGTTCAAAGTCGGATAGTCAAAGCTGTACATGGTTCGCAAGAATTGACGCTAGACCCAGATTATGAAGTGGGACTGGCAGAACATTTACGCCATCAATATGGTAATCACGGATTAATCGAATTGTATGCCCGCTTTGCGATCGGCGATGGAAATTTTGATGCCTTAATGCGGCGAGTGATTTGGCGTGCAGTAGCAAGTCAATTCGGACACGGCGTTCGTATTAGCAATGGTGTCGGTTTCAAGCATCTAGAAACCTTTGAAATTGGCAATAGTGTGTTCATTGGTTCCCAAAGCTATATTCAGGGAAGATTCGATGGTAGGTGTGTAATTGGAAATCACGTTTGGATTGGCCCACAGAGTTACTTTGATGCCCGCGATTTAATTCTTGAAGATTACGTAGGCTGGGGGCCAGGTGCAAAAGTCTTGGGTTCTAGCCACACTGGATCGCCCATTGATCTGCCAATTATTAAAACAGACCTAGAAATTAAATCGGTAAAAGTGGAAACAGGAGCCGACATTGGGATGAATGCGGTCATCCTTCCTGGGGTGACAATCGGTAAACACAGTATTGTCGGTGCTGGAGCAGTTGTCACTAAGGATGTACCAGCTTATGCCATTGTAGCTGGTGTTCCGGCTCGGTTTTTACGCTGGCGAGAAGGATACGAACCATCGGAGAATACAGAAAATGCAAAATAGTCGAGTATTAATTACGGGTGGCGCAGGCTTTATCGGCACACATTTAGCCGAACGTTTGATTAAATATACTGAGGTTGTTCTCTTCGATAGTTTTCGCCGAGACTCTCTCTCCTTTGCTCCTTCACTCAAAGAACATCCAAATATCAAAGTTATATCAGGCGATGTACTCGATCCTGATTCAATTCGTGAAGCACTAGATGGTGTAGATACCGTAATTCATCTTGCTGCTATTGCTGGTGTATCAAGTTATTATCAGGAATCACTACAAACACTGCGGATCAATATTCTTGGCACTGCTAACGTGCTGGAAGCAGCAGCAAAACAAAACATCAAAAAGTTTGTTCACTTTTCCACCAGTGAAATCTATGGCTCTGATGCCCTATGGGTGAATGAAGAATCGCCATACGTAATTGGGTCTGTATCAGATAAGCGCTGGGTTTATGCTACCAGTAAACTGGCCGGAGAGAATTTTAGCTTGCGATATGCTGAAACATTTGGCTTCGACTGCACAACTGTTAGACCATTTAACATTTACGGCCCAAGACAAGTAGGTGAAGGTGCAATCAGTAACTTTTGCCGTGCAATTTTAAACGGTGAACCGATGAAGGTTTACGGAGATGGCTCTGCCATACGCGCCTGGTGCTACATATCAGATCTGGTCGATGCAGTAGAAATGATTATCAAGACACCCAATACTGCTGGGCAGGCGTTAAACATTGGCAATCCATCGGCAGTAGCAACCACTTTAGGATTAGCACAACAAATGGCTCGAATTATACCAGGAGCCACTATTGAATATCAAGATGTCAAACGCTCGGAAGTTAAAGCGCGTATTCCTTCGATCGAGAAGGCTCAAAATTTACTAGGATACAAACCCAAGGTCGATCTGGAAACAGGATTGCATCAAACATTTGAATGGTTCAAGGATCAACAAGAGAAACTATCATGAAAGTTACCGTCATTGGTGCAGGCAAGATGGGTTTACCATTAGCCTGTCAGTTTGCCAACCAAGGTGCATCAGTAATTGCCTGCGATACGAATACAGTTGTCGTTGAGGCAATTAACCAAGGAGTTTGTCCCATTGATGAACCAGGTGTATCAGAGTTATTAAGCTACGCTGTGGCAAATGGAACTTTGCGGGCATCGACTGATACTACGGCTGCTGTAGCAGAGAGTCAGGTGATTGTCGTCATCGTCCCCGTTTTACTGACACCAGAGCGTGATGCTGATTTATCAATTATTGAGTCTGTTTCTTGGCAAATTGCTCAAGGACTTAAGCCTGGTGCAATGGTCTCCTATGAAACGACTTTACCCATTGGCGGTACGCGCCGCTTACTGCCGATACTTGAAAGTAGTGGTCTCAAAGCTGGTGAAGATTTTCATTTAGTATTTTCGCCGGAAAGGGTTAAGAGCCAGTTAGTACTCAAGCACCTGACGCAAACACCAAAGGTCGTTGGCGGTATTACCTCTCAGGCGGCTGCTTGTGCCGAAGCTTTTTATCAGCAATATCTGGGCGCACCTGTAATCAATGTCGGCACGCTGGAAGCTGCTGAGATGGTTAAGCTGGCAGGGATGATTTACCGTGATGTTAATATTGCTCTTGCCAATGAACTTGCCCATTATGCAGACGAAGTTGGCATGAATTTTCATGAGGTTATCCGTGCCGCGAATACAGATGGAGAAGCACATCTGCTATTTCCTGGCATTGGAGTAGGCGGACATTGCACGCCTGTTTATCCATATTTTTTGATCCGCGATAGTCAACGTCGAGGGATTTTCAGTGTGCTGGCTGAACAAGCACGACTGCTTAACGAATCTCAACCTGCTTCCATCTTAGACCGACTAGAGTCGCGCTGGGAATTGCTACATGGACGCACAACTTTAATTTTAGGATTAGGATTTCGTCCGCAGGTGAAAGAACATATTTTCTCTCCGGCATTTCCACTGCGTGAGGATTTGACAAGACGTGGGGCACAAGTACGGATACACGATCCTTTATACAGTGATGATGAAATACGTGAGCATGGTTTTGTCCCTTGTCAACTAACCGACCCGCAGCTACCAGAGGTCGTAATTTTAAACACATCTCACTCGATTTACTACGATCTAAACTTTCAAGAGCTTGCTAGTAAAGGGGTGAAAGCGATCGTCGATGGTCGTGGTTTGTGGGATGCAAATAAGATTCGCAGCACAGGCTTAGTTTATGTTGGAGTGGGCAAGCAATGACTGAGCAGCGATCGACCAATCAAGTAAAGAACATCCCGATCGCCAAACCTTGGATAGGTGAACCGGAAGCTGAAGCAGCCAGCCGTGCAATCATGTCTGGCTGGGTAACTCAAGGTCCGGAAGTCGCAGCCTTTGAGCAAGAGTTTGCCACTTACGTAGGAGGAAACTATGCTTGTGCTGTTTCCAATTGCACCACAGCACTGCATCTAGCGCTGTTAGCTGTAGGCGTGCAACCTGGAGATCGAGTGATTACCGTTAGCCATTCTTATATTGCCACTGCTAACAGTATTCGCTACTGCGGGGCAATACCGATGTTTGTGGATATTGAACCACAGACATACAACATCAACCCGATGTTAATTGAAGATGCGATTAGCGATTCCCTTCGGGATAGCTTTGCTTCACGTACCCGCGCCATTCTCATTGTCCACCAGATCGGGATGCCTTGCGACCTCAAAGCCATCTTGGATATTGCCCACCGTTACAATTTACCAGTAATTGAAGATGCGGCTTGTGCCATCGGTAGTGAAATTCTTTGGGATGGAAAGTGGGAGAAAATTGGTAAGCCGCATGGCGATATCGCCTGCTTTTCCTTTCATCCCCGGAAAGTCATCACCACCGGTGACGGTGGGATGTTGACGACAAATAATCCTGAATGGGACAAACAGTTTCGCCTCTGGCGGCAACATGGGATGAGCGTCCCCGATACAGTACGCCACGGTACAAAACAGGTAATATTTGAATCATACCCCATGCTGGGTTACAACTACCGCATGACTGATATTCAAGCAGCAGTCGGGCGAGAACAACTCAAACGGCTGCCAGAAATTGTAGAACGTCGGCGTTATTTGGCACAGCGATACCAAGAACAACTCGCAGATGTACCCGGATTAAAGTTACCTACTGAGCCAAATTGGGCCAAGAGTAACTGGCAGAGTTTTTGTATACGGCTTACAGAGAGATGCGACCAGCTACAAGTAATGCAGCGAATGTTAGATGCTGGCATTGCCACGCGGCGTGGAATTATGTGCGCTCACCGTGAAGGTGCTTATCAAACAGAAGCTTGGTCGTGTGGAGTTGAGTCGAAAGCTTGTGAGTGTGAAATTGGCAAGTGCGATCGCCTTTGGGAGAGTGAACAGGCACAAGACCATACAGTCCTACTACCTCTGTTTCATCAGATGACTGAACAGGAACAGGACTATGTGGTGGAAGTTTTAAAAGTGGCTTGTCAGGTTTAGAGAAGTTACTTTTTATAGTCCGTAGTAATTCAACTTTATCGGAAATAACTATGACTATCCTCTTTAGCAATCAAGTACCGAGTATTGGAAATTTCAGTGATGGCGTTCCCTACGAACTAGGCATGAAATTCCGCAGTGCAACAGGCGGACAAATTACCGCCGTTCGCTTCTGGAAAGCCCCTAGCGAGACAGGAACTCATGTTGGTAATATCTGGTCAGCGACGGGAACCCTGTTAGCAAGCGCCACTTTTACTAACGAGACGGCTTCTGGTTGGCAGGAGCAGGCTCTGGATACACCACTGAACATTCAAGCGAATACGACCTATACAATTTCTGTCAACATAAATGCTTATTACGTTGCTACTTATGATGAACTGGCCAGCCCCATCGTCAATGGGGATCTTAGCTCAGTCGCAGACGGCAACAATGGAGTATTTAATGGGAGTCCAGGATCTTTCCCAACAGGTTCTCACCGAAATAGCAACTATTTTCGTGACATCAACTTTGTAGCTGTTGCCCTACCTACGATTACAAAAATCAGCGGCGATAATCAGACTGGTGCAGGCGCAACTCCCTTGTCTAACCCCTTGGTTGTTCTGGTGAAAAACAGTACTGGCAATCCTCAGTCAGGAGTGACGGTGAACTTTGCCGTTACCAGCGGCGGAGGGTCAGTTTCTCCGACAACAGTATTAACTGATACTAATGGACAGGCTAGTACCACTTTAACGCTTGGAGCTAATCCTGGTGCGACAAGTCCTGTAATGAATACAGTGAGCGTCACAGCAGAAGAAGTAGGTAGCGTTACTTTCTCTGCTTATGCCAGTCCTTCGGGAAACAGCCAAACTCTGTTGACAACTCAAGTACCCAATTTTCCAAATTCTACTGATAACGTTGCCTATGAATTAGGCATGAAATTTCGCGCTACTAGAGGTGGACAGGTTGCCACCATTCGTTTTTGGAAAGCCGCTAGTGAGACAGGAACTCATATTGGCAAAATCTGGACGGCAACGGGAACTCTGTTGGCAAGCGTCACTTTTTCTAACGAGACGGCTTCTGGCTGGCAGGAGCAGCTTCTAGAGACGCCAGTAAATATTCAAGCTAATACGACTTATGTAGTCTCTGTCAACATCAACGCCTATTACGTCGCCACCTATGATGAACTGGCCAGCTCCATAGTTAATGGCGACCTGACCTCAGTAGCAGATGGCAACAATGGGGTATATAATTCGAATCCCAATTATTTTCCCACTAGTTCTTTCCGGAATACTAACTATTATCGCGACATTGCCTTTGTCGCTGGTAGCATCTTGGTTAAAGTCAGTGGAGACAATCAGAGTGGCGCCATAGGCACACCTCTGACCAACCCCCTAGTCGTGCGAGTCGTCAACGCTCAAAACATTCCTCAGTCAGGAGTTACAGTTAATTTTGATGTTGTGAATGGCGGGGGGTCAGTCTCGCCCACTAGTGCAGTCACTAATGCTAGCGGTCAAGCAAGTACAATTTTGACACTAGGACAGGCTCCTACCGCACCTGGAGGAACGGTAGTCAGCGCCACGGCGGCAGGCATCGGCAGTGTCACTTTTTCGGCTACAGCAACCCCGGTAAACCCCAATGCCATCTATTTAGAAAACCTCAATCCCGGCACGACTAATTGGAAGCTTAACAATCGGGGTAATGGCGAGATCGCTGGTTATGCCTCAGCGACCAGTGCCAGTAAAGGGGGAACGCTGGACATTAAGGTTTCTCTGGCACAAGCGGGACAGTTTAGCATCGACGTGTATCGCTTGGGCTACTACGGTGGCACAGGCGGAAGGCTGATGGCAAGTAGCGGTTTACTCAATGGCACGACCCAAGCTGCTTGTACCCTAGACCCTGATACCCGCTTGATCGAGTGTAACTGGACAACTTCCTACGTAGTCCAAGTAGCCAATAACTGGACTAGCGGTCTTTATGTAGCCAAGTTGACCCACCAGGCAACAGGCATCATCGCCCATGTGTGGTTTGTCGTTGTCGATGATAGCAGCACTGCCGATATTCTGTTTCAGAGTGCCGTTTCTACTGTCTTGGGCTACAGCATGACGGGAGGTTACAGCCTGTACAACTCTCACAGCATTAACGGTCAACGAGCTTTTAAGGTTTCCTACGACCGGCCGTTCTCCCAAGCAACCTATATCACCGACAACCAGGCCGACACACCCCTGCGATGGGAATACAATATGGTGCGCTGGCTAGAATCTCAAGGTTACGATGTCACCTATACCGACAATATGCAGATTCACAGCAACGAACAAAAATTGCTCAATCACAAAGTATTCTTGTCTGTAGGGCACGACGAGTATTGGTCTAAAGAAATGCGCGATCACGTCGAGACTGCCCGCAATGCTGGCATTAATTTGGGATTTTTCTCTGCTAACACTTGTTATTGGCGAGTCAGGTTTGAAAATTCTACTGTAGCTGCTGGGCAAGTGAAGCCCAACCGAGTAATGGCCTGCTACAAACAAGATTGGGCAGTAGATCCAGTTGCCCAGCAACAGGGATCGTCAGCAGCCACTAATAAATTCCGCAGCTTCCAAAACCAGCGACCGGAAAATGCCTTGTTAGGAGTAATGTACGGTAGCGACACCTCAAGTCTTTACGGCGGTTTTAATTATGTCGTTACCAACAGCAGCGATCCTTACTATGCAAACACGGGACTCCAGAACGGGGATCAGCTGACTATGTTAGTCGGCTATGAATGGGATTTTCTCGTTGATAATGGGTCTGCGCCTGCTGGTCTGGTGATGTTGTCCCAGTCGCCAGTCCAACCCTCTTTCTTATTGCCAACTTTCGACGAACCGGCTGGAGAACAAACTCTCCCTGCTAATCAGGATTTTAATACATCCCACTCAGCCCGCTACACAGCTAGTAGTGGCGCTAAAGTCTTCGCGTCTGGCAACATTCAGTGGGCATGGGGGCTAGACAGTAACGATGTTAGCCCAGCTCGAGAAGATATTCGCGCCAAGCAAATAACTGTCAACATCCTAGCAGATATGGGCGCTAAACCCCAGACACCAAATCCAGGATTGATTGTTCCTTAAAGCAACCCACAAGGAGTATGGTAATGCCATCATTGAAACGACGACAATTTGGGCAGCTCGCAGCTGCCAGTTTAACTTCTACTGTTGTTGCTGGTCTCTCTAGTAAGGCAGTTGCTCAGAAGCCGGACACCAAGCAGAAAATTCTTTATGCAGTAAACCTCCTGAGTAAATCCAACAATCAAAGCAGGGAAAACCAAACTCCAGAATTGGAGCTGAGTACTGCTGAACTAGCAACGGGAAAAATTCTCTCTAAGGTCAGTCAGTTATCTCTGTCCGTTGAAAATCCATTGCCTGTTCCGAAAAACCCTCGGGCTTTCTTTGTCAATGGCTATAATAACCGGATTACAAAAGCGATAGTCCTAAAAAATGGGACTCTTGTAATTTCTACAGTCTCCAGCACCAAAAATGGTTATTTCAACCATCTGACTTTTACTATAGGAAACGCTACTATCCCTGTATTTAGAGCGAAAAAAGTACTAGGCTTCAAGAGATCCAATGAAACTGTTGAAAGTTTGCTCAGCCTTCCTAATAATCAACTTCTGTGCCTCGTGGGAAATGAGGGCGTTCCGCCTTTTAGCTTTAAGACGCTCGATTTCACAAGCGGTAAAGTTCTTGCCCGTGACGAACTGGCCTTACCCTCATTGCCGCCCACCCATCGATTCGCTAACCTATGCCAAGATATGAATGGAAATATTTTTGCAACTGAGATCGGCTCAGAAGGTTTCCCATGTCTAATCTCCATAAACTTGCAGGAGAAAGCCATAATTACTGGCAACCTCAAAATTAAAAGATTGGCCCCACTGAGCTTTAAAGGACGCCCACTCTCTTACGATCTCAAAGACTTAACCTTCTCTTCTGATGGTCAATTGTATGCGCTTGCTCCTGACAGTAATGGAAAAAACACTGCTGTGTATACGGTAGACGTGAAAACTGGCAACATGGGGTTAGTAATAAATTTTGCAGCCGAAAAGTTTGCATTTTTATAGTATTGCAGCAACCTTTTGTATTACGTAGTGCTGTAAATTGTTCATGCTCCTGTAGGTAAAGTACAGAACTCTTAATGTTTTGAGGAGAGATATAGCCAACTAATTCAGGGTCAGGAGTAAAAACCCCAATGAGTAAAGCGATTAGCAGCGCGATCGCAGTCCAAACAAAATATCAATACGCGATCGCATGAAGATTTTAATTCATGCGATCGTTTAGTTGAAAGCGAAAATTTTTACAAAAAAACCATTATTTCACCTCTATTTCATCAGACTCTATAAAAAGAATAAAATCCAGCATTCAAATTATTGTTACTATATAAAGGAAAAAATTATGTATAACATTAATAAACCAAAACTTGTTTTTTTTCAATGGGTTAATAAAGGATCGGCTAAATTCTACAGCGCCTTAAAGCAACAGCACGTTAAATGTCTAAGAGAATTTTTTGAAGTCATTGTTATTAATGAAGAATATGACTATCAGCAGGTCTGTGAAAAATATCAACCAGATATCACCTTATTTGAAAGTGGTATTGCATCATATACTTCTCAACGACATATTCAAAATACTTCTGCTTATCCAGAAATCCCCAAGCTAGGTTTTTATAACGGAGATGCTTGTTGTGGATTTCATACGGCCTTCCTTGCTGATATGGAAAATTGGGGAATCGAAACATTTTTCTCCATATCTATTTCTTTAACTGAGTATCTTCCAGAAATTGTTGAAAACTTATTTTTCTGGCCAAATTTTATAGATTCTGATATATTTAAAGACTATGGCGAGTCTAAAAACATACCGATTATCATCAGTGGCAACCAAAGTTTACTCTACCCTTGGCGAATAAAAATTAACAAGATTGTATCGAAGTATTATCCATCTTTAATTTGCCCGCATCTGGGATATTTAGAAACTCGAGAAACATCAAGAATGATGTTTGGCGAACAGTATGCTCGGACAATCAATGCTTCTTGGTTTTCACCAGGATGTGGTTCAATGGCCAGAGATTTGGTTCGCAAACTTCTGGAGGTTCCCGCAGCCAAATGCTGTTTAATTACAGAAAACAATCCAACTGTTGAAGCCGCAGGTTTTGTAGATATGGAAAACTGCGTCTTTGCTGATGAAAACGACATATTAGATAAACTTGATTATTTATTTCAGAACCAAGATGAACTAGAAAAAATTATCAATGCAGGCTATGAACTAGTTCATTCACAGCATACATTTAAACAACGAGATCAAATTTGGCAATGGTTTAATCTCCATAAGCAACTCAAACCAAATCAAAGAATTGTTCAGAACAATCCTTTTGAACCAATGGCGATCGTAGATATATCATCAGGCATTAAAAATTCACCTATTATTGTTAATGCATTAGATAAAGCGATTTTCCATCAAGGAGATGAAAAACTCTGGGCAGGTAAATACGATGAAGCAGAAGCTTGCTATCTTAAATGCCTAAATTATGTAGATTATCAGTCTCAACCAAAATTACGATTGGCATTGTGTAGCCTTTACAAAGGAAATGCAGCAACAGCATACGATTGGATTACTCAGCCAATTAAATGGACTCTTGATATATCTAAAGAATTAGCTCCTGATCCTGTAGAGTGGGCTTATTTGATTATTTCTCTCCTTTGTCAAGGAAAATTAAATGATGCCATCGACTATGCTCATAAGTATCCCTCTCTTTCCCATCCTGAACTTGAGCGTACTCGTTGGGTCGTTAATACTCTAATAAATAAAGATACTTTACCGTACAGTGAACCATTAAAGTACCGCTGTAGCGCTCATCAATTGCCTAATCTAAGCTTCCAAGAATGGCTAGATCGCCTCTGTACTATGCTTACAGCATGTCAACAATTCGATTTCGTGAAATTGTTGAGTGGTTCGGCTTCTTTACAATCTCACTCATTAAAAAAACAAACAAAATCTTTTGTAAAATTATCTAATTTGGTAAAATTAACGCCATATAAAACGGCCTTTAAGCAATGGCTAACATCAAATTTAAAAACATTACTACGTCAACCTTTATCTCGTTTAGAAACTAGATTTGGTTATTTCCTTCCTTACCAATTTTCCACGATAAAATCTGATGATTTTTTTCAGACAATCCGCAAAATGGTCAAGGAAAAAGATATTGAAACAGCTTTAGTAATAGGAGCATCTAGTGGAGAAATTATTACCGAGGCGCTTTTAACGGGTATTACAGAGAACCCAAACAAGCCAATTGCCTTTTGCGTCAATATTTCTACTCCTCAATTTAAGAAGCTACAAAAGCGTTATCTTGCTGAATCTCTTGTCAAATACTATAATATTCCATCTCTTTCTTTAGATAATTTACCTCAAGAACTAAGTAAAATTATTAAGAAAATTAAAGAAGAAAATAATATTAATGTTTTTGATATTATCTTAATCGATGGTTCTCAAACCAGCACAAGTATTGAACAATTAGAAAATGAATTGTCTGGCTATAAATTTATGTTGCTAGATGATATAAATACATTTTATAGCTACAAAATTTATCAAAAATTGCTTTTAGATTCTAATTATTTAGTACTTACTCAAAATACTGATTTACGTAATGGTTATGCCATTTTTGAACAAAAACATTGATTTCTAGTTCAAACCGAAAAAAATATATAGGTTAGGAGATTAAAAAATGAAAGTTAGTGATTTTTCTTACAAGGTATCACATCACTTAATTTGGCGAGCAGAACAATTATTAATTGATTTTCAAAGTTCTTCAATTAATAGGGAACTGACTAAACTAGGTTGTTTAACTAAAAATAATATAAACACACACATGACTGCTCATGAGCTAAATATGCTCTACATCTTAAGCAAGGATCTAGGAGAATTTGCAAAAGTTTTAGAAATAGGATCTTATTTAGGAGCATCTAGTTGTTATATTGCTGCTGCTGTCTCTCCCAAAAATGGACACTTGTTTTGTGTTGATACTTGGGAAAATCAAACTATGCCAGAGGGTGAAAGAGATACATTAAATGAATTTAAAAATAATACTAAGGCAGTAGCTCAACACATCACTGCCATCAGAAAGAATAGTCAGGAACTTAGACCTTCAGATTTTGGTGGGCATTCTTTAAATCTCGTTTTTATTGATGGCGATCATAGTTACCAAGGAGCAAAAAATGATTACGAAAAAGCAAGTTCTTGGATTGTCGGAGGAGGTATTCTTGCATTCCATGATTGTATTGCTTTTGAAGGTGTAGCTAGAACAATTGGTGAAGCTCTGGCTAGCGGTAACTGGAAGTTTGGCGGACAAGTTGATAATCTTCTTTGGCTACGTAAAGTAGAAAAGGGTTGTTTAGAATTTGAACATTCAGCATTTTAAAACAAAGCCTAAAATCATTATTGTATGGAATTACCTCTCAGTATAGTTATCTGTGCCCACAATCCTCGTAAGAACTATTTAGAAAGGGTTTTACAAGCACTTGAAGTTCAAACTTTATCCAAAGATTTTTGGGAACTTTTGTTAGTTGATAATGCGAGCGATCGCCCTCTAGCTACGGAAATTGATTTAAGTTGGCATCCCCAAGCTCGTCATATTCGAGAAGAACAACTGGGATTGACTGCGGCTAGGCTCAGAGGAATGCGAGAAGCTACGGCTGGAGTAATAGTATTTGTTGATGATGATAACGTTTTAGATTCAGATTATTTAGAAACCACATGGCGAATTAGTAAAGATTTTCCATTCATTGGTGCTTGGGGTGGACAAATTAAAGCGGAATTTGAAGTAACACCTCCGTCTTGGACAAAACCTTATTTAGGAAATTTGGCAATTCGAGAGTTTGAGCGCGATCGCTGGTCTAATTTAATAGAGCAGTATGAAACAACCCCATGCGGGGCTGGGCTTTGTATTCGCAAGGTTGTTGCTGAAAAATACAGCGAGTTAGTTCGTAACAATCCTCAACGAGCAAATATGGATCGCAAAGGTAAAATGCTTACCTCTTGTGGAGACTCAGACTTAGCATTTACAGCTTGTGATATGGGTTTAGGTACAGGGCTGTTTGCATCACTCAAGCTGATTCATTTAATACCTGCTAACCGTTTAAAAGAAGATTATCTCTTGCGTTTAGTAGAAGGGTTAGCTTACTCACAAATTATGCTGGCATATTTTCGAGGTACTATTTCACCTCAATCTTTTTGGCGATCGTCAAAGATATATTCGCTGTATTTAGGTATCAGATATGGTTTGAGAATATCTCGTTTTCATGAAGCTGCACAAAAAGGTAAAAGACTAGCTCTGAAAGAGATTGGTAATTAGCAAAATAGATTAATTGATAAAGGAGTATTTATGATATGATCGGTAACGTTAAAAAAATTATAAAATATGTTTTTTAAATTAGATTTTTTAATGTGCTAAAAAAAACTCTCAAAGCTACATATTTTTCATATATAAATTTGCTTCGCAAGCTACCAATAAGTTCCGAAATTTTAGGTCCTCCAAAAGACTTTTATCAAGAGGCTAAGGATTATTGGCTATTAAATTTTAAAAAAAACAACAAACAAAGTCAAGGAAGTTTTATCAGCATATCTTCTCCAAGTTCAATACATAGAAAATTTCCGAAAACCATCAAAGATGAAGTTCACTGGAAATTTGAGATAGAGTATAGTCATGAATATCCAGAGACATTTGTGACTGTAATACCACAAGGCCGTGTATGGGGTCATAATGGTACTGTTATAACCCCAGATGATAAGTTACTGGGTGATTTGTCTTTGGAAATTGGTAGAGATATCAGCGAGCATTCAATACTCAAATCTTGGAGATTACCAAATCTACATTACGTAGATGGAACTGTTGCTGTTTTATCAGCTGCTGGAGGCGAAGGATACTTTCATTGGATGTTTGACGTTTTACCACGCATTCATTTACTCAAACAAGCTGAAATCGATTTCAGTCATATAGACAAGTTCTTAGTTAATAGCTTAAATCTTTCTTTTCAGAAGGAAACATTAGAAATTTTAGGTATTCCTGAAGAAAAAATTATAGAAAGTCGTAAATTTCCTCACATCAAAGCTAAACAATTAGTTGTACCTTCCCTACCAGGACAGACAGGAAATATCCCCAAATGGGCTTGTGATTTTCTCAAAATAAAAATTTTAGTTAGTAATTATATTGAAAAAGTAGGTAAAGGAAATCTGATTTATATAAGTCGCGATCGCGCAGCTGTTCGTCGAGTCATAAATGAAGATGAATTAGTTCCATTTTTAAAAAAGTTCGGCTTTGAAGTAATTTTTTTAGAAAAGATGTCAGTAGCTGAACAAGCTTCAGTTTTAGCCTCTGCTTCTGTGATTGTGGCTCCTCATGGTGCTGGGTTATCCAATCTCGTTTTCTGTTCTCCTGGAACTAAAGTTATTGAGTTATTTTCACCGAATTATGTAAATGTCTGTTATTGGGTTCTTTCAAATAATATGCAACTTGATTATTATTACTTAATAGGAGATGGAGAAAATCCAGATAAATTTTGCGATCCTCATTACATGGCTGAAAACATATTAATTAATATAGATTCCTTAGCTCAATTGTTAAAAATAGCTGAAGTTAATTATCACTAAGTATGACCAATGACAAGCAAAAAATCCGGTAGCATAAGAACGTTCAAAAAACAGGAAACTTGGGACAAAAGCTTGCCAAGTATTTCTGTGATTACAGTTACATATAATCGGCTTCAAGATTTAAGTGAAACATTTTCAAATGTTATCTCTCAGACTTATGAAAACGTGGAGTATATCGTCATTGATGGTGGTTCTCAGGATGGTACGGTAGAATTTCTGCGCCAAAAAAATGAGATAATATCCTACTGGGTTAGCGAAAAAGATGGTGGCATATATGATGCTATGAACAAAGGATCTCTGATCGCTACCGGAGATTGGATAATTTTTATGAATTCTGGTGATAAGTTCTTTGCAGACGATACCTTGGCTCTGGTTGCAGAACATCTTAATGGTTCAGAAGATGTTGTGTATGGAGGATTTGAATCTATTTTAGTTGATCAATATCAAACACGTGTTTTTCAGAATAAGCCTCGTCATATTTTAGATATATGGCGTGAAATTCCGACTTGTCACCAAAGTATTTTTGTAAAAAGAAAACTACAAGTACAATACTTATTCGATAGATCATTTGTTTGGTGTGCAGATCATGACTTTCTTGTTCGACTGTATGCAGATGGCTATAAATTCAAAGAGATTCCGATATTAATTTCAAAATTTGATGCTTCTGATGCTGGTAGCAGAAATCTTCTCACTTACACTAGAGAACGATGGCGTATCAGTAAACGCATTGTTAGCCCTTTGAAAAGACATAGATATTTCTTAAAGGAATATTATGGTTTTTTCCTTTGGAAGAACATGGTTAAAATACGCGATCTTTTACCAAAGAAATGGGTTTTGGCTCTGAGAAAATATCGTCAAACAGGTTAATTTTTTTGAATTTTATCGATTAAAGATTTGGAGAGTTATAGTATATGTTATTATTTCGTAATTTAATTAAAAATCTTGCTTTTGATATACTTCATCAACGTAAGCAACGTGGCTTTCATTTGATGCATGATTTAATATTTTGGTCTAGAGAAACACCTATAGAAATAATTTTTGATGTCGGTGCAAATATTGGTCAGACAGTAATAGAAATTAAGCAATATTTTCCTAATGCTCGTGTAGAAGCTTTTGAACCTATTGAATCAACATTTAAAAAATTAAAAGAAAACTGTTCGGGATTACCAAATGTCACTTTGAATAAATTTGCTTTTGGCTCGAAACCAAGTCAAATTACAATAGAATTAAGTGAAGAATCTTTAGTAAATTCTATGTTGAATACAGTTCATAGCTCGGCATTACAAGTACAGTCTAAAAAGACTCAAGAAGTGATGGTAGAGACTATTGATAATATATGTGATATCAAAGGGATAAAGCGGATTAATTTATTAAAAACAGACACGGAGGGATATGATTTAGAAGTCCTCAGAGGTGCTAAATCTATGCTCCTAGAAAATAGAATCGATTTTATTTTATCAGAAGCAACTTTCGATCCTACAGAAAAAACACACACCTATTTCTGTGAGTTAAACGAATATCTTTACGAGCATGGATATAAAGCAGTTGGCTTCTATGATATCTGTCATACCGCAGGTAGCAAACCATCTATATGGTATTGTAATGTTTTGTATGCCAATGGCAATTTAAGTATGATTTAACTTCAAAATCAATTAGTTTCCTGGAGGTTTAAATTAGAAAAATATGGCATATAGTTCAGCCATTGGAGTTTATTTTTCTGCGAATGATGTTGTTTATGACTGGACGATCGCTTTTCTCAACAGCTTCAGAAAGTTTAACCGAGATTTACGATTAATCCTCATTCCATTTAACGAACAGTGCGATCGCATTTTAAAATTGAGTGATACCTACAAGTTTGAAGTATACACAGACCCCTGTTTTTCTCGCCTAGAGTCCATTGGTCAAGCATTTGAGCTTGGTTACACCCCTACTGGTTGCTACTGGTTCAGACGCTATGCATCCTTTTGGGGACCTCTAGACTATTTCATGTACTTAGATGCTCGACAACTGGTGTTAGCCAATCTTCAACCCTTCATCGAAGCAACAAAAACCCTTGGATTTGATTTTCTGCATTACGACTGTGCTATTGACGAAGTTTACGAACGAGGAGAATTTCGTCAAGAACTGTTAAAGCAAAATCTAGGACGTGGCTTCAACTCTGGTCGCTGGGCTTCTCGTAAGGGATTGTTTTCAATAGAGGAGTTTGAAGAACTAGCCCAGAGTGCAATGAAAATCAGAGATCAACTCAACCCCCGCAATACAGATCAAGTCTTTATCAACTACTGCTGTGACATGAAGCCCGTGCGTTATGGTCACTTTGCAGAAGTATTTGGCGGAATCTGTCAACATGGGTGGGCGCCTCAGCTAGGTAAAATTTACCAAGCTAATGGGAAATACTTTTTATGGAACTTTGGTCGTGTAGATCATAATAAGCAAATTATTCTTTTGCATTGGGCAGGATATAAAATGAACTCCCTCATGTCTCATAGAGATTTATTTTATAAATACTTGTTAGCAAAACAACCTCTTCCAAAGTACCTCACACTTTACATAAGTACTATTTTAGACTTTTTTTGGAGACTACCATTTGAATTTTTACGCAGTAATTATTTAGTTAATACTTTATATCATCAATTGCGGAAAAGCTATAAATTCTAAAATTTTATAAAATTAATTTTCAGGGATTAAATATATGTTAGTTTCAGAGCCAAGCTCAATACAAAACAACAAAATTCAATCAGTTTCAGTTCTTATTCCTACTCATAATCGAGATTGGTTATTGAAAAAAACTTTAGACAGTCTTGCTCAAGTTGAGATACCTGCCAATCTAAATTTAGAAGTTATTATTACAGCTAATGCATGTACAGATAATACTCTAAATTTATTGATTGAGTATCAAAAAACATTTCCTTACACCTTAAAGTTTTTTGATGAAATTCAACCTGGAGCTAATATTGCTAGGAATCGCTGTCTCCAAGAATCTCAAGGTGAAATTTTAGCCATAGTCGATGATGATGTGCAGTTTGATAAAGGATGGCTGCTAGGATTAGTAGAGGCTTTTGAAAACTTCTCTGTAGATATCGTTGGTGGTCGAATTTTGCTTTGGTGGGAAGCAGTAAAACCACCAGAATGGTTAAATCCTCAATTAGAAATACTACTTTCTGCTTATGATTTAGGGAATCAGGTTATACAAGTCGATCTACCGGGTCCAATTGCGGCGAATTTAGCGTTTCGACGCCATGTATACGAACAACTTGGATTAATGCATACAGGCATCCAAAATAAAAATAATAAAATCAACCGGGGAGATGAAGTCGAATATCTCTATCGAGCTAAAAAGGCTGATTTTAAAGCTATTTATGTTCCCAAAGCCTTAGTTCACCATTGGGTATCTCCTAACAAATTAAGCTCTAACTTTTTTAAAATAGCAGGTTTAGGATTTGGAAATTCTAGAATTTATCTCCAAGATAAATTAACTATATTTATTTTCTTAAAATCTTTACTAGGATTTTCATATCTGGCTTTCAGATATGGAGTAGCAATGTTATTAACTCAAAATAGCAAAAATGAATCAGCATATTTGCAGAATTTATATACATGTATGGTAGGTGTAGGAGGATTGCAGGGAACCTTAGATCGATTGTTCGCCAAAACAATGTAATTATTTTTAATTAAACTGAATTAAATGCAAATTACTTCCTATATTCATCCTATAAGCACCTACCTTCCTTGTACGGGAATCGGTCGTCATATCAACCAAATGTTATTAGGCCTTGCAGTCCAAGAGGAAATAGATCTAGAGTTATTTTTTTCACAGCAATGGTTAAATCCTGATAGGAAACTTGACCCACGTAGCCCTTTGCGAGACCTTCCTTTTTTTACCTTTCCTTCACCAGAAAATTCAACGGAGCGCACCTGGAAACTTTTTGGTTTTCCTCGTATGGATCGCTACATTTCTGATAAAACAGACTGGCTTTATGCTCCAATGCAAACCTATATTCCAGTATCAAAGTGTCCGATCGCGGTTACTATTCATGATATCCAAGCATTAGAACCAAATTTACCCTGGTCTGGTACTTGGCAACATCGATGGTTTCGCTACAAGTGGGAACGCTGGCTGCGTCGGGCTTTGTCGGAATGTCGGCTAGTGTTTACTGTATCAGAATTTTCTAAACAGCGGATGGTAGAACTATTAGGTGCTAATCCGCAGAAAATTATCGTGGTTGGAAATGGTGTTGAGCAATCCTTCTTTGATGTTGCCTCCGTCAACCCAAAAGAATTAGAGATTCCTGTAAAAAACCCTTACGTCCTCGTAATCGGTGGTTTACGTCAGAAAAAAGGAGCTAAATATGTTTTGGCAGTTGTAGAATCACTCCAAAGGTGCAAAAGCGACTTAAATATTGTATTTGCTGGAGATTCGGAACCAGAATATGCCGATATTGTTCAGGCATATTCCAACGTGACTTTGTTGGGTATGGTTCCAGATGGAGATTTGCCTCACCTCCTACGTGGAGCATCATCTCTACTTTTCCTATCTCCATACGAAGGATTCGGTATACCTGCTCTTGAGGCAATGGCGGCTGGTGTTCCAGCCATTGTTGCAAATCTAGCTTCGCTTCCAGAAGTGGTTGGAGATGCTGGTATTATAGTTAACCCAGAGGCAACAGATGAAATTGTAGATATTTTGCTAAATATTAATAATAATTCGTCTCTGCGCCAAGAATACGTTCAGCGAGGACATAAACACGCAGCGCAATATACTTGGTCACGTTGTGTAAATAGATTGATAACTGCATTTAAAGAGTTTGCATAATGTTAGCGATCGGCCAAAAAAACAGCACCTCCTTAATCACAAAACCACAATCTGTCCAATTTGGTTGTGGTCTATGCGCTCCTAGCCAATGGATCAATTTTGATTCTAGTCCGGCACTGCGCTTACAAAAATTACCAATGATCGGTAACTTAATACCCTCTGGTCCGTTTGGTAGATACCCACAAAATGTCAAGTACGGGGATATTGTCAAGGGTTTACCCATACCAGAAGCAAGTGTTGATTATTTGTATTGTTCACACATATTTGAACATCTGACGTTGAACGAACTACGTTTATCTCTACAAAACTGTTATCAATATTTGAAACCAGGCGGGATATTTCGTTTTGTTTTACCCGATCTCGAATTTATGGCTCGACAGTATGTTAATTCAACATCTGCTGATGCGGCATTAGAATTTATGCGCGTCACTTGGTTAGGCAAAGAAAATCGTCAACACGACTTGATTGCCTTCCTGAAAGAATGGTTGAGTGGCACTCAACATTTATGGATGTGGGATTATAAATCACTATCAATTGAACTCGAAAATGTAGGCTTTAAAGAAATACGTAGAGCTTACTTAGGAGATTATGGTATTTCAGTATTTTCTGAGGTAGAAGATCCACAACGCTGGGAAAATGAACTTGGCATTCAATGTAGTAAATAAATATGGGTCTTAAGGTTGTTTTTTGCTGGTCTGATATCTCTGGTTATATGGCAGCCTGCTGGCGAACTTTACATCAAATACTAGAAATTGATGTATTTGTCATTGCCTTTCAAGCTCGTACTGAAACAGCATTTGCCGATGAATTGATGCAGGGTATTCCTTGCCGACTTTTGGATATCAAAGAAAGACAAGATGCAAATTTCATCAAACGTTTAGTGTTGGCAGAATCTCCAGATGTAATTGTTCTTTGCGGTTGGTTACATAAACCTTATCGTCAGTTAGCTTTTGCTTCGGAATTATCTCAAAAAGCCTTAGTGATGACGATGGATACCCCTTGGTGGGGTAATTGGAAACAACATTTAGCTCCTTTGTTTCTTCGTTCTTACTTGCAATCAATAAATAGTGTTGTTGTTGCTGGAGAACGTAGTTGGCAATATGCTTCACGTTTAGGAATTGAAAGAGCAAATATAACAAATGGAGTTTATGGTATTGATTATGATGTTTGGTCTCCATTGTACGAACAACGCCTTAAGTCCCAATGGCCGCGTTCATTTTTATTTGTTGGTCGCTACGTTGCAGTTAAAGCAATTGATGTCCTTGTAGAAGCTTACCAAATTTATCGTTCTCAAGTATCTAATCCTTGGACTTTGGTATGTTGTGGACAAGGAGCATTGGCATCACATATTGAGGGAAAACCAGGAATTGAAAATCGCGGATTTTTACAACCATCCCAAATGCAAGCCGTATGGCGATCGGCAGGAGCTTTTATTTTGCCCAGTCGATTCGATCCTTGGCCGCTAGCTTTAGTAGAAGCTGCTGCGGCTGGATTACCTATTATTTGTACTGATGTTTGTGGTTCTGCGGTTGAGGTAATTCGACCTTGGTATAATGGTTTAACTGTACCTAAAGAACAGCCAAAAACTTTAGCTAAGGCAATGTTGACTTTACACCAGAACTATGCTGATTTACCAACTTGGGGAAAGCGATCGCAACAATTAGCAGCTCCTTACGCTGCCGATATTTGGGCAACTCGTTGGCAAGAATTATTACACAATGTACATCAGATGAAAACAATTAAGCAAAATACAAGTAATCTGGTCACTGAAAATTTGGCATGAATTTTCAAGCATGAATTCAGATCCTATTAGCAAACTTCTTGACCTCATCCTTAGCCCTTATGGCATATTGGGTATTGTCATCGGTCTTTTCATATTGGATAAAGCTACACGCTCCCGGCGTTTAGCTTGGCTATTATTCGCATTTTGCTGTTATGCAACTTCCTTAGGAAAATATCAAGATGAATGGATAACTGAACCACCACCTTTAGTTTTTCCCTTGCAACAGCTACGCGATATGGGTCGCCCCGTGACAATAGTTCTCCTGATTTTACTTATCATATTGGGAATGCAAACACGGAATGGATGGCGGCGAATAATTATTCCCCAGCCAGTCTATTACTTAATCGCATTTCAGGTGGCAGTTTTTTTTAAGGTTCTAATTTATGGTGATGTAGCTTTTGCCTTACTTGCAATAATTACATTTGGGGCAATTGTGCTGATGTTTAAGTTAGGCCCTTCCCGGTGGTTGCAGGATGAACACAATTTCCGCTTAGGTGTTTGGTCATTAGCAATGGCCGGTGTCATCTTTGCTATCGGCTGTGCTTATCAAGGAAGATTTAATATGTCTGCAATGACATTTGTGCAAGGTAGATTCTTAGGAACTACTGGTAATTCACAACATGCCGCTGCACTGTTAGCAGGCACCGTTCCCTGCTTCATGTTTCTCATTGAAAGCCGGAAAAAATGGGACTGGATCAAAGCTTTATGGATCGCTCTTTTACTTGTTGTTGCATACTTTTTATTTCTCACAGGTTCTCGGACTGGTGCAATTATGGGAATCAGTTCGATTTTATTTTTCTATCGTAATAGAGCTGGATCTTTACTACGCTTAGGCTTATTTGTTGGTGTCTTATTAGGTGTCATCTTTTGGTTCATAAGTCCGGAAGCCATTACCGAAAGCACGCCAGCAAGTAATCGATTCATTTCAGGTGCAAATACACGTGAAGGAGCTTGGAGTGGGATGTGGAATGGCTTTATGAGTAATCCATTCTTTGGTTCCCCTTTGTACGGAGGACGTTTGGTTTTTGGAGAAAATTCTTGGTTAGCTGCTGGAGACACTACAGGATTGATCGGATTTATACCGATAGTCATGATGGGGTTAGGCTGTTTGAAGATGATGTTTGAACTGCATAAATTAAGTAATACAAAACCTACTTATTTTTTGCATAGTAGTACTGTGATAGCTGGTTTAGCCGGTCTTTTGGTAGGAAGCTTTTCAGAAGCTATTCTTTTAGGTAATCTGTCTTTTCCTGTCTTTTCACTGCTGATGTATTTATCACTGGGAAAATATTTACTTGATTTGGATCGGATGGAAAAGAAGTATTTATTGTCGCAGAAAATATAAAATTCGGCTTTGGAAAATAGGATTAATTTTTATATATAATTATTTTTCACCTATCATTTATTGTTAATGAAAATTCTTCACGTTACTCCTTCTATTACAAAAGTTCGTGGTGGTACGAGTCAAGCTGTTTTAGATATGGTAAAGGCATTGCAAATAACTAATGTCGATACTGAAATTGCCACAACTAATGATGATGGCGATAATTTACTTGATGTTCCTCTTTGCAAACTTATTAAATATAATAATGTTCCAGTTAGATTTTTCCACCGCTTTTCACCGAATATTAAACCAGTCAGAGAATATGCGTTCAGTGGCGAGTTGACACAATGGCTTTGGCAAAATATTTCTCAGTATGAGCTTGTACATGTCCATGCTCTTTTTTCCTATGCATCAACGATCGCAATGGCCATCGCCCGTCTGAAAAATGTTCCTTACATAGTCACTACACATGGTTTACTATGTGAGTGGTCTTTACAACAAAGTACGCACAAAAAGCAAACCTACCTGAAACTTATAGAACAAGCAAATCTTGACAGCAGTCAAATAATTCACTTTACCTCCGAGAAGGAACAGCAAGAAGTATCCTTACTGGGACTGCAAAAACCTAATGTTGTCTTACCTCTGGGAATATCTTTACCAACCAAAATTGTTGATGCTCGTCAGCGTCTGCGGCAAAAGTTTAACATTCCCCCAGACGAGCCTGTGATTTTGTTTTTATCTCGGCTGCATTATAAAAAAGGTTTAGAGTATCTGATTCCGGCTTTGAGCAAACTGACTCACCACCGATTTACTTTTATACTTGCAGGCAACGGCACTCCAGATTACGAAGCTGAAATAGAATCTTTGCTGGTTTCGAGTGGATTGCGCGATCGCACCCTTGTTGTAGGATTTGTCCAAGGTGAAGCCAAAGATATATTGATGCAAGGTTCTGACCTTTTTGTTCTGACTTCTTATTCAGAAAACTTTGCTGTCTCAGTTTTAGAATCACTAGCTGTAGGCGTTCCTGTTCTCGTAACTCCTGGTGTCGCTTTAGCTTCTGTTGTCAAACAAAACCAACTAGGTTACGTTCCAGACTTAGATATAGCAGCGATCGCTGATGCTCTAGAAAGTTATTTCAGCAATCCTCAACAGGCAAAAAAAATGGGCGATCGCGCTCGTCAATTGGTTTCAGACAAATATAGCTGGAATCATATTGCCCAAGAGCTTATAGAAATATATAAGGTAATTATTCAGCCAATTAATATTCACTAAAAATAGTTTGATAGTTAATTTATTTTGATGATAAATTAATTCTGAAGCTGAACTTTTTTATCAAGGATTAAAATTACTATGCAACATACTACGAACGGGTACGAATATACCTATATAGATGGTGATTATGAACATCATCACGCATATTTACTTCCTCCAGTATTAGAGCTAATCTCTCAAACCATAACTAATCCCACACAAAAGCTGCGAGTACTAGATTTAGGCTGTGGTAGTGGTAGATTTAGTCAACAAATTGCTCAGGCAGGACATGATGTGGTAGGAGTAGAAAATTCTACATCAGGAATTATGCTTGCTCGTCAGAATATTCCTGAGTGCAAATTTATTGAGGCAAGTATCTACAATTTACCTGATGCTGAGTTAGACAAAGAATTCGATATAGTTATTGCTGCGGAAGTAATTGAACACCTGTTCTATCCCAGAGAATTACTAATATCTGCCAAAAAATGCTTAAAGCCACAAGGGCATATTATCCTCACAACTCCATTTCATGGCTATTGGAAAAATCTGGCAATGGCACTCCTTGGTAAAATGGATCAACACTTAAATCCACTCTGGGATGGAGGACATATAAAGTTTTTTTCAGTTGCAACCTTAACTAATTTATTAGAAGAAGAAGGATTTACCGATATTAACTTTAAATTTGCAGGAAGAGTGCCTTACTTTTGGAAATCAGTTTTGTGTTCTGCTGCTCTAGAAAAAAATTAACTTTATTATACCTATTGCAATGGTTTTTACATCAATAGCAGAAAATGTTACACCTCTGATCCTCACATTTAATGAAACAAACAACATTGACCGTACACTCCAAGCATTAAAATGGGCTAAAAAAATTGTAGTTATTGACAGCTACAGTACAGATGAAACTTTAAATGTTTTGTACTCCTATCCTCAAGTACAAGTCTTTCAAAGAAAATTTGATTCATTTGCTGGTCAGTGTAACTATGGTTTAGAAAAAATAGAATCTGAATGGGTACTTTCATTAGATGCTGATTACGTTTTAACTGATGTTTTGATTAATGAAATTAAATCACTGGCATCAGAATCTGATGTAGATAGTTACAGCGTTAGCTTCAAGTATTGTGTGTTTGGCAAGCCTCTGCGTGGTACTCTACTTCCACCCCGAAAAGTACTTTACAGAAAAGAAAAAGCAACTTACAAAGATGATGGACATGCTCATCGAGTTTCGATAGAGGGTAAATCTGCAATGCTCTCTAGTCATATATACCACGACGATCGCAAACCTCTGAGTCGTTGGTTATGGGCACAGGATCGCTACATGGTGATTGAAGTCAAGAAGCTATTGGATACTCCGACGAGGGAACTCAGTTGGGGCGATCGCATCCGCAAACAAAAACTTTTTGCTCCTTTGATTATCCTTTTCTACTGCCTAATTTTCAAAGGCGGGATTCTTGATGGCTGGCACGGTTGGTACTATGCATTAGAACGTGTATTAGCGGAAATTCTTCTGGCAATTCGTTTAATTGAAGCCGAGGAATTTAAAGAAAAAGCATCATGAGAAGGTTTCATTGGCTACGGAAAAAATATTTGATTTTAGCTTTAGCAAGTTTTTTCCTCTCATTACTGCTGATAATTCCTGTGCGTTTGACTATAGCTTATTACCAAGCACCCCAACCCCAAGCTATCCTCACTCTTGGTGCTTGGATAGATCGCGAACAAGTTGCTGCCGAAATTGCTCGTTGGTATCCCTCTTTGGAAGTTTGGGTTTCTTCTGGCACTCCCCCTGAAATAGCGCGACCGATTTTTGAAGCTGCTGGCATCTCAGACAGTCGTCTTCACTTAGATTATCGTGCTGTTGATACCGTGACAAACTTTACTACAATTGTCCCTGAGTTTGAGCATAAACGTATACAACATATTTATTTGATTACCTCAGATTTTCACATGCCCAGAGCCAAGGCGATCGCCATCATGATTCTTGGTAGCAGAGGTATCGCCTTTACACCAATTTCCGTACCATCAGCTCCAGATCAATCAAAAAAAGAAACTATTTCTCCTATTATTCGCGATCTAGGGCGCTCCCTACTTTGGATTGTCACAGGTCGTACAGGAACCAGTCTTCAGTCTGCTATTGATTTACTTTAGTATGCGTCTAGATTCTTACACAGTCAGTAATTATATTCCTGGCGCACCTTACTGGAAGCAACTTCTGTGGTACTTTTTAGGTTCATGGTTAGTACAAAGTCGCTTGCTTCCCATGTCAGGCTTAAAAGTTTTGCTACTTCGTACTTTTGGAGCAAAAATTGGTCAAGGTGTCCGTATCAAGCCAGGAGTTCGCATCAAATTCCCTTGGCGATTGATAGTTGGCGATTATGTATGGATTGGAGAAGATGCTTGGATTGATAACTTGGCTCTAGTCACGATTGAAAGTCATGTATGTCTATCTCAAGGCGTTTATCTCTGTACTGGTAATCATGATTGGAGCCATGCTGAATTTCAACTGATTACCGCACCTATTTATATTCAAGAGAGTAGTTGGATTGCAGCCAAGGCAGTAATTGGCCCAGGAGTTACTGTTGGTCGAGGAGCAGTGCTTACCTTAGGGGGAGTAGCTAGTAGTTCTTTAGAGCCAATGACAATTTATGTGGGTAATCCAGCTCAAGCCATAAAGCAACGGAAATTATGAGTAGAGATAGAGAGTGTTATAGATTGATATCCTGCCGCACTGCATTGGGCATAAGAAGAGGCAGGGGGAAAGACTTACTGCAACTTCCCCTGTACCCCTGATCTCCCTACTCCCCATTTTGATATTAAGGAGACAAGTTCTTAGTCGGGTTCATACCATCAGAATCTATCAGAGTCTGTTGAACCAGACCATTTACAAGTTTGACAACATAGACAGACCCTGCCTTTCTAGCGCGTAAAGTCAGAGTTCCCAGTTTGTTATCAATTTTCACCCTCACGTCGCGGTCATTACCCACATTTGCCCAAGCAGTAACTAGCCAACGGTCTTCGCCGCTAATTTTGCGTGCCAACACACGAGCAGTGGGTACGGTCACAGGTCCCCATCTACCTTGTAATTGCTGTGTCTGACCTTCGGCAGTAAACTCCATTGCTGGCAATACCTTAGTGTAACTTTGATAAGGATGCAGTTTTGGTCCTGGTAAAAGGTCGCCCTTACGCAAGTACTCTTCTAAATGTGAGAACAACGCATGGGCATGACCTTGGATTGTTAATTGCTGAATCAGTGTGGGAGTTGTCGCACCAATCGGCTTATTGTAGTTGAGCGCTTCCCATATTGGTCCGCTGCATACGAAATACCCGCCCACAGACCCGATAGCTCCTGCGGTGTAGTAAGTCTTCATCATACCCATAAAGGTATCTGGACTAGAGATTGGTTGACCTGCGTAACCTTCCCAACCCATATTTACCCAAGGATATGTTAACTTCTGTCCGAGACTGATTGCCCCAGAAATATTATTCAATGCTTGTGTCAATGCATCCCACGGCACGGCACTATTGTACTCTATACCAGTCCAGCCAGAGTTATGAAAGTTGTAATACATCTCTGGTGCTGTATAATCAGATACTATTGGATTGCGAGAAGAGTCTAGAAAATGTTCGTAATTGAACATATACCATGCCCATCCAGCCCAGCGACCACGCTCAGTACCGTATTGTTCCTGATACCATGAGTAGGTTGGTCGAGACTGCAAGTTACTAAACAACTTCTCTTTGAGTACTCCTTCCTGTCGTGCTTTGTTGCGAGATATGTAGGCGAACCAGTTATTCAAACCAGAATTATTAAAGTCAGCTTTTACTTGAGGATCTTGTCCGAACAACTGTGCGGGATCGTTGTCACCAGGAATCCAAAGCCCAGACTCACCTTGGTTCATTATCAGCTTGATAGACTGACCAGCAGTTCTCTCTAATTGACCTATTGATCTTCCGTAGTAGTCGCCGATGATTTGAAATGCCTCATTTGGTGCAGCTGGACTTACTATTGGTTGGCCACCTTTGAGAATAATCTTTCCACTGTTGTCACGCAACCAGGTGTTCGCAGGTAGTTTGGGCAGATTGGGGTGACGCCCATCGTAGTTATCAAAAAATTTATAAACTTCTCCTACCATGACTACAGGTTGGTAGCGACCAGGATTAGCTTGGGCATGTTGCGCCAAATCGGCCCTCTCTATTGGTAGTCCATACCCCCAATAGTTAGCTAATTCAATATAAGTTTCTTTCGATAGTCCACAATGCGCTTGACCCAAAGGTAATAAAGTATTGCCTTTTTTAAATACCGGTCGAGGTGCAGCTTTAAGATGATCTAGTGGAGTCGATTGTGAAGTGATGGTTTGAGCATGTAGTGGCGTATTAACAACCATACCGAGAGTCATCGCAAAGCTAAGCGCCGAAGAAATAGTCGAGCGCATTGAACGTAGATGAAGCTTTATCATTAAGTCTCCTCACACCTTACAGTAGTAATAATCTGTTTTGTTCCTTGATCAGTCAAGGGTAATTTCTCTTACTAAACATCTCCGAAAAGCTCAAAACAACTCTCTGACTACCTTAGAGCGTTTTATTTGAAAATTTAAAATTATCCCAATTATGTAAAGATAGAGATCAGCTAATCGGTATTTAAGCTGCATGCATAGACGCTTCAAAATAATCTGGCTGTTAGCGAAGAGATACACAGCAGGGCAAGTTGCAAAAGTCACACAGTATAGGCGGAGTTCGATTTATATAATCGCAGTATCGGCTCAATAATCAGGGGTAGCAGAGAAAAATAAGGCGAGCGAGGTACACCAGTGCCATAAAATATGACACATGACGCAAAAGCTTCTTCCAACTTTTATGGGGAAAATACACGCTTATGTCATTATTTGGCATGTCTACATCGCAAAACATTATGTTATTCCAAATCAGTAGATATGCTTAAATATTCAATTCGTTTATTACTCCATTATCTCAAGTATGGACAAATACCTGTATTTAGTTGATTCATCCCGCATTTATGCAACGCCAAGAACGCAAGCGATTTATGACCGTTGATACCTTGGGGTTAGTCTTGCGGGACTTGGTCACGGCGGCCAATGTAGGTGAGCGTGAATTCTGATTGGATTGTCCACTCTCGTTTACCCCCTCAAACCCCTTCCTCTAGAAGTTTGCCTAGACTTGTGTGTACACTGTAGCCTTAGCAAGGAGAGGGTTAGGTTAAAAAATGCACTTTATGCAAACGAGAACCGCTATATTTAAATTTTTAGATGATTTATAAATATTCAAAAAATACTTCAGGTACTAATTTGAATTCACCAGATTTCAAATGAGAGATATCTATCCATAATGCTCTATGTTTATGATTTTGTGATTCTGAAAAAACCAAACTTTCCAGTTGATAAAATTTTGAATCAGCAAAGTCACATTGATAAAGCTGAATGATTTCATGACCTTGCCTACCATTAAATGTAAACAGGTTCTCTATACAACCTAGATAATTAATATTCGTTAAGTCTGCCTGAATTTCCTCTTGAAACTCCCGTTGTAAAGCGTTGCGGCTGGTTTCGCCAAATTCAACACCACCGCCCAAAGCACGATAAAATCTTTCTTGTTTTACAGGATCGTAGCCTTCAGAAAGAAATATGCGTTCGCCATCCCGAATTAGCCCCAAGGCTATTACTCGAATTTCGCCTGCTTTATTCATTTTTGTAACTAATTATCGTAAATAGACTGAGGACGACTTTCACTATCCTCAATAGGCCAATCTGGATTTTCGCCACCAATGTACAATTCTTCGATGGTGACATATTCCTGACTTAGCTGGCTGAGGGCGTTGATTAAAATATCCAGAGCGATCGCATCACTGGTTCCTAAATCAAACCAACAACGTCCCCACTGGCCCTCATATTCAAACTCACCGATGTTATGCATCAGTGCTAACAAGCTTTTGTCATACCCTTGCTCATCATAATTCATGTAGCTGATATCAAGTCCAGTGTCCTGCACCTGAAGATTCTCTGCATTAAATGCACCCAATTTACCCAGATAAAACCAGGAATTGAAAACTTCTTCTACATACTGCTTTTCACGCGCAGAAGGATTTGTGCTGAATTTCAGCCAAATCCACATATCAAAAGGATTAATTTCGCGGAACTGAATCTCCATGTTGGTCTAATATCTCAATTACTCTTCTGCAAATAAGCATATCAAAGTAGGGAGTGGGGAATGGAGAATAGGGAATGGGGGCTAAGGATTATTTAGGCTAGCAGCACTGCTGCGTTCACGCTCAATTTGTTTGACTAAATCACCTGGAAGTTGGGATTTTTTAGTCAATGCTTTGTCAAAATTAGCGATCGCTTCCTTGATCATCTGCTGGCTTTTTTCTTTTTGCCCCAGTTCTTTCAGGATTTGGGCTTTGAGATAGTAAATTTCTGGATTATCGGATGTGGCTTTGATCGCCCGGTTGACATACTCTAGCGCCTGTGGGTAACGTTTTAAATCCCGGTAAGCAAGAGCAATACCCCGATCCACTAAATACTGAGGAGAAGCATTTTGTTCTAACCGTCCAATTGCCTGATCTGGGCTAGCAAAAGGCAAATTAACCGCCAACAGTAAATCCATATAACCCTTGATTAAATTCAGTTCTGGATCGTTGGCAGAAATTGCTTCGGCTTTGTCTAAATATTCATAAACTTGCCGCAACCGACTAAAGGCTTGCGGCACACCGTTGACCGTTCCTTCACGGGTGAGAACTACTGCTCCCTCTAAAAAATGACCAACAGCAGTATATAAATTACCACGCAATGGATCGCTAGAAATCAGTTTTTGTCCGGTTTCTAGAGTCTTCTGGCTGTAAGTACTTAGTTTAGCCCAATCTTGATTTCCGTATGCTAAAGATGCCTTCATGGCATAAGCTAGAGGTTCATTTGGCTCCTTGGATACTGCTTGTTCAAGATAACGCTCTGCTGCTGGATAGTTGCCCTGTTGGAAAATCGCTTTGAAAGCTGCTTCTGTTTGGTCGCCAATTTGATGAGGTTCGCTATTGCGAAATGGATCGCCAGCCAGGGAGGGACTTACCCACAGATTAAGTGCGATTGCCCAAGGGGCAACGCCAAAGGCTAACGCAGCGGCAAAAGCATTCTGAGCAAGGGTAGTGAGTCTCGCAGACACTAATAATCTAGGCAAATAAAACCTTTTAGTCATTTTAACCCTCAGAAGAATTGCGGTTGAAATAGTTGTATGTGTTACTTAGAATGCAAAAAATGGTTAATTTTAACTTGCCTATGCTTCAACCAAAATTTTCTATATAAAGGTTGACTTTGGTAATTTTTCCATGTTCCCAGGCTGGTTATAGCCAAAGTTTTAAGGGTGAGTCTGCCACAATGGAGAAAAATGTGGATGATTCTTGCTGCTAGATTCTAGATTAAGGTGTTAATCCTTTCTTTGAATTTTCCAGATGCTCTCAGTGTAGCTAATCAGTAATTTGCTGACTTTTTGGTAATCTTAACAAATGCTCTATCTCCGAAATCTAATTTATCATCCCACAGCTTGCCCAACAGCGATTCTCAAATCGATCAACTTGGAATTAGCACCCCAGCAGCTAGGTCTGATTATTGGCCCAAGTGGTTCGGGAAAAAGTACCTTACTAGAAATTTTGTCGGGACTAGCCGAACCCACTAGCGGCGCACTCTTCTGGCGGGAACAAGAACTTATAGCCGAACAGTTACAACAGTTAGCTGGGTTGGTATTTCAATTTCCAGAACGGCACTTTTGTGGTGGTTCAATTTTAGAAGAATTGCGTTTAGGACATCCTGAGTTAGGGTCAGAACGAGTTAGACAGTCTCTGACAGAGGTGGGATTAGAGCATTTATCGCTTTCTGCTGCCCCTCATGCTTTGAGTGGTGGTCAGCAACGACGTTTAGCTTTAGCAGTGCAATTGATTCGCCAGCCAAATTTACTGTTGTTGGATGAACCCACAGCTGGATTAGATTGGTCAATGCGTCGGCAACTGGTAAATTTATTAGCGAAACTGAAACAAGATTGGACGCTGTTGGTAGTGACACATGATGCTGGGGATATGTTAGCGATCGCAGACCGTTGCTGGACACTCAACCACGGTGAACTACAATCAGTAGACCCAAAGACACTAGAATCCAAAGTCAAAGAACCTCTACCATCAGTGTAAGAAAAGAACAGGGGCACAAGAGGACAAGGGGAAAAGGAGAATAATTATGCCCAATGCCTCATGACTAATGACTAATGACTAATGACTAATAACTAATGACTAACTTATTGCCTGAGATGGCAGAAATCTGGCAGCAAACTCTCAATTGGCAGCCAACTTTCCAACAGCAAGCACAATTTCAAAGGCTTTATGAGTTAATCCTAGAAGGTAATCGCCAACTAAATTTAACTCGGATCACTGACCCTCAAGAGTTTTGGGAAAAACATCTCTGGGATTCTCTACGAGGAATTGTACCCCTGTTATCAGGTAATTTATCCCCTGCTTCTCCTACTCTCATCGATATTGGTACAGGTGCGGGTTTTCCAGGTATTCCAGTGAAAATTACTGTACCTAATTGCACAATTACTCTTCTCGATTCAACTCGGAAAAAAATCACTTTTCTCGACAATATCTTAACTGAACTTTCCCTGAACAATGCCAAAACTCTTGTTGGTAGAGCAGAAGAAATCGGTCAGCACCCCCAGCATCGACTAGCTTACGATATTGCATTGATCCGTGCTGTAGGGGCAGCCTCTGTTTGTGCAGAATATTCCCTACCATTGCTCAAGCAGGGAGGTTTAGCCATAATTTATCGCGGTAATTGGACAGAGGATGAAACAACAGCTTTGCAGAATGCGGTGAAGTTGTTGGGCGGTGTGATTGAATCAATTGAACAATTTACAACGCCCCTAAGTCACAGCATTCGCCACTGTGTCTATTTGCGTAAGGTAGGTACAACACCAGTTCAGTTTCCCCGTGCTGTTGGTGTACCTACTCAAAAACCCCTTTAATTAATTCGTAATGACGCTCGAATACTCGCTAACGCTGCGCTAACGTAATTCGTAATTATAAAGGGTACAAGTGTCCACTCATTGTAATTACGAATTACTTTGACAGGAGTGGAAGATTAACTTTTTATTTTTTCTATATCTCCTTGTCCCAATCTTTAAGCTAATTTACTAGCTGCTGCAAACCGCTTGTTAATCTCATCCCAATTAACCACGTTCCACCAAGCATCTAAATAATCGGCGCGGCGATTCTGGTAATTGAGATAATATGCATGTTCCCATACGTCATTACCCAAAATAGGATATTTACCTGCACTTAAGGGACTATCTTGGTTAGCTGTAGTTGTCACTTCCAACTTGCCACCTTTGTTACGCACTAGCCAAACCCAACCACTACCAAAACGACCAGCACCAGCTTCGTTAAACTGTTTTTTGAAAGCTGCAAAAGAGCCAAAATTTTGATTAATCGCGGAGGCTATATTTCCTGTTGGTTCTCCCCCACCTTTCGGCTTCATAATTTCCCAGAACATTGAGTGGTTGACATGACCACCGCCATTATTGCGTACTGTTCTACGGATATCTTGTGGTACATTGTCAAGCCTCTGTAACAGTTCTTCAATACTTTTGCCTTTCAGTTCTGGGTGTTTTTCTAACGCCGTATTCAGGTTTTTCACATAAGTTGCATGGTGTTTATCATGATGAAACTGCATCGTTTTGGCATCGATGTGTGGTTCCAGTGCTTCGTAGGCGTAAGTTAAAGGTGGTAGTTGGATAGCCCCTGTTGTATTTGGTGTTGTATTTGGTGTTGTATTTGGTGTTGTATCGGGAGTTGCAGTGTTTCCCTGAGGAGATTTCTCTACCGATGCACAAGCATGTAATGTAAAAGCACCCGCACCTACTGTTACTAAAAACAAGAAATTGCGTCGATTAATAGTCATATAAGTTTTTGCAGCGAATCCCTTAAGTCTCTATTGCAGTTTTTATTTTCTTAGATTCTGGCTACAAAAAATTGGGAATTGGCAATTATTTTTGGCAGTTTAAGAAAGTATTTATAAAATAAAAGTAAAGACCCACCTTAGAAGTTATTTTAAAATTCAATAAGTATACTCAAAACCTCACTTCTATTGCTGTCTCGTGCTCTTGATAATCTTTTAAACCCGCATTCTCTTGTAGGTAAAGGGGTTATATCTGAGGCTTTTGATGTTTCATACAATACTTTTTAAACATCTTCTTAAAGCCAGAGTCACTCATGAGGTAAAATTCTATCCCCAGTTTTGGGATCAAACACAAACAATTTATTTAAATCGAGTTGTAGAGAAAGGCGATCGCCTGGACGCAGACGCACATCCCCGCTTACCTGAATATTCAACACTACCGCCGAACCAGGTAATCCAGCACGAATCAAAGTTTCTCTTCCCAAAGGTTCCACTAGTTTAACTTCAACCAACAACAGTCCTGAGTTTTGAGTACTGTTAGCGGTAGTGGGGCGTTCAGCCCGTTCTGAGTCGGTGTTGATTTTTATATGCTCTGGACGAATCCCCAAATCAAAGCTGTGTCCGTGACGCAAATGTAATTTTTCTTTCACAACTGCCGGAATTGTTAATAACTGTCCACTCACATCGAAACCGTTATTTTCATAGATTGCAGGCAAAATATTCATTGGCGGACTGCCTAAAAAACTTGCCACCATCTGATTAGCAGGACTTGCATAAATAGTTTGGGGATCGCCAATTTGTTGAATCCGCCCGCGATTTAGGACAACAATTTTATCAGCCAAAGTCATCGCTTCAACTTGATCGTGGGTGACGTAAATAGTTGTAATGCCTAATTCTTGATGTAGCTGTTTCAATTCTGCCCTGGTATCATCGCGCAATTGGGCATCTAAATTAGATAAAGGTTCATCAAGTAAAAACACTTGTGGTTCACGAGCGATCGCTCTCCCTAATGCTACCCGTTGTTGCTGTCCCCCAGAAAGTTGTTTGGGTTTACGATCTAGCAGGTGATCGAGAGAAAGCGATCGCGCCACATTCATCACTCGTTCTTGAATGATTTTCGAGTCAACTTTCCGCATTTGCAAGCCAAAGGCGATGTTCTGGGCCACGCTCATGTGAGGATAGAGAGCGTAGTTTTGAAACACCATCGCCACATCGCGTTGTCTGGCTGGGATATTATTCACCAAGCGATCGCCAATATAGAGTTTGCCAGATGTAGCGGTTTCTAAACCTGCGATCGTTCGCAAAATTGTAGATTTACCACAACCCGAGGGCCCAACTAAAACCCAAAACTCGCCATCAGGAATTTCAAAGGTAATATCCTCGATCGCGGTGACATTATTAAACCTACGCTTAATATCTTCTAGACGAACGTTTGCCATTATCTAATTTGAGATTGTGCATTTGGGATTGGTAGAAAACCTCCCAACTCTATGATTCCAGCAATGCGATCAACTCTTCCTTCGTCAGTTCGGCATCGCGTAGTATTTTGCGTAGTAATCCTTTACCTATTGTTTTACCAGCATGAACAGGAATAGTTACTAAGCGCCCATCTTCACGTTCCATTTGTACATGAGAGCCTTTTTGACGCACCGCCTGAAATCCTATTTTCTCAAGGGCGTTAATAATTGTTTTACCTGTTAAAACTGGTAGTTTTGGCATTAAATTACTACCTTTTGAATACCTATAAATTCTGGTATTTTTTCATCATTTGTTGTTTCTAAACAAAGTTCAATTACTTCTTTCATGTTAGCCATCAACTCATCAATTGTTTCTCCTTGACTGTAACAGGCTTGTAGCTGAGGTACTTCTCCGACATAGTAGCCATCTTCATCCCGTTCAATGATGACGTAGAATTCTCGGTTGGTGGAATTAATCATAATCTATTTGTCCGTAGGCTCAAAATCATTTTTCTGGATTCTTTGACCAAGCTGGGTGAGAAAGTAAAGAAGCAAAGACTCGTACTCCCCGGAGTTGATTAGAAAGGGGTAAGTGACCTTTAGGCGCACTCAAATCCCAGGTAAACTCGTTAGGGTATCGCGTCCAGGTATTACCTGCTTTCCAGCCAATTTTCGGCCAGAAATTCTCCCAATTTTTACCCAAACTTAACCAAATTTCTCGCTGCACTGAAAAACCAAATTTACCTTCAGAGTGGACTAACCAGAGGTTGTTAATGGTTTGCAAGTCAACAGCCGAGGTATTTTCTACCTCAGTAAAGTACAACCATTTTCGTTGTACAGCCGTTGGCCCTGATAGTTCGCACATTTTTTCGATGGTGACGCGATCGGCTGCTTGGAAGTCTTGAACAGCAAGTAGCTGTTGCAAAGAATTGTAGTTAATCCCGCACTCTGATTTTAGAGGTACAATTCCCTCAGGAAAACAAGAGCGCAAAAATTCTTTGGCTTGAGGTGCATCAGAGTTATAGAGGACTTGGTAAGCTTTGCCATCGATCCAAGTTGCTGGGTTATCACGTCGTTTCAGTAAAAATTCCATCAACACGTCTAATCCCTCATTACCCAACTCAGCTAATTGTGGGATTATCTGTTGTTGGACTTTTTCAGACCCAGCGATTAACGGTCGTCGGAGGGAGTCGATGTCATTTGCAGGGCCTGATAAAATCATTGGGTCTGTCATGCCATTCTCGTTTTAGCGGTCAGTGAAAAAGTGGTAAGCTATCTGGCTCCTCCAAGGTGAAGCATTGATAGCGAAAAGTAGTTTACTATTTTTGATCGTACAAAATTGCGATCGCTTCACTGAATCCCACACTTAATCCCCAAATAATGTACAAGGGGAATAGGGGGAAAATCTGTGCCTTATGGCTTGGTGAACAAAAGACATAGCAAAATATACAAGCCTGCCACATAAGGTTTTTTGAATAGCAGCGTATCGATTAGGAGTGTGTGAACGATGTACGAAAAGATTACCCCCCCCGCAGCCGGAGCAAAAATCACCTTCAAAAATGGTGAACCAATCGTACCGGACAATCCAATTATCCCCTTTATTCGGGGCGATGGTACAGGTATAGACATCTGGCCTGCTACCCAAAAAGTTTTAGATGCTGCGGTAGCCAAAGCATATAAGGGTCAACGTCAAATTAGCTGGTTCAAGGTTTACGCTGGCGATGAAGCTTGTGATTTATACGGGACTTATCAGTATTTACCTCAAGATACTCTAACAGCAATTGAAGAATATGGTGTAGCTATTAAAGGGCCTTTGACTACTCCCGTTGGGGGGGGAATTCGTTCTTTAAATGTGGCACTGCGGCAAATTTTTGACTTGTATGCTTGCGTGCGTCCTTGCCGTTACTATGCGGGTACGCCCTCACCCCACAAAAATCCTGAAAAACTGGATGTAATTGTTTATCGAGAGAATACGGAAGATATTTATTTAGGCATTGAGTGGCGACAAGGTAGCGAAATCGGCGATCGCTTAATTAAAATTCTCAATGAAGAATTAATCCCCGCTACCCCAGAACATGGGAAAAAACGCATTCCTCTTGATTCTGGTATTGGCATCAAACCCATCAGCAAAACTGGTTCTCAGCGTCTAGTCAGACGTGCCATCAAACACGCTTTGCTATTGCCTAAAAATAAGCAACAGGTGACTTTGGTGCATAAAGGCAACATCATGAAATACACCGAAGGCGCTTTCCGTGATTGGGGTTATGAATTAGCAACTAGTGAATTTCGCCAAGAAACTGTCACTGAACGGGAATCTTGGATTTTGAGTAACAAGGAAAAAAATCCGAATATTTCCTTGGAAGAAAACGCCCGCGAGATTGATCCTGGGTTTGATAGTCTCACCGAAGAGAAAAAAGCGCAAATTGTCAAGGAAGTTGAAACTGTTCTTAACTCAATTTGGGCAACCCACGGTGAAGGCAAATGGAAAGATAAAGTTTTGGTGAATGACCGGATTGCTGATAGTATTTTTCAACAAATCCAAACCAGACCGGATGAGTATTCGATTCTGGCGACGATGAACTTGAACGGCGATTACTTGTCTGATGCCGCCGCCGCCATTGTTGGGGGATTGGGAATGGGGCCAGGGGCAAATATTGGTGATTCCAGTGCCATATTTGAAGCCACCCACGGCACTGCACCCAAACACGCCGGCTTAGATCGGATTAATCCAGGTTCAGTGATTTTGTCTGGGGTGATGATGCTGGAATTTATGGGTTGGCAAGAAGCCGCAGACCTAATTAAGAAAGGTTTAAGCGATGCGATCGCAAATAGTCAAGTTACCTACGATTTAGCCCGGTTGCTAGAACCGCCTGTTGAACCCTTAAAATGTTCTGAATTTGCCGACGCAATTATTCAGCATTTTGGTTAATTCTATTAGGGTTAATTAGTCATAAGTCGATATTACCCCACCCTAACCCTCCCCGTATGTATTGGCTACGGTGTACACACATCTCTGTACAAAACCAAAATCGTGTAGATCCTCCTAAATCCTCCTTAAAAAGGAGGTCTTTGAGAGGTTTTTACCCCCTTTTTTAAGGGGGTTGGGGGGATCAAAAGCCTTTGGGGCAACTCTAGAAGATTTGTGTGTACACCGTAGGTATGTATTGGGGAGGGAACTGGATTTCTTGTTTCCACCCAAAACATCGGGGGGATTAAGGGGGGTAATTTGACTTTGGCATTTTATTTGCAAAAAACACCAAAATCAGAAAGCAAACTGAGGTTTGAGTAAGTCAAAGCTTATTTTGATAAAGCAAAAGCTTCTTTTACTTACAGAAAACATCAAAATGAGAAAGCAAACTGGGGTTTGAGTAAGTCAAAGCTTCTTTTACTTGCGGAAAACACCAAAATGAGAAAGCAAACTGGAGTTTGAGTAAGTCAAAGCTTCTTTTACTTGCGGAAAACACCAAAATGAGAAAGCAAACTGGGGTTTGAGTAAGTCAAAGCTTCTTTTGAGAAAGTAATTGCGGATTTTGCTTATTGAATTTAGTCCGAATATGAAGTTTAGATAAAATTATTGAAAAAATTGCTGATAAATTTTGATCCATCACATTTCAATACGGTTCGGATAAGGTTTTTTGATGACACGCCCTAGATCGCAAAGACGCGATAAATCGCCGCCTCTAAAAGAATCAGTCCTTTGTAGAGACGGCGATTTATCGCGTCTCTTGCCTTAACCAAACCGTATTGCGTCAGATTTTAAAGTAGTCAAAAAACAAAGTCCCCGGCTTTTCTAAAAAGTCGGAGATTTTTTTGGGGCATTGCCCTATAAAGTTTCCGTTATTCGGATTTAGAGTTATCAAAAACTCGGTACAAGTTCTCCATTAATTCGGATTTAACCCAACCGGTAATTGCTTTAACTGTGATTTCGCTAATTTATCAGGTGCGATCGCTCCATTCTCTGTAATGATGGCTGTAATTAACTCAGCCGGAGTTACATCAAAAGCTGGGTTATAAAAATCTACACCCGCAGGTGTGAGAATAGTATCGCCAACTTGATAGATTTCTGTTGGTTCGCGTTCTTCAATGGGAATTTGGCTGCCATCGGCTAATTCAAAATCAACGGTGGAAAGAGGTGCAGCTACAAAGAAGGGGATATTATGTGCTTTAGCTGCGATCGCTACACTATATGTACCAATTTTGTTAGCAGTATCGCCGTTAGCAGCAATGCGATCAGCACCCACAACTACAGCATGAATCAAACCTTGTTTCATGCAATGGGCTGCCATATTATCAGTAATTAATGTAACTGGAATCCCTTCTTGCACACATTCCCAAGTGGTGAGTTTTGCACCTTGCAAGCGGGGACGGGTTTCGTCAGCAAATAAACGTTCTAAACGTCCTTCTCTCCAAGCGGAACGCACAACACCCAAGGCTGTGCCATATCCAGCAGTAGCTAATGCACCAGCGTTACAGTGGGTAAGCAGCCTCAGTTTTTCTGGGGTAGACGGTAAAACAGCCAAACCATGATCACCGATCGCTTGACAGGTTTGTAAATCTTCAACGTTGATTGCTTGGGCTGTTTGGAAAAGGGTTTGCTTGATGTCTTCTACTGTTCCCAGCGTTTCGTAGGCGGCTTTAAGCATCCGGCTAATTGCCCAAAATAAATTTACCGCCGTGGGACGAGTAGAACGCAACAACTGGGCTACTTTATCTAAGTTTTGCAGAAATTCGTGGCGATCGCTTGTTTCAATTTCCCTTGCACCAAGATACATTCCATAAGCCGCAGCCACACCAATTGCTGGCGCACCTCGCACAATCATCGTTTTAATTGCCCGCGCCATATCTTCACTGCGGTGAATTTCCACAAATATATATTCGTTTGGTAAGCGGGTTTGATCAATTAGTGACACTGAGTTGTTGTGCCAAATAACGGGATAAACCTGGTTTATAGAAGGTGTCACGTCGCTTCGCTCCGAATTCAAAATTAAAAAGTCATAGGAAGGTATTGGCTATTGAGGATTGGGCATTCTCACCTTTGCTCCCCTACTTATTTCCAATCTTGGGGCTATTTGGGAAAGTAGGCAATAATCATAGCAACTTCAGGATGATTGCGAGCGATCGCTTCTGGTATCCGACCTAAAAGCGAAACTAGTTGAGTTTTCTTTTCAACAGACCCGTTTAACACTAGCAGATCGTTGGTTTTGAGTAAACGAGAAACTTGCTGCACAAAATTGCCTCGCACTTTTTGAATCGGTGTATCTTCTGGCAATCCGGTATTAGTCAAATCGATAGCTACTCCTCGTGTTGTTACAACTTGTAAAAGTTGCAGGGATGCTTTGAGTTCCGTTGCCAGACTTTTGGCTAATTGGATACTCTCTCCAAAAGAACTAGCATAAGTTTGTTGAGTGGTAAAAGCCAAAAAGACTCGTGTTGTATGCTCAATTGGCAATGGGAATCGAGTTACCAAAACAGGCACTGCACTGCGATTTACAATCTTGTCAATCACACCACCAAAGAGATTTTCCTGATAAGTAGAGTAACCTTTCCAGCCGCAGACAATCACACTGGCCTGCTTTTCTTCTGCCACACGAGCAATTCCCTTATCAATTGATTCGTCAATCCGACCAATGGGAATAACATTAGCAACCGCAGCATGGGCAATCATTTCTGCGGTTGATAGTAATTGGCTTTGTCTGGTTTTGTCCTCTAGAGGAATGGGGGAATTTTGCTCAATTAAAATGTGGAGTGGTAATAAAGTACCCGTCGCTGATTTTGCTAGGAGTATTGCCAACTTGAGCAGGTTATCTTCAGTGCTGGGGTTGGCAACTGGGACTAAAACGCGATCGCCCAGACTTCCTAGCTGATGACTTGAACTACTAGCCTCTCCTGGCTTGATTTTTTTCCCCCACCGATCTGTTACCCAAGGAGAAGCAATGCAGGTAACTAAAATCATGGCGATCGTGCCATTCACTGTTAACTGATCGACCAACTCGATTTTGTAAGCAACGGTGATTGCAGCCAGGGTAGAGGCTGCCTGAGCTACTGATAGCCCAAACATCAACATGATATTGTCAAAGTTGAATCCAAATAACTTGCCCGAACCCCATGCAGGAATGAACTTAGCGATAATGGCAACAGTTACCATGACACCAGATACTAGGAGCGATCGCGGTTCTTGAATCAGAATCAGGGGATTAACCAACATTCCCACAGAAATCAAGAAAAAGGGTACAAACAGCGTATTCCCGATAAATTGAATCCGATTCATCAAAGGGCTAAGTTGCGGAATTAGCTGGGTAATAGCAACTCCAGCTAAAAAAGCGCCAATAATTGGCTCAATTTGGATTAATTCTGCCCCATAGGAAACTACAAACAGGGTAGCTAGAACAAAGGTAAACTCTGCTCCTTCATCATGTCCAAATCGCTGAAAGAACCAGCGACCGAGACGAGGTACACCCCAGAGCGTCAGAAATGTGTAGATAATCAGTGAAGGAATCAGAAATAACCAAAACTGTAGGCTTAAACTGCCTTCATGCGCTCTCACTACCACCGCTAAAACCAAAAGTGCCAAAACATTGGTGATTAATGTGCCTCCGAGAGTGGTAGTCAATGTTTGAGAGCGCATAATTCCCAATTTACTAACAATCGGTAGTGCTAGTAGCGTATGGGAAGCAAAACAAGAAGCGACTAAGATGGCAGGTAATACACCATAGCCGATAGACATCATGGCTACAGTACCTAATACCATCGGTACGCCAAAGGTAGCTAGTCCAAATATGACTGCCTTATCAGCGTTATATTTCAGGTCATCCAAGCTAGTTTCCAGTCCTGCCATGAACATGAGAAACAGCAAACCAATTGTGCCCAAAAGCACAATTGTGTTATCCCGTGCCAATAATCCCAGTCCATTTGGGCCGACTATGACCCCCGCCAGAATTAATCCCACAATACCTGGTAGTCGGATTCTCTCAAATAGCAGGGGTGCAATCAGCATAATCCCCAAAATCATCAGAAAAACCGGTACTGGGTCTTTAATGGGTCTAGATAATACGGAAGCTAGTAAAAGATTAGTCATACTCTGCCCTAGAGTTGCGTTAACATCTGGTTCCATCTGTTAGCTTTAGCAGGGCGAAGCCCAGTGTGGGCGCTTTCAGATTTTTACTTAGAGATTTAATGGACTATTGTTTTATATAGCCATGTTGCACAATCAGCATAAACATTTCTACTCAATGTTGGAAAAAGCTGGCGACTTAACTCTATACCGCTTCTTGGTTGTGTGCAATCCACCTCTGCGTATTTGATGGCTCGGCTTTCATCATCTGGCTAATTGCCCAAAATAAATTTACCGCCCGCCGTTGGACGAGTAGAACGCAACATCTGGGCTATATATTTTATCTAAGTAAGTCGGCGTAAATAATTATTGTTGCAATAAGGCAGGGGGTAGGGAGCAGGGAGCAGGGAGAGAAAGAGTTTGAGCTTTATTTATTTTTATTTACATAGTTTGGTTTTATTGCACCTACTTACTTAAGTGTTACAAAAATCGTGGCGATCGCTAGGGCGTGTTTTTAAACTACTCGTTTAGCCTCCTATGAATGTACCTTGATAAATTAATTTTAAAAACCAAAATTCAATTAAATATTTTTAAATTTTTATTAAAACGGAATTCAGGAGTCAGGAGTCAAAATTCACAATGAATTCTGTGCGAGCAATTGGCGAAAAAAAGGGTTAAGACCCACACAAAATAATGATTTAGTAGTCTTTCCAAGTGCTAATAAGATGCTCTCTACTTTACCTGCACGTTCGCGTAAGCTTCCCGCAGGCAACGTAGAGAGGCGCAGCGCGGATGTTTACTTAATAACTTAATATTTATTTAACGAATTCCTGCTTAACTGTCTTAATTGTCCTTGCATTCTCATAAAAAAGATGAGAGGATGCTTCGCTAAAGCATTTATAAGAATAGACATATTAAATGCGTTTGCTCTAACTCCATACCAAACTCACACCTTGATAAAAAGTTGAACGAATTACTCAAAGGCTTTGAAGTAGAACTATGAAACGTCTTGTCATTTGCTGTGATGGAACTTGGCAACAATTAACAAGTCTTTACCCAAGCAATGTGGTTAAGTTAGCTCAATCCGTGAAACCGATAGCCAGTGATGGAGTTACACAGATCGTATTTTATGACGAGGGTGTTGGAACCGAGGGTCAAAAGGTTTTAGGCGGAGCTACCGGACTAGGAATCGATAGAAATATAGAAGATGGCTACCGATTTCTAAGTCTCAATTATGTTCCTGGTGACGAAATCTATATGTTCGGCTTCAGTCGCGGTGCTTACACAGTTAGAAGTCTAGCAGGGATGATCTATTGCTCCGGTCTTCTAAACCGCCCCCATATCACCAAAGCACATGATGCTTATGAGCTTTACCGTAAACGAGGTATTAAACCCAAAGATAAGGAAGCTGTGGAATACCGTCAAACTTATGGCGATCGCGTCCCGATCACCTTACTTGGTTGTTTTGATACCGTTGGTGCTCTTGGTATTCCTGGGATACCCGCCTTCAGCAAGTTGAGCGAACAGCTAAATAAGCGGTACAGATTCCATGACACTACTTTAAACAAATGTATTCAGAATGCATTACACGCGATGGCGATCGATGAAATCCGCGAAATCTTTGATGTCACCCCCATGAAAAAGCATCCTGAGGCTGAAAACCAGAAAGTAATTCAAAAGTGGTTTCCAGGTGTACATGGTTGCGTTGGCGGTGGAACCGAAGAACACAGTGGGTTATCAGATGCTGCCTTACAGTGGATGATTGATTCTATCGGTGTATTAGGATTAGGGCTTGACTTCGATACAAGTGTGATTCCAACAGGCATTAATCCCAATTATGAATGTGACTTTAAAAACAATATTGGATTCTTTAAATTGGCAGGAATCAAGTTTCGTGATGTCAGCGATGTTATTGAAGACCTTCATGAAAGCGCAATCTACCGTTTAAAAAGTCGCAAGGACTATCGACCCAAAAATCTACAAAAGATTATTTCCAAACTGAAATAACCTGGACCAATTTGGGTAATTAAAGCAGAAAAATTTTGGGTGTATTAAGAATTGCAAATAAAGAAGGTAAAAATAATTATGACTGGAAAAAGAGATACATCCAAAGACGGGTTAGGTAACAAACTTCAAACATTAGTTTTAACAAACTTTAAATCGATTTGGAAACTTCTGCAAAGTAACAAATCCGTTGCACGAAAAGTTAATAAAAATTTACTTAATAGTCTCATCTATAAAATTCCGACTCGTCCTAATCCCTATAGTATGATGACTCTAGATGAGTATATTCCTGATACTACAATTCCTAAGAAAACTGATACTTATACTTCCTGGGAATCACTCAACGATCGCACTTATACAGGACGACATCTACCACCAGATCCCAAGTTAAACGCTGAGGGGAATCTACCCAAAGTTGAAGACCTAGCTATTCTCTTCCGTAAAAGAGATGGTAAAACCATTTATTCTAGTAAATCAACCATGCTGTTTCCCTATTGGGTACAGTGGTTTACAGATAGCTTTCTTCGCCTTGACCACTACAATAAACTCAAAAATACTTCCAACCATGAAATTGATTTGTGTAATGTTTATGGTTTAACCAGAAAACAAACACATCTTTTAAGAACCTTTCAAGGAGGTAAACTAAAGACTCAAAAACTCAAACGCCAAGATGGTGTAGAGGAAGAATACCCCTTATTTTATTATGCTGATGCAGCACAGGATCAAGTTAAGCCTGAATTTGACGGACTTTATCAGCCACTTAATGATGAAAAAAGACAGCCCGTAGATAAAAAGCAATATATGTTTGCTATGGGAGTAGAAAGAGCAAATGTGCAAATTGGCTATGTAATGCTCAATACTTTATGTCTTCGGGAACATAATCGTCTTTGTGATGAATTAGCAAGCAATTATCCAGATTGGGATGATGAACGCCTATTCCAAACATCGAGAAATATTCTCATGGCGATTATTCTGAAAATCATTATGGAGGAGTACATTAACCACATAACTCCTTATCACTTTAAGTTGTTTGCTGATCCTGAAGCTTTTACAAAAGAAAGTTGGCATCGTCCCAATTTTATGGCAATTGAGTTTGACTTTGTTTATCGCTGGCATAGTGCGATTCCAGAAACCTTTAAATATAACGGTAAACCAACCCATATTGCTGCATCTCTTTGGAACAATAAAATGTTTATTGACAAAGGTTTAGGGGCATTGATGGAAGAAACTTGTTCTCAAGCAGGTACAAAAATTGGTTTATTTAACACCCCTGATATATTGGTTGAGTTAACTGAATTACCCTCAATCAGGCTGGGACGACAACTACAATTAGCAAGCTACAACGATTATCGTGAAATGTGTGGTTTTCCCAGAGTGACTACATTTGAACAAGTTACCGGCGATGAATTTGCTCAAAAGAAACTCAAAGAATTATATGGTCATGTTGATAATATTGAGTTTTTTGTAGGGCTTTACGCCGAGGATGGACGAAAAAATTCAACTATCCCTCCTCTAGTAGCACGCTTAATTGGAATTGATGCTTTTTCTCAAGCACTAACTAATCCTTTACTATCACCCAATATCTTCAATAAAGAGACTTTTTCTCCTGTGGGCTGGGAGATTCTTCAGAATACCAACACAGTCTCAGATTTAGTTAATCGTAATGTTCCTCCATCAGACAAAAAGTACAAAGTTACTTTTGACCTTTAAGAGATTTTAATATCGTATCTTGTAGGGTAAGTTATAGCAAATTTTAACGTACCCTACAAATAACGATGCAGCTAAAAATAAACTCAATTGATTAGTTAATCCTATCTTTTCAAAAATGAAGCTATTTACCGAATATCCAGAAAAAGACGAAGCTAAATATTGCGCTCTCATGAGTGAGCTAGTCAAAAAGAATATGGAAAATCTTTACGGAGGTAAGAAGAAAAAAACTGCAAAGAGAGATACTCACGCTAAAACCCATGCTGCTGTTCAAGGAACTTTAGAAATCTTTGATTTTGATGAAGTAGCAATTAAGCAGGAATTGAGCGAACGCACCTCATTAACTGAAGCTCAATTTAGAGCTATTTCCCTAAAACAAGGTTTATTTGCAAAACCGAAACAATATCCGGTTTGGCTACGATTTGCAAGTGGTGCGTTTTCAGTAAAGAATGATTATGAAGGAGATACGCGTTCCATGTCCGTAAAAGTGATGGAGGTAGAAGGAGAACGACTATCGCAAAGTCACGAGTTAAAAACCCAAGATATTATTGTCCACAATACCGAACTCTTTTTTGTTAGAAACATTAAAGACTTCTACAGCTTTTTTTTGGCGGTTTATCGAGCAGGGCTGTTTCCGCTTTTTAAGCTGTTAGTACTTTTATGGCTAAAGTTGCATCCCTACGAATCCACTCTTTTACAAACCAGTTTCAAACGGTTTCCCAAGAGTTTGCTCACAGAACGTTATTGGAGTGCTTCAGCGTATTCTTTGGGACTCAAATCTGATTTTGACCCATCCCAACCAGGTCGAATTCCTGTGGAATATCCGGTTGTGATTAAATATGCATTTACTCCAGTTTCCAGTCAACCACCTCATCAACAACTTCCTCTTGAATCTAGACCAGAAAGTGAGCTTCAGCGTGCCAAGGCCTCAGGTTCAGAGGACAACTACTACCGAGAGGATATCATTCAAGCTTTAGCAAAGCCTGATGCTGAATATAGTTGGGACTTTCAAATTCAATTTCAAACTAGCCCAGAAATGTCCATTGATGATAGCACCATTGTTTGGAATGAAGAGGAATCACCCTTCATTACAGTTGGTCGCCTAACAGTTAAGCATCAGAAGGTTAATTCTGCCAAAGAAGATGACTTTGGAGAAAATCTTAGTTTTTCTCCTGGAAATGGTCTAGCAGTCCATCGTCCTGTCGGTGCGATCAATCGGTTACGCAACATTGTTTATCCTATCGTTGCTAATGACCGTCATCAAAAACGAGGAGTCAAATACCAGGAACCAACTGTTTGACTTTTCGCAATAATTATTAACTAACCTGAGTTCGGGTTAAACATATGAAGGTAAAAGCCACTCAAGTTGAAGGCTAGGTTTTTTAGGCTGATGACAATAAGCGATTAAACCGCACAGAACATTAACGCAAAAATTGACTGGGCTGCGA
>NZ_JACJTD010000040.1 GCF_014698505.1 Nostoc foliaceum FACHB-393 | reverse complement strand
GCCTCCCGTAGGAGTCTGGGCCGTGTCTCAGTCCCAGTGTGGCTGATCGTCCTCTCAGACCAGCTACTGATCGTCGCCTAGGTGCGCCTTTACCACACCTACTAGCTAATCAGACGCGAGCTCATCTTCAGGCAGTTAACCTTTCACCTCTCGGCACATCCGGTATTAGCCACCGTTTCCAGTGGTTGTCCCAGACCTAAAGCCAGATTCTCACGCGTTACTCACCCGTCCGCCACTGTGTCCGAAGACACCGTTCGACTTGCATGTGTTAAGCATACCGCCAGCGTTCATCCTGAGCCAGGATCAAACTCTCCGTTTTGATGTGGAAAGCTTTATTAGCTCATTTAGCTGCTCTTTTTTAACTTCAGCTTAGTTATCTTTATTTTCTTGACGCAGACCACTTGCTGTATAGTGGCTTTCAAACTATAATATTTTCAAGGTTCAGTTCACCTGATAACGTCGCGTTTTCGCTCTCCGCTTCAGGCACTTATTCAATATAGCGAACCCAACTCTTTGTGTCAACTATTTTTTCCAATTTATTTTGGATGGCTTCTGTGTCACTATCAAAGCCTTAGAGAGTAAGAGTTTTAGGCTATAGTATTCCTGAAAGTCACTAAGGAAGCAATAAAGTTGTGAGGAATTCTGGTGTTTTGCCGCCCTGGCTGGTTTTAGATCCACTGTTGCGTGGCTGGTTGATGGAGGATATTGGCAGGGGTGATCGCACAACAAATACACTACTAGTAGAAGATGTGACGCTAGGCTCTGCTAAATGGATCGCTAAAGCTTCAGGGATAATTGCTGGCTTGCCAGTTGCTGCTAGAGTGTTTCAGATTTTGAATGAAAAAGTCAGCTTTGTGGCGGTTGCGGCTGAAGGTGCATGGTGTGAGCCGGGACAGGTAGTAGCTGAAATTTATGGTTCGCTGGATGCGCTGCTGATGGGGGAACGAGTTGCGCTCAATTTGGCTATGCGCTTGAGTGGGATTGCGACGCTGACTAATATATATGTAGAGAAAATTGCTGATTTACCTGCTCAGTTGGTGGATACGCGTAAAACTACACCAGGGCTGAGACTGTTGGAAAAGTACGCGACTGCTTTGGGTGGAGCGATTAATCACCGCATGGGGTTGGATGATGCAGTGATGATTAAGGATAATCACATTGCGGCGGTTGGGGGAATTGGAGAAGCTGTTACCCGTATTCGTTCTCAGATTCCCTATCCCTTGACTATAGAGGTTGAGACGGAAAGTTTAGAGCAGGTGAAAGAAGCTTTGCGGCACAAGGTTGACATTATTATGTTGGACAATATGCCTTTGGATATGATGGGTCAGGCGGTGCAGTTGATTCGCCAGCAGGATAGGCGAGTGAAAATTGAAGCTTCGGGGAATGTGACTTTGGAAACGATTCGCGGTGTAGCAGAAACGGGTGTTGACTATATTTCTAGTAGTGCGCCGATTACTCAGTCGAAGTGGTTGGATTTGAGTATGAGGATTGTACTTTAAATAAATAAGCCGAATAATTCCGCCGCAAAGTTGGTGTAATCTCTCATTTTTTGAGGTTCCCAGTCTAAAACAATGCAAGCAAAGTCGCCAGACTTTTTCTGCGGGGCTTATTAAATTCCTGTTTAAATTGGAATTTCAATCCAGAATTCTGTACCTTTTCCTGGTTCTGATAGACAATTCAAAATTCCACCATGTTTTTCTACTACAATTTGGTAGCTAATTGATAGCCCTAGTCCTGTTCCCTTACCCACTGGTTTTGTCGTGAAGAAGGGATCGAATAACCGTTTTCTAACGTCTTCCTCCATTCCTAATCCGTTGTCAGTAATTCGAATGACCACAAATTTCCTGTCTAAAATTTCAGTACGAATTATAATTTGCGGTTTATCAGTTGTTTTTAACTTGACCATTGACTCTTCTAAAGCATCGATTGCATTTGTCAAAATATTCATAAATACTTGATTAAGCTGCCCAGGATAGCAATCAACTAAGGGTAAATTGCCGTATTTTTTAACAATAGATATATCTAGCCCAATACCATTATTTTTCCAACGGTGATGCAAAATTAATAGTGTATTTTCAATTCCTTCATGAATATCAACTAGTTTTTTATCTGCTTCATCGTGACGGGAAAAATTTCGCAATCCCAAAACAATTTCACGGATACGATTAGTACCCATATTCATTGAAGACAGGAGTTTAGAAAGATCATCGGTAATAAATCCTAAATCAATTTTTTCAGCAAAATCTTGAATTTCTGCTTGGGGGGTGGGATAGTGTTGCTGATAAAGGTGCAATAGGCTTAACATCTCTTGAAAGTATTCGTTAGCATAGGTTAAGTTGCCGTGAATAAAATTAACAGGATTGTTGATTTCATGGGCAACTCCAGCTACTAATTGTCCCAAGCTAGACATTTTTTCATTCTGGATCAGTTGAGATTGAGTTTGCTGCAATTTATGCAAGGTTTCGGTGAGTTTTTCGGCTTGAGTTTGAGCAGCTAAAGTAGCAGAGCGACTTTGGGTATAAAGTTGTGCATGATCGATAGCGATCGCTAGTTGATCGCAAACAGCTTGTAGCAGGCTAATTTCACTGTTAGTCCAAATGCGACCGCCACTACAATGACTGCACACAATTGCCCCAATTTCCCCGGAATTACTCTTAACTGGTAGCAGTAGTTGAGATGTGATGCCAAATTCAGTTAAAAGTTCTTGCAAATCATGATCGAGATGTGACTTGCTCTTAATATCGTTTATACAAATTAGCTCTTGAGAGAGAAGTCTTTTGGTTAAAAAAGCACTTTTTTGCAGTGGAATACTGCCTAACATGGTTGGTAAGTTAGGGTTTCGCGCTTCATAACTAATAGTGAGGCTTGGCTGGGATGGGTGCGATAAGTAAGAAAGAAAGTAGCACCGATCAATTTGTAATAAGCTACGAATTTCATTGACCGCAGTTTCTAGGATCATATCTAGGTCAAGAGAACTGCGGATTTGACTAGCTAGACGTAGTAATAAGGCTTCCCGACGGCTGAGGAGTTCTTCTCGCGCCAAGATGCGGTCAATAGCTACAGCAATATTATTAGCAATCCAATTTAATAGGTTATGAGTTGGTTCGGTAAATAATTGCTTGCTGAATAAAGCTATTATGCCGATTAGCTGCTGCTCTACTATCAGGGGATAAGCAGAAAATCTAACAATTGAGAATGTAGAATCGAGAAATTTTTCGGCATTATTGATTGATAACTGTTCGTTAACAATAGGTTGATGATTTTGAGTCATTAAGCCAATAATATTATTAGCTACAACCATGTGATTTGGGAAATCTTGTGTATCGCTCAAAGCACTGCAAGTAACATCTGTACAATGAACACCAGCCTGTAATTGTAGCTGGTTTGTCTGTCGTTCAAATGTCCAGATACAAACAAAGGCAATATCAAGATATTGGGAAATAGTATTTGTACAGTTTTGCAGAATTTCTGCAAGTGTGCCACTTTGAGATAAGGCTAAACTGACTTCTGCACTCAAAACTGATAAGCGCGATCGCTCCAATAAAGCTAACTCTGAGAGCTTACGTTGTGTAATATCTGTACGAATTGATACATGTTGATAGGGTTTTCCATCTGGGTTCAACATTGGGGCGATCAAAGTATCCACCCAATAAAAACTGCCATCCTTGGCTTTATTTTTAATTTCTCCTTTCCATATTTTTGCTTGGGCAATAGTTTTCCATAGATTTGCAAAAAATTCTTTTGTATGATGTCCAGAATTGATAATACGATGATCTTGCCCTATAAGTTCTTCTCTAGAATATTTAGAAATTTCACAAAATTGGTCATTGACATAGGTTATTTTTCCAGTTTTATCAGTAATAGCTACCAGTGAATGGGCATTTAAGGCAAATTTAAAAGCTTCTAGTTCTTGGATAGACTTTTGTAACTCTATCTCATTCTGTTTATTAAGAGTAATGTCACGAGCTACTGCATAAATCAACTTTTCTTCGCTGAAGCCAGTTGCATTCCATGAGAGCCATTTGTAAGAACCATCCCTACAAAGATAGCGGTTTTCAAAGCTGATTGCATCTACAGAATGTGTAATTTTTTGGGCTGCAACAATAGTGGATTCACGGTCATCAGGGTGAACAAATTCGATAAAGGGTTTGCTAATGAGTTGTTGTTCAGACCAACCTAGCGTTTTTGTCCATTTTGGGTTTAGATACTTAAAATAACCGTCAAAATTAGCAATACACAATAAATCTATAGAAAGTGAGAAAAATCGAGAGTATTTTTCTTCAGATTGTTTGTATCCAGATTTTACTAGTTTCATCAATTGTATAGATATCAAACTTTTTTGGTTATAGATAAGATAAGTTAATACGCTTTTCGGAAATTTAATAACCATCTCAATGGGATATCATCGAGCAAGAAACTACCTAATATGAGTTCCCATGCAGACTGTTTATTTTACGAATAAATACGTAAAAAATGTGATAGCAGAGGCAAAAATTGTCTAGTAGTTTTACTGGAAAACTTAGCTAGTTATTGACTTAATTCCCTACTAAATAAAGGTTTCCCAAAAAAGGTGTAAAGTAAACATTTATATTTTGAATTAAAGATAAGAAGTGTTACGTAAGAGCAACAACTTTTATTTAACAGCATCAATCCTTTAATCTGCTTAAGATGGTTTTCCAGGGTATCGTGCTTTGCTATCTCTAGCTTGGCTAACGTGTCAGCGCTATTAACAGGACAAATGTAAACACTATGAATTGGGATGGTTGCGATCGCCAATTTCAAGGCCCGTGTATTCAAACGATAACCGTAGAGCACTCTGGAAATTCCTAAGCAATACTGCCCCGCTTTCTGGCTTCTTTATAGGAAGTTCCCACATTTTTCAGACCAGCTTTAATCATTTGTTGTTCGAGGAGGGCAAAAAAACGTGCTCTATCACCACCCTTTACGACTGCTTGATTATGGGCTTCTGCGATCGCTACAGGGTAGCCATATCCTTTTTGGACTTGTGCTAGCATTAGCCCCAATGCTTGGTCTAACATGGTTGCATTCTCTGCTACCCATGCCGGAACTTCGATTCGGGCAATTTCAGTGCCAACGTGGACGTAGCAAAAGTAAATAGTTTGGTCTCCGTAGAGTTCGAGAATGGGGGAATTACTGCGCCAAAGGGTGCTGCGTTGTCCTGGTTTGAGTCGAGTTGCCCAAACAGAAGTATCTCGCAACTGTTCAAAAATTTTACAAGCTACTTTTTCTAGCTGGTTTGGGCAATAAGTTTTACAGTCTGGCACTGGATGAGGACAAGCTAACAACCGCAAAAAGTTCATTGTTTCGATGCTACGAGAGGCACTAAGATAGCCCATCAAAGGAATTTGAGCCTCACGCATCTGCTGCCAAGCTTCCAGGATAGGGGGTAAAATGCGATCGCGTGCATCCACTGGCAACTGTTCTAAAAACCAGTAAACTAGGGAACCATCTACCATCGCCAATGCTGGTGCTTCTCCTTTTGCTGCACAGGCAAGTTCTGCCAATACCGTTGTTTCTGAAGCAGTGCGACGGAAACTCATCCATTCTTCGGTTCTAATTCCCCACTGCCGAGACATGTATAAATCTTCCGGGCGATAAAATACCTCTGGCAAACTATCGAGTAACGGATGGCGATTTTGTCCGTAGTGTAAAACTACTCTGCCAATATTTAGGAGATAGCAGTAAGCAATTTCATGATGGTTAGGGGCAATTTGTGAACCATCGGTAGCAATGACAGTATGGATTTTTGGAGGAACTGGGATATCGATGCAGGTTTCTAGCGGCTCAATTGGGGTAGCATTAGCAAAGAGAATGCGATCGCGCCATTTTTCTTGGCGATCGATTAAATCTTGTTGAGACTCGTAAGCATTTTTGAGATGTTGTTGCGCCAATTCTAAACGCTGGCGACTGGCAGCAGCTTCTAAGGTAAGATGCTGACTTAAACCCTGCATCTGTCGGGCCAGTTTTGTCAGGTCAAGCATAGGATTTTAAATTTAATATTAAGATAAAATTGCAAATTTCGGCGTTTAAATCTCACACAAAGACGCAAAGATAACCTCTGCGTCTTTGTACTTCTATGCCTGGCGTGAGATTATCTTTATTTTTCAATGCCAAGCAGAGAAATCTTTGGCAAACTGAGACAGTGATACCAGATGAATTCGTGGATCATTTTGGGCGGCTTCCCGTTCTGCTTGGGTATTATAACCCCAGTCAGCAAGAAAGAGTTTCACATTTTCAAGGTCTGATTGCTGTTGGACTAACTGCAAAGTCTTGAGTCTATCTTCTACAAACCAAAGACTAACTTGGTTATCTCCTGCTGCCTGAATTAATTCTCGCAGAATTTCATATTTAGGACGCTTGACTTCTTTACCAAAAATTGCTGCTGGTGCTAAGTTCACTCCTTCTTGTTGCAACAACTGCTGTACAAAACGCCCTTCTTTAGTTGTCACAATATATAGCTTAACCCCACTGTCAAGAGTTAATTTGATTTTTTCTATGACACCTGGATAAAATCTATGCAGACTTAGCCAACCGTCCAAATCGGTGGTAATCCATTCATCCCGTTGTTTATCTAGCTTTGCACCAATTTCTCTTGCTTGTATCTTGTCAGTTAACAAAAGTTGTGGGGCGATGCTTACCCATTCATGAAGAATTTTTTCATCAGGAATTCCATCTACCAACGCTTTGATTAAAACAGGCATTTCCCAACCTGTTTCAATTACAGGTCGTAGGCGATAGAATCTCAACGCTAAATCATCTGGTGGTGCATCGTTAGCAGGAGACCAAATTTCACAGTAGGTACGCCATGCTACCTCAAAATATTCAATTAGTCCATCGCAAATGACTCCATCAAAGTCTAGGGCTAAAATTGTGGGACTACCTGCTGTCATTGTTTTGAGGATGAAACTGCTGTTGCCAGCTTAACTGAACTAGCAATGATTTGTTGTATCAGAACTGTAAGCAGGAAAAATAGTCTGGATGATTGCAGGCAATCGCTCTACCACTCTTAAGTGAGTAACTCTTGATCGCATTCATGATTCCAAATTGCCTCGACCTTTTGCTTGCCAATGGTACCCCTGCGGGTACTATTACTTTGATAATCCGCAATGTCATTATTTAAATTCAGATTTCTCAGTGGAACTCCACTGACATATCAGAGGGAATTACCGGACTCCTAAAGGAAAAAACGATGCAAAATCTCCCTTTTGAATTTAGCCACGGCGGATATATCAAGGAAGAGACTGTGCAACAGAGAATAGCCTTACGTCCGCCAACGACTGAGGCGATTGATGTGGAGACAGATTTCGATTATCTCTTCCCAGATATTGCCAGAGATCCAAATAGTCTGCTTCCGGCAGACAATAACCAAGATATTATTAAAAAACTCAAAGAGCTAGGCGATGCAATAATTGACAGAGAAGGCCCTGAGCTTGAGGACGCTAACTCAAAAATACCTCCGGTTTATACTTACTGGGGACAATTTATCGATCATGATATTACTGCCAACACTGATCGGGCTGTTACAGACCTCCAAACTGATATTACCAAAGACGATTTCAAGCCTCTGTCACCCGATTTCATAACCGATAAACTCAAGAATCTGCGTCGTCCCACTTTCGATCTTGACAGTGTTTATGGTGACGGGCCAACTCTAGACCCTAAAAACCCCACGGAAGCAAAAGACTTTTATCAAGAAGACGACCCAGTAAAACTGAAAGTTGGGCAAAACGCTGAACAAAATGCTAACGGCGACCCGATTCCTGGTGCCAAAATTCCGCCAGAAAACGATTTATCGCGCGACCTGCCACGTAATAACAGAATAGCTGCGATCGCCGACAGTCGCAACGACGAAAATCTGATTGTGGCACAGTTCCACACTGCCTTTCTGCGTTTCCACAACGCAGTAGTTGACTGGGTAAGGAAGAACGAACCGAAGAATGCCAAAGACAATAAAAAATTATTTGTTCGGGCGCAGACTCTAGTTCGTTGGCACTACCAGTGGCTTGTCGTCAATGATTTCCTTAAAACAGTGACTGCAAAAGGGACAGTAGATAGCATCCTCCGCGATGGGCTGAAATTCTACCATCCCCGGCATGGAAATCTTTTCATGCCTCTAGAATTTTCCGTTGCAGCTTACCGTTTTGGACACAGTATGGTGCGGGCTGCTTATGACTACAACCGCAATTTTACAGACCAACCGGGAGCGCTGACAGATGCAACGTTTGTTTTACTTTTTGCTTTTACGGGAAAACGTGATATAGGCGGCCCGCCAGGCCCTGGCCCATCCAATACTCTACCTTTTAACTGGATTATTGAGTGGGATCGCTTTGTTGACAAAGAAAGCGCTGCCAAAAGGCAGAGAAATTCTGCACGAAAAATCGACACGCATCTTGCATTTCCTTTGTCAGAACTACTTAATGAAGGCAATGATGCACAACCTCCTATTCAACAACTTCTGAAGCACCTTGCTAAACGGAACCTCTTACGTGGATATTTCCTCAGCATTCCCACCGGACAGAGCCTAGCTAAAAAACTAGGTATCAAAAAACTGACAGTGGAGGAACTTAAACAAGGTAATTCAGCAGAATTGAATCAAGCCCTCGAACCTTTCCTAGAAAAGACTCCAGCGTGGTATTACGTCCTCAAGGAATCCGAAGTTCGTGCAAAGGGTGACTCTTTGGGCGAAGTTGGTAGCCGCATTGTTGCTGAAACCATCATCGGCTTAATTAAGAACGACCGATCTTCCTACCTCAATGAGCGTGAGCATGGGCATGACCATGAGCACGAATTTGCTCACAAGTATGATCGGGTTTGGAACCCCTCCAAAGGTGTCAAGCTAGCAAATGGTGGTGAAATTCGTGTGATTAGTGATTTCCTGAAGTTTGCCGGAGTGCTGCCAGCATCGTCTTGTTAAGTACTGAATAACGCAGCGCCTCATAGTTAGCAAATGTGTGTAGAGACTTTCCAATACAAAGTCTCTACACGCCGAAAAATCACTGTAATTCAAAGATTATGGTGTGAGCTTTCTGTTGCTCAAAGTAAAAATACCGTATCTAGGACTGAATAATAACGCCAAAATAAAGAATCCCGATACTACTAAAACGATCGCAGGGCCAGAGGGCAAGTTATAAAAGTAGCTGAGGTACATCCCGCTAATACTAGAAATTACGCCAATTACCGCCCCCAAAATCATTACATAGTTGAGACGTTTAACTAATAAATAGGCGGTTGCTCCTGGTGTAATCAAAAGTGATAATACTAAAATTACACCTACAGCTTTCATGCTGGCGACTATTGTTAAAGCTATTAGCACCATAAGCCCAAAGTTCAGCCGATTGACGGGCAAACCTGCGGCTTGAGCGCCTAAAGGATCAAAGGTGTAAAATAAAAGTTCTTTATATAATAAAACAACAACTATTAAAACAATAGCGGCAATAATAGCAGTATCGCGCACTTCATCAATGGTGACGCCGAGAATATTACCAAAAAGGAAGTGATTTAAGTCTATTTTGTTATCTTTTTGAATAACAGTAATTAGGGTAATGCCCAGGGCAAAGAATGCTGAAAATACTATGCCCATTGCCGCATCTTCTTTGATTGGCGATCGCACTCTAATCCAAGCGATCGCCATTGTACTCAAAACTCCGGCAATAAATGCCCCAACATATATATTTGCTCCTACCATAAAAGCGATCGCTAGTCCAGGCAAAACTGAGTGACTAATAGCATCACCCAGCAATGCTAGTCGTTGCACCATCAAGTAGCTGCCTACAACTGCACACAACATCCCAACTAAAATCGCAATCACGAGCGATCGCTGCATAAAGCCATACTGCAACGGCTCAATTAATGCTTGTAACATAAAAATGTCTTAAATTACGAATTACGAATTATTTATGCAGCATCCGAAAAGTACATTACTTTACCGCTATAAGCACGATGTACATTCTCTTCTGTGAGTACTTGTTGCCGTGAACCTGTGGCGATTAATTCACGATTTAATAATATTAAGTCATCGAAGTGAGCGATTGATTCCCCTAAGTCATGGTTGACTACTAGCACGATTTTGTTATCGGCGGCGAGTTCATGGAACACTTCAAAAATCACTGACTGGGTTTTTTGATCAATACCTACTAGAGGTTCATCAAAGCAGAAGATTTCTGCTTGCTGTGTTAAAGCACGGGCTAAAAATACCCGTTGTTGTTGTCCTCCTGATAATTGTCCAATGGGGCGATCGCAATATTCGCTCATTCCAACTCTTTCTATGGCATTTTTTGCTACTTGGCGACTAACTGCCGAGAAGCTACGCAACCAGCCTGTTTTCTTTACTCGTCCCATCATGACTACATCCCAGACGGTGGCGGGGTAAGTCCAGTCAATTTGGCTACGTTGTGGTACATAAGCAACTTTCTCTAGTTGTTGCATCAAGGGTTTGCCTTGGCATAGCACCGTACCACTACTGACAGGAACCAAGCCTAACATTGCTTTCATCAGCGTACTTTTACCGGCACCGTTGGGGCCAAAAATACCCGTCAGTTTTCCAGGTTTGACGATACAGTTAACGTCCCTTAAGGCTTCTTGTGTCCGGTAGTATACCCCTAGATGGGCAACGCTAATTGCTGCTTTGGAACTCATATCAAAAGCTTTAATAGTTTTTGCAGGCATTTCCTCTATTTTTGTCTGGGATAAGCGAGATTTTGCAGGAAAAGAGACGTTTTTCATAATCTAGTTTAAATATTTATTTCTTGAGCTTACTATAAAAATGAGAGAAATATGAAAAAATCTATAATTAGATGTAATATCCAAGATAAATGAAACTAATACTAGAGATAGACACCACTAATCCTTACGGCAAGGAAATAATCAGCAGGATGAAGGGAAAAATTCTTTTCCGGCTTTGTTTGGGAATACTTATGCCTTTGGCATTACTCAGTTGTACCCAGAAAGACTCTAACTTCAACACTGCCAAGGGAGATAAGCCGCGAGTAGTTGCAACTAGTACCATCATTGCTGATTTGGCACAAGAGGTTGCAGGAGATGAAATTCAACTAAGTGCAATCTTGAAACCGGGTACTGATCCTCATGTTTACGAACCAGTACCAGCAGACAGTAGAGTTTTGGAAGAAGCTGACTTGATTTTATATAACGGCTACAACCTGGAACCTGGGCTGATTAAATTAATGAATGCTTCTGGTGGTAAGGCGCAAAAATTAGCTGTGGGGGAAGCTGTCAAATCTTTGCAGCTTGATAAAGGTAAAGGAGAAGTTGTGCCAGATCCGCACGTTTGGGGTAGTGCAGAAAATGCGATCGCAATGACGAATGCGATTCGGGATGGGTTGATTGAGTTATCACCTGAAGATAGAGAAAAATTTACTCAAAAGGCATCGCAACTTACTAATGAATTAAAACAGTTGCATAGCTGGATAAATCAACAGATTCAAACTATCCCCACAGATAAGCGGAAACTAGTGACAACCCATGATGCATTCCAATATTATGGACGTGCTTATGGGATTGCGATCGCAGGTACTTTAATTGGCATTAGTACCGAAGAACAACCAAGCGCTCAAACAGTCCAGCGATTGGTAGAGTCAATTAAAAAAATCGGTGTTTCTGCAATTTTTGCTGAGACTACAATTAACCCCGCTTTAATTAAAACTGTTGCCCAAGAAGCAGGGGTGAAATTAGCGCCAAATCAACTCTATTCTGATTCAATTGGTGCCAAGGTAAGTCCAGGAGATTCTTACATCAAAATGATGGAGGCGAATACCCGCACAATTGTAGAAGCATTGGGGGGAAAATATACGCCATTTCAACTAAAGAAGTAAATTCATCAGAATTAATATCTAACCTAAGACATGTTTTGCTCAAATCTCTTCTCAAAGTCTCTCCAGAGAAAGAACTATTTGTAACTTCGATTTTCTACAGTGTTATTAGTAAAGCTACATTGTTGAATACCTGAAAAACCATGACTGATAAAAATCAAGAAAATCAAATTAATCAACCAGTAAGTGAAGATACACATTTACGAGAAGAACCGAACGTCAAAGAAAGAAACTTAACAGCGAATCCAGGAGATAGAATCGCTGATGAGTCTCAATCTATTGAAGAAAAGGCTCAACAGGTAGCTGTGGATGATGTACCAGACATTACAGGCGACAAGATTACAGTCCCAACTTATTTCGTTGTAGATGAACCCGACGGCGAAAAGAAAGCACTCCACCACGTTAAAGATGCTGAAGAGATTTCTGACGTAATTCGGCAAGCACGAGTTGACGAAAATGGAAATCGAATTTGGTGGTAGCCCTTCTGGTAGCCCTTCATTGAATCGAAATGGGGACACGGAGAGTTCTTTGCGTCCCCGTATCTGTCTTTTTTGAGCAAGTTAGTCTATTTAGTGAAGCAAACAAAATCTGGAAATTCTGCCAGGATGGATGGTGATGGCAAATGTCACAACTACCAAAGAGTTGAAATATTGGAGTACGCCAGAAATTAAAAATAAAATTTTAGAACTTGTTAAGGGCCACAATGCAGAGCCGTTAAAAGTTAAAGTAGAATTTTATAAAAATGAATTAGCACCATATTTTACAGAGTTGAGCAGACGTAACCAGTTTGATAAGGTTGCAGAGCAAGTGGCGATCGTCACGGGAGTATGGGTGCCAATATGGTCTACAATACCTTATCAAGATATTTTACTTGGTAGGATACACGATCAGTCTTACCAAATTTTTCATAATGATGGTTACTATGCAAATATTGCCCGTTATGCACCAGGATATCAGTCTGGTTTTTGGCAAAAATTTGTATCAAGACTACCAGCTTATGACTTAATGGTGTTGCAAAGATATTCAGTTCAAGATGATCAATGGGATATTAAAAATGTTGGTATATTCCAGGCATTGAAGAATAGAGAGATTCCATTGACAATTGACGATGCAGACGAATGGTTTACGACAATTGTCGAATCGAAATTTAAGGAAGCAACACCAAATATAGACTTACAGCAAGAACTCAAATTAAAAGATATGGACAGAAATACTGTCAAAAAATTTGAAAAAGCTTACCTAGCTACTTCTTTTTTAGAGCATATATATATAGATAATGACTTTCGGTTAGTTAAGAGTCAACGAGAAGCAACACAGCGGCCAAGTTATACCATTGCTGTTCGCAAACGTTGAACTAACAAAATTTTTTAATGCTATGCCACCACTACAACGACAAGTTACTTCTAGCGACAGCTATAACTACCTGCTATTCTTGCCCGGTGGGGTACATCCAGACGGAGGCGATGGCGTTCCGCCCACCGTAGGCGATGTCTACGACGGGCTACGCCTACGCAACGAAACACAAGAGCTACTTTTGCCAACGATCCTGTTTTTACATGGCGCAGGTGAGAGAGGTTCTAACTTAGATAATGTGAAAAGGCACGGTGTCGCCAAGATTGTAGAACAACAGCCGGATTTCCCCTTTATTGTCATTTCACCCCAATGTCCGCAGGGTGAATATTGGAATGTAAAGCGATTAGGTATCCTTCTGGATGAGGTTATTGCATCCTATCCTGTTGATCCAAATCGAGTTTACCTAACCGGCTTGAGCATGGGTGGTTACGGAACATGGCATTTAGCAGCAGTTCAGCCAGAACGTTTTGCTGCGATCGCGCCTATCTGTGGCGGTGGTAATCCACAAGCAGCACGTAAACTGAAAAATCTTCCTGTGTGGGCGTTTCACGGAGCCAAAGATAATGTAGTTCCCTTAAGTGAGTCAGAAATCATGGTTTCTGCACTCAAAGTCCATAACGGGAATGTAAAATTTACAGTTTACCCAGAAGCCAATCACGACTCGTGGACGCAGACATATAATAATCCAGAGTTGTATGAGTGGTTTTTACGGCATCAGCGACAGAAGGCTGTAAATAAAAGCTCTTAAACAATATTTAGTTTAATTAACTGAAAAAATCTTCATAGCCGACGATCGCAGATGCACCCCTTTGTGCTGCTTCGGATCTATCGTCTCTAGCGATCGCAATAAAACGAAGCAGCATCGTTACTGGAAAGCTGTGAGTTAAATTTGCCAGAATTTACGCAAGGTAGATTGCTACAACTTCAACATATTTTCATGAAAAATAGTTTTTAGCGCCCAAATATTAAAACTTTTAAGAAGTCGTCACTTGCACATTTGACATCAGAATATATAGCTTCAATAATGTTTTTACGTAAAAATCCATACTCGTATAAGAATCCTATTTGATTTTTGCTAAATATACTGAGAGTTAAAACCCCGGCTAGCTCTCAGTCAGCTTGGCTTTTATAAATCAAATGAGATTGCTATATCAATTGGCATTAATAGGGTTGCATTATGCTTTTTTTAAATTCACCAACTAGCTTAAAAACTAGCCAAAAAAACAATAGAATATGCAGAAGTTTTTGGACTCATAGTAACATTGTGCTGCTCACTGGATATTTAATCACTTTACCGATTTGTACATTATTAACTTTATCCTTATTATTGCCCTTATTAACTGCTAGCTTATTCGCTCCCATTGGAACCTCGCACCACTCTACATCGATTCCTTGGATAGATGATGCATCTGAATGTGAACATACTGGCAGAAACTGGCGCGATCGCAAGTGTTGGGATCATCAACATAATCCCATGTACTAAAATGACATACAAACTCTTTTGACAATTGCCTAATTTGACAAAACAGGCAAACAGCCGAGGAATTAGATCAAAATGGATATGTAGCCTGTTGTTTGTCCAACCTTGAATCAACCTAACTTCGTGCGCAATCTGCAAGAAACTCATTTAAATCGTGCCCGCGCCAGTCTCAGACAAGCGCTGTCTTGGTATGGATATCTTCGCAAGTCAGGGCAGTTGTCATCTAACCCAGAATTAGTAGGTTTGATGAAACCAGAATTGGAAGCTTTGAATTCCACACTAAACAAACTGGATTCTAACGTCATTAGAATTGCCGCTTTTGGCTTGGTGAGTCGGGGAAAGTCAGCAGTTTTAAATGCCTTGCTGGGAGATAAGATTCTGCAAACTGGGCCTCTGAACGGTGTCACTCAATGGCCCCGTTCCGTCCGTTGGCAGCCAGGAGGTAAGGTACTAGTAGAGTTAATTGATACCCCAGGATTAGATGAAATTGAGGGTGAGTCACGGGCGGACATGGCACGAGAAGTCGTGCATCAGGCTGATTTGATTTTGTTTGTTGTGTCTGGTGATATCACGCGCACTGAGTATCAAGCACTCCTGGAATTAAGGCAAGCACAAAAACCTCTGATTTTGGTGTTTAACAAAATTGACCTTTACCCAGATACAGACCAGGGAGCAATTTATCAAAATTTGCAACAACTGGGTGCTGGACATCCTGAAGCAAAACCTCTACTACCGGATGAAATTGTGATGGTGGCGGCGGAACCAGCACCAATGGAAGTACGGGTTGAATGGGCTGATGGGCGTGTTAGTTATGAATGGGAGACACCACCGCCACAAGTAGACGAACTCAAGGAGACAATTCTGAATATTCTCAATCGAGAAGGGCGATCGCTGCTGGCTTTAAATGCACTCATTCAAGCACGGGATGCAGAAGCCGCGATCGCTCAAAAAACCATCGACTTACGCGAACAAGAAGCTGAAAATATCATTTGGCAATTTACCAAATACAAAGCTTTGGCAGTAATGCTCAATCCCATCGCTTTCTTAGATATTCTTGGCGGGACTGTCGCCGATTTGGCTTTAATTCGCGCTCTAGCTAGATTGTATGGTTTGCCGATGACTAGCTACGAAGCCGGGAAAATTTTAAAAACGATTTTATTTAGTTCTGGTGGCTTGCTACTGGGAGAATTAGGTAGCAGTTTGTTTTTGGGTTTAGGTAAAAGTACGGCTGCAATAACTAGTGGTGACAATCCCAGCAATATTACTGCCTTTGCTGGCAGTGCGATCGCTCAAGCTGGTATCGCTGGTTATGGTGCATACTCCGTTGGCAAAGCCGCTCAGGTGTATCTCGAAAAAGGCTGCACTTGGGGACAGTTGGGCGCTAGCAGCGTCATTCAAGAAATTCTCTCTCAAGTTGACCAAAATACAATTCTGTATCGCTTGCGACAAGAGTTAGGCATAAAATATTGAGAATAAATAAAAATTGTTTCCCTTTTGTTGCCGTTTATAAGTGATTATCAACTTCTATCAAACTCTTCTGACAATTGACTGACATTCCGAATTTGGAATGCAAGACTGAAAAGATGACCACCTCTACTAGTGATTCCAATTAGTGGAATTCCCTTAGCTTTTTAAATCAAAAGTGACAAGAGGGCAATTCCCACTCAAATTACCTAAAAAGATGACGGTGTTTACCACCACCTCTTATGGTCAGCCTATCTAAACTGGAAATGTGAGGTTCCTGGGGTCATTGAAAGCTCACAGTGAATATCTATACTCTGTAAATTAAAGGTAAAAGTATCATGACAACTACCCTAAACTCATTTGAAACTGCTGGGGCGACAAATCTTGAAGAAGCTATTACTGAAGCCATTACTGAAGCCCGGACAACTTGTGAGCTAAATGGCAGTGATTCTGCTGGTTGTGCCGTAGCCTGGGATATTGTGGAAGAATTACAAGCTGAAAAAGCTGATCAACAGCAAGCAAAATCAAAGAAAACCTCTTTGGATAATTATTGCGATCGCCATCCAGATTCCGTAGAATGTCTAATTTATGACGTTTAACTTTTCCGTAAATCAGTTGTTGCTGACTGCGTTATTTGCTTAATTGCTTCTAAATCAGGTAGTGGTGTTTCACTTTCCATTCCTAACCACAAAAGATATTCAATATTCCCAGCCGGGCCAGTGATCGGCGACCAAGTTAAGCCTTTGTATTTCCATCCTAATTGGTGCGCTGCTTGCAACACCTGGAAAATGGCATCAGCTTGGTCGTTTGGATCACGCACAACGCCTTTTTTACCCACACGGGATCTGCCAACTTCAAACTGCGGCTTGACTAACAACACAGCTTCCCGGTTAGCTTGAGTTAGTTGCCATAAAGCAGGCAGAATCTTGGTTAAAGAAATAAACGATACATCGACCACCGCCAAATCAGGAATCGGGTCATTTTCACCATATAGCTCATCTGGTCGTAGTTGCCGTAAATTGGTGCGTTCCCGCAAAATCACTCGCGAATCATTTCGTAACCGCCAGTCAACTTGCCCGTAACCGACATCAATACCGTAAACTTGTTTGGCTCCAGCTTGTAAGAGGCAATCAGTAAAACCACCAGTAGAAATTCCACCATCTAAACAAATCCGTTCTGCTACGGGAATGGCAAATACTGACAAAGCTTTAGAGAGTTTTTCACCGCCTCTAGAAACAAAAGGCGATCGCTCTTTAATATTTATTTGAGCAGCAATATCAACTTCTGTACCAGGTTTATCAACTAACTGCTGATTAACAGTAACTTCCCCCGCCTGAATTAACCGCTGTGCCAAGGCACGAGAAGAACATAAATTTAACTCTACTAATAGTGTATCGAGTCGCTGTTTAGCCAATTAATTAGACTCTCCTGGTAAGATTAAAGCCAAAGCACGATTGATAATTTCTTCTTGATTAACCAGCTTTTCTAATTCTTGTGCTTCATAACGACCTTCTTCTACTTCAAGGGAAGCCTGATCAATGGCATTTAAATAAGCTTCTGCTAAAATTTCTAATAATTCTTCTGGTGTAAGATAATAGCCTCCAGCTTTGCAACGCTTGTTTTCGCGCTGAATTTCCCGAACCGAATTCCGAATAGAGACTTCCCAAGAGCGAGTCGTGCGATTTTCAGCTTGTTGTTTAATCAGATGCAACAGCAAAATCACTGCATAGCTACGAATCGTCTTGATGATATCATTTCGGCTCATTTCCTCTAATTCTTCAACTATAATCAATGCTCCTTGAACATCGCCCTTAACAAGCAAGTCTTTCAGAGTTAATAATTCTTCCATAATCAGCGCCTCAAACATCGGCAACTTCTATTGTGGCTTATAGCGGTTCTAGTCTAGATAAGATAGGCTAATGCGTTTCATCTAGGAGCGATCGCAAGATAGTTCCAAAAACACAGCTTTAATTTAGCAAAGTTATTTGACAGAGGCGCGATGTTACCATCTGGCGGCGAAAACTTAAATAAAGCCCTTTTCAAAGCCTAGTAGGGTTCATAAAATAGCGATCGCTCTTTTCCCAACACAGACAAAAGTGCGATCGCTATTTATATATATCGGGGCAGACACCTTGCCCACTTAAAATCTAAATATCCTGCTCGCTCAACTCACGTGTGATGTGATCGAATGGTTCATCCACAAAAGCAGTATTAACCACACCTGCTGCTGCTACTTGCTCCTTAATCAGATCCTTGAGAATCTGGATACCGCGAACCGTAGGCCCAATAGGTACTCCTAAAGAATTGTAAGTTTCTCGTAGCCCTTGTAGCACTCGTTCATCCAACACATTTGTATTTCCTGCAACTAGCGCATAGGTGGCGTAGCGCAGATAGTACTCCATATCCCGCAGACAAGCTGCATAACGACGAGTTGTATAAGCATTTCCACCAGGGCGAATCAATTCTGGCAGTTCTTCAAATAACCTCAAACCAGCTTGCTTGACAAGTGCAGCCGCATTAGAATTTATCGCCGCCGCCGCTTGTACTCGTGCTGTACCACTGTCAAAGTAAGACTTCAGGCTATCGATCGCATTCCGGTCAAAATACCGACCAGCTAAGTCATAATTCTTAATTAAACTTGTTACCGCATCGCGCATTCCTTCTTCTCCCAATCATTACTATTTATGGTTTGATATTTATTTGGCTGCACTTATGCACCAGTAAATTTTTGTGCTATTAAAAATAGATTCGGCACAAAAACAATTTATCCACTATCTATGGATTCTATGCCAAAGTTGACCCCTATATGATGAACTTTCCAGTTTTGTACAGATGATCCCTGAAAGGTTAATATAACCTGATAATCCAGATATCTGTAGCACAAACTACAAAATCAGCTAATGTCTAGTATTTAAGATATTTCTGGTGTGTCACGGTCTGATTGAGATCAGCAGGGTTAGGATGCAATGTAAGATTCTGGGTTTACTTTAGGAAATTGGTAGAGAAGGAGTAACAATGACAACACCACAAGAACTCTTGAAGAAAATTCAAGATGAAAAAATTCAGCTGATTGATCTCAAATTCATCGATACAGTAGGGACTTGGCAGCACCTCACACTGTACCAAAATCAAATCGATGAGACTGCATTCACTGATGGCGTAGCTTTTGACGGTTCCAGCATTCGGGGTTGGAAAGCGATCAACGAATCGGACATGACGATGGTACTCGACCCCAACACTGCTTGGATCGACCCATTTATGGAAGTCCCCACACTAAGTATAATTTGTAGTATTAAAGACCCCCGCACGGGTGAACCGTACAACCGTTGCCCACGCGTTATTGCCCAAAAAGCAATAGATTACCTGGTTTCCAGTGGTCTTGGTGATACAGCCTTCTTTGGCCCTGAAGCTGAGTTCTTTATCTTTGATAGTGCTAGGTTTGCCCAAACTGCTAACGAAGGCTATTACTTCTTAGACTCCGAAGAAGGTGCTTGGAATTCCGGTAAAGCCGGTACAGATGAAAAACCCAACTTGGGTTACAAACCACGCTTCAAAGAAGGTTATTTCCCAGTTTCACCAACGGATTCTTTCCAAGATATCCGTACAGAGATGCTGTTGACAATGGCAGAATTAGGTGTGCCCATTGAAAAGCATCACCACGAAGTTGCTACTGGTGGTCAGTGCGAACTAGGTTTTCGTTTTGGTAAATTGATCGAAGCGGCTGACTGGTTGATGATTTACAAATATGTCATCAAGAACGTTGCCAAGAAATACGGCAAAACTGTCACCTTCATGCCAAAACCGATTTTTGGCGATAACGGTTCGGGAATGCACTGTCACCAGTCTATTTGGAAGGATGGCAAACCTCTGTTTGCAGGTGATAAGTATGCTGGTTTGAGCGATATGGCGTTGTACTACATTGGTGGTCTTCTCAAACACGCACCAGCGCTCTTGGCAATTACCAATCCTAGTACCAACTCATACAAGCGCTTAGTACCTGGTTATGAAGCTCCTGTTAACTTGGCTTACTCCGAAGGGAACCGTTCTGCTTCTATCCGTATTCCTCTATCTGGTAAGAACCCCAAAGCCAAGCGTTTAGAATTCCGTTGTCCAGATGCTACATCTAATCCCTACTTGGCATTTGCTGCAATGCTTTGTGCTGGTATCGATGGCATCAAGAACAAAATACATCCTGGTGAACCCTTAGATAAGAATATCTATGAACTCTCTCCAGAGGAGCTTGCAAAGGTTCCCTCAACTCCAAGTTCTTTAGAACTGGCATTGCAAGCACTAGAAAACGATCACGGTTTCTTGACAGAATCAGGCGTATTCACGGAAGACTTTATCGAAAATTGGATTGACTACAAGCTTAACGAAGCCAAGCAGTTGCAGCTGCGTCCTCATCCCTACGAGTTTTACCTCTACTACGATGCTTAATGAAGAGTCGTATCTAAGTAAAAAGTAATAAGTTTTGCCACCCTAAAGTAGAGGGTGGCTTTTTTTCCAGACTTGTCAGTTGAGACATTCAATCAAAAAATCCAACTTATGACTCCTGAAACTTAGCTCATAGAAGCATGGCTGGGGCCATAAATCATCCGACTGCTAGCATCTACCTTCCCTTGAATTGGGTTCCAGTAGTGAGATACTTCTTCAGGAAGACCAAGTTCTTGTGCCGCACGCATCAGCATTGATTGTTGGCGATTCTTGACTTGTTGATGTTCACGCACCATTAATGCACGAGATTTATCTGCAATAGACATAACCATAGTCCTCTCTATTTCGTGAATATATATTTTTTTGTTCTTTCTATAAACTACTATAACAAAAATTCTGTAACATAGGCTACTTTTTAAATAAATTTACATTTGCTTTTGTTGACAATATCAGATATTTTTTCCCAAAGCTGGAAAAATCTTCCCTAATCTACCTTTAATGGCTAAAAACATCTGACTTCGGATTTATCTCACCTCAAAAAACACACCTCTCCGAAGACTGAACGTTTATTCGTTACTTTTATTTACACTTAAAAGGTCTGAGACTTAAGTGCAACTCAAGTGATTAGTTTGTGTAACCTTTACTCTTTTTTTTTCACTGACGCGGCACAAATACAGTAGTTGCAAAAAATTAAGTTACGATCAAATACATATTTACAAAAATTTACATAATCTATGACAGTTACCTACCCACGTAAATTTCAGAATGTTTTGGGTGCCAGAGAGGTATTGAAACGGGTAGTATGCGATCGCGAAATCCATCTAATTACCCTCAACCGCTACCGTTACAGTGAACAACGCAGTTGCAAAGACCTGACTGACCTAATTGAAAAACTGAATGGACAGCCACGGGAACTGGTGCGGGATTTGTCTCATCACATTTCGGATGAAGCTCGTCATGCCATGTGGCTGACTGACTTGTTGGCAGAACTGGGAGCAGATATTGGTAAGCCGCCCGGTTCTTCCTATATCAATGAATTTGAACGCCTGCTCGACCACGAACAACAAGATCCAGTCCAAAACCTTGAAGATTTTGTGATTTCTTCCCTTGCTGCAATTAATGCCACAGAAAAACGGGGCTGTGAGTATTTTTCTGCCCACATTTATGCACTCAAGCAAGCACCGGAGACAGAAGAAAACATCAAAATTCGGGAAACGATTGAAAAAATTCTCCCGGAGGAAGCAGGACATGTCCGGTGGGGTAATCGCTGGCTAGGAGAACTTGCACGTAAGAGTCCAGAACATCGGCAGAAAGTAGAGCAAGCCAAGCAAAAATATACTGCAATTGAACAAGCGGCTTTTGAAGCTGGAATGGATATCACCTTGGGTGCAGAACTGCGACGAGTTGCCAACCTGGTGGAAGTGGCAAATACTATGCCGCTTTGGCAACGTCCCCAGTACCTGATGGAACGCTTACCCCAGACTTTGCTAGCACCTGAGTTGCAATTTACTAGGATGCAGGCTGCACAAAAGGCTTGGCAGCGCGATCCACAGATGTTTATTGAGAAGTTTGTGCCGATGTTCCTCAACGGCATCCAGGGAAGAGAAAATAACCGCAAGAAAACATCTGTATGAAATAAATTGGGCATTGGGAAAGAAGAAGCAGGAGAGAGTGTCAATTCCCCCTGCTCGTTGCCTCCTTCCCCTCTGCCTCTTAAAATTCCCCATTCCCTTTTCTTTAAATAAAATTCATCTAAAAAGGGCAAATGCAAAATTTTGCATCTGCCCTTGGGTGTAGAATAATAAAGATGACTAAGATAATCTAGTAGATCCCTCTTAATATTTATTTTGTCGGGAGCCATCTACGAGGAGAACGAAGCAGGGTGTAAGAGTAGGTCAAGAATAGTAAGATTCGTTGCCAAATGCAATAAACTTGTACTACTTATGCGAATCTATGCCCTAGATAAGCTCAGATGAAACGAAAGGGATTTTATGCTTCGGTAAAAGACGCTAAACAGGTGTCGGAGTGAAGATTAATTAGTTGCTGATGTAGATAATCAGCTACTTAATGTATGAGAAAACCTATTGGGGAATAAAGTGGAGTTGGCTTAAGGCTGTTTCCTCAACAAGCAAAATGTTTGAATTAGATGTGCTTTAGATTAACTGATAGCCTAAGTAACATCTATTTCTAAAGCCGTTGAGGATTGAGACACAGAGCTTCTCAGGAATATGAGCAACAGCTGTGTAGCTTTTGAGGAGTTGGTAATGCTGTTGATCAAGACACTTAATTTAATTTGCGTTTTGATCGCTAGGATTGAGACCAACTTATGATATACAAAGCTTGCAGTTGAAATACTAAGCGATCGCTGAAGATTTTCGTGTGTCAACTGTATATATCTCTGCCAGAAAAGCTGTGCAAAAGATGTTAGCACAACATCGTGTTTTCTGGTAATTTGGTTCCTTTGAAAAAAAAGGCATTACCCTAGGGTAGTTAAACCACAGCATAGATATTTCCGGATTTTTGCGTCACTTCTCTGCGTCCACTACCGCGATGACGTGGCGCATCATCTGGATTTTGTTCAGATGCCGCCGAGAGCCACTGTTCCGAAGCAGGCGTGGAAAGCAGCCCATAGGATAAGTGATTGACCATTGCTTGGTAGTTAGAAGCTAAGGGGCCGAACACCAGACTCGAGACTAAAAGTGAAATGGCAGCACGCATAGCAGATGTCTATTTTGGAACTCTCCACTTCACTGATACTTAGCTTTTTGATTAATATCCGGACAATTCACCAAAAAGTATTGTGTTTTACTGAAAATAAACTCTTCTTATCCTCCGTTTAAATGTTCGACTAATAACCAATTACCAAAGTGGTTCTGACGACCCCACAATGTAACTAATTGTTCGTGAGGATAAGCGCGTAATTGCTCGTCGATATGCGATCGCAAAGTCACAAGCTGCCAATTTTGCCCTTGATATGCGGTTGGTGCTGTGACAGTGAATCTGTATTCCTGCTGATCTAAGCGGTAAAAAATGCCTTTGAAACAGTTACTTTCCTGAATTAATACCTTGCCACAAGCAGAGTCAGGGTTCTCATCCCACGATGGGCAAGGGCAATTACCATTAGCTGGATAGGCTTGTGGGTTATTTAAGTAATACAGTTGCCAATGCAGCCAATCCGAACGATTGGGTGGAAGATTAAACAAAGGAATAATTGCTGTTTTTGAGCGATTATCTTGCAATAAAGCTGTTTGCAGCGCCCTAACAGGTAAATCCCTTGGCTGGCAGTTTAACTCAACACACATCGCTGCTGCCATCCCTGCTGCTTGACCAATGCCCATAACCACGGGTTGTAATCTGGTGGCCCCATTGGCAATGTGGGAGACAGAAATATTTTTTTCACAAACCAAGAAACCATCTGTTGTGGCTGGAATTAAGGAACTGTAGGGAATTGTAAAGGGAGTTCCAGTCCAACGTCCCCCCCATCGGATAGATTTAGTTTGCAGTGGGAACTGAACACCAGGATAATGATGGTCATTAGCATAGTTACCAACAGCGATCGCTTCGCAAACGCCTGCCGTAGGATGCCCAAAGGGCTGTAGGGCGAACGCTTCTCCTATCGGAGACGCTTCGCGTAGCTTACTTCCACGAAGTGGTACGCAAAACCTCGCATCATTAAATATAGATGCAACCCTGCCTCCAGCAATCGGCAAAATATCCTGTTCTCGGACAGTAGTTAGCCCTACTAAGCGACGGCTTTCCCGGTAATAGGGATGTAGTGCAAAAGCAGTAGGGGCGTGAGGAAATACTTTTTCTGCTAAACCATAGCGACGACCAAGCTGATTTTGGATAAAATGGGCAAAATTTTGGCTATGCCAGCGAGATTCTTGGATGAATTCACCTCTGGTTACACCTGACTCTATCAACCGCCCTACTCCTTCGCCGTAGTCATTGCCACAGATTGGCCAATTAATCATGAATCGGCCACCAGGCAAACGTCCATAGTTCAAAAACGTCTCTGCTCCATAGCTATCCCAAGCATCTGTAAACTGGGATGGATTATAGTTAGGCGCAGCCGGAATTTCTGGTGTCGCAGCTACGCCCGTCGTAGACATCGTTTCACCAAAATCTTGCATAATCACTACATAAGTGGGCGCTTGCACCGGATATCTCTTGGTTAGAGAGTTAAAAGAGACTGGGGCGCTGGGTTCTCCCCACTCAGATTGCAATTCCCAGCCCCAGCGGTAAGGTATCTCACCTAAAGCCAATAAATCTCCCAATTCTGTGCCGTCGAGAATAATCTTGGCCATGACAGCAAAATCAGCAAAGCGCACACCAGTAATAGAATCACCCTGACGGAACACTTCTATTGGCACTTCTCCAGAAATCCAGTGCAAATTTGGTAATTCGCGCACCCAATCGGCAAAAATCTCTGCTCCAATCTGAGGATCGTAACTAAAAAAGCTTACCCAACTGTTATCTAATCCACCTGGCTGTCGTTGTCGCAATTTCTGCAAAAACGCACCCCATAATCCTGTTTGAAAGGCTTCTAATTCATTGCCATCGGGTGCAGATACTCCAGCCGAAGTCAGCATTCCCCCTAACCAAGGAAATTCACTCACCAGAATCGTTTTGGCTCCCCGTCGCGCCGCTTGGATAGCAGCGGCAGTGCCTCCGGTTCCCCCACCAACAACTAAGACATCAGCTGTGTATGTCTGATTAACCATCGCTTAACCTCACTGGAGTTTCGACATATTCTCCTCAGATAGCTTGGCATCAAACAAGATAAAATATTTTATTTTTCGGATACTGAGCATTAAAAGTTCTCAAGCGAAACTGGTAGGAGCTAACGCAGAACAAATTATTCCTCCTGATTCGATTTAGCAACTTTCTGTGCTATATCCGCAATTCTCAGGTTCAACAGTATTTTGTCTTGCTAACCTTTTGATATACGATAGCCTATATCTGAGTTACCTCTGTAGATATAGCAATTTTATTTATTCCTATTTACATAGTTTGATTTTTTGATGCTTCCCTACTTAGATAATTTTATCATGTCAGGAAAAATCAACTTTTTATCTAGATTATTTATATACGACTTTTGTAAAAATTAGATAATTTCAATTTTGGCACTCAGCAAGCAGAAAGATTTTAGCAAAGTTGTTACTTTTAGGTTATGCATCAGAGAATACAATATGAAATTCTTTAATGGCAAAGCTTACAAAGAATTTTATGATGGCTGGATATTATGCATAGGATTTAGGATTATGTGTAACAATGCCTTGAATTTTTGAGCCAGACTCATGAGAACTTATTCTAAGTGGATATGAATAAATCAAACTTGTATATACAGCTCAAGATAGAGGTTGTGACTATATATTGGTATTTAAGATTAATATAAACCTTCTTTATCGATTACTAATATTAAGTAAAATCATAATCTTATGTTTAATAATTGTTTAAAAAAAAATGATAAATTAAGTATAAATAAAAATAGTAATGTCTCAAATGTTGATCTAGCACTTTTAATAGATCAAATCAAAAGTAATATCTGGCTATTTGGTATTCCATCTTGGCTTTTTGGAATAACAGATAGAAGTATCGCTGCATTTGCTGATGGTTACTTATCTCCCATAGAAATATTTCAGCTATTTACAGCCTCTTTCTTTTTTATAAGTTGGCTATATCTCAAGCCTGATGAAAGCTTCAACAGCAATGATCTAGGGCCCAGCCAATATCAAGAATATCTCGCTCGTACTCAAGCTAATAAACTTCAAGTTAAGAAGCTGCACATGATTAGCCAGGAGTACATTTTACCGTTTCCTTATATTTGCCAAATTTATCATCTATTGAACTTAAGGCATTTGGAAACAGTTCATAACTTTAGCCTTAATAACCTGAAAATTTTTCAAATTAGCCACTTTCAGCCGACAAATACTGGTGGAATAATCAAATTCCAAACAATATTAGACTCGCCAGCTAATCCTTTAAGAATTTGGCGACAACCGATTGTAGAGGTGGATTTAATATTACATACTCCCTACACAGTTGAACTGAGTATTCCAGTCTACAATAACAAAAGGATAATTGTGATATTTCATGCTTTCCCGTTAAATGACTCAGAACATCAGTTCTTTATTGATATTTATAGTGATCTAGAGTGGCCAAAGCCATTATTACAAATAATCTTGCATTTTGCTTCTTGTTTGACACTATTTGAAGATTTACCATATCTGAGAGCTTTAGCTGAGAAAAATATAGGGCGTTTATTCAACTTAAACAGGACTTCAAATAATGAGACTGCGTTGCTGTTTAAAAGATTTGTTGAGCTATATGGTTCGAGTGGTGAACCAACTAAATTACTTGAGGGAAGGGAAGAGAGTTAGGAGTTAGGAGTTAGGAGTTAGGAGTTAGGAGTTAAGAATTTTATAATTCATAACTCCTGATTTTGTTTGGTTAAGCGCGTGCTAGTAAGGGAGCAGCAGCTAGTAAGGTTTTGGTATAAGGGTGCTGAGGATTAGCAAAAATAGTTTTTGTAAGTCCAAGTTCAACAATTTTACCGCCATTCATTACGGCAATACGATCGCACAAAAATCGAGCTAACCAAAGATCATGAGTGATGAACAGATAAGTTAACTCAAACTCTTCCTTTAATTGCAACATCAAATCCAGCACTTGCGACTGCACGCTAGCGTCTAACATACTTACGGGTTCATCGCAGATTAAAAGTTTAGGGTGAGTAATCAAAGCACGAGCGATCGCAACTCTTTGCTGTTGTCCACCAGACAAATCTGATGGGTAACGCTCATAATACACTTCTGGCGGTGTTAACCCAACTTTCTCTAGCATCCACAAAACCTGTTCTTTTGCCTTAACAGGATCTGCTAGATTGTGGATAAATAAAGGGTCGGCGATACTTTGTCCCACTGTCATCGCTGGATTGAGACAAGCATGGGGATCTTGAAAAATCATTTGTATTTGTCGCCGTGAGGAGCGAATTTCTTGACGCGACAGTGTAGTTAAATCCTGTCCTAAAAACTCTACTTTGCCACTAGTGGGACGAATTAGTTGCAAGATTGTTCGTGATAGCGTACTTTTACCACAACCCGATTCCCCGACTAAACCGAGAATTTCTCCTGGATACAGATTCAGGTTAATACCATCTACTGCTTTAATTGTCTGCGCTTCTGTCTTAAACAGTCGTTCGATAAAGTTAGGTTCAATGGTATAGTGTTGCTTTAGTTCTGTAACACTCAAAATTGGGGATTTATCGTTAATAATCGGTAATTGCTTTTCTGAATCATTGGCAATTATCAATTCTCCATCATCATTTACTGCTTGAATGTGTAAAGCTGCTTTTAAGAGCGATCGCGTGTATTCATGTTGAGGTTGCCTAAATACGGTTTCTGTAGCACCCATTTCGACCATTTTGCCGTTATACATAACGCCAATGCGATCGCAATACTCAGCCACCATTGCTAAATCATGAGAAATCAGCAACAATCCCATGTTTTCTTCACCGCACAGGCGAGTTAATTCTTTCAATATCTGCGCGGAAACGGTGACATCTAAACTGGTGGTGGGTTCATCGGCAACAATCAACTTGGGGTTGAGGAGTAAAGCTAAAGCGATCGCTACCCTTTGGCGCATTCCACCACTAAACTCATGAGGATACTGATTCCAGCGACTGGCTGGAATATTCACCTTTGCCAAGGTAGCAAGTGCTTTTTTTTTGGCTTCCCGCGTTGATAATTCTGGTGAGTGCGCCTGAAGGGTTTCGATACAATGCTTACCAATCGTCATCAACGGATCGAGGCGTGTCATGGGATCTTGAAAAATTAAGGCGATCGCTTCTCCGCGAAATTTCCGCAACTGGTTAGGCATCAAGTCAAATACCGATTGTCCTTGAAACGTTACCCGTCCCTCAACCCGGCTAGAGGCTGGTAGTAAACGCATTACTGCCCGTCCTATAGTTGACTTACCACAACCCGATTCTCCCACCAATCCCATTCTTTCACCTGGTTGCAAGGTAAAAGATACATCATCAACCGCCCAGGTTGCTTCTTCTCCGCTCCGCCCAGGATAGGCAACTCGTAGATTTTCGATACAGAATAAGGCTTCACTCATAATTAGTTATCAGCCCTGAGCTACCAGCTTTTATAATTTCAAATTTAAGATAGTCTATCAGATTAATATTAGACCTCTATTGTGCGAACATCTTCATTGTCTTAGCGTAGGCGTAGCTCATTGTACCCTTACGAGGAAGCAAGCTACGCGTAGCGTCTCGTAGAGAAGGGATGGCCTCTCTTGAGGGTAGTTAATACAATAATAGCTATAAGTCCCAAATACCTTTGTGGTGTCCCTAATATGGCAATGGCAGATGAGATGGGAAGCCTACACTATACCGTTCGCAGTAGTATTCTACAGCAAAGGTTAGTGTAGATACTTCACTATTGAGCTAATTAATGTTCATCATCAAGATGATGATCGCTTCTGCCTTGATCAGTTTCTAGTAAGCGTGAAATAAGCACCTCTGGTTTTCTACTAATAACAGACCTCACTTTATCAATAGCAATTACTTCACCGATTTTGACAACCATTTCCCAGAGAGTATCCTCTTCTGTATCTTTGTTGTAAGTTCTATGTTTAAACCACAACAAATCATCCCAAACTCCAATAACTGTGGCAAAATACCACTTATCTCGTACTAGTATCCAGATTTCTTGTTCTAGGTAAGTCTGTAGAAGAGATTTCACAATGGCTGAGATAATAAAAATATTGTGCTACATCCTAAGTAAGTATTAACGGATAAGACAACAGTTAAAATACTGATATATTCTGGTATAAACTTCTGATTTTGAGTTCTGCATTTTGTACTTCACTTACTTGTAAACTGCTGTATCTAATAGGTCTTTATTATTCACCACTGCCTCTTGATTGGATTCTACGCTAGAAGAAAATCGGAGGTGCATTGAAGCCGCAAACGCTTATTTGCTAATATTTTCAGTGCGACAACATTGAAACAGGGCAACTTCTCATCACCATGCCAACATCTACAATTGACGATAAAGACGCAGCAGCTATCCAAGCCGCAAAAGAAGGGGTTGCAATATGCGATCGCACCGCCTGGGGACGCATCAAAGTGTCTGGCGACGATCGCCTCAACTTCTTACACAACCAAAGTACTAACAATTTCCAAATACTCAAGCCTGGACAAGGTTGTGATACAGTTTTCGTTACTTCCACAGCCAGAACAATTGATTTAGCAACCGCCTACGTTAGAGAAGATGCAGTAATCTTGCTAGTTTCACCCAACCGCCGCCAGCTTCTCATGGAATGGCTGGATAAATATATTTTCTTTGCCGACAAGGTGGAATTATCTGATATCACCGAATACACCAACACCTTTAGCCTGATTGGCCCAGAAAGTGACGCTGTTTTAGAAAAGTTGGGTATTGGCGAACTCATCGGGCAACCTTACGGTAGTCACAAAGTATACACGATCGCTCCAGCTGAAGGAGTGCGGATTGCTGTGGGTAGTGGGTTAGCTGCTCCTGGATACACCTTTACTTTCCCCCATACTGACAAAGCAACAGTGTGGAACAAACTATTAGAAGCTGGGGCGGTAGAGATGAGCGATCGCGCTTGGGATGCTTTACGAATCTTACAAGGTCGCCCCGCCCCAGATTCGGAACTCACAGATGATTACAATCCTCTGGAAGTTGGTTTATGGCAAACAATTTCTTTTAATAAAGGTTGCTATATTGGGCAAGAAACCATCGCTCGGTTAAATACATATAAAGGTGTAAAACAACACCTTTTGGGTATCCGCCTTAGTGCTCCTGCGTCAGTTGGAAGTGCGATCGCAGTTGGAGATGAAAAGGTCGGCAAACTTACCAGCTACACAGAAACGGCTGATGGTTATTTTGGACTAGGTTACATTCGCACCAAAGCTGGTGGCGTAGGCTTAAAAGTTAAAGTGGGAGAAACTGAAGGTGAAATAGTAGAAATTCCCTTTGTTTCTCACGAGTACCCGTAAGCAATTCAAGTCAAAACATCTTCTTTATTCCTAGCGCCGTAACAAAATTCATCTACCCAAGAAGCTAGACTGCGGGCATTCGTGGTTGGTAAATTTACTTTGCTTTTAACATTTTGTGGTTGAATATTCGGTTGTTTGCCATTGCTTTTAACCTCAGTAGTAATTGCTAGCGATCGCACTGGTTTGCCATTACTGTTAATCTCAGTAGTAATTGCCAGCAATGCGCCTACAGGGATTCGGACAGATAGTGCGTTGTTCTTAACCTCGGTAGCTAACGCCATAGATGGCATAGTCTTGGCTTTGCTATTAACCTCAGCAGTCATTGTCAGGGCAGAGTGCGATCCTATTGGTTGATATTCCCTTAGAAAACCGGAGGATGGTGTTTTTGCCGGAGTATCTGGAGCAATTTTAGTTGCATTTGCTACTACCAACTCAGGTTTGCGTGTGCGAACTACCTCAGCAGTAGCTGTAATCGATGGCACAAGTTGATCGGCGCGTGACAAGTTGGAGTCTAGAGTCTTGGCAAGAGAATGAAGCGCAATCTCGCTGGTAGTTACAGCCGATGACAAATGTTTATCCTCAGAATGCTTCTCATCTAGCGACTCGCTTTCAATTTGGCTTGCAGCCATAGAATATTCTGATTTTATTAAACGTAACTCTTCATCAGGATTGAAGTTAAGACCTAAAGCAGCGACTATTTTATCTGGATCGTTATTCAGATCCAGCATAAAAGAAAGTATTTCATCAAACTGGGGTTCTAAAACAGAGAGTGTTGCCAAAATAAAACCGGACAAAGGACGCCGCAGACCATCGTAAGTGCCCCAAATTCGCATTTTGACCAGCCAAGTAATATTTTGCTCGTAGTAAATCAGCCACTTTTGTTTTAAGGATTGACGCAACTGCTGGATATTCATTGGATGCCTCACTTCAGTCAACAAGATTGCAGACCCTGATATTGAAAATTTAGCTTTATTTCTGGGGATGAAACCGATAATAGAGCATCTGTTTGACTTTTTGACCACCTAGCAAATGATCTTCTACCAGTAGAGATACTTCATCAGGTTTAACGCCGCTATACCAGACCATATCGGGTAATATCAGTACCATCGGCCCATTGCCACATTGTCCCAAACAGCTGCTAGCCGTTACCGTTACACCAGGGATTGGCAAAGCCGCAAAAGCTGCTAAAACCTTGACTGCACCTTGCTTTTTACAGGTACGATTTTGACAAACCCGCACACATCTAGGAGAAGAGGGTTGGTCTATTGTGGGGAAGTTTGATGATTGAGTTATGTTTGACATTTTTTAACGAACCACAGAGGCGCAGAGGACACAGAGGGGAGAGAGGGGAGATGAGGGAGATGAGGGAGAATAAATAAATAACCCATGCCCCATCCCAATAACCCATCACTAATCTATTGAAAGTCCTTTTGAGGCTAGCCATTCACGGTTGAATATCCGCGACTGATACCGGGAACCACTATCACACAAGATGGTGACAATGGTATGTCCTGGCCCCAACTGCTTCGCTAAGGCAACAGCTGCGCCAACATTAATACCCGTTGAACCGCCCATTAACAGCCCATCTTTCCTCAGTAGTTGGTAAACTACCCGCAAAGCTTCTTGGTCATCTATTTGGATGGCATCATCAGCAGGCGCGCCTTCCATATTGGCTGTGACACGACCATTACCGATGCCTTCGGTGATAGAATTTCCTTCTATGTTGATTTCGCCGGTTTTGACATAGCTATAAAGTCCACTACCTAGTGGATCGGCTACAATGCATTTAATTGCCGGATTTTGTTCTTTCAAGTACAACGCCACACCAGCATAAGTACCACCAGTACCAGTTGCAGCTGTCCATGCATCTATTTTACCATCTGTCTGTTTCCAAATTTCTGGCCCTGTGGTTTCGTAGTGGGCGCGGCGGTTGGCTAAGTTATCAAACTGATTTGCCCAAATAGCGTTTTCCAACTCAGCAGCGACTCTGCCAGATAGCTTGACGTAGTTGTTTGGGTCTTTGTAGGGTACAGCAGGGACGGGACGGACTTCTGCGCCGAGTGCTGTCAGTGCGTCTATTTTTTCTTGGGACTGAGTATCGGGAATAATAATTAGGCATTTGTAGCCTTTAGCGTTGCAAATATGCGCCAGTCCAATGCCAGTATTACCAGCAGTTCCTTCTACAACAGTACCACCGGGTTTGAGTAGACCTTTCTCTTCTGCATCTTCAATGATATAAAGTGCGGCGCGGTCTTTGACGGAACCGCCAGGATTAAGAAATTCTGCTTTAGCAAGGATTTCACAACCTGTTTCTTCGCTGAAGCTGTTTAAGCGAATCAGAGGTGTGTTGCCAACAGCGCCGACGAAGCCATTTTTAATATCCATTTGGACTGTACCTGTGTGAGTATCTATCAAAATTTTGGCTTATAGCGGTGGCATGATTCACATCTGATTTGCCTAAAATCCTACGATGCCTACACTACCAAACTTTACTCATATTCAAAATAAACCCAGGTAATACTGATTCACCGTGAATAGCCGCGGGATTTTCCAGACATTCCTCTGGTACATCAGGACGATAAATATAGACTCGGCGATGCTTGTGGTCAATTAGTAAGCCTAGCTGTATTCCTGGTTCCCTCATATATTTCTCCATTTTTTTCTTCAAGGGTTGGAGGTTATTAGAAGGCAACCTCAGTTCAACAGGCATACGGCTATAATCAAAGCTAAATATTTAAGGCTTTTAGGCTTAAGTGTATGTCTAAACGAATCGGACAATATGATTAGGCATAATTTCCATGAGCCAGATTCGCCATCTGTTTTCATTACGAGACATCACAGATAATTTGTTGTAGTCTTTCTGCTATTGCTCTTATGCTTATTTAAGCGGACATAAAATCAGAAACTTAATCTTGCCATTCCCAAGCATCAAAGCTTATCTACATGCCGAAAGATATTGCTTCACCGTTCTTTGCAGTTTTTGCAAGTAAGTCACAGACTTCTTCATCTGTAGTTTGGGGAAAGTTTTCGTACCAAAGACCAACGCTGTGGAAAGGGCTGGGTGTCGAGACGCAAACAATTTTATCCACCTCAGTTTCTAACTCATGGCAAGTTTCGGGTGCGGCCACAGGTACAGCAATCACAATCTGAGCGGGTTGCTGTTTTCGCACAGCCACGACAGCAGCCCACATAGTTGCACCCGTGGCTAAACCATCATCTACCAAGATAACGGTGCGTCCCTGTAAATCTCTTAAGGGACGATTGCCTCGATAAAGCCGTTCCCGCCGTTCTAACTCGCGTTCTTCTTGCAGCGCAACCCTGGCAATTACTTCGTCGGATACCTTCACTAGGCTGAGAATATATTCGTTGACTATCCGCACACCACCAGAAGCGATCGCTCCCATAGCTAATTCCTCTTGATCGGGCACACCCAATTTACGTACCACCAAAACATCTAAGGGAGCATTTAACGCTTCGGCAACTTCAAAGGCAACGGGTACCCCACCCCTTGGTAGCCCTAATACTACAACATCTGGGCGGTTAGTATAAGCGGCTAACTCCTTAGCTAAAACTTGACCCGCAAACCTCCGGTCTTTGAATAACATGGTGTGACACTCCTGATTATTTTCCAAATAAATTAAGTATTTACACGCATTCGTCCTTGGCTGCCCGCCTCAAACAATGGATCGAATTCCGATGGGAGTTGAGAGCGAATATCATTGATTTCGCCACTGCTAATCGCTTCACTCAATACCTCAATGACTACACGGGCATGGTGAACAGCATTTGGAAGGTCTACACTTTCTCTTTGGCTGACTCGCCTAAAAAACTCATCTAGAGAGAAGCGTTCTCCAGATCCTGCATATTCATGTCGCAGATATTCTGCAATACCTCTTGGCAGTTGGGCAGCAGCATTGAAAGGTTCACCTCCAGCGAGGCGTTCTGCCAATGTCTCCAAAGTAGCACGGGTTGCGAGTTCTGCATCACCACGCGAACTGAGACGGGCGCGATTTTGCACCTGTCCAATAAACTCATCGTGTTGCATTTTCCCTCCAGATTTTTCTTAATGCATGACTTGTTATATTTCAGATGTTCTGAACTGATCTTAGAAAGCTAAAAATTCTGCGCCCTCTGACTAACGAGGCGACATCTTCGATCTACAGTTCTATCAAACGGATGAGTTAATTTTGATGGATGGAGATTGTCGCATCTTGGGCTGATCCGATTTCAATACTCCAGACTCTACACCCGCCCCGAAATGGTTAAAGGGAAAATGATTTGTAGCCAGCTTACCGTAGGCAACAGTAAACCAGTAGCCAGTTAAGTTTTCTCTCACCAAGACGGCGCGAAGCCCACTTCTTCTCTACACTGTGCGAACAAGAGGTGTCTGGGATAGCCGCCCCGCCGTTAACTCTTGACTGATGACGGTTCACAGTCATCAGTCAATATGAAATCCCATCCCCTTTTAGGGTTGGGATGAGCTTAATTCCCAATGTCTGTTGCTAATTTTATACTGAGCATTTTTTTAACTTTATATTAAATTTTAATTACTTAACCAATGGAAGATGCCAAAATCAATCTATGAAAATACAGTGATAATTAACTTTCTAATTCTCTAACTGCTTCCTTTTGCTTGCATTATCTTTTGCTTACATGATTTTGATACTACCTTTACATTATCCTTTAATTGTAAGTGTGGGATAATACATGATATCCTCCTTCGTTAGACAATACGTAGTATTATGCTTGCTATAAAGGAAAAACCTCATCCAAATTCCCCACTTAACACTTTTAAGTAAAAATTCATAGGGTAGAATAACTGAATATTGCTCAGATATTTTTAAAATTAAAAGCAGGATTTTTTAATGATCAGCCTAAGTAATTCGGAAAACGGCACAGCTAGCAGCACAGCAGCCACTAAGAGGCTAGCAAGGGCGATGATGGTTTCTGCTGGGGAGTTTTCACTATTATTAGCTTGTTGTAACTCTGTTGAAAGGCAACAGCAAGTGCTGAATGTGTTAACAGAATTTTCATCAGCAGACATCCACGAAATCCTGCTCTCACCTGCGGCAGACACATTGTATACAGCTATTACAACTGCAATTGGTGCTACTCAACCCGAAGCTTTGATGGTACGGGGTTTAGAATCTGTAGTGGAAATTAACGAACTAATCATCAGTACCAACATCATGCGAGATGAGTTTCGGAAACAGTTCCGGTTTCCGTTAGTGTTGTGGGTGAATGATGAAATTCTGTGCAAGCTAGTCTGGCTAGCACCCGATTTCAAAGACTGGGCAGCCAGTACTATTAGATTTGATATACCTCACAATCAGTTAGTTGAAGCTGAACAACAAGCCATCAGCGCGTAATATTGCCTAAGATTAATTTAAAAATATTGTATACGCTAGGTTGAACCGAGCAATACTTAAACTACCATTCTGTCGCATTCTTTTCTAAAATTAATTTTGTTGAACCCTCGCTGACGAAGGTGAGGCAAAGAATATTGCAAGCTTTCTTCGCAAGCGATTTTCCCAGAGAGCGGGTGGATTACCTTCTCTAAGGAACTTTTCATCTAATAAAGCCTGAGCTTCTGAGTTTTTACTTGATTGCAATAGGACTATAGGACGTTTTGATTGAGTGAATTTTCATCCAAAATTTCTATATAGCTGTTATTGCATGGGTAAGGTATAGAAAAAATAATTAACCACAGATGAATACAGATAGTTATAGGAACATGGTAATGCTGTGCCCCCATTCACATGGGAATCGCTATAAGGAACAAACAATCAGTACATTATCGTCTGTCTTTATATCTGTTTCAGAAAATAGATACTAAATTGATTCCAAATGGTGAAGTTCGAGAATTATATGCTTTATTGTCTGTTAGTCGCTGGATATTATTTCTGAGTTGTATCACTCCCGACTAACATCATTATATTACTATGAAAATCATGCTGAAAAACTACTTTAACACCAATCAAAGGCGAATTTTCACTGCTTTGATTTTGACTGGAATTTTATCTGTTGCTAGCGGTTTAACACTTATCAAAGGTGCTACGGGTGCTTCTAACAACTTCTCCCTAGAAACAAGCAATGAAGTTCTCAAAGACAATGTTAAACGAAACCGCTTGCCACGTCCAGTAGCTAATGCGGTGCTGCGAGATTTAGCCCGCAGACAGGGAATTTTTATTAGACAACTGCAAATTATTGATCATAATCAACAGACTTGGCGCGATGGTTGCTTAGAACTGCCTCAACCTGATGAATTCTGTACCCAAGCGTTAGTTCCTGGTTGGCGGATTGTGGTGTCTAATGGCAAACAAAAGTGGATTTATCATACCAATAACAATGGGCGATCGCTACGTTTAGCTTCGGCAAACACTCCCTCAGAAAATCTGCCAGATAAATTACCTGCATCTGTAAAAAATGCTGTTTTGCAAGCTGCATCCAGACGTTTGCAACAGCCAATTTCTCAGCTAACCATCATTCAAGCTCAACAGCAAACTTGGAAAGATGGCTGTTTAGAATTAGCTAATGCTGATGAATTCTGTACCCAAGCTTTGGTATCAGGCTGGCGGGTGGTTGTCGGTGCAGTTGACCAAACTTTGGTTTATCATACCAATCAGACAGGTTCCGCAGTCAGGCTAAATGAAAAAGCTAGCAACACTACACTAGCTCCTGTGCAAATTCCAGCCAGCGAGTTACCATCACCGTTAGACCGAGATATAGTATTTCGGCAAATCTCCAGTGGTGGCTTTGCTGGCAGAACCTACGAGACTGTTTTACTCAAAGATGGGCGATTGATTCGCGTGCGGATTGGTGATGCCAATGATTCTGAACGTAGTGTTCGTAGCGTTTCTGTGCAACAGGTGCAACAATTTGTGCGATCGCTAGAACGTTCTAAATTTAGTAAATTCCAAAATTTGAGCTACCCAGCCCCCAGTGGTGCCGCTGACTATATCACCTACACCCTCACCAGTCAAGAGGGTACGGTTCAATACAACGATATTTCTCAAAATAACCTGCCAACGAATTTACAAGCAGCAGTCAAAGCCTGGAATCAACTGATAGCAAGCGCTCAATAATAAACCTCAGCTATGAGATTAAATAGCGATTGTTTTAGCGCTTACAATCGAAACGATCGCTATTCATGCTGATTGTTCATAATTTGATGATGATGTTTGTAACCAAATGATGAAAAGGTTTGTAAAGTGGTGTGTTGAGTTTCTTTCTTGGTGGAATATTCGCCAAAGCAGAAAGTCTCTTTTGTTTGCCGTTATCGTTACCTTGAGCGTGGTAGCTACGGTGATGCTATCGTTTCCCTTGAACGCTCAAACTAATCTGCCTCGAACGCCAGCATCTGAGTTAAGGGGAGTGTGGTTAACGAATATTGATAGTGATGTGTTATTCGAGCGCGATCGCCTCAAGGGATCTTTGCAACGCCTTGATGAACTCAATTTTAACACCATATATCCGGCGGTTTGGAATTGGGGATATACATTGTATCCCAGCAAAGTTGCCCAAAAAGTTATTGGGCGATCGCTCGATCCTACACCCGGGCTAAAAGGACGAGATATTCTCAAAGAAATTGTGGATGTGGGACATCAAAAAGGGTTAACAGTGATTCCCTGGTTTGAATTTGGCTTTATGGCACCAGCGGATTCTTTATTAGCTAAAAATCGTCCGCAATGGCTCACGAGTCGCAGTGATGGAACTCGGATTGTCAAAGAAGGCACACATAATCGCGTTTGGCTAAATCCCTTTCGCCCAGAAGTACAACAGTTCATTCAAGATTTAATCGTTGAAATTGTTAGAAACTACAATATTGACGGTATTCAATTTGATGACCATTTTGGCTTACCATCAGAGTTAGGGTACGATGCTTACACAGTCGCACTTTACAAAAAAGAACACCGTGGTAAAGCTCCTTCTAAAAACTCTAAAGATCCAGAATGGGTACGCTGGAGAGCTAATAAAATCACCGAGTTTATGAAGCGGGTATTTACAGCCATTAAAGCTACTAAAAAAGATTGCCTCGTTTCTGTTGCTCCTAATCCTCAACGTTTTTCCTATGACTACTTTTTAGCAGACTGGCAGAAGTGGGAACGGCTAGGAATCATTGAAGATTTAGTTTTGCAGATATATCGGGATGACTTGAATGTTTTTATCAGCGAATTAGAGTATCCAGAAGTGAAAGCGGCAAAAAGCCATATTCCTGTGAGTGTGGGCATTTTGGCTGGGTTGAAAAATCGATCTGTGCCGATGCAACAAATTCAGACACAAGTGCAAAAAGTACGCGATCGCAAGTTTGCCGGAGTCTCTTTCTTTTTCTATGAAACCCTCTGGAATATGAGCAAAGAAAAGCCCCAAGAGCGTCAAACTGGCTTCCAGAAAATTTTCCCCACACCAACAGCTTACCCGAATTTGCTAGCAGGTTGGAAACCGTTCAGTTAATTTTCTTCACAAGCTGTCGGTGAACACATCACTTAATTTCAGTGAAGTTTCACCGACAATCAATTATTTAACTAGCTTTCTGTCCAAACCGTCTCTGTAAATCAGCCTCCCCTTTCTCAATAGTCATTGGATGCCATTACCACTTTTAGTCCATTAGGAAATGGCTGAATGATGCGCTGATTCAGGATAGAAATTATTATCCAAAGAAGACTAGATGATACTGCCCCATAATTTATCTATGGTTGTTTTATTTTAGATATAGGACTAGTATTTGATTTTTGAAAAGATACGTAGGGTGCGTTAGCGACAGCGTAACGCACCATTCTTAAGGCTTTGGTGCGTTACGGCTTACGCCTAACACACCCTACAAATACTTAGATTTTTTCAGAAATCAAATATGATTCCTATATGACTCAGAAGTATTTGAATATATACTATAAATTTTAATTACAATTACAAGTAATCCAAGCATTTACACTTGGGCAATATGACATATTCATATATTTTTTTATAAATTTGACTATCTTTATCGATTTAATGTAGTATAATTCATACTCATGAATAAATTACCAAAATAGTATAGCCATTGTCTTGGTAAATATGAAACAAATTAAATTTACAAATAATGCTGGGAAAATAACTGCATTTTTATTTTTAATTACAATTTTACTGACACCTTTTGTGGTTGTAAATGCTGGTGAACGCGGGGTGTTAATGCAGTTTGGCGAGGTACAAGAAACAGTATTAAGCGAAGGAATACATATCATAGTTCCCATTTTAAATACAGTCAAAAAAATCAGTGTGAGAGTCCAAAAACAAGAACTATCTGCTGAAGCCTCTTCTAAAGATTTGCAAGATATTTTTACAGATATAGCATTAAATTGGCACGTTATTCCTGAAGAAACCAATATAATGTTTCAAGAAATTGGTGATGAAAAAGATATAGTTGATAAAATTATAAATCCTGCGGTAGAAGAAGTTTTAAAAGCAATTATAGCAAGGTATACCGCAGAAGAAATAGTTACTAAACGAGGAGAAGTAAAATCTGGAATTGATGATACATTAACAGCGAGATTGCATGAGTACCATATTGCAGTTGATGATATTTCATTGGTTAATGTCAATTTTTCGGATAAGTTCAGTGAAGCAGTCGAGTCCAAACAAATTGCAAAACAAGATGCCAAACGAGCAGATTTTATAGCAATAAAAGCTGCTAAAGAAGCAGAAGCTAAGGTTAATTTGGCTAAGGGAGAAGCAGAAATAAATAGATTACTGCATGATAGTTTGACTAATGAGATTTTAGAAAGGCAGGCAATAGAAAAATGGGATGGCAGATTACCTTTGATTATGACTAAGGATGCTCCTAAACTTTTAAATATAAATGATATTTTAAAATTAAAATAATTGACTATGATATAGTAATCCGTTTTAATTTCTAGAATACTTTAATGAAGTAGAAATAAGCAAGCAGAAACCAAGGTGTACTATTTTTTTAACCTCAAATAGGATTTCTCTAAATTAACCCAGTCTTGAGAACTGGGTTTTTATTTAATTAACTACCGTAAAAAAGCTAGGAGTGTCGAGAATTTTAAAATGGATTAATGCCAGAATTAAAAAGGTATAGGCAGTTGAAGAAACTAAGCCTGTCAATAGTTCTTTTTTGACATTACGCTCTTGAGTTTGTTTCTGTAATACATCAATTGCACCTGCTTGCATCAACAGAATACCAATAATGTTAGATAACCAGTAACCAATGATGACGCAAGGCATAAGTAATTTAGGAGCAAAAAGACTACAAATATAACCGAAAAAATAAGCAATTGGTAAATTGAATACTAGATCATTCCACCAGCATAATGGTGATAATAAATATCCAATCACTAAGAAAAATCCACCTCTGAGCTTCTGCAATAAAGTTTTGGGTAAATTTTCTGGACTTTGTGATAGCAACTCTTGATCACTCTTTTTGATCTCATTCATGTTTTACGGTAATTCTATCCACTAACCGTACTTTAGAATAAAAATTCCAAAAAGTCTAGAGCCAGACAAAAGTTTGAATCACAAAAATACTTAATTATACGTAAATTTTTTGTATGAATTAACTCTATATGCACAACTGAAAATTTTTATTCTTTATTGAGCAGTTACTGTTCTTCAGGAAGTAACTTCGTTTCACTCACTGGTTTTCCACTGGTAATATTTGCTGACTGTGATAATGGTCGAATAATTAAACTCACGCCAATTGCCCAAGCGATCGCTACCATCCAACCTGCAATAATGTCACTGGGAAAGTGTACTCCCAAGTATAGGCGTGTCCAGCCAATGACCAAGATATACACACTACCCAAAATCACCGTTAACCAGCACCAAATACTACCCCAAGTTAAAACTATCAAAAGAGCAATCAAGGTCATACTCGTCATAGCATGACCACTGGGGAATGAATAATCAAACTCTGGAGCAGCTGAAGTCCACAAATCAGGACGTACTCTGTGCCAAAATTCTTTGGCTGTGCGGTTGATCGTAGCACTACCAGCAGCAGTAATCAGTAAATATGTGAGCGATCGCCAGCGACGTTGCACTAGTAAAATAAGTGCGATCGCACTCAGAACAGGTAACACAATCCAAAAAGAACCCAACTTTGTCACAATCGTGGCGAATACATCTAACTGTGGCTGTGCTAGAGAGTGAACCTTCACCAGAATCGGTAAATCCCAAGGAAAACCACCCTCGTTGTACCGCACCTCTAACGCCAGCAGTCCAAAAATTTGCAGGGGTAAATATATTCCTACGAACAGCAGCAACAAAGAACGCCAATAGGTAATTAACAATTTTTGCACAAACCCAATGGGCGAACGCTGCTTTGGTGTTTGTTGATTTTCATTGTTGACTTTTTCTAACTCTGGCATGTCAAATACGGTAGTACGGTGCAATTAATGTAGTTTTTTAAAATACTATTATAATTTTGTTACTGAAGTCAAAATGTTTGTTATTAGACGTTTTTATAAAAAAATCTTTTCCTAGTTGTATTTATTAATACAGGAAATTTGTACGGCTTTACTAAAACATGGACTTTTACTCCTTTTAATTTTAAAATACGGTAAGTCGATCAGTCTTTAGTACTTTTTGAGTTTTTTCAGCAGTCATTCAAAACTTGTAGTTACATGAAAGGTTCTGCACACCAGCGTTACAAGCAGTCTTTTAGTTTCAGCTAAACCAACCTGCATTCGCAAAACCCCGGTTAAGGACAGGAGTATGGATTTTTTATTATTGCCTCTCTTCAGCTTTCTAGTTGGTATTGTTGTTGGTTTGACAGGAATTGGTGGTGCTTCTCTCATCACCCCAATGTTAATTTTTGTTTTTCAAGTACCACCTGCCGTAGCAATAAGTTCTGATGTGGTGGCGGCGACATTAATGAAAGTCGTTGGTAGCATCAAACATTGGCAGCAACAAACCCTCGATAGAGAAGTAGTGAAGTGGCTGGCTTTAGGGAGTGTTCCCGGTTCTTTGTTGGGAGTAGGGATACTGCACTTGATTAAACTCAAGTCCGAGCATAACCTGAACAGCGTTATGCTGCATTTGTTGGGTATGACGATTTTATCAGTCACTCTTTTGGCATTAGTGCAAATGCTGCTATTGACCTTCTTTCCTCAATTACAACTACCTGAACTACCCAAATTTGACTTAAACACTCAACTAGGACGTTTGCAGACAGTAAGTGTAGGAGCATTTTTAGGCTGTATTGTGGGTCTAACAAGTGTTGCTTCTGGTTCAATGTTTGCTTTGGCGCTGATTGCATTTTTTCGTTTGGATGCACGTAAGTTAGTTGGTACAGATATTTCCCAAGCCGCAATTCTCTTACTATTTACTGCTGTTGGACATCTCACCTTGGGAACAGTTGATTGGAGTTTAGTACTACCGATATGGCTCGGCTCAGTACCAGGAGTATTGCTAGGATCTAAAATCTGTCAAATTGCGCCGCAAAAACCACTGCGGTTTATGGTTTACTTTATATTAATGATGGTGAGCTTAAAGTTGGTTTATTAGACTAAGAGCTTCACATTTGTCTAATTAGAAAACATGGCAATGCTAGGTAATAGCAGATACGTTTCACTTCTCATCAATATAGATAATCCTAACAGCATTAGGAAACAATATTATCAATATTTGTGACAGTAAAAGCAACAATCCCATCTGTAATAGTTGTGATAATATTACTCATGTGGGATGATCAAAAATAATGATTAACTAATTAAAATTCAGCAAACAAATCAGGATACTCTGTAATGAGTGAGTTAATTACTACACTCTTAGTAGGAATCTCAGCCTTCTTTGCCACTAATATTGATGATATCGTTATTTTATTACTGCTGTTTTCTCAGCTAAATTCTAGCTTCAAGTCTCGGCACATTGTTGCTGGTCAATACTTGGGCTTTACAGTGTTAATTATTGCTAGTCTTCCTGGGTTATTTGGTGGATTAATCATACCACCCAACTGGATTGGACTGCTGGGATTAATACCGATGACGATAGGTATCAGTAGTTTGATCAATCGAGAGGAAAATCAAACTTTAGAGGTGGCGTTCGCATCAGCAGAATATCAAGATGCAAACATTACAAGTTTTTTCAATGCAAGGACTTACAATGTTGCAGCCATCACCATCGCCAATGGTAGTGATAATATCAGCGTCTATGTGCCATTATTTGCTAGTAGTAATATAGTTGATTTTATAATTATTATTGGAGTGTTTTTTATATTAATAGCAATTTGCTGCTATCTAGCTTATAAATTTACTTATCAAACAAAAATAGTGTATCAGTTAAGTCAGTATAGCAGCTATATTTTACCTTTTGTATTAATAATAGTGGGTGGAATAATTATTTTAAAAACAGAAGCTTTAAGCCTGATAAAGCTATTAGCAAGTTGTATTTGTTTAGCAATTTTAGTAAAAAAGCAACCATTATCAAACTAAGCCGCTTGTACATTCTTTTGCATAAGCATATTTTCAAAAGCTATCATGACTCGTGTATGAAAACGTTGACGGTGTTTTAGTTTCCAAATTGGCTGGAGAATTTCTAATTCTTTTTTAGATTGTTTTTTGGGGTTGGTAATTTGTACAGCGTGTAATGTTCCTAGTTGTAATTCTTTTTTCACCATTGATTCTGGAAGTGCAGCTGCACCAACACCACTTTCTACAACTGCTTTTACCATTTCACTAGTGTTGAGGTTAAGTACAACATCCAGGTTACTAGGTTCAATTCCCCAACTTTGTAAGGCTTGTTCAAACATCTGCTGTGCACCAGAACCAGATTCACGCATCACCCAACTTGTGCTGAATAATTCATCTAAATAAATCTCCGCACTTTGATACCAAGGGTGAGATTTACCTACAACAATTTGCAGGCGATCGCTTCCTACTTCGTCTTGCTCTAAAGATTGCTGTAACGATGGTTTAATATCCCCTGTAACCAAACCCAAATCATACATACCTACAGCAGTTCCTTCACAAATTTCTTCCGCATTTCCCAACTGACAATTTATAAAAATGCCTGGATATAACTGCTTAAACTGGCTAATTTTTTCGGGTAGCCAATAGTTACCAACCGTGAGACTTGCACCTATCTTCAATTCCCCCCGTTGCAGATTATTTAATTCCTTCAAGCCACGTTCTGTTAACTGTACATGATCAAGAATTTTTTGCGCCTCACCTTGTAATAATTTGCCAGCATCTGTGATTTCAATATGACGACCGATGCGATGAAATAACCTGACACCATATTCTGTCTCTAAAGTTTGAATAGCAGCACTGACTGCTGGTTGAGTAATATAAAGTGCTTCCGCTGCACGGGTAAAGTGCAGCATTTCCGCCACGGCTAAAAAAATTCGCAACTGTTCCAGCGTCATTTGGAATATGTACAGGGTTGTATAGTAGTGATTTTGAACACCCTGAAAGAATTATACGGTAAACTTAGCGGAAAACTGTAGATAGCTCTCAATGTCCTCAATTACGTGGTTGCAGTTATATCGGCATATCCATCAACTCAGTTTATGGATATAACAAAAAAGACTGTTTGCTCTTATTGATAAGTAGCCATAGAGTGAAACTATGCCTCTAGAACACCAATTCAGTAATTCTGGAAGAACCTCTCCCCCTACCCCTCTCCTACGAGGAGAGGGGAGTTTAGCTTCCCCTCTTGCCTACAAGAGAAAGACCGGGGGGTTAGGTTTTTGATTACTGAAACTATGCCTTTAGCGAAAGTGCTAACTACACTAATGATTTTCTGAAATTCCGAATTTTCACCACTCGCAACCTCTATCTCACCGATATAGATGCTTGAGAGTCACTACCATTTAGGAGAAACGACGCACCGATGAGCGAACTACTGACTGCTATTCCTACAGGACTCACAGCTTTTGCTGCTACCAATCTCGACGATATCATTGTTCTGTCGCTGTTTTTCTCACAGGTAAATACTTGCTTTCGCCGACGTCACATCGTTATCGGTCAGTATTTAGGTTTTAGTGCGTTAGTAGTCGCCAGTTTACCCAGCTTCTTTGGCAAGTTTATCCTACCAGAATCTTGGATTGGTCTACTCGGTATTGTTCCAATCATGATTGGCATCAATCGTTTACTAAATCAAGAGACTAGCGATACAGAGGATTTAAATCCTCTTGAATCTTCGCAAGCTTGGTGGAGCAATTTCCTTTCACCCCAAACCTATGGTGTAGCAGCAGTTACCATCGCCAATGGTAGTGACAATATCAGTATTTATATGCCAATGTTTGCTACCAATACATGGGATAACTTACTTGTGATTTTGGTAGTTTTCTTCGTGATGGTAGGTGTGTGGTGTTATACAGCCTATCACTTAACTCAGATCAAGGCGATCGCTTCTGCAATTACTCGCTATGGTAATTCTTTAGTTCCCTTTATTTTAATGGGATTAGGTGTTTCTATTTTAATAGAAAGCCAAACGTTAGAAACTCCAGCCTTAGTTGTCGCTACCTGTGTAAGTATTGGTTCTTACCTGTTAATTTTAGGCAATAACATTTGGCGAGAAAATTATGGATTTTCTTTGGGATCATCTGAAGCCGAAGTTATACCTGGAGTTAGACAAAAATGAGCTTTTATACGTGTAAACTGCATCAACAGACAGATGAAATAATGCTCAATTAATACCTTAAATTAGGTAGTTAGTATCCGAAAAAAATAATTTCTTAGGAGAAACACATGAAATTTTTCAAAAGCTCTCTTGTTAAAATTACGCTTGTTTGCTTATTGCTACTAGTAAACTTGATGATTGCTCAACCATCTTGGGCAGGAAAAAAATTAGCTAATGATCCAGACTATATAGAAATTACCAAATCATTAGAATCTGCTTTACAGGATAAACAAGCCCAAGGAGTTACACCAGAAATTGAGCAAAAAATTACTAATTTGAAATACCAAAAGTATATTTTGGAAAATAGTGAAGATCCTGTAGGAATTTGTCGCAATGAAACCGATAAAACACTGTTAATATACGGTGAGAAGCCCAAAAAATCTACCTCAACCTACGACAACGAATTATATCTGCTCCCTAGTGGCGCAGAAACGGATGACGAGTGGGACTGTCAAGGTGTTTATATTCCTGGACAAGCTGCTACAGAAGAACAAGCAGCCACACCTGCTCAAGCTTTTAAGATTGTTCATGGAACTCGTTTAGTTGCGACAACCAACCCCGAAACTGGAGAAATTGAATTCAATCTTCCACCTGCGAAAGTTTTTCAATCAGGTGAAGTTAACTGGGTTATTCCTGAAAATTTGAAAGCCGCACTAGATGCTGGAATTACTACTGCGAAAATTGAGGATTAAGTGACTAGTACAGATGGAATAGGTAAATTCAGCTAGAATCTTGAATAAAAACTATGAGTCAGAATTGTTCTGGCTCTTTTGTTTTCAATTTATATTATTATATGTTTAAAGACATAGGCAAGTAAGTAATATATTAATTACTGGTGATTCAATAAAAACAATTTATCAAATAATTTAAGCAAATCAATTACTTAGATGTAAACTTTTGAGAAAGAAGTCCACATTATTTTTTTAATGTTGTTATTTTTTGTAAAATAAATTAAACATTGAAAATCTTGAATAACTATTTGAACACATAAATTGCATGAAGATAGAAGCAGAAAAATTAGAAGTGAAGAATTTAGAAAAAAAGAAGTATAGGTCAGACCGAATTCGGGATCACTTAGCAAATGAACGTACCTATCTGGCATGGATGCGAAGTGGTATTGCGCTCATGGGTTTTGGTGTTTTGATTGTGCGATTGCGAATCATTAGACCTCCATTAGCACCACAACCTCCTGGTAATGGTTGGAAGTTAGGTTTAGCATTTGCCTTAGTTGGTGTGTTAACAGTATTACTTTCAACTCAGCATTATTTCGCTGTTCGTCGAGATATTGATGAGGATACCTATCAACCGCCAGACCGTTGGATACTTATGGCGAGTCTAGCTGTGGTTCTCCTCGGTGGGGGCGTACTATACTATGTGTTCACAGTTCCTCTAGATTATTTGAGTAGTTATATTCTGGAGTGAAAGATTTACCTGTAATCCTTTTAGAGACTTAGCACTGCTACGTCTCTAAGTTATTTTTCACTCCTATGTCTGTTGAATATTTTTGAATTTGGAAGTTTCTAATTGAATGCAGTTATTTCCAACTCTGGTGACATCTCTTTGCCCTCAAGGACGAAAGCTCTCTAAAAATCACTTTTTAGATTTCCTAGTTGTTCCCTTGCGGGATTTAGACTTTGACCTAGTATGTTGCTAAATGTAATACATCTGACTCTTCTGTAAACGTGCTTCGCGCTGGTCACACAAGTCTTGGATGGTATATTGACTCAAAATAGTTTGTGCGGCAACATCTGCTTGCTGCCAAATCTCCGACACCAAAATTTTTTCCAAATTTTCTTCAGAAGGAGACTCTTTTTCTTTCTGTTCTCCATCCAACATAATCACGACCTCTAATAACGTTAATTGGCGAGGTTCACGCGCTAAAACAAAACCACCTTTAGAGCCACGTTGACTCTGTACAACACCCGCCCGCCGCAAACTGGAAAGTATCTGCTCTAGATAACGCTCTGGTATTGGATGCTTGGCAGATATGTCACTCATAGTTGTGGGTGTTTTGTGAACATAATGGTTGGCTAGTTCTAAAAGTGCCAATAGCGCATATTCCACTTTCGCAGACAGATCCAAGAGCGTATAGTTTTGTTTTTTTAAGCTATTTGTCATAATACTACTGTAAATTGATAAATTTATTGTATTTTAGCAGTTAGACGTTGATTTTCATCTATCTACCAACCAAGTCAACGGTCGCAGCAGTTGTATCCTCGTCGGGATTCTTCCTAATCAAGATATGGTATGGGCGCAGAAATACTTTTTCACTCGGAGAAACAATAGTGCTTAGAAACATTTTCAACTAAAATACGCATTCTTATCTGTAATATTGAGGAATATATAAACGCACCCGCAGTTGATTCATTCTGCTACATTGATTAATAAATAAAATCATAGACAAACATTCGCTTTATTTAAATGAGATGTCCATGCAAAGAAGATGCATCTAACCACGGTGGTAACTGTAGCGTTTTTAAGTGATTGAAACTAGAAAAAAGTTGCTGTGGTTTACCCCAAAGGTCTAAATCAAACCAACCATAGTTTTCTGTTGGCGTGAGCATCGCTGCGGTGATGTTGACCGTGACTGTAGCGGGACACCAAACCAGAAATCAAAGGTTGACGCTGGTAATGCTGAGGTATACGAATGCGGCTATCAATTGGGGTGAGTTGAAGAAACTTCTGTTGTGGCATAAGAATATTCTGCGATCGCTACACTCAAAATGACTCCCATTAAAAACAGTGACACAAAGCTTCTCAAAGAAGTGTGTTTCCATCGATTCCAGATATCCGTCCACATATGACTTTGGACTCCTTGGTTTAATCTACAGTTAGTCGATCTAAATTTAGTATTTAGAGGTTTAGTACTAGATACTACAGATATCTAGATGAAATAGCAATAGTAAACACCATAATCCCGGTCAAGAATGTGTTAATTTCATGATTTTTAAGAATGCCACTAAATATCTTTAGACAAAGGAGTTGCACTTAAAGGCATAAAAAAGCGATCGCAGTGGATGATTCAGCATCTGCGATTGCCTACGGTGGGGCGTACCTGGAAAATTTTTAAATTTTATCTATAACCAGGGATGGCGTGGGGAATAAAAAATAGCAGATGGATGGAAATCACCCAGCTGCTAGTGAGAAGGGAGTAACGATAACTCTGATTAACTAGCCAGCATGGACAAATTCTTTGGCAGCATTCTGGGAATGATTCACCGCTAGAGCAAACTCTTTGAGGACATCTTGCAATCTTTGGTTTATTTCCTCATCGAGTTGCACGCTACCATCTGGCTGGATTTGAATTTGCTTATCGACTGCGTACACTGTACTCAATATATGGCGTGCGCCTAATTCAGATAGCACAGGTTTTAAGGCATACTCTACTGATAATAAATGAGCGATTGTCCCACCTGTAGCTATAGGTAGCACAACTTTCCCTGCCAAAGCTTTCTGGGGTAATAAATCTAGAAATGCTTTCAGTACACCTGTGTAGGCTGCTTTATAAATGGGAGTTGCAATAATTACACCGCTTGCTTTTTCTAGGAGGGCTTTTGGTTTTTCTAACGCGAGACTATCGTAACGTCCATAAGCTAAGTCTTCGGCAGGTATATCTCGCACTGAGATTATATCTAGATTTAATCCTTGCTGCGATAGAGTTTTAGCAGCGTGTTCAAGAATGGCGTAGGTTCTGGAGGGGTGAGAGGGGCTGCCGGCGATCGCTAATATATTTGTCATGTTAGATAAGAGGCTTTGAGGTTTTTAAACGCAGAGGTACGCAGAGTGTTTTTTAATCTACGGTGGCGATTTGCTGTTTGGGGAATTCTTGGTTGGCTACAACCTCGCCAAAGGGACTCAATAGTTGCGGTTCTACTATTGGCTGATTGTCTAGGGGTAAACGAGGGAAAAGTAATTCTGCTACCCGATATGCTTCTTCTAGATGAGGATAACCAGAGAAGATAAAAGTATCGATACCTATTTCTTGATATTCCAGCATTCTCTGAGCAACGGTATCGGGATCGCCTACTAAAGCTGTGCCAGCACCACCACGGACTAAACCAATTCCTGCCCATAAATTCGGGCTAATTTCTAAGGCTTCACGAGAGCCGTTGTGTAATTCTTTCATCCGGCGTTGTCCTTCGGAATCCATGCGGGCGTAGGCTTGTTGCGTTTTGGCGATCGCATCTTCATCTACGTAGCGAATCAAATTGTTAGCTGCATCCCAGGCTTGGCTTTCTGTCTCTCGCACAATCACGTGGAGACGAATCCCAAAACGTAATGTTCTTCCTTGGGCTGCTGCTAACCGACGTACAGAGGCAATCTTTTGGGCAACTTGTTCTGGTGGTTCGCCCCAAGTTAAATATACATCTACATGTTTGGCTGCAATTTCTTGAGCAATCGGGGAAGAACCTCCAAACCACAGAGGCGGATGAGGTTTCTGGATTGTGGGAAATAATAGCCTACCACTTTGGATATTCAGATAATCTCCCTGAAAATCAGCAGTTTCTCCAGCTGCAATCTCTCGCCACACTGCCAAAAATTCATCTGTTAATCTGTAGCGATCATCATGGGAAAGATGCAATCCATCTCCCGCCAATTCCACTGGATCGCCACCGGTGACGACGTTAATCAATAACCTTCCACCAGAAATGCGATCAAAGGTTGCTGCCATTCGTGCTGCTACTCCCGGCGACATCAACCCCGGACGAATAGCCACCAAAAACTTCATCCGCTTGGTGTGTGTCACCAAAGTTGATGCCAAAATCCAGGCATCTTCACATGAACGACCTGTAGGTAGTAATGCCCCTGTAAAACCTAAATGATCTACTGCTTGGGCTATCTGCCGCCAGTAATCAAAGTTGACTGCCCGCCCACCTATGGCAGTACCAAGATAGCGCCCTTCACCGTGAGTTGGAATAAACCAAAGTAGCTGCATGATATGTATAGTCAGAGTAGCTGCAATATTTCCTGGTCTTTAAGTACGGTAATTTTATCAATTTACCGTATTATTTAATTCACTTTTAGACTATCGCACAGCCAGTTAAGCAAAGCAATACCTTTACAAAACTAAATACTATTAGTCGGTAGAGTTTTAGTAGTTTAATACTTGCGGTTTTACAGTAGCTATGACATACTTGAGCTTGTAAATACATTATTCCTATAGACTTACCGTAGTTTATAGTTTGCTTCACAAATCTGCTGCAAAGAATTAATCATGCTTAAAGATGCCCAAGGACTAGTAGTTACAACAGATTCAGCCGATGCGATCGCAGCCATTAACCGTTTTATCGATCAGATGCTTGGTTATGGTAAGGATGCAGAAACAGCAGTTTTACAAGCAATTGCAGCAGATCCCACTTGTGCATTAGCTTATGCTTATGCGGCTGCTTATTATCTCACCCAAGAAAATCGTAAAGCTTGGCAGGTAGCTCTACCATATCTACAAACTGCACAACAGTATTGCACCAAGGTTACCGTCAGAGAACAGCTATATGTGCAGGCAATTTTAGCTTGGGCAAATCAAGAAATTGATGTAGCGATCGCCACTCATGAAGAGATTGCCAATCAATTTCCCCGTGATTTAATATCTGTGCAGCAGGGGCAGTATCACTATTTTTATACAGGCAATAAAGAAAAATTACTAGAAATTGCCCAGAAGGTTTTACCTAGCAATCCCCAACAACATTATTTATATGGCATGGTGGCCTTTGGATTAGAACAATGTCACCAACTCAAAGCAGCAGAAAAGATAGCTCGTAAAGCGATCGCATTGAATAGATATGATCCTTGGGCGCATCATGCGATCGCTCATGTCATGGAAACTCAGGGAAGAGTCGATGAGGGAATAGCTTGGATGGAGAGTTTTGCAGATACCTGGGAAGACTGCAACTCCATGCTTTACACTCATAACTGGTGGCACATTGCACTATATTATTTGCAGTTAGGAAACTACCAAAAAGTTCTCAAACTCTACGATACGCATATTTGGGAACGTGCTAACAAACAATCTCCTAAAGACCAAGTAGGAGCAATTTCATTATTATTGCGCCTAGAATTGCGCGGTGTAAATGTGGAGAACCGTTGGCAAGACATCAGTCCTTATCTTTACAGCCGGATTGATGAACACGCATTACCATTTCAGGATTTGCATTATGTCTATGCCCTTGCCAAAGCCGGACACCATGATTGGGTGAACCAAATGCTTCAGAGTATGCAGTATCACACTTTGAGTATTAATCCTTTCCTGCGACGGAGTTGGGTAGAGTTAGCAATTCCCGCAGCTAGAGGAATGGTAGCTCATGCCAAAGGTGATTTCAACACAACTGTTGCAGAACTGAAACCTGTTTTACCACGTTTGCATGAGATTGGAGGGAGTCATGCACAGCGAGTATTGTTTGGGCAAGTTTATCAAGATGCGGTGTTGTCGGCACAACAACAGAGTTGGGATTATGCCGTGTCTTAAAAACTAGTGCAAAATAAAATTATCCTCCACACCCTCATCATGGCTATTCAAGAACTCGAACAACAACTCCTTCAGCTTTCGCCCAATGATAAACTGTATATTATCCAACTTCTTGCTCAAAGCTTAACCACACACAATAACAACACCCACCCAGACCAACCAAGCAAACTCTCAGACTTTTTCCGTGAATCTCCTTTGGCTGAACTCACTGAAGAATTAGATATTAACCGAGGCTTGGTATTACTAAAAACTCTGATTGAGTCTTTACAACCAGAAACCAAAACTGAAACCCCAGAATATCCCCTTCCTCAATTTTATGGATGTATCCAAGATGAAACATTCTTTCGCCATCCTCAAGGACAACAACAAGAACGTGAACCCATCCTGTGAAATTCCTGCTAGATACTAACACTTGCATTATTTATATGCGTGGAAAAAATTCCACCTTAAAGCAGAAACTAGAATCCACTGCAACTAAAGATATTGCCGTTTGCTCAATCGTCAAAGCTGAACTATTTTATGGCGCAATGAAAAGTGCCAATCCAGTACTTAATCTTACCTTACAACAAGAATTTTTAGCTCAATTTACATCATTAGCTTTTGACGACCTAGCAACAATGATTTTTGGAACGATTCGCTCTCAACTAGAAACATTAGGCACTCCAATTGGAGCTTATGATTTACAAATTGCCGCTATCGCACTGACAAATAACTTAACCCTCGTCACCCATAACACCAGGGAGTTCAAGCGCGTTAATAATTTGCTTACTGAAAGATTGGGAGATAGATAATTGAGAACCCCTCTCCTTCTCTTTGTGCCTCTGCTTGAGCTTTTCTTTTATTTCTTACCTAGACAAGCTAACACAAGAGCGGTCTTTATAAATCTGATTTAATATCTGATAATCTTCCAATCTCACTGCGGCAAAACGTCTGACTCCGAACTGTTTCATCACTTTTTGTAACTCTGCATCTGGTTGGAGTAATGCCAACTGCATTTGCTGAATTAAAGATATACCTAAACGCTGTGCTACTACCAATGGTGGCATTGGAGAAGGCCCCAGGACTTCCACCACACGCAAATGCTGTGATAATTCAGGGAAGTCCTTTAATTCCTGTTCTAGCACCACACTATCAATCGTTGCACAATCTGCCAATCCCTCAACTACCCAGCGAATTGAACGCTGATGTGAACCTGATTTTACCGTTTTGCCAAAGAAATTTTCAGGATATTTTTCTGGAACTAATTTATGAGAAAGTAAATTATAACCACTATTAGAACCTAGATCATTATAACAAAATGTTTTTCCTGCTAAATCTGTAAACTTTTTGATATTACTATTAGCATTGACAATAACATCTGCATAGTAAACAGGGCAGTTGCTATATCGTGATGATTGCATTACTGGCGCAACTAAAGTCTGAAATTGGTTTGAAACTATTTGACTATAGCGAATTAGTGGCAATCCACAAATAAAAGCTAAGTCTATCTGGTCTTGGAATAATAGCTCATCTTCTAGGGGATCATATTCACCTTGTTGTAGTTGGAATTCTATTTTTAAAACACGATCTAAATAAGCTGCGATCGCTTGATAAAATCCGAACCAATTGGGAGCTAGATAAGATGTAATTTGCAATCTGTTATATATACTCATTTTTGTTCTATAACAGTTTCATGTTGAAAAAATCGACTTAAACTTTTTCCAGATAAATAATGTATATATACAAATCCGAGACTGGCAAAAGTCAATAACATAATACCCAAAACTGTTATGTATGCTTTAGTGTGCCACCATAGCTGCTTTAACAAATCTGTACTAAGTAGTAATATCTTCCACAAGAAATAATCATTTACTTTTTTAGCGTCTTGGATATTGATGTGTTGAGCTAATGCCATTTCGATTTCTGCCTTCAATTAAAACAAAGAACGGTAACCCGATAATCTTAATGTAGATTATAATATATATTATCTAAGTTCGTCAAAAAATATAAATAATTGACGTTAATAAGTTTGGAGATAAAATTTATATATTCTCAATCAATAAAACTTAAACCATCATAAAGTACAAAACCCCAGTTTATTCAAGGAACCGGGGTTATTCTATGTCAACTTATTTTTTCAAATAAATAGGATTTTTCTCAAAATGGACGGCTACCCGCTAAACTTATCCGTTTCATCACCCGGCGCTGATTGGGATTAAATGCTTGACGATAATGCAAAGTTGCTTGATTATCCCAATAGACAATATCGCCTACAGACCATTTGTGTTGATAATAAAACCGAGGTTGATGTAAATGCGATCGCAGCTGTTCAATTAATTCAGATCCTTCTTGCGGATCTAGACCAACAATTTCTACTTCTGTGGCGTAATCTAAATATAAAATCTTTTTTCCACTTTCTGGATGTGTCCGTACTAGTGGGTGAGGAAATACAGGACTAATTAGGGGAATACTCTTGTCTAGACGGTATTTAGAACGAGGTGTATTTGGTTTATATAAAAAGGGATTGTATGTAATTAACTGCAAATCTGCAATCCGACGCTTTGTAAACTCATCCAGAGTTTCATAGGCTAAATTCAGATTTAACCAGTAAGTATCTCCACCTTCGCTGGGTACTTCCAAAGCATAGAGTAAAGAACCACTGGAAGGATAAGGAGTCCACTTATGATCAGAATGAAAACTTAGTTCAGCAGTTCCAGTATAGCCGCCATCAACATTAGAAACGGGAATTATTACGGGTGTGGCTCCTGGCTGAGAAGCAAGAACTGGGATGTCATCTGGCGGGACAAATAGAGAACCAAAATGAAAAGCAAAGTTTAAGAATTGCTCATCAGTCAGATTTTGATTTTTGAAGATAAGGATGTGATGTTCAAGTAATGCTTGTTTCAGTTGTAAGATAACTTCAGGTTTAATTGGCTGACTAGCATTAAGTCCAGTGACTACAACGCCTAGAGGTGCATTAATTTCAGTAATTTGAAAGTTATTTAAGGTGAGTGTAGACATAATCAACTATTAAAATTTTCCACAATTTCCGAATAACAACTAGTAATTCACGCTCCAAATATTATTGTTTTGCAAGCACTTCTTGAGGAGTGATTTCGGCATATTGTTCAGGAGTCAAGAAACCATCTCTCACATTTACCTTCTTAGGTATCAATCCCAAACTGTACCATTTATCTGCAACTTCTTGTTGTTTATTAATAATTTTTTCGGTAATTGGTATAAGCGTGAAATCATACTTTTTGTGCATAATCTCTAATGTAGGTGGATCAAGTTGAGTTGTACCAGAGAGCAATTGGGAAAGTTCTTTAGGATTATTCTTAGCCCAATTTTGGGCTTTTTGCAGTTCTTCTAAAACGACCTTGATTACTTCTCTGTTTTCTTCATAGAATTTACGATTTGTAGAGAAAAAGTTGTTAGTATCTCGCAAGCCATTACCACCATGAGTTAAAACCCGCGCCGTGTTATTTTGGACATTTCTTGTAACAAATGGTTCCCAAATAAACCAAGCATCTACTTTCCCTTGGCTAAATGCTACATTAGCATCTGGAGGCGCTAGACCAACTGATTCTATATCACTGAGCTTTAAACCTTCTTTTTCTAAGGCTCTAAGTATAAGATAATGACCAATTGATGCTTTTTGAAAAGCTACTTTTTTTCCTTTTAAATCTTTGACACTTTGAATAGGAGAGTTTTTAGGAACTAACAGTGAAACTGCTTGCCCATCAGAAGAGTTAGCCGCTAGATATACAAGAGGTGCGCCGGCTGCTTGAGAGAAAACAGGAGGAGATTCTGCTGTAGAGGCAATATCAAGTGCGCCTGCATTTAAAGCTTCTAATTGTTGTGGCCCGGCAGCAAATTCTGGCCACTCTACCCTATACCCTAAAGGTTTTAATCGTTCTGCTAGAATACCTTTTTCTTCTAAGACAGCTAGGGCAGTCAGTTGTTTAGAGCGGACAATTCTAATTACTTTATTGGCAGTAGTATTACTACTAGCTACATTAGAAGCCGGTGAAGCTGATTGTTGCTGAGAATTATTTGGTGAATTACTACAACTAAATACTGTGGTAGATAATACTAAACTGTAGCCAAAAGCAAATAAAGCGTGACGACGAGTGATGCGTTGGTTTTTCCAGGATGCAAAATTTTTTTTGAAATCTTTCATGAATTAATCCACATTGAATTATTAAACAGGTTGTCAAACAAAAGATTTAAACTGTGACTTTTGTCCCATCAAATTTTGTGAATGTGAAGCCATTGAATTTTTCGTTGTAACCTAACCTCTCATCTTTCAAGATACTAATAGCAATTGCTTCACCCAAAGCTATGCCAGCAGAACCATCTGTACGCCAGTGAATACCACCATGACCACGGCCAAGGGTGTAATTAGCTGCTAGTTTGTTCAATTCTCCACCCACGGTTAAAGGCTCTCCTTTGTAGGGAATCACCTTAGTGGGGTCATTAGGATCGGGGACTACGGGATTGGGGATGACAAAATCTTCGTCAAAGTATGCTTTTAAAATTGTGGCACTAACACCAGCGATCGCAGCTGCACCACCAACGTAAGATGAATGAATGGGTGCGCCTTCTGGGTATCCATGCGGTAAGAGATAGGAACCAAATTTACTAAAACTCCGAGCTAAAGCTTGGGAATTTAATATATCTCTATGAGTCGGATATTTGGTTTTATTGACAATGTTGTTATGAACTAGCCCACCATAAGCTTCTGGACGCAGAGTGCGGTGTACATAAAACTTCTGCCAGTATGCAGCTCTAATAGCGCGGGATCTACCCAAGTACACTAAGGCTTCTAAATGTCCGAGAGCAAATGATCCATTGCCCCCCTGTTGGGTTTTTGATTTAACAAAGGGATTACCTGAATTAAAGGGTGCGCCAATTCCACTACTTAAAGGGTCGTTAGCTTTGCGACTACTACCCAAAATGAGAGCAGCACCAGAAAATGCTGCGCCTGGTGCATGGGAAAATTCTGATAAGTCACGAATTGTCGATATGTAACGGCGTACTGGGTCATACTTAATAGCTCTAGGAGTACCGCCATTCTGTACATTCAGCCATTCTTCATAATCAGTGAGGAAATCATTACCAGGTAAAGCCGTCCGAATCACAGGCGGAATAAACTGAACGCCCCAAGGAATATTTAGCAATGCAAATTGGGAGATGTAAGGGCCAACTAATATCCCTGGCGGAGTTACGTGTTTTGCTGTCCTGCCAGATTTGTCACTTTGATCAACGTAGGTGACACTACCACGAAACAGGGTTTGGGGAGTGACACGTCCATTTTGTTTTGGCCCTTTGAACGTTGAAAGCTGATTAAGTTCCTCAACCGCTGCCAATACCAAAGGATCGTCGGTGTTGTTCTGTAGTTTATGAAAAGGTACGTCCCGCAATAGGGCTTGCCAATACAGTTCAACAGCTTCTACAGCCCGTTCTGAACTAGCTAGAGTTGGTGGCGGCGGTACTGCTACCTGCACCCCATGACATCCTTCTAAACTGACCGCGAGAGGCCCCTGAGTATTAACCAATTTTCTGGTGCCACCCAAAATGACCTTTTCAAAGTCATCATGATCATGGGTTGTTACTGCTTTAGTTAAAGAGTCATAGGCTTTGAGATCAACTTCACCCTGTTTATTGTGTGGTAGTCCCCTAGTATCAGAACCAATCTTATTAGGATACCGTTCCTCATCGCCATTAGTAGGATTAGACGCAATGGGAATTTGACGATTAGCCTCGGCTGAGGCAATACGTATGCGATAAGCCTTTTCTGTAAACTTGTTTTTAGCAGAAGATACCTGCTCTTGTGCCTGACCTTTTTGAGCAGAAAACTTTAAACCCACTGCCCCTGCTACAACACCACTTGCAGTAAAGATACCAGTGTGTAACAAAAAAGATCGTCTACTAGCTGCACTCACAATAACCTTGGATTTTCTCTGATTCATAACTGTATATCTCTGCGCTTCTGCGCCTACTCTTTGCTACGCAACGCTACCGCCTAATGCAATACGGGCTAATGGTACAAAATTTTGGGTTTTCGAGACGCGATAAATCGCCGTCTCTACAAGTTTTTTGGGCCTAATGGCGAATGCATGAGATTTGATCTATTTACTTAACTACATCCGCAATTGAAAAAAAGGAATTAAGGTGGTTTTACCCACCTTAAGCAACCGATTTGAGGTCTACTGTGGCGGAAACTTTAGGAATATTGCGTGATTATGGGTAATTGTTCATTCAGTACCCAATTGCCAATATCGCGCAGCTTATAATCTACAGGGTCATGAAGCGTGAAAGTACGTAAATCTCGCCAGTAACGGTCAAAGCCGTATTTACTCCCCGTAGAACGAGTTCCCATAACTTCAAAAATACCTGTGGTGAGATTCAAACCAACGCGAGTAGCAAAAGCCTTGGCTGCAAAAACAGAAACTGCTACTTCTCCCCTTTCTTTAAAAGTTTCTCGCAACCGTTGGATTTCTATATCTGGCAGCCCTGCTTTGTTATCTCTTTCCACTGCGGTGGCTGCCAATTCCGTAGATAAAGAAGTAGCAACATTGATCCAATGTTTGGATTCTTCTTTAACTAATAGTTGCACCATTATCTATTTTTCTCCTTATGGTGAGTATGGATGAGGAAATGGGAATTGGAACATGGCGAAAGTTAGGATTCCGTTGCGACACGAGGAGGTATAGTTCGCCCAATTCCCAAGATTTAATCCTTGGCATTGCTGATTGAAAACATGAGCTAGTCTCGCGCAGAGAGTAAGAGCTTAAATTCAGTGATTTTTCAGTTAGATGGGCAACAACATTTTTGAATTAACACTGCTTCTCCTTAAGTTCTGTTAGAGTCTGCTTAATCTTAAATCCTTACTGAGCAAGCACTTTTACAAAAAAACTATCTTAGTAGTGGCAAGATTAGCCTAAACTAACTACTACAAATCGGTAGACATTTAGTAGTTTACTCATAGTATAGCAGTGTTGCATGGTTAACTGTAAAAGGCAAGTACATTTTGGAAAATCATTAGGGCTTACGAAAAACTATACGCTGTAGGGGCAATAGCCTTTGGCTACATGAATTGCCCCTACCAGAGAATAAGGGTTTCGGCTGTGGTTTGCGTAAGTCCTGATCATATTCAAATTCAGCAACATCCTTAATTCAATTAAGTTCAGTCAGAATGCCCTTCGGATTCCCAAAACCACCACTACATGATGAACTATGGCTTAATAAAGTCATGAAAATTTGACATTACTGAAATATAAGAAAATATACTCATAGCATTTTTTCAATTAATGAGTTTTTTCAATGAAGAATATAGCTATAATCTTTACTAGACAAGGCTTTGACGGTTTAGTATCTAGGAAATAAAAACGGCATTATCTATCAACTGTTTTTTGATCTTGTAGGCAGACAAATCAAATAAACTGACAGTCAATTCTGGATATTAAGGAATAGCTGACTTCAATTAAGTAATTCGCCATAACTAACAAAAGAGTCTCAGCCCTTAATAAATAAGGATTTTAGCCAAGTAGCTCCCCATTAAATATGAAAAGACGCTTAATTTACGTCAAGTATATAGGTATAGGGGCATTCAAATTGCTAGAACTCCAGAATCTATTGATTTCTCAAAAATAAAGTTTTACCTTGCTAATTAAGTCAGCCACACCACTAACAGCGACAACAAGGAGACTATTTCTATGATGACAACCGAATCTATACTCACTGAAATGGAAGCTTGCAAACAAATCTCTATTGAATGCCAAACTACTTGCATTGATACCCTCAAATACTGCAAGAGTCAGGGTGGTAAATACATGGATATGACTATGATGTCCATGTTGCGGGACTGTGCAGAAATGTGCATGATGTGCGTCAACATGATTAATGACGGCTCTGAGTTTATGGGAAACACCTGTAGTTTGTGCGCCCAAATTTGCGATCGCACCGCCCTAGCTTGTGAACAAATGAGCAGCGATGCCACAATGATGTTCTGTGCCACTATTTGCCGCAAGTGCGCTCAACATTGCAACGCAATGGGACTCAACTCTGCTTCCTATTTCCGCAGATCAAGCTTGGTGACAGAAGATTCACTACTATCTAGCTAATTTTCCGCCAGGATTAAGTTGCCCAATTTATAGCAGACTTGCGATTATACCTAAATTCATAGTTTCTCCAGTATCTTTGGTTTTTCGCCGCCCAAAAAGATTTTGAGCGGCGAAAACTTAGGGAAAGATACAATTATTGTGACTACCAAAAAGCAGTACTAGGCAGCAACAGGGGTAGCAAATCTAGCATATCGCTCTATGTAAAACTCCTTACTATTAGCGATCGCCACCACAGAATCACGTTGTTTTAAAGCCTTTTTCCATTGACGTAGACGAGTAAATTCCTCTGGTAGTGCAAAGCCTCGATGGTGCTTCAGTGCAGCCCAACGCTCAAACCAGGGGTAAAATGTGAAATCAACCAAACTAACGGATTCGCCAAACCAGTAAGGGCCGTCTCCTGACAACTTCCCAAAAGCTTCATTCTCGATAAATTCCAGATGTTTGTACAACTCTTGTTTAGCTGCTTCTTGCTGTTGGATCTCAGGACTACGCAAGAGAGTAGAAAAAGCTGGAACGAATCGAGTATTAGCAAAATCAATCCAGATTCGAGCTTGTGCTTTAGCAATGGGACTGCTAGGCAAAAGCGGCGGATTTGGAAATACTTCGTTGAGATATTCGTTAATTACTGCCGATTCCCAAACTCGGTGATTATGATGTGCGATCGCAGGCACTTTTCCATAAGGAGAAATATCTGTAAATCCCTCCGGCTTGTTCTGCAAATTAATCTCAATCAAGTCAAAGTCGATACCTTTTTCTTGAAGTACCAAACGCGAACGGTGAGCATAAGGGCAAACAACCGCACTATATATCTTGATTTCAGCCATGTTAATGTTCCTGTATGAATTAAGACTTGTTTATTGGCAGAATTACGAATCAAAAGCCTGCTGCTCCCTGCCTTTTTAAAGCCAAGGCACTTCCTCAGGTGCATAACGAAAGGCACGGAAGACTGAATTTTGTTCCCCACTAGCTACTGCTGACTTCTCACCAAGATTCCTTGCCGCAAAGTGAGGATTGACATATTCCCAAACAATCTCTCCTGTAACTGTCACCTCAAATATGCGACCGAAAGCACCTTCTGTAATTAAAGTGTTGCCATTCGCTAGACGCTGTGCGCCTGATATATACGAACTGAAGAAATTTTGAGGTGGATTGTCAGTGTATTGCCAAACTATCTGTTTCGTTTGACGGCTTACTTCAATCACACGAGAGAAATTGAGAGCAGTATGACGACGATGTGCGCCATTGTCAAAAATTAGGATATTGCCATTAGCTAATTCGTTAGGAAAGTGCTGCTGTGCTAACACGTCATCTCCGAGTGTCCAGATAATCTCTCCTGTTTGGCGATCGATAATTACGACGGTAGAGATATTACGGAAGCTGACTATAATACTCCCGTCAGCGAGTTCGCCTACAGTATTACCATGAGTCCATTCGTGTCGTTGATCTTGGGGAGTGATAGTAAAAATATCTGGATTTAAGTGCTCATGGGCGTGCCAAGTCCAAACAATCTCACCCCCAGGAGTAACTTCGTAAAGCACATCAGCATAGATATCACCGTCTGCTTCTGTTCCCGGTACACCGCCTTTGATACGGGGAATCAAAGACTGAGGTATCTTTTCAATAGCTAATAAAATCGTGTTCCCGTTGCGTAGTCTGCGCCCGTCGTGATGATGATCTGGATGTTTATATTCCCAAATAATATTTCCCTTGGGATCTGCTTCTAAGACAACGCCACCTTTAAAGGCAGCCCACAAAGGAAAATGTGGCGGAATATCTAGCGTCTTACCATTATAAAAAAGGTTGCCATTGGGTAAAAGATAACCATATAAACCCGGTGAATATGGCAAATTCCATTGATGTACTACTTCTCCTTCTAGGTTCAGAAGATATACTTCTCCCTTACCTGTAAGTGGTGTAAAAAGCGTATAACCCTTGAATACCTTGTCAGGATTATAAGCTCTTAAACCAGTACCACGGCGACGAATAGTATTTTGGTCAACTGATGCTGTTGCGATCGTCATAATTTTCTACACATTTGCTTTATTCAGATCCCCAACTTCTTCGAGAAGTCGGGGATCTATAGTTTTCTGATAGATCAGCACTCCTATGGTGCTGGATTTGGATATTGAGTGTGAACTGCATCCAATTCAGCCAAGATATCTTTATCAAGAACTATATTGATGCTTTCTATATTCTCTTTGAGTTGTTCTAGGGTGGTAGCACCAATAATCGTACTAGCAACAAACCAACGACTCCGCACAAATGCGATCGCTAATTGTGCAGGACTTAGTTGATGGCGTTTGGCAATTTCTACATAAGCTGCTACTGCTTTGCTAACATTTGGTTTTAAATATCGCTGACCAAAGTTTTCAAATAAAGTAACTCTTGCTTTTTCTGGTTTACCGTTGAGGTATTTACCAGTTAAATAGCCAAATCCCAAAGGGCTGTAAGCTAGTAAAGGAACGTTTTCGTAATAAACTGCTTCTGCAAGTGCGCCATCAAAAACTCGATTGAGTAAATTGTAAGCATTTTGAATAGAAACAACTTTAGGTAATCCTAATTGTTTAGCTGCATGGCTAAATTGTGCAATGCCCCAAGGAGTTTCATTACTTAAACCGATATAGCGAATTTTACCTGCATTTATGACATCGGCAAAAACTTCTAATTGTTCAGTGATGGGAACTGTTTCCCCGACTTGGTTAGGGTCGAAAACTGTTTGTCCAAAACGTGGTACATAACGATCCGGCCAATGGATTTGATATAAATCAATATAGTCTGTCTGCAACCTTTTCAGACTATCATCTACAGCTTGTTTGATATTATCTCTATCAATGGCTTTAGCTCCATCACGTAGCCACTTAAAGCCTCGACCCGGCCCTGCTATTTTAGTAGCAATTATTAGTTGATCTCGCTGTTGATGTTTTAACCATTCTCCAATATAAGTTTCGGTTAAGCCATAGGTTTCAGCACTGGTTGGTACTGGATACATCTCAGCTGCATCAATGAAGTTGATTCCCTCTTTAGTGGCATAATCTAGCTGCTGGTGGGCTTCTTCAATACTATTTTGCTGCCCATAAGTCATTGTGCCAAGGCAAATATCTGAAACTTTTAGGTCACTATTACCTAGCTGATTGTACCGCATATATCTGGATTATGTTTGTTCTTAAATTGTCAATATTTTTACACAATTTTTTAACAATAAATTACTAACTGTTTAGTAATTTATTGTTACTTGCAGAAATAATGAGAATCATTTAGATAATAATACACTATTTCTATCGAATTACCGTATTTAAAATAAAATTTACAAATTTATACTCAAAATCTTTTGTCTAAGCACCTGACTAAAGTTAGCGATCGCCATACCCAACATTATGGTTACCGATATAATTTTCTGTGTAGCCTAGATATTAGTTTACGCATAACTAGGAGAACCTGAGCATGACAATCTTACAAGATGTAGATAAAGAGTTTTCACAAGTTCCCATAATTGATATTAGTGCGCTGATTTCCCAAACTAGGAACTCTTCTAAAGTAGTTGCAGACCAAATTAGGCAAGCGTGCCAAGATTACGGTTTCTTTTATATCGTCGGACATGGAGTTGATGAAAAATTGCAAGAGAAACTAGAAAATCTTAGCCAACAGTTCTTCGCGCAGGATGAAGAAACTAAACAGAAAATTCGTATGGCTTTTGGTGGTAAAGCATGGCGAGGATATTTCTCTGTGGGTAAGGAATTGACATCAGGTAGACCTGACTTAAAAGAAGGTATTTACTTCGGTACAGAACTAGAAGAAAATCACCCACTTGTGAAAGCTGGTGTACCAATGCACGGTCGCAATCTCTTTCCATCCAACATTCCCCAATTTAGGGAAACGGTACTTGAATATATAGACTCAATGGCCAAACTCGGACACATTCTCATGGCTGGTATAGCCTTGAGTCTAGGTTTAGAAAAGTCTTACTTTGCAGACCGTTATACAAAAGACCCATTGATATTATTTCGGATTTTCAATTACCCTCCTAATCCATCATTATCTAAATCTGAATGGGGCGTTGGCGAACATACTGATTACGGTGTATTAACTATACTCAAACAAGATAATGTCGGTGGATTACAAGTCAAATCAAAGTCTGGTTGGATAGATGCACCTCCTATTCCTGGTTCATTCATATGCAACATTGGGGATATGCTTGATCGCATGACGCAAGGACTGTATCGCTCAACACCACACCGCGTTCAGAACCTATCAACAAGTAATCGCCTGTCATTTCCCTTTTTCTTTGATCCCAATTTCAACGTTGAAGTCAAACCCATTGAACTGAAGGATGTAGTAGTGAATGATGATAAAAGCGATCGCTGGGATAAAGCCAGTGTCCACGAATTTCGCGGGACTTATGGCGATTATCTTTTAAATAAAGTCTCTAAAGTATTTCCAGAACTACAACAAAAAGTGCTTTAGAGAGTCCAAATTAACTTTGATAAGGACGCGGTAATTGACGCAGTTTATGAGCCGTATCTAATTCGCTATTGTTTTTCCTGCCATATCCCCAACCCAAGAGGCTACGATATTCACCCATGATGCCACTTTCAATTAAATCATCCTCATTGACTGCAACACTTGTATGAGATTCAGGCGCAACATAGAGTGCATCCGCAGGACAATAAGCCTCACACATGAAACAAGTTTGACAGTCTTCCTTGCGGGCGATCGCAGGTGGCTGGTTGGGTACGGAGTCAAAGACATTGGTAGGGCAAACTTGGACGCACAAATTGCAATTGATACAGAGTTTATGGCTGACAAGCTCGATCATGATATGCTCCTGCTACAACTTTGATACAGTAGGTGTGGTTTGAGTGGTAATTACTGGTGGTGTAGCAATCGCATCCGTAATCCAATCACGCCTCACCCAAAGCTTATCTAAGCCACCTGTTGCTTGGTAATAACGCTGATTTGGATCGGTTTCAGGATAGTCTATGCGAATATGTTCGCTGCGCGTTTCCGTGCGATGTAACGCGCTAAAATATGCCCATCGTGCTACAGCCGTTAAAGCCGCTGCTCGACGAGAAAATTCCACATCGCGCACTGTATCTTGTTTCGGGTTTTCTTGTACTTGCTGCCACAGCGTTTCTAATTTGGCGAGAGAATCCAAAAGTCCCTGTTCAGAACGTAAGTAATTCTTCTCCAACGGTAACATCTGGGCTTGTACACCGCGCACGATCGCTTCACTATCGAATGTTTCAGAAGTGGGTGAGGGCGATGATGGGCTACACCCCGCCAAAGGCGATGGCGTTTTGCCCAGCGTAGCTGATCGCAATCCCACTTTACCAGCAGGACGCGCAACCCGTTCATTTGCATGAGCGCCCAAACTCTTAGCAAAGTCCGCTGCCCCAACTCCAGCCCATTGCCCTGTGGAAATTGCCCACGCAGCATTGGGACCACCACCCCCAGAAGCTAAACCGGCTAAAAACTCCCGCGATGCTGCATCACCGGCAGCGTAGAGACCAGGAACTTTTGTAGCGCAATCATCATTCACAATCCGAATCCCACCTGTACCACGGACTGTACCCTCTAAAACAAGTGTCACAGGCACTCGTTCTGTATAGGGGTCAATACCAGCTTTTGTATAAGGTAGAAAAGCAATGAAATGAGACTTTTCAATCACTGCTTTAACTTCTGGTGTGGCTCGATCTAAACGAGCATAAACGGGGCCTTTCAGTAGGGCATTAGGGAGAAACGATGGATCACGACGACCATTTATATAGCCACCCAGATCATTGCCTGCTTCATCACTATAACTAGCCCAGCCAAAGGGAACACCCCTAGTTACAGTGGCATTGAAAGCCGTCGAAATTGCATAGTGATTAGAAGCTTCCATACTAGAAAGTTCTCCACCAGCTTCCACTGCCATCAACAGTCCATCACCTGTATTGGTATTGCAACCTAATGCTTTACTCAAGAATGCACAACCGCCATTCGCTAAGACTACTGCACCAGCACGAACGGTATAGGTACGATGATGCTGCCTCTGCACACCTCTTGCACCAGCTACTGAGCCGTCGTCAGCCAATAAAAGCTCTAGAGCGGGACTTTGATCGAGAATCTGCACACCTACACGCAAAAGGTTTTTGCGAAGTACCCGCATATATTCAGGGCCATAATAACTCTGACGCACAGATTCCCCATCTTCTTTAGGGAAATGATAGCCCCAACTTTCCACTAGGGGCAAACTCAGCCAAGTTTTTTCGATAACACGCTCGATCCAACGTGAGTTAGCGAGGTTTTTTCCTACGCGATAACGCTCTGATAAAACTTTGTCCCAATTCTCTGGAGAAGGAGCCATGATGCCGTTACCACTAGCCGCCGCCGCACCACTCGTACCCAGAAAACCTTTATCAACAATGATGACTTTGGCATCTTGAGATGCGGCTGCCCAGGCTGCCCATGCTGCGGCAGGGCCACCACCAATTACCAGTACATCAGCAGTTAACTGTAGTTCATTTTCACTATGGACTGTTAGCAATTCCCTTTCCTCAATAAAGTCTCCAAAGTACAGCAGAATTCAGGAGCGCTCCGACTTTTCGCTGCGTCTCTGCATAAGGCAAATTCATCCATTCAATCAGCAACGCCCACAAAATTAATAAACAGAAGTCAACAATTTATCTATCGCTGCTCGAAACGCTGTTGCTGCTCCAGCACTCATATCACGGGGGGCGCAGATGCGATTTCTCAAATATGCGAAAGTAATAGCACCCACAGCAGCGAAGATAGGATCAACACTACTATTTTTACCACCAGTCCTTCCACCCGGTAAGGTTTCGCCATTGCCATGAATGAGATAATCAGCCAGTTGTCGCAAGTGAAAATCAACAGCGTCCTTAACTGTGGTAAAATCACCGTCTGCCGCTAAAGCTTGGACTCCAGAATTTTTGATAATATCTGCGATCGCAACTTCCCGATTATCGCTCAATCTCTCAGCGGCTTCTGCGCGATATTGAATTTTCTCACTATCTGTCACATCCAGAGGTAAAGGATTTCCAATTGGTTCTACACCCCATCTGCGACGCAACAGTAAATTGTTGGTGATATTATCCGATTTTACCCTGTGATAAGCAGGACGCTGATTAAGTGCATCAAACCAAGCATTAATTCGAGGAAAGCGAGGATTTCCTTTGAGGTGATATCCCCGATATACAGGTAAATTAGCCGCCAATCTATCTAGATGGGGGCTATACAGAATGTCAACTAAGCTAAATGTACTTACAAAGTAGGGGCTGGAATATTTAGCCAAAGCTTCCTCAAGTTCATCTAACTTCGCCTCAAATGCTGCTTGTAAGTTTGCCAAATCATCAGCATCTACAGGTGCTTCTCTCAGGAATTTGTACGCAATCTCTCTAAAACCGTTAGTCTCAGCCTCCTCAAGCAACTGCCTAGCAACAGCGTTTTCCTCTGGATTTTCCGGCAGTAATGCTGGATGTGGAAACCTTTCTTCTAAAGCCAAGAGAATATCTTTGGATTCATATACTAAGTTCCCCTTAATTTTTGCTGCTGGGACAAGGGTTGTGGGAACTAAGTCAGTGTACCATTTGGGTTTATTACTTAAATCAATAAACTCCGTTGCAAAGGGAATTTCCTTTTCTTCCAGAGCAAACCAAACTCTCTCGCAGAAAGGACACCAGGAATTAGTATCTCGATAAAGCAAGACTGGTGGTTGTGTGTTTGGGGGAAGTTTCTGTAAACTGCTGGGTATTGGTACAGTAGAAGGAGATTGTCCCGGCCTCTTTACCCTACGCGCAGAAGTATTTTTTCTAGCAATCTCTAAAACTTCTTCCCAACTCGATACTGTGTTTTGAATAGACATTTTTTACCTCGCTTTCCTAGGAATGCCAGAAAACACAAATAACTGTTGCTCTTTGGGTGTAGCAAAGTTTTCACCAAGGTACTGATGGAGACCAACACCCATATCTTTTGTATCAGTGAGTTTGAAGTTCACTTCCTCAAATCCAGATGCACTTAAAATTTTCCGCACATTGTCAGAGTAGGGAATACCGTTAGAGTGTCCGCGAGTCCAGATAACAAAAGCACCGGGTTTACTCAGAAAACTCAGGTTATCTAGTAAGCGATTGAGTTCAGCTTCCTGTGCCAGATTGCCAAACACACCACACACAATCACAATATCTGCTGGTACTCCTCCTAGATAGTTAGTGGCAAGAGTTGCATCACCATTGATAAACTCAATTTGTTTGGCTAAACCCAAAGACTCTATAGTTGCTCGTCCACGCTCAACTAAATTTGAATTTATTTCAACCAGTCGTGCAGAAACATCCTTTGCACGAGGGTGATTTTTTAAAGTTCCTAATAAATCTCGTCCATCACCAGCGCAAACACTCACTATTCGGATAGCTCCATTTCGTGAGGCATTCAAGCTGTAAGCAATATATTCCTGCACGATTTCTAGACGCTGCTGCAATTTTGGCTCAGTGTTGTAGAGGTCGTGCCATTCATACCAATCTTTTGGCATAAGGGGTTATTCCCGTTTGATGCACACTGTGTAATCATAAACTACGGTTAACTTATCGAGTAGCTGTAGTTTATGGATGAAGGCAGAGTATCACAAACATTTATATAAAATCAAGCCTTATTCCGTATAACTGCCCTTAACGAAGTGATTATACAAAATGCTTACGTATAATAAATAGTGAAATGTAAGTAGCTCAAAAGCTATCGGTGAGAGTAATGAAGGAGTAATTCATTTCTTTGTGTCTAATTGGGGAGCTATTTAGTACACCCGTAGGGGCACTGCCGTGCCCATTGGTGTCAACTTAAGCTAAAAGCCTTTTCAAATCTCGTTTCCAGCAAGAGGCTATTGGTGACAACTTAAGAAAAAGGTAAGCTTGTCAACAGGTGCATCAAGGGAAAAAACGATGGGAAATCCAAGAGTCGGAAACCCAGATCACAAGCGGGATAGAAACATGCCAGCGCCAGAAAAC
>NZ_JACJTD010000004.1 GCF_014698505.1 Nostoc foliaceum FACHB-393 | reverse complement strand
TCGGCAGTAGGGGTTCAAGGATTTCCCACTCTTCGTCTGTTAGGCTGCTAGAGTACGGCATGACTGCTGGATACGGCTTTTGCGGTAACTGTACTTCAAGATAGTAAAAGATGTCAAATGGATTCTATAAACAAAATGAAAACTCTCTATGCTGGATAAAACTATCAGCTTGATGCTAGTGTTATTAGCCTAGAAGCTTTCGCGGTGTACGTCTAAGTTATCACTAGAGCAAAGGATTTACTTTGAAAATCTGATAAATTTTATTCCAATTCAAAACAATTTTACTTGCGCCTTGCTGCTAAAAGGCTTTTACCCTTGTTTCATCAAACTTCCCATGACAACCTCAAGTTCAAAAACAGCACTTACCTCTACAAAAACCTGGATTTGGCAAGATTTCCCTATTTGCTATCAAACCCAAGGAACCACTGGCCCAGCTGTTGTTCTGGTGCATGGATTTGGCGCTTCTTGGTGGCACTGGCGAAAAAATATTCCCGTATTAGCGGAAAATTGCCGTGTTTATGCGATCGATTTGATTGGTTTTGGGGCTTCCGCAAAACCTAAACCTGGTGAAAAAATTGCCTACACACTAGAAACTTGGGGACAGCAAGTAGCAGATTTTTGCCGCGAAGTTGTTGGTGAGCCAGCTTTTTTAGTCGGAAATTCTATTGGCTGTATTGTAGCCATGCAAGCAGCAGTAAGCAACCCAGATATTGCCTTAGGAGTTGCTTTGCTTAACTGTTCTTTACGGCTGTTGCACGATCGCAAACGGGTAACTTTACCTTTGTCTCGTCGTTACGGAGCGCCTCTACTGCAACGCCTGTTATCTATTAAACCAATTGGTGATTTCTTTTTCAATCAACTCGCCAAACCGAAAACGGTGCGGAAAATTCTGCTGCAAGCATACGCGAATGCTGAGATGGTGACAGATGAGTTGGTAGATATTCTCACTTCACCAGCAAGTGATCCGGGTGCTGTAGCTGTGTTCCTTGCCTTTACTTCTTATTCTACAGGGCCTCTACCAGAAGACCTTTTACCACTGTTAGCCTGTCCTGCAATTATCTTATGGGGAACAGCAGACCCGTGGGAACCAATTAAGTTAGGTAGAGAATTAGCCAACTTCCCGCAGGTAGAAAAGTTTATCCCTTTAGAGGGAGTAGGGCATTGTCCCCAGGATGAAGCACCGGAGTTAGTTAATCCGATTTTACTCGATTGGATTTGGGAGCGAAAGGCGGTAATAGACTCGGCAAAATTAGAGGCATAATTTGCATCCAGTTAACCAAAAATTTTCAGAATGCATATTAGGAATTGATTCTTCTCTTGCAATAAGTTAAAGGGAAAATAGAAAGATAGATGCTAAAGGTAGCATCTATCTTTCTTGGGTCTAGTCCCGTTGATGTCATGCATTAAGAGAATATGGGGGAAGGCTCAAACTCTCTCATAACCTGATTTATCTTGAGCGAGTTATGTGAGTCTTCTACTCTCCCTACTAAGTGCAAAGTTTAAATGCAGGAATCACTCAGTGCTTAGGCTTTGCTAACTTAGTATCAACAGTAGCGGCGTCCGTAGTGGTGTCCATAGCGGCGTCCGTAGTGGTGTCCATAGCCGCGTCCATAGCCGCGTCCATAGCCGCCGTAATAACCATATATTCCTCCAGATAGAAGCTGCTGTTCTTCTGTCGATAGCTCCACAAGCAAATCAGGTGTAATGTTTTGATCTGACATAATTGTTTGCCTCACTTTTGTACAGTGCAAAAGAATGACTAGTGCCTTGAGATATACAGCAAAAGCTGTACTCATTAATTAGTCGAAACTATGTTGATCTGAAGTAAGGGGCGAGCATAAAGGTAGATGCTAAGGATAACAGCTACCTTTATTGTCTCTAGGCTGTTAATTTCATACCTGAAGAGAAGATAAGAGACGAATCAAACTCTTTCTCAAAATTTAATTTATCCTGAGTGAGTTATTATTAATCTTCTCTTTTATCTACTTGAGTCTGAGGATTGTGATTTTGTAGACTTTGGCTTTTCTTCTTCTGCCTCCATTTTCCTCTTCCTCTTCCTCTTCCCCTTCCTCTCCATCTTCGTCTTCATCGTCCAAGCTGGTTTGTCCCCCAGAGAGAAGCTGTTGATCCTCTGTGGATAAATCTACAAGTAACTCGGATTGGATGGATTGAATGGTTTGAACTGACATAATTCATTACCTCACTTACTTACACAAGTTGAATAGCAAAAAGGTGCTCGTCCAATAGTCAAAACTCTTTGCATTTGAAGTAAGAGGGAGCATCCAACTAGGTGCTAAGGGTAGCAGTTACCTTTTTCTCTATAAGCCATTGATTTAATGCTTTAAGAGAATATAGTCTACTGCCCAAACTATTTCTCAAAATTTAATTTATTTTGAGCGAGTTATATTAGCTTCTCTTACCCCCACTAATTGCAAAGTTTAGGAAGATCTTGGGATGCTACGGAGGCTCACAACACCTCTAATCAAGTATCGGCGGGGACGATGTCGGACAGGAGAACCGGACAAAGAAAGTTCATCGCCACCTGATTCATCGTCACCGAATTCATCGCCACCGAATTCATCGTCACCTAATTCATCTTGTCCCCCAGCTAGAAGCTGTTGTTGTTCTGTGGATAGATCCACAAACAAATCAGACATCATCATTTGAGTTGACATAAATTCTTTGCCTCACTTACTAATATAGGTGCTCATCACCTATATTTTTATTATTAACTATTTGTCTAGAAGATAAATTACTCTAAAGTTATAAAAAATCAAGGTTAATTTACTACTTTTGGTTCATGATATTCTAAATAAAAATAATAGTAAATTTTGACAAATTTGATGTAATTTTATTGATTACTTTAAATACATAGATCCAAGAAAATATTTTTGGCAGAATAGTATTAATGGCTTTTTGTACATAACTAAGTATGCGTTTAAAGCCATTGAGGACTACAAAAAACTTTAAAGTAACGAAGGATTTAATTTACAATAGAGTCATCTGCTTTGTTTCTAAACAAAGGAAAATTTGGCAACCAAATTTTTATAGAAGACCCTAATGTAAATTGTGAAAATATATATTTCGTATTTTGTGAAGATACATCACCATTTGCAAGTTTTAATGTATTATCTGCTGTAGTTTGGATGTTAGTTTGTTGGATAAAAAAATTATTTTCAGCTGGCATACCTTCATTTGGTATATTTGGAATTTGCCCAGCAGCTAGGGTTTCCTGTTCTTTTCCAGACAAATCCCTGAACCATTGATGATTTTGGGATTTGGTATTTTCAGACATAGTTTTATTTGCTCATACAGAGCCTAATTTTTACAGTGTTAAAAACTTTAAATGCTCTCCTTGTTGAGAGAGAAAAGTCTCAGGAGTACCTTGTATTTGTACCTGACCTTTATCTAGTAGTACAATCCAATCGGCTCGATTAACTACACTGGGACGATGGGTGATTAAAATCGTAGTTTTGCCCTCTCGGTATTCTAAGAGCCGATCTAGTACGTGAGATTCGCTGACTGGATCAAGTCCAGCGGTTGCTTCATCTAAAATGAGTACAGGTGGATTAGTTAGAATGCCTCTAGCGATCGCTAATCGTTGTCTTTGTCCACCAGAGATATTTGCCCCAAATTCCCCTAAAACAGTTTGATACTGATTTGGAAGTTGACTGATAAACTCGTCTGCATCAGCTATCTGGCAAGCTTTGACAATTTCCTCAAAGGAAATATAAGGCGTTCCTAAGCGGAAGTTGTCCAAAATTGAGCGACTCCAGAAATGAGGTTCTTGGGGTACATAAACTACTTGTTGTCGCAAACAATCCAGAGAAAGGTCTTGGATGTTATAGAAGCCAATGCGAATATTGCCAGAGTTAGGCTGATATAAGCCTGCAATTACTTTCGCCAAAGTACTTTTACCACAGCCGGACTTACCAATTAAAGCAGTTACTTTCCCTCCAGGCAGCTTGAGAGAAAAATCTTCTAATAAGTCAACTCTGCCAGCGTGGTGAAATTGGACATGAGAACAGCGAATGTCTGCATCACCAGAAATTTGGGCAACTGGCTTTTGACTACCTCCAACTACTTCTGGTGTAGCATCGATAACTTCCAGGAGGCGAGAGACTGCTGTTTGGGAGCGAAAATATTCATCTACAAAATTAATTAAAGAGTCAATTAAAGCCAGAACATTGACCTGGAGGACGTTAAAAGCCAGCATTTGACCAATGCTCAACTCTCCTTGAATTACCAAGATGCTTCCTAGCCCAAGTAAAATAACACCACCGAGAGTGGCTAAAAGTTTAGAAATAGTACCGTTGATAATTCCGATTTGGATGGTGCTGAAAGTTAAATTGGCAAGGCGACCAAAACGGCTTTGGAATTCATCCCAAAATTGTGGTGCAGCATTTGTAGTTTTGATTACCTGCGCTCCCTTAAAGGTTTCTACCAAAACGCCTTGATTTTCTGACCCCAAAACCAACATACTGCGGTTCTTTTGTCGGAGGATGGGTAAAAAAGGTAGGGTAGATAAGGCCATTAACGCCGCAAACAGCATGACTGCTAATGTCAGTTTCCAGCTATAAAACAGCATCAAGCAGAAAGATATGACTGCAATAAAAAACTGGCTAGGTAAAAGAACCACAATCTGCGATACCAATTGGTTGATTTCATTGATATCTCTGAGTCGGCTAGTGATTTCGCCACTGCGGCGAGCTTCGTAGTAATTTAAGGGTAAGTGGAGAATTTTTCGTGCAAACTCCAAAACTAATCCTAATTGCAGTCGTTGACCAAAATGAGCGATCATAATGGCTTGCAAGACTTGCAGACTACTGCTAAATAAGCTCATCACCACAACGGCTGAGATCACCACAGTGAGTAACTGGGTATCCCCACGCACAAGCACATCATCTGTGAGCAGTTGGATCAGAACAGGAGTACCTAAAGCGAGTAGACCCAGGGCAATATTGATCATCAAAACCTGAGTCAACAACCCACGATAAGGTAATATCCGCTGAAAAAAGCGTACTAAGCCAGCTTTTGGTTCTTCTTGGGGCTGCTGAAAAAAGCGGTCTGGATCTGGTTCGAGTAATAGCATTACCCCATTCCAAGCTGTTGCCAACTCTTCTCGGTTGACATAACGGATACCCACCCCTGGATCAGCGACAACGTAATTCTTACCCCGCTTGCCGTATAAAACAACCCAGTGATAACCCCGCCAATGAATAATTGCTGGTAGTTGTATTTCATTAATTCTGTCTACGATCGCAGGTGCAGCTTTAACTGCTCTGGCATTTAAACCTATAGCCTCAGACCCACGTTTTAAACCCAGCAAAGTTGTTCCTAGCTGTCCAGTCCCGACTGCATCTCGACTGCGATTGATACTTAAGAAACGTCCATAATGCTTGGAAATCGAAGCAAGACAAGCTGCCCCACAGTCTTCCTCACTCAACTGTAAAACACACTGGTAATTTTTACGGTGTTTAAATAGATCAAACATGGCCACTAGACCTATTAAATTGGTAGACGATGATTAATAAAATCTGCTTATTAGATTAAGAATTTGCGATTAATCTGGCTTTTCTGAGAATGAATTGAAGCACCGTTTCTTGCCGAGAAATAATATCAGCCCTGCCCTCCATACCAGATTTCAGATGACACTGGCGATCGCCTCTACCCACATATGGGGTTTGTGGCTCAATAGTTACCTCGTAGCCAACTGGATCTGCACTGTTTTTTCCAATTGGTAGGGCGTCTGGTGCAACTGTTTTGACTGTTCCCTGGAGAGTGCCATAGTCTGGATAGGGACAAGCAGAAACTTGCATTTGGACTTTTTGTCCCAATTTCACCTTGTCAATATCTTGAGCCGGCACACGAGCCTTAATTAGTAAAGGAGCATCGAGGGGAGCAATCTGAGCGATCGCTTCACTTGGTTGCACTACCTGTCCTGGGTTGCGAAGATTCAATTGCAACAGTGTTCCGGCGATTGGCGATCGAATCACACTCAAATTCAAGTCGGTTTTTGCCTGTTGCAGTTCTTTGGTGTTGCGATCAAGTTCTTTTTGGAGTTCAAGGCGTTGCTGGAGTAGAGTTTCTCGGTCTTTTTTCAAAGCGGCTAAGGCCGCCTCACCTCTAGCCTGTTCCTGCTGAATCCGTTCAGATGCCACGGTTACGGTAGCATTACTAGGATTAATCGCAGTTTTAGCCTTTTCTAGGTTGGTTTGGGCAACCTTAAGGGCTTGTTCCTTTTCCTCCAGGAGATTTTTGGCGTTAGCTTTAACTTGTTCTAGTTTCGCCTCAGCAGATTTAACCGCTTGTTCTTTGTCCTCCAGAAGGTTTTTCGCGTCAGCGCTAGCTTGTTCTAGCTTTGCCTCAGCAGATTTAACCGCTTGTTCTTTTTCGTCAAATAGATTGCGAGGAACGGCTCCCGACGCTACTATCGGCTGCAATCGGTCACGTTGCACCTTGGCTAAGGTCAAAGCGGCTTCTGCTTCTTGCACAGTTGCTATTAAGACTTTTTCGCGTTGCAATCGGTCACGTTGCACCTTGGCTAAGGTCAAAGCGGCTTCTGCTTCTTGTATAGTTGCTCTTAAGACTTTTTCGCGTTGCGATCGCTCTTGTTGCACCTTGGCTAACCTCAAGGATGCTTCTGCTTGCGTCATATCAGCTGTAGCTTTAATTTGCTGATCTTGATAGTTGCGTTGTGTCCCATCTAATTCAGCTTGTGCAGCTATAATCGTGCGGTTAGTTAAGTTTGTCTGCGCTGCAATCTGAGTATCTATTTGACCCAGTTGAGCATCAATTTGACTTAGTTGTAATTTACTTTGCTGAATACTACTTTCTAATTGACTCTTTTGAGTCTGAAGACGAGAATTATCAACGTGAGCGATCGCTTGTCCCTGGCTCACAACTTGATTCTCATGAACATCAATGTTTTGAACGGTTCCAGTCATGGCAGACTGAACAACCCGCAGTTCTCCTACAGGTCGAATATTTGCAGGAACTTTGACCGTGACGTTGTAATGAAGAACAGATGTCAGAGTAATACCTGCTACAAAGATAGTCAGTAAAACACCGCTGCCAATGTGAGTCCATTTACCGATATGAGGAAGAAACTCGTTAGCTTCAATTAGATGAAGTTGCTCTGGATTGGGTTCATTAAACCTATTCCAAAAATAGTTTTCTTGGGGGCGTAAGGAGTTCACGACATTACACCTTTTGTTTTAATGGATACCTGAAAATCTGCCAACCCAAAATTGCTGGGTTTTCAGATGGGAAAAGGTTATCAAACACCTTTTCCCTTTACCCCGCCACATTCCCTTGACGAACCACTAGGATAAAAAGCCAAACGGTCACAGATGCTGCCAATAGTAGCCAACATCATGTTTTATAATTGTTTATAATCAATCAAGGGGGAAGAAGAAGGTATGCGCGATGCGCTGGAATCGCCTTTTTCATATCTTTAACGTGGGTAACGCGTTGAGAAAACAGAGGAGAAAGCTCAAACTCCCTCAAAGTCCTCACTTACGTTGAGCGAGTCATTACAATCTCCTCTCCCCCTTTTTATCTCCAAGAAAAGATTCCATAAATTAACTTACTTGCGAATTGAGTTGTACCTGAAGCACTCAACAAAAGTGTTAGGTATACAAAGGTGAAGATTACCGAAAAACTTTGGAATCGTTCATCATTACAAGCATTAACTTATATAATCTTCAGTTGGAGAAACAAGAAGGAAGACGGAAAATTGATTCCTTATTGACTCTTAAGTGTTTGAAAAGCCCTACACACCAGTTTATGTCTAGAGTATTTCTAGATATGTCAAGCCTTATTCTTTGAGATCACCTGTGGGCATAGTTAACAAATGATAGTGTAGGCTTAAGCTGGGTTGGTGATAATGCTAAATAAGCTAACTTAACGCAAACCTAAAGAATCTTGGGCAGCGTTATTGATGTAATTATTTTGGCCAGTGGAGTTGGCGGTGTTGCCTAGTGGGCTAGAAATGCTTGTCCCTTGTACATTGAAAAGTCTTTGAGCAAAATTGCTGTTAGTCAGTTCAAAGTCGCCACCACCGACTAAAAGCTCCTGTTTTGCATCCGATAACTCTAGAAAAAACTCAGATATTATGATTTGACTTGGCATGATGTTAGCCTCACTACTTAAGCAAATCTAATGAAAAATTGGGTTCTAGATACTGTCTTCAAAATAAGGCAGAAGCAAGAAAAATTTTTCATCTTTGTTGTAAGTGCATCTCATGGTGTCTAACTTCCAATTGTCCTTATCCCCGACGTATTCAGTCAGATATTTGTTTTCTGCATAAGGCTGGACATTTCTAAAATCCATAGTTGCTTCCACCCACCAATGATTATAAATCTAGAGTGCATAAATTGCTAAATATCACCATGTGCTACCAGTGAAAACTGAAAAGTGTGATTCTGTAGTGGTCAGTTATTCGGTTCCAAGTTGCAGATTTTGAGTAGGGAAAGGAAGAACAAAACTTATGCAAGAGTTTATTCAATTCTTTATTCTTAACTGTTTGATAATTCCCAGTCGCTATTCCTTGCCTAAATATGCGAAGCGCTCTAGACTGATAGGTAATTTTTGGTATTACCTGTGGGAATGTTTAAACGATAGGCGAAGCAGACAAAGCCGTAATGTTCGTAAGAACTTTCCACCTAGCGCCACCGCCACAGCGGAGTTTACGGCACTGTCTTGAGAAACTGAAAAGGGTAACACCTGCAACATCAGCTATTCATTTCAAAGTTGCAGATTTTGGGTATGGGAAGAGAGTAGGAAGAAAACATAAATCTGATAAAAAATCGATTCATTGTTCACTGTTTGAGAACCCCCACTCACCATTCCCTACCTAAATATCCGAATTGCTCTGGCGTGTGACTGCTGATTTTCCGGGTGACCCCTGAAATACAGTACAGTTACTGTCCTTCGCCATTACCTCCATTACCACCTTGAAGTCTTCCTCCAGAACCGTTGAGAGATGGCGCTTGACCCAACGCTCTAACATTCGTAGGAATAACTCCACCCAAGCCCAAGAAATCTTGCGCCGCAGTATTTACAGTATTATTAGTTGCAGTGGAATTGGCATTGCTACCTTGGGGACCGGAATTGGTTGTTCCCCGTAAATTTGCCTGTCTATTAGCGAAATTGCTGTTACTCAACTCAAAGTCGGCACCACCAGCTAGCAGCTGTTGTTGTTCATCAGATAACTCGACAAACAATTTAGATGCAATTATTTGATGTGACATGATTGTTAGCCTCACTTACGAAATTAGGTGTGTGACCACCTAAGACCCAACTATAGGCATTGTTTGTCAGGATTTCATAAACCTGAAGACATAAAACAAAATTGTATTTTTGTTTCTCAAGGTAGATATAAAATCTTGTATTTGTTTTAGATATATCAATACGCTAGAGCAGCTATAGTCAATATTCAGTGATTTTGCAGTTATTTACAGTATTTAAACATATATTCCCTGATTTTGAATATCTAGAACCACAACATTTAAATTATGGTTATGGGTTTCCTGCGGGAATAATTATGGCAATTATAGTTGAGATGTAATAGGCAGTGGGAGCCTATAGATGTTATTGCTGATAAATCTAAGTAAGCGGGTGTAAATAATCATTTGAACAATTAGGAATGACACGCCAAAAGATTAGTAACTAAGAACTAAGTGGCTTAAGAAGAAAGCAAGGGCTGCACTGCCCAAGGGAACTGTTAAATTATCAATACCCAAAAAGGAAAAAGCTTCTAAAGTAGTAGCGATAAACGCCACCACGAGTGATATCACCCAAGTTTGCCAACTATTGCCTTGAGTTCCAATTAAAATCAGACTACTGACGAGATAGCTAACGAGCATCATAGTTAGGGAGCCTTCCCAACTTTTTTGTGTATCAAAGACTTTATACTTATGTGTACCAAAGCGTTGTCCGATTAAGGCTGCTAGTCCATCTCCCCAAGTCATAATCAAAATTCCTAGTGCTGCGTACTGGGGTTGTTGTAAGTACCAGAACCAGGCAATTAAAATACCGAAACTGACAGAGTAAAAAAATGTCCCTAAACTTTGCCGTCCGACGCTATTAATTCCAGGAAGAATAGAGAATCGATAGGATAATAAGGTGATTCCACTCGCTAAAATAGAAGCTGTAATCCCTACACTGGCGGGAATATCGAGCCACCAAGCGATTAAAATTACATTACCAGTGCCAATATGAACTATCTTCCGCACGATTTCTGGCTTGTCGGCAAAGCGGTTTACCACCCATGCAATCAGAAGGATGAGTAACACCCAAATTGCAGCTATCGCAATTTGCAGCCATAAAACCGGAATTGAGGAGAAGTCAGAAAATGTAATTAACAAAGATGTAACAAAATGAAAATTTTTACCTCTGTTACTAATTTATAAGATTTAGGTAACTGCAATGAAACTATTATTGATTTGGCTGATTCGGGGTTACCGAATGTTTATTTCGCCGTTGTTTCTCCCAACTTGTCGCTTTCAACCAACTTGCTCGATGTATGCCATTCAAGCCATTGAACGATTTGGAGTGTTACGTGGTAGCTGGATGGCAACTCTGCGGATTTTGCGCTGTCATCCGTTTCATCCAGGTGGTTTCGATCCAGTGCCAGAGGTGGTAGAAAAGGTGAAGGAGGAGTAGTTTTGTACAAATGGTGGGGAATTGAGGGGTGAAATTTAAACGCATAGGCGCTTCGCCTTCCCGCAGGGTAGGGGCGCAAAGGGAAGCGCAGAGGGACGCAGAGAATCAGAATAGAGGTAAATTATTAAATGAAGTGTTCGTGGGTATAGCTATTTGGGGAGATGTCAACAGCTGAGGTTGTCATCTAGCGTGGGAAGGTTGAATAATTTAATTTAGGCTTACGATGATTAATCCTACTGCGATTTCTATACCCGAACCACAAATTCCTACTCCTGAGCCTAATCCGCTACCTAGTCCCGAACCTGTACCGGGGCCAGCGATTCCTCAACCATTACCGGGGCCTGTACCAGAACCAGTACCTGCTCCCATTCCTCAGACGGTTCCAGGGCCAATTCCCCAAACCATACCGGAACCTGTTTAGATTACCTTGGTAATGTAATCCAAAATCTCAAATCTAAAATCCAAAATGCTAAGAGCCGGAATTGTCGGACTTCCCAACGTCGGAAAATCTACTTTATTTAATGCTGTAGTTGCTAATGCCAAAGCAGAAGCAGCTAACTTCCCTTTTTGCACGATTGAACCGAATGTCGGCGTTGTCGCAGTACCGGATGAGCGGTTAAATGTTCTTGCTAAGATTGCCAGTTCGGCACAAACTATCCCGGCGCGGGTTGAATTTGTAGATATTGCCGGTTTAGTTAAAGGTGCAAGTCAGGGTGAGGGACTAGGGAATCAATTCTTGTCTCACATCCGGGAAGTTGATGCGATCGTCCATGTGGTACGTTGTTTTGAAAATGACGATATTATCCACGTTGCTGGTTCTGTTGACCCAGCGCGAGATATTGAAATCATTAATATAGAACTGGGTTTATCAGATTTATCACAAATTGAGCGGCGAATTGACCGCACTCGCAAACAAGCTCGTACCAGCAAAGATGCACAGTTTGAAATCACAGTCTTAGAAAAATTAGCTGCGGCTTTAAATGAAGGTAAATCGGTGCGTCAGGTGAGCTTGAATGAAGAAGAAACAGAAATTATTAAAGGATTAGAATTGCTCACTTATAAACCGATTATCTACGCCGCGAATGTATCTGAGGATGAGTTGGCAACTGGTAATCATTTTGTGGAGACAGTGCGGCAAATTGCAGCAACAGAAAATGCCCAGGTTGTGATAGTTTCGGCTCAAGTTGAAGCGGAATTAGTGGAATTACCAGAGGAAGATAAAGCTGATTTCCTCGCGTCTTTAGGTGTGGAAGAAGGCGGTTTGAAATCATTGATTCGTGCAACTTACATGCTTTTAGGCTTGCGGACATATTTTACTTGCGGCCCCAAAGAAACCCGCGCTTGGACAATTAATGCCGGAATGTCTGCACCTCAAGCTGCTGGTGTAATTCACAGTGACTTTGAACGAGGATTTATCCGCGCCGAAACTGTCGCTTATAAAGACTTGGTAACAACTGGTTCGATGAATGCTGCGAAGGAAAAAGGGTTGGTTCGCAGTGAGGGTAAAGAGTATGTTGTGCAGGAAGGGGATGTAATGTTGTTCCGATTTAATGTGTAGGGGTAATTAATGAGTGGCCGTTATCGATAAGATAATGGTCAACCCACACCAAGCTGCGTAGGCATCGCACTAAATAAGTTGACAAAACCTTCAATATATGAATATTCTTCAAGGAAACTGTTAGGCGATCGCAAATAAACCAGCAATTCTCAAAATCATGATGCCTGTTTACACAAGTTATCAAAGGACATACTTCAGCTATTTCCACCCAAAATGTATACATAGGAACCCAAATTCTCATCATCTGTACCAACAATCAAACCGCCTTCTGCACCTGGAACAAGTTCCATACCTTCAATTTTGTGGTAATCAGAGCGGTAAAGAGGAACAAGTTGAGGATTTTGCCGCCATGCAATTTTGTTACCACGGAATCCCAGGTGTCCAGCGACATACACAGCTGACTGAAATGGGCCATCATCTCCAGCATCGCTTGCTGAAGTCATGTAAACAATTCCTACGGGGTCTACCTTAATATCTGAAATATGACGAACATTGCCAGATGGAAACGGTACTTTCAGATTGACAGAACCTGCGAGAGTAATTTGATATTTAGCTAAGTCAAACATTCCCCAAAAAATAGTTGCTGGTTGTTCTCCTTCACCTCGATGTCCCCAAATAGCAACTAATTGACCCTCTATATTTTGTAATCCAAATGCTTCAAAATTATTACCTTGAATAATTCCTGGTAGATTAAATTCCTTGATAATAGAGATCGTTTTATTGGCAGGCTCTAACCTAATGTAATAAGCTTTTCCAGAACTGCTTAAAGCTATAAAAGAGGATTTTGTTTTTTCTGGAACAGATGTTAAAGCTTCTAAATCGATGGGTAATTCTATGTTATTTGGCCAGTTTAAGGGGAAATATTCAGGTTGTTTTTTACCCTTAATGCTGATGATTGCTAAACGACTTTGGTTTTTGTGTTTGTTGTCATGGACAATCAATAAATCTAAGGAATTGCTTTGTTGCTCTATCAAAGCCATACCACTGATCCCGAAAGGGATACCACCACGAACCGGACGCCAATCTTGTGCCCAAACTTGTACAGATATGAGTAAAACTGTACCCAAGATTACTATATTGATGATTAACCTAATAAACCGAGGCATAGTAATTCGTAATTCGTAATTACAGCAGTTTTCATTTATTTGAAGCACTTCTGTCGTAGGGGCAAGTGCTTACTACGAACTTGCTTATCAGTTGACACCAATGAGCATAGCTGTGCTCCTAACAGGGCGATTCTATTTACCTGACAATAGCTGCATACAGTCAGCGGTTGCCTAAACCGATGCTCCATCATAGCAACCCCTTAAGCCAGTGGCTATAACGGGCAACCCCTTGCTGCACTTATTGAATTTCTCAGGATAATATTTTATGTAAAGAAAGCAATAATTCGTTGACAGTATAAGGCTTTGACAAAAACGTATTGACACCAATAGCAGCTACTGCACTGAGCTTATTCTCAGACATCAGTCCACTACTGGCAATAATTTTGACTTGGGGGTTGATTTTTCGCAGGGTACGGATGGCAGTTAAACCATCCAGCGAGGGCAGCATAATATCCATTAGTACGGCACTAATTTTGTCCCTATTTTTAGCGTATAGCGCGATCGCTTCAATGCCATCACTGGCAATGAGAGTTTTATAGTTGTGAGTTTCTAGTGATGTTTTCGTAATTTCTTGAATGGCAGCTTCATCATCCACAACCAAAATCAATTCTCCATGTCCTGTTTGTGGTGGTAATTCTTCTGGAGTGAGTGTTTCCATCCCTTCCACTGCTGGTAAGTAAACCTTAAAGCTAGTGCCACTTCCCGGTTCGCTATACACGTTGACAAAACCTCCGTGGCTTTTAATAATTCCCAGCACGGTGGAAAGTCCTAAACCTGTACCTTTTCCTACATCTTTTGTGGTAAAAAATGGCTCGAAAATTTTATCTAAGATTTCTCTAGGAATCCCAACTCCAGTATCGGAGACAGTAATCACTATGTAAGGCCCCTCTTTGGCTTCCAGGTTCATGCGGGCATAATTTTCGTCAATCAACAAATTCTCGGCAGAGAGACTTAAACTACCGCCATTGGGCATAGCATCACGGGCGTTAACGCAGAGGTTCATCAGCACTTGATGTAGTTGGGTGCTATCTCCAGAAACCATCCACAAATCCTGCGGTACATCAGTGCTGATTTGTATGGATTTGGGAAATGTCTCTTTGAGAATCTTGGCAAGTTCCACAATCAGATGTCTGAGTTGCAAAGTGATGCGCTTCCCTTCTACACCCCGCGCAAAGGACAGCACCTGTTTAACTAAATCAGCACCACGTCTGGCGTTGATTTCCAAAATCTCCAGTAGATGACGGGTGCGTTCATCTGCATCGGGAAATTTGAGCGGTAAAAGTTGCGCTCCTGCCAAAATCGGTGTCAGGATATTGTTGAGGTCGTGAGCAATGCCACTAGCAAGAGTGCCAATACTTTCCAGGCGTTGGGCGCGAAACAATTGGGCTTCTAAGTGTTTTTTCTCAGTAATATCTGTGTCAACGGTGAGAATTGATTTGGGTTTCCCTTGTTCATCGCACACCAGACTCCAGCGACTAGCAACAAGGATTTCCTTGTCCGTTTTAGTAAGTTTTGTTAACTCTCCCTGCCACTTACCTTTAGTAATAGCTTGCAACAGAGCCGCTTCAATTTCTGGTGAAGGTTCGTCATACAAAAGCTCACTAGCATTTTTGCCCCAAGCTTCTGTAGCTTTCCAGCCGTAAATTGTTTCTGCGCCTTTGTTCCAGAAGATAATTTTATTGTTTAAATCTCGCACGCAAATGGCATCTGTGGCGACATCAAGTAATGCTGCTTGTTCGCGAATTTTTTCTTCTGCCAATTTGCGTTCGCATAGCGCGGCTTGCCGTTCGCGTAGTGCGGCTTGTCGTTCGCTAATATCAATACTGGCGCATGTCACGCCGACAATTTCTTGCGACTCATTCCGCAATGGCTCAACTGTCAAATCGTAATATCGAGTTGTATCTTTGATTGTAATTGATACTTCCTCTCGCGTTCCTATGCCAGTGGTTAGCACCCCACGTTTAATTGTAATCAGACGTTGAGCATCTTCAACTGGGATAATATCCAAGTCTTTTTTGCCCAATATTTCCTCAACTGTCAATCCATAGGAGGGATTGTAAACCCAGGTGTACCGTAACTCACAATCTTGGTTGTAGACAAAGATGGGAGAGTTTTTTAGGGCTACCCGAAATCGCTCCTCACTCTGTCGCAGTGCGTTATCTGCCCGTTGACGTTCGATGGCATAACGCATTGAGCGCACTAGCAAGTCGCCAGTTACTTGCCCTTTCACCAAATAATCTTGCGCTCCTTCCTGCATTGCTCTAATTGCTAGGGTTTCATCGTTTATACCCGTGAGCACAATTATCGGAGTGGCTTTTGCTTGATGGTGAGCGATGACAAAGGTTTCTAATCCCTGGCTATCTGGCAGCGAGAGGTCTAACAAAATTACATCAAAAAGTTCCTTTTCTAAGTAGTTGAGTGCTTCGGAAAGCCGCTCAACAGGCGATAAATCAACTACAACTGTGCTAACTTCTTTTAAAAGCTCCTGTAATAAAAATACATCACCAGGGTTATCTTCAACTAGCAAGACTTTAATATTTTTACCTGCCATTTCCACTACTCCGGTGGCAGTTTTACGATCGCAAACCAAAAATTTTCTATTGATTGTACAATTTTAACGAATTGATCGAAGTCTACTGGCTTAGTTATATAACAGTTTGCACATAAATTATAAGCTTTGAGGATGTCTTCTTCAGCTTGGGAAGTCGTCAAGATTACTACAGGAATTCGCTTGAGGTTTTCATCTCCTTTAATTTCTGCCAGTACTTCCCGCCCATCTTTTCTGGGGAGATTTAAATCAAGTAGCACAATATCTGGATGGGCTGCTCTAGCATATTTTTCCTGTTTTCGCAAGAATGCCATTGCTTCCACACCATCTTCGACTACATTCAAGTGAATCGAGATTTTGCTATCTTCCAGGGCGATGCGTGTAAGTTGGGCATCGCCAGGATTGTCCTCTACCAACAAAACCTCAATAGGCATAATCGCTGTTATAGTACTCACGATTGTTTACCTGCTCTATCTGGAATTGTGAAGTAGAAAGTCGAGCCTTGACCCGGTTTCGACTCAACCCAGATCCGGCCGCCGTGGCGTTCTATAATTTTCTTACAAATTGCCAGACCAATTCCAGTACCTGGATACTTGTCTCTACCGTGCAAGCGCTGAAAAATTATAAAAATACGTTCTGCATACTGGGATTCCAAACCAATTCCATTATCACGCACCCAGAACAACCATTCATCTGCCAACGGGATAACATTTAAACTTTCCTGATTTAAATTTGCATCTGGTTTTGCTACCCCGATGTGAATTCGTGGCTGCTGATTCTGGCAAAATTTGATCGCATTGCCAATCAGGTTTTGAAATACTTGTATCAGTTGTGTAGGATCAGCCATCACTTCAGGTAAAGGATCATGAGTGACAATTGCTTTACTATCCGCGATCGCAATTTGCAGATTAGCGATCGCCTGTTCTAAGACAACGCTACAATTTACTCGGATAAAGGGCTGTCCACGGGTGCTGACGCGAGAATAATTCAACAAATCATTGATTAGGGTCTGCATCCGCCTAGCCCCATCTACTGCATAGTTGATAAACTGATCGGCATTAGCGTCTAGTTGATTTTTGTATCTTCGCTCTAGTAGTTGTAAATAACTCGTTACCATCCGCAACGGCTCTTGCAAGTCATGGGAAGCGACGTAAGCAAATTGTTCCAATTCCGCATTAGAACGAGCGAGTTCCTGACTTTGCTGGCTTTGTTTTTCTAATAGTTGCGCTTGAGATAAAGCAATCCCAATTTGGTTACCTAATTGTTTTAACAACTCCGTCTCAAAGTTATTCCACCGTCGAGGTGCAGAACACTGATGAGCCAGCAACAAACCCCAAATGCTTTCCCTGACTAGAATTGGTACTACAAGGTTAGCTCTGACAGCAAACTGCTGAAGAAATTCTCGATGGCAAGGTTGAATATAAGCGGTTTCAATGTCTTCAATGGCACTGACTCTGCCCTGACGATATCTTTCTATGTATTCTTCCTTAAAGCAGGGGTCAAAAATATTTCTTCCCAAAATTACCGGCCAGCCAGGTAGCACCGCCTCTTGCACTACTGTTCCCGAACCATCAGGCTCTATTTGAAAAATTAAAACTCGGTCAGCTTGTAGTAGTTTTTGTACCTCACTAACTGTGGTTTGAAGAATTTCGTCTATTTGTAAAGATTCTCGAATTTTCAAAGTGATTTCAGCAAATAATTGCGATCGCAAATTTTGACGCTTTAATTCCTCATCTGCCTGCTTGCGATCTGTGATATCTGTATAAGAACCAACCATGCGAACTATATCACCCAATGCGTCCCAAAGTGCCTGTCCTCGATCTAGAATCCATTTATAGCTGCCGTCTTGGCACTGGACTCGATATTCACAGACATAAAACGGTGTTTTCTTGGCAAAGTGGTCTTGGAAGGCTTGAAGTACCCAATCTCGCTCATCGGGGTGGATTAGTTTTGTCCATTCATCCCAACCGTTGGAAACTTCGTGGTCTTTATAACCGAGCATTTCCTTCCACCGAGTTGAGAAGAACACTTCATTAGTCTTAAGGTTCCAATCCCAAATACCGTCATTATTACCATGTAATGCTAATTGCCAGCGTTCTTCACTCTCTCGTAGTGCTTCTGCCGTTTTCCGTCGTTCAGTAATGTCTTGGAAATAAACAGACAAGCCATCTTTTGCAGGATAGGCGTGGACTTGAAGCCAACAGTTGAGTGACGGATAAAACTCCTCAAATTCTACACTCACCTGTTCTAAGATTGCCCTGTGATACTCACGATGGAATGTTGTGTCGATGATTTCTGGAAACACCTCCCAGATGTTTTTACCCAGTAATTCATTCTGGCTTTTTTGCAACAGCCGTTCCGCTTGACCATTAATGTAGGTAAATCGCCACTTTTTATCCAGGGCAAAAAACCCATCAGTGATGCTTTCGAGCAAATTAGCAACGCGGATTCTCGCAGCTTCAGACTGGGCGTGTGCTGCTTGCTCGTGCGCCACAAGCTTCTCGGTAATTTTAGATACCTCAGTTACATGCCGCCTGAGTTCTAATTGGTCGATTACCAAGCGACTCAGAGCTACAAGCGCCTCCACTTGTTTTTGGCTCAATTCTTTGGGAACTTGGTCAATTACACATAGAGTTCCCAGCATATCTCCCTGCGGGGTAATTAGGGGTACACCTGCATAAAACCGTATGTATGGATAGCCAGTTACTACGGCATTATTTGCCAATTTTTCATCAGCTAGGGTATCAGGAACCACCACAACATCACGCCGCTCTTGGCAAAGGTAAGATAACCCAACACACCGGGGCATTTCTGATACATCTAAACCTACTTTTGCCTTAAACCATTGACGGTTTTCATCAATGAAATTTACCAAGGAGATGGATGTGCCACAAATAAAAGCCGCTAACTGAGCAAGATTGTCGTAGGCTTCTTCAGGTTCGGTGTCGAGAATTTGATACTGGCGGAGGGCTTCTAGCCTCGACACTTCTGTATCAATTTGTCCAGCTTTCATTAACTTTTCTTAATAAATTCAAATGTAATATCCAGTCAAAAACGTGGCTATCTTAAGAACAGCTTAACTTTTTTTAATAATTGTTAATCTTTTCCCCGCCTTTGGCTGTTCAGGGAAGTCTGTTAAATTTTGTCAAAATGCTACATCCACATTAAAAGTGATGCTTAGTAGCAAACTATTCCCTGTTTACGCCGCAAAGTTATTGCGTAGGCGTAGCTCGTCGTAGACATCTCCTAGTGTAAACAAATTTAGTCTGCATGAATGATGAGATTCAATTGTTACAGACTATTTGCTGGTCTTTAAAACCCCACCCTGTCCTGACGACATCCCTCTCCTTAGTAAGGAGAGGGACAGATTTTACTACGTAAAAGCAGGGTGAGGTTTATTTGGGCTATTCGATAAACCGTGAATTGCGTCATCTTGACAGCAATACTATTAGACTCCTACCAAAACGGCTTCTCGCAACTTGGCAATCACATCGCTGAGATTACCCGTGTTCAGGCGGTAACTCAGAGGATGAGCAATCAACCGCGCCGTGCTTTCATACAGAGTAGCAATTTCAATCAAACCATTTTCGCGCAAAGTTCGCCCTGTAGAAACCAAATCCACGATCGCTTCAGACATTCCAGTAATTGGGCCTAGTTCTACTGAACCATACAACGGCACTATTTCCACAGGTAAATCCAGACTGTGGAAATATTCACGAGCGCAATTCACATACTTGGAAGCAACTCTACCATGCGGTGGTAAATCTAAAGGCGATCGGTAAGAACTGGATGCTTTTACCGCCACCGACATCCGACAATGCCCAAACTGCAAATCCACCAAGTGGGCAACTTGCGGTTGCTTCTCCCGCAACACATCGTAACCAACAACACCCAGTTGTGCTTGACCATATTCCACATAAACCGGCACATCCTGCGCCCGCACCAACAAAGCTTTTGCAAGTCCCTTAGTGTCAGGAATTTGAAGTTGGCGAGTTCCTGAATCTAAAAAAGCACTAAAATCTAATCCCACAGATTGTAGCAGGCGGATGCTATTTTTAAGGAGTTCCCCTTTTGGCAATGCAACAGTTAGCATTCTTGTTCTTAATATCCTTGGCGTTCTGGCAGTTGAATAATATTGAGAATATCTCTATATGCTTACCACAAGCAGCATGAGAATTTTATTAGTTGATGATGAAGTTGAACTAACTGAACCCTTGAGTCGCTTATTAACTCGTGAGGGTTACACTGTGGATGCCGCTTACGATGGGACAAGTGGCAACGAACATGCACAAGCAGGCAATTATGACCTACTAATTTTAGATTGGATGCTGCCAGGAAAAACGGGGTTAGAGATTTGTCAGCAATTGCGACGCCAAGGCAAAACCACTCCCGTGCTGTTTCTCACAGCTAAAGATACTCTAGATGACCGCGTACAAGGTTTAGATGCTGGCGCTGACGACTATTTAGTTAAACCTTTCGAACTGCGGGAGTTACTAGCGAGAGTCCGTGCTCTATTGCGTCGTTCCGGTTCCCAAACCTATGAAACCACCACCGGACGTTTAACCGTCGCTGATTTAGAACTCGATTGTGAAAATCAAGTGGCCTATCGCCAAGGACGAATCATTGAACTATCGCAAAAAGAAAGCCAGCTACTTCAATACTTTATGGAACACACTGGACAACTAATGACTCATGCCCAGATTATGCAAAATTTGTGGCAAGAGGAAGAACAACCCAGTAGTAATGTAATCGCGGCATTAATTCGTTTACTGCGCCGTAAGATTGAGGTAGGTAGAGAAACTGCGCTGATTCACACAGTCTACGGCAAAGGCTATCGTTTCGGTGCTTCCTCAGTGGAGTCAACCCCTTCCCTAGGGGACGCTGCACGAACGGGGAATTCAAAATTCAAAATTTAAAATTCAAAATTACAATCCCCATAAATAATAGCAAAGAAGCAAGCTACGCGCAGCATCTCGTAATTACGAATTACGAATTATTTTAGTCTTTGCAACTTTAATTCCTGTCGAAGTTTGTTGTAGAGGGATAAATCCACAGGCATCATAATCTGTTAAATTCCCTTCCACACACCAAGCTGATTAAAAGAAGCAGCAATTTCAGGAGTCAGTTCAGCAAGAAGTTGAGAAACTTTAGTTCGCAGATGCTCCAGGTTATCAAATAGCTCCCATTTCAAGTCTTGCTTGAGATATTCCCAAACGCGCTCTATGGGGTTCAGTTCTGTTTCCCAATATTTTAGCGATGCCTTCGGCGGCAAGCTACGCACTAACACTCATTTCTTGCCCTTTAATCAGATATAGGGCTTGTATACGTTCTTTGCACCGAGACTGTTTTTGATGTCTCAGCAACTCCTCTAGTTCCTCAACACTTTCTTCAATTTCGATATGCGTTACCCCTGCCATCACATACCCTGAATGCTACTTCTTTCTATATTTACCATCTGTCGCATTCTTTTTTCAAATTGGTATTAGTAAATAACTTAAAATCAATTTCCTCCAGAAAATTTAGACAAGAATTTTCCGAACATTTAAAAGTTTTTTATAGTCAAGATGTCTTTTGGAACGGTTCTTATTTTATTGCTAGTTGTGGGGGTGTTACTGTTTCAATGCTGAAAAAGTACATTGAGAACCAACAACAGCCTGAAGATTAATATTTGTTCGTTTCCTCCATATCTTCCTCCCTTGCCTGTCAGCATTGGTCGGAAGATTGTCGTCAACTCACCCGCCATTCATCCCACGCTGCCCTATCGGGTCAGACGTGGGGCTTCTGTCGGTTCAAGCTAAGGCACTTCAATGGGAATCAAAGCATTTTCTGGCAAGTAGTTGGAAAAACGCCCTTCATCAGCAAGCACCAAAATCAGACGCAGGGGATAATCTGGCGGAACTTGCAAGTCTGCCCACGGTACTGCCAACTCTAAACAACTATTTAAAGCTACTTGAGCGCGACTGAAACGGGGATGCCATTGATGATTGTCTCCAGCTTCCCGGAATTGAATCGATTGTGTCAGCAAATTAACTTCTAGAAGATGGTGGAAAAGGTAATTCAGTGGGGCTGCATCTGGTACATCTGCCAACGGAACTGGGCTATTGACCATTGTTTTTTCTGGATAGAACCACAGCAAATTCAACTCTGCTGGAAAATCTCGCCCTGGGGCAACGCCGTTTTTAAAGTCCAGCCGCAAATAGAAATTCAGGTGATCCACCCCATACCAAAGTCGCTGGATGACACTGCTGTTGTGCATCGTCCCCCGCGCCCCGCCAATTTCTATGCGTCCAGCTTTGTCCCAGTCTTGCTCATCACCCCTACCATCGATAACAGGATGGATAAATCCTTGTGGAGTGTGGCTTCCCTGTGCTTCGTGGATTTCCACTGGTTGTTTGAGGTAGGGCGGTACAGGTTCATTTAATGCCTTGTAAATGCCAAACAAGTGTTCTCGAAACAACTGGTCAAAAATGGCATCTTGATTTGATGAGTGTCCTGCACCAAACCACCAAAACCAGTCGGAACCCTCTGCGGCATACAATGCTTCCCACGCTTCTGGGTTGTTTTCTTCCGTTGCTTCGGGATGACTTGCGAGCATTTCTCTTGCTTCTGTCAAGTAATCCCAAGCACGATTTTTGGCAGGATCGCCGATCCAAGTGGTGAAACTACCATCCACCCAAGAACCACTATGTAGTTGCCCTCCGGGAATGGTGGCTGTGGCTGGAAATTCTTCTAGAAATTCGGAGACAGTGACGAGTTTGAGGTGGGGTTCATCGCTCAAGCTTTGATATAAAGCTTCTAGGAAGGGTTTACCGTCTTGGGGATAAAATTCCCAGCAATTCTCCCCATCCAAGGCGATGGTAACTAGCCAAGGTTGTTCACTGTGACTCTCTCTTTGCATTTTAGCGATCGCTTGCAAATGTCCCACTAAGTCCGCAGCTGCTTGTTTTGCGGGCATCGCACCGTAGGTAAAGCCAATCAAATCTGATAATCTGTGGTCACGAAACACAATTGACAAATCACCCTCTGTGGTTTGCAGGCGATAGGGTCGATACAGCAATTCTGGTTGCTGTACATTCCCCGCCCCATCCCGATGAAAAAAGTGTTTCAGCGTCCATCCCAAGACGGCTTCATCTGAGCATATCCACTTAAACCCTTGGTCAATAATATGTGGAAGTATTGCCGGGCTGACTGACTGTTCCGAAGGCCACAAACCACGGGGTATCTGTCCAAAGCGGTCTTTATAAAAGTTCCAAGCTTTCCGCAAGTGGCGGGGAATGTCTTCTTCCCACTGAAATCGCTGTTTTGGTAGTGTCATATACGGCACAGCTACCCTACCAGAGTTGGTATCAGCTAGCAAGGGTAAAATCGGGTGAGTGTAAGGCGTGGTGGTAACTTCTAGCTGTCCCGCCTCCTGCATTTTTCGATGTTGGGGGATAATGCGGCTGAGAATTTCTCGCTGTTTGGAATAAATGCGCTGGCGATCGCTTAAAGTAAAATTCCGACCCTGTTTTAACCAAGCCGCAATTTCCGGGTCATCCCAAAACAGCGGATCGATCCAAGCTAGATTGTGCCAAGCTAGCAAATCACCATAATCTGGCAATTCCCAATTTGCTAAACACCAAGCTTGTCCTTTTTCCTGCCTTTGCTGGTACAACTCGGCATAGCGGGGATGAGGATCAATTAGGGTGTGGTGATTGGCATCAAAAAAGTGTTGGATAATAAATTCCCGCTGTTGCTGGGTGAGTTGTTCATCCGGTGTCAAGCTGGCTGTGAGGTAAGGATCAAAAGCAGTGCCAGCAATATAATCTTCTAGTTGCAATATCAGCGATGGTACTAAATTCACCGTTTGGTGTAATTTAGGATACCGCTCTAAGAGCAATACCAAATCCAAATAATCTTTAGTCCCATGCAAACGTACCCAAGGTAGACGGTACTGCTGACTTGGAGATAGCGAAACGCCGCTGCCAGGAGATTTGTACAGCGGCTGATGTTGATGCCAGATAAAAGCGATGTAAAGAGGATGGGACATAAGAATAGTTAGGAGTTAAGAATGAGGAGTTAGGAGTTGATTCAAAACTCATAACTCCTAACTCCTAACTCCTAACTTTTACACCACTTGTTCAATTTCTGCAATTTCAGGAATCATTTCTTTGAGGCGGCGTTCAATACCCATTCTCAGGGTCATTGCAGAACTGGGGCAAGAACCACAGGCACCTTGCAGGCGCAGTTTTACAACAGGCCCATCGAGTTCTACGAGTTCCACATTGCCGCCATCAGACATAAGATAAGGGCGCATTTCATCTAAGACTGTTTCAACGTTGTCAATTGTGAGTTCCATAGTTTTAGACCTGCTAAGTTAATGATGGGGATTGGAGAGGCAGTTGCTCCACTTGGGGTCTCCCCAAGTGGAGCAACTACCGTCATGGGGAATGGGGCATTGGGCATAGGGCATTGAATAATAATGATCCCTGTACCCTATGCGCGGTTACTCATTAACCATTATCCAAAATTTTGTTTTTCAGCTTTGTTAAATCGATCCTAAATCTAATTGCCGCTAGATTGTCAGATGTCAGTTTTTAACGACTTTTGACTAAACCATTGCTGGTTTTAGCAACTTGATATTAGATTAGCTGAACAATTTGTCTTGCAAGCCCTCCTACTCTACTTTAGCCTTTAAAGTACTGAAGAGAATGCAGGGAGAAGGACAAGGAAGGTTTTTTCTTAATACCCCATGCCCAATATGCTTATTAAATAATAATTTCTCAAAAAATTTAAAACTCAAAACCCAGTATTGGTAATGTTCCAGATGACTAATGACCAATGACTAACTCAGCACTGTTTGTTGAGTCGCTATCACTAGATGAAACCATGACTGGTTGTTGATATAGTGGCACAGTGAATGTGACTGTTGAGCCAAGACCTTCGCCCAGACTATAAAAATGTACCTCGCCGCCCATTGCCTCCACTAGCTTTTGGGATATTGCCAGTCCTAAACCTGTACCGCCATACTGGCGAGTGCGGGAGCCATCTACCTGAGAGAATAATTGAAACAGTTTATCTTGTTTGTCTAAGGAAACACCGATGCCAGTGTCTGCCACACGTACTCTCACCATGCCAGGAAATTCCTGACCTTGAAAGTTCGGCTTCGCTTTTTTGAGTACTAAATCGGCGCTGACGGTGACACCGCCCTCATGGGTAAATTTGATGGCGTTACCTACCAAATTAAGCATCACTTGTAGCAACCGTTGGTAGTTGCTTTGGACAATAATTTCATCGGAGATAGCAGGCATTTGCATCCGAAAGCTGAGGTTTCTCGTTTCTGCTTGGGGACGCATGAAACTTTCTACAGCACTGAATAGCTCATCTAGCTTGACTGGAGCATAAGCTAATTCCATTTTGCCAGCTTCGATTTTAGCAATGTCCAAAATATCGTTAATGATATTCAGCAGATGTATCGATAAGTGGTGAGCTTCTGCCAAAAATTGGTTTTGTTCTTCTGGGTCATCTGCCATCCCTTCTAAAATCAGCTTCAAGAAGCCAATCATGCCGTTGAGGGGGGTACGAATTTCATGGGATACATTAGCTAGAAACTCGCTTTTGAGGCGGGAAGCTTCTTCGGCTTTTTGACGCGCTGATTCTAATTCTTTATATAAAGTAGCATGTGCGATCGCAGTTCCCAATTGATCTGCTGCTTCTTTTGCCAGTTCTAATTCCGATTCTGTTAATGTGTAACATTCATCCTGCCAACTCAAGGCAACCAATCCATTGGCTTGGTCTTGATAGCAAGTCGCAATTACCAAAGTTTTCTGCCGCCCAGCCTCTGTGTATCCAGACACTTCCATGACAACTGGTTCTAGGGTTGCCAAGACTTGAGCAAAGGCAGGTTCAGAAGCTATATCTATTTCTGAGCCTAGCATTGATTTGAGTTCTGGCTGGCGATACTCAGCCTTCACCCCCACTTTTGAGCTAGAGGGCTGATAAGGACAAATAATACAGCGCTCTAACCGCAGTGCTTTCCCCAAACTGTCAACTGTTTGCTGCCAAATAATATCTAAATCCAATGTCCGGCGAATATTTCTGGTAATCCGATTTACCAGTTTTTGGTGTTGCTGTGAACGTATTGCCAACTCTATTTGTGTGGGCGTTTTTGATGCCACACGCACTTGTTTTTTGTTGAGTGTCGCTTGCACTAAGCGTCCCATCACTAAAACTGTAGTGGCAGTCGTTCCCAAGCTTGGCATAATCGGACTAATCACTAAGTCCAACTCAAATAATTCCTGGTGGTAGCTAAACCAACACTGAAACCTTTCTGGCACCAAACTGGTCAAAATTCGGTGCAATCGTTCCAAATAAGTAACCTTATCCACCGGGACAAAGGTTTGGGTCTGGTTCAGCTCGTCAACTATTTTTTCAGTATTGAACCCCAGGAGTTCGCTGTGCTGCCAATAAAAGGTCAGATAGCGCCCTGCCCCATCTTGCGTATAGACCAACTCGGCTCCTAGAGTTGGTAATGAGCCATCAGTCTTACTGGTAATAGATTCCAGATTTTGGGAAAATACATTTGGCAATTGGGAATTGGCAGTAATAGTCATTAATTGAGTTGGATAAACAAAGGGTATCCGACCGTAATTTTACTAAAGCTGCTCAAATTTTTGCATAAATTTTTACAGCTTTTTTGTTTTTTATTGAGTATTTCTTGGTGTTCTGAAATCCAGATTGGCAAACTTAACTTTTTTAACTTGCATTGACAGCTAATTGATAGCGTCAATCGTTCCATTCACCACGAGGAGGAACGGGGGTACGCACAGGGGTGCGCGTTAGTTCGTCATCTCTGAGGATTTCACCCCGCAACCACTGGCGAATCGCCACCTCAATCACTTTACTTGGATCATTAGTGAGATGCTGAATTTGCTCTAGTAGTTCGGAGTCCAGGCGGACAGCAATTTCTACCTTATCGGCTCGTGTGTTTTCCGCTTCGGTAGTTTTCTCTTGCATATTCATAGGTTTGATATACTCTGAATTGGTTTTGTCTAAAGCTTTGTAAAGCAGTTATATTCATAGTTTGGGCTAATTCGCTGAAAAATCTTCAAGGGCACAGTTAAATAGTTCCCCAAAATAGCACCAAAGTAACAGGCTTTAAGTTTTAAATCGCATTTTTCATATAACTGACTAGACAATGGCTTTAGAAGTTTTGCCGATAAATCAGTGATTCTGGGTAATTACGGGTGGTAATTGCCCATGAGCCCTACATGATCCCTACATGTACTTATTTACATTTATTGTACGCTCCTAGCTGATGAATACTAGCAGCAACAAATAGACTTTCATAATATTCTTAAAAGTCCACCTATTTAGATCGAAAGTTAAAGATGGGGTGAAGAGGGAAGGGGAGGCAGAGGGGCAGGGGAGCAGGGTGAAGAATAATAACTCTATAACTCCAAACTCCAAACTCCAAACTCAGCACTAAAAGCAAGCAGCGTCTTGGCTAAGAAAGCATTAAAATACATTAAGTAAATTGCTCTTTTAACTTTGGTTGCTGCTAAGGCAAAGATAGTATATGACTGACGTTCCCGCAGTTCGCATTCGCAATTTTTGTATTATTGCTCACATCGACCACGGGAAATCAACCCTCGCCGATCGCTTGCTACAAGCTACTGGCACTGTTGAAGACCGACAGATGAAGGAACAGTTCCTCGACAATATGGATTTGGAACGGGAGCGCGGCATTACAATTAAGCTGCAAGCTGCCCGGATGAACTACACAGCTAAGGATGGTCAGCAATATGTGCTGAATCTCATTGATACTCCGGGACACGTGGATTTCTCTTATGAAGTCTCCCGCTCTCTTGTTGCTTGTGAAGGAGCACTGCTGGTAGTAGATGCGTCCCAAGGTGTGGAGGCGCAAACTTTGGCGAATGTATATTTAGCCTTAGAGAATAATTTGGAAATTATCCCGGTTTTGAATAAAATTGATTTGCCTGGGGCAGAACCAGAACGGGTAATTGGCGAGATTGAAGAAATTATCGGCCTAGATTGCAGTGGTGCGATACTCGCCTCTGCTAAAGAAGGAATTGGTATTGATGAGATTTTAGAAGCAGTTGTTGAGCGGATACCACCACCGCCCAATACCATAAATGAACGCTTACGAGCGTTAATATTTGATAGCTATTACGACAGTTACCGGGGAGTAATTGTGTATTTCCGGGTGATGGATGGCACAGTGAAAAAAGGCGATCGCATCCATTTAATGGCATCCGGGAAAGAATTTGAAATTGATGAGTTAGGTGTCCTTTCTCCCACTCAAAAGCAAGTTGAAGAACTACACGCTGGCGAAGTAGGCTATTTAGGAGCGGCAATTAAAGCTGTAGCGGATGCACGGGTAGGAGACACAATTACCCTCAGTAAGGCGAAAGCTGAGTCACCCTTACCAGGTTACGCAGAAGCGAACCCGATGGTTTTTTGCGGGATGTTCCCCATTGATGCTGACCAATTTGAAGATTTGCGGGAAGCCTTAGAAAAGCTCGAACTCAACGACGCAGCGTTGCATTACGAACCAGAAACTTCTAGCGCTATGGGGTTTGGCTTCCGTTGCGGGTTTTTGGGCTTATTGCACATGGAAATTGTCCAGGAACGCCTAGAGCGGGAGTATAACCTAGATTTAATCATTACAGCCCCCTCAGTGGTTTATAAGGTGATTACCCTCAAAGGTGAGGAACTGTACATCGATAATCCTAGCCGCTTACCTTCTCCCAATGATCGCGAAAAAATTGAAGAACCCTACGTCCAAGTAGAGATGATTACGCCGGAAACTTATGTCGGCAGTTTGATGGAGTTGTCACAAAATCGCCGTGGCATCTTCAAAGATATGAAATATCTCGCCCAAGGACGAACCACACTTACTTACGAACTTCCCTTGGCGGAAGTTGTGACTGACTTTTTTGATCAAATGAAGTCGCGATCGCGCGGTTACGCTAGTATGGAATATCACATTATCGGCTACCGTGAAAATCCTCTGGTGAAGCTGGATATTATGATTAACGGCGATCCCGTAGATTCCTTGGCGATGATTGTCCATCGGGATAAAGCTTACAACGTCGGGCGGGCAATGGCAGAAAAACTCAAGGAACTAATTCCCCGCCATCAATTTAAAGTCCCAATTCAGGCATCTATTGGCAGTAAAGTTATTGCCAGCGAACACATCCCCGCCTTGCGGAAAGACGTGCTAGCCAAGTGCTACGGTGGTGACATCAGCCGGAAGAAGAAACTATTACAGAAGCAAGCAAAAGGTAAAAAGCGGATGAAATCTGTAGGTACTGTGGATGTACCACAAGAAGCCTTTATGGCAGTACTGCGCTTGGATCAAAGCTAATAAAATTCAGGAGTCAGGAGCGGAGCAAGGAAAGCTCCGCCTCCGATCAGAATTCATAATGAATTGGAGGTCGAGTGGCAGATAGCGCAGTGGTAGCAAGTCCGCGAGCATCTGCATCTGATCTTTTTAGTCCCGCACCCCAGTTTTTTTGTTATCAATTCTTCTTCAACATCCATTAATTTTAATTACAAAGGCTGTCAACAGCAGCCTTAAGTGTAGGAGTTTTAGCCTGTTACTGGCAGGTTTAGCTTTCACAAAGCAGACTGACTCACTGTTGGCTCAACTATCCTTGAGTGTGCCTCTAGTGCGGGATTTCTAACAGCAAAATATAATTTATTGTAGAAATTCAAAACATCATGAGTCGCAAGCAGGCGCAAGAAAAACTCTCTGAGGCGGAGCAAAAGTATCGCACTCTAGTAGAACAAATTCCGGGCGTTGTTTATATCTCACCGATCAATACCACAGCAAAAGAAGCTTATATTAGTCCGCAACTGCAACAATTATTAGGCATTGCCCCGGAAGATTGGAATCATGGTTTCTTGAATAGTTGGTTAGATTACACTCATCCAGACGATCGCGATCGCTATTGGCAAGCTGTAGACACTGCGATCGCTACCGGAGAGCCTTTGAACATTGAGTATCGGATGATTAGGCACGATGGCAGAACAATTTGGGTACGAAACCAAGCCAATCTTGTTCTCTGTGCCGATGGACAAACTCAGGTACTTCAGGGTTTAGTGTTTGATATTACCGAACGCAAACAGGTAGAAGCAGCACTGCAAGAAAGCGAAGCGCGTTATCGTGCCATCCTCGAAGACCAAACGGAACTGATTGCTAGATGCTTACCAGATGGCATCGTTACATTTGTTAATGAAGCTTTCTGTCGATTTTTTGGACTGAAGCGCGAAGAGATTATCACCCACCACTACGAACCTGTTGTGTTTGAGGAAGACCGGGAACGTGTGTTTAGTCTGGTAAATTCCATCAGCTTAGAAAATCCCGTTATCACCATTGAAAATCGGGTCATAGCTTGCCAAGGGGTGCGGTGGACACAGTGGGTTATTCGAGGGATATTTGATCAACAGGGTACGATTGTAGAACTTCAATCGGTTGGAAGAGATATTACTGACCGTAAACTGGTAGAACAAGCTTTAAGTGAAAATGAGCAAAAATTCCGTGCTATTTTCAATCAAACCATTCACTTTATCGGATTGCTTCAGCCGGATGGAATAGTGTTAGAAGCTAACCAAACAGCACTGGAATTTGCTGGAATTACTCGAAAAGAAGTAGTTGGTAAACCATTTTGGGAAGGAAAATGGTGGACAATTTCTCCAAAGACCCAAGCACAATTAAAAACTGCGATCGCATCTGCTGCCAATGGTGAATCGATTCGCTATGAAGTTGACGTTTTAGGTCGAGATCATCGAGTTATGACGATTGATTTCTCACTACGTCCTATACTCGATGAAACAGGGCGTGTGTCACTACTAATTTCCGAGGGGCGAGATATTAGTGAATATCAAGCCGCACTGCGCGAACGCCACAAAGCTGAAGAAGCATTGCGCTCAAGTCAAGACTTTCTACAAAAAATTGCTAATACCGTACCGCATATTTTGTATTTGTTTGACCTTTTACAAGGAACAAGCATTTATCTTAACGAGCAGAGTGTAGCAGTTTTAGGCTATTCTGCGGAGGAAATTTGTCAAGCAGATCCGCAATGGTTTATAAATTGCTTTCATCCAGATGACCAACACCTCTGCTATGACCTACCAAGTCGCTTCGTTAACCTTAGCGACAATGAAGTAATTTCCACCGAATACCGATTCCGACACAAAAATGGGGAGTGGCGTTGGCTCAATACACGAGAAGTCATCTTTGCCAGAGATGGTAGCGGTACTCCAACGCAGATTCTTGGCTCGGTAGAAGACATTAGCACTCGCAAACAAGTCGAAGGGTTACTGCGACAACAGGCGGAGGGAGAGCGGCTAATTACTGAAGTAACTCAACAGATTCGGCAATCACTGAATTTGGAGGAGGTTCTTCATACAACAGTCAACAGTATTCGACAGTGTTTGGGTTCAGATTCCGTAGCTATCTACCAGTTAGAATCTGACGGAAGTGGCAATTTTGCAGCGGAATCAGTGGGTAATGACTATCCCCAGAGATTAGAGCACATAATGCACCCATTTTCGATCAAACAAGATTTTAGCGGCTATTACCAGGGATTACCTACAGTCCTACATGATATTCAGGAGTCTAATTTTTCAGCCGATCTTTTAGAGTTATTAGAACTTTATCAGATTAAGGCCGCGATGGTAGTGCCGATCTTGAATGGGGAGCATCTGTGGGGTTTACTGATTGCTCACCAGTGCGCCGCACCTCGCTACTGGCAAGCGTTTGAAGTTAATTTATTGCAGCAGTTGGCAAGGCAAGTAGCAATCGCTATTCATCAATCAGTACTCTACCAGCAAGTACAAGCTGCCAATGAAGAACTACAAAGATTAGCTACCCTAGATGGCTTGACTCAAATAGCCAATCGCCGCCGATTTGATGAGTATCTTGAGGATGAGTGGCATCGCCTCAAACGCGAGCAAGCGCCGTTGTCTTTAATTTTGTTCGATGTCGATTTTTTTAAACGCTACAACGATACCTATGGGCATTTAGCAGGGGATGATTGTTTGCGGCAATTGGGGAGTACCCTCAAAAGTATTATTAAGCGTCCAGCCGATTTAGTAGCGCGTTACGGCGGGGAAGAATTTGCTGTCATTCTGCCTAATACAGAGATTCAAGGAGCAATCTATGTAGCTCAAACTATTCGACAAGCAGTCCGCAACTTGGCCATTCCTCATGCTCAATCTAGTGTGTGCGATCGCGTTACTGTCAGTCTAGGCGTTGTCAGCATTGTGCCAAATTCTGAAATTTCGCCGCAAGACTTGATTAATGCTGCGGACAAAGCACTTTATCTAGCCAAACAGCAAGGGCGCGATCAAGTTCATGCTGTTTGCGTCGTTATCCCTTCTTAAAGCCTAAGTTGCAAAACGAGCGCTCAATTGTTCTAATTACGAATTACGAATTAGTATTATCCTTGCTTCCTATCCCTAGCCCACAGTTGATAACCTTTGATAAGCTTTAACAAAATCACTGTTAAAAAATCTCAAAATTTTAGTAAACATACTCACTGCATTTGCCACCCTTGTATTTTTAGGTAAATGTAGTTTTTTAGATATTTGTAAAGTGTTGGGGAGTCTAGCAGATGAAGATACTGGTACTGAGTTGGGAGTTTCCGCCGAGGATTGTTGGGGGAATTGCGCGGCATGTAGCGGAGTTGTACCCAGAACTAGTAAAGCTAGGGCATGAAGTCCACCTGATTACAGCGGAGTTTGGTCAGGCATCGATGTATGAGGTGGTTGAGGGAGTAAAGGTGCATCGGGTGCCAGTGGCACATAGTAATGACTTTTTCCACTGGGTAGTCAATCTCAACCTGAGTATGGGAGATCATGGTGGGAAGTTGATTTTAGAGGAAGGGCCTTTTGATTTAATTCATGCCCATGATTGGTTGGTAGGAGATGCTGCGATCGCTCTCAAGCATAATTTTAAAATACCACTAATTGCCACAATTCACGCTACAGAATACGGACGCTATAACGGTATTCACACAGACATCCAAGGCTATATTAATGGCAAAGAAAACTTGCTAGCTTTCAACGCTTGGCGGATTATCGTCTGTAGCGACTATATGCGCCAAGAACTAGGACGAGCACTACAAAGTCCTTGGGACAAAATCGATGTCATTTATAACGGTATCCGAGCCGAAAAGAAACAACATCACGTAGATTTCCATGCTCTGGATTTTCGCCGCCAATTCGCCGCAGACGAGGAGAAAATCGTTTACTACCTCGGTCGCATGACTTACGAAAAGGGTGTACCTGTATTACTTAATGCTGCACCCAAAATACTGTCCCAAATGGGAGGTAACGTGAAATTTGTGATCGTTGGTGGTGGTAATACTGACCATCTCAAGCGCCAAGCCTGGGATTTAGGAATTTGGCATCATTGCTATTTTACGGGTTTTCTCTCCGATGAATACTTAGATAAATTCCAAACTGTCGCTGACTGTGCCGTTTTTCCTAGTCTTTACGAACCCTTTGGAATTGTAGCTTTAGAAAGCTTTGCCTCTCGTGTACCTGTAGTAGTTTCTGATACTGGTGGTTTTCCCGAAGTGGTGCAACATACCAAAACAGGCATTGTCACTTGGGTGAACAATCCCGATTCTTTAGCTTGGGGAATTTTGGAAGTGTTGAAAAATCCAGGATATCGGCAATGGCTGGTGGATAATGCTTATAAAGATTTAGAGCGACGCTTTAGCTGGCCGAAACTAGCCAAGCAAACTGAAGAAGTATATCAGCAAGTTGTACAAGAGCGATCGCAAACTGTCTGGTAAGAGACTTCTAACGAAAATCGGCGGGAATCCCATCCCTTCAAAGGGTGTTCGGGATAGCCACCCGCCGATTTAGTCATTAGTACCAATGACTAATCGGTTTCCCCACGGCAATTCAAGAAAACGAGGGAAGGCGAGAGCATGTCGGAAAGACTTGCGATGTTTTCGTAGCCGTGGGATGAGTTAAATGATGACATACAGCCTCCAATGAGGTCATGGTGTATATATCACATTTGATTCATCACTTGTATGAACATTTTAATGCTATCTTCCACCTTTCCCTACCCACCAACACGCGGGGGAACCCAAGTTAGGACATTTAATTTACTTAAATACCTGAGTCAACGGCATACTGTTACTCTTGCTACTCAACGCGAGGGTGATCTTACAGATGCAGAAATAGCAGGATTACGCGATTGTGTGGATCATCTAGCCATTTTTGAACGCCCGCCAGATTATGGAACCACCGGAATATTCCAGAAAATACAGCGATTTGGTAGATTTTTACAACAGGGGACACCACCAAGTGTATTCAACCGCTACTCACTTGAGATGCAAACTTGGATTAATAACTGGGTGGAAGCGGGAAAATGTGATGTGATTACCTGCGAACATAGCGTCAATGAAATTTATGTACAATCGCATTTTCAGAAACAGCTAAAAACCATAGTTAATGTTCATAGTTCTGTTTACGCTACCTGTCGGAACCAACTAGCAACGGGTATTTCAGAAAATTCCCTCAGAGACAAAATTAATCTCCCACTTTTGCATCGTTATGAACAAAGCTACTGTGCTAAATTTTCGGCAATTGTCGCAACAACAGAAGAAGATAAAATTCAACTACAGGAATTTAACCCTAATAGTGAAATTACAGTTATTCCCAATGGCGTAGATTTAGTTTCTTTCCCCAACCGTACCACCGATCCAGGAGGACATCGCTTAATTTTTATCGGTGCAATGGATAATTTGGCAAACATTGATGCTGTCTGCTTTTTCAGCAACCAAGTTTTGCCAGAAATTCAAAAAATTTATCCTGATACAACTTTTGATATTGTCGGTTCTCATCCGGTACCAGAAGTTTTAGCACTCGATAAAAGACCAGGAATTAATGTGATTGGGCGTGTACCTTCGATGGTAGAATATTTACATCAAGCAACCATCTGTGTTGTACCCATGCGGACTGGGTTTGGCATTAAAAATAAAACTTTAGAGGCAATGGCAGCTGGTATACCTGTAGTGGCAAGCGATCGCGGCTTAGAAGGATTAGCCGTAGATGGTTCTAGTCAATCATTACGAGCATTACGAGCGAATAAACCGACAGAGTACATCACCGCTATTAGTCAACTATTTGATCGTCCACATCTGCGTTCAGAATTGTCTCACAACGGTAGACAACTGGTAGAAACTGAATTCACTTGGGATATCGCTGGTAAAAGCTATGAACAAGTTTGTCTTGGGACTAATTCGTAATTAGCACACACAGAAAAATGCTTGCTCTAATAAAGAACCCAGCCTCAGATACCGATAAATTTTAATTGTTCTTTCTTATCGGTGTAGGACAAATCTCTGTAGAGACCTTGTAATGCAACGTCTCTACATCGGTCGTGCAAAATATCTTATCTAAATCGTATTGGTTCAGGGTTAGCTTGTGAAGAACCACGTTAATTATTCTCAAACCTAGTCGAAGCTCCTAACACAAGTAATTTCTTATGCTTATGTTTATTCTTATTTTTGAGGGTAGTCAAATAATTATCAACGTAGCGGAAAGCAGCTGCACCATCGTAATCAGCAATGGCTATAGCTTGTAAGAAAACCTTTGAAGGAATTTCAAACCCTAAAAACTTTTCTGTTAAAATTAATAAATCTTTATCGGTGGCGGGAAAAGTAGTTTCTTCTGCCTCTTCTGGATCATAGAAGATATCTTCAATTAATGTTTTATACACTTTGTACCTCCCCAAATGCATAAGATGCAAAGCCAGTGATAAAGTTTAGCTGCTGATCGCGAGTTTGTAAGTTAACTGGGAGTTCAGTACCAGGGCATCCTATCTCCCTTAATATCTCTAAACAATAAGTACTGAGTTGAGTGTATGGAGCTTGCTCCAATTCTTGAGCTACTTCTAGAGCCATCTCCAGATTGACTTGGATAACCGTCGTTACAGGGTTGGTCATAAACACGCCCTAATAAACTGGATGCTCTAAGTTTTGATCACAAGCACAAATAGCGTAACGGTGTTTTTGCGGAATTTATGAAGAGGGGAAAATAAAGTATCAGCGCATTTGCGGTAATGTATCCGAAATTATGCAAACTAGGCTGAAAGCTTGGTCATTTCCATCTAGTTGCGATCACTTGCACCAAAAGATTTTGGCATATCCCTTTGGGAATATTGCTACACGCATCTCTTGCCAAAATAAAGTATAAATACTTAAAATTTTGGTCTTGCAGACAATGACAAAATCAAGACTTCAGTCCTGACTACGAACATTTTTAAGGAAGAAACATTAAAAAACCCACAATTTTACTCACCACTACTAAGGGTTTTTTGTTGTTGATAACGCTGTTTAAACTGCTGTTGTTGGATTTTATGATCGACAATTGGGTCAGGATAGCCAACAGCATGACGTTCTAAAGGTGGAATTTTACCAGTAACTAAATATTCTGTATCTACAGATCGCAATTCTGATACCCATTGCCGAATATATTCTCCCTCTGGATCAAATTTTTGTGTTTGACTAGCTGGGTTAAAAATCCTCACAGGCTTGGGATCCATGCCGCTAGAAGCACTCCATTGCCAACCACCATTATTGGCAGATAAATCTCCATCAATCAGGTGCTGCATAAAGTATTTTTCTCCCAATTGGGGATTAATTAGCAAGTCTTTAGTGAGGAAACTGGCGACAATCATTCGACAACGGTTATGCATCCAGCCACTTTCATTCATCTGACGCATTGCTGCATCCACAATGGGGTAGCCTGTTCTCCCCTCACACCAAGCTTGGAAGTGTTCTTCGTTAGTTTCCCAAGGAAAGTTCTTAAAGGTGTCACGGAAAGCACCATCAGCTAATTCGGGGAAGTTATACATTGCATGTTGATAAAACTCCCGCCAAGCTAATTCCTGTTGCCATGTGCGAATATTAACTGCTGTTTCCTCACTGCGGCTGTTTTCCAGTGCTTCTATCGTGGCTTGCCAAACGGTGCGAATGCCAATTACGCCAAATTTCAAAGCTGCACTCAGTTGCGATGTTCCGTCCACTGCGGGGAAATTCCGCTGTTCTTGGTATTCAGTAATAGCTTTATTAGTAAATTCCTCTAGCCGTTCTTGCGCCGCCGCCTCTCCCGGTGAAATAATCAATTGTTCATCCCAAATAAATCCTAAATCTTTAGCTGAAGGTAGTGTCAAGGCTCCTGCAAGTTGAGCAATTTCTTGTTCAGCATCTGTTAACCCCTCAACATTTTGCAGAGTTTCTACTGGGTTCGCTTTCGGTTTGGTAATCCAATTTTTCCAGAAGGGGGTGTAAACCGTATAAGGTTGATTACCTCCCGTGCGGATCTCATCTGGGGAGGTAAGGATTTGATCCCAGTTTTGGTTAAGAAACTGAATGCCTTTTTCTTTGAGGGCATTTATAACGGCGCGATCACGTTCTTGCGAATAAGGTTCTACATCCCAATTCCAAAAAACAGCTTTGGCATTTATTGCCTCTGCTAAAGCTGGTATCGCTTGTACAGGATCAGCGTGGAGGATTAACAACTGGCTACCAACTTCAGCATATCTCTCTTGGAGTTTCTGCAAACAGCCAATCATATAAGTTACTCTTACAGGAGCAACATCATCTCGTTCCAGAATATGCGGATCAAGGCAAAACACGCCCACCACTTTCGGACTCTGCCGTTTTGCCGCAGCCAGCCCCGTATTGTCAGAAATGCGTAAATCGCGCCGATGCCAAAACAGAATTAAGTCAGACATTCCATGCTAGATATAGTTCACCCGTACTAGCTTAGATGCTATTGGTACCAATGAACATCATTCTGGCGATAAATTTCTTCTTTAAGCTCATTCCACCCCTCAAAGGTAGGGCTGTTTCACGTTGACTGATGACGGTTGACGGTTAACAGTCATCAGTCATCAGTTAACGGCGGCGGGGCGGCTATCTCGGACACCCCTTGTTCGCACAGCGTCTCGTAGAGAAGAAGTGGGCTTCCCGCCGCCTTGGTGAATGAGGATTGAGAGTGAGTTAACAAGATGTCTCCAGGAAATTAAACCCCGGCTTATCAATCGGAAATAGTGACTTTTAAGCTCAAAGTTGAGTATACTCTTCTTAACAGTTAATTAGTCTTTTTGTCATGGCTAACCTACTACTTGACGACGGTACGATTGAGAGCGATTTAGGCGAAATAGCTCGTGAGCTTGCCCCTCTTGGCATTGAACTCAGACACTATGACCCAGGAACATCGCTTCTCTTTCCCAATCTGCTAGACCAGGACTTTTTAACTGAGTCCGAGAAACGTTATTGTGTAGAACTCCATAACAGCGTCTTTGAATTTATTCAGCAAGAAAATGGCGCTCTCTGGTGTGACTTGCTAAATGTGCATCCAGGTTCCTTTAATCTTCACCATCTGATAGCAACCTACGGGCGTTACCATACTCATCCTGGCGCTGAACCCCTCTATGTGTTGGCAGGAGAAATGATCTATGGCTTCGTGCGACCTGATGGCAGCCAAGTACAGCTTTTAGTTCAGGCACAAGACTATCTCTATATCCCCGCCGGCGTTGAGCATTGGTGCAGCCCGACTGCATCGTTGAATTTCAAAGGGGTACGCTATTTTGCGATTGCAGAAGGTTGGGTTCCCAATTATACGGGCACTCAAGTAAGTGATTCGCTCAACAAGCCGCGCTAAGGCTATTATCCCTAACTCAATTAGAGGATTTAAGTGAGGCGCTATTAGATTTCTCCGCAGTGGCAGACTTGACAAAATGGTTAAATAATGTTGTGTAATGCTGAAAAATTCACTCAACTTCTTCACAGCGAATTAACAGTGTTTCCATCTCCTCTGCTAGAGAAATCAACTCTGTCCAAGAGGAACCACTAACTAAATTTTGGGCATGAGCTAATCGGTTTCGCAACTGTTCAGCAGACTTGAGAAAGCGTTCGCCAAACCGCTTGGACTTTAGTTCCAGTTGCTGGAGAAGTTCTGGTTGATTTAAAATCAACTCTCGCTTATCACAGAATTGCAGATAATCTAATAAATCGGTAGCTTCGTTTCTTTCTTGGCTCTCTCGCCATAGCCTTTGAGCAACTTCTAAGCGTTCAGGTTTGAGGACTTTTTGCCAAGAATCTTGAGGATAGTAAATCCGCACCAGCCGCAGCAGATTCATTTCTAGCAGCGTTACCAAGCCAAACAGTAGCATTCGCGCGGGTGCTTTCTGCAAGTCGCCACAGGTAACAATCCCACTTACCTGATTGCAGTCCAAGACAAACAATCGCGGAGTTTGTTGTAGGATGGGTAGCAACTTCATCAGTGGGGTGGAAATGGCAATTAGCTCTTTTGGATGAAACACCCGTTGATAGTCGACACACTTGCCTTCTTTGCCTTGAATCAAACTAGAGCGTTCTACATAACCGCTAATAATATCTCCCGTCTCAACGCCGATAACATCAAAATTTTGTGCCTGCATCCAATGCAGCACTTCTGTCACTTCCGCATCGGCGGGCATAGCTTTAAGGGGTTCTGCCACGTATTCAATAGTGATATTGTTCTCAAATAAACTCCGCAGGTCTTGAGAACGAGATTTTAGGTGTTTCATCCCCCTACTGTGAACTCACGTTAAATAATCCTACGGCACTCACGCGATCGCCATCTAGAATTTTCGCCCAGATTACCTCTGCGTAGGCGTAGCCCAACCTAGGCATCGCTATCTCAACAAATACCATAAACGGTATACCATCCTTATTGGTATAAAGATAGTGGCAGTTAGACATTTTCAAGTAACAGAATATTTTGCACCACAAAAAAATAAATATTTATGTAGTTATCTGTATGAGATTAGTTGATTAATTTTCGCTAAAAATGCCGAAAATCCTGACAAAAAAAATGTTATTACTAAAACGACATATCGAATTGATACTTGGTAGAATTTTACCAAGATAACCAAAATTGATAATATTATCATGCCAAGAAAAGAACAAGGATGGGTTACATTTCAAACTTCAGAGGACGAGCGGAAGATCCTGGAGGAGTTCTGTGAACAGTCTCAACGCACCAAGACTGAGATTCTGCGGGAACTCGTGCGTAGTCTCAATCAGCACTCCTCGACACCAATATCACCACCAACTCACCAGGAAGAACAGGAAGATATCTACTACACTCAAAAGCCTGACATAGAAAGTAGTATTCCAAAAAAATCACTAAAAGTTAGCTCTCGGAATATTCTTAAAGGTGTCGTTAAACGAGTTATTTATGGAGCAGTTAATAGTGAGGTGACTCTGGAAATTATTCATAAAGTAGAATTAACTTCGATTATCACTAGAGCTTCCGCAGAAGAATTGGAACTATCTGAGGGAAAAGAAGCTTATGCAGTCATTAAATCTAACGATATTGTTATTGCCAGAGAATAGAAATACTTGATTTTAGGCGTTGGATATTAAGAAGATGAATTATCACTAACATTTTTGATTTTGGATAACTGCAATCTGACTAATATTTGATTTTTGAAAAAACTCAGTAGATGTCTATTCCCTTTTTTCCTGTTCCCTGTTTCCTCCCTACGCAAGTAAGTTCAGGGATAAAATCGGATTTCTAAAGATAAATTGAGTATATGTTTAAAAACAATACGGATGACACAAGACGCACGACAATATGCACCAGCAACTGAGCGCAACCGTGAACCAATTCTAGAAATACTTTTGCAGGTATTGCCTCAGAGTGGCACTATTTTAGAAATAGCAAGTGGCACTGGTGAACACGCAGTATTTTTTGCGTCTAGGCTCAGTTCTCATTTGTGGTTACCAACAGATGCAAATTTAGAATTACGAGCCAGCATTATTGCATGGACTGAACACGTGCGATTCGTTGATTAGCGAATAACGGTAATCAGTCCGTAAATAACTAATCCAGCCCGACAGCAGATTACTGTCACTAAAGGCTGAACTCTCGGTCAGATGTAGGTGAAAGTCCTACCATTCAGACTCAGAATTGACTCCTTATCTGCCCACACCGAACAAGCTCGGTTCTTGTAGAGTGAAGCTGGGAACAGGACGCAATCAGACGACCGTTGCGGGTTGACACTGGCGTTAACAGGGAGTTCCTATGGTGAAACCGGGTCTATAAAAGCAACTTAGTCCAAAGCAGGGCGCAACAGAAAATCCCTGACTTCACTGGAGAATTAATTCCCGCCGCATCTGCGTTTAATAACGGCAAAGAGTCAAGGGAATCCAGTAGTTGAATTGACCACGCCTAACGGAACAATCAATCTCTCCGAGGGAACGAATAAAAACGAGTTGTGGGTCTAGGGGCTTTCGTTCCCCAAGTAGCCCAGACGAGCGGAGGAATCCCCACAATTCGGGTAGGACGAACCGTAATTGGTTCGAGGTGTTCAGAATACACTAACTAGAGAAGAGAAAATGATTAGACACGGTGTAAAAACTAGTGAATCTTGGAAAGCTCTACCGTGGAAGAAATTCCGCCGTAACCTTTTCCGCCTTCAAAAGCGCGTGTACAAAGCGGTTCTTGTTGGAGACAAGCGGAAAGCTAGGTCACTCCAAAAGCTTATTTTAAAATCCACCTCGGCTCGATTTCTTGCAATTAGACTTGTATCTCAGCTAAACGCTGGCAAAAAGACGGCGGGTATTGATGGTAAGAAATCCCTCACATTTGAAGAACGCTTCAACCTTGAAGAACTACTGAAAATGAATAGCGGAAATTGGAAGCATCAAGGACTACGGGAAATCCCCATCCCCAAGAAGGATGGGACTACCAGAATGCTAAAAATACCTACCATCGCGGATAGAGCTTGGCAATGCCTTGCAAAATATGTACTAGAGCCAGCACACGAAGCCACCTTCCACGCCAGGAGTTACGGGTTTAGAACTGGGCGCTCTGCCCATGATGCACAGAAATACATCTTTGACAACCTACGCTCACAAAGTAACGGAATAGATAAAAGAGTTATAGAACTCGATATCGAAAAATGCTTCGATAGGATTAACCACTCATCAATAATGGACGAACTCATCGCCCCCAAAGGCTTAAAACTCGGAATATATCGATGCCTCAAGGCAGGAATCAACCCAGAATTTCCTGAACAAGGAACCCCACAAGGGGGAGTGGTCAGTCCTCTACTAGCTAACATTGCGCTCAACGGGATTGAGAGTATACACAGATACCAGAAACAAGGACACAGAATCACTGATAAAACCTCAAAAGAGGATATCAAAGAACCATCAATCCGATACGCGGATGACATGGTTATTATACTCCGACCCGAAGATGATGCAACAGAGATACTTGAAAGAATCAGCGAGTTTCTCCGCAAACGCGGAATGAATGTAAGCCAAAAGAAAACCAAAGTTACCGCCGCGACAGATGGGTTTGATTTCCTCGGCTGGCACTTTAAAGTCCAGAAAAACGGAAAGTTTAGATGTAATCCCTCAGTGGACAACTTCAAAGCGTTCCGTAAGAAAGTAAAACACATCGTCAACAACTCGAATTATGGCGCTACCACAAAGGCTGAAAAACTAGCCCCAGTAGTTAGAGGCTGGAGAAATTACCATAAGTTCTGCAAGATGGACGGGTCAAGGTTATCACTTTGGTTCATGGATCACAGAGCTTACACGGTATTCAACAAGGAAGCAAAACAGACACGCCACTCTAGCAGAAAACTGATAGATAAAGCGTTTCCAAAAGTTCCCTACTCCGAAAACAAACACATTTCTGTCAAAGGAACTAAATCACCCTACGACGGAGATACAGCCTACTGGAGCGAACGTAACAGTAAGCTCTATGACGGCGAAACCTCTAAAGCTCTTAAGAAGCAAAACCATAAATGTGCATCCTGCGGCCTAAAATTCATCGATGAGGAACGGGTTCACCTACATCACATCGACGGGAATCACGCCAACTGGAAGAAAAATAATCTTGAAGCAATTCATGAGAGTTGCCACGATTACAAACACATGAGCAAAAGCGCAAGCTAAGAACATCGGGAGCCGTGTGCAGTGAAAGTGTGCGCCGTGGTACGCACTGATAGAATTGCCAACACAGTTGGCTGGAGTTTGGGGTAATCGACTCCAAGGCGAACAACTTACCTAGACTCGAAAGAGCGAGGGGACAAGAGCATGTTCGTAAAGCGGAAAGTAACAGAAGACGTGTATGTTACGGTTCCGCAACGCCTGAACGATATGGTTAAAGCCAAACTGCTTAAACCCTAATATCCTGCGGTGGAACCGCACATCCTTCGGTAGCACGTCCGTACACCGATGTTATCGGTAGCCATTAAATCAACTTTCGTTAATGGTACACCCTGACCGATAAGCGATGAGTAATGAACTCATTCAAGGATATGAGTAGGAACCTAAGTCGTTCTTTATACGTTCATCAGTGACGGAACATGGGATTGCCTAAAGGACGCGAGTCCTATGGTGACGGAGTGACAATAGTAGTCGTGGGAGTATCGCCCCACCAAGGAAAACGGGAGAACCGTTTACAGGGCGAAGTGTCACAGGTAATTAGATGTAACAGAAATCGAGAGGTACGCGAGATGCGAACAGCCGAAACGATACTGAACATCATACGTGAGCGCGGACAACGTGGGTTGCCAGTAGAAAACGTGTATCGACTGCTATATAACCCAGATTTGTACCTACGCGCCTACGCCAAGCTAAACAGCAACGCAGGTGCAATGACACCAGGCGCTACGCTGGAAACAGTGGATGGGATGTCCCTGGAGAAAATTAATACCATCATTGAGGCTCTGAGATATGAGCGATATAGATGGACACCAGTGCGACGTATTTACATCCCCAAGAAGAACGGTAAATTAAGACCTCTTGGTATGCCTTCCTGGTCAGATAAATTACTTCAAGAAGCAATTCGATCCATACTAGAAGCCTACTATGAGCCTCAGTTTAGCGAACACTCTCACGGTTTTCGACCCCAACGCGGATGTCATACAGCACTGAAAGAAATTACCCAGAAAGGTCGAGCTACTAAGTGGTTTATCGAAGGAGATATCAGCGCGTGTTTTGACAGAATAGACCATTTTATCCTGTTAAAAATACTACAAGATAAAATCCACGACAATCGCTTTATTCGACTAATCAAGGGACTGCTGGATGCAGGGTATTTAGAAAATTGGAAATACAATTCCACTTATAGCGGGGTTCCGCAGGGTGCAGTTGTAAGCCCAATACTTTCCAATCTGGTGCTAGACAAATTGGACAAATACGTCGAACAGGAATTAATACCAGCATACACACGAGGTCAACGAAGGAGTGTTTTCCCACCGTACAATGTGCTGACCAAAGCAGCAGCCAAAGCACGAAAAGTAGGAAATTTGTCAGAAGCGCGTCAACTGAGCCAACAGGCACAATCGATTCCGTCCCGTGACCCCAATGACCCAAACTTTCGTCGCCTTTGGTATACAAGGTATGCCGATGATTTTCTGTTAGGAGTAGTAGGCTCAAAATCTGAAGCTGTGGAAATCAAACAGAAAATTGCTACGTTTCTACGTGACTCTTTAAAACTGGAACTCAGTGAAGAAAAGACGCTCGTTACCCATGCAAGGGACGAAGCTGCTAAATTCCTGGGTTATGAAATCCACATACTACACGCCGATGATAAGCATGACCATCGTGGTCAAAGATGTATCAACGGTAGTGTGGGTCTTCGGGTTCCAAAAAGCGTAATTAAAGACCATTGTGTTAAATATATGCGCTCTGGGAAGCCTATACACCTGACGCAAAGAGTCAACGATAATGCCTACAGCATAGTTAGCCAGTATCAAGCGGAATATCGAGGATTAGTCCAGTATTACCGCATGGCTTACAACCTCCACACTTTCTCCTTACTGAAACGAGTTATGGAGCTTTCTTTAGTAAAAACTTTGGCAAAGAAGTTTAAAACTACATGCCAGAAAATTTACAGACAGTATCGCACAACTATTGATACCAAAGGTGGTACTTACAAGGTATTACAAATTACAATGGAGCGCGATAACAATAAGCCTTTGATAACTCATTTTGGTGGTGTCTGTTTGCGATGGAATAAGTGGGTCAAAATAGACGATAACCTGGCTAATCATATCTGGAACGGGCGTAGTGAAGTCGTTCAACGTCTTTTAGCCCAAAAATGTGAAATTTGCGGGGCAACGGATAATATTGAAGTCCACCATATCCGCAAACTAGCAGACATTAAGCCTCATGGATGTAAAGAACGTCCAGAATGGATGGTCAAAATGTCAGCACGTAAACGAAAAGCCCTCGTGGTTTGTCGTCAGTGTCACGAGAAAATCCAATACGGACGCTACGATGGTGAAGCTCTCAAACGTTTTGATTACTGGAAAGCTACGTGATACGGAAACGGTCATGCGTAGTTTGGAGGGGGGTGGTTGGAAAAGTGCCAATACTGGTAACTCGCTGGCTACCTACCCTACTGCAAGCACGGATCTAACCGAGAGGTGCGAGAGATAATACTCTCCATCGACTCAACCATTGGATGTAATAACGTTTGTCCACCGCTTGAGCTAGATGCCAGAGAACCAGTTTGGGCAGTGGAGAAAGGAGCAGTGACTCAGTGGCTTAATATTTCGCCAATTGTCGCCATCGTCAATATTAATATGATTCACATTTCACCGTGGTCAGCCTGTCTAGGACTAATGGCAGGGGCAGGTCGGATCTTAGCAGCAGGAGGTATTCTCTATTTATATGGGCCTTTTAAACAAGGTAACGAACATACAGCAGCGAGTAATGCAGCTTTTGACGAATATTTACGCGCCCAAAACCAAGAATGGGGTGTACGTAACTTGGATGATGTAGTGGCAGCAGCTAAGGCAGAACATTTGATTTTGAAACAGATTTACCAAATGCCAGCAAATAATCTCTCAGTAGTGTTTGAACGTTCTGCTATTGAATAATTCTGCTTAAGGCTTCTGTAGAAAGGTTGGTTGAGGTCTGGATTGACCCACTCAGTAGGAAGTGGGGAATGGGGGAGCATAGGAGGCAGAGGGGAAGTTGTAGTAAGTGTTTCTCCTCTGACTATTTGCCCCTTGTGCCCAATACCCAATACCTATTCCTTGAGCAGCAAATAATATAGTGAACCATTACCGCCTGTGATACCAGCGCGATCGCCTGCTAGTTTACCAGACCCCATAAAATAATCCACCCGTCCTGGGCCCTTGATGGCGCTTCCTGTATCCTGGTCAAGTACAAAGCGGCTGACAGTACGCCTCTCTAGTTTGCCACCACTGACAGGATAGGGAAATGAGTTATAAATCAGCGCTAGCGCTCCTGGAGGCATGAGAGACTTATCTGTAGCAATGGAACGTTCTGCTGTCACTGGTACATGAATACTACCAGTCGCTGGTCTACCGCTTGTTTCTTGGAAGAAAACAAATCGTTCCCAGCGTGGCAGGTAATTGCTCAACTCTTGGGGTTTTCCCCGGAAATAACTAATCAGACGTGGCATTGTTAATCCTTCCAGTGGAAGTTTGCCATCTTTCGCTAGTTCTTTGCCGATGCTAGTCCAAGGGTAATCAGTTCCACCTGCATAGCCAATGGATGTTGTTTTGCCATTAGTTAATTTAATTTGGGCAGAACCTTGGATATGTACCATGTATGCGTCTAGGCGATCGCGAAACCAAAGCATTTCTAAACCACGCAACTGGCTCTTATTCCCTAGTAAACCATCCTTTCCTTCCAAATCAATTCGTTTTGGGTGGGGTTTTGGCCATTGGCTGAAATCAGATGGTAGCCGATAAAGGGGATACTTATATGTGGCAGTCCTGACACGGCTAGCAGTATAAATAGGTTCGTAGTAAGCAGTGAACTTAACAGTACCCTTGCCATCGTTGCCTACAGACTGGTAAAAGACAAACTCTCGGCGAACAGCGGCTTGTAATTGCGCTGCTGACTTAGAACTGACAACTAGTTGGCGAAAACGTATCAAACTTCGGCGGACGCGCTCAAGGGTAATTCCCTCAACTGGATAATTTTGATATGCTGCGATCGCCTCTTTCTTTGTTAGATAAAGCAGACTGTTATCAATGGAAGCCAACAGCGCTTTGCGATCACCGGTTTTACCTCTTTGACCCCAAATTTGCTCATCCCAACCCAAGCAAGTCTGCTGGAGCGCACAATCGCTTCCGATAGCGATTGGTTTTAGCGGCGGCGTTACATCAGGAGTAGTTGGTACTGGTAGAGCCGGGAGATCAGGAGTAGTCGGTACTGGCAACGGCAGAAAGTTAGGAACTTGAGCAACAACCGACCAGAGAGGGTTTACAAGGGCAATTCCCAGACTAAAGGAAAACAAAGCAAGGGTTTTTCTCATCATTTAGTTGAATCTTTCAACACTGGAACTAAAAACTGGTTCTACCCGGATTGCCACGATCCGAGAAGGGCGTATTACCATATATTCCCCTTGAATATTTTTGATCGGCACGCTAATAAAGTCATTAGAAGCAGACTTTGGCACAAGTTCGCCGCTATACCACTTCTGAAACTCTTGAATCGTAGGAAAACGTACTTCTTCTCGGTGGCCGCTTTCCAGTAGGAGGTATACGGCATATTCATTTGGAGTTCTAGCCATAAGATTGAATCATTTGAAAAACATTCAACCCATTGTTAACCACGTAACCCCCGAATGAAAAGGGTAAGCATACGGGAGCAGGGGGACAAAGAGAATAACCAATAGCCCATGCCCAATGCCCCATACCCAATGACTCTTCACTCTAGACGGCTAATCCTTTAACCAGTTCCTTAAAAAGTGTAAGTTGACTTGAGCTGTTGCATAACTCTCCAATCAACTTCTGATAAGTCATTGGCATTGTTGAACAACAGTTAATCAGGAGGCAAAAATTATGAAACTTTACTATCGTGGTTTGAGCTACGAATATGACCTAAACAAAGTTGGCAGCAGAAAAGTAGAACAGCCATTTGTGCCAGATCATAATCTGATGTACCGTGGCATTACCTATCGTGTTGATCCAAAATCCAAAGTGGCGGAAGCTACTCTACCACAAGTAGCCTATAAATTGAGCTTTAGAGGAATCACTTACTTTGTAAATAAAACTGCACAGAGAGAAGTTACCGCAGTCTCTGAACCAGCAAGTACTTCAAAAGTTGCAGTATTGCCGTTTTCCGAGGAATTAAAGCTTCAACAATAATATGGCAGGCAGCAAGCCGAGATGGAGTTTAGGGAGTCATGAACTTGTAGTAGAATCCTCGAAAAAGCTTGAAATTTCAGCACTATCTACTTTCTTTCTCACCAAACCTTGCCAAAGCTGGTAGTTGTGCCAAGATTAATTTGAGGACTTAGGCAAGTGACACAATGTTAGGACAATTATTAGACGGACGTTACCAAGTCCTTCAAGTCTTAGGTGGAGGTGGATTCGGTCAAACCTACGTTGCCCAAGATACCCATCGCCCAGGTTTCCCGAAATGCGTTGTCAAACACCTCAAGCCCGTCACTCGTAGCCCTGAATTTCTCGAAACTGCTAGACGGCTATTTACTAGTGAGGCAGAAACACTAGAACTATTGGGTAATCATGACCAGATACCTCGGCTTTTAGCTTATTTTGAAGACAATCAAGAGTTCTTCTTGGTGCAAGAGTTCATTGAAGGGCATACTCTAAAAGCGGAACTGTTCCCCAATCAACCTTGGACAGAAGAGAAAGTAATTCAACTGCTCCAACAGGTCTTGGGTATTCTGCAATTTATTCACAGCCACAACGTTATCCATCGAGATATCAAGCCGGACAATATAATCAGGCGGCAACAAGACGGCAAGTTAGTGCTGATTGACTTTGGCGCAGTCAAACAAGTCCAAACTCAACTGCTTACAGTTCCAGGGCGCACGGGGGCTACTATTATCATTGGTACCCCAGGATATATGTCTACAGAACAGGGGCAAGGCAAGCCCCGCCCCAACAGCGATATTTATTCTTTGGGCATTATTGCTATTCAATCGCTGACAGGGTTACATCCTATAAACTTTGAGGAAGACCCAGATACAGGAGAAATTTATTGGCAGCATCAAGCTAACGTCAGTTCTGAGTTGGCATCTGTGCTATCAAAGATGGTGCTACACCACTTTAAACAGCGCTATCAGTCTGCTGCTGAAGTTCTAGGGCTGCTGAAACATCTCGATACTAGAGTAGAAGAACAATCACTTCAACCATCATTTTCTACACAACCGCCTCAAGCTTCACTTTCTCAACAAAACTCAATTGGGTATCCGCCTGCTTCTATTCTGTCTCCAGAAAATTACAGTCGGTTGGAAACAATTCTTTTGGAATTTGTTGGCCCCGTGGCCTCAAGATTACTACGACAAGTTGCGGCATCAGCGCCCAACTGCGAAGAATTGATTAGTCAATTGGCGCTTCATCTTAGAGTAAATCAACAAATGGATTTTAAGAAGAAAACAATATTCCTTTTAGAAAAACCTACTCTACTACAGGAACTTACTGTTAAATCTGAAATAAAGTTCAATAATTTACCAAGTCAAGAACCTCAAGCAATCAGCGATAGTTTTGTGAATCAGTGTGAGCGAGAGTTAGCTGATTTAATTGGCCCAATAGCTAAGTTCCTAGTTCAAAAAGCTGTGAGGTCTTCTGGACAAGTTTCTCGTGCAGAATTTGTAAAAATTTTAGCATCACAAATTCCCGATTCTCAAAAAGCTTTGCAATTTCAGCAGCGCCTACTTTCATAATTTTTTATTGCATTTTTCTATCCATAAATTACGAATTACGTTAACGTAGTGCGAAGGAATCCGCTTATACCATTTTACTTTAATAATGGTACAAATACGCTGGTAAGGGCATGGCATTGCCATGCCCCTCCGAGAAATCTATATGTATGTATCAGGATTTTTGTGAATTGGTATTACCCCTGCGGGGAACCAAGCTAGCAAGAGCGTCATTACGAATTACGAATTACGAATTACGAATTAATTCTTAGCTCTGGTTATTCAACATCTCCATAGCTATTTTTAAGCTAGCTTTCATCCGATTAAATGCTTCTGCTAAACCGCCAATTTCATCATTAGAACTTTCTTCAAAATCAGCGCTCATATCACCAATGCTAACTTTTTGAGCGATTTTCTCTATTCTTCTGATGCGCTGAATCACGTACTTTTTGATTAAAAAGTTAATTAAGAAAACTACGATCGCAAAGATAGCAATTAAAAGTGCCATTATCAATATCCAAGTCCGTTTGGCATTAGCAAAAATCTCTTCAGAAGGAACAGAGATTATTTGGGCAGAAACAATCTGATTGAGTTGCCAGCCAAAACCATTTTCCGAGCCATAAGTTGCCAACTGACTCTTAGGAGCCTGATCTGGTGTAGAATGACACCGCAGACATTGCTGCTGTGTAATCTTTAGTGGTCGCGCAATGTAAAATACTTCGTTTTCTGACAAGTTACGAAAGCCTGTAATTTCTAAAGTATTAGGTTCGTTGCGAAAACGCTCTACAAGTTGAGTTTCAAAATTATCAGCTTTATCCGCTAAATTAGTTGGATTAAGTGTTGCATCCTTATGAAAAAAGTTTTTATATTCAGGCTTTTTCCGAAAATTTTCAAAAACCTCTTTAGAAGAAAAAGTTGGTACTATTTCCGGCATGAACGTTGGGTTGGTTTCTAGTGTAGGTGCTAACAAGGGATCGATCCGATTCTGTGTATAGTTTCTAACCGCGTTCACCATTTGGATGAGAATCTGCGCTTGAGAAGTTACTTCATTTTGCGCTCTCCCCTGAAGTACACTGGATAAGGCAATGCCACTTCCCAAAATACTAACTATGAAAACTAATATTAAAAGTAAGTTAAATTTAGCACCTATTTTTAAGTTTTTTAACGTAAAGTTGTTTAACATAACCTAACCAACGAAGGTTGTCTCTGAGTTTGTCTAATATTTATTTATACTTGTTAGAAAGCATCTCAACAATATTTAAATAAATGTTAATTATTTGCTGCAATATAACCTATTTAGGCGGCAGTAAAAATTATCTAAATTAATCCTGAAAGCCCAGTTATTTCCTTAACCATAATTAGTGATGTTTTTGCTATTTCCCCGTCGTTTATTTCTGTTTCATCTGCTAGGTTTGACATTTACCGCCTGCCAACCACGAAAGCAGTTTGAGGGCACGTTAACTGTTGGTGTTATTAATTATGGTGGAGGCGAACAGATAATTAACCAATATGCTAAATTCAATAGTTACTTGGGTGAAAAAACAAATGCATATATTCAGCTAGAGCCTGCTTTTAATGAAAACAAAGCCATTGAGCGCCTTGAGGCTCGTGCTTGGTCATTGGTATTTGCTCCACCGGGTTTAGCCGCTATTGCGATCGCACGCTACCAATATATTCCCTTATTTCCTTTAATAGGTATTAATAATTTGCGCTCAATCTTCGTTGTTCGCAAAGAAAGTCCGATCACCGAGTTGAAACAGCTGCAAGGTCAAACATTAGCTTTAGGTCAGTTAGGTTCAGCAACAGGATATTATTTTCCACTTTACAATCTTTATGGTACAACACTAGCTGATATCTTATTTGCACCCACGCCCAAAGCCGCTTTAGAATTGGTGGCTCAAGGAAAAGCGATCGCCTGTGCTGTCTCGGAGGCGGAATTGGCTCTCTACGGTTCACAGTTGGCCCCAACCGAATTCCGCATCCTATTTAAAGACCCTCACTATGTACCATTAGGTGTAGTCTTGATTGGGCCTAATGTAGAACGTAACCGTCAAGAGTTCATCCGCAAAGTAATGAGCGATGCGCCTTCAGCTTTGGCTCAAGAAGTGGGGTATGTACCCAATGGACAAGTACCAGATTATAAATACATGATTTCTGTGGTTGATCGGGTGAGTTCGATTACTTCTGGGCTAGAAGATAAACCGGTTCGTTTATTTTGAGTGAGATCGCGGATTGCTCAAAAAAACAATTTGAATCGGGCTAGCTGGTTTTGAATCGTCCCTGTCAGGATTTTATTTAGTTCTGTGGTGTCTTGGAATTGCAAAATTTGCTGCGTCGGTAAGTCGAAGGGAAATTGCCCTTCAAAGTCTGGGCGTTGCATGTGCGCTAGTAGAATCTGTTCAGACCGCTTACTTTGGATGGCATAGCCAATCTCAATACAGACATTTGGACTGGGAATTAATTGGGGGGCTTCTTTACCATCAATACTAGCGATGGGCGTGGTGTCAGCGATAAATAACAAACTCTTACGGATTTTCCGCATGATCGTGCGGTTAATCCGTACAGGTGCACCACTAGGGCGAGAGGATTCTACTAATGTTAGAGGAAGGCGCGATCGCAAGTTTAAATTGTCTAAACTTTTTCGCAGTTCTTCTCTCAAAACATTCGTGGCTGCGGCATACTCAGTTTGATAGCACAAAAAAATTGTTGGTTCTAACTGAGCCAACACCGCCTGCTTAGTGAAATAAATTTCATGACTAATTAAGTCAATGTTAGCGACACTATAGCCACCACTACCTTCAATATAAAATTCAATATTTTCCCCTTCCAGATAGCGACCAAACCAAGTTGATTTCTTAACTTCGTCGCTTTCTTCCAAAAAGTCTGCTCGCAATGCTGATCTCAGCAGGCTTTTTTTGCTTAAGCGAATGTCTGGCGGACGTTTTTCCAGTTCTGGAATCGGTTCGTAATCCTGTAGATACCACGCTCTGAGCGCAATAATTGACATAAGGCGCTATTTAAACTGTTTCTCGCTATTCAACTTCGTATAATCTTACACCAAGAAGAAGCTCTATCTCAGACTTATCTTTAAACACAACAACACCCAAACTTCTACTCGCTGAACTATCCCCTCTCATTGTTTATACTAGCCAGGGATGTACTAACTTTCATCACTTGTGTAAACAAGTAATAAAAATCAGTTACAGCGCCCCCTAATCTCCCATATTTGAGGAAATAGCAGTTTTCGCGTTGGGTGTTGTTGTCTTTTTACGAGACAGATGTAAGTTAAACAGCGTCTTTTACCTCTTACTACATTTCAAACGCAGCTGTTATATCTGCCAGGGAAGCTTGTTTTGTAGCTTCAATTATTAGATTATCACTTCTGGATGGGAGGGATTTTTTTTGAAACTAAACTTTACTTTTGATGCATTTTTAATCCAATTTAATCCAAGTCAATATACTGCACGCCCTATATAGTTTATAAATCTTTTCTTTAGCCTATTGTTAAAAGTTTTATCATCACACTTTGGGATGAATTCAGTAATTACTAATTCAAATTTTAAGTTTTGAAACTAACATTTTGTAATATTCTGAAAAATCGATTTGCGTGGTATTAGTGCCATCATCTAGAGCCAAGTTAATGCAAATTGGTTTTAGACATGGGGTTCCTCCCCCTGCTCCTCTACGTTTGGTTGACTATTAATTTTGGCTGGAGGTTTAACGGGAATTTCAATCCAGAACTCTGTACCTTTGCCAGGTTCTGAAATGCACTCCATTATTCCACCATGTTTTTCGACAATAATCTGATAGCTGATTGCCAGTCCTAGCCCTGTACCCTTGCCCACAGGTTTGGTAGTGTAAAATGGGTCAAAAATTCGCTTTTTCACCTCTTCAGTCATTCCAGGCCCATTGTCACTAAAACGAATTAACAGACGAGAGTTGTCTGTTGAGATTTTAGTGGAAATGTGGATATTAGGCATTGGGCCTGGGTTATTCTCCTTGTCCCCAGTTCCCATTTCCCAGTTCCCATTCCCCATTACCAGGGCATCTATGGCATTGCTAAGAATATTCATGAATACCTGATTCATTTGGCCGGCATAGCATTCCACCCGTGGGATGTTGCCATAGTCTTTGATTACCTCAATGCCTGGAAATTCAGAATTAGCTTTCAACCGATGTTGCAAAATTAACAAGGTGTTGTCAATGCCTTCATGTATGTCAACGCGCTTGTTGTCAGACTCATCCAAGCGAGAAAAATTGCGTAACGACAGCACTATTGAGCGGATGCGCTCGGTTCCTACTTGCATTGAGGTCATGATTTTTGGGAGGTCTTCTACCAAAAATTCAAAATCGATCGCTTCGATCGCGGCGCTAATTTCACTATGAGGGTGCGGATAGTGTAGCTGGTAAAGACGTAAAATTTCTAGCAGTTGTTCGGTGTAGTCACTGGCGTGACAGAGATTACCGTAGATGAAGTTAACGGGGTTGTTGATTTCGTGGGCGACACCCGCAACCAACTGTCCTAAGCCGGACATTTTTTCGGTATGAATTAATCTTGTCTGTGTTTCTTGGAGTTCATGTAGGGTATGCTCTAACTGTGCAGCTTGATTTCTGGCTTCAGTTTCGGCATCACAGGTTTGTTCGTAGAGTTGCGCTTGTTGAATAGCGATCGCAGCCTGATCTCCTAATTGTTGCAATAAATCAATTTCTGCATCCTGCCAATCTCTGGGAGCTTCACACTCATGGGCTATTAATAACCCCCATAGTTCCATACCTATATTAATCGGAACTATTAAGTTTGCTTGTACTTGCAGACTCTGCAAAAACTCTCGATGACATTCACTTAAAGAAGTTGCGGAAACGTTGTTAATTGCCCGTACCCTGCCCTGATAATATAGATGGGTATACTCATCAGGAAAGCATTCCGGTGGCGCATTCACTCCCAAAACTGACTGCCAATTGCCATTAATCTCTTCCACAATCACCGATTTACTCTTCAGATGGAAAATCAGCACCCGGTCTGAGTTTAGCAGGGGACGAACTTCCCGAACGATGGATTGCAGAGTTGTTTGCAAGTCTAATGTGCGGCGAATATGCTCTGTAACTTGTTTGAGTAGTTTAGTAAAGAGTAATGATTTTTCGAGTTCATAAGTTTGCTCTTGCACCCGCAGTTCTAGGTTGCTATTCAGGGCTTGTACCTGTTTATACATTTGCTGTTGCTGAATTGCCATTGAGAAATGATCGTACAAAGCTTGCCCTAATGAGATGTCTTCCGGCTTCCACTCAGGCGCTTGCCCCTTTTTTTGCTCTCGCCAAACCTCAAAGGAAAGCTGGGGTAGCAGTTGTCGCCGGTTTTGTTCACATCGTCCCGCCCACAAAATTTCCGTTTCAAATTCAGACCGAAAAATGCTTAATACACCAATAAATTTTTCTCGGTAATGTAGGGGAATCACCATGACTCCGCGAATTTGAGTAGAACGGAATGCTAAAGCCAAAACTCGCAAACGTGGTTCTTTATAGAGGTCAGATATTGCCCAAATATTACCTTCTTTACACTCAGCCATCCAGTTTTGCCACATGGGATGCTGTTCGATAATACTGTTATCTAACTCGTAGGGGAGTGTCGGTTGGTCGCCCCAGGTGTATAGTTCCAGACTCTGTTCAATGTAAAGCCTGCCACCTACTCCATTGAAGGCAGTAATAACTTCTTCTAACGCTCCCTGCAATTGGATTGTCGGCAGTTTATGCAATAGTGTGGTAACTCGGTTAATAGTAGCTTCTCGCTCTTGCTTGGCGCGGGCTGCGGTGAGTAGATTACTTTGAGCGATCGCGATCGCTACCTGGTCAGCTACTTGCTGCAATACTTTTAGTTCTCGCTTCAAAATATTTCGCGGTTCACTTTGGTGAGATACTAACAATCCCCATAATTTAGGCTTTGCCGATTGTTCTTGTGGATCACAATCTAAAATTGGCACTACCAACGAAGACTGCACGCCCATTGCCTTTAGGTATTGAATATGGCACGGGTCTACCTGCCGATAGTAGATATTAGTTTGTAGACGTTTGCCTGTTTCTTTTGACTGTAGAGGCGATAACCCGATCTTCCCGTTTGCCACATCCACAATCGAACGTTGCTGTGCTAAAAGAAACATCTCCCTAGCTTCTTGTGGAATATCATCAGATGGGAAGCGCTGCCCCAATAAGGATGGCAGACGTTGCTCATGGATAGATTCAGCAATGACTTCACCGGTACCATCAGTATCAAAACGATATATTTTTACCCGATCTGCACCCAAAAATAAACGCACTTGGCTAACGGTAGTCGTTAATATCTCTTGGAGGTCGAGCGATCGCCTGATCTGTTTTATCATCCGGTGCAGTAAACTTTCTTGATCTAAGCTTTGCTGCAACCCGTTTGGTTTATTAGTAAATGTCATTGCCTATATACACCATAACTGAAGTATAATTTTTTATAATTGTCACTGGTAAAAGTTTTTAACTTAACAATGCCTTAACTTTCATCCTATTTACCGAAATTCCTGCTACAAATACCTTGCTAAGGGCTTACATCTTTTGCAATGCAAAGATTTTTGGAAATGGATCAGAGAATATTTGAAAAGTATAAAATATTTTGCATGATCTCCGTAGCGCTTCTAAAGTTTGCTTAAGTGTGATCAAATCATTTATTGTATCATTAAATACTTCTATGTCGTCCTCTCAAATCATCTAAAAGTTAATAAAATTTTAATCATTGACATCTATTAATTTTATATTCTTAATCATTAAATTATTGCAGTAAAATTACTTAAGTTTATGTCTTAAAAACTGCGCTAAATTAAAAATATTTTTTACCTTTTTTACCCATTAATTCAATTAATTAAAATCTTTTCAAATAAATAACTAAACTATTGGCAACTTTTTGAAAGATTGTTGTCTGGGGAATTTTACTATTCCCCGCCGAATTGCTGATTTTATGTTGAATGTAACTATTTTGATTAAATTATTCGTAAATTACCGTTAAAGATAGTAAATTACGGATTTCTTCACGCACACTCATGAGAGTTTTACCGAGATGGTTTTGACCGACTTTATTAGCACCACAGCCCCAAAAAGAATCTGTTGGGGAGTTTTCAACTAAAATCTCATCGCCTGTTTTCAGGAGAACTTCTCTAATATCAGTATGAGTGAGAAACTTTTTGAGTACAGCTTCTCGCATAATTTGAGTTTTGACCAAATCCCAGTCTCGACGGAGTTGGCGAGTGCTACATCTTCCCAAAGCGGCAGCTTCTTCTGGGGTAGCGGCAGCATGGATGATGGGTATAATTGCCGCATCTGTACTGCCGACAAACTTTTGGGCTTGATAGTAATGCTCAACCGTTGGCCAGTAAGTACCCTGGATGTGGATTCCGTGGGGAGAAAAGTTAGAAAAACAGCCATAAGGCTGCCAAACCTTATAAAAATAAATGGTCATTTGAAAATTGCTCTTTTATATATTCAATTTCAGGGTAGCTGAAAGATCGCACTCGCAACCCAAAATCGAGCTTATCAAACAGATTTTCTCTCGGTTCACATCATTGGGGATTCTTCCCAACGACTTATAAAGATTATCAAACTTCTATCGAGCGATCGCTCAACGAAAATCGGCTATTCCTCCCATCCCTTCAAGGGGTGGGAGGAATAGCCGCCCGCCGATTTAGTCATTAGTCATTTGTCCTTGGTCATTGGTATTAATGACTAATGACCTCTTGAAAGGATTGATTGGTGAATACTTAGCACAGCCTGATAAAAACCACTTTACGTACGCTAGTGAAGCTCAGGGTTTAAGTCAAATTTGAGTTGATGAAGCGATCGCAGAACTTTTTGAGATCCTCCATATTCAGTTAAAAATCAAAGGTTGTGCGAATCACACCCACATACTGTGTATCATTTCTGCTATCATTTTCCGGGTTGAGAATCACCCAAAAACCAGGAGTCACTGAGATATTATCATTCAGGCGGTAGCGATAGAATGCTTCGATATGGTAAGCGTTATCTCGGTCTTGACGGACATCACTGTTAGAGACACGCGGCGGTATCCCAAAGAGAATTCCCGGCAGGTTGCCTCTACCACCCACATCGGGAAACGACATACCAATCGCCCCAAACCAAGCATTGGCATTATCTCCATTGTTCACAAAGAGAGAATCTGTTTCCCCCCTACCATTAGAAATATCACTGAAACCAGAGTTTTTGGCATTTGCCCAAACATATCCACCCCAAGAGTGAACCTGGAAATTTGGGGAAAAGCGATAGTATCCCTGTACACCAACAATGCTATTGGAAGTAGCAATGTTGTTTCCAAAGGGAGCATTTGACAGGGCACTGCCTCTCCCGGCGTTGATATCTACAGTGCCAGCAGGGGTATAACCATGAGAGTAGGCGACACCAATAGCTCCTTGCTTGCCGTAATATGCCAGGTGTGCCAGAGCGTTGTAACCGCCATCAAATAAGCCATTTTGCGCTGATGGAACATTCGGATTATTTGCTAAATAGCCCAAGGTGAGAATCAAGTTTTTACTGATACTCCAGTTAGCGGCTGCACCACCACCACCCCGCTCGAAGAGGGGACTGTTTTTGCCAAATAGTGAGGGAATCCCATTACCATCATCGGCAATGGTTGCAGGAGTGATGTTGTTTGTGATGTCGTTGTAACCAATGCCTGTGGGGCCAACGACGAAGGAGAGGGAATCACCAACCGGGAAGTAGTAACGAATGTGAGGAATTATAAGTGTATTGTTGCTGTCATTGTCGAAGTTCAGGCGTGTCATTCCTGTACCTGTGGCTGCGGCAATTTGGCTTGCACCATTGGAATTCGCAAAGTTGCCAAACTCTAGCCGGACTCGCAACAAATCTTTGCCGGTGAAGCTACTCTCCAAGTTGAGACGACCCCGGTTTGCAAAGAAGAGACGGGATTCATCGCGTTCCCCACCCACTCTATTACCAAAAGTATCACTAATGGCGGTAATAATTTGAGCATTCAACTTGGTAGTAGTAGAAAATTGCTGCTCCTCCAGCGTTGCTGTCCGTGCTTCTAGGGTATCCACCCGCCCACGCAGAGTTGTCAATTCTGCCGCAAACTCTGTTTGCAAATTTTGCAGCACTGCCAAATCTTCTTTCTTGACTAAATCGCTAGTACCCACAGCAATTAATTCATTCACCCGATTTAAGCAGGCATTTAAACCAGCTGCAAACTCATAACGACTCAAAGCACGATTACCGCGATAGGTTGCGTCAGGATAACCTGCAATACAGCCATAGCGTTCCACCAGCGATTGCAGTGCCTGGAATGCCCAATCGCTCGGTTTGATATCGGAAAGTTGGGAAACAGAATTGACTTGTCCCTCCAAATTTCTATCAGTATCTGCTGCACTCGAATCATCTTCTGGAGGTGCTGCCCAAACTGTTGGAATTGCCAAAAATAAGATAAAAAAGCTATGAAAAATAATTTTTAGCATTGATTTATTAGTTGTAAATGGTTGAATTATGATTTTGTAACTAAAGAGATTACACTCAAACAAAAGCTTTTAGTTTTTAAGCTAATCAGCATTGAACTTACATATTATGAGCTTAGATTTTGGTATAATTAAAACAACGTCTTGACCGAATAATTCATAATTAATAAATGGGTACAGAGCCAACACTGAATTAAAAATTAAGTGGTCTTCAGCTCTCTGCGAGACGCTGCACGCAGCAAGATCCCCGAAGGGGTACGCAAAATCGCTCTAAAAGTTTGGCGTTTGCGTAGCGTCCCGAAGGGAAGCCTCTTGTAGAGAAGGCTTTACGCTACGCGATCAGTCGACAGTTCAGCAGATCACATTGATAGTTTCTATAGGAATCCGGTTTGATTTATGAAAAAAATAGGTATTGTAGGGTGTGTTAGATGGAACGTCGTAACGCACCAAATCCTTATAAATGGTGCATTAAACTGTAGTTAACACACCCTATGTGTCTTTTCAAAAATCAAATAGAAACCCTATATCTTTTTAGTAATTTACTGAAGCGAGAATTTGTATTTGGTTAACCAAATTGATTTTGATAAATTCGTATTGGGTAGCTATAGCTCTCATCTAAGGACTAAAGTGCTTACTACGAAATCTCTTAAACTGTCATAATACTTGTGACAAAATCAGGCTTGGTGAGACAAGGGACATAAGCCTCTTGTTCTATGCAACCTCACAGATAATCGGTATATATCAAAGTCATTTTTTTACGTAGATGCGTAGCTGCTTGCCGCAGAGGATACAGAGATACAAATTACGAATTACATGTCTTCTAACTCAATTCCTTTGGTTTCCTTAATAAAAAAGAGAATGAAAAAGAATGAGGTAGCCGCTGCAATTGTATAAAGTCCATAGGCAGAACCTAGACCGAAATATTGCAGTATGGGAGGAAATGTTGTGGAAATGAGGAAATTCGCAATCCATTGCATTGCAGCAGCAACTGAAAGTGCAGCGGCTCGAATTTTGTTATTAAACATTTCTCCTAACAGAACCCAAACCACTGGTCCCCAGGAGAAGCCGAAGCAAAATACATAGAGATTGGCTGCAATGAGAGCTATAGTACCTGCACTTCCGGTGAGATTGGGGTTCCCCGCAGCATCCAGGGGAGCGGTACCAAAAATAGAAGCCATCGTCCCCAAGGTCAAGGTCATGCCAATCGACCCTAGTATGAGCAAGGGCTTGCGACCAAATTTATCCACGAAGGCGATCGCAATCAATGTTGTAATAATATTTACGGCTCCTGTAATCACCGTGATTGTTAGAGAACTTTGTTCTGAAAACCCGACTGCACGCCACAAAACGCTACTGTAGTAGAAGATTACATTAATGCCAACGAATTGCTGAAATACAGATAAGCCTATTCCTATCCAAACAATCCGAAGGAGTCCACCATTTCTGCTTAAGAGGTCAGAAAATCTGGGTTCGCGTTCTCGAAGCACTGTCTGCCGAATTTCTTCAATTTTTGCCAGCACATCACCCCCCAAAATCTTGGTGAGAACGTTAGCAGCTTCTGGTTCTCGTCCTTGAGCAACTAAGTACCGGGGAGATTCGGGAATCATTAAAGCTGACATTCCATAAAGCACGGCGGGAGGAATTTCTGTCCAAAACATCCAGCGCCAAGCGGCTATACCAAACAAAAACGGCGACTCGGCTGAACCTGCTGACACAGCAATAAAGTAGTCGCATAGTAGTGCAATAAAAATCCCAACTACGATCGCTAATTGTTGCAGAGATCCTAATCTTCCTCGCAAATGGGTGGGAGAACATTCCGCGATGTAAGCTGGAGCGATGACGCTAGCAGCACCAACTGCAATGCCACCCAATACTCGCCAAAAGATAAAATCCCAGATTCCGAAGGCAATCCCGGAGCCAATGGCACTGATGGTAAACAACACCGAAGCTGCTACCATTGCCTTGACTCGACCATAACGGTCTGCGATTTTCCCTGCATAGAAGGCTCCTACCGCAGACCCCAATAATGCCAGTGACACGGCAAGTCCCGTTAGCACACTGTTGGCGTTAAAGGCTTTAGAAAGGGCGCCAACTGCACCGTTAATTACAGCAGTATCAAAACCGAACAGAAAACCGCCGAGGGCAGCAGCACCAGCAATTAAAATTACATAGAATGTGCTGGATTTACGACGAACAGTAGTAGATGACATAGTTTATGTACATAGTTTATGTATTGTGAACATGGGGCATGGGGCATTGGGCATTTGGCTCTCTGCACCCCTCAGTCCCCAATACCTGCCGTGTATACACAAGTCTTTTAAAGTTACTGCTTAACATAGGGCAGGTTAATTTTTGCAGGTCGATGTAACAAAGGTGCAGGTTGATGCAACAAAGGTGCAGGTCGATGTAACAAAGGTGCAGGTCAAGAGATTTGTGTGTACACCGTAGAATCCCAATACCCAGTCCCAAGTTCCCTTTATCGTCTGGAACGTCTGCGGAGTCGGTCAATCATTACTGCTAAAATAATTACTAGTCCTTTGACAACTAGTTGCCAGAAGTAAGATAGGTTCAACAAGGTTAAACCGTTGTTGAGAATAGCAATGATCAATGCACCTAGAAGTGTGCCGCCAATTGTACCAATACCGCCGGTAAAGCTGGTTCCACCTAGAATAACAGCAGCGATCGCATCTAATTCATAACCCTGACCTAAGATGCCACTAGCACTATAAAGACGGCTGGCACTCATGATTCCTGCTAAACCTGCCAGTAATCCACTAATACCATAGACGAATAGCAACACCCGATTAACTTTAATTCCAGTTAATCTGGCTGCCCGCTCGTTACCACCGACAGCATATATCTGCACTCCCAAAACAGTTTGCCGCAGCACAAACCAGCTAGCAATTACAGCCAGTAGTGCAATTATCACTAGCCACGGAAGAGGGCCGACATAGGTATTACCCACCCAAGCAAAATTTATGTCACGGTTAATCAGCGTTGTTCCCCTGGCAATCAAGAAGGCAACACCTCGCAAGGCTGTAAGTGAACCCAACGTGACAATAAAAGGTGGCACATCTAGAAAGGTGATGAGAGCGCCGTTGAGTAAGCCTAAAAGCAATCCTGCTAGCAACGCAGCAGGCACGGCCGCCCAACTTAAAGCCGGCAGTAGCGATACCAGCAACGCAACTACGGCAGAAACAGCTAATATTGACCCAACAGAAAGGTCAATACCTCCGGTGAGAATCACAAAGGTCATTCCTGTCGCCAGCACAATATTGATTGATGCCTGACGCAAGATATTAATGATGTTACCGCCTGTGAGGAAGTTGGGAGAAAGGAATGCAAATAAGATGCAGATAATTACTAAGATTGGCAGAATACCCGCAACTTCCAGCAGAGTGCTAATTGATTTGCGGTTCCGGGATACGGGATTTTTGCCTAATTTATTGGCAGGCGGTCTGACTGTCTGACTCATGATTCTAATACCTCCGATGCTCCAGTTGCATAGTGCATAATCTTTTCTTGGGTGATTTCTTTACCAAGACTGCCGTCCAGTTCGCCTACCAGTTGTCCTTCTCGCATCACCAAGACGCGATCGCTCATGCCGACAATTTCCGCTAGTTCGCTGGAAACCATTAAAATAGCAACACCTTGTGCTGCCAATTCGCTCATAATTCGGTAAATTTCGCTTTTGGCACCGATATCTACGCCGCGTGTCGGCTCATCTAACATCAGGACTCTCGGTTTAATGGCTAACCAACGCGCTAGCAGTAGCTTTTGCTGATTACCACCAGAAAGATCGAGCGCTCTAATTTCCAAATTGGCTAGGCGGATATTAAAGTTTTCCACCGCGTCTGTTGACAGCCGATTAACTGAACTCCAGTTAACAATTCCAGCCTTTGCATCCTGCTTGAGTGTGTTGATGGCAATATTCTTGCGGGCGCTCATCTCCAAAAATAAACCTTGATCTTTGCGGTCTTCTGGGACGTAGCCAATTCCCGCAGCGATCGCATCACTGGGCGTATTAATTTCCAGTTTTTTGCCATTGAGGAATACTTCACCACTGGCTTTGCGGTCTGCACCAAAAATCAGCCGGGATAGTTCTGTGCGTCCTGCACCAACCAGCCCCGCTAAACCAACAATTTCTCCAGCGCGAATTTGAAAACTAGTTGGCTCAACTTTCTTGCGGGCGTCACTCATATTTCTGACTTCCAGCACGACTGGGCCAGGGTTCGTTTGCCGTTTATGTTCGTAAAAGTCTTGCATGGAGCGACCAACCATCATCTGCACCAATCGCTGTGGGGAAATTTCACTGCGTGTGAGACTGCCAATATATTGACCATCGCGCAGTACGCTAATCCGGTCAGCTAGGGCATAGATTTCTTCCATACGATGGCTGATGTAAATAATGGCAATGCCATCACTCCGCAATTTGCGAATTACCTTAAATAAATGCTCACTCTCGCGGTCAGACAGTGCTGCTGTTGGCTCATCCATTACCAAAACGCGGCTTTTATCTTTCAGCGCCCTGGCAATTTCCACTTGCTGCTGTTCTGCGATCGATAAGGTACCAACTATAGTCTGCGCTGTAAAATTGGCTCCCAGGCTTTCCAGCACTTGCTCTGCTTCCAGTTGCATTGCTTTGCGGTCTAAAAACTGACCTCGCTGCAACTCGCTACCCATAAACATATTTTCGGTAACGGTTAAATTAGGTGCAACATTCAGTTCTTGATAAATGAGATTAATACCCGATTTGCGTGCTGTCGCCGGATCGGTAATTTTCAGGGGTTGACCATTGATGCGAATTTCTCCTTCATCGGCAATGTAAGCCCCAGCTAGGATCTTCATCAATGTGCTTTTACCTGCTCCGTTTTCACCCATGAGGGCGTGAACTTCTCCTGGATAAATCGTGAGATTGACATTTTGGAGTGCAGATACACCATGAAATCGTTTCGTAATCCCTTGCATTTCTAATACAGGGGCGGTGGTTGGTGCATCAGGAAATGAGGTTTCAATAGTTTTTGTCATGAGCAGAACCTGTAAAAAGAATTTAAAATTCGCAATTGTGAGTTAGAAATTAATCCATAAACTCACACCTAATGTGAAATTAAAATCATCACAAAATCATGTTTTAAAACCGACCATTATCTTGGAAAGTTCTCATCATCGTGTTTCAAGATTTAGAACTTTCCGCAGATGCATATATATACATCATGGGTATATACAAAAAGTCTGTCAATGCACCAAAAGACTCAACTCAGATTAGAAATAACTTTTAATTGCAAATTTACAATTATTATTATTTACCAGCCTTTTTCTGTGCCTACATTATCTTTTGTGATCAACTTAACTGGAATCAGAATAGTAGGGTTACTAGGCTTTTTACCATTTAAGATGTCGTTGCCAACCTGAACTGCTTTTTGGGCCATTCCTCGTGGATTTTGAGTAGCAGTTGCAGCATATAAACTATCTTTAGCTGCGATCGCAGTGATTGCTTCTGGCGCACCATCAACCCCAACAATAAAGAAATCTTGACGTTGTGCTTGCTTTGCTGCTAGTTCTGCGCCAATTCCACTCGGATCGTTAATGGCAAAAACCGCATCAATCTTCGGAAAGGTTGTAAGTAAATCAGTCATAACTCTAAGTCCTCCATCCCGGCTACCCCCTGCATTCTGGTTTTTAGAGAGGATTTTGATATCGGGATATTTGGATAATACATTCTCGCAGCCACTAACTCGCTGAACTACCGAGTCCACTGGCGGCCCATTAACTATTACTACATTGCCTTTACCTTTGAGGCGATCAGCAATATATTTGCAACTAACTTCTCCAGCTTGGACATTATTAGTGGTGATGGTGGCATCCACACCTCCCTCAGCACCTGTGTCTACGGCAATCACAATTCTACCTGCAAGTTTGGCTTTTTCAACTATTGGTCTAATTCCACTTTTATCAGCAGCATTCAAAATAATGATGTCAGTATTTGCGGCAGTCAAATTTTCAATTTGATTGGCTTGTTGGTTAAGGTCATAAGCACTGGAAGCTGTACTAACATTGACATCTTTTCCGCCAATTCTTTTCGCTTCTGCCTCAACTGCTTGTCCCATAACGACGAAGAAAGGGTTACTTAGATCGCCAACGGTGAAGCCAACCGATCGCAATTTTGTATTCCCAGTGGCGGTTTTAGTTTCTGCACTAGTATTGGTAGCAGGTTTAATATCAGTGTTAGTAGCAGTGTTGCCATCGGGAGAACCATTTGTACAGCCGACAAGACTACCACTGATGATACCGAATATGCTAGCTGCGATTACGCGAAGCGTAACACCAGAGGTGAACGCAATCTTTTTCACATTCATATATCTCCTAGAAGTCATTCTTACTTAAACTAAATTTGGAACCAATATGTTATTTAAAAACAGGGCGAAATATTCTAACCCTCCTATCTCAATCCTTTTTCTGTGTGTTGTAATTACGAATTACGAATTAAAAATTACCAGCCTTTGTAGCTGCTAAGGTTATCTCTGGTAACCAACTTGACTGGAATCAGAATCTCAGATGACTCAGGTTTTTTGCCCTCGATGATATCATTTCCAACTTGAACTGCTTTTTGCGCCATCCCTGCGGGATTTTGAGCAGCAGTTGCAGCAAATACACCATCTTTGTCTTCCATTGCTTGGGTTGCATCTGGCGATCCGTCAACCCCAACAATAAAAAATTCATTGCGTCTTGCTTGTCTAGCTGCTAAATCTGCACCAACACCACTTTGATCGTTCGTGGCAAAAACGGCATCAATTTTGGGAAAGGTGGTAAGCAAATCGCTCATGACTCTCAGTCCTCCATCCCTAGTCCCTTCGGCGTTTTGGTTTTTAGAGATGAGTTTGATATTAGGATATTTGGACAATGACTTCTCGCAGCCACTCACTCGCTGATTGATTGAGTCCATTGGGGTACCGTTGAGGATGACCACACTACCTTGACCTTTGAGGCGATCGGCAATATATTGGCAAGCAACCTCACCAGCTTGGGTATTGTTAGAGCTAATCATTGCATCCACATCTGCATCAACGGCTGAATCTACTGCAATGACAACTCTACCTGCAAGCCTTGCTTGGTCAATTACCGGTTTAACTCCTTTTTTGTCAACAGCGCTAAGGATAATTAGGTCAGTATTCGCAGCAGTGAAATTTTCGATTTGGTTGGTTTGTTGGTTCAGATCAAAGGCACTGGAAACCGCATTAACTCTGATATTACCTCCAATTTTATTAGCTTCTATTTCAGCCCCTTTCTGCACTGCATTATAAAAAGGGTTGCCCAAGTCACCCAAGGCAATACCGATTGTTTGCAATTTTTTATTTGGAGCATTAGTTTGACTCTCTAAACTAGTATTGGTAGCAATGTTAGTACCAGTATTAGTAGCTGTGTTGTCATTTTGAGCGCTATTTGTGCAACCAATAACAGCGAAACCTAGTATGCCAACTATGAGCGAAATTCTCTTCATATTCATCTATTTTTCACAATGTATTTAAATTTCAAAAAGTCAGTAGAATATAAATGTGCAAATTTATCACAATATGAGCTATGTCTGAAAACTTCAGGCATAACCTAGCACTAATGCTGGTTTTGGAAATTTTTATTCCTCTCAAATGTTTTCTAATGTGACCTGATTTAAATTAGTGCTATTAATTGCCCTAATTTAAATATTTTGTTTTTAAAGCAAAACTACAAGCACTACACTACGTCAAAAAATCACATACCTGAAACTACATTTGGAAGTGTGTGGGCTAAAAACAGCTTTTAACTAGAACTAGTAGAACATGATTTTATCAAACTGGGAAATTTGCATTTCCTTTTACATTATTTTAGTTTAACCTGCATTATCGCAAATATGATCCCCGTTTATTGAACTTTACAAAGCCAAGAAAACTATTCCATTTTGATGTAGGTTCAACTTTTTCTACTAAAGCATTTGCGAAAATTAAGTAATTTTCGTCGGATGTAAACTTTAAAAAACTTAATATATTTAACTCGAGTTGAATTGAGAAAAGTTAATCCCGTAATAGAGAAATTCCTGTTTTTGAATCTATCTTTTAGGGGTAGAAATATATAGCCGATTGTCATATATAAAAATCCTCTTGTTTTATTTTCAGAGTTTATTCCAATATGCCTGTAAAGTGCGCTTATTTGCTATACTAATTTGCCAGAGCTAGTCTTGCTATATCTCGATCAGAATAATTCTTTAGATATAGGGATAAGAAATACCAAAAAAGTTATTCTCACCCTATTACCGCCGTTGTCAAGATGTGAAATAACAGATACGATAAGTAGTTCGCGTCTGTTCAATTGTTCTGAGAATTAAATAAAAATCGAGTCGGTGGCTATAAACATCAGGACATCTGCATAGATGTTTTCTACTTTTATCAGTGGCAATGTCCTATTTTTTATTGGAAAAATTTTCACTCGGTTTAAGATCGCTGAATAATTGTTTTTCATCATTAAGGAAAAGTAATCACCATCTCCACAAGCCCAATTATTTATCGCGTCTGTAGGGTATCTTTTTCTTTGCTTTTGCTTCTAGCAGAAATTTAGAATTTTAAGGTTCTGGGTAAATATTTAGCTACTAAATCTTCATAGTAAGGCTTTAATTTTTGCCAATCTGGAGGATTAGGGTTCTTTGAATACAAATCGTAGGGATTGAATAACTTCACCCATTTAAACATTTCTTGATCGTGTTTATCCATCAAATGTTCGTAAGCATTTTCACGATGTTGAGGATAAAATGAGTGATAGCGAAGGATGTATAATGCAGATTCAGGCAAATAGTTTTTCATCATGTAATATACATACTCATCATGTCCCCATGACATGTATACATTACTCAAGCCACAATTCGGCTCGTAAACACCATATAGGGAGTTATATATAGGGTTATTGTAATCAGGATTTTCTTTGAAAAATTCCGAGAAAACAATCTTATCAGAAAATGCACAACCCACTGGATAGGTATCACCTACTGTAGCCCATTGGGGTTCACCAAATAAGCAAAGTACTTTCCCCATATCGTGAAACAAGCCAGTAAGTACCATCCAGTCTGGGTGATCATCAGCGCGAATGGCTTCTGATGTTTGCAATAGGTGCTGTAATTGATCTAAGTCTGTATCAGGATCTGAATCATCAACTAATTGATTCAAAAACTCCAATGCATCCCAGACAGACATTTCTTTTTTATCCAACTTCAAAAATTCTTCTTTTTTTTCTAATACAAAATCATACGTTTGATTGATATGATTTAACCGATAGAACTCTTTCACCGTGTCTCTAGTGGGCGTTTCGTAATTCCTGTACTCTTCGGTGGTTTTACCTTCTTTAACTATGCTGTCCGGATCGGGATAGCGATTAAGTAAGTCTTCTTCCCATTCTTCTAGAGAATGTAAGGGATTGTTTTGAGCTTGGTCGATGGCATTATTTATAGTTTGAGACATAACTTTATTACTTGTCGATATTGATTTGTTAAATGCTACTTTCGCACTCCATCTTATGCACAGGTGTGCAAAACTTGTATTGAATTTATTTTTGCACACGTGTGCAAAAACGTGTGTTAAGTTTCTTGTCGTCTTTGGATGCATGTGGATTTGAGTTCAGACAAAGCACTTATGCGATCGCTAAATTCTTAGATATTTTGAATGCCTTCTCAGTAACTAAAACTTTTGTAAACAGCTATACACACGTGTGCACAAAGCTAAATATAAGCTCATATTTTGTTTTACACACCTGTACTTAATTTTTTTGTCAACTTCATACACAGAAGTGTCAATTTGTCAATTGAATAGCATGAGAATACTTGACAATATTAGCCAACTCTTGTAACTGGCTGATCGCTTCTGCACCCTCCAACTTCATTAATTCGCGATCGTCCCATAATTCCATCCAAGTAATCCCGTAATCAGACACTAAAAATCGAATCAGGTGCTTTTCTCCTAGGCTAACCATAAATGAAGCACTCTGCATTTGGTCACCGCATATATAACAAGACGCTGTATAGCCACACCCGTCAAGTGTAATTGTCAAGGCTTGCAGGTTCATTACCAAGTCTTGGACGAATTCCTGATGTTGTTGCGCTAATCTTAGAAACACTAGTTTTCTCCTACCACTAGATTTATGTGGTTCCTTTTAAAATTTCTTTAGATTTACATCTGATGTAATCTGGTTGCCAAAAGTTCATGTTTTCCCAAAGACGTGATTAATCTTAATCTTCCGGTTGTAACCAATAAGCTAAATTCCCAAGGCCGTTCTAATGTTTTGGACAATTACCTGGGGTGGTTGTGCAACATCCATAGATATGGTACTCAATGGTTCTTCAAGAGTATAAAACTGACTGTTGAGGAGTTTTTCGCTCATGTAATGATTGCTACGCTCTTGCAATCGCATTTGAATCAACTCATAAGATCCTTTGAGGTAAACTAGCTTGATGCGTTCGCTATCCAATACCAGAAATTGCCGATAGCTGTCCTTTAGAGCCGAACACGCCAGCACTACATTTTTATTATCTTGCAGCCAATGTTTTATGGCTGTTTGCAAATCTTGCAACCAAGGCATCCTGTCAGCTTCACTCAGAGGGATACCGCGCCGCATTTTCTCAACATTCTCTGGCGAGTGAAAAGCATCAGCGTCGCTAAACTCCCATTCTAACGAGTCTGCTAGCAGTTTTCCTATGGTGGTTTTGCCAGAACCTGATACACCCATTACGATAATAATCATTGACTGCTTAATCATATTTTACTTAAGAAAAGTTAAGTTATTGAAATGGAGGCAGAAGTCAAGACTCCTTTCCATGCAACATGTGAGTTGTATTAAAATCTCTTGACAAATAACGATTATTTTCTATAATACTACTTATGCACACGTGTGCAATATTTTAAAACCTCATATAAAAAATGAATAAAAGAAGAATTTCAATTGAAGATATTGCTCAAAGAGCAGGTGTTTCTCACTCCACAGTTTCACGCGCTTTGAGAGATAACGCTCTCATTAGCCCTAAAGTGCGAGAGGAAATTAAGCAATTGGCGCAGGAGATGAACTATGTGCCTAATGCTATTGCTCAAAGCTTGCAAAATAAACGCACTAATACTATTGGAGTAGTAGTAACTTCAATAGCAGATCCATTTTTTGCTGAGGTAGTAGAGGGAATCGAGAAAATAGCCAGACCCGCAGGCTTGAGTGTTTTGTTAAGTGCTTCACACCGAGATTTTGAGCAAGAAATAGCTGCTATTGATAGTTTTCATCGTCGGAGAGTAGACGGGATTTTAGTAGCAGACTCACGAATTAGTAAGCAGCATACCAAACAACTAACGCAAATTGCTGTGCCAACAGTTCTGATTAATAGCCAGACAGAAGATCAATCTGAAATATTTCACTCAGTGGCAATAGACGATCGCTTAGGTGCTAGATTAGCCACAGAACATCTAATAAGTCTGGGACACACCGCAATTGGTTATCTAGGTGTAGGCGATCGCAGCAGATCGAATCAGCAGCGCCTAAAAGGGTATCAAATGGCCCTTGCGGAAGCTGGTATATCACCAAATACTGATTGGGTTGCAATTAGTGATGAAGATGATACCAGAACAAGCGATGTTACTACCGGACAGCAGATGCTATCTAAACTATTGACTGCTGAGGTTACAGCGATCTTTTGTTACAACGACATGATGGCAGTTGGTGCGCTTTTAGCCTGCCAACAACTAGGTATTTTAGTACCGCGAAGTTTAAGCCTAGTTGGATTTGATGGTATTGCTTTGGGTAGTTACGTTACTCCGCCACTCACGACAGTCAGCCAGCCAATGTTAGAAATTGGTGGCATAGCCATGCAAATGTTGCTCGACTTATTAGAAGGAAAAATTGTAGAAAACCGCGTTTTATCTCCTTTTCTATTACAGCGTGGTAGTAGCGCAGCATTACAGTAATTTTCAGGTAATTATACAACAACTGAGATGGGGAGTAGGTAGAGAGGCGATTAATCATGTCTGTCGAAAAGCTCTGTAATAAATCAATACGCTTGGGTTAAGGGTTATTAGTATAGATGATTGGTCTTTTAAGACGCGATAAATCGCGTCTCTACAACTGGATTGTGTAATAAATAACCGCAATTAATTTGAAAAAATTTTAACAAAACAAAAATTATGTTAACCAAAAAACTGGCTTTATCTCCCGATCGCTGCTTTTCTCCAGAACCAGTTCAAAGACGACTAGCTCACCAATTTTTTGATAGCATATCTGCGCTACCCTTAGTCTGTCCACACGGGCACGTAGATCCAGCGTTGTTAGCTAATCCCGCAGCCCGTTTTGGTTCACCGACCGAATTATTTATTATCCCTGACCACTATCTTTTGCGGATGCTTTATAGTCGAGGCATACCTCTGCAAGCTTTGGGCATACCTACTAGTGATGGTTCACCAGCAGAAACCGACCATCGTAAAATCTGGCAATTGTTCGCCGAACATTTTTATCTATTCCAGGGTACTCCGTCCGGGTTGTGGCTGAAAGACGAACTAACTAACGTCTTTGGCGTAGATGAACCTTTAAATTCTCGCACTGCTGGATATATCTATGATTACTTGGAACGTCTGTTAGCTTTGCCTGAGTTTTCCCCTCGTGCTTTATTCAAACGCTTTAACATCGAAGTGCTTTGTACTACCGATGCAGCCAGTGATACCCTAGAGAATCAGCGATCGCTCCACGAAGAAGGTTTTACTCAAATCAGACCAACTTTTCGACCAGATGCAGTAGTTAATCTAGATGCTCCTGGTTGGCGCGAAAATCTTACCAAATTGGAAAGCACTGTAGGTAAAGAAATTAGCACTTACGCCACTTTTATAAAAGCCCTAGAAGAACGTCGGGCTTTCTTTAAAAAAATGGGCGCGACAGCTACCGATCAAGGTGCAGCTACACCTTATACCACACGCCTTTCTGACCAGGAAGCTGAAGCTATTTTTGCTAGAGCATTAACTGGCAAACTGAATCCAGGTGATGTTGAGAATTTTACCGGTCATATGTTCATGGAAATGGCTCGGATGAGTGTGGAAGATGGCTTAGTGATGCAAATGCATTGTGGTGTTATGCGTAACCATAATCCGGCTCTGTTCGAGACATTTGGATCTGATAAAGGTGCTGATATTCCGCTAAAAATAGAATGGACTCAAAATCTGCGCCCGTTGTTGTCAGCCTATGGTAATGATCGGCGCTTTAGCTTAATTCTTTTTGGCATGGATGAAAGTACTTACAGCCGAGAATTGGCTCCCCTAGCCGGTCATTATCCCACTATATTGCTTGGCCCGCCTTGGTGGTTTCACGACAGCGTAAATGGCATGGAGCGCTACTTTAATCAGGTAATGGAAACTGCTGGACTTTATAATACTGCTGGGTTTAATGATGATACCCGTGCTTTCGTTTCTATTCCGGCTCGTCATAATGTCTGGCGACGGGTAGCTTGTAATTGGTTAGCTGGATTGGTAACACGGGGATTGGTTGAGGAAGAGGAAGGGTATGATATGGCCCGCGCTTTAGCTTACGACCTCGCTAAGGTTGCTTACAAATTGGACTAATACTAATTCTCCCAAATCAAGCTATTAGAATTAGCTCTTTCAACGTGGCTCATAAAATATGATAGTTTTTTCTCAGCCTTCTCTGTGCCTCTGCGGTTTAAAAGTAATTTATTTAACTACAGAGGCCCAGAGGACACAGAGTAAATAGCTCAAACAGGAATTTATTAACCAAACTTTTTACCCACCTTAAAAGCGCTAGCCCTAATATTTAATATTGATTTTTTTAATTACGAATTTAAATAAGATGTCAGACTTGATTTTAAATAAACTTTTTAGCTTAAAAGACCAAGTAGCAGTCATCACAGGCGGTTCTGGTGTACTTGGTGGGTCTATGGCACGGGGTTTGGCCCTTGCTGGAGCGCGAGTCGCGGTTTTGGGTCGCAATGAAGCACGAACGGGTACAGTAGTGGCTGAGATTACCGCTAACGGTGGAGAAAGTATGGCTGTGCTTGCAGATGTTAGCGATCGCTCCCAATTAGAAATCGCTAGGGAGGCTATTATACAGCGTTGGGATCAGATAGACATCTTGGTAAACATGGCCGGCGGTAATATTCCTGCTGCCACAATTAACCCTGATGCCACTATTTTTGATATGCCTCGCGTTGCTTTTGAGGAAGTAGTTAGCCTCAACTTACTCGGTACTCTACTGCCTAGCCAAGTTTTTGGTGAAGCAATGGTCGAAAGAAATCAGCCCTATGGTTGTATTGTCAATATTTCTTCTATGTCTGCCATTCGAGCGATCAGCCGCGTGGTTGGCTACTCAGCTGCAAAAGCGGGGATAGATAACTTTACTCGCTGGTTAGCCGTCGAACTTGCCCAAAAGTATGGAGATGGACTGCGAGTAAATGCGATCGCGCCAGGTTTCTTTATTGGAGAACAAAATCGAGATTTACTCCTAAATGCAGATGGCAGTTTGACCGTTCGCGGGCAGAAAATTATCGACCATACCCCCGCCGGACGTTTTGGAAAACCAGATGAATTACTCAGCACCTTAATCTGGTTATGCAGTTCTGGTTCTAGTTTCGTCAACGGGGTAGTTGTGCCAGTAGATGGTGGGTTTAGTATCTACAGTGGAGTTTAATTATGTATTCACTGGCTGTAACTAATGGGATACTTTCACACGAGGAAGTTTCTGGGCTAGTTCATCAAGCTTTGACAGATCCGAAATTGGATGGACAGCGTATCCTAGTGTTGATTCCAGATGGTACCCGCACTGCTCCCATCCCCCAAATGTTTCGATTGCTTCATCAGGAGTTGAGTAAAAGGGTAGCGGCTCTGGATTTTTTAATCGCTCTGGGTACACATAATCCTATGAGCCAGGAACAAATCAATCACTTGGTGGGGGTGACACAGGAGGAGCGAGAGACAACCTTTAAAAAAGTTCGCATCTTTAACCACCTTTGGAATGAGCCAGATACTTTTATTTCTTGTGGAGTAATTTCAGCAAATGAAATAGCAGAGATCAGTCGAGGAATGCTACATCAAGCAGTTGAAGTCCGTGTTAACAAGCTTGTAGCAGAATACGATTTAATAATGATTTGCGGCCCGGTCTTTCCCCACGAAGTTGTCGGCTTCTCTGGCGGAAATAAATACTTTTTTCCTGGCATTGGTGGTCAGGAAGTAATTGATGTATCACACTGGTTAGGTGCTTTAATCACCTGTTACGAAATTATTGGTACACTGGGAATAACACCAGTTCGGCGCTTAATTAACCGAGCCGCTAACCTGATTTCTACCCCGAAGCTTTGTTTGGCGATGGTAGTTGCACCCAAAACGAATCAGCTAGCTGGACTTTATATAGATAAACCAGAGCCAGCTTGGGAAGCTGCTGCAAAATTATCGGCCAAACTGCATATTAAATATGTAGATCAGCCTTTTAAACAAGTGCTTTCAGTAATGCCCCAAATGTATGACGACATTTGGACAGGAGCTAAAGGAATGTACAAGTTAGAGCCAGTAGTGGCTGACGGAGGCGAAGTAATTATATATGCTCCTCACATTACCGAGTTTAGCTATACACATGGCGAAATCCTAGCTCAAATTGGCTATCATGTGCGGGATTACTTTCTCAAACAGTGGGATAAATTCCAAGCCTATCCCGGTGGAGTGTTAGCCCATAGTACTCACTTAAAAGGTATGGGTACATTTGATCCGATAGAAGGCGAACAAGCGCGGATTCGTGTCACTCTAGCTACTGGTATTTCTGCTGAACGTTGTGCTGCTCATAACTTGAACTATCGTGATCCGGCTACCATTCGACCCACTGAATGGGCTAACCGTGAGGATGAAGGTATCTTGCTTGTGCCGAAGGCTGGCGAAATATTATACCGTGTAATATCAAGCCCGGATAATTAGTTATAATTCCCACAGCCATTGCACCTCAAATAGCAGGCTCAATAAACTTATTTACTGCTAAAGCCTGAAACCCTGATTATTGCCTTGCAAATTTCTTGCTAAAGTTCTTTACGTACAACACCTACAGCTGATAAGAAGCCGTCAAAGCCACCGCTAAAGCATCCGCAGCATCATCCGGCCTAGGAATTTCATCTAAATCCAACTCCCGCGCCACTGCCTCTTGCACTTCCGACTTATCAGCATTGCCATACCCCGTTAAAGCTTGCTTAATTTGAGCAGGAGTAAATTCTACATAGGGAAGACGACGCTGGCCCAACACCAAAATGAGTACACCCCGCGCCTGTGCAACCAGGATTGTACTTGACATACGATAGAAGAATAGTTTCTCGATCGCCACTAAATCTGGTTTAAATTCCTCCATCACGGTGTGCAAATCATCGAATAAAGTACATAGGCGCTGTCCCATTTCTACATCTGCTGACGTTTTTATTACCCCAAAATCCAGCATATTTACTGTAGTTTCTTGTACCTTGTTGGAAACTTGTGTACAGGTAATTACTCCAAATCCTAAAGTTGCCAGTCCTGGATCTAATCCTAAAATTCGTTTTTCCATTAAATTCACTTTTACCAAGCCAGGGTATTGTTTAACTAGGAATACTGGCAATCTTGACCATTTGCTCTTAGTCTAATGGGATTGACAAATATAATAGTTTCACGCCTAGTGTTTTAAACCAAGTGGTGTACATTTTCTGTTAATTATTGTTTGTAGCACTGCTCCAAATTAGGTATGTCAATTGGTTTTCTTAGACAAGCCCTCAACGCCCTGCAAAAGCAGTCGCGTTCTCGTACTTCCTATCGGGTTAACCAGTGGTTCAAATGGTTATCCCCTGGACTATCGGTAAAACGTTGGTTATTGATCAGTATTGGGGGTGTACTGCTGGCGAGTTTGGGGTTAGCTATCTGGATTAAGCTGACCCCAATTTTTTGGATGTTCGAGTTGGTTAGAGGTTTCCTGGGAGTAATCACCAACATCTTACCCAACTATATCAGTGGCCCTTTGGTTCTACTTGGCGGCTTGCTGTTAGTGCTTTGGGGGCAAACTCGCACTGTAGGCTCAATTACTAAGGTACTAAGAGCAGAAGGCGGAGAAGAACTCATCGATGTCTTACTGGCCCATCATCGATTGTACCGAGGCCCGAAAATAGTGGTAATTGGTGGTGGTACGGGGCTTTCGACGTTGTTGAGGGGACTGAAAACCTACAGCGCTAATATTACTGCTATTGTCACCGTAGCCGATGATGGTGGATCTTCTGGGCGGTTGCGTCAAGAATTTGGAGTGTTACCACCAGGGGATATTCGCAATTGTTTGGCTGCTTTGGCAGATGAAGAAAAGTTATTAACAGAATTGTTTCAATACCGTTTTCGGGCTGGAGATGGGTTAACTGGGCACAGTTTTGGCAATTTGTTTTTAACGGCAATGAGTGATATTACTGGAGATTTAGAACAAGCAGTTGCAGCTAGTTCCAAAGTGCTAGCGGTACGGGGACAAGTACTACCAGCAACTCTCAGTGATGTCCGCCTCTGGGCAGAATTAGCCGATGGTCGCCGCATTGATGGGGAGTCTAGCATTCCCAAAGCTGGCGGTAAAATTGTCAAAATTGGCTGCATTCCAAATAATCCTCCAGCGGTACCAGCAGCTATTAAGGCACTTAAAGAAGCTGATTACATTATTATTGGGCCAGGTAGCCTTTATACAAGCCTAATTCCTAATTTATTAGTACCAGAAATTGCCGATGCGATCGCTCAAACAGATGCCCCCCGTATTTATATCTGCAATATAATGACTCAACCAGGAGAAACTGAAGGCTACACTGTTGCAGATCATATCAGAGCAATTGATGCTGCTTGTGGGCAAAGACGGCTATTCGATGCTGTACTAATACACAAAAAATCCCCCTCGGAACAATCACTTATCCGCTACGCCCAACAAAACTCCCATCCTGTTTTTTTGGATAGAGAAGCCGTAACTCAGCTAGGGCGAAGGATTGTTCCAGCTAATGTTTTGTATGAAGATGAAACTGGTTGTGTCCGTCACAATCCGCAGAAACTAGCACGAGTGTTGTTGCGGTGGTACGGTAGAGGTCATCACTTAAGATGAAAATTAGTCATTTGTCCTTTGTCCTTTGTTTAGACTAATGACTAATTAAGCTGATGCGCGTCTAAAGTATATAAACACTCTTGATGGTCGTTAACTGTTGACGGTTAATAGTCATCAGTCATCAGTCATCAGTCATCAGTCATTAGGTAAATGTACAAATTAAATGCGTAACAGCTTATGAAAACGTTTCTTGCAGATACAGAGGCGACGCTACGCTTAGGTATTGCTCTCGGTGAATCCCTGACTCCTGGAAGTGTAATTTTACTAGAAGGTGATTTAGGATCTGGTAAAACTACCCTAGTTCAAGGTATTGGCAAGGGTTTGGGAATCACTGAACCTATTGTCAGTCCGACTTTCACGCTGATTAATGAGTACACGGAAGGACGTTTTCCCCTTTACCACCTAGATTTATATCGCTTAGAACCACAAGAAGTTGCAGCCCTAAATTTAGAAAGTTACTGGGAAGGTTTTGAGGTGATACCAGGAATTGTGGCAATTGAATGGGCGGAACGATTGCCCTACAAGCCAGATAGTTATCTAAGCGTGAGTTTGACTTATGGGCATGGGGGCGCTCGTCAAGTCGAACTCTTACCATTCAATTGTGTCATTAACGAAGCCAAAATAATTCGTAATGATTAATCAAGTTCCTCTGTATCCTTCAATTAAATTACGAATTACGTTAGCGTAGCGGGGCGAAGCCCATTAGTAATTATTTGGTCATTGCCGCGATTTAAGCTCATCTCCCGACTGAAGTCCGAGAAATGTCACTTTCTTGAGTACAACATGAGAAAATGTCTGCAAACAGTCGAGGGAGAACTCCACACTCGTTCTATCTGCCACTACCACGCTCACCACTGTAAATCACTAACATTGTTATCTCAACTCAAAATAAATGAAAAATTTTGTAACAGCAGCTTTATTGCTGCAATAATCAGTTATAAAAACTGATTTAGATGGTGTATGAATTAAGAAAATGTCAACTGTTGTTGGGTTAAATGAGAGTTTTCACAAAACTTAGTCAGCTTGGTTTTGCCCGATTGGTTCTCTACTGTCATTAAGAGAATAAATCTGGATTACTTAGCAGCCAAAGCTATTACAAGAAAGTTAAACAACATCAAGTTTTGTAGAAGTTGTCTAACTTTTCCTTATATTTAATATACCCAGTGCAAAGTCATAATATATACACAAAAATACTGATTTATCAAATGTTTGAAAATTAATTTAAATAATTTTAATTAGCAATAAGTTTTTCTATTCACATCTGTAATTACTACTGAAATTACTAAATTTAAATAAAACATCTCGTATTTCTACAGAATTATCGTAGAAATACGAGATGTTTTATCCTATATTAGTTGATATTAATATGTCTACGTGGATGCACTAGTTATCTTTGATAAAAGAGGCGATCGCCTTTTTTATCGGAGAACCGGAGTCGTCTCTGGTATAGTACGTAAGACCTTGCTCAATGAATGCAGAGGTAGTATCGATTAACTGTTGAAGAACCTCGGAATTAGTGTTATCTATTTCTTCACTAACCTTTTCTCCTGTAAATCGGTTTTTTCGATCTTCTGGAGGTAATACAATGCGAGGATCTTTATAAGTCTCTTTTGGCTTGGGTTTAAATGTCTCATTTAAGTCAAACTGAAGCCGTAAGTAACGCTTAGAATCATATCCACCCATGATTTGTCGGCAAATTGTACTATCAATCTCCGATGTAGGTTCCATAAAGATATTAGTAAGATTTTGTACCCAATCTAAGCCTCTCCATTTGCTTATTTGCTTATATTGAAATGGTTCACCAGTTTGACCTGTGCCAATAGAAAGAATAGAAATATCTTCCAATCGCAGATTATCCAGTTTATATTGTTGCTTGATTATTGGAGAGACTGAAGACTGACTGATCCTCATCACTAGACTCAAAGCTGCCAGAGCAGGGTTGTTAGCAGAAATTCCTCCATCAATGTGTGGAAATTCCCAATATCCAAATTTTTCTTTATCTACAGGTTCTAATTTATATGGTGGAAAAAAAGTAGGAGCTGAGGCGGAAGCGGTACATATCTCCCATAAATAACAGTCATCGTACCATCTGTCTCCTAAATCGGGATGACAATTTGTAAAAAAGGTTGTATTTCGATATAACGTATCGTAAGCAAGAATCAAGAGAATAGGTTTTTCAATATCCTTTATTCTTGTGGATTTATAAGCATCTTTGAGGACGCTAATAATTCCATCATGAGAATATTTAGATCCTGAAAATACATCAATAATTGATTTGATGATAGACGGCAAGTTTTTATAGCGCTCTTTTCTATCCAGCGGGAATATATCTTTACCTCTATCTCTATACAGTTTAATGAGTTCATCACTCTCCTTCCCTACAGCAATCCCTCCTGCTAATATTGAACCGGTAGAAGTGCCAGCAACCAAGTCAAAGTACTCGTGTAAAAACTTTCCTTTCCCGTGATTTCTAATTTCTTGTTCTACTTGTTGAAGTATTCGTGCTGCGACGATTCCACGAATACCGCCACCGTCTAAAGCTAAAATTTTGAAGGTCATAGCAATTCTCCTTGATAATTTCTATGGTTATATTTCCAGGCATAGTTTCTGGGAAATACATGACTTGGATGAAGGTCAAGCATCATCAGATTTGTTCCAATACCTACCTTATCCGCCTAGAAGATTTAACGAACCGCCAAGGACGAGGCAGTGCGTTACAAAAGTTCCCAACACTCGATTACTCGCTAACTGTGCCGCTATCCGTTATAGCAACTGCCGTGCGACAGGTCATCTTATAGCGCGAAGGCAATAGTTATTAAAGATTTGACTTGAAACACTTATAAATAAATTCAGGGTTTCAAGTTGCAATTTATGATACAGCGACAAGTCAATACCCTTTGGTTCAAAGGGTAAAGGAGGAAAAACAAGGATTTTCGCCTTTTAGCTTTAACCAAACCGCATTGGTCTAGTCTTGACTCTAGATAGATGAAAATCTTGCCAGTTCAAGTATGGCTTTGATGTATAATTGTTTGTCTACTACGTAAGCTTAAATAAATATTTGCTATAAGAAAGTTAAAGCTTGACCCCGCACTTGCGTATTTACCTGGCCTTTGTCAAAAACTATTTCACCACCAACAATAGTGGTTGTAGCCCAGCCGGTAAGGTTCCAGCCTTCAAAGGGACTCCAACGGCATTTGGTTAAGAGTTCTTCGCGCCGGACTGGACGGTATGTATTTAAATCTACAAGCACTAAATCGGCATCATAACCAGGTGCGATCGCTCCTTTATTGGGAATACCATAAGCCACAGCGACATTTTTTGACATCCAGTTAACAACTTGAGCCACAGTACATTTTCCTTCCATCGCCGCAGTTAACATCAAAGCCAGGGAAGTTTCTACCCCAGGCATTCCCGAAGGACTATTAGGATATTCTTGAGCTTTTTCTTCTAAGGTGTGCGGTGCGTGATCTGTAGCGATGAAATCAATCACGCCATCGCGCAAAGCTTGCCAGAGAACTTCGTTGTCGTGGGGCGATCGCAAAGGTGGATTCATCTGTGCCAAAGTACCGATCTGCTCATAAGCACTGGTATTCAACAACAAATGCTGTGGTGTTACCTCTGCTGTTACCCAGCTAGGTTTCTCCTGACGCAGCAAATCTGCTTCTTCGGCAGTTGACATGTGCAAAATATGCAGACGACGGTGATATTTTTGAGAAAGTTTTAATGCCAGTTGGGTTGCCAGCAATGCCGCTTGATTATCTTGAATTTGCGAGTGAACAGCTGGATCGTGAATATTGGCAAATTCTTGGCGGCGTTGGTTGATTCTAGCTTGGTCTTCGGCATGAACGGCAATCAAGCGATCGCCTTTGGCAAATATCGCAGAGAGGGCTGTTTCGCCATCAACTAGCAACTGACCATGCATCGACCCCATGAAAATCTTAATTCCTGGTGTTGGCTTTGCTAAAAGCAAATCTGGTAAATTCTCTGCTGTTGCCCCAATAAAAAACCCATAATTAACCAAAGACTTTTGTGAGGCCCGTTGTAGCTTGTCGTCTAAAGCCTGCTGTGTCGTTGTTAGGGGGCGCGTATTGGGCATTTCTAAAAAAGAAGTGACTCCCCCTTTAGCACAGGCACAGCTAGCGGTAAATAAATCTTCCTTGTGTTCTAGTCCAGGTTCCCGGAAATGTACCTGCGGATCGATAACTCCTGGCAACAAAGTTAACCCTTCTGCGTCAATTTCAGTGGCTAGTGCTGTTTCGGAGATTTCTGGCGCAACTTCGACTATTTGGCGATCGCGCGTCAACACATCCCCAATCATCAGTTCACCATTGGGTAGGATTATGCGAGCACGGCGAATCAGTAAAATTTGTGGAGATGACATAGGGTTAACTTTGTTCAGACAGGGAGCTATGTATTACAGAGAACTATACTTTTAGGTTAAACTTATTCGCGCTCAGAGTAACCAATTTTTGCCGCGCGTTAAAAAAAAGTTTATTTTTAATTTATGAAGAACTCTGTCAAATCCACAATCTAAAATTAGTAGTCAAGATGGGAACATGACTAGGAAATTAAAATTTTCCCGTTAAGATTAACAGATAAAGTCTCACTAGGCGAGTTAATTACCTACATCTTTCCTTCCGTTAAGTAATTTCATGCAAAATCAAGTGTCTGATAACAACTCTAGTCAACAACCCGATAATTCTTGGATCGCAGAGCTAGGTAGAACAATTGTATTGAGCATTGTTCTAGCTCTGGGAATCCGTACCTTTGTTGCTGAAGCACGCTGGATTCCTTCTGGATCGATGGAACCGACTCTGCATGGTACGCCAAACCAGTGGGAGGCAGACAAAATCATTGTCGATAAGTTGAAGTATAAATTTGCTGACCCGCAGCGGGGTGATATTGTAGTATTTTCGCCAACAAAAGAACTACAGAAAGAACAATATCATGATGCTTTTATTAAAAGGGTAATTGGCTTACCTGGAGAAAAAATACAACTTAGGGATGGCAAAGTATATATCAACAACAAACCCCTCCCAGAAGCTAATTACCTTAGTTCTGGGCAGAGTACAGTCATTGATGTTTGCCAATCAGGGCCACAGCCACCTTTTTTGGCAAAACCCCAGACTATACCAGCCGATGCATATCTAGTATTAGGTGATAATCGTAACAGTAGTTACGATAGCCGCTGCTGGGGTGTTGTTCCCCGCCAGAATATTATTGGACGTGCTGTAGTTCGTTTCTGGCCTCTAAATCATGTTGGAGGAATAGATAAATCGCCAGTATATCCATAATTAAAAAACAATATTGATCAAATGGATAAGTAACAAAAAAATTAGATTTTAGATTGGAGACTGCTAAATTGCCAATCTTTAATCCAAAATCTGTCTTAAAAAGTTCAGTTAGCCTTTGGCGGAGCCAGACGTTCGCGGACTCGCTCTAAGCATACTCCTACGGGGATCTTGCTACGCGTAGCGTGTCGCAGACAAGCCTCTCGTAGAAAAGGCTTGACATTGCACTATCGCCGAAAGCCGGCGCTCCCACTTTTGTCTCCGACACGCTACGCGATGGTGCAAAGCACCCGCCAGAGGCGATCGCAAAATCTAAAATCCAAAATTGCTATGATGCCTTACCTAGCTAAGATTTTACTGTATCCAGTTAAGTCACTGGATGGTATTGAAGTTGAGAATGCTAGAGTTCTTGCTAGTGGAGCACTACAGCATGACCGCGAGTTTGCTATTTTTGACGAACAGGGTAGATTTGTCAATGGCAAGCGTCATGCTAAAATCCATTTACTAAGGGCGCAATTTGCGCTCTTCAATAGAACGATCTCGTTGCAAATACCCGATAGCGACTTACAACGAATTTTTCATCTGGATGAAGAACGGCAAGCTTTAGAAGCAACTTTGAGTGATTTTTTGGGGTTTGGTGTCACATTAAGGCAAAACTCTCTGATGGGCTTTCCTGACGATACGTCTTCACCTGGCCCAACGGTAATTAGTACAGCAACTTTGGCAGAAGTAGCTTCTTGGTTTCCCGGTTTAAATATAGATGAAATACGCCGTCGAATGCGTGCCAACATTGAGATTGATGGTGTACCAGCATTTTGGGAAGATCAGCTATTTAGTGAACAGGGTGATTTAGTTTCCTTTCGAGTAGGAGATGTGGACTTTTTTGGGGTTAAACCATGTCAGCGTTGTATAGTCCCAACACGCGATTCTTACTTAGGAGAAGCTTACCCAAACTTTCAAAAAATTTTTGTAACCCAGCGACAAGCAACTTTACCAAATTGGGTTGCTTCATCGCCTTTTAATCACTTTTATAGATTGAGTGTTAATACCGAATTATCCCCATCGTCAGCCGGAAAAATTTTACAAATTGGCGATGAAATTGACATACTTTCATAATAAAATTAACATTTCTTTAAAATAAAAAATCCTAAGTAAATTTTCTTGGATTTTTTTGTTTTTACTATGTATTTGTATGAAAATTTTAAAATTGTTGTACTTATAATATAAGTTTTTGTACAAGTCCAGAGGTTTTGAGACCGGAAAATCAAGACATCAGCAATTAAAAATTAAGTTTAGGATTGGGTGCTAATGGCGACCTGAATTTTAGAATGGCATACTGTAGCTTATCAGTGAAATTTCTGTTTATCCGAGGAAATGTGTTGATACATTGCCAGATAAAAGTGAGCAAATTCAGGTGTGATGTCTACAACAGGCTATGACGCTCTCTACGAGACGCTAAAAGCGTAGCTTGCAACTCTTACAGAGTACGCGGACTCGCTACCGCTACCCTATCGGCGTCGCAAAGTTTAAAAAATAGGCATTGGAGGGACTTAGCTAGTAAAACAAATATCAAATATTCGTGCTTTTTTATACGAAAAGATAAAAAATGTCATAGCTAAAGCCAATTATTCACCGTAATTATGCTGAGATTAGATGTAGCTTGTATGGCAAACATGCCCCTAGCAGATGCTGGGGAAGAATTAAACAACAATGTTATCCAAACTTCACCCCGTCAAATCTATTAATTGCTTGGTTGGCAAAGTTTATGCCAATATGCCCCTGAGGTATGTTCTGATTGTGCCCTTTATATTGCAAATTTTTGGGGCGGTAGGTCTTGTGGGCTATCTTTCGTATCAAAATGGCCAAAAAGCGGTTAAGGAGCTTGCGACTCTATTAGAAAATGAAATCTGCGATCGCATTGAACAGCATCTTGATAGCTATTTGACAACTCCCAAGCAAATCAATCAAATCAACTTAGATGCAATTGATCTAGGTCTGCTAAACCTTTCTGACTTTCTAACCACTGGAAATTACTTTTGGAAACAAATGCGGGTTTTCAATGTTGGCTACAACAGCTTTGCCAACCCCAAAGGTGAATTTATCGGTATTGAACGTCTGAATAATGGCAAACTATTGATTAATGAAGTTACTGAAAAGCATGGTATTGGGAAACTTTATGTTTACAATACAGACCTGAATGGGAATCGCCGCCAGCTTCAGCAAGTCAAAAATTACGATCCTCGTGTAGAAGCATGGTATGCAGATGCAGTCAAGGCAGGCAAACCCGTTTGGAGCCAAATTTATCAATGGGAAGATAAACCAGAAGTTTTATCTATATCTTCCAGCTTTCCTGTTTACGATAAAAAAAATAAACTAGTTGGAGTTATTAGTGTTGATTTGATCTTGTCACAAATCAGCAACTTTTTAGCCAACTTAAACACCGAAAAATTGGGTAAAACTTTTATTTTAGAGCGTTCCGGCTTAATAGTGGCTTCTTCTACTACCGAGCCACCATATACCATCATTAATGGTCAAATAAAACGTCGATCAGCATTAGATAGTCAAAATTATTTAATTAGACTCACAACTGAGTCTTTGATCAAACGCTTTGGCAATCTTGAGTTCATAGTGGGGAAGCAACAGCTAAACTTTACCGCCGATGGAGTGCGTTATTTTGTGCAGGTAAAAAATTGGAGGGATGAACTGGGTTTAGATTGGCTAATCCTGGCGGTGATTCCCGAAAGCGTATTTATGGAGGAAATTAACGCTAACACCCGCATCACCATTTTGCTGTGCATAGTTGCTTTTTTAGTAGCTGCAATAATTGGAATTTTGACTGCTCGCTGGGTAATTCAGCCGATTTTACAATTAAACATATCAGCTAAGAAAATTGCTCAAGGTGAATGGGAGCAAATACCAGAAATTCAGCGTTCCGATGAATTGGGGGAACTAGCCAAGTCATTTGAAACTATGGCAAAGCAACTCCAATTATCCTTTAGTGCTTTGTCAGCAAAGAATGCTCAGATGCAAGTCTTAAATGAGGCGTTATCTCACAGTCAAAGTCGGCTGAATCAATTTTTAGAAGCCATGCCGGTAGGTGTATTTATCATAGATGCTGAAGGTGAACCTTATTATACAAATCAAATTGGGCAGCAAATTCTTGGTCAAGGAGCGATGTCTAACGACAAGCCCTTCTCTACGAGAGGCTACGCCAACGGGTTCGGGGGGCCGCAAGACGCTCAAAGACTCGCTAACGCTACGCTAACGACGGGAACCGCCAAGACTGCGACCCCCTCACCGCTACGCGTCTACACAGAAGTAAGTGGCGAACAATTGTCAGAGGTATATCAAGCTTACCTTGCCGGGACAGATCAACTTTACCCCAGCGATCGCCTGCCGATTTTGAGAGCATTGCTTGGGGAAAGTGCCAGGATTGATGATATGGAAATTCGCTATTGTAACACGATTATTCCCATTGAAGTTTTGGCAAAGCCAATCTATGATGAATCGGGAAATATTGCTTTTGCGATCGCTACATTTTTTGATATCACCCAACGCAAACAAACAGAAAAGTTATTAGCAGAATACAATCGCACCTTAGAGGCTCAAGTAAAAAAACGGACTGAAGAGTTTCAGCAAGTTATCGAGCAACTGCAAACCACCCAAGAAGAACTGATTCAATCGCAAAAAATCGCCGCACAGGAACAACAAGCAGCCGTTCGGGAAGCCGCGCGAAGTGCTGCCGCCAACCTTGCCAAAAGCGAATTCCTCGCTAACATGAGCCACGAACTGCGTACCCCACTCAACGCCATTCTTGGTTTCACCCAAGTCATGAGCCGAGATTATTCGCTCTCTGGTGAACATCAAGAAAACTTGGCAATTATTAATCGTGCTGGTGAACATCTACTCAACTTAATTAACGACATTCTAGAAATGTCCAAAATCGAAGCTGGCAGAATTACATTAAATCTCAGTAGCTTTGACTTAATTCATCTGTTGAAAAACTTAGAGGAGATGTTGCACTTGCGGGCTGCATCTAAAAATTTAGAATTGCTATTTGAATATGCACAAGACATTCCTAAATATATAGAAACGGACGAAAATAAACTGTGTCAAGTTTTGATAAACCTTTTGGGAAATGCCATCAAATTTACTGATACGGGAAAAGTGACACTACGGGTGAGGCTGGGAACTGGCAAAGCCGGGGAGCAGGGAGAGCAAATTCCCCTCTATCCCCCTCATCTCTTCTTCGAGATACAAGATACTGGCTGTGGTATTACCCCACAAGAAATTGACTTGCTGTTTGAGGCTTTTGAGCAAACCGAAATCGGTAGAAAATCGCAACAAGGTACGGGACTGGGTTTGGCGATTAGCCGTAAATACGTGCAACTGATGGGAGGAGATATTACTGTCAGCAGTATGCCTGGTGTCGGTAGTAAATTTGCCTTTGATGTTCAGATTGCTCTAACTTGCCCCAGAGAAATCCCGACAAACCAAATTAAATCCCAAATTTTAGCTTTAGCACCTACCGAAAAAGCATACCGCATCTTAGTCGTTGACGATTCTAAAGAAAGCCGTCTGTTGCTAGTTAAAATTCTCACATCTCTAGGCTTTGAAGTTAAGGAAGCTACAGATGGTGTTGAAGCAGTTGCTAATTGGGAATCTTGGCAACCACACTTGATTTTTATGGATATGCGAATGCCAATCATGGACGGTTACGAAGCCACAAGAATGATTAAAGCCAAACAAATAGGGCATGGGGCAGCCAATAGGTTGCGGAAATTCCCAAAATTGAAACAACTGGCATCATCGGGGAGCCAGTGCCTTGAAGGAGGGTTACCCGATTCAGGCGACTGCGAGGTTCTCAAAGTTGTACACAACGCGTCTCCCACACCAGAAACAACTGGTGTCATGGGAAATGATGCTTTTGGTGAGTCCACTTTGCGATCGCGAACAGCCTTGACTTCCCCTTGCGACTTCTCTAAAGTAACGCAAGATTGCTGCAATACAGACACGATCATTATTGCCCTAACTGCTAGCGCCTTTGAAGAAGAACGCCAGAAAATTTTGTCCATTGGCTGCGATGATTTTATTCGCAAGCCATTCACACAGGAAGTATTATTGGAAAAACTGAGCCAACATCTGGGTTTAAATACCAATCAAGTAGAAACTACAAACATAGCAGTTGTCGATCAAGCTACACAGATTTTTGTCAGTGTTGCCGAACTCCTGAGCCATTTATCACAAATGTCGCCTGAGTGGCTCCAACAGATTCACTATGCCGCAGCCAGCTGTAGCGATGAACTGATTTTAGAGTTACTCAAGCAAATTCCATCAGATAATGGTCAGCTTTTTCAAGTTCTCAGGGATTTAGCAAATAACTACCAGTTTGAGAAAATCATGGAATTGACTAAAACAAACGTAGAATGAATTACGAGTATTTAGACCCTGATAAAAAAGATATTTTGATCATTGACGATATGGCAGACAACCTCCGGGTTTTATCCTCCATATTGACAAGGGAAGGGTATAACGTTCGTAAAGCCTTGAACTGGCAAATGGCACTGACAGCAACTCAAACATTATTACCGGATTTGATTCTACTTGATATTATGATGCCAGAAGTAGATGGCTATGAGATTTGTCAGACGTTTAAAGCTTGGGAGCTAACAGCCGATATTCCGATAATTTTTATTAGCGCTTTAGATGATGTTTTTGACAAAGTTAAAGCTTTTAAAGTAGGTGGTGTAGACTACATCACCAAACCTTTTGAGTTTCAAGAAGTTTTAGTGCGCGTGCAAAATCAACTGGCATTGAGATCGGCGCGATTAGAAATATTGAAACTAAATATCGAACTGGAACATCGGGTAAAACAACGGACTGGGGAGCTAGAAAAAGCTCTCCAAAAACTTCAAAAAGAAATAAATTCTCGCCAGAAATTGCAAAGTCAACTGCTAGATATAGCACTTCATGATTCTCTGACGGGATTACCAAACCGAGTTTTGTTTATCAGGCGACTAGAAAATTCTCTAAATCGGGCGAAGCAAGAATCTAATTATCAGTTTGCGATACTTTTTTTAGACTGCGATCGCTTCAAAGTTGTCAATGATTCTCTTGGTCATCTGGTGGGCGATGAATTGCTAATAGCGATTTCTCGTCGCCTGCAAGCATGTCTGATACCTATTGATAGCCTAGCACGATTGGGCGGTGACGAATTTGGAATTCTCCTCGAAAATATCACAGATATCAACATCGCAACCCAAGTTGCCGAAAGGATTCTACAACAGCTATCACTTGCTTTTAAACTGTCAAGATATGAAGTATTTATGAATGCCAGTATTGGTATTAGTTGGGGCAATAAAGATTATGATCGCCCAGAGTATTTGCTGCGGGATGCTGATACGGCAATGTATCGGGCTAAGGCTCAAGGAAGAGCCAAATATCACGTTTTCAATCCAACAATGCATCAGGAAGCTATTCAGCTTTTAGAGTTAGAAAATGACCTGCGGAGGGCTGTTGAAAGGCAAGAATTCCTTGTTTACTATCAGCCAATTGTTTCACTGACTACAGGCAGAATTTCTGGATTTGAAGCCTTGGTACGCTGGCGACATCCGATTCGGGGTCTGGTTTCTCCCACAGAATTTATTCCTGTCGCAGAAGAAACAGGTTTGATTAATGCCATCAATACTTGGGTATTACAGTCAGCTTGTCATCAATTAAGCGTCTGGCAACATCATCCAGTGATCCCAGAACCCCTAACTATGAGTGTCAATTTGAGTGCAAGGTTATTTTTACAGCCCAATTTTGTAGAACAAATTGACCGAATAATTTATGAAAATAACATAAATCCTGCATATTTAGAATTAGAAATTACAGAAAGTGTAATTATGGAAAATACTAATGCGATTAAAATAATTCTTCAACAACTAAAGCAGCGAAAAATCAAGTTGATTATGGATGACTTTGGTACGGGATATTCTTCTTTGAGTTACCTGCATAGCTTTCCTTTGAATGCACTCAAAATTGATAAGTCTTTTGTCAAACGTATGCAGGAGAATAAAGAGAATATGGGGCTAGTACCAGCAATGATTGGCATTGCCAACTCAATGGGTATGAGTGCAATCGCTGAAGGTGTCGAAACACAAGAACAGTTAGCCCAATTGAGAAGTCTAAACTGTAATTTTGCTCAAGGATATCTCTTTTCTCAACCCATAGAACAACAATTGGCTCTTAAGTTGCTCGCCGCAGCGCCTCAATGGTAGCTATCAAGTAGCAACTGGGAAACATTCCATTATTGACGCTCGGTTCGATAATCTGTGCGTGCTATCTACTATACTGCTGTAAGCAGGCTATGAAGTTAGTAAAGCTCATAACTGACCAATAGCTTTGATAGTCTATAAACCCCTCCAGGTACCGTGGGAGTTACACTATAAATATAAGTATTTCGGCGAAATTGGTCAACAAATTTCAGGGTGATTTCAAAGAAGCATTTATTATGCTCAATAATTATACGTCTAGCTTTTGATAATAATGCATTTTAATCAAACTAACCATCATAAAAGAAATATTTTGGTGGTCGATGATACCCCAGATAATTTACGGCTTTTATCGGCAATGTTGACTGCACAAGGTTTTGAAGTCCGCAAAGCCTTAAACGGTAAAATGGCACTGACCGCGTGTCAAATGGTTTTGCCAGATGTGATTTTGCTGGATATCAATATGCCAGATATGGACGGTTATCAAGTTTGTCAACAGTTGAAAGCTGACGATAAAACTTGTGAAGTCCCAGTAATTTTTATTAGTGCCCTGGATGATGTTGTAGATAAGGTAAAAGCCTTTGATGTTGGTGGTGTAGATTATATTGCCAAACCTTTTCATGGGGCAGAGGTTGTATTGCGAATTGAAAATCAGATTAATTTACGTTTACTCCAAGTTAAACTGCAAGAAAAAAACTTTTTACTTCAACAGGCTCTTGACAATTTGAAAGCCTCTCAAGTTCAACAGATTCAGAACGAAAAGATGGTGGCGCTGGGACAGTTAGTGGCTGGGCTGGCTCATGAGATTAATAATCCAATTAGTTTTATTTATGGGAATCTCCAATATGCTGGTCAATATGTGCAAGACCTAGTGACTATGATTGAGGTTTATCAACAGGAATATCCCAAACCCACACCTAAAATTCAGCAAATAGCCAAAGATGTAGACCTGAATTTTATGATTAAGGATCTGCAAAACCTGATAGGTGCAATGTATAGAGGATCTGATCGCATTCGGGAAATTGTACTAGCGCTACAACACTTTTCTCGGCATGATGAAGCAGAGATGAAGCGGGTAAATATCCATGAAGACATCGAAAACACTTTGGTGATGTTACAACATCGACTCAGGGAAGCAACAGACCGTCCCGCAATTGTTGTAGTGAAAGATTATGGTAATTTGCCCCTAGTCACTTGTTATGCAGGTGAACTAAACCAAGTATTTATGCATCTGTTAAATAATGCTATTGATGCAATCGAAGAGAGAGTGGGAAATCAATTTCCAACTCCCTACTCCCTAAGTCCACTTGACGGCAATTCCCCCACTTGGAGAGACCCCATTGCTTTTAGCGTTTCCCCTATGGAGAAGACCACACTGCCTCCTGCACTTGGGGAAATCCCAAGACCGCAGCTCCTCCCTAGCCCCGAAATTCGGATTTGCACAGAGGTGACAGACTTAAATATGGTCAAAATTGCGATCGCAGATAATGGCCCTGGTATTGAAGAGTCGTTGCGATCGCGATTATTTGACCCATTTTTTACCACAAAACCTGTAGGCAAAGGTAGTGGGCTAGGATTATCCATTAGCTATCAGATTATCGTCCAAAAACACCGAGGAAATATTATCTGCAATTCTTCTGTTGGGCAAGGAGCAGAGTTTGTGATCGAAATTCCCATCGAGCAACAAGAGCATTAGCCAACAGCGAACTCGGTAAATTGTCGTTTGAAGGGAAAATAAAATTTCATCATGCCTTGAGTTTAACTGTTGATTAACCTGTTGGGTCACTAATCACTCTGACAGGCTCAACGGCAATTGAACTGTAAACCTTATCCACCCTTGAGAACTGGTAACTTCAATTGTGCCTTGAAGATATTCCACTAACTTCTTCACTAATGGTAAACCTAATCCTGTACCGCCATTTTGCCAGCGATCGCTTTGAGGAATCCGGTAAAACGGCTCAAAGAGCCGAGATTGTTCTTTTTTAGGGATTATCACCCCAGAATTGCTAATTGTGATTTGAAAGTAGGAAACTTGAAGATTATCTAATACACCAGATTCAGCATCCTCATTTATTAGACTTTTTGTGGTGCCAATTACCCGAACATCCACCGTAATCTGTTCATCAGGTGGAGTATATTTACAAGCATTGTTGAGTAACTCTGAGACAATTTCGGTCAGACTAGCTAAGTCTGAAATTAAAGGTGGTAAATTTTGAGGAATATTAACTTGGAAAGTCTGTTGTCTAGCTCTAGCCCGTTCCTCAAAATACTCGGCAACGTGAGGCAACCAGTTTTGGAGTTGAATTGAAGTTAATTCCAACGGATAGACATCTGCATCAATCATTCGCATATGCAACAAGTTGTCTACTAAATCTAGCTCTTGTTCGCATTGGTCACGCAGAATAGTTAAGTAGCGGGCTACAGATTCAGATGAGGAAGGTACGTTTGAATTTAAAATGCCCTGCTGATCAAGAATATTTTCTAGCACCGAGATTGCCATTTTGATATTAGATAAGGGCGTTCGCATTTCATGAGAAGTGGTTGCCAGAAAATCCTCTTTCAACTGGTTCAGTCGTTGTAGTTCTGCCACTTGAATTTCTAGTTGTTGGGCACGTTCAGCAGCAAGATTACGTTCTTCAGTTAACCGTCGTTGCCTGTCATCCCGGAAAACTAATACGGCTCCTGTAATTACGCCACTATTATTTCTCAGGGTAGTAGCGCTATCAGCTATTGGTATAGTTGTTCCATCTTTAGCAACTAGTAAGACGCGACTGCCTAGATAGATAGCAGTTTCTTGTTTGAGGGTTGTGATAATAGGATTTTCTACCGGAAACTGAGTTTGTTCGTCAATGAGTTTCATAACTTCAGTTAACATCTTGTCTTTAGCTTCATTCCATCGCCACCCTGTCAGCACTTCAGCTACCTGATTGATGTACTTAATATGTAATTCAGGATCTACTACAATTACCCCATCACCCATTCCTCGAAGCACCGAACTCAAAAATTGTTCGCGATCGTAGCGATTGATTGCTGTTTGAATGGCAACATAAAGTTCTTGCTCCTTGATTGGTTTGAGAATGTATCCAAAGGGGGTTGTCAGGGTTGCCCGATCTACAGTACTTTTATCAGAATGGCCTGTGACGTAAATAATGGGTATTTGCAAATGATGCCAAATTTCCTCTGCTGCCTGGATGCCGTCCGTTTCACCCCGTAACCTGATATCCATTAAAATCAAGTTTGGGCGTAGTTCAGTTGCTTTTGCAATCGCTTCTTCTGCCGAATCGGCGATATCTAAAACAACATATCCCAGAGACTCTAAACTTTCTTGTAAATTGATCGCCAGAATATATTCATCTTCAACAACAAGGATTCTAACTGTCTCCTTTGTATGTATGTTTTATCTGATGCCAATCATTTTTATGCCCGGCTCTTTGTAAAAGTAATTTTGAACTGTGTTCCCCGTTGAGAGTCAATTTCAAGCTTTCCCCTTAGCTGCTTGACTAAACCCTGGACAAGTGTTATACCCAGCGTTTTAGCTTTTTTATTATCAAAATTTTCAGGTAAACCAATCCCATTATCTCGAATAATGAGTGTCAAAGTAGACTCGGATTCTTGATAAAACTTAACCTTAATTTCGCCTCTACGATTACCAACAAAGGCGTATTTCAAAGCATTAGAAACCAGTTCATTAATAATTAAGCCACATGGAATGGCGGTTTCGATGTCGAGGCTAGCATTATCAACTTGAATTTTCAGTTGAATCTGGCTAGAGCTGACATTATAGGAATCAAATAAATGAGTTGTCAAATCTGGAATGTATTGAGCAAAATCAATATCAGCGAGGTCTTCAGAGCCGTACAGTTTTTCATGAACTAGGGCAATGGAAGCAATGCGGTTTTGGCTATCACGGAGAATAGCTGTCACCAGAGGATCTTGTGTACGTCTGCACTGCATTTGCAGCAAACTGCTGACAATTCCTAAATTGTTCTTCACACGATGATGAATTTCTTTGAGTAATACTTCCTTTTCTTTGAGAGAGGCTTTGATTTTTTCCTTTGCTAGTTTTTGCTCGGTGATATCTTGTTGGACAGCTACAAGGACGCTTCCATACTCAGGATGCCCAAAAACGGAAGTGGTCGCACTACACCAGAATGGAGTGCCATCTTTTTTAACATTATGGACTTCATAGCTTGCCTCACCGTGTTGAATTACAGCAGTCCTAATCGCCTGATTAACTTCTTTAGGTGTAGTATGTTCATCCCCGTAGTTGACAATCGACACATGCCGACCGATTAATTCATTAGATTCATAGCCAAACATCTGCTCAAATTTAGGATTGGCGTAGACAAACACGCCATCTGTAGCACGAACTAGGCAAATTCCCTCCGCCATATTGCGGGTAATAACTGCTTGCAACTCTAGCATCTGTTCAGCACGTTTGCGATCGCTGATTTCAACTACAACAATGCCTATGCTATTGGGTTGATTGGCTTCCGACTGAATCGGAAAATAGGAAGCTAGCCAAGTCCGAATCACACCGGGGAGTTTTGGAGTTTCTCCAGTGATCTCCAAATCCAGAATCGGTTCACCCGTTGTCAAAACATATCGCAATACTTGCTCCAGGTTTGGTGTTAAATCTGGGACAATCTCCCACAGTGTTTTGCCAATATGTGCCGCTGCCGGAATGCCATTAATTTCTGCTAATGCTTCATTAATAAATGAGAAACGCAGTTCTCGATCAAGAATGGTTATACCAACGGGTGCACTATTGATAAAGGCATCCAATAACTTTTGCTTGTGAGCCAGTTCTCGCTCCAGAATCTTCCGTTCTGTGATGTCGATTGCCACCCTACCCACTAGCTTTTGTGCAGACAATCCGAGAATCGGGAACTTGTATACCAAAAATTCACCAAGGGTGCCGTCTGGTCGGGGAGCAACTTCGATCGCTTCAATTACCTGATTTGTCTGTATGACTGTCTGAATATGATCGAAATGCTGCCGAGCAATTTCATCTGAATAGAGGTCAAAAATCGATTTCCCGATCACCTGTTCGGGTAATAATTTAAATGTCCGCAGGTATGTTTGATTTAAGTAAAGTACACGCCCCTCAATATTGGTAATCCAAGCTAGCACTGGGCTGTTGTTCATAAATGCCTGGAACCGGGCTTCACTTTCTCGCAGAGCTGCTTCGGCTTGTTTCTGACCGCTGATATCGATGATAACACCCAGCATCCTTACAGGTTCGCCTGCTTCGTTGTAAACGCCGCGTCCTTTGCCAGTGAGCCAGTGAACACTGCCATCGGGGTAAATTACTCGATATTCAGCTTCATAGTTAGTATGTTGTACCAGCGCGTAGAGTAAAGCCTGCTCAACTCGGTCAACATCCTCTGGATGAATAGAATTACGCCATAGCTGATACTTCGCAGTTAATATTTCTGGCTCCAACCCTAGCAAGTGAAAATGGTTGTCGTTCCAGAGGACTTCTCCTGTTTGAACATTCCAATCCCAAGTACCAATGTGGTTAAATTCCAAGGTTAGTCTCAGTTGTTCTTCACTTCTAGCTAAGGCTGCTTCGGTTTCTTTGCGTAAGCGAAGCTCATCGTAGACATCGCTGATATCCCGATGAGTACCAGTCATCCGCAAAGGTTTACCCTGTTCATCTCGCATGACAACTTTGCCGTAGTTGGCAATCCATTTGTATTCGCCAGACTGGGTTCGGAGTCGATAGTCAAATTTGTAAGGTACTGAACTATCCTTTAGGTGAACTGTCAAGATTTTCTCAACCCAAGGCAGATCGTCTGGATGAACTAATCGCTTCCAAGTACTCAAATCCTGGGGAAGCTCATCAAAGCTGTATCCAAGCATTTCTAAATAGCGGGGGCTGTAATACACCTCTCCAGTGAGAATATTCCAGTCCCATAAACCATCCCCAGAAGCTTCTAGGGCTAATTGTAATCTCTCTTCACTTTCTCGGAGAGCTATTTCTGCCAGTTTGTGATCTTCTTCGACACGTTTACGCGCAGTGATATCCGTGACTCGTATTAGGTGCATCACATTGCCAGCAACCGTGACTTGTTTGGCTGCTATGTTTCCCCAAAAGGAATTGCCCTGCTTGGTGACATATTCAATTTCTCGACTCCAAAACCCTTGCTGGTTAATTTCTTCGGTTATGGAGGTTAACTCATCAGGGGTGAACTGTTGCTTTTGCAGCGTTTGACCTTCAATATTAATGAGTTCAGCTTTGCTAGAGGCTGCAAATAGCTTCACTGCTCGATCATTACAGTCAGTGGTCAATAATGTTTCTACATCTACTAAAAATAGGGCATCGGCGGATTCATTATAGATAGCTTCTAGCAAGTCACGACTGCGGATGATTTCTAACTCGGTTTGTTTACGTTGTGTAATATCTAGGACAGATCCTAACAACTTAACTGGCTGCCCTTGAGCGTTATAAGCTATCTCTGCTTTAGCCTCAAGGTAGCGCACCGAACCATCGGGTCGGACAATTCGATACTCAATATTAAAAGGGGTTTCTTGGGCAATCGCTCGTTCAAAATTGGTCTGGAACAGTGCTCGATCCTCTGGGTGAACCAGCTGGAGGAATTCTGCCTGGGTGGGTTCGCTTTGAGTTGGATTTAGACCAAATATGCGAAAAGTTTCCATTGACCAGCAGCGCTTTTTCGTTTCTAAGTTCCATTCCCAACTGCCGACATGGGCGATCTGTTGAGTAGTGGCTAGCTGCGCTTCACTTTGTTGGAGTTTTTCCTCAGCTTGTTTACGTTCGCTAATGTCTGCAAGTGAACCGACCAATCGAACTGGATTTCCTTGTTCATTCCAGATAGCTTTTGCCCGCGATTGAAACCATCGGTAGCTGCCATTCTTGCACCGGAGACGATATTCGACGTTATAATCTGCAACTTGCTGGAGCAAATAAGCCTCTTGTGCAGCCATTACTCTTGTGTAGTCATCAGGATGAATGCGAATACTCCACTCATCATCGCGATCGCTAATTTCGTTGGGTTTATATCCCAACATTGTGAACCAACGGGCAGACCGGAAGGTTTGATTAGTAGATATGTCCCAATCCCAAATTGCCTCATTAGTACCTGCGATCGCTAACTGCCAACGTTCTTCAGTTTGCCGCAAGGTTTCTTCTGCTTTTTGGCGTAAGCGCAGCTCGTCGTAGACATTGCGTAGTGCAACTTGCTGTTCGGTGATATCTCTTCCTTCTGGAATCAACAAAATGACTTTACCTGTATCGTCTAGAAGCGGACGCAGTGAGAAATCGATTGTTGCTACTCGGTTATTTGCACCTAAAACATCAACTTCATAGCGGATAAACTCTCCTTGAGCAGCACGGGTGATCGCTTGTCTTAATTTTTCTTGAGTTTGAGGTGAAATCATCCACCAGTGTGCTTCCCAAAAAGGGCGATTGATCACATCTCCAAGCTTAAGTCCGCCAAAACTTAGCGCAGTCTGGTTTGCTTCTAGTAAAGTACCATCCGGTGTCAGTAAACCTGTGAATTGGAAAGTATTATTGAAGATAGCGCGGAATCGGCGATCGCTTTGAGGTAATTTGGCAGTGCTTTCTTGCTGCTGTTCTAGCTGCCGCGTTAGCTGTATCCGCTCGATCGCCCCATGAACCGCTTGGCGGAAACTCTCAGGGGTCAGTTTTCCTTTGACTAGATAATCCTGTACTCCATTCTTGATGACTTGGACTGCGATCTTCTCATCCTCCTGTCCAATCAGCAGGATCACTGAAATCTGACTACTCCGGGTTTGCCTGTGTAGCTTATTGAGAAATTCCAGCCCGTCTGTATCTGGCAATTGGTAGTCCAATAGAATTACATCCGGTGTTTTCCATTGGCAGCCTTGTAGTGCCTTCTCCCCAGACTCAAATTCGTAAATATTGTAGGTGTAGCGATCGTCCTGTTCTAGGAAGCGTCTATATAAAACTCTGTCTTCAGCAGAGTCTTCCACAAAAAATACAGGTGTTGCATGAACTGTCATGTATATCGACCTCCTAAGAAAGCTGGGGAGCAAGCAGCCAAAGAAAACTTTTATTGACCTATGCCCCATGCCACAATCACTGAATCAGGAAATCCGGACTTTTTCTTGATCACAGACTACTATTTTTAGTTGCATAAACGCATAATAGAAGTGTGACTGATCTGTTCGCCCCTTTACAATCTCTCAAACAAGGTCACTGGTTCAAGCTTATCTGCGGAGCCAGCTTCCAACATTTGCCGGTAGTCAGAAGTTTAACGTTAGCCTATACTTTGGCGGGCGCTGACTGCATAGATGTTGCAGCTGATCCAGCAGTGATTGCAGCAGCGCAAGCAGGGCTACAAGTAGCCAAATCTCTGGCTAGGGATGCCCAAAAGCGAGGCTTTGACTACAAAGGCAACTCACCCTTCTTGATGGTCAGCCTGAACGATGGAGAAGACCCCCATTTTCGGAAAGCAGAATTTCATCCTACTGAGTGTCCTACAGACTGCCCTAGACCCTGTGAACGGATTTGTCCGGCACAAGCAATTGTGTTTAACAGTATAAAAGAAGACTTCTCGGGAGTAGTATCCGAAAAGTGCTATGGCTGCGGTCGTTGCATCCCAATTTGTCCATACGATATAATTTATACATCATCGTATGTGTCAACGCCGGGAGCGATCGCGCCATTGGTAATGTCAACGGGAGTAGATGCCGTAGAAATCCATACACAAGTAGGGCGGTTGGCAGAATTTGAGCGATTGTGGCAAGCAATTTCACCGTGGGCAGATCAACTAAAGTTACTAGCCATCAGCTGTCCCGATGGCGAGGGGATGACTGACTACCTAAGAGCAATATATGACCTGATTGCCCCACTCAAGAGTGCTTTAATTTGGCAAACCGACGGCCGCCCCATGAGCGGTGATATTGGCGATGGTACTACAATAGCCGCGGTGAAATTAGGGCAAAAAGTTTTGGCAGCTAAATTACCGGGATATGTGCAGTTAGCAGGCGGCACTAATAGCTATACCGTTGCTAAGTTAAAGGCAATGGGACTGCTTAAAGAGGCGGAGCGGCAGGGGGCGGGGGACAGAGGAGAAAAGTCTTCCCCCCTACTCCCTGCTCCCTGCTCCCCTGCCTCCATCGCCGGGATCGCCTACGGTAGCTACGCCCGTGTACTGCTGTCACCAATTCTCGAACAGTTAGAGAATAAGGAGGTAAGTAACATTAATATGAAGGCGAATCTTAGTCTAGAAGAAGATGATACATTACTTTGGCAAGCTGTAGAACTTGCCCATTCTCTCGTTTCCCAGATCAAATCACAGCAGGAGCGCTAATCGCTCGTTCTTTGGAAATTATCCAGGGCGGTTTCTCCTGCACGCAAATGTCCTCGCTATCTCTAAAAACGTCACCATAGAAAGCATGACGATTACAGACGATCTCCAAAAGTTATTAGACATTTTGCCCCAAGACCTGCGACAAGTACTAGAGAGTCATCCCAAACGAGATAGTTTAGTAGAAGTGGTCTTGGATTTGGGTCGTCGCCCAGAGGCTCGCTTTCCTAATCAAGCTGAGTATCTGAGCGAAGTACCCGTTACTCAAGAACAGATAGATGATTGCATTCAACGAGTCGGAATCTTTGGCGGAGATAATCGGGCAGGAATTGAGCAAACTTTGCATCGGATCAGCGCCATCCGCAACCGCACGGGTAAGATTATTGGCTTGACCTGCCGGGTTGGTCGAGCGGTATTCGGAACCATTGGCATGATCCGCGATTTGGTAGAAACTGGTAAATCGATTCTCATGCTGGGGCGTCCAGGCGTGGGCAAAACTACTGCCTTACGGGAAATTGCCCGTGTTTTGGCGGATGATTTGCATAAGCGAGTAGTGATTATTGACACCTCCAACGAAATCGCTGGGGATGGTGATGTTGCCCATCCCGCCATTGGTCGTGCTCGGCGGATGCAAGTGGCTCATCCAGATCAACAACATCAGGTAATGATTGAGGCAGTGGAGAACCACATGCCAGAAGTCATTGTCATTGATGAAATTGGCACGGAACTGGAAGCTTTAGCGGCCCGTACCATTGCAGAACGGGGCGTACAGTTGGTAGGTACTGCTCACGGAAATCAGATCGAAAACCTGATTAAAAACCCCACCCTGGCTGATTTAGTTGGGGGTATCCAAGCTGTGACACTGGGAGACGATGAAGCCAGACGCCGAGGTTCTCAAAAGACTGTTTTAGAGCGGAAAGCCCCTCCTACCTTCGAAATTGCTGTGGAAATGTTGGAACGCCAACGTTGGACAATACACGAAAGTGTTGCTGACACAGTAGATAATCTGCTGCGGGGTCGTCAGCCTACCCCACAAACGAGAACCGTTGATGACCACGGCAAAGTCGCTGTTACAAGGCAGTTAGCTGTTGTCAACGGTCGCGGTGGGCAGCTAGGGACAGTGGAGGATTCTTTTCCACCGGCGCGACCGTCTAATGGCTGGCGTTCATCTGGACAAATGGTAGCACTGCCGCAATTGCCTGTAGAGCGGGTTACTGGACGCAGTGAATTTGATCGTTTGCTCGATGAATCCTTCAATTATTCTGAGAGCATTGATTTGGATGCTGCTACCAGACAGCCAGGGCCCAATGGTGAGGATTTGCCACTGCACGTTTACCCCTATGGGGTTAGCCGCCACCAATTGGAACAGGTAATTAGCGTGCTAACTTTACCCGTGGTATTGACAAAAGATATAGATAGTGCTGATGCAATTTTAGCACTGCGATCGCACGTCAAAAACCACGCCAAATTACGCCAAATGGCCAAAGCCCGTCATGTACCCATCCACATGATTAAGTCCAGCACCATTCCCCAAATTACCCGTGGTTTGCGGCGGTTGCTGAACATGGACGACCCAGAAATGGCCGATGACCGAGAACTGCAACTGTTTTTGCACAACGGTAGCGATGATGAGATGGATGCCTTGGAAGAAGCCAGACTTGCTGTTGAGCAAATTGTGATTCCTAAAGGACAGCCAGTCGAGTTATTGCCGCGTTCTCCCCAAGTCCGCAAAATGCAACATGAGTTGGTAGAACATTATCGCCTCAAGTCGCATAGTTTTGGTGAAGAACCAAATCGAAGATTACGGATTTATCCGGCGTAATCTCACCCTCGCCCCCTCTCCGAAACGGAGAGGGGATGTCACTCGGAGACCTTAATGTCCTATAGAGCAATACGGTTGAGTTAAGCGCTACTGGTATAAAATTTTGGGTTTTCGAGACGCGATAAATCGCCGTCTCTACAAGTGTTTTTGTCTTATCTGAACTGTATTGAGTTATAACCAATGCTATCCGATCCTTGCCCTTGGAAGGCGGCTACAGTCTGAGGTAGATTCCTACATCATCTAGATATTTCAGCCATGCCAAAAAACCCGGTCACGAAGACCAGGTTTTTGTGGGGCCATATTCCCCCAAGGCTATTTATAGAAGTTATTTATTATTCACTGTTCTGGTAATAACTACCAAACTTAAGTTAGCAATTTCGGAAAATTGTCGCCCAATTATCAAAATTTTGTTTCAGTGCGATATCTGTGGCGGGATACGCCTACGCTAATGTCTGCTCTTAGCTTGATAACAGTGCGATCGCTGGCCGCACTTAGTGATCATTTAAATTGAGATCACAACTTCTGCCTGGGAATTTTGCTATTATTTGCTACTTTAAAACATATGCAAATAATTGAAATTTCTCCATTCCAAGCATTTCGCCGGAGTGTGGCGACGGTGATGCAAGTAGTTCCAAAGGAGCTACGCTATGTGGCAATTTTGACATTACTGGGTGGTGCAGGCCCAGCGATCGCTATTTGGCTCAACAAGGTGATAATTGATGAAATTACTCGCTTATTGAGCACGGGGACAACGCAGAATGCGATCGCCCTGATACTTTCTCAACCTCTGCTACTCTCCAGTATTGCAGGTTCACTGCTGGTAAATTTGGTGAGTGATGCGATCGCTAACATCAATAGCTTTGTATATACTTCCCTGCGCGATCGCATTACAGGCTTTATCCAAGGACAAGTGATTGAGAAGGTTGCCACTTTTGAAGATATTGCTCTGTTTGAAACACCCGATTTGCTAAATTTGGTGCAGCTTACCGAAAAGGGAGTACAACGACTTCCGGAGCTTTGTCTTAGGCTGGTGACAATGTTAGAGGGAATTTTTATCTTTATTCCAGCTATACTGCTTTCGGTGTCTCTTGCTTGGTGGGTACCACTAATTTTATTTATCTGCGTTACCCCTGCTATGTATGTCGAAAGGAAATACCGTAAGCAAGTTTGGAGAGTAGAAAAAACCCAAGCGAGTGTTCTTCGGGAAATGAACTTATATAAAACGGTTTTAACTGGAGAGACATACGCCAAAGAAATACGCTTGTTTAGCCTACAACCCTTACTATTAGAACGTTGGCACAGACTTTACCGTACCATTTTTAAAGCAATGGAACAGATTCGCCGTCGCGGGACAACGGCGGTTATTGGTTGGTCTTTGCTCAGTGGCTTAGGCTTTGCGTTACCTTATGTGTACGTAGTTCAGGGAGTGCTAGGTGGAACCCATAGTTTAGGGGATTTGGCACTTTACACTGGGGTAATTTTAGAAGTGCGTCGAAGTTTAGATAATTTGATGTCTGGCGGGTCAGAGTTATATAATATTGCACTGGCAACAACGCCCATTTTCCAACTTTTGGAATTAGAGCCGCAATTATTCCGTTCTCATTCAGAGTTGCAATCAAAGTCAGTCACAAAGGCATGGGGAGAAGTCAGGGAATCGGCTGCTAACAATCAGAACTTTCAAAGAAATGGGAATCATCATCGGCAAGCTTTATCAGGACTGAATGCAACTGAGGATGAAGCAGCGCAGACAGGTATTTACATCGAAAATCTATCCTTTACCTATCCCAACAGCGATCGCCCAATCTTAAAAAATATCAACCTGACGATTCACCCCAACGAGATGATTGTACTGGTGGGTGAGAATGGTGCTGGTAAGACCACATTAGCAAAGCTATTATGTCGTCTTTATGATCCTAGCCAAGGTGCGATTATTTGGAATGGGCAAGATTTGCTATCGCTCCCGTTAGAAGAATTGCGATCGCGGATTGATGTAGTCATGCAAGATTACGCTCGCTTCCCGACTACCGTGCGCGAGAATGTTGCCTTTGGGAATTTACCTAAAATGCAGGATGATGACGCTATTACGGAAGCGATCGCAGAAGCTGGTTTAGCTAGAGTAATTGAGAAGCTAGATCACGGTTTAGACACCCTCTTAGGCAAACAGCTAGAAGGCGGCATTGATTTATCAGGGGGACAATGGCAAAGATTAGCGATCGCTCGTGCTTTGTTGCGACTGTCTCCAGCCGAACTACTCATACTTGACGAGCCAACAGCGAACCTTGATCCGAAAACAGAACATGAGATTTACAACATTTTGCGTACCCTGGCGAAGCGGAGAATAGCCGTTGTAGTCAGCCATCGCCTCGCTCTGGCAAAACTAGCAGATCGAGTAGTAGTACTAGAACACGGTGAAATTATCGAGGTAGGTACTCATGACGAACTCATGGCACTAGGCGGACAGTATCACTTGATGTTTACTCGTCAAGCCAGTAGTTACAACTGAGTGAGGATTCAGAAGGCAGGAGGCAGAAGGGAACCCACGTTTAAAAACGTGGGATTGAAGTAAGGAAGCCTTGTGTCTCGTGCTATGCATCCCGACACAAATCTTTTTATACTAGTGGGCAATAACCCACAACTAAAGTTTTTATTAGTACTTCTTTCCTTCTGCCTTTCTTTGTAAAGAAGGGAATAGGGTACAGGGTACAGATTATTCCCTACTACCTATCACCTGTCACCTCTCCCCTAATCCCAATGCCCAATTTTTATTCTGGTAATTTATATTGCCCAACAATACGCTTGGCAAACTCTGGAACATGCTCTTCTAATTTCTCTGGATGATTTCGCTTCACATACAAATAATTCCGAGTAAAGTGAGAATCAATGGAAAACCGCGCATATTCCAAACCCTTGGGGCCGATTTTTTCGATGACTACACCCATGAGTTTCGCTGCCCACATCGGGAGGGTAACGCCTTTATCGTAAGCGGGAATACTTTGCTGTACAGCTTCCTTACGGTTGCCTTTAGATGTCACTGGTTGAGTATCTAACTGGTCTTTCACCAAATCCAGCATTTCTTTACCTGTTTCATTTCTAACTACAATCCATTGCCAGCCGAAGGGTGCGCCCATGTAGCCAACGACTAAATCGGCTAGGGAGTTGACGTAATCAAAGCAACTCATACAAGACGGTGCAAAGACATCTTTGAGTTGGTTGGTCTTTAAGCCAAAGAAAGGTACTGTTTCTGTTGAGCCATCCTCATGTTTGAAGTGAACCCGGAAGTCTTGCATGAATTCGTAATGCACAACTGTATCAGGCGATCGGCTGGTGGTTTCTAAGAATTTTTGCAGTCCGGCGCGGTTAACATTATCTACGCAGGGTGTACCCAAAACATACAACTTTTCTAAACCAAGTTGTTTTTCTACGGCTCGTAATGCCTGAATTTGACAACCAACACCAATTACCAATAGCCGCTTCATCCCTGATTTCTCTATCTGTTCCAACACAGAAAGATTTGGGGAAAGTGTTGGTTTATTTACCCGCGCTGCTAGTATTTCTTCTGGAGTACGAGCGATGATGGGCATGGGTTGAAAGCGGTCTTCTTTGGTATTTTGCACGCAGACAACACCTTCAACCATGCCGCGATTGAGCATTTCAATGGCAATACTGCTAACAATACCTGTCCATTGTGCGCCTTCGATGGGTTGTTGTTTCCGCGCCGCCATCATATCTTGGTGAACACCAAAGTAGAGTTCATCGGGGTTATCGAGATGGCGCGATCGCGTGTGCGTTTCTTCTTCAAGTTCGCCTATTTGCTGATTAATAAAAGCGCAGGCTTCCTTGACATAGTGAATATAGTATGTATCACATAGTCCACACTCGCTACAGAGTTCTTTAGCAGGGCGGCGGCTGGTAGATTTTAAGGCTCTGGCTTTTTTGTGAGGAGAAACTGAGGTCATATAAATTTTTTGTTTTATCCAGGAATCACTTTTATTACAATACCTTCACTGGCTATGAATTCACGATAGAGATTTAACAAGAAGAGGATGGACGCAAAAAGCTGAAGTGACTGCTTTTCCTGGTGTACTGGCTTACGGGCAGACACGAGAAGGACTACCATTAATTGACACTCGCCGCGATAAATCGACTCAGTTATTCGCTTATATCCCCTCACCTTTAGGCGAGGGGCTTTACGCTTCACGACTCGTAAGACCTCATCAATCTAGGCGTAGCGACTGTCTTGAAAGTCGCTACAAATATTTTATTTTTTCAGAGTAAGAAAAGTGATAGGGCGCTATATTTATTTTTGGTACTTTCTTACAGCAGTTTATTTAGCAGTTGGATAATTGCAACTGGAAAAATATTGATAATTGCAATTATCATCTCTAACCTTTAACTTAATTTTATCTATCTTTTATCAGAGGATTCTGTTTGCAAAACCATCACAATAGATAGATATTCTTTATTCTGAGGACAAAATATTCAACATTTATACACATTTTATAATTTCCATAATTTCCATAATTATCTTAAGTAATTATGTAATGGGATTTTATTCAAATTTCAGCATCATACTCCCAAAATCCCCAATATTAGCGTTTGAATCGACGAAAAGAAGATATATGCAAAGCCTCATGTAACGTGGCTCTCATTCTTACACACTAACAAGTCATAGTTTAGCATTTAGTTATATTTTCTGGTCTTGAATTGATATCTGGACATAAGGATATAGGCAACACCAGCGCAATATTGAATTAGTTATTTTTTACAATCTACCTAAAGTTAGATTAATTATATTGGCAAGCAACTCATTCACTTTCGTAGCTATAAAACTACAGTTGCCAACAATTATCTAACCAGTTCTGTTAAATAAAATCTAATCGTATTGAACAAGTGAGGAGGTGCAATTGCCATGTCTTTATCAAATACTGTTGAACAGCAGCAACCAGAAATTCAGACTTCTCCTAATTTCGAGTTTTGGAGGCAAGTAGGCTTAATCACTGGTGGTACTCTCTTCTCAATCATTATGCTGGCAAGTTCTCTTGTGGCCGGAGGGCTGGTTGGTTTAGCCATTAGTTTCCGTAACTTGCCAGAAGTCAGACAAATACGAAACTTATCACCAGCAGAAACAACTTACATTTATGACATCAAAGGCAAATTATTGGTGGGTATACACGGGGAAGCCAACAGAAAAGTCGTACCGCTAGATAAAATTTCCCCAAATTTAAAACGAGCAGTATTAGCCAGTGAAGATAGCTATTTCTATAACCACCACGGTGTTGACCCTGGCGGTATCGGACGTGCTGCGTTAGTCAACTGGATAGCAGGCGGTGTGAAGGAGGGAGGTTCTACAATCACCATGCAACTGGTGAAAAATTTGTTTCTATCTCACAAGCGTGCTTTTACACGCAAAGTAGCAGAAGCGATACTAGCAATTCGTGTAGAGCAAGTTCTCAGTAAAGAGCGGATTTTAGAAATGTACCTCAATGAAGTTTACTGGGGTCATAATAATTATGGTGTAGAAACGGCAGCAGGCACTTACTTTGACAAATCAGCAGAAAATTTGACTTTGGGCGAGTCTGCAATGATGGCGGGTTTAATTCAAGCTCCAGAACAATTTAGCCCTTTTGTGAATTTAAATTTGGCCAAGCAAAAGCAAAAAGTAGTGCTGGAAAGAATGCTGAAATTGAAATGGATTAACCAGCAAGAGTATGATAACGCCATTAACCAAGAAATTAAACTTGGCAAAATTAGGTCATTTCAACCTAGTAAGCATCCTTATGTTACTAATACTGTGGCACAGGAACTAATTCAAAAGTTTGGGCGTGATGCAGTACTCAAAGGCGGAATGCAGGTGCAAACCACCGTAGATGCAAACTTTCAATTGATGGCGGAAGAAACTATTAAAAAGTGGCATAAAACCCTTGAAAGTCAAGGGTTAAATAAAAATCAAATAGCTTTAGTGGCAATTGATCCACGCACACACTTTATAAAAGCATTAGTGGGCGGTGTAGACTCAAAAGCTAGCGAATTTAACCGGGTAACTCAAGCTTTCCGTCAGCCTGGTTCTTCTTTTAAGCCGTTTGTTTACTATACAGCCTTTGCTAGTGGTAAGTTTACACCAGATACAACGGTGCTAGATACCCCAGTCAGCTACCCTGATAATGATACACAGTACTCTCCCCGGAACTACGATAATAGCTTTAAGGGTGCAATACCGATTCGTACTGCCTTAGCACTATCCCGTAATGTTCCTGCTGTCAAGATTGGCAAAGCTGTGGGCATTAATAAAGTCATCGCAACTTGCCGCACCTTGGGAATTATGAGTCCGATGGAACCTGTGACATCTTTACCACTAGGTGCAATTGGTGTGACACCGCTAGAAATGGCTAGTGCTTATGCTACTTTTGCTAATTATGGCTGGCAATCGCCCCCAACGCTCATTGCTCGTGTCACTGACAGTAGTGGCAATGTATTACTTGATAATACCCCGAAACCTCGTCTAGTTCTTGACCCTTGGGCGTCAGCCACAATTTTAGATGTGATGCAAACAGCAGTTAAACAAGGAACTGGTAGAGGTGCAATTATAGATCGTCCAGTTGCTGGCAAAACCGGGACAACTTCTTCAGAAAAGGATATTTGGTTTATTGGTTCAGTACCACAGTTAACAACTGCCATCTGGGTAGGGAGAGATAACAATACACAATTGGTGCGCGGTGCGACAGGTGGAGGTATGGTCACTCCCATCTGGCGCGATTTTATGCTGAAGGCTCTTAAAGGTGTACCAATAGAGAACTTTAAAACGCCTTCTAATTTTTCTCGACCTAAGCCAATTAAAAATACTAAAAATTAAGTATTGGATGAAGATTTTCACAGAATGCGATCGCATAGACAGTGAAACAGAACCTTCAGGGACTTTGCCATTTCTACTAGTGAATTCTGGATTGGTAAATTCATGCAGCGTAATAGGTGGTCGTAGTAGAGAACTTAGACGAGTCCAAAGATAGCCATCGAGCAAGCAATTTATTGCAGGGAGAGAAAGCAACGCTCTCACCGAGATTTTAGCGATTGGGGGTGTAACCCCATCGTGAATTGACTCCATAAACGCCCCCTGTCATCTCTCAGTAGGGTAAAATATATAACTCTTCAGAAGTATTGACATCTGAAATTTTTCAAGCATTCATCTTGCATATTTTGACAAAACGTTATAAATTATTAGGTTATAGGGGAATAATCTGACTTCATAGTGTCAAAAAGTAATCCTGCTCAAGTAAATATACTGCAACCAGTTTTAACTTAACGCAAACACTAAACAGCACTGAAGATATGTTTTTATTTGGTAAAGCAAAGATTCTGTACATGAAACGGAACAACAAATAATCTAAAAATATATCTTGTGTGACTGTTTTGAAAATCATGTTACTGCTTGCGGTGAAAAACAACAACTATAATTCACCAAAAGAGTAATCGATTATAAGCAAATTAACTATAAATAAAGCTGCATAAATGTCAGCAGATTTATTCATTGTTGGTTGGTTAATTTTTCTCCAAATTATATTTGCTATTCAAAGAATCGTTTTTGTTATGCTGAGAATGGCAAAAATAAGAAATGAAGACGCATCTACCACAACTTTACAATCCAAATGGAGCTATTCTGGCGATGCACTTAAACGAATTGGAAACTACTGAAAATTTAAAAGAAGTGGAAGAAGCGTGGCAAACACTAGAGAAATCAATTCTCTATTATCAAGGACGCCCCGTTGGTACGGTAGCCGCTTATGATGCATCTGTAGAGGCGCTCAATTATGACCAGTGCTTTGTTCGGGATTTTGTCTCCTCAGCTCTAATTTTTCTGATCAAAGGTAGAACAGATATTGTTCGTAATTTCTTAGAAGAAACCTTAAAGTTACAGCCGAAAGAAAGGGCATTAGATGCCTATAAGCCGGGACGAGGATTAATCCCAGCTAGCTTTAAAGTTGTATCAGAAAATGGGCAAGAATATTTAGAAGCAGACTTTGGTGAACATGCGATCGCTAGAGTTACACCTGTAGATTCTTGTCTATGGTGGATTATTTTGTTGCGTGCTTATGTGGTCGCCACAGAAGATTTTTCTCTAGCCTATCAACCAGAATTCCAAAATGGTATTAAGTTAATCATGGAAATCTGCTTGGCGAATCGTTTTGATATGTACCCAACGCTGTTGGTTCCAGATGGTGCTTGTATGATTGACCGTCGTATGGGCATTTATGGGCATCCTTTAGAACTACAAGTTCTTTTTTACACGGCATTGCGTGCATCTCGTGAACTGCTAGTTTGCCAAGGTAATTCCGATATTGTTGCAGCCATTGATAACCGTTTGCCTCTTTTATGTGCTCATATTCGCCAGCATTATTGGATAGATATTAATCGCCTGAATGCAATTTATCGCTTCAAAAGTGAAGAATATGGCAAGGGTGCTGTTAATTTGTTCAACATATATGTAGATTCTGTTCCCTATTATGAATTAGATAAGTGGCTGCCAAGAAAAGGTGGTTATCTAGCAGGTAATGTCGGTCCGTCGCAGCTAGATACTCGCTTCTTTTCACTCGGAAACTTAATGGCAATCATTTCAGACTTAGCCACCGAAGAACAGTCACAAGCGATTATGACTCTCATTGAGGAACGATGGGATGACTTGGTGGGAGATATGCCGATGAAAATTTGTTTCCCAGCTTTGGAACATGAAGAATACAGAATTGTAACTGGATGTGATCCCAAAAATATACCCTGGTCGTATCATAATGCTGGTAGTTGGCCTGTTTTAATGTGGATGTTAGCAGCGGCTGCGGTGAAAACTAACAAAACAAGTCTTGCACAAAAGGCTATTGAAACTGCCCAAGGACGACTCAGTACAGATGAATGGCCAGAATATTACGACGGTAAGAAAGGGCGATTGATTGGCAAACAAGCTCGGAAATATCAAACTTGGACAATTACTGGGTTCTTATTGGCAAAAGAATTGATGGCGAACCCCACTTATTTACCATTAATCAGCTTTGGGAAATTACCAGCAGAACAGGTTTCTAGAGCATGTGAGTTTGAAATCGCCAGTGTAGACCCGTATATGCAATAATTAGTAATTTCTCATGACGCTCCTGCGTCACTAACGTAATTCGTAATTAAAAGACAGTTTCAGGCAGGAATTTAGACCCTAATTGAAACAAAACCACCTATAAACAAGGGGAAATTAAATCCGACAATTACGAATTACGAATTACGAATTAGTAAAGAGTTGGGAGTTAGAATACAAAAGCCTCCTGACTCCTGAATCACGTTTCCATGACAAACCCCCGTCAACTAGCTTTTATCGCCCTGCGAGATGTTCACAAGGGGGCTTATGCTGATGTTGCCCTAGATAGAGTACTGCAAAAAGTCAGTTTGGCTGATAACGATCGCCGCTTGATGACAGAATTGGTTTATGGGAGCGTCAGAAGGCAGCGTACTCTTGATAGTCTCATTGATCAACTCGCTAAAAAGAAATCTGATCAACAACCCCAAGACCTCCGCACCATCTTACACCTGGGTTTCTACCAGCTGCGCTATCAAGAGCGTATTCCCGCCTCGGCTGCTGTTAATACTACCGTCCAACTCGCTAAAGAAAACGGTTTTTCTGGACTAACGGGTTTTGTTAACGGTCTATTACGCCAGTACATCCGCCTAGCAGAGAAGATAAAAGGAGATCCGTTACAACTTCCAGAAAACCCAGTGGAACCCTCTGACTTTTCACTGGATCTGGAAAACCTCTCTCAAAACCTCTCCCCTTTTAGGGGAGAGGCTTTGAATTCTCCCCATTCCCTAATAGGGAAGGGGGCTGGGGGGTTAGGTTTCGCCTTAACTTTTCCAGATGATGTGAAAAGTCAGGTGGAACGTTTGGGTATTTTACACAGCTTTCCTGACTGGATTATTCAAGTTTGGTTAGAACAACTGGGTTTGGCTGAGACAGAACAACTGTGTGAATGGATGAACCAATCACCAACAATTGACTTGCGTATCAACCCACTTCGCACTTCCATCGAGGAAGTTGAGGCGGCTTTGCAATCTGCTGGTATTTTGGTGAGACGGATTCCTCATTTACCTCAAGCTTTACGATTGATTGGTAGTGCTGGGTCAATTCAAAAACTACCTGGTTTCAGAGAGGGTTGGTGGACTGTACAAGATGGTAGCGCTCAATTGGTAAGTCATTTACTTGACCCACAACCGGGTGAGGTGGTAATTGATACCTGTGCTGCACCAGGGGGTAAAACAACCCACATTGCTGAGTTAATGGCAGATAAAGGGAAAATTTGGGCTTGCGATCGCACTCCTTCTCGTCTTCGCAAACTCCAAGAAAATTCTCAACGGCTAAATTTACAATCTATTCAAATTTACACTGGCGACAGCCGCCACTTCAACCAATTTCAAAACACCGCAGACCGCGTATTGCTTGATGCTCCATGTTCTGGTTTGGGAACTATGCACCGTCATGCTGATGCGCGTTGGCGACAGACACCAGAATCTGTCCGCGAACTTTCGGTGCTGCAAAAAGAATTATTAACACATACATCTACTTTTGTCAAACTTGGTGGTGTACTAGTCTATGCCACCTGTACATTGCATCCAGCAGAAAATGAAGAAGTGATTTCGGCATTTTTAACTGAGTCACCTGATTGGCAAATTGAGTCTCCCAGAGGCGTTGAGTTACTTGATTCTGCTTATAGCACGCCTCAAGGTTGGTTCAAAGTTTGGCCCCATCAACAGGACATGGATGGCTTTTTTATGGTGCGCTTAAGAAAAACCAATAATTCCGAGTGAATACGGTTTGGGATTGTACGATTTGGTGGAGGCCTGAATCTACCAGAGGAGGCAGCAATGGTTACCCCTTCCAATGTCAAAAACTTAGTTAAAATCCTGATTGGAGCCGCCTGGATTGATGGCAGAATCCAGCCAGAAGAACGGCAATATCTCCGCGAAATAGCTCAAGCAAAAGGTTTAGCTAACGATCCAGAAATTAAGCCTTGGCTGTACGAATTAGTTCCTGTACAGCCAAAAGAATGCTATGACTGGGTGCGGGAGTATTTAGGCGATCGCCCCAGCCTTGAAGATTGTGAAAATCTGATTGAAGCCATCAGTGGCTTAATTTATAGCGATGGTGAAGTTGCCGTCGAAGAAGCCAGACTTCTGACCCAATTGCAGGATATAGCCAAACCGAATGACTCAACTCAACCAGCTCACACTGCACTTCTCAAACAAATTCAAAAGCTTTACCGCCGTTGGGTTGACGTACAAAACTAATCATAGTCAAAAGTCTATAGTCTGATAACTAGTAACCCTTAGGGGTTCGCCAGTCACTCATGGGGGAAACCCCCAAGACCGCGCTGGCTCACTAATGACTAATGACTAAATTATGACTTCGGTTCGCCCAGACCCGGAGTTTCTTCTTTATCAACCTTAGGCACAAAATCAGGACGCTCTTTGCTTTCCCAACCTGCGGGGCGTTTCGAGTTGTACCAAGCTATTGAACCAATGGTTACAGCAGCAATAAAACCAACGACATACACCAAGGTGAAAGCAAAAGGAAAATGACCACCACCTGTTGCGACTGAATCGGCTGCCTGCATCAATATATGCATGAGTATATTCTCCAATGTTAAGTAACACTACTTGACACACTATAGAATGAGCGTATCACTTAACATCCTCCCGTAGTTTAGTTTGAGCAACTTCATATTGCATAAAAAAGAGGATGGGGAGCAGGGAGAAGGGGGAAAATAATTTCTCTCCTCTGCCCCCTGCCCCTCTGCCTCTTCTCCATGCCCAATGCCCACTCCTCATTAAATTAATTAGAAGGTCTAAGCTTATCCCGCCAGGATGGCTGTGACGATGAAGAACCTGAAGAACCTGAACTATTTGCGGGAGAGGAAGATCGCCGAGTTCTTCGAGGCGGGGGAGAATCAGATTCTACTCTTCTAGAGCGCCGCCGTGGAGTAGATGATTCCGAGGAAGAGTTATTGGAACTTGATTCTTCGGTGCGATCGCGCCTTCTCCGTCTTGGGGTAGAATTACCTGATTGCTGTTCTTCTTGAGAATATCTCCTTCTGCTTCTACGTCTTCTAGATGAACTACTATCCTCAGAACTTCTAGTACTTTCCCCTTCTGAGTCATCATTAGAGGAAATCGAACGATTTAGCACTTGTTTGGGCTTGATAGACTGGGCTTTGATGGTGCCTTTACGACCTTCTAACTTGGGTCGTTTAGGAAACTTTTCTACTGGCATCTCCTCTACCGCTTTTTTCATAAATTCGCGCCAAGTGTAAGCTGCACTACCACTGCTACCGTATGTAGGGCGGTTATCATCGTTACCTAGCCAGACCCCTGTTACCATTTGGGGAATGTAGCCAATAAACCATAAATCGCGGGCTTCATCGGAGGTGCCGGTCTTGCCAGCAACTGGTCTATTACCTAATTGAGCAGCAGCACCAGTCCCTGCTTCTACGACGTTGCGTAGCATCCAAGTCATGATGGCGGCACTGTCAGCGTCAAGGGCGCGTTTAGACTTGAAATTAGCTGACCAAATGACCTTGCCTTGGCGGTTGAGGATGCGAGTAATACCATGAGGCTCTATATGCAATCCCTGAGTAGCAAAGCTACCATAAGCACTGGTCAACTCTAACAGATTGACTTCATTTGAGCCGAGAGCCAAAGAGTAGGTGGGCTTGAGTTCAGATTTTACCCCCATATCATGGGCAAGTTTAATCGTTGGTGTAAATCCCACATCAATCAATGTCTTTACCGCAATAACATTAATAGAGCCGGTGAGGGCATCTCGGATGTTCATCGAACCCCGAAATTTTTCACTATAGTTTTTCGGTTCGTAGCCGTCTACGACAAAGGGCGCATCCTGATAGCTATCGTAAGGGCTTTTACCGCTAGCGATCGCAGTAGCATATACAAACCCTTTAAATGTCGATCCTGGCTGCCTCTGTGCCTGGGTAACCCGATTAAACTGGTTTTTACCAAAATCTTTTCCCCCAACCATTGCCTTAATTTCACCGTTGCGGGGGTCAATGGCTACCATTGCTCCTTGCTTAAAGTTCTCCCAGCGTCCTTGATTTCGCAGTGTTTTAGCAACCGCCTCTTCTGCGACTTTCTGCCAAGCCGGGTTCAGCGTGGTTTCCACTACTAACCCCTCACTTTTTAGCACGTTAGGAGAAACGTACTTCGGCAATTCTTTTTGGATGTAGCTGGTAAAGTAGGGTGATTCTACTTGCACTCGTTTGGGTAAACTGCTTTTAAGAGTTAATGGCTCCTGAACGGCTGCTTGCCTTTGCTCTGTTGTAATAACTCCATCTTCTTGCATCCGTAGCAATACTAAGTTTCGCCGCCGTTTTGCAGCTTCTGGATTTTTGTCTGGAGCGTATAAGCTAGGAGCAGGAGCTAATCCAGCAATCGTTGCCATCTCCGCGAGGGAAAGCTGGTCTGGCGATTTACTAAAGTATACCCAGGATGCATCTGCCACACCATAAGCTCCACCTCCCAAATAAACCAGATTCAGGTAACGCTCTAGAATCTGATCTTTGGTTAATTCATTCTCCATTTTTTGTGCTAGGCGGATTTCCTTGAGTTTGCGCCAGATTGTCTGTTCTTGTTTCAAAAACAGAATCCGCGCTAGCTGTTGAGTGATGGTGCTAGCACCTTCGACCACACCTTGCGATCGCACATTATTCAAACCTGCTCTGACAATCCCTTGAGGATCAACTCCGTTGTGTTCCTTAAATCTTTTATCTTCTGAGGCGATGAAAGCTTTTTTTAAATTATCTGGAATTTGTTCCAGCTTTAGCTGTTCTCTGGCCGCTTCACCTTGTTGTTGTAATATGGTTCCATCGGCGGCTTTGATGGTCAGTGTTTGCTCTCTAACCACGGCATTCAATTCGGTCTGATCTGGCAAAGACCGATCTATTAAACTGACACCGTAGATCAAGGCAACTATCCCACCACTTACACCCAAACCTGCCCAAAACCATACGCGACGATAGAGTGGTTTACCGCCAGTTGCCTGATTGGCTTTAATCCTAGATGGTAAAATTTTCATCTTGCTCAGTAACTGCCTCGGCTGCGCCACATGTGCTGGTGGTAAGCTCTCATTTGTTCCTCCTTGTCCAGAGTTACTCAAATTAGTTGGTCTTCGCTTGAACCAGGAGGTAAGCTTCCCCATGTCAGTTCCTCGCTCAAAGTAGTAACTATATAACCACCATCAATCAACTTTGGGGTTAGCGCACCACCATTGTGTTAGTATAATATCCTATAAATAATTAACTAAATTCACCATAAAATAATGTTTTTTAGATTTGGTTAATTTAGTTTTGTAAAAGCCCTGTAATTTTGATATTTATTGAGAATAAAAAAATTATTGGCATTTTCTGGAATAAGTGTACCGAAGTATTCGCAAAGACAGCGCGAAAAGAGCTTACTTAAGGAGAGTGCGATGCCTACGGTGAGCTACGCCGAAGCAGAGCCAAGAAGAAGCGCCGTTGCCCTTGGTAGTAATATCGGCGATTCACAGATAATTTTAGAAGCAGCTATAGAAACTTTAGCCCAAACGCCAGGTATTGTCTTAGAAGCCAAATCCAATTGGTATCAAACCAAAGCTGTCGGGCCACCACAGCCAGATTATCTAAATGGCTGCGTCACATTGCAGGTAGAAATGCTACCCCAGCAGTTATTAGAAATTTTGTTAAGAATTGAACAACAATTTGGGCGTGTGCGTCAGGAACGCTGGGGGCCACGAATCCTGGATTTAGATTTGTTATTATTTGATGACTTTATTGTGGATACACCAAATCTCCAGATTCCCCATCCTCGAATGCGGGATCGGGCCTTTGTGTTAGTGCCACTAGCAGAAGTTGCCCCAGATTGGATAGAACCAGTTTCTGGGTGTGTTATTAAAGAACTGCTGAAAGAGGTAGACTGTTCTGATGTACATTTATTGATGGGCAATTAAAATTACCATCCTTAAACGCAGAAGAACGCTGATTTCGCCTCTGTATCACAGATAATCAGATTTTATTATGCCATTAGGTAGAGAATTACCACAACTGCTGAAACAACGCCTGTTTTATAAAGGACGCAAGTTTGATTTTGAAGTTAATCGCTTGCGTTTGCCTAATAAATCGGAAGGAGAATGGGAATGTATTCGTCACCCTGGTGGTGCACTAGCTGTGCCGGTAACGCCAGAGGGTAAACTCGTACTCGTGCGCCAGTATCGTTTTGCAATTCAGGGACGGATATTAGAATTTCCGGCAGGAACTTTGGAACCAAATGAAGATCCCCTAGAGACGATACAGCGTGAAATCGAAGAAGAAACTGGCTATAGTGCCCAAAAATGGGACAAATTAGGCGAATTTTTTTTAGCTCCCGGCTATTCTGATGAGATTATCTATGCATTTCTGGCGCGAGATTTAGAAAAGCTGGAGACACCACCACCACAAGATGGAGATGAGGATATCGAAACTGTGTTTTTGACTCCCGAAGAATTAGAGAAAGCTATTCTGGAGGGAGAGCCGGTAGATGCTAAATCAGTTGCTAGCTTTTTTCTGGCGCGTCCGTTTTTAATTTAATATCAATATGCTGTTAGAGTTAGCGATTGCAGATGCCTATGGTGCAGGCTTTGAATATGCTGATGAAATGATCGTTAACAACGATTTGAGTCGATACGTCGAACATCCGCGTTTTCGACTCAATCCTGGCAGCTACACCGACGACACCCAGATGAGCATTGCCATTGCTGAGGTGATTGTTGCTCAAGCACCGTGGACACCAAAAGTTTTAGCCGATAGTTGTGTTAGAGCCTTCAAGCGCGGTGAGCTAGAGCCGCAGTTATTGCTACCTTGGCCATAGGATTATGTATCAGATATGCGTTTATGCCGCATTACCAAATTTGCTTCAGTAGTAATTTTTTCTATCTTATTGGTTTGGATGTTGTCTCCCGCAACCATTGTACTGCCGGCTGATCCTGTTGAGCCAATTACAATCTATGTAACAGATTACGGTTGGCATTCCAGAATGGTTTTACCGACTGGCAAAGATGAATTAATCCAGTATGCTTACGGTGATTGGAATTATTTTGCACTAAATCAACAGGACTTTAAAAATGGGGCGGCAGCACTATTGCTACTAACTCAAGGCACTCTGGGTCGGCGAAAATTTAGCAATATCATCGAACTTCAGCAGATAATTCAACAACAAGATTACACCCTATTAAGTTTAGAAGTAGCACAAGCCAAAGTAAAACAACTGCTGAAATTATTAGATGAACGTTTTAACCGCAATCTTGCAACGAGCATCGAAAATCCACAAACAGGTTTAACTTTAGTCAAAGATGAGCGAAAATATACATTATTACACAATAGCAATCACGAAATCGTTGAGTGGCTAAAATATTTAGACTGCCAAATTGATGGTTTTGTGATGTGGGCAAATTTTCAGGTGAAATATTCATAACATTTCTGTTTTTTTAAATAAAAAATCTTGATTTTACTATCACAAAATATATACATAATTTTTGTTATTCGTTACAGGATCATGCTTCAAGTGGTCGCTACTATAACTTTCATTTTTCTTGGTACTGCTGCTTTATTTGAATGGTTGCAATACTGTCCAGCCCTAGAAGAAACAAATACACAGGCTAGAATTTCATATATTCCTGTTTTTAAACATTATTTTTGCTTTGGAGCTTCTAGCACGTACTTTTTACATCAGCCGCCGCGATCGCTCGTTAAGCTGGTTAGAAGCTATACTACGGCGATGGTACGATATATTTTTATTACTTAACTTATGGCGGTGACTACGAATAATTACCGTCACCATTCGTGTTTACCAAGCTGATTTACTAAATATTGAGCCTTTGCGATCGCAACTTAATCATGGCTTTGCTGAAGAGATCACTGTGATGGTAGGTATTCAAGTGATTGAGCAAATGCAAGATACAATTCGTCTTACATTTGTTTTCAACGATGAAGCAAGCAGTTTTCCATTACCCATGCAGATGGTTCTGTAATTAATATTCATCCGCTTCAATAGCTACTACCTTGGGCAGGTAGTTCTAGGCGCGATCGCAAAACAACCATAATAATTGAATACGCCCTACCTGACTATAATAGCTCATATGTAGAGATGCAATTTTACTCGCTTTTCTAAAAACTTATACAGGCTTTATAAAATCAGTGTATAATAATAGCTAAAATAAAAGTAACGAAGCTTATTAATATAATAATGACAGATTTAACGCCAAATAGCACATTTCTAATAACAGGAATTATTTTTATAACGATTGCTGTTATCGGACAATCTAAATTGGGTTTTATTGAAATTAATCCCGGTTGTTTGGGGAGATTTTTGGCTTTATTTATTGGAATTTCGAGTGTATTATATGCTTTAGGATTACTAAATCTTTCAGCTGAAACCCTTGATTTATTAAGAACTTCTCTGACAGAACAAATTAAACAGAGTATAAGCTCAATCAATGATATTTTACAAAGTTATTAATATCCATAAATTTTTTTTTGGATGCATCTCCAAACTTTTAGATTAAGGGAAATAGGTTAAATTTTCCCCTTAATCTTTGAAAATATTCCTAATAAGATGCTCCTACAAGACTGTAAATCAGGCTAGACAATACTAATAAGGTAACAATCACATAGATATATTCTCGCTGTAGCAGGAAAGCTAATAGGGAAATAAAAACTCGCACAATTGGAGTAGCAATTAGTAGTAACAGACCGAGTTGAATAATACCGCGATCGCTACCTGATAAAACTGCTTTTACTACACCTACTGGTGAGCTAAATTCGGATGGTTCTCCCTGAAAAAAGTGATATCCAGCAGGTTCAGCACCGTGATGAATTAAGTAGAGTATACCTCCCAGTAAAACTACAGAACTAGCTATCAAAACACCATATTTCAGGAAGTTACTGAGCAAATATTTTAATTGCTGCTCACTTGATATTTTCGTAATCTTGTTGTTAGCATCAATCTGACAGCTATTAGTAGTGGACTGTTCTAATTGTTCGATATTACAGTCTAGAACTTCCTGCGGTAAGGTTAGTGCAACCACTTCACTATTTGGCTGTGTCGGTAATGTCCACCGAAAGCTACTATTAAATTTATACATTTTATAGCCCCCCTATTAAACTGTTGTAGACCATTTTTAAAGCCATTACCACCAGCACAAGACTGAAGATAATTCTCAAAATTTGCGTTTTAGCGCCTGTCAGGATTCGTGCGCCCAAGAAAGCACCAGGTAATACCCCCAACATCACTGGCATGGATAGTCCCGGATCGATGTAACCCCGTGCTAGGTAAACTCCGGCTGATGCTGCTGCTGTGACACCGATCATAAAATTGCTAGTGGTGGTAGAAACTTTGAAGGGTAGACGCATGGCTTGATCCATCGCCAATACCTTAAATCCCCCGGAACCAATACCAAGCAACCCAGAAAGCACTCCGGCTATTAACATCACACCAAATCCCATTGGTACTGAATGAACTTGGTAAGACATCACTCCATCAGGAGTTGGATAAGTACCATTCAATTTCAGATAATTTGCGATAGGGTCTGCTACTTCATCTTCACCATGTTCTATTCTGGGTCGTTGTGAAAGGTATGCTGAATAAATGAGGACGAGCGCTAGCACGATAGTTAGGGCTTTCACAGAGACAAAAGTAGCAATCATTGCTCCTGCGATCGCACCAATGGTTGTGGCTACTTCTAAAAACATTCCCAATCGCAAATTGGTATAGCCTTTTTTAATGTAGGTAGATGCTGCACCCAAAGAAGTAGCAATTACAGATACCAGTGAAGCACCAACGGCATATCGAATATCAACGCCAAATACTGAAGTCAATAAGGGAACAATTACTACTCCGCCCCCTAACCCAGTTAGCGCCCCTAACAAGCCAGCGATAAATGAACCAATCCAAATTAGTAATGAAAATTCTAAAATAGTCAAATTTAATTCCTTTTTTTTACATGTATATCAAGATGCCAATATAATTTTTGTATTCTTTAAAACTTAATTGACAAGTTTACCACTGAGTACATATCGCTGTTCATAATTGTGTGCAATACCCTCTCGCTTCAGTATTCAGAAGCCAGAAGCCGGGAAGAATCCTAAGCCCTAACTTCTTACTCAAAAGTCTCATTAAGTTTCCAAAAAGTGCAACGATTACATCAAATGCACCTACCAAAGAAGAGATATATAGTAATCTGATCGGATTTTTGGAAAAATAAAATCGGATTGCTATATGCTTTCTTTAACTGACGAACGATTGCTAGCCTATTGAGGATTCTGATGACTGAGCTATATGACAGTATTGGTAGTACGTATGAGCAGTTCAAAACTAAAGCCACATTGCCAATAGCAGAAAATTTCACATTCTTCAAAACCCTTGGTAATTTTCAAGGACAAACCATTTTAGATTTGGCGTGTGGCACAGGTTTTTATAGCAGGTTATTAAGACAACAAGGATCTACAAAAGTTGTTGGTGTAGACATATCAGAGGAAATGGTAGAGGTTGCACGCCAGCATGAAGATAAAAATCCACTAGGTAATGAATACCAAGTGTTCGATATTATCAAACTTCCCCAACTTGGTAGGTTTGATTTCGTTACTGCAATTTATCTTTTGAATTATGCACAAAACAAAGAATATTTACTAAAAATGTTCAAAAATATTCGCAATAATTTGGTGGAAAACGGACGTTTAGTTGCTATTACAGTTAATCCAGATTTCTCTATGAATAAATCCAATCCTACCAAATACGGGCTAACAGTGCTAAAACAAGAAGCTTTATCAGATGGCTATTATTCTGAAGCTGAATTTCACACTGAGCCATCTTTTGTAATCAAGTATTTTCAGTGGAATCAATCTATTTATGAATCGGCTGTTATGGAAGCTGGGTTTAAAAGATTTGCATGGCATCCTATAGAAATTCCGCCAAAAGCTATAGAACAATACACAGAAGATTACTGGTGTGACTTCTTAGAAAATCCCTTGATAGTTGGTCTAAGTTGTGAGAACTAATCCTCTTTAATCTTTGGCTATACAAACAAAAAGCTGAAACGGGGAACAAAATAACTCTCCACTTTCCCCGTCATTTGTACAGCGACCTTAGGAGTTCAGCAAATCACTTCTCATTAAAATCTTTCAGCGTCTTAGCGTCTGTGGTCAGCCTAAACAAAATTTTTAATATTAAGTCGGTTGTAACGAATTAACCTATAACTTATTTGTCAATGTCATCTATCAGTAGTCAGTTTTAGTTGCTTTGACTCATGAACAACAAACAAATTTAATATTGTTATGAGCCAAGTATGTCGAAACTTTCAAAACTTTATCGATTACAAAATACTAGAAGTTTGAGAAGCTCCACAATGTTTACAATACGGTAAATGTTTATAAGTAAGATTATGGCAGTTTTGACATTCAATATCTTGATAATAACCACAGTGCGGGCAGTAAGTATCAAGATGTCGAATTTTCTTGGCGCAATTGACACAGCGTGATTTTTGAACTCTGCTAGCTGCTTGGACTTTAGCATTAAAGACAAATTTTTGAAAAAACTGGATAATTCCAAAACCAATAATTGGAATCAGCAAAATATAAGCATAATTTATCAGGAAAAGTAAACCACCAAAAAGGGCACTAATAATATCAAATAAAAATTTAAATATTGCACCTATTTGAAGAAATTCAAAGATTTTAACAATTAGTGGGATAAAAAAGATAACTAGCAAATGCCAGCTAATTAGTGAGATGAGTCCATATCCTCTTCTTTGGGCAAATTTGTGGACTGATAAGGCAATGAGAATCAGTGGTAGAAGAAAGAGGGACTGAAAAGCAAGCTGGATACTTGGATACCAAAATGATGCCTGCTGATAGCCTTTATCAACTTCCCCAAATTGATTGTCATCTTTAAGAAAGGCTAGAAAAGTAATACTTTCTGGTTTGGCAAGCAGTTCATTTTTAAGAGTAGAAATTTCTTGTTTAAGAATAGAAATTTGGCGATTATTTTGTTCTAATGTCTGTTTAGCTTTTTCAGCACTAACTTGATTAATTGATTGTTCACTGCCCTGACCTGCAATTTTTTCTAAGAGCGTTGAGTCATACTGGGCTTTAATGGTGCGATTGGTTTGTTCAAGGTTACTGATTTTTGCTTGTTTCTGATCAATAACTTTTATGATTTGCTGTTTTTCAGGATTGTTAATCTTATCTTTGTAGCCGGCATATTGCAAGCACGTTTGGGAAACCTTACCTAGATGTCCTATTTCGGCTTGTTGATAGTTTCGCTGAAAACTGAGTTGATTATTCGAGTTATATGGCAATGAAAGTTTAACAATTTCATAGTCTTTATCTTGAGTAGTTTTTGTCCGGTGATTTTGCCACTCTGAATAACATGGATAAGCCTCAGTCGGGCTGATATGCCACCTGCTAATATCATCCAGTCCGGTAAAAACATTAATTAAGATAAAAATATCAATTAAAATAATCACAATCAAACTCACTTTATTCAGCGGTTCGTTGTTGATTGTCCTTGATTGATTAAAAAATTGAATCAAAATTCGGCGGATTCTGGCAAACATATTGTCTTTTAAATAAATGAAATTCAATCCGAATCAATTTTATATGATAAGTAGTAAATGGCTGGACAAAAATACATCTATTCATCTGAAGTTTTGTTAATTGTTGAATAGAAACAAAATCCCCGACAACTTTTACGAAGTCAGGGATCTGTAGCTTTCAATTTTCACAAATCAGGCTATGGTCAAAAATATTATGACTTTCATCTGAAGTTGACACAGGTGAAGGCTGTGTGCGCCAACTGAAACCTATTTAGCAGCAAAATAAGCTTCTAATGCCTCAGAACCACCAATTAATTTACCATCAATAAACACTTGGGGAACTGTTGTCGCACCTGTAACTGCTCGTAAAGAGCGTGTGGTGATATCCTTACCCAAGGTAATTTCTTCGTAGTTAAGACCATGTTCCTTGAGCATCGCCTTAGCACGAGCACAGAAGGGACAACCGACTTTCGCAAACAGGGAAACTAGTTCGGGCTTCACTGCTTGGGGGTTGATATATCTGAGCATTGTTTCGGCATCGGACACCTTAAAGGGATCTCCTGGCTCGTCTGGCTCAATAAACATCTGGTTAATTACACCATCTTTCACCAGCATCGAGTAGCGCCACGATCGCTTCCCAAACCCCAAGTCTGATTTATCTACCAGCATCCCCATCCCTTCAGTAAATTCACCGTTACCATCGGGAATGAGAGTGATATTTTCTGCCTCTTGGACTTTTGCCCATTCGTTCATCACAAAGGGATCATTGACAGAAATACAGATAATTTCATCGACACCATTTTCTTTGAAAACTCCTGCCAACTCGTTGTAGCCAGGGAGATGAGTTGATGAACAAGTCGGAGTATAAGCTCCTGGTAAGGAAAAAACAACTACTGTCTTATCAGCAAACAATTCATCGGTTGTCACATCAACCCACTCGTTGTTATGACGAGTATGAAAAGTGACATTGGGAACTCTTTGTCCTCGGCGATTGGGGAACATAGTTTTGCTTCCTGAAGTAATCAATTCCAGTCATAACCTATCATGGGAAGACTGGTATGATGTAACTATCAATCAGCTAAAAAACTTCATTAATAAAGGTCGCGATCGCTGCTACAAATTCAGCAGTTGATTCATATGGTAAAACATTGCGCCCATTTATTTTTATACCTCTACCTTGAGGCAAACAGGCGAGGTAATGAGTCAAGCGTTCGTCTGGCGTTTCTTTTTTACTTTTTTCACTAATACTCGATGCAGTTTCCCCCACAACCGCTAATGTTGGTTGCCCAATAGAGGCGATAAAACTAGTATAATCCTGTCGCCAAAACCCTGCTAGAAAAGAAAACACTGCATGGCGACTAGCAAGATTTTCTGCACCGACAAGCAATGTATTTAACCACTCTGCATCCACAGAATTTTCAGAAGCAAAGAGTTGACGAGTCGAGAAAGAACGTAAAAATTTTGGGGTGCGTGCATAGCGATAAAAAGCACTCCCAAAAGGCGAATCTAACAGATTCCAAAGGAGTTTTTGCTGCCATTCTGGTGATTTATTTGTCATTAAACCCCATGCTGGAGGTCCAGAAAGTACAAGTCCGGCAATTAAATTTGATTCTTTTTGGACTAATTCGATAGCAACTGGTAATAAAGCACCTTGTACTACAACAATGACAGGTTTTTGCACTACTGTTTGTAAAAAGTACTGCAACTGTTCTGCCCAATCACTAGGAGTGTAAGCCAGATGAGGCATATCACTTTCGCCACATCCTAGTAAATCAGGGTTGTAAATTAAATTACATTGTCCTGTATTATACCATTCCCGACAAAATCGCTGCCAAAATTGCCGCGACAATCCGACACCAATAGGATGAATTAAAAGTAAGGGAATACCCTCAGGTGTTGTGTTAGTTGGTTGATGAACTGCGTAGGCGCAATGATAATTATTCCAACTGTAAAACTGGCTAGGAGATGCTGTCAAATTGGTTGTGTTAGTTACAGCAGATGGTTGCATAATTCCTAGTTTTTAATACTTGCTAAAAAATCATCTGTGGATGAATTAACTGGTATCCAGCCTCTTTCAGCTTTTCATTCGATACCCACGCATTATATGGGCGAGTACTCTTGATAGAAGTATCCCATTTAACTTTGGGTAAATTATGTTTTTCAAATAAGCTATCTAGCAAGTCTCGACTGGTGAGATGTGCATCATCTACCAGATTGTAAATCCCTTGCAAACGACGGTGACGAGCAAATTCTATCGCACCAACAATATCATCCAGGTGAATCCAATTTGTAATATCCTCACCGCCGGGACGGGTTGTACCAGAATATTTGCTAAATATTTTCACCAGTTCCCTGCCAGTCCCATAAATACCTCCTAAGCGAAAAATACAAACGCGGAGATTTTCGCTAGATGCTGATAGCAACACATCTTCTGTTTTTCGGAGTATTTGTGCATTTAAATTGGCGGGTGCAAGCGGTGTTTCTTCATCTACCCATACACCATTCCTATCACCATACACTGCATAACTACCTGTGTATATTAATTGTTTTACAGTCGGAGACTGCTGCAATGATGAAACTAAAGTCTGGGCAGTTTGTAGATAAGTTTCTTCATAAACTTCCGCACCTTTTGCACCAACACTTAAAACGACAACATCTTGATTGTGCAAAACTGATTTTAGACTCTCTAGGTCATTCCCGCAGGTAACTACAACTCTTTGGCTTACTGATTGTAGTGCCGGCACACGCTCAGGGGAAGTTGTGGTTACACTGACAACAAAATCCTTTTTTTGCTGCCAATATTGAGCGACTTTATAACCAACATAACCACAACCAATGATTGCAACGTTCATGACAAATTAGACACAAATAAATTAAACTACTCATCGAGACAATATTCTAAATTAAGAGACTGGATGTAAATAAATTTTACAGTCCAGAGCCAAAAATCAATACCAATAGTACAACCTAATGACTGGTGACTAATGACTATTTAGCTAATTCTTTCTCAATTATGGCAATTAATTCTGGTGAATTTGGCTGGACACTACTATTAAATCGAGCTACTACTTCACCTTGCTTATTAACTAAAAATTTTTCAAAATTCCAAGCAACAGTTCCCGTTGGCTCAATGGCTTTGGTAAGTCGCTCATAAAGTGGATGCTGCTGCGAGCCTTTGGCATGAACTTTATCGAATAGTTCAAAGGTAACATCATATTTACTCGTGCAGAATTGCACTATCTCTTCATTACTTCCTGGTTCCTGTGAACCAAAATCGTTACAGGGGAACCCCAAAATACGTAATCCTGTTTCCCCATACTTCTGGTTCAACTTTTCTAGCCCCTCGTATTGAGAAGTATAACCGCAGTAGGATGCCACATTTACAATTAAGAGTACCTTACCGGTGTAGTCGTTTAATTGCTTATCTTCACCGTTGATGGTCTTGACTGCGATATCCGAAATTGTGTTACTCATCTTGAATCTGATTTCTAGGGAATATTGCCAAGTCTCCCATATTACAGGTACTCTAAACCCGGTTTTTTTGAGGAAATTAGGATTGTTAGCCTTGTTTGCCACTACGCTTCTATTTAACTCAGGCTCTAAGCTTGTATGGGAGTTTCGATAGTTGTTTACCTCACTGATTGGTGCTTAATGGGCAAGGCGATTTCTAACAATTAACTTTTTGTATAAAAATTTAATAACATTCAGAATAGTTTGACCCGGATATCGGAAAATACTTACCTATAAAGGGTCTAGCTGCTTTATTTATTGCATCAGCAGCTATTTGCCATAACATAAGCGAAAAAATGTATTAAACGATACAGTTTTTTGGTTTGAGTAAATAGACAATCAGTCAAATTTATCCCTTGAGTTATCATGACTTTGCCAGTAGTTCACCTAAGAATCCTGGAGTCAGTGCTTTTGAGAGTGAATTCTAGAGTGAGTGGTAACGCTTTTCCCTTAAAAAAGTGATTGTAGGATAGCCATATCTATTTGGCTTTTTTAAATAGTTGTGCCAAAACCAAGAGTAGTAAATTTGGATTAAAAGCCCTTCCCCAAAAGCTGTCATATAAATTGAACCAATACTACCATCCCAATTTTCTTTGAATGTAAGTGTGTTACATCCTTTTTATAGGGATGATATTGACAATTTCCGGCAATTTCCTAGCCAAAGCTTCTTTTTTAAAGATTAAAGATTAAGTGAAGAAGACTTGGCTGTTTCAGAGATTACATCATACAATTTCTTAAGAAGAACTACGAAAAATATTTACAGATGTGCCAATAGTTTCTTAAACTCCTATTAAGGTTATTTGAGTTTCTGGTTTTTAAACAAGTGGTCTAAAGGAAAAATATCAAAAACCACTGGATCTAAGTTCGGACGGGAGTTTTTCCCTTTTTTAAGGATGGTTTTGAGGATGATGTTCAAATTCATGTACAAACAAAAATCAAAAACAAAAAATAGGCGTCTGTCTTCAAGAAATTACGCTGTAAATTCACAGACCAACTCAAAAGTCAAGCTATTTAATCTAGCAATTAAGCGACTCTCTCCTAGCTGGCAAGCTTGTTTACCTTTAGCTTGTCTGATTGTCTTGGGTTGGGGTTATGCCGCAGTTGCCCAAACTCCAGCCGCAGGGCCAACAACAGCAGAACTTAAAGTTGCTCTTGATACGCTGTGGGTTGCGATCGCAGCCTTTTTAGTGTTCTTCATGAACGCTGGTTTTTGTATGTTAGAAACCGGCTTCTGTCGCCAGAAAAATGCTGTCAACGTTCTTTCCAAAAACCTGATTGTATTTGCTCTGTCTAGTGTTGCCTTTTGGGTGATCGGTTTTGGCTTAATGTTCGGTGATGGCAACGACTTCATTGGATTGAATGGGTTTTTCTTAGGAGGCGCAGATAACAGTCCGGCTACAGGAGATGCTTATAAAGGTGTCTTCGATGCTATTAGTTGGACTGGTGTACCCCTAAGTGCCAAGTTTTTATTCCAGCTAGTGTTTGCCGGAACAGCAGCAACAATCGTGTCCGGTGCAGTAGCCGAACGAATTAAGTTTGTTGACTTCCTGATTTTCAGCCTCCTACTTGTAGGTATTGCCTATCCCATTACCGGACACTGGATTTGGGGTGGTGGTTGGCTAGCAGACAGAGGCTTTTGGGATTTTGCCGGTTGTACGGTGGTTCACTCTGTCGGTGGCTGGTCAGCTTTGATGGGAGCAGCGTTTCTTGGGCCCCGTCTTGGTAAATATCAAGATAGGCAAGTTGTGGCCTTGCCCGGTCACAACATGAGTATTGCCACTTTGGGCTGTCTAATCCTGTGGTTGGGCTGGTTTGGTTTCAACCCAGGTTCTGTCATGGCTGCCGATCCTAGTGCGATCAGTCACATTGCTGTCACCACTAACATGGCTGGTGCTGCCGGTGGAATTGCCGCCACCATTACAGCTTGGTTGTACTTAGGTAAACCAGACCTGTCAATGATTATCAATGGTATTTTAGCTGGGTTGGTTGGTATTACAGCATCTTGTGCTTACGTAGGCATTCCTGCTTCTTTACTCATTGGCTTCATTGCTGGAATACTGGTAGTTTTCTCTGTAACATTCTTTGACAAACTTGGCATTGATGACCCAGTGGGAGCTACCTCAGTTCACCTAGTTTGTGGTATTTGGGGGACTCTAGCAGTAGGTCTGTGGTCTGTTGGCCCTGGTGTTTATACTTGGTATGGCGATGCACTTGGCCCAGCAAAAGGTTTATTTGCAGGTGGTGGTTTTGGACAGTTCGGTGTTCAGTTGCTGGGCGTTGTCTCAGTAGGTGGTTTCACTGTTTTACTCAGTAGTATTTTTTGGCTGGCCCTGAAAGCTACTTTAGGTATCAGAGTATCCAAAGAAGAGGAACTAGAAGGTTTAGATATCGGTGAACACGGTATGGAAGCCTACAGTGGATTTCTCAAAGAAGGTGATGCAACTGGATTTTCTGGAGAACAAAGCTCAATTGGAAAATTTTAGGGTAAATATTTCCTTGGTTTACTCTCTGGCATATTTCTAATATCAGCTACCAACACACCATTAGTAGATTGAACTGATTCCACAAGATTCTCTATCCAAGTGGGGAAAAGTAGGGGGTTTTATACCTCCTACTTTTTCAAATTTTTACCTGATTGGTGCTTTATTATTTTGCGATCGCAGCCAAAAATACTAGTACTATTTTACGAAGTAGCTAATACAGTTACATAGGTAGGGGTGTACAGATGTACGCTCTTACAACTATTTATGTATTGCCAATATTTTATAAACAGTATTAATTGATACTATGTAAACAGGTAAAGTGGCGAAAATAAATCAAACTATTAATTATTTACGCCGACTTACTTAGACAAATCTAGAGACGAAATATAGCAGGATGCTTGCGAGTATTGACCGAATAATGTCACTATGAATCTGCGTGATCTAAATTAAAGTTAAAACTTAATTTCAGCAATACTTATTTTACCTTGTGAAAATTTTATGGTTAGAGGATTGAGAGTTAGTATGCTGCTATTGGCAGTTCTGGGAAATCTGGCATGGTCATTTAGCGCCAAGGCAAATTTTAACGGTAAACTCACCGTGGAAATTGATGGCTTGAAGAATAAACAAGGACAAATCTGCGCCAGTATATTTGCTAGCAGTGAAGGATTTCCTAGCGATCGCGATCGTGGCTTACAAAAGCAGTGTACCAAGATTACTGGCGCTCCCTTATCCATTACCTTTGAGAACTTGAAAGCCGGTAGTTACGCTGTTGCTGTCCTCCACGATCAAAATAATGACGGCACTCTCAATAGTAATGGCTTTGGTATACCTAGCGAAGGCTTTGGATTTTCCAGCAACCCAGAAATTCGCACAAGAGCGCCCAAATTTAGCGAAGCAGCATTTTTGGTAGCAGGCCCAAACACTAATATCCAAATCCAATTGAAATATTTTTAGGTTTATTCTCGTGAATCACTGTGTGAATCTTCTGGTAGATTTTGTTGTTCCGCCAAGCCACGCATTCGATTTATCTGAGTTAAAGCATATCGTGCTGTTGCTTGCACTTCGGCATCTGGGTCATCTAACGCATGGCGTAACATTTGACTCATTTGACCCATCATGTCATAAACGCGCGTCAGATCACGGATCGCATTTTGCCGCACTTGTGGACTTTCATCTTGGATTGAAATTGCTAGAGCACGGTTCATCGGTTTGAGCGTGCGGATACCAACTTCTGCTAAAGCTGCCAAAATTAAACTGCTTTCTTGAGAATCAGCATCAATCATCAGGTCAACCATCGGCTGAATTGCCCGCGAATCTCCCTGCTGACCCAAATCCCAAATAGCCTTGCGCCGCTTCGTTGGGTCAGAACTGCGTAAGTCTTGAATTAATTCGTCAACGATATTGAGTTTAGCAAGCCGGGAAGTTTTTTCTGGTAGCAGTAATTGTGTGGCAAGTGGTGGCGTAGGTGTTTGTAGACTAGTTACTGTCTCTGGTGAGGGTAGTATCATCGGGTCTTTTTCGGCTTCACCCAAACTTTCAGTATTTGATATTTCGGATTGCACTTGTTTGACCTGACGAAACCACCTCAGCAGGTAAATAAATGCGCCAATACTTCCTAGAATTCCGATGGAAAATATTAACCACCAGACAAAACCTCTCTCGGTTGCTTTGGGTGTTGTAGTTGCTTGGGAAGTCGAAGCAGGAGAGGTGAGAATTGGAGAGGTAACAATTGGAGAGGCAACAATCTGATTTTTGGCAGCCAAAGCTGCTTGTAGTCTCTCCCTAGTCGCCAGACCAGCAAGACCATCTACTTTTAAACCCTTTACTTTCTGGAATTTAGCTACAGCGATTTCCGTAGTGGCGTTATACTGTCCATCTACCATGCCACTGTAATATCCCAACTGCTTTAATTGGGTTTGTAATCTCTGCACATCTGATTTGGGACTACCGTATCTCAAAACAGCCGGACTAGCAGTAACTGTTGAACTAGCTTGTGCAAGTTCTAAAATTTCAGGTGCTAGGTTAGGTGTAGCTGTGCTTGAGCGAATTGGGTAAAAACCCACGCAAGAAAAACAGGTAATTATCAGAATTGAGGAACGGCATAGCCTCATATTGCAAGTTTCAGCCTGAACGTGCTTTTGAAGTCTTCGATACCACAATACCTTCAAGATGACCAAATGTTAACTGTCATTTTTTTATTGGGCATTGGGCATTAGTTATTTTCTCTCATCTCCCTACTGAATTACGAATTACGTTCGCTTTCGCGTAGCGTCTGGTAGACAAGCGTTCGCGCAGCATCTTATAGAGAGGAACGAGCGTCATTACGAATTACGGTAAAATTTCTCGTTCAGATTCTCTAACTCCTAGAGTTATGGGGTTCAATTTTTTAGCAGATGCTTCTAAAACTGGTTGCTGTATATTAGCTATCTCGCCCACAGTAACTGTGTCATTTTGCGCTGCTAAAGTATCACGTTGGTTAATGAGATAGATGCTGATTAAAGTTAGGAAAACACCGACCCACTGCAATGGACTGAGGACTTCTGAGAGGAAGAGATTGCCGAATAGTAGGGCAAAGACGGGTGTGAGAAAGGTGAGGGAACTAAGACTAGTGAGACTGCCACTAGAGGCAAAGTAGAAAAATAATCCGTAGGCGATCGCACTGCCAAATACGGTAGCATAACCCAAAGCCACTAAATCAGATGCTCCCAGATTCTCCCACTGCTGGGATTCGACCACTGATGAAACTCCCCATAGTGGCAATCCACCCAAAATCATGTGCCATCCTGTAGCGGTTACTGGGTCAGCATGTCGGCACACAAACCGAATCAACACTGTTCCCACTGCCATTGATAGCGCCGCTAACAACATCAACCACTCGCCGCTAGCAAACAAATCTTGCCAGTTACCAATTGTGATATTTGCGCCTGAGTCGAGAAAATGTAAAATCAACTCATCAGGTAAGCCGATTAAACTAATACCTGTGACACCCAAGCCTAGTCCCAGCCATCCCCAAAAACCAATGTGTTCTTGGAATAGCCACAACGATAGTAAGGCAACAGCCAAGGGTTGCGAGTCAATCATCACAGACCCTAACCCCGCACTGGTTCTGACTAATCCCTCTGCCAAAAAGCCTTGAAACAGCGTCCCATCTACGAGGGCAAATAAGGCAATCCACAGCCATGCAGCCCAACCCTTTGGCTGGGGTTTACCCATGAATGCTGCTGCAATCAGAATTAACATCCCTGCTGGTATCAGACGCACTCCCGCCATGAATAGCGGTGTGGTATGGGGTATCACTCCTTTCATGGCTACCATTGCCGTCCCCCATAGGAAAAAGGGGGCAATTAAGAGGAGAGGGGCGAAGGGAAGTTTAGATGCACTGAGTTTCAGTTGCATGGGTTTGCTGATGCCTTTGTTTAACAAGCGCAAAAATTGCTTTACCCAATTTTACCGAATTATGTAGTTTTGCGATCGCCTCTGGCGGGTGCTTTGCACCATCACGTAGCGTCTCTAAGACAAAGAATTAATACTCGTATGTAGCTAAAGTTACAAGACACTGGAGATTGTAAGAAGACAGATAGCTTTAAAAGGCTTTATCAGGTAAATCGCTTCCGGTTAGCAGTAATTATCTATCAGTTGTTGTTTGGTGGTTCAACTCCTTTTGCGAGGAAAAACCCAGAAATGAATGAACTCCTATTGTTTTTGCTAACAATTTGAATTCTGCAACAAATTCCAACCTTGATAAAGACTACGTGAACTGTTGTTCAGCCCATTTTAAATTGAAAGATTATAGTAAATAACTAAAAAACCAATTCAGTAATCCTGAAATAACCTCTCTCCCTTACCTGTTAGGGAAGGGGGCTGAGGGGTTAGGTTTTTAATTACTGAATCGATGCTCTAGATGACTGTAACGAAGCAATTAAGATAAATACCAATAATGACGAAGCCTAATTTTTAAGTGGTGCTAGCCATTATTTGCATGGGAATAACTTTCAAGAAATGAAATATTTACGGAATTCTGCAAGCTTAGGAAACGAAAAAGCTAGGGAAATTGTCAAATATATGAAATAATATAAGAAGAAATAACAAGCTCTATGCTGAAGTGTGAGTAGTCTTCAGTGTAAAGAACCGAGCAATTGAGCTTGCTTTATTAAAATTTTATATAAGGATACCTAAGTTTTCCCGGCTTAGATATCCAATAGCAACATAACCTATATAAATAGATTGTTGACTATATTATAATTAGCAATTTTTATTTTTAAATGCTTCTTAGGACAGTTTATAAATTGCTCCTTAAGTAGGATGTAAAAATTAAAGATAAGGCTTAATCTGAAAAATTATAAATTTTTACAAGAAGAAAATACAACTTATGTCCAGGTGCGTTAACGTAGTGTAACGCACCCTAATGTCTAAGACAAGTTAGCAACTCTAGACTTTTCTAAAGTCGCTACCAGTTTCACTCCAAATTCTTCCTCAAACACTCCTTTTTTATAATCTAAGCTCCAAAGTTCTAAAGCACAATCATCATCAGGTTGAGATGGAAAAATCAGCAAGTTGACTTGCCTAAATTGTGCATAATACTCACATTGTACTTGAGCGATCGCACCAATTTGCCGTCTATCTAAAGCCACTGCCAATCTCAGAATTGCACTCAATTGACTGACCATTTGTCGCTGGTGTTTAGTCAGCAATATCTGGGAATTTTCATGTTTTTTCTTAGGCGGCGATTTACGATGATAACGCGCTAAATTGGCAATAATTTCAATCTCGGTTTCTGTATAACCGAGCAATTCACCATTGCGAATTAGATAGTAAGAGTGCTTGTGGTGAGATGAATGGCTGATATAATGACCGCAATTGTGTAATATTGCAGCTGCCCACAGCAGTTGTCGCTCATCAGATCCCCAGTGGTGTAGGGTACCTTGAGTTTGGTCAAATAAACTCTGGGCAAATGTGGCGACGCGATCGCTATATTCTAAATTGACATGGTATTTATTAGCGAGTTTTAAAACATTGCGTTCCCGAACTGAACTTTGGTAGCGCAGCTTATCTTCAATTAAACCGTGGGTTAGCATCCAGTCTACGATTACGCCTTCCCTCAAAGAACGCTCACAGACTGTTACCGATTCACTACCCAACAGGGTCATCGCTTCCTGTAATATCACTGCACCAGCGAGTATAACTTCAGGGCGCTTATCTGGCATCCCAGGTATGGCAGCCCTTTCTGAGTTACTCAGTTTCCGCAAGCGATTTACCAACTCTCGCAAGTCTTTAAGACTGAACTGGTAGCCATTGAGGGTGGAAGGAATAACACCCGACTTTTCTCGCGCATGAATCATCGCCAGGGTTTCAATTGTGCCAGATGTACCCACCAAACGGGGAGATTCCCCAAACTCTAGGTTTGCTAGTATCTCATCTACGGAACGTTCTAACATCCCGCGTGTATAAGATTGCAGGTATTGAAACTCAGTGTTACTGATCGGATCAGTAGTAATTAACTCGCTAGTGAGTCGCACTGCACCGACTTTAGTACTGGTGAGAGTGCGTGCTTGGTGACTATCGCCTAAAACTAACTCTGTGGAACCACCGCCAATATCAACAATCATGTGGGGCTGGTTGTGAAATTCCATCCCCGATAGTACACCAAGGTAGATTCGTCGCGCTTCTTCTTGACCAGAAATCAAGTCAACGCTTAAACCCAACTCCGTTTTTACTCTGTGCAAAAAATCTTTACCATTCGGGGCTTCCCGTACAGCACTAGTTGCCACAGCAATGATTGTTTCAGCATTGATAGTTTTGGCAACTTCTTGGAAGCGTCCTAAAGCTGCGATCGCCTTTTTAATTATCTCCGGTTTGAGTTCCCCTGTAGTGAGATTGCGATCGCCAAGTCTCACAGTTTCTTTTTCTCTGGCGATAATGCTGAAAGCTGGTAGTGTGGGGTCAATCTTGACTACTACCATGTGTAAAGAATTTGTTCCCAGGTCAATGGCAGCAATAATCCGATGTTGCTTAGGTGGTTGAGTTGGAACACTCTCCCAGCTAGAAACTAAATTTAGCATCTAGTTTTCTCTCTCTATAAGAAATGATGGCAAACGGTGGTATGTCGGGGTAGCTGGCACTGATATTTGTTACAACATACTTGCTCTGAAAGTGGAGACGCGGGGAGGGGTGAGACGCGGTGATTTTTTCTCCGTGTCTACGTGTCTTTGTGTCTCCATGTCCGGTTCATCGTCGGACGAGGGTAACTGAGCTAAGTATATTCACCCTACTGTTTCTAACCTAGTGACTATTTAAAGATATTTAAAGTTGCCACTTGAGGTTATGTTTTTACAAATAACAAATAACGTTATTCTATAGATGTAAAGATGTGTTAATTCATCTATCTAAAGTTATTTGTTGATTTCTATGTTAAGGACGCCAGAACGCCCCCAGGAACCAGTTTGGCTTGTAATTATCCGGCTTTTGCGCTGGCATAAACCAGAAGGACGGTTAATTTTAATGATTCCTGCCCTTTGGGCTGTATTTTTGGCAGCTTCGGGGAAACCGCCTTTACCTCTGGTTGGTGTGATTATATTGGGTACTCTGGCCACAAGTGCGGCTGGGTGTGTAGTCAATGATTTATGGGATCGGGATATTGATCCAGAAGTGGAGAGAACACGCGATCGCCCCCTCGCTTCTCGTGCCTTGTCTGTGAAAGTTGGGATTGTAGTTGCGATCGTATCCCTAGCATGTGCAGCGATCCTGGCCTTTTATCTTAACCCCCTGAGTTTCTGGTTATGCGTGGCAGCAGTGCCAGTAATTCTGCTTTATCCAGGTGCAAAGCGGGTGTTTCCTGTGCCGCAACTGGTGCTTTCCATCGCTTGGGGTTTTGGCGTATTGATTAGCTGGAGTGCGGTGACACAAACTATCTCCCAAGCAACTTGGTTACTTTGGGGCGCGACTGTACTTTGGACATTGGGATTTGATACAGTTTACGCCATGAGCGACAAGGAAGACGATCGCCGCATTGGTGTTAATTCTAGCGCCCTATTTTTCGGGAATTATGCTCCTGTAGCTATTGGAATTTTCTTTGCTGGCACAATCTTATTATTGGCTTGGTTAGGCATACTCATACATCTGCACTTAGCCTTCTGGATTAGCCTTGCAGTTGCTACTATCGGATGGGTTTGGCAGTTTCTGCGATTAAGACAGCGAGACTTACCTAATCCTGTTTATGGTCAGATGTTCCGGCAAAATGTGTGGATTGGCTTTATTTTACTTGCTGGGATGATTGCTGGATCGTTTTAAGGCACTTGCAAATAAAAAATATCCCAAAACGGACGCAAAAACCCTCTCTATTTCTCGTCTCCCTGTGGTAGCCTGCGCATCTATGTTTATTTGGAAATCCCTAATAAGTAAAAAGTAATGCATAGAATCCTTTTGAAAAAATATTTATGAGCTTTTGTATGAGTATATTCTTTGATTGGTTTATGCGTACTTGGACAGCAATAGGCGTACTATTTTTGGTTGTCACCTGTCCATTTCCTGCACAAGCTGCTAGCCGCATTGATCCGCAACTGGAACAGCAAGTATTGCAAATTATCCGCGAACATCCAGAGGTAATTATTGAATCTGTTCAAGCGTATCAGCAGCAACAACAACAAAAAGTCAAGCAAGTACGGCAAGCATTTTTACAGGATTTAAAGACAAATCCTCAAACAGTGATTGGTGAGTCTCCCACCACAGGTTCAACTCAATCAAAGATTGTGCTAATAGAATTTTCAGATTTTCAATGTCCCTACTGTGCTGAGGCGCATAAAACATTGAAAGAATTGTTAGCAAAGTATCCAGATAAAGTCAGATTAGTTTACAAAAATTTCCCGCTGACTTCAATTCATGCTGAAGCGTTGCCAGCGGCAACAGCGGCTTGGGCGGCACATCAGCAAGGAAAATTTTGGGAATATCATGATGCTCTATTTACTAATCAAAAGCAACTAGGTGAGGCATTATATTTAGATATTGCTAAAAATCTAAATTTGGATTTGGGTAAATTTAAAGGCAATCTTACTCTTACTACTCCTGCAATTACAAAAGATATCCAACTAGCAGAAAAATTAGCTGTTTCTGGCACACCTTTCTTTGTAATTAATAGTCCGACTTTTTCAGGAGTGGTGCAGCTTGCAGATATCGAAAGTATATTGACTGGTGCTAAGTAAATTAGTATATTTTGAAAATAACTACTCATTGTTTAAATAGCTAGTCGTAAATAAATTAAATTTTGTAATCAGAACTTTAGCCCTCATAAACTCCTATCTGAGCAATGAATCACTCACTACATACTAGAATTTTATTCTATGTTAATTATGCCTACCTAGTTATTATTCACTGATTTATCAAGAAATAATAAAGGCATCGCTTACCAGAATAAAACCATAAATTCTGACTCTCTAAACTTCTGATTAGAAGCTTCCTCCACTCAGATTTCTGTATTAATTCTTCTTCAATCATGTTTGACAAATAGCAATATATAGGAATCATATTTGATTTCTGAAAAAAATCTAAGTATTTGTAGGGTGTGTTAGGCGTAAGCCGTAACGCACCAAAGCCTTAAGAATGGTGCGTTGCGCTGTCGCTAACGCACCCTACGTATCTTTTCAAAAATCAAATACTAGTCCTATATACTATGTAAGTACTGTATCTCCTAGAATCTGTTTAGATAGATACTTTTTTATTTAACAATAATGTGCATCTTTAGTTAGAGGTTTAGTGCATCAATAAACTGTTGTATTGAAGCAAGTGTAAGGAGTAGCTTATGAGGAGTGATGAGGAGAAATTTTCCTCACTCCTCATGTTCTTAACTTAGAGCTTAAGCGAGAAGTATTGATTATTACTCTTTCCCCTCTATCCCTGCATCCCTGCATCCCCCGCCGAGGCGGATCTTGGTGCATGAGGGGACGCAATCCATTTAACCCAGCTGCAATTGCTGAACCGTTATGGACAACTGTCGCGGCTAAGGGATGCATTCCTATGGTTGTGGCTAGTCCTAAGGCTGCCAAATTTGGGAACACGGCTAAACCGATATTTTGTTTAATTACGGCTTGGGTTTGGCGGGCGATCGCTATTGCTTCTAAAAAACTGGTGAGGTTATCATCCATCAGGACAACATCGGCTGTTTCCCTTGCTACCTCGGAACCTCCACTAAAAGAAATAGCAACATCGGCATAAGCTAGGGCAATGGAATCATTCAAGCCATCGCCGGTAAACGCTACAGTCTTACCCGATTTATGTAATTTTTGGATAATTTCGGCTTTTTGTTCTGGGAATGCCTCGGCATGAACTTGAGATAAGGGAAGATTAAGTTCTTGGGCAACAGCTATAGCCCGTTGTTGATTATCGCCTGTCAACAGATGTATTTCCATACCGTATTCGGTTTGCAGTTTCTCAATCACGGCTGGGCTTTCTGGGCGGAGTGGGTCTGTGTAATAAATAACTCCTTGAAACTCCTGATTTACCCCTACATAAAGTAAAGAATCATGGGCAGAAATCCGGCAATTTAGGTGATAGGGGCAATCTGCTTGGTTGCAGCGATGTGGTTCATAAAGACAGTCGAGGGGAATGCCACACTGACGCAAAAAGCGATCGCTTCCTACAATAACTTGTTCACCATCAATTTCGGCTCGTACACCCAAACCAATTTCATACACAAATTCTTGGCGGGGCAGAATCTCAATGCCCTGTTTCTCGGCATAGTGGATTACGGCTTGGGCGGCTGGGTGAGTCAGGCGTTGTTCGGCGGCGGCGGCCAGTGTTAACAACCTCCAAGGCGACATTCTTCCAACTACGGTTTCCACTTCCACAACTTCGATATCACCTTTGGTCAAAGTGCCTGTTTTGTCAAATACCAACGTGTCCACCTGTGCCAATTTTTCTAAAGCGCGACCACTGCGAATGAGAACACCATGTCTCGTAGCGTGGTGCAACGCTGCTAAGAAAGTTGTTGGTAGGGAAACGCGAATACCAGTTACAAAATCGAGGGTGAGGATAGATGCTGCCCTGGCTGGGTTGCGAGTTGCTGCTAACACCAGTCCAGCAAAAATCACGGCTGGCAATACTGCTTTATCAGCAACGGTTGCCGCATAGTTGCCCATGCGTGTATCGTGAACAGGAGCTTGTTGCACTAACTCGATACTTGCACCAGCACGGGTGGCAGTGCCTACTCGTTCGGTTTGGATGTAAATTTCTCCTTCTCGCACTAGCGTAGAAGCATAAACTGCTTGTCCTACCTGACGCAAAACTGGCATTGATTCACCAGTCAGTTTTTGTTGGTCAATTAAAGCTTTGCCGCGTAGAATTTGCCCATCAACAGGGATTTGTTCGCCTGGATAAACTATTACTGTGTCTTTTGGCTGCACTTGTGTGGCGAGGATGTGTTTTTTTTGCCCATCTGGTTGTTCAACCCAAGCGTAATGTCCCAAAGAATTTAGTAAATCGGCGGCGTGATTTTTGGTAACTCGTGCTGTGCGATCGCGGATCAGATCGCCAATCTCATGGAGTGTCATCACCAAAGCTGGTGTTAAGAGATTCCCTTGGGAAGAAGTTAAGGCGATCGCGATCAAATCTAGACAATCTATATTTAATTTTCGTTTTTGGGTAATGCTGGCATAAGCACGTTTAGCAATAGGTAAAGCCGCCAGTGCCACTGTTGCCGCAATCATTGCCCTCGGGATGGGAAATCCTAACCCCAGTAAAGCTAAAACAGTAGCCAAAGCTGGCAGCTTCACGCCAGAATCATCTACTTCTGCTATTTGTTGACTGTTAACTGTTGACTGTTGACTGACTTTAGCTTCATGTAGCAAACGTACTAGATACGCTTGCATTAACCCATCATTATTACTAAATAATTGATATTTAATGGCAATAGAACTACAAGAGCGATTAACACGAACGAACGTAATGCGACTATCAGATTCTAGTAACTCTTGTAGGCGTTGAGCATAATTGGGTTCATAGGCTAACAGGGGAACGCGAAATCTGATTCTGCCAGAAATTATATGTACTACATGATAGTCAATTCCAGTGATGATTTTTGATTCCTGAGCCACTCGCTTGGTAGTTTCTGGCTTGGTGGCGATCGTCATGATTTCCCCCTCATGGTGTTGTGGCGATATGATGGGTGGGAATTCATCCTTACAGAGATTTCAACATCCCACGAAACAATTATGTCAAGTCAAGCCTTTACGAGGAATCTAACTGTGAACATAAGTCCATTTAATACCATTACTGATTAATTTATAACCAACGCAATTATTTTTACAGTTAGCTTAAGACAAAAGCTGCACTCCTGTTTACTCAAAATTTTTACGGTTTTTGAATGTGTTCGTCAATGTATTTCTTAAGAAATAATTTATATTTTTTAAAAAATCAAGCGTCTATATTAATAATTATTCTCAACAATTTAAAGATGATGACTTATTTAATTGAAAATACTCAAGTATTAAATGAGATCGCAATCAGCAAACGCTGCAAATGAAACAACTCACAGAACAGTATTGCTGTTGAATCATGGATAACTACTAACTCAGGTTGCAAACTCATAACTGCTGTGGTCTTGAGGTTTGGTAATTGGTAACTAGAAATTATTAAACAATTACCCGTCACCTATTAGCAGTAATCACCCTCATAAGCAGCAACTTACATGACTACATGAGGTGGCATGAATATGAAACTATCGATGGTGAAACCTGGGCAAACAGTTACTATTGCCTTAATTCGTACCGATGAACCTGGGTTAGTGCGACGACTAGAAGCAATGGGTTTCAAAGTCGGGCAACAGGTAAAAGTACTCCGCAAAGCTTGGTGGAACGGCCCCCTACATCTACGAGTGGGATTGACCACAGAAGTAGCGATGCGACGGCATGAAGCAGAGAAAATTCTTGTAAAAGGGAGTAGGGCTGGGGAGTAAGAATTTTTCTATGCCCAGTCTATTGACTAATGATGAAGAGGTATAAAGATGACGCATTGTCATGGTTCAGGTTCAGGACTTGGCACACTCAGAAATATACCTGGGGTGCAAAGGGTTGCTGTTTTGGGAATGCCGAATGTTGGCAAATCTACTTTATTTAATCGGATTACGGGAGCAGGTGCATTTGTAGGTAACTGGCCTGGTGTGACAGTTGACCTGTTAAAAGCAGAGATAGAGTTAAATCATCAAAAGGTGGAGTTTGTTGATCTGCCAGGAATCTATGATTTAGAAGGCTATTCTGAAGATGAACTGGTGGTGCAAACATTCTTGGCTACTTGCCCAGTAAACCTAGTGCTGGTGATTCTCAATGCTGCTCAAATTGATCGCCAGATTCGTTTACCCTTACAAATAAAAGCCTTGGAAATGCCTGCTGTGGTAATTCTCAACATGGCAGATGAAGCAAAACATTTTGGCATCAAAATAGATGAACATAAACTAGCGCAGAAGTTAGAGATGCCTGTAGTTTTGGTAAGTGCCAAGTATGGTCATGGTTATGCTAGTGCTATACGTCAAATCAGTCAAAAACTAGCACAACAGCAAGCACCTATTGCCCCGGAAGAACTAAAACACCAGATTCAAACACACCGACAAATTCCAGAGTCACAAATTCAGGACACTCTAGAAAACACGGTGGAAATGCCCTCACGCTTGTTTAAAACGCTAACAGAAAAACTAGATGCAGTATTGTTGCATCCAGTTTTAGGGCTGCCCTTGTTTTTCCTGTCCATTTACTTAATGTTTCAGTTTGTCTGGCTGGTAGGGTTGCCATTGCAAGATGTGGTCGATGCGATCGCAGCTTGGTTGCAACAAGTAGCGATTGTTCCCCTGATGGCTGATTTACCAGAGTTTTGGCGGGGCTTTTTAGTTGATGGGGTTTATGGCGGGTTAGCTACGGTAGCGTCGTTTATTCCCCTAGTGGTGACTTTTTTCTTCATGATGGCGATTGTGGAGGATAGCGGCTATTTCTCCAGAGCAGCCTATATGATGGATGCCTTGATGTATCACTTTGGGCTGGATGGTCGCAGTTTTGTGTTGCTAATTATGGGGTTTGGCTGTAATATACCTGCCATCATGGGAACAAGGGTGATGCGATCGCGGGCATTACGTTTACTCACCATTCTCATTATTCCCTTTGCCCTCTGTTCTGCGCGGTTGACTGTATTTGTCTTTATTATTGATGCCCTATTTGACCGCACTTGGGGCCCGTTAGTTTTGTTCTCGCTGTACCTGTTCAGCTTTGTTGTAGCATTGCTAACAGGATTACTTATGAAAGGGCAGTTTCAAAACCAAGAACCATTCGTAATTGAACTACCTCCTTACCGTTTCCCCACACTTAAGCAAATATTTTTACGTGGTTGGGGTGAATTAAAACACTTTTTGCAACGGGCCACAGGATTTATTACAGCAGGTGTAGCTGGTGTTTGGCTGTTGAGCAATTTACCTCAAGACACAGCCAACTCGATTGGTAATGCTGGGCAGATATTAATCGCCATCCCGCTTTTAGTTGGTATGGTTACAGGTTGGAATGCAATCAAAGCATTCTTGCAGCGTGCAGGTGTATGGATTGCAATTGGTGTAATAGCTATTTGGTTATTGAACAATTTGCCTGGGGGTCAAGATACAAGCTACGCTACTCGCATTGGTGAGTTTTTCTCCCCTGTATTAAATACGGCTGGTATTCCCAAAGAATTAACCATTGCTTTACTGTTTGGCTTCATTGCCAAGGAAATTTTAGTGGGTTCTTTAGCAAGCATCTATCATCTCGCCGATGCCAATGCTGTCCAAGCAACTCTAGCTCAGACAATTTCACCAATTCAAGCCTATAGTTTCATGCTATTTTGTCTGCTTTACACACCTTGTTTGGCAACGGTGGCAACTATTCGTAGCGAGTCTAAGAGTATTCGGTTTACCTTGATATCGATTGTTTACGGGCTAGGATTAGCGTGGGTTGTGAGTACGTTGTTTTATCAAGGAACAAGGTTAATGGGGTTGAGTTAGGAGTTTGAAACCGCTATCTACCTTGGATGGCCACACACCATTACAAAGAACGATCGCGATCGCACCATATAAACACCGCTTTTCCAACAAAAGTAACCAGACTCCCATTGTAGAATCTGGGGTACAATCCCGCCTAACAGCCTTTGAGATGATGATCCCGATTTTAGATATGCGTCTATTCAAAGAAAAAGAATGGTTATTGAGCTTGCTGGTAATATCTCTAGTTCTATGGCTGATATTTTTAGGAAACTCCCCTTTACGAGACTGGGATGAAGGTACTGTGGCACAGGTTGCCCGTGAAATTTGGCGTGCCCCACTTGGTTCAATGCGTTGGCTTTACCCCACCTTGGGAGGTGAACCTTATCATAATAAGCCACCTCTGATGCACTTGCTAATTGCTTGGACTTACTCCATCGGGGGTGTGAATGAGTGGACAACACGTCTACCAGGTGCAGTGTTAACTGCCTTGGGAGTGCCTTTGCTTTACTTGGTGGGATGCTTGCTTTTTAACCAAACTTTACCAGCTTTGTTTGCCGCTTTAGTTTACCTGACGATGTTGCCTGTGCTGCGTCACGGACGGCTAGCAATGCTAGATGGTGCAACTATTACCTTTTTCTTGCTGTTGTTGTTTTGTTTGCTAAAAGCAAGGCAGAATCATCGGTATGCTCTCGGTGTGGGATTTTGTCTAGGGTTAATCACTCTAACTAAAGGGATGATGGTTTTGCCGCTAGGGACAATAGCTTGTTTATTCCTGATCGCAGATCGGCAGTTTGCTTTGTTAACAAGTCCCTACCTATTAGTGGGAATATTTTTAGGAAATGCACCAGCGATCGCTTGGTTTGCTGCTCAATGGCAATATTATGGTGAAAATTTCTTCAAAGTTAATTTTCAAGCACAAACTTTTGATCGCCTTACACAATCTGTTGAAGGTCATACTGGGCCTCCCTGGTACTATTTAATCGAGTTAATTAAGTATAGTTCTCCTTGGCTATTATTTTTACCGGAAAGTATTTATCTAGCTTGGAAAAAACGTCGTACTACCTGGGGCAGTCTAATTATTATTGGCACAATTATTTACTTAGTAACTATCTCTTTAATGAGAACTAAACTGCCTTGGTATATTATGCCTGTATATCCATTTTTAGCCTTGGCGATTGGTGCTAAATTGAGCGAAATTTGGCAGCATGGCCATTCTCAGGTACGAAGTTGGACAATATTTATAGCTATTATTGCTATTGCTGGTCTAGGAGGTTTTGTTTACTTTGTTATTGCAAATAAAGAACCTATTCTAATGGTTATGAGCATTGTTTTGGCAATAACTATGGGCATTGTAGCTTGGCTAATTAAGCAACGCGATCGCAACTTTATTCCAGTGTTATTTACAGGGATGTATTTAGTTTTAACTCTGTTAGTAAGTTCGCAATCTTGGATTTGGGAATTAAATGAAGCTTTTCCAGTTAAACCAGTCGCAGCCTTAATTCGGGCAAATGTTTCACCAGGAACACAAATTTATACCTCTTTTGCTTATGAGCGTCCTAGTTTAGACTTTTACAGCGATTGCAAGGTAACTGCTGCAACTGTGCCACTTTTACAAAAAATGTTATCTAATAAATCTTATTTACTATTAGACAATGCGGCTTTACAGCAAATCAATTTAACTGATAGTCAAATTATAGGAGCAGCTAACGGATTTACTCTGGTTACCAAAAATTAATTACACCAACGAATATTAGATAGAATATTACCTAAAAAATTAGATAATTGGGTATCCCCAATGAGGATGCTGGGTTTGTTCACTACCTATCATGGTGCTACGATCCTTCGTTCGTTACTTGAACTGTGGATTGACTAGATTGGGCTAGATAGATACCCGCTAAAACTACGGCAAAAGTTGCCCAGTCAAACAAACCTACTTGTTCTGAAAAAATAAACCAAGCAAAAATGGAGGCTAGGACTGGTTCGATAAGAAGCGTGACGGCGACGACACTTGAAGAGATTCTGCTGAGGCTATAAGCCAAAAGTCCCTGACCTAACACTTGGCAAAATAGGGCTTGGAAAATGATGAAAAACCAACCCATCCAGGAATAGGGAAGCAGCCTATCTTCGAGAAATGGGAGGACGGGTAGTAGAAACATTGTTGTGATTCCACAGCGCCATAGCATGATGGTTGCGGTGCTAAAACGGGTTCGCAGTCGTTCTATTAGCAGCATACACGTAGCCATAAAAATCGCAGTTAGCAATGCTAAGGCATCACCGAGTATTTGGTCAGTTGCAAATTGCACCTTATTGAGTTCAAATGCGATCGCTCCTAAAAGTGCCATAACCAGACCAATAACGAATCTGTTATCAAAGCGCCGACCGAATAAAAGATACCCAGCCAAAGCAACAAATAAGGAGTTCAAATTAGATAGTAAAGCCACGTTGGCAACGCTAGTTTGACTTAGCGACCAAGCCCACAAGAGGAGGTAGGTTGCAGCAGCTGTTCCCATTGCCAACAACAACCACACATCTTGACTCGTAAAAGGCTTCTGTTCTATAGATTGGTTATCGGACTTTTGGTTGCGGAAAGCCTCAAGTCCATTCCATAGCGCAAAGACGACTGTGGCGATCCAACTGCGATGAAATACCACAGCATTTGCACCAATTTCTTGTTGACACAATTTGGTCAGAGATGGTGCTAAAGATATGGGGATCAGGGCAATAAATAATGAGATAGTTCCTAATAAAGCTGGTGTTTCAGAGAATTGTTGCTTTAGTAATGACAGTTTCAGCGTCATACTTTTAACGAGAGTGGTAATTATATTTTTGACTGATTCTTGGAACGGGTAATTAATAGCAGCTTGGCTAGATACGGCTAAGTATAAACCTATTAAAACTACAGCGAAACCTATCCAATTTGAGAAAGTTAATTTTTCCGAAAAAATTACAAGAGCGAAAATGCCGCTAAATACAGGCTCTAACAGATGCACCAAGGAGACAACCACGGAGGAAAACCTAGCAAGGCTATAGGTCAAAAGTCCATGACCTAAAACTTGGCAGATCAGCGCTAAGGAAATTACCCAAAGCCAGCCACCGAGTGTAGAGGGGAAAAGCTGATCTTGAGTGAACAAAAGTATGGGTAAGATGACTAAAGCAGCGATCGCACAGATCCACAACTGGATTGTGGCAGGAGAAAATTTGGTTCGTAATTTTTCTACGATCAGCAGGTATCCACCTAAGAAAACCGCAGAAACGATCGCAGCAAAGCTTCCTTGAACTTCGTCTGTAGCAATTTGCAGTTCCTCAAATTCAATAGCGATCGCTCCTCCAAGGGCGATGATCATCCCAATCAGGAATTGGCTCTCAAAACGCTGACGAAATAACAGCCACACCCCTAAGCTAGTAAATATCGGGGCGAGATTATGCAACACACTAGAAATCGCAACGCTAGTTTGAGTTAGTGACCAAGCTAAAAATACTAAAGTGGCAGCCCAAAGAATACCAGCACCTAGCAATAGCAATAGATCCCGACTGGTGTAGGTCTGCTGTTCTATAGGTTTGTCTAAGGAAAATCGCTGCCGTATTGCCTTGTATCCATGCCACAGCAAGAAGACCAAACTAGCAAGCCAAAAACGATTAAATACAGTGGCATTGGGGCTGAGTTCTGTTTCGCTCAATTTCATAAAAATAGAGCCAAAAGAAATGGCACCTACACCTACAAATAATGAAGCGATCGCTATCTTCGTTTGATTGGATACATTCATTAGGAAATTTAAATATATGGATCAAACCTTCTAACCAACCCAGCGCTCTTGGGCAAATCCTACAGCTATTTTGGCTAGTAATGTCACAAAAACGCCCAATACTAAATATCCCTGGCGAGGATGGCGAGATAGCAGCACACCAATGGCTATATTGAGAGGTACAATACCGTAGGCGAGACGGCTTAAGGAGATAGTACCTCCAGAGGCTAGCAGCAAACCAATACCACAAAAGCCATAGATAACTGTAACTGGGGTCAGTTGCGTGTGTAAGCGCCACAACATATAGCCACCACCCAAGACCATGAACAAGTTGAGCAAGTTATTGATCCACTCTTCACTTGCCAGAATCAACAAAAATAAGACTAAAGCATAAAAGCTATAGAATAATTTCCCAGAACGAAAATGTTGACGGAAACGCCATAAAAGATAGCTACTGGCAACAATCACGCCAAACAACAAGAGATACCAGGGGTCTTGAATGCCGCCAGATGGTTTTTGAATCCAACCATATTGCCAATTTTTTGTGCCGACTGCAATTTGCATAAGCATATTTAACCAACCCTGCCAATCAAACCCCAGAGTTGGTCGCCATCCTCGTTGTGCTTCGATAAATGCTAAAGGGTTGCCAAAATAAATCGCACAATACAAACTGAATAGAAGTATGCCAATCGCGGTAGTCAAACCAGCTATATAGGCAATGGGTGGTCGGCGTTCTTTCCACGCTGCGATCGCAAATGCTGGAATTAGTGCCATACCTGTAGGACGTGTTGCTGTCGCCATCGCCCCCCAAAGCGCAGTCCAACCATATTGCTTTTGATCAAACGCCCGCAAAGCGGCCGTACTCAAAAATAAATACAGCCCTTCTGTGTAAATCACCCCCGTAAACATAGAAGATGGATACAAAGAAACCACAGCAGTAGTCCACTGTGCTGCATTGATGCCATAATGCTCTTTGACCCAAAAGTATAAATAGTAAAGTGCTGCGAAAAATGCCAAGTTGTTGACTAACGTACCTGCTAATTCAAACGGTAAGCCCAACTTCATCAAAACCCAGATGGTTAAGGGAAAAAGGGGAAAGAAAGCAAGATTATGTTGCTTACCATCATTTACAAATTGATAGCCAGAAGTAGCGATCGCTCGGTAATGCATACTATCCCATGCATCAACAACCCCCCAGCTAAAATGGGGCAATAATTTTTCTGCTGGTAACGGTAGCTTTGGCGCAACCAGCAACATAGCTGTCCAAATGAATATTCGGCTGGCAAGCCATATTGCTGCTGGAAACAGGAAATAATTTTTCCATAAAACTTTTTTTATAACTATCTGAACTTTGACCATAAGGTTGAGTGCTTCAACAAACTCCTTTATGCATCCTTTTACCTATGGCTGCAACACAGCAATTTATGAGTAATATTTTGCATATTAAATCCTCCACCAACATAATTAACAAACTGGACAAATTAGCAATTAATTGAAATTATTTCTTATTTGGTTACTTTTGCCAATTTTCTCGGAATTTATCTTTAAAAGTATAGTATTTATAAATACAATTTTTGTCTAGTTATATGAAAATTGAGCAACTTTAGTACTTTATGGCTAGCAGTCTATGGAGTTGAAATTAACGGATTGGGGCGTAGTGACGAGGACACGGGTAAATAGTCCTTCTTTGCGCCTCCCCCTCGCCGCGTCTCTACTCGTTGTCAGTGTATCGATTATAGGGATTGCTGTTATTAAAGAGTCCCCAGCAATTTATAGTGGGAGTTGTCTGTAAATCCTTAAGCAATTGTGAAAGCGATTACTCTTGTTGGTTCCACTGGTTCTATTGGTACTCAGACTTTAGATATTGTCACTCAGTACCCAGATCAGTTTCGGATTGTGGGATTGGCAGCTGGGAGCAATGTAGAGATGTTGGCTGCTCAAATTCGGCAGTTTCGGCCGGAAATAGCAGCCATTTGCTCAGAAGATAAATTACCAGCGCTCAAAGAAGCAATCATTGATCTCGATCCCCAACCAATTCTACTCGCAGGCGAAGCCGGAGTGATAGAAGTCGCTCGTTACGGCGATGCCCAAACTGTTGTCACTGGTATCGTTGGTTGTGCTGGCTTACTACCAACGATCGCAGCTATTGAAGCTGGTAAAGATATTGCCTTAGCGAACAAAGAAACCCTGATTGCTGGGGCCCCTGTGGTTCTACCCCTAGTCGAAAAACACGGTGTAAAATTACTCCCAGCTGATTCCGAACATTCCGCAATTTTCCAATGCCTCCAAGGTGTACCAAAGGCAGGTTTGCGGAAAATTTTGCTCACAGCATCTGGTGGGGCTTTCCGAGACTGGGATGTAGAAAAGTTAGCAGATGTAACCGTTGCTGATGCTCTCAAACATCCTAATTGGTCGATGGGGCGGAAAATCACAGTAGACTCTGCTACTTTGATGAATAAAGGACTGGAAGTAATTGAGGCTCACTTTCTGTTTGGGTTGGATTATGACGATATTGAAATTGTCATTCATCCCCAGAGCATTATTCACTCGTTGATTGAACTGCAAGATACTTCAGTTTTAGCCCAACTCGGTTGGCCGGATATGCGTTTACCCTTACTGTATGCTCTATCTTGGCCCGATCGCATCTACACCAACTGGGAACGACTAGATTTAGTCAAAGCTGGAAATTTAACCTTCCGTGAACCAGATCATCAAAAGTATCCTTGCATGAAGTTGGCTTATGCTGTGGGTAAAGCTGGTGGTTCGATGCCCGCTGTGTTGAATGCTGCCAATGAGCAAGCTGTAGCTTTATTTTTAGAAGAAAAAATTCGATTTTTAGATATTCCCCGGTGTATAGAATGGGTGTGCGATCGCCATCAAAATGATAACCGTGCTAATCCTTCTTTAGATGACATTTTGACAGCAGATAAATGGGCAAGACAAGAAGTTTTAATAGCGACTGAAAAGTTAGAAACTCAATCGCGGATAATTTCTCTGCGGTAAAAACCTTTAGTTCAGATACCCAAAAGGCAGATTTTCTGGCTCTTGACCAATTCGTGTTTAGCCTTCAACTTAATGCTGAAGGCTAACGGTTAAATTTAGTTGCGATAAGTAACTTCTAAAACTGTATTTTTGTCCATCCGCTACTATGCCTTGTTAGATTCTTTGTCTGATATCATGTCCGCTTAATTAGTTATTATTCAGGGCATCTATGCAAAAATCTTAAAACTCTCTTTCCCCCTGCCCCCTGCCCCCTGCGGTTTTAATGATAAGTCTTTTACCGGACATGATATGAGATAGCTATTGATTAACTAGAGACATTTGTTTTTGGCTTTTGTAATAACAAAACAATTCCTAAAACTGGAAGAATTAAAGCGATTAAATGTATTACTTTAAAGGACGTTCTAGATATTACAGATGAGCCTGATAAATATACGCTGATGATTGTCTGAGTAATACCAAAAATATACCAACTATAGATCGCAATTGTAATCCATTTTGCCCACACCTTTTCTTTAAATATTCCAACTATTGTGGCAACTGTCACTAAAGTAGCGATCGCCAGAAAAAATATTGTTGTAAAAGATATCTCATTCCCAGCAGTATTATTTCGAGCTATCATAATCCAAATTATTGCATTAGCTGCAAAACCTAGGGCAACCAACCCTAAATATGCCATGCTATAAAACTTTCCAACTTTTGTATAAATTTTTGTGACCATACACTCTACTCTAAGCCTTTTGATTCTCATAAATCAAATAGCGTTACTGTATCCTTCCAAAAATAAAACTTTTTTATACTGTAATTATTTATACAGAAATATCAATAAAAAATCTTTTTAATAATTCTGCCAAATTGCCAAATAAGTTGCCTCTTATCTGAATCCTTGTCTCGTTTTCAGGTAAAATAGCATTGGTACAGTTAAAAAATTTTAGCTTTAGTATCTATTCCAAATTAGGTCTATTAGCTTTAGTACTAGTAATTTTTAATTTCAGATAAAAACTTCCCCTTTCTGAATAAAGACCTTTTCAGGTAAGGGCTATTGTTAAGGAATTTCTACATTATGATTGCTACGTTGATTGTAGCCTGGATTATCTTTATAATATTGTGGAAGTTGTTGAAAGCAACCGTTAGCAATGCATTAACTCTTGCTGCAATCCTGATTTTATTAAACATTGGTTTTGGCATTACCCCACAAGATATTTGGCATCATATAACGCAGTTTACGCAAACTATATCGCAGTTCCAAAACGGCAAGTAAAAAATTAAAAATTCACCTTTTTTGATGAAGGTGAATTACAAAAAATGAACAAATAAAATTTTCAACATTCAAGCAAATCTTGTCTGTAACCTTTGTTGTTCAATTATTATTTAATGCTGAAATTTTAGCAAATGCATCCTTAAAACTCGGTGGTAACTGACGCATAATCTTGCCTCTTTCGCGATCTAAAGCGACTAAAGTCACCTTGGCAGTGACGTACAATTGTTGTCCATCAGTTGAGACAATGGCATAATCCCAATTGATTCGGACGCCAGTCACCTCAGCCATGCGCGTTTTTACCACCACTGCCATACCCAATTGAATTGAACGGTGATAGCGCACCGACAGTTCTACAACTGGTAAATCGCAACCTATAGCGGCTAAATCAGCAAATTCAATCCCTATAGATCGCAAGCATTCATTCCGCGCTTCTTCCATCCAAGCTATATAGGAACCGTGCCAGACAACACCTGCATAGTCAGTGTGGTGAGGTTGCACTCTGACAGGATATTCAAACCAATTCCCAAATTCATGACTTGATGGATTGTCAAGGGCGCTGGTTGGTGGTAGTTTTGGTTGGCTGGGTTTTTCTTCTGACATGTTCAAATTCTCAGCACCTATAAATTTTCCAAATTATTGAATAGCATAAAAATTAATTGCGTTGCCTGACTTCTTGATTTAATATTTACACTTCCGAGTATAGGGAGTGTTTTGTTATGCAGCCTAATCTCCGGTATGTGAGTGTTGTTACTTTGACACTACTTAGTTTACTAGGTTTTGGGATGGTGTATCCAGACAATAACCAGGTAAGCAGAAATGCAAGGTTGAGGTACAACTCTGGAGAAAAAGCTCAAGCTTTACCCAACAATAATCAGCTTTCAGAAATTGCAAGGCTCAATGAAGAAGCTATCAAAGAATCTCGTCAAGGTCAATCGCAAGAAGCGTTGCAGATATTACAGAAAGCATTAGCCCTAACTAGAGAACTTGGAGAGCGCTCTTGGGAAGCAGTAACATTCAATAATATTGGCAGAATCTACCAAAGTCAAAAAAAGTATCACGAAGCACTTCAATCCTATCAGCAAGCAATATTAATTAACAAAGAACTTGGGGATCTCGTTCAACTTGGCAAAACCTACAGTAACATAGGTTACTTATTTGATATCCAAAACAAACCAGAGTTAGCAATTTTTTTCTACAAGCACTGCTTGATTAATCGTGAGAAAGCTCGCTTGAAACCGTCAGCACTGAGTGCGCCACAACCAGATGCTTACAGCATAACTGTTAGCCAGACTTATCGCATTTTGGGTGAACGATTGCTCAAACAGGAACGTGTTGCTGAAGCACAAAGGACAATGGATTTACTCAAAGTTGAAGAACTAGAGGAATATCTCCAGAATGTGTCAGGTAATCAACGTACTGCCAAAGGTATTAATATAGCGGCAACAGAAAAACCAATTAAACAAAAGTTGGATCAAAGTGTGGATAATGCTGTTGTGCTGGGTAAAGAACTGACGACATTACGGAAGATTTCCCCCAAAGAGCGATCGCTCCAACAGAAACAACGCATCGAGCAATTAGTCCTAAATCAACAGCAACTCTTGGATGGATTTAACGAATTTATCAATAGTCCTTCAGTAAAAGCACAGATAGAGCAAATTAGCCGTACAGCTAGGCGGCAAAATTTGGAATTGGAGAGTCTCAATGAACTTCGGGATAATTTGGCGCGATTACCTCAAAAATCGGCACTAATCTACCCACTGATTTTAAAAGATAGTTTGGAATTGGTATTGGTAACTCCTGAATCTCCACCAATTCATCGCACCGTTGCTGTAAAACGCGAAAACCTTCATCAAACAATTGGTACTTTCCGCCAAGCTTTAATCAATCCCAGTCGAAATATCAAAGCACCTGCACGCCAATTGTATGACTGGCTAATTAAACCAATAGAAAAAGACCTGAAGCTATCAGGTACACAAACTCTGATTTACGCTCCAGATGACCAGTTACGCTACATTCCTTTAACTGCTTTATATGATGGTAAACAATGGCTAGTGCAGCGTTTCAGTGTCAATCACATTACATCTGCCAGCCTGACTAACTTAAACACCCCACAACAATCTACTTTACGGGTTTTAGCCGGCGCTTTTACTAAAGGTAATTATCAAATCAAAGTTGGTAATCGGCAAGTTGCTTTCGCTGGCTTACCCTTTGCAACGCGGGAGGTCGAAAGTCTAGCAGCTGCGGTTCCTGAAACTACGAAGCTTTTAGACGATGCCTTTAGTCCCAAAGTCGCTGTACCCCAAATGGATGACTATACAATTGTCCATTTAGCGACTCATGCAGCCTTTGTCGTGGGTAAACCAGAAGATTCGTTTATTTTATTTGGGAATGGCGATCGCGTTAACTTTAGAAATGTCGCCACTTGGTCACTCCCCAATGTAGATTTGGTAGTGTTGAGCGCCTGTGAAACCGGCTTGGGAGGCAAGTTGGGTAACGGTGAGGAAATTTTGGGCTTTGGCTATCAAATGCAACAAACCGGCGCAAGAGCTGCGATCGCCTCGTTGTGGTCTGTGGATGATGGTGGTACACAAGCACTCATGAGTGCTTTTTATGGTATCTTATCTACCGATAAGCTGACTAAAACTGAAGCTTTACGACAAGCCCAAGTCTCATTAATTACTGGAGACAGGAAGTCTCTAAGTCACAATGCACCTGTAGCAGCAGTTAGTAGCTTTAGTCACCCATACTATTGGGCACCCTTTATTTTGATTGGCAATGGACTTTAGCTTTGCCAGAGAATGTCTTTTTCAAGTTTGTGGCTAATGTATCAATTGTAAAATCCGGTAATGGCGATCGCTATTGTAAAATCCGGTAATGGCGATCGCTGCTGCAAAAATTATAGACATAATTAACTAAAACTGTGTTAGCGGAGCTTAACGTACCCCTACGGGGAAGCGAGCTAGCAAGAGCGTCTGTCTGCGACACGCTGCGCGAACGTAGAGAAGTTATCGCATTTTGATGAAATTTTGGGAAAAGAGGAGCGCACAATTACCCAATCGCTAAATTTGGTGCCTTTTAACAGCTTCCATCTAAAGGCTCAAAATCCGGTTCGCAAGGTTTTAGCAGATACCAAAAAATATGCGATGGGCCAGCCACGAGCCAATCACTTAATATTTATGGAGAATAGGTTAAGAGCGATCGCTAACTAAGCCATCATTACCAATTACCGATAATCAATTTCTAATTTGCGATCGACCTTTGGAACCTTAATACTTCTTGGCAAGAGTTTTAGAGCCTGTATCGGTTTGCATAGATTGCTTGACAAGATCAGCCAGTTCGTCTAGTTGGCTAATTGCCTCCGCACCTTCTAGCTTCATTAATTCGCGGTCATCCCGCATTTCCGTCCAAGTAATCCCGTAATCGGACACTAAAAAACGAATCAGATGGTTATCACCTAAGCTAACCATAAACGAAGCACTATTCATTTGGTCGCCACAGGTGTAACAGGACGCAGGATAGCCGCGCCGCTCTAATACAACCGCCAAGGCTTGCAGGTTCATTACCAAGTCTTGGACGAATTGTCGATGTTGATGTGCTAGTCTCAGAAACACTTTTGTCCTCCAGACACCACAGTCATTTGAGTTTCTTTTATATTTTCTTTAGATTTTCTCATCCATTGGTATTGTAAACTATTCATTACAATTACCAGACAGATGATATTGAGTCGTTAATTGACTACCTTGTTTAGGGTAGTAGATCAGAGTTTTGAGCGCCGTATCAAACTATTCAGTTTGCAAATTAAAAATCTCGGACAGAATTGCTAAATTTAACTATATCTTTATACACTTCTGTCAGGGTAGATTCTTACAGGAAGCGTTCCGCTTTAAGAGTAACTTAAATCTAGCACTAGTCAACTACAGAAAAGTTACATATTTGGCTTTTATTGGCGATGTGCAGCGAAATTCACAGCTAGAACAGACTATAACGTAGTTTTGCATCGTTATAATAGTTCTTGCTTAGATGTTTCATCTATTCTCTTTCTAACGTAGATTTTGGTATAGGAAAATGATTAAATATACCAAATTTCCCCCTTCTGTATATATAAAGTTGAGCAGATGACAGTGCAAATTTGAGATCCAGTATTAAAAGCAGGTTAGTTATAGTCCTTTATACAAACTTTACGTAATTAATAGACAAGTCTGAGTGTAGAATCCACAATAGATAAACTCAACACTGACAATACCTAAACTCAGCAGTGCAATGTTGCCATTTAGGCAATATTTTCAGCTATTTTGGGATTATCCTCAAAAAGTTGTACTGAAGTAAAGCACAGAAATTGGGAAAGATCCTTATCTTAGTTTGGTTTTGCTAAATAAAATGTATATATAGTATATTTCGATTATTTATTCAAACTGAGTAATTATTTTTTATTCATCACTAGCAGCCTGTCGAAGAACTAGCTGAAGCATTTGCCCTTAATATATGCAAAAAGTGAACTACCCAGCTTTGTGCCGATCATGCATAGAGAACTGGCAAAATCCCTTTGCTGGCTTGATTACACTAATACAAGTTCCAATATGCTTAGGTTAGCGCTTTAGCCGCAGTCTTGCTTAATATTTAGTTGAGACAAGTCACATCGGTAAACCAAGAATCCCACCCTTTCAAGGGGTGGGAGTGTCAATTACTAAACATTACTTGTAGTGCTAACAAGTTTCTCCCCTTTCAACATCCGCGCCGCAGCTTCAAGTAGAGCTTCTTCGAGATAGGGCTTGGTAAAGTAGCCACTAGCACCGAGTTGAGCTGCTATTTGTCTGTGCTTGTCTGCACCGCGAGAGGTGAGCATAGCGATCGGTAGGTGGTTGAGGTTAGAGTCTTTCTGAATGCGAGAGAGTAATTCCAGACCATCGCAGCGGGGCATTTCGATGTCACAAAATACGATATCGCAAGGCAGACCAGAGCGCAGTTTATCCCAAGCTTCCTGTCCGTCACGCGCCTGTTCTACGCGATAACCTGCCTTGTTAAATGTTAAGGAGAGCAATTCTCGGACTGTAATTGAGTCATCGACGATCAGCACTGTCGGGTCAATCTTCGTAGGAGAGGTGTCTACGGGAATCCCTTTCTGTTGCCAAGAATTGCCACCAATTTGTGTAGAAATCCGTCCCTGGAAGATGTCAATTATTTCCAGCACATCAGCAATGGGCATAATGCGACCATCACCAAGGACTGTAGCACCAGCTACACCAATGGGTTTAGGTGCTGGGCCTTCAAATTGCTTAATTACAATTTCTTGCTCACTTAACACTAGGTCAATCTGTAGAGCAATTAGGGTATTTGCCGATCGCACGACGACCACAGAAACCATATCATCATCTCTGGTGCCGCCATAGACATTACCGCGACTAATCTGGCGATTGAAGGTTAAAAGTTCCTTCAGAGGACGGAATGGCAACACCGTATCGCGCCAGGAAATAAATGATTGCCCATTGGCATCGTGCTGAATATTTTTGACTGGTATATCCAGCGTATCTTCTACACCGTCCATCGGGAAAGCAATTCTAGATCGATCAGAGACGCAGCAGAGAGCTTTACAAATACTCAGAGTCAGTGGCAGACGGATGGTGAAGGTGGTTCCCTTACCGATCGCAGAATCGGTGTTCACTGTCCCACGGATTTCGCTAATCTCGGAGCGCACTACGTCCATACCCACACCACGACCAGAAATTTCATCTGCCTGGTCTTTAATCGTAAAACCAGACTGGAACAACAGATCATAGACTTCCAGACGAGACATGGCTTTTGCTTGCGCTTCCGTAATCATGCCAATCTTCACCGCCTTCGCTTTAACCTTTGCTGAATCGATACCAGCACCATCATCGCCTACGGAAATGATCGTTTGGTTTCCTTGGTGGAAGGCACGGATAGTAATGATTCCTACGGGTGGTTTACCAGCAGCTTGTCGTTCTTCTGGCGTTTCAATACCGTGAGCGATCGCATTATTCAGCATATGAGTTAACGGATCGGTCAGATGATCCAAAATCATCTTGTCAATTAAGGTATCACCACCTTCGATCACCAACTCCACTTGCTTGCCACACTTGATGGCGTTGTCGCGCACTCCTCGCCGCCAGCGATCGATAGTTTGGGCAAAAGGCACCATTCGCGCTCTTGTTAGTCCCTCTTGTAGCTGGGTGGTTACTTGGCGGAACTGCCTTGCTACCCGCTCGGTTTCTTCGGTAACGAAATCAATGTCACTTGCCGACTCACGGACTCGCACAATGCGTTCAATCATCTGCTGGGATAGTGTATGGAAGGGAGTAAAACGATCCATTTCTAATTCGCTAAAACCCCTATCGGCATTCGAATCAGGTGCTTGGAAGCCGGAGTCTTTCTTTTTGCGCCCAGCTAACAGAGAAGCTTCTAATAGCGATCGCTCGTACAACTCTTGCATCCTTGCGCCCACATCCGAGAGTTGCTGTACCTGAATCAGTAAGTTATCTAATGACTGCCGCAGCCGTTCATGATCCTGCTCTAAGGTATTGCGATTTACCACCAACTCCCCAACTAAATTACTCATATCGTCCAGTTGCTTAACTGGAACCTTCATCGTTTCTTCAAATCTCGCAGCCCGACGAGTAGAGGGACGGGGAGCTTTGCTGGTGTTGGATTTTGCTACTGGTGAATGAGATATTGTTTGATCTGCTTCTGCCAGCAACTTCTCCAAGTCACCAAATTCATCTATGCCTGGTGATGGAATGACATTTTTCGCCAAGACTGGTTGAGTGTTGAAGGGCTGGCGTGGGTGTAGCCCGTCGTAGACATCGCTGTCTTTATCTGTACCGAGCAATTCTTCTAGGGCTGTAAAATCTACTTCTGGTATTGACGTAACTTTGGGGTTAAGTGCTACTTCTTCTCCTAGTAATGCTTCTAAATCTGCAAATTCATCTTCTGAAGCAACTACTTCAACGGTTTCTGTCGTTACCAATTCTTCAGTTGAGGCAACAATAGCATTTTCGCTTTCTGAGACTACTACAGTTTCAGATGTCTTTCCTAAATCCCACAAATCGGTTTCTACAGCTTCCTGAATAACCGTTTGTGTGAAGTTATTGACAGGCTGTAAGTCAATTTCTGCTGTGTTTTCTCCTAATTTTTCCTGGTTTTCTGCTTCTGGCAGAGCAGTTTTTGGAGACAATAAATCATTTGTAAAACCCAGTCCTGTACCTTCAAAAGCTGGATTTTCTGTAAACTCAAAGGTAGTTTCTAAATTATTACCCTCAGTATCTAACACTTCTTGACTGATATCGACTGAATCAGAAGCTTCACTAAAACTGATATCTAGAGAATTTTCTGTAGCCGATAGTTCATCCACAGTATTATCTGTGGTTTCCATCTGAATATAGGTAGAGTCTGTAGCTACATCCTCAAACAATAGGTGGGGATTTTCATTGAAACCAAATAAATCATCTGGCTGTACTTGGGGTGATGCTGAATCGGAAGTTTCACCAAAACTGATATCTAGAGAATTTTCTGTAGCCGATAGTTCATCCACAGTATTATCTGTGGTTTCCATCTGAATATAGGTAGAGTCTGTAGCTACATCCTCAAACAATAGGTGGGGATTTTCATTGAAACCAAATAAATCATCTGGCTGTACTTGGGGTGATGCTGAATCGGAAGTTTCACCAAAACTGATATCTAGAGAATTTTCTGTAGCCGATAGTTCATCCACAGTATTATCTGTGGTTTCCATCTGAATGTAGGTGGAATCTGTAGCTACATTCTCAAACAACAGTTGGGGATTTTCATTTGTGTTTTCATCGAAAGCGCTGAATGAATTAAGTTCCAGATCAACAGCAGATATATCTAGGGGCTGATTAGTAAATTCTGGAACAAATGGTTGTTGCGACCTGAGAATTTCCTCTTCTGGATGCTGCGAGAACAACGGCGTTTCAAGCATGGAGGGCTGTACGCTATCGTTGATTGCAGGGAAAATAGTTGAGTTACTCGGTGCTAACTCATCAAATAAATCATCTCCAGAATCCGATGAGAATATCAAATCTAGCTGCTCTTGGTGCTGGAAATTGATATCAAAATCTTCTTCTATGTCAAAACTGGTTATAGCAGAAGGTATTGGCTGCTGACTATCGGCAAAAATGTCATCAGCCGCAGCAAACAAACTCTCCTCTAATGCCCTTTCCACATTCTGCTCAATTAAGGAATCGAATTCGTCCTCTTCCTCTGTGGTTTCCTGGTTCCAGAAGTTGCTCAGATCATTTTCTGATTGAGAAAACTCAGGTGCTGTTGCTGGAGATGTATCAAATAAATCACCGAGTTCTGGCTCGGTTGTAGGCAGTAGTATCTGTTCTTCCATTTCAGCGAATAGGTTATCTAAAGACAAGCCTGTTTGCTGGGGTAATTCTATATAGTCACTAGAGGTAATTTCCTCTACCCAATTTGCATTTCTAGTTTCTAAAAATAATTTATCAAGACTGTTTTGTTGGTTCGTAGATAGTTCCACACTGGCCAACGCCTCAGTTTCTGGTTGAGTAACTTCACCTGTAGGCAATAGTTCGGCATCATTATCTAGTGCCAGTGTCAAGAAATCTTCAACCACATCGTTTTTGTTGACATTAGGAGGCAAGTTTATATCACTAGAAATATCAATAAATTCTTGTAAATCCTGGGAAGAAGAATCTAAATTTATATCAAGTACGTTAATATCACTTAGCTCTAGAGTCGTAGCAGATGTTTCTTGATTTTGCGATTCTGAATTCTCTTTTTCTAGGAAATTGTCGCCAAATAATAGGGATAAATCTTCTGTCGTAGCTGTGGTTGTTAGATGCTGCTCGTTGCTTGTGTCTTCATCAAAAGAGAGTAAATCGGATAAATCGCTATGAGCATCCTCAGCATCAGTGCTGCTGAAATCAATTCCAAAGTCATCGGTGGCAACATCTAAGGTTTCTTCTTGATGCCAGCTTTCATCTAGTTCGGGAGTATCACCTTCAAATAAATCGGCAAGGGTATTTAACTCAGCTATTCCTACTTCTGGGCCATTGGGGTCAAGATTGCTACTAATTGGATGTGCTTCGTCATGTGTGGTGAAAGTAAAACTAGTATGAGTTGCAGCGTTTAGTGGTGTCCTTTGTTGAAGATAGGAGTCATCGCTAGTATGATCGTCTAGATTCAGTTCTTCAGTTGTCTGGGCTAATGACTCGGTGTTACCAGATAGAACTCGCTCTGACACAGTTGATGATTCTGTCAAAACCGCAGACTGTTCGTCAAATAAATCAGGGGTTATTTCTAACAACTCAATTTCTGCAAAGCTCAAAAGTGCTTCTAGTTGCTGACTAATTGCAATTTCGGCTTCCCTACCTTGTAGGACTAATTCTTGAGCTTGCTTGATTTCGGTAATGACAATTTTAGCTAACGTCAGATAAGTATTTTCAGGATTACCGATCGCACTGGCTGCTGCTTGACACAAAACACACCACTTGGATAACTTCCAAGTCTCACCAAGTCTGACTAACTGGTAACAGCATTGCTGAAGGTTTTGTCGAGTTGAGGATGTTGTTGTTTGCTTAAACAGTTGCAACATTTCCCGCAATCTTTGCAGCACTTGGGCTTGAAATTCGCCCCAATTATTATTTTCTTTTGCGGTGACTGGCGACTGTACCTGCTGGGGTATTATTGAGAAGGATGTTTCTGGAGATTCCTGATGAGCATCTTCTGTCACACTGGGAATATCTCGCCGCAGGAAAAGTTCTGTAAGTGTGGAGACGTTCTCTACAGAGGTTGTGTGTAATTCTGTTGCGTCAGTACTACTAGTTACTCCACTATTCCCTTGTTCTACAAGTAATTCCAAATGCTGATTCAGCCATTGAAAGACCGGCTCAGTTTCTGACATCAAAGTATTAGCTGCATCTTCAGAAAGACCAAATGGCCCGCTCAAATGCTCTAACAGCACTTTCAGGGTATCAGATACACCAAGAAATAAGGACTCTAACTTTTGGTCAACCTGAACCGGATGCTCTTTAAGAACTTTGAAACAATCTTCTAGACGGTGAGATGTATGCTGGATGCTAGTCAATCCAAGCATCGCCGCTCCTCCTTTGATGGAGTGAGCCGCCCGGAAGACTTCACTGATCATTTCCGGGTCGTTCAGAGTACCCTCTAAATTCAGCAAGCCCTGCTCAATGGTATTCAGGTGATCCCTGGCTTCTTCAATAAAGTAACCCAAAATCCGCTGTTGTTGTTCCGGCAGCATAGCAAAAGTTGTGAGTTATGAGTTGTGAGTTATGAGTTGTGAGTTATGAGTTGTGAGTTATGAGTTGTGAGTTATGAATTATGAGTTATGAGTTGTAATTTTTATTTCTAACTTTTCACTCCTAACTCCTAACTTTATTTCAAGTTGTGAGTTGTGATTTTTATTTCTAACTCCTCGCTCCTAACTCCTAACTTTTTTACCTGGTTTCCATAGTTTCCACTCGGAAACGTTCAACGGAGGCAATCAAGTCACGGGATACACCTACTAAGTGTTGTAGGGCACCTGAAACTCGCTGTGCTTCCTGGGAAGTTTCTTGCGCGGTGAGTTCTACTGATTGCATTACATGAGCGACGGCGCGGGAAGTTTCAGTCTGTTCTACAGTGTCGCTGGTAATCGAGCGTACAAGAATATCGATGCGATTCGCTACTTGAATAATGTTTTCGAGCGATCGCTTGGCTTCTTCTGCCAATTTTGTCCCTTTAATTACTTGTTGTGTGCCTTCTTCCATCGCGGTCATTACAGAGCCTGTTTCGCTTTGGATTTGCATCACAATTTGTTCAATTTCCTTCAAGGACTTAGCAGATTTATCTGCTAACTGGCGCACTTCATCCGCGACGATCGCAAACCCGCGTCCAGCTTCTCCCGCCCTTGCCGCCTCAATACTAGCATTGAGTGCTAACAAGTTTGTTCTCGAAGCAATTTGAGAAATCAACGCCACAATTTTAGAAATTTCTTGGGAAGATTCCGCCAACCGCTTCACTTTTCGAGTGGTTTCGGCAACGGTTTCTCGAATTTCCAAAATCCCTGCTACGGTATTTTCTACGGCTTCGCCACCTTTTAGAGCGATCGTACTAGCATCACGAGCAACGGTTTCAGCTTCCCGTGCCGCCTCTGCTACCCGCTGAATCGAGTCGGTCATTACCTGTACAGAATTCAGCGTCACTGCCAACTCTTCTGCTTGACGCAAAGCGTCACTAGATAAGGCTCTAGCAAAGGTTTCAGAGTTTGTTGCACCTTTTGTCACATCTTTCGCCGCCACTTTTACCTGTTGGACGATATCCCGCAGGTTTTGAATTGTCAGGTTAAAGGCATCAGCTACGGCTCCCAGTACGTCGGCTGTTACTTCCGCTTGGACTGTTAAATCGCCTCTAGCAGCTCCTTCCACATCATCCAAAAGACGAATCACTTGGCGTTGCAGGTTTTCTTTAGCTTCCTCTTGTTCATCAGCCTTCCGTTGGGCTTCACTTGTGGTCGTAAAAATTACCCGCGCCATTTCATTAAAGCCACTGGCTAAATGCCCAAATTCATCTTCGGAAAACACTGTGGCTTGAGCATTCAAATTTCCTTGGCGTACAGCCTCAAACTGAGCTTGCAGATCATTGGTTGTGCGCCGAATTTGTTTAAGCGCAAGATTCCCCATAAAGCCGGCGGTAGCAAAACCTGCAATCCCAGCTGCTAGGGACATTGCCCAACCTGTGTTTCGAACTGATTCTCGTTGTTGGACTGGCGAAAATGTGGTGGCGACAAAGCTAACTGTGGCTACAACCAGCGCGGAGACAATGCCCACACTTCCAGCAATTAACCATTGTTTCCTTTCTATCGAGGCATTCTCTAATGGTGCTAACCATCCTTGCTCGATGCTGACGTTGGGTTCTAGTTTCGAGACATCTGTTTGGCTAAAAACTGGAACTCCTTCATGGGAACCAGTCATCGTGAATAGTTCCTCTTCGCGATCGCTAGCTGCATTACTTGCAGAACCATCCACGACTTGAGAGCGTCCACTACCACTAGTTTCTGATGGAGCAGAATGCATTGCTAGATCGCCGAAGTTAGAATCTCCTTCGATCAGGTCAAACCCTGGAATGTTACCTAAATCATCAAATTCCTCAAAGTCATCTAAAAACTCTATATTGCTCTTAGAATTTTCTCCATTCAGTATATTGTTTGAGTCTTCATAAGAGCTTATACCCTCTGAGCCGAAGGCAGACTCAAATGCTTCCATATCAAAATTTTCATCGTCATCAAAGTTATTTTTACCGATGAATTCACCTGATTTAAACTGCTTTTCTTTCAGAGGGATATTGCTACTAAAAGATGAAGCATCATCAGATAAATCTGGCTGGTAACCTTCCTCTAATCCAAGTTTTTTTGACTTTAACCAATCATGTGCTTCGGTTTCCGGCAAATCATATTGACTGTTGTTATTTGTTGATGAACTATTTCTAAGTTCTTCTTCAACAATCAGTAAAGTTTCGTCTCCCAAAGGAGATTTTGTATATTCTAAGTTTCCAATACTCAACTCTGGAGATTTTGGCTCACTCAACAAATCAGGGAAATTATTCTCGTGATTACCAGTTTGTGAATTAGAAAAGGAAGAATTACTATTCTCACTAGCTGAACTTCCGTGAAAAGAAGTTTTCCCATTCTCTGAAAAATGACTATTTCCTAATGATTCTTCAAGACGATCTTCTGATACATCTTCCTGCCAGAAAGCAGGCAACTCTAATTCTGTTTTCTCCTCCCAACTGCTGCTATTTGATTCTTGTTCTTGTGATTCTTCATTGAAGGCAAAAGGATCATCACCAAAAGCTGTAGAATAATCTGATATTTTTCCCGTTCCGATACTATCTTCTGTGGGTAGATCAAATGGACTTTTTGAAGATAATTCTTCAACGCCATTCAGCGTTTCTTCATGCTCTCCAAAAAAGTTCAAATCAAGGTTATTGCTGTCAAACTCCTCACTAGTGCCCAAATCTTCTAATTCTTGTTCACTATATGCCAGTGCATCAGGCATCTCTGAGGAATTTATTTGCTCTTGGCTTCCTGATGTATCAATCTGCCCCATGAATGACTGTAAATATTGATTGATATTCTCAATTCCATTATTGGCAAAACCAATAATTTCTTGATCGTCAGTCAAGCTTAATACCTGTTGATATTCTTCTTTTGCTACATCGTACTGCTGTAAAACATAGTAGATGTGACCCCGTAACAAATGGGAGTTGGGGTCATTTGGTAAATTTTGCACCACTTGGTCAACTAAAGTGGCGGCAACCTCATAATTCCTTTGAACATAGGCGCTCATCGCCTGTTGATATGTTGGCTCGTAATTATCAATACTTGCTGCCATTTCCTCCTCCAATTTCATCCTGCCCACCTAGCACTCCGTAAAATTGCCATTTGATCGAGCAGCCGTAGACACTGATTGTTTTTAGCACCTAATAACCACTCTCCACGTAAAAAGGGAGCCATAGTATCTGGAACACTAGTTGGTGGCATGAGATTCTGGACATCCAACCAGTGCATACCACCAATTTCCTCTACTGCTAAACCCACTATTGTGTCTTGCTCTTCAATGGCAATCACCGGAATTTCAGCTCTATCTGTGTTTAATGCACTTGCTTCCCCAAGAAATTGGCCCAAATCAGCCACCCAAATAACTCGACCTCGTAAATTTAGAGTACCCAAAAGTAAAGGAGAAGCATTAGGAATCGGGGTGATTCTATCAGGACTTAGTTCAATTACCTCCCGAATGCCAGTTGCTTGTAGTGCAAACTCCTGATGCGAGGGAATGTAAAACCTCAAATGTAACTCACCTTCAGGACTTTCTACTTGTAATTCTGGTCGAAAATGGTCTTGACCACTGCCACTTAAAAAGTCCGGTTTGCTGACCATATTGCTTTTGTCCTTATCCTCGCAGCAGTTGTTTGACTGTTCCCACCAACTCGGTTGGTTGAAATGGTTTGGCTATGTAGGCATCTGCACCCTGTTTCATGCCCCAATAGCGATCAAATTCTTCGCCTTTGGAAGAACACATCACCACAGGAACATTTTGGGTTTTTGGATCGGATTTTAAGCGCCGACAAACTTCGTAGCCGTTCATCCGGGGCATGACAATATCCAATACCACTAAATCGGGAGGTGCTATTTGAATTGCCTCCAATGCTTCTAATCCGTCACTGGCATGGGTCACTGTTAAGCCAGTTGCTTTTAGGAGGTCTGTAATCATCTCCCTTTGCGCGATACTGTCTTCCACAATCAGAACTGTACTCATAAATGTCTATTTACCTCCTGATGTAGACGTTCCTATTTGGAACATTCCCTGATTCCTCCGCAAGTATTAACTGTATAAATTAATTCTAGTTTTTGACTATTTTCCTGGATATTGAGGTTTCACTGAGTTAGCTGACTCTGTGATAACATCTTTTACCTGATCTTTTAGTAGATCAACGAATCTTGGATCTCTTTATGTGCCCCATGCACTATTGAGACTCTATGTTGATATATTTCTCTACGAGCATAAGTAACTCAGTGTCTGTAAATGGTTTTGTTAAATAATCTGTAGCCCCGACCATCCTAGCTTTGACTCGATCAATAAATCCATCTTTACCAGTGAGCATGATAATTGGTGTGAGCCGAAATGCTGTTGAATGTCGCAGCATGGCGCAAACCTCGTGCCCCTCCAATTCCGACATGGCAATATCGCATAAAATTAAATCCGGTTTGAGTTGAAAAACCAGACTCAGTGCCTCTAAAGGATTGGTGAGAGCGATCGCTTCATAACCTTGTGGTTGTAAGATCGAATTTATAGTCTCACCGATGGCGATCGCATCGTCAATACATACTATCCGCCCCTTGTGTTTTCCTTTCAATTCCCAGCTATCAGTGTGGGCCTCTGTTTTTTTTGTAACTGAATATACTAGTTGTAACCAACTCTGTTGCACATATGGATATATTGCCTTAGCGACTGTCAAAATGTCTCGGTTGAGATAGCGAGCCAGTTGACGCAAGGATGTTTTACCATCAGCCCAATGTTGTAGCTTACTTACGGTTGCTTCTGGTAGTGAAGATTGTAGCTGAACTTTGTCAGATAGCACTGGCAATTGTTCGGGTGACTGAATGTGTGGATACAGTTGCTTCCACTCTTGCACCTGCTTCGTAATTTTTGTAACAAATGGAGCAATCTCGAAAGTGTTTAATTGCGGGGCAAGTGCCGCACCCTGATGGAAAATGAAGTTACCTTGGTGTAAACTCAGCAGGTCAAAAAGGGTTTCATGCACCAAGCCGTGAATGATACTACCAGCTATCTTGGGGTTGATAATATTCCGCTCCAAGAGTGCCCAAAGATAGGCATACTCTGGTGAGTCGGTTGATGGTAGAGAGGCAATTTGTTTGTCGGTGAGTTGCATCTCAACTCGGTAATGACGTAAATAATCGCTAATTCTGGATAAATTACTATTGCCTTCTTGACAATAGATAATTTGACCATTGAGAAAAAAGACGAACCAAGACTGTTGTTTGGCGCGATATTTGCTTGCTCCGTCTCCACCCAGTTTGTTGTTATGGTGAGAGCTAGTAGCTCTCACCCATAGTTGCCCAGTTCGCTGTCCCAATTCAATCAATTGCAGGATACTGCAAATATCAATTTCATTTAAATTTCCCTGCATTTATCTAAAAAGTACTCCTTAAGTATTGCTGAATTGTGAATTATGACTTCTTCTTTAAGTTAAGTATTGATTATGGGGTACTGGAAATATTTTTACTCTGTTTTTTATTGTCATTAGGGAATACATTAAGCTATAAACCTTAATCTTTCGTAATACACTTCGACAAAGCTAGTGTTAACACGGAAGTCATCATCACTGTCATCAGTACAAAATATAAAGGCGCGACCAACTCGCTTTTATAAGTATCAAGACGTAACATCTCGCGTCTATAGTTTTGTCTGTCTTGTTCTCCTAAACTTCGGTTCAGTGAGACAAGTTAACAGAATTATTTAAGGTATATCCCAAAACATAAACTTTAAGTGCATCAATAAAGGACTAACGGTGTGCTGTATTTAGCAGAAGTACAAAAACAGAAAGGTGGTTTACTCAGTGGCGGTGCCAAAACCGAACTGAAACTGCTAGCTTGCCAGCGAACTGACCAGAATTGGAGTACTGTGTCGGAAGAAGTAATTGCCGCTGAGGACGCAAGCAAATTAAATGATGGTGCTTTGGTACTGGTTGAACTGAATCCGAATCGTCAAGTGCAGCGGATTCAAGAAGCAGGACGGCCACTAGTCAACATTTTGCAGAATTTTTCCCGCCAATTGGAGAAATTTAAGCTCAAGGAAGATGAGATTGATCAGTGGAAGCAATCGCTGACGTTTCAGGCGCAAGAGTTGAATCGCCGTGAAATGGACATGGAAGTACGCTCAGAACAGTTGCAACAATTAGAGGATGAGTTGCAACAACTAGAGGAGCAAAAACAGGAAGTTGACACATCCCGCCAGGAAATTGAACGGTTACAAACAGAAGTTGAACGCAACCGCCTAGAATTGGAAGGCGCTTGGGAGCATTTGCGGGGTGAGCAGCGTCGCCTGGAGGAGCGTCAAGCGGATTTCCAACAGGGGACGGTTTTGGATGAGGAGCAAAGTCGGGTAATGAGTGAGTTGCTCGATCGCTTGTCTAGTCGTGTTGCTCCCACGGAGACAGTAAGAGAACACCTGCATCTGGCCTTTGAATTGATCGAAAAGCAGCAAGCTACTCTTACCCCCCACTGGCAAAAACTGGAGGAGGAAAAAACTGCGATCGCACAACAGCAACAAGAAGTTGAGCGCTTGTCACAAACCTTTAGCGATCGCCAAAATGCATTGCAAGAATCACAAAATTCTCTAATTCAGCACACAGCCCAATTGCAGATAAATACAGCAGACCTTAGCAGCAAGCAAGAGTATGCTCGGATAATTAAAGAGCAGTTACGAAATGCCGAAGAGTTATATCAACAGATTCACTCTTTGGCTGCAACGTCTGGTGGTGTGGTTCTCGGCCAGCAAGCTGATGTAGAAGCTTTGGAGAAAATGCCTTTAGAAGAACTACAAAAGATAGTCCAAGACTTGCAGCATAAGTTAGAAATAGACGCTACCTTTGTTCACGATCAAGAACAAGAACTGAAATATAAACAAGAAGCTATAGAAGAACTCCAAACTAAAATAAATCACGCATCTGACCATGACCACATGAATTTGGAACTGGAACTAACAGATGAAAAAGACCTCTATCAGATGCTAAACTCCAGTTTGGTGGGACAACGCCGCAATATGCTACAGCATCAGAAGTTTCTTAAGCAACACCAAGCTGTATTGCTACGGCGACAAGGACATACTGTTGTTGATGAAGAAGAGGGTAATAAAGTTAATTTAGAACCGATTCTGTTACAAATTGAAACCCAGCGACAACAATATTCACAGGAAATCCAAAAGCTGGAACGTGAAATTGAGCAGATTCGTTCTGGTATTGAGCTAAATCAGGGAATGATTGACAATCAAACCCACGATTTGGATGAGAAGCGCCAAGAACTGAAAGCGATCGAAGAAAATTTGCTATCTCTACGAAGAACAACTGCTGAATGTTGTGGTCGGGTGGATCTTTATCAAGAAACACTACAACCAATTCAGGATTCTCTTGATGGCTTACGGCAAAAGCTGCAAGGGATTGCAGAATCTTTGGATCAATTCCAGGAAACTGGTGATTATCAAGTTCAAGCGATCGCACAGTTGCGCCACACTCTCCAAAGTTTAATGCCTCAGCCAGAATTATTAGCATCTTAACAAGTTAGGAGTGATGAGTTATGAATTAAAAAAATTCCTAACTCATAACTTTTAACTATTTCAAATAAATCCAGTCGCCTTCTAATTGAGCGATCGCACCACCAGGAAATGGATCGGTTTGCGATCGGTTTGGCGCTATAATTAGAGCCGTTAATTTTTCGATATGTTCAAAACTTGGGGCATCAGTCAGTATTTGCTGCAACACCTGACGCATCACCCGACGTTGCAGTGCCAATGGTGCTTTCTGCAATACCCGACGATTTAACCTTAAGGGAAAAGGAGCAATAAGGGAATCTTCTTCATGCCCAATGTCCATCGCCTTTTCTCGAAACTGCTGGGCAGCTTTTTCTAAATATTCTACTTCCGCTTGGAGAAGTTCTGCTGTTTGGGCTAAGGCTGATTCTACTTGAGGATTGAAATTTTCCCGCAAATATGGTATTAACTCTTGGCGAATGCGGTTGCGGGCATATTGCAAATCTTGATTGGTGGAATCTTCCCAAATTGGCAATTTAAACTCTTGGCAAAATTGCTCTGTTTGTGAGCGAGTAATTTCTAACAGTGGACGCACTAGCATAATGCTTGTAGTTAGGGGACGTTGCCAAGTTAGGGCTTGTAAGCCATCAGCACCAGTACCGCGAATTAAGTTGTAGAGGAGAGTTTCGGCGCGATCGCTTGCGGTGTGTCCTGTAACTATATATTGATAATTATTTGTTTGCGCGATCGCACTTAAAGCTTGATAGCGCCAATCGCGTGCAGCAGCTTCACTATTTATAGGTTCGTTTGCTGTTTCTAAATAAAAGGATATATCCCAAGTTTTAGCTAAATTCTCGACGTGATGAGCATTAGCTTCGGAGTCAGAACGCCAGCGATGATCACAGTGAGCAATACCTAAATCCCATTCCCATTTGGATTGTAAATCTAAAAGTAATTTGATTAAACACAGAGAATCCTGTCCGCCAGAGACAGCGATTAATAGACGCTGGTTGCGTTCAAATAAGTGGCGCGATCGGATGGTGCGATGGATTTTCGCGTGTAGAGGAGTCCATACCATTTTTAGAACTTCTCATAGTTTTTGGATTTGACTTGCAGCTACAACTTGTTTAACAGTTAACGCCAGTTCGGGGAAAGTAGTAGAGATAATACGATCATTGCCCGTAAACTTTTGAACTTGGTATTGACCCTCAACCAATTGGTAAACAAAAACCGTGGGGAGTTTGGGATTACCAAGATAAGCACGAGAAGCGATCGCCAGATAATCTACAATCCAATACTCAGAGATACCGAGTCGCTGATACTCATCTAGCTTGTCAACGTAATCATCATCCCAGTTTGTTGAGGTGATTTCTACAGCAAGTTGAATCGGTTCAATCAGCGCACCATAGGCTAGAACATTAGTATTCCACTGTGATGCATTAACTACACCTACATCTGGATTTCTACCTCGTTCTTCCCCAGTATCAGTAAACGTCCTAACAATGATATCTTTATCAGCAATATAATCTAGTCCCAAGCGCCTAATTTCATCATTGAAGCCAAGCATTAAAAACCTTGCGACATTCTTATGCGCTCTAGTTGGCTCCACTGGTATAATCTCTCCATTGATCAGTTCGTAAATGCCACCATCAGGGTATTGCTCTAGAAACTCTTCAAAAGTTAGTTTTTTAACTGGAGTCTGAACCATATTGTTCACCTGCTAAAAAAGGACTTAAAGTAATTTGTAATTGATAATGACGCTCCTACATTGCTAACGTAATTCGTAATTTTTGAAAGTCAGATTCAATCTGGATTTCCAGGTTTGCGTCTGTTGCCTTATTTTAGGCAATTCTTGCAACACAAAGTAAATAATTTTGCAATACTCTCTGCGTCTGACTTTTCACGGCATCTAGAAAACCTCTCTCTAAATCTCTCTCCTAAAAGGAGAGAGACTTTGAATTTTCCCCCCTTCCCGCATCGGGAAGGGGGTTAGGGGGTTAGGTTTTTGGTGGACTTTTCCACATAACCTGAATTGTCATTCTCTGCGTTTGTGCGTGAATCTTATCCCAAATTCAAGGGATGATATACAGAATCTTGGATAAATTCACAGGTAACTTTATGGCAGAAATTCAAATTGGAATCGAAGGTGAAAGCGCACCAGCAGCAGCCGAGGCTTTGCTAGAAATTCCTGGAATATCGGGAAGCTATGAAGTTCCGACGCAAAGAGAGGGAACTCTCGCCGCCATCGCTACTATTATTGGCATTGTGGGTGGTGCTGTGGCTTTAGCTGAACAAATTCGCAAATGGTATCAAGAATGGCATAAATCTCATCCAGGTAAGCAATTTGATGTGGTAATTCTTGACCCTGAGACTGGAAACAGGATTTTACTCGAAGAAGCTACCATAGAGGAAATCACGGAAATCCTCAAATCTATCAGCAAATAAGTGCAAACTATCCGCATTCAACTTCGGGAAAGTACGCAGGAAACAGTTGAACTCAGGTATTGGCTACCTCAAATAAAGCACTATGAATCACGTCGTCTGAAATTAGCAGAAATCGCTGATTTCCTCAAGCAAGGTGAACGAGATTACTATAAACTGCTGCCCAATTTACCAGGAATCGGGCAGCAGTTATTTTTTTGGTTGGATGGCGATGGACGCTGGTTGAGTCGGGGAATTGCTAACTGTCGCGCTGAGGGGTTGGTAATTGCCATTGATACCGATCAAAAATTGGCGCATTTACCTTGGGAAGTGCTGCATGATGGTGAGGATTTTTTGGTGAAGCGGGTTAATCCAGTGGTGTTACCTCTGCGCTGGATTGAGAAAGAAACTGAAGGGTTTTCTGTGGAAGCACGACAATTGCGAGTATTGTTTATGGCAACCGACCCGGAAGATGTGGAACCAAAGTTAGAGTTTGAACAGGAAGAGGCGAGAATTCTGGCTGATACGCAAGATTTTGCTGTTGATTTGCGGGTGGAAGAAAGCGGTTGCGTTAGCGAGTTGGGTAAGGTGTGGAGTCGCTATCTGAATGACTTTGATGTGTTTCACCTCACAGGACACGCGTCAATTAAAGATGAAGCACCTTACACCCCTTACTTTATTACTGAGACAGAAATCGGCGATCGCCACGAAACCACAGCCGCAGAACTGGCGGAAGTCTTCCGGTTTCGCTTTCCCAAATTGGTGTTTTTATCTGGGTGTCGGACTGGACAAGGAGCAGATAAAGGGGCTGTCCCTTCAATGGCTGAGGCGCTAATTGCCCAAGGTGCTAGGGCTGTTTTAAGTTGGGGGCGGCCTGTGGAAGATCGGACAGCCACAGCCGCCGCCGCGCACCTCTATGGGAAATTGGCAGCCGGATATCAATTAGCTGAAGCACTCGCTAGCACTTACCAGCAGTTGTTTAAACAGAATGTGCGTGACTGGCATTTGTTGCGGTTATATGTCCAGGGAGAATGTCCCGGTGCGTTGGTGGGTGTGTTGGGAGATGTGCCACCCTCTGCGCCGGAACCTGCTTATGAACAGTTTTTAGATCCCGATACCCAACTGGTGCGGGTGGCGAAACCCTCTGAGTTTGTTGGCAGACGGCGGACTTTGCAACGTTGTCTCAAAGCTATTCGCACTTCATTAGGGGTACTAATTCACGGACTGGGGGGTGTGGGTAAGAGTACTGTGACGGCGCGACTTCTGGAAAGGATGGTTGGCTATCACAGGCTGGTGAATTTTCGGCAACTCGATGAGGACAAACTGCTCAAAAGCCTTGCTGAACAATGTACCTCGGAACGGGGGCATGAAATTCTCAATGGCAAGTTACCGTTGATGCAGCGCCTCACCAAGTTTTTCACTGAAGGACTGAATACCAAAGAACAGCGCTTTGCCTTTGTGCTGGATGACTTTGAGGCTAATTTGGAATTACGCAATGGGGTTTATGTCTTGCAACCACAAGTTGTGGATGTACTGCTGGCGTTGCTGAAGGCGATGCAAAATTCCCAACTTCCCCACAAGGTAATTATTACCTGTCGCTACAATTTCACATTGTCGGAACTTAATCATCGTCTGTACCGCGAACCTCTGGGTGCTCTGGGTGGGGCAGATTTAATTAAAAAGTATAATCGTCTGGATTCGTTTAATGGCACTTTGGGTATTGATGCAGAATTGCAGAAACTCGCCAAAAAAGCAGCAGATGGAAATCCTCGCCTGTTGGAATGGTTGGATAAGATTCTTTCTGAAAATATTACAGATAATCTCGCCACAATCTTAAAGAAGATGGAAGTGGCAGAAGAAAAATTCCGCGAGGATATTTTGGCTGAGGAATTGCTGAAGCAGCAAACTCCAGCTTTGCGTCAAATGCTGGGGAAGTTGTTGGTATATGAGTTACCTGTTCCTCTAGCTGCTATTTCCCCGATTTGTGAGGATATCTCAAGTTGGGAAAGTCATAAGCAACGCGCTGAAATTTTGGGTTTGTTGGAAGTTACCTTCACCAACAACACAGAGAGGTTGTATCGTGTTCCCCGGATTTTGTCACCGTTGCTTGAGTTTCCAGAAAACCCCAAAGGTGAAGAGTTGTATAAACAAGCTGCACAAATTTTGTATCGTCTGTGGTGGGAAGAGGCGGAAGGTGCGACGGAAGCACAAATGTTAGAAATTCATCGCTTGGCGTTGCTGGGGAAGGATGGAGAAATTGCGGCGAAAATAGCTAGTTCATTGGCGGAATACTTGCGGAATCAAAGTCGATTTCGGGAAGTAACACATCTGTGCAAATCAACCTTAGAAATTACTAAAAACCATAGTGTTCTCAAAGAGATTGCTTATTGTGAACACCAAATGGGTGAGGTTGATCAAGCATTAAACTATTACGAACAAGCTTTAAATCTTTGTCCCGCAGAAGACGAACAAGAACTAGCATCAATTTATCATTGTTTAGGGATGCTAAAAGCCAACAAAGGGGAAGTGGATGAAGCGATCGCACTCTATAACCACTCTTTGGAAATAAAAGAACGCATCGGTGATGTCCAAGGCAAAGCGGCGACGTTGAACAATCTGGCAATGATCTACGCCAACAGAGGGGAAGTGGAACAAGCGATCGTACTCTACAACCAGTCTTTGGAAATAAAAGAACGCATTGGTGATGTCCAAGGCAAAGCGGCGACGTTGCACAATCTAGCAAGTATCTACGCTGACAAAGGGGAAGTGGAGCAAGCGATCGCACTTTTCAATCAGTCTTTGGAAATAACTGAACGTATTGGAAATGTCCAAACGAAAGCGGCAACGTTGCACGAACTGGGACGTATGTACGCCAACAAAGGTGGAGTGGAGCAAGCGATCACACTTTTTAATCAGTCTTTGGAAATAAAAGAACGCATTGGTGATGTCCAAGGCAAAGCGGCGACGTTGCACGAACTGGGACGTATCTACGCCAACAAAGGGCAGGTAGAGCAAGCGATCGCACTCTATAACCACTCTTTGGAAATAAAAGAACGCATTGGTGATGTCCAAGGCAAAGCGGCGACGTTACACCAACTAGGACGTATCTACGCCAACAAAGGGCAAGTGGAGCTAGCGATCGCACTTTTCAATCAAGTCCTTGAAATTGATGAACGCATTGGTAATGTCCAAGGCAAAGCGAAGACGTTGCACCAACTGGCAGGTATCTATGCCAGAAAAGGGGAAGTGGAGCAAGCGATCGCACTTTTCAATCAGTCTTTGGAAATAAGTGAACGCATTGGAGATGTAAAAACTAAAGCGGCGACGTTGCACCAACTGGCAATTATCTACGCCAATAAAGGGGAAGTGGATTAAGCGATCGCACTTTTCCATCAGTCTTTGGAAATAAAAGAACGCATTGGTTATGTCCAAGGCAAAGCAATGACTCTGTGGTGGTTAGGAGATTTGGCAGAACAACAGGGTGAATACACTAAAGCGATATCCTATTTGCAACAAGCTTTAGAGATTTTGCAGCGATTGAAGTCACCGTATGCTGAAAGGTTGAGGGCGAGTCTTGAGAGGGTGATGGGTAATTCGTAATTCGTAATTCGTAATTACTGAAAGATTTTTGTTTCACGCATTTGCCTTTAGGCGTTCCCGCAGGGTAGGCGCAGAGGTGCGAAGAAGAAGGCAAGAGTGTGAGTTAAGTAAATGAAAACTGCTGTAATGAGTCTTTGATACTTGCGTGTGAATCTCTTAGCTTCGTGAGTGAACCTTTGAGCTTCGTGAGTGAACCTCTGAGCTTTGCGCGAGAACCTCTGAGCTTCGTGAGTGAACCTTTGAGCTTCGTGAGTGAACCTCTGAGCTTCGTGAGTGAACCTTTGAGCTTCGTGAGTGAACCTCTGAGCTTTGCGCGAGAACCTCTGAGCTTCGTGAGTGAACTTTTGAGCTTTGCGCGTGAACCTTTGAGCTTCGTTGATTACAGAACTTACATACTCAGATCCCCTTAAAAAAGGGGCTTTGAACGTTCCCGCCTTTTTAAGCTACGGTGTATACACAAGTCTTATCAAGTTGCCTAGTAGCGTTTCGATCCCCCCTAGCCCCCCTTAAAAAGGGGGGAACAAGAAACAAAGTCCCCCTTTGTAAGGGGGATTTAGGGGGATCAGGGTTTCAGGCTTCAGTGCGTCAGTCCTAGATTAGTCTTTACTAGCAATTCAGGACAGAGAATCAGGATCTATGCCGAGCGATCGCAATCTTTCTGCTAGGAGATTAGCACGTTCTTCTGATGTTAAAAAGCGTTTTCCTTCCGCCTTATACCAATACAACCACTCGCGCGTAATCCCTAAATACGTTCCTCGTTCGATGCCAATTCCTAAACTTATTTCTGGCAACCAAACTGGATTACCATCATGTAATTCATAAACATTATTAACTAATTTGTAAACTTCTAAACGTGGCTTACGGCGACGAAATGGGTTGTAAACTACATAATACAAAATTCCCAATCTTGCATACTCTGCTTTCTTAGTCGAGTACTCACCACGATATGTCTTAGATACCACTTCCAGCGCTAATATCGGTAGTTTCTTTTCTTCCCAAAGCACATAACTGGGACGGAGATTTTCATCATAAAATCGCTCAACGCCCAGACTCAAAAATCCATCTGGTACTATTGGCGGTAAGTCTGGGTCATAATAAATACCCATATCTACGCCAAAAAACCAATCCATGCGTTCTGGCCAAGCCATTGCCAGAAGCGCTTTAAGTAAACCGGGAATCAAGTCTTGTAATTCGTTATCCACTGGCGTATCGTCAGAGTCTGGCAGTTCCTCAGATGACGGCAAACAAGCTAATGGATCGTACTTTAGCATGATAGGTTTACTCTTCCTCAGTTATTAGTACATCTTTATTTTATTAATGAATTTTGATAGCAATTCAGCACATCCTAATTTTATTTACAAATATCGAGAAACTCAAAACCCCGACTTCATAAAGAAGCGGGGTTCTTTTGCTCGTTGGATATTAATTTTCCACTTGTTTTAGTTTTTGAAAAATTTCATCAAGTGGTGACTCAGATTCATCAGGACAAAATTCTAAAGCAAGTCTAACTTTTCCTTTTTTCCATCCTAAAGTACTAAATTGTAAAACTTCACAATTTAATCCTTGGGTATACAAATTTACTTCATCTGTTTCTTCTGCTCCAATAAATTCCTTAATTGCTGTAATCAAATCACGGACTTTAAATGTTTTAGCAATATTTAACTTATTAAAAGTGTCTGGTTCTATAGACACAACTTCATCATGGTTTAGTCTCTCGAATCCATCTTCCATAAAAATCTCCTGTCAATAAATCTATATTTTCTAGAGATATAACAGTTCATCCGAAATAAAATGATGTTTTTATAGATTTAGTGTTGCTCAAATAAAAATTCAGTAATAATTTGATGTCCGGTAAATTAGCCTATAATTCTCGCGTTACCCCTCCCCAACCCTCCCCTTAGTAAGGGGAGGGTTCGCGGCAGCGCGGGTGGGGTAGTTTTATTTAAACGGTTCTTAAAAAAACCAACCGTAAGAATGCAAACCTTTACCCAAAAGATTTACACCGAGATAGCAAACCCAAACCACAAGCAAGCCCGTGGCGGCTAAAATGGCGGGACGACGCCCTTGCCAACCGCGAGTAATTCTGGCGTGGAGGTAGGCGGCGAACACTAACCAGGTGATTAATGCCCAAGTTTCTTTCGGGTCCCAACTCCAGTAAGAACCCCAGGCTTCGTTAGCCCAAACGCCACCGGCAATAATGCCAATTGTCAGCAGGGGAAATCCTAGCCCGATGATGCGATAGCTGATATTGTCGAGGGTTTCAGCAAGGCTAAGGCGCTGGGGTGAAAGAGGTTCAGCAGATGCAACGGCTGGAGATTCAGGGCTAGTTACTAAATTCAAAACAGCAGTGTTACCGTTACCGTTGCCGTTGCTACTACTTTCAAAACGGGCAAAGCCATTATTTTCGGCAGAAGGGGCTGATGGTTGAGAAATTAGTTCAGATGCTTTGTGCAAGCGGTAGCCGTTGCTGCGATAGCCACCAGTACCTACAGAACTACCTTGTAGTTGGATGTTTTGACCACGAGTGACAATTAAGAAAGCGATCGCTAATAATGAACCCACCATCAAAGCAGAATAACTCAACATCATGACGCTGACATGCATCATCAGCCAATTTGACTTCAATGCAGGTACTAAGGGTTCTGACGCTTGCATCTGGGATGGTAGTGTCATAGTAGCAAAAGCAGCGATCGCCATTGCCACCGGAGCTGTAGCAACTCCTACTAAGCGGCTACGGCTACTACTTTCAGCAATCAGATGGACTGCGGTAATTCCCCAAGTTAAGAAAAACAGAGATTCATAGAGATTACTTAAGGGAAAGTAACCAGCTTCGATCCATCGTGCCCCTAGTAAAGTCGCTATGCACAAATTTGCGATCGCCATCCCAGCTGTCCCCAAAGCGGCTAGATAAGGCAGATTTGGAAAAGCCGCTCCTCCCCAATACACCAGCATTGTCAGGAATAATATGGCAAAGGACGCATTGTCCAGCCAGTTCTGGAGTACAACCAGATTCATAAAGTGTTCTCTCCGTGGATGATTTAAAATATGGATTCTGACTGTTCTGATCCTATATGCTTAGAGGGTCATGAAACAGGTTAAAGCTAGGAGTTATGAGTTATGAATTAATAATTTTTAATACCATTTCTTTTTAAGCTTGCTAAAGATGATACCGCTCTGAGGTAAAGAAACACCAGCCTCGAAGATTGATGTATAGCAAGATTTTTGAGAATTGGTACAACTCCTAACTCCTAACTCCAAATTCCTAACTCCAAATTCCTAACTCCAAATTCCTAACTTTTCAAATTGCTGTTATGGAGAAGTAGTAGATGGTGTAGCAGAACTGCTCTTATTACTTTCTGGACTAGGCAAAGCAGTCGAGTTCCTAACTTTTTTGAGTGAGATAAAAATGTCGTAACGGTTGCTGCGACTATCGCTGACGGCAGATGTCATCCCAATTGAGCGCGTTGCAGCTAGCAAAGATTGTTGATTGGGAATTAAAGTTGGTAAAGGGAAATTTTTCACAGTTCGTTCAACATCCAGGAAAAATTGACCATTTGCCGGATTTGGTTCTGTAGGAACTGTTTGTTGGAAGGGAAGAGTGCTAGCTAGTGTGTTGTTGGGTTTGGGAACAATTTTATCAGTGATGGGAGCGCCCACTACTAGAAAGGCGACATCTCCATCTAACCAACCGTGGGTGGCGGTTAACGTGCCATAGGGTGATACCCAGTTAACAACGGGTTGACCTGTGACTTTCGCCGGTTGGACTTGGAACTGGTATTGATTTCTCATCACTTCATCGAGCTGTTTTATGGATGTTTCAGCTGATTGGCGATTGCTTGTCTGTACCATGAACAGTAAACCCACACGAAAATCATCTGGTGAACCTTGTTTTGCAGTAGTAGGAATCAATGATAGGGAAAACTCGCCTTTCATCCAACTGAGCAAATCCTTATCTAAATCGAGATCGGTAAGCGATTTTATACCACCTCTGATCTGTTCTGGTGCGATCGGCGATCGCGGATTTCCCTGAGATGTTAAAACATAATCTCCCCACAACCGCTGTAAGTTTCCCCCCGAAAGCATCATTAAGGTTTCCGCTGGTACGCGGCTTTGCATTTTCCCAGCTTTGTTTTCTACCGCCAGCACACGTTGACTATTAGGATTTAGCCAAGAAACGCCCTTGAAGCGAATTCCTTCTGCCTCTAAGGTCATTGTCCCCGCTAAACCTTGGTTATTTTGCAGTTGAGCTAAAACTTGAGCAGGTAAAGGGCGGTTTGGAGAAGTTGCGGCTATTTTGGCTGCTGTTGGCACATTTATGTAAAACTGGCCAAAGGGTTGGTAATTGGCAATTTTTGGAAAATTCTCAGCAAAGCCTCCTGTTGTGGCTAGGGATGTTTTATTTTTGTAGGCATCAATTGCTCGTTCTGTGGCTTTGGGATTATCAGTTATGACTAAAAAACGCCCATCTAGTAAAGCCGCTGAGAAGTTTTCTCCTGCTTGTCCCTCACTTTGTTTAATGGCGATCCCTTGATAAGTACGGTCAATCCATTTGCCTTGTTTAAGGGTTTTGGGTTGTGCCAAAATACTTTTGGCGATTTCTGGGTTTTTCACTGGCAATACCATTACCATCGACTGCTGATCGCTAGCAGCATCTTCATTGGTGGTAACTGGTTTGGGTGCAGGTTTACTGGCTGTTGCTGGAGCAAGAATTGCGATCGTAATGTCATTACCTACCCAAGGAGCGATATCTTTCTGGAAATCATAACCATTACTAGTTAGAAAGCGATCGCGCAATTCAACTAAATTTTTGTCTAGTTCTGCTTGGGTTTCTTTTGTGCCAAACTCCCGCAATTTCTGCCATTGCTGGGGATCTGTTGTCAGAGAAACCGCAAACAGGGCATCACCAGGAATAATATTTGCACCTACTAGCAAATCGCTGGAAGATAGTTGTCTCTGGCTTAACAACCAGTATGCTGCACTCCCTGCACCAATCAATAGCCCAGCAGCCGAGAGCGTCAGCACCAGAGACGGTTTCTTATTTTTATTCATTGGAACAGACACAAGAGGCGGTGCCATTGAAACCTATACCTTATACTTGCAAACTCATTAGTTGTTTGATTGGTTAAGTTAACCAAAAAGTTTCTCGTTATCTAGGGCAGTTAACTGCATAAATTTCGCCATCCTAGACTTTGATGATATTTCCGTAATAAACCTTCCCTACTGTTTCAAAAGCGCTGTTTTAGTGGTTAGTTACCTTTTTTTAACATGCTTTGTTGAATTTCGCAGAATGCTTCTGCGGAAATTCTTAGAGAGTTAAATCCGTCATTTCAGGCACTTTGAGGATATAACTAACTTGGGCATTGCTGCAAGTCATCAGCAACAGACACTACCTTCTATTTACAGAACTCCCATATGTTGTCTTGACTTTATCTAACCTAGATAAATTCAGTATTCGGGATTTCGTATGGTTTACCAATCTTACAAATCAGATAATATTGGTGAATTATAATTTTTCTGAGTTTGTATCATTTCAATGCAAAACAGTTGTTATTTTTGCTGAGGAGCAACTGCTAATTTTTGATTAAAAAAAATTAAAAACTAATTGAGCTTTGAATTAGAGTGTGCTTCTTTGAAAAAGTACACTACGTGCAGCGTCTAGTAGAGAAGCGGTACTAGGCTGCTAAGAACACGTTGGAATTTTTGAATGGTATTATGCTTATGCCTCAGCATTAACAGCACTTAGCTGCATAGACCCCAAATATTTGGTTAGATAAGGCGAAAAAACTTCATAAATTAAGGTCAGTGGCTGTCCATGATGCCAAAACAAGTAATGGCGACCCCAAAAAGGCCCAGTTACATCAAAACCAGACTCTAACGCCGATGAGTCACCGTAATAAATTCCTCGAACATCCCGATACAACTCTGTACGAAGACGAGCTAAACTCGCCCAAATTGGTAATGAACGATTTTGCAAATACTCATCTACATGACTGGCTTCCCACCATGAGGTTGCATAGGCTAATCGCTGACCAGAAGCAGTACGCAGCCACACTTGTCGCCGTAGTCGCGGCCCTGGGACAGCTTCGATTAAGTCAGGAGCACCATCCAAATCCATGCCAATCAATGACATATCAATGACATCTACTTCTACAGGCTCACCTGTAAGCAATTCTAAGTGACGTGTTGGAGATCCGTCACCCAAAAGCATTAGCTGCCAAGCAGGTGCTAGCTGAGTGTGAGGTAAACTTTGTTGAATTATTTCCTCCCCTCCTTGCCAAATCGGAGTGAGGCGATGCCAAGCTGCTGGCAGTGTTAAGTTGTTTGTTGGCGTAAAAGTAATAGTCAATGCTTTTTACAAAACTTCACTTATCTCTATAAAAGCATAAAAAACTAGACCTATACCAATATTAAGGGTCAATAGTCTAAGGTTTTTGACCCTTGACTATTGACCCTTGACTAAACAAGCAAAAATGCGGATGGCGAGACTCGAACTCGCAAGGCAAAGCCACACGCACCTCAAGCGTGCGCGTATACCAATTCCGCCACATCCGCACGGGTTGTCTAAACATAGACTATAGCATAAGAAAATAATTATAGTAAGGTGATATCTAAGTTATATTTCTTAAAAATATAAATTTCCTCAAGGCGGTATCAGGCTGACAGAAATCTAGCATCTGCACAAGTGATATTAAAAAGGGTAGAGCGACAGTGTTCGGCAGGGTGCGATCGCGTACCCACCCGCGGTAGGCAATGTCTACGACGGGCTATGACGCTCGATAGCGCAGCGTAAAGCCTTCTCTACGAGAGGCTTGTCTACGACACGCTGCGCGAACGCCAACGGCATAGCTTCTCTACGAGACGCTACCGCGAACGCTTAGAGCGACGTAGGAGCGTCTGACTCGCTATCGGCGTCGCAAAAGCCCAGTTTGGTAAGCTAGCCACGACTTACAGCAACAATGTTGTTAGTGTAGTAAGACCTGTAGAGGCAGCAAGCCTGCAATCTTAAGTTTGCTTAGAATCAGGGTGGCGAATCTCCTGTGATAATTTGAAATAATGCGAAAGCGTCGTTTCAAGTTGGATCAGAGAAAATGTCAATCTACTGGTAATGATATCGAAACTAAAAAATGAAGTTTGACAAAATATTAATTGCCAATCGGGGAGAAATCGCCCTTCGCATTCTCCGCGCCTGTGAAGAAATGGGGATTGCGACAGTCGCGGTTCACTCCACCGTTGACCGGAATGCTCTCCACGTCCAACTTGCTGATGAAGCGGTTTGCATTGGCGAACCTGCTAGCGGTAAAAGTTATTTGAATATTCCCAATATTATTGCTGCCGCATTGACGCGCAATGCGACAGCGATTCATCCAGGTTATGGCTTTTTGGCAGAAAATGCCCGGTTTGCAGAAATCTGTGCTGACCATCACATTGCTTTTATCGGCCCAACTCCAGAAGCCATAAAGCTGATGGGGGATAAATCCACTGCCAAAGAAACCATGCAAAAAGCTGGAGTCCCGACAGTACCAGGTAGTGAGGGGTTGGTAGAATCTGAGGAAGAAGGATTAAAATTCGCCAAGGATATCGGCTATCCAGTAATGATCAAAGCCACAGCTGGTGGTGGTGGACGGGGTATGCGCCTGGTGCGTTCTGAAGATGAATTTGTCAAACTTTTCCTTGCGGCTCAAGGGGAAGCAGGAGCAGCTTTTGGTAATTCTGGCGTTTATATAGAAAAATTTATTGAACGTCCCCGCCACATTGAATTTCAAATTTTGGCGGATAACTACGGTAATGTTATCCACTTGGGTGAACGGGATTGCTCTATTCAGCGGCGGAATCAAAAGCTACTAGAAGAAGCTCCAAGTCCGGCTCTCGACGAAAACCTGCGTGAGAAAATGGGACAAGCTGCTGTCAAAGCTGCTCAATTCATTAATTACAGTGGGGCAGGTACTATCGAGTTTCTCTTGGATAGATCCGGTAAATTCTACTTTATGGAAATGAACACCCGGATTCAAGTAGAACATCCTGTAACAGAGATGATTACTGGAATAGACTTGGTTGCCGAACAAATTCGGATTGCTCAAGGGGAAAGACTCAAGCTTACTCAAGAGCAAGTAGTCTTGCGGGGTCATGCGATCGAATGCCGAATCAACGCTGAAGACCCCGATCATGACTTTCGCCCTTCTCCTGGGCGAATCAGTGGCTATCTGCCCCCTGGAGGCCCTGGTGTTCGGATTGATTCTCACGTTTACACAGATTATCAAATCCCGCCCTACTACGATTCCTTGATTGGCAAGTTAATTGTTTGGGCACCAGACCGGTCTACTGCTATTAACCGTATGAAACGCGCACTCCGGGAATGTGCCATCACTGGACTACCCACGACGATCGGGTTTCATCAAAGAATTATGGAGACTCCACAGTTTTTGCAGGGTAACGTCTATACAAATTTTGTGCAGGAAATGAACGGCTAGGGGACTGGGGAGTAGGGAAGGAAAGAGGTTATAGGTTACAGGGGACAGGGTTATAATCTGTAACCTGTACCACCTTCCACCATCCGTGCGGATCTCTCTGATCTTAAGTTACAGGGGCAGGGTTATAACCTTTAACCTGTTCCCTATACCCTGTAACCTGTACCCTAATTCACACGAGAGAACATAGTCAGCAATCCTTGTTGACCTAGTAATATTTCTCGCAGCAGACTGAAGATACCAACCAAAATAATAGGTGTAATATCCACTCCGCCTATAGGTTGCACCAGTTTTCGCAATGGCACTAAAAACGGTTCAGTAGGCCAAGCTATTAAATTAAAGGGCAGACGATTCAGATTCACTTGCGGATACCAAGTGAGAATGATGCGAAATATAAATAAAAATGTCATTAGCCCTAAGACAGGGCCCAGAATCCAAGCAGTCAGGTCAACACCAGTCATCGGTTTAAGGTACTATCTATCTGTAAAGAAAGAAAAACTCAGGCGAACGGCAAGCCGCGCTTCGCGAACGCCACAAAATTTTAAGCTTTGTAAAGCACTCTTATCATCATTTTAACTAAATGCTGTGACTTTCTTCGGGAATAAAAAAGTAAACTCGCTCACAGCAGTTACCAAGTTTGGCAGTTCAGAGTTAGAGGCTTCTCAAGAAAGTAATACACTATTAAAATTAGGATGAAGTGTGTAAAAAAAGGTTGAGAAGTATGACGCCTTCTTTAGCAAATTTTCTTTGGAGTCTGTTATGGGGTACTGCAATTGTTGTGATACCCGTTACAGTTGGTCTAATTTTCATTAGCCAAAAAGATAAAATTCAGCGTTCGTAATGCTTATGAGAGTTAATTCAACTCTCATAATCGATTGTCTGTCAGCTATCTACATTTATTGCACCAAAAGCAGCAGTTTTTGAGGCTAATGGCAGTTGTAGATGACAGACATAGGTGTTTTTACTTTTCGGTGAACGGCTTCAGAGCTTCTTTGCCAGAGGCTTTGAAGCTTCAATATATCTTGCCTAATTAGAGTAGTGATTTTAATTGTGACTCGCTAACATAGATTTGATATTGGGAAAACAGCAATGATAAATTTTGGGCTGAACTCAGCCAGTTTTCTGGCTCAGGTAAATTTTGGGGCAAACTCAGCCAGTATTCTAGGAATTTTCCTGGCTGTGGCTGGGGCAGCACTGTATTTTCTCCGCACTGTGCGTCCAGAATTGTCACGAGATCAAGATATCTTTTTTGCGGCAGTCGGCTTGCTCTGCGGCTTCATTCTCGTGTTTCAAGGATGGCGACTAGATCCGATTTTGCAATTTGGTCAACTGCTTTTAGTTGGCACAACTGTATTTTTTGCAGTTGAAAGTATTCGTTTGCGGAGTATAGCTACCCAGCAAGCAAAGCGCAACACTCCGATTGTGGATGATGAGCGAGAGGTAAGCAGAAACTATTCCTACAACGATCGCAGAAAGTATCAGGCTGAAATGGATGCAGACTTAGATCCATTGCCTTATGAAGACGAGGAGGAACGCCCTGTACGTGCCCGGATTCGGGGTAGCAGGGATGAGATTTCAACTCGTGATGACTACTACGAGGAGCAACCACCCCGTCGTTCAGAACGGCGTAACAGCAGCAGTGGCGAAAGACAGGCTCCAGCTGATAGAACACGGCGGCGGACTTCTGGGCGTCCTGTGAATCGCCCTTCTGAAACCTCTGAAGAAGAAAATTGGGGTTCTTCATCTAGGCAAGTTGATGATTGGGAAAGTTCGGGAGGGGAAGTCAGAAAACCTTCTCGGCGTAATAGTAACGGGTCTGGGCGTCCAGAAAGTCGTGAAGATGATGTTGCTCCCAGACCAAGAAGGCGTCGTCCACCCGCTGACTCGGCTTCTCGAAGACCGCGCGAAGATGATGAGGCGATCCCAACTGATTATGTGCCATACAATCCGATTGAAAAGCCAAATCAGGGGCCAGATAATTCGACCGATTTTGATGATGTTTGAAACAGTTTGCACAGAAGTAGGTTTAAAGGCGACGGAAAAAAGTTGAGGTGGAAAAATTTACGCCTACATTTTGGCTCCAAAGACCAATTCATTGGAGCCTAGTTTTTGGTTTAACAAGCTTGCTTGCATCTTGTGGTTCTAACAATATTCCCATAGGGCCTACTTCCCTCAACAGTCGCTACACCGAGGAGCAACCTGCTTTGAGTGGAAATGGGCGCTTTTTAGCGTTTGTATCTAATCGGAATGGTAATCAGCAGCTATTGGTTTTCGATTTGGAAAGGCAACTGTTTATTGGCACACCGGGCATAAACCGAGCGGAGACAATTGCTGAAAGTCCTAGCTTGAGCTATACCGGGCGTTATATTGCTTATATTACTAGCGACCAAGGTAGACCTGTGGTGGCGCTTTACGATCGCGCTACACAACAGTCGCAAATCGTCACACCAACCTATCGCGGCTGGGTCAGAAAACCAAATATTAGCCCAGATGGACGTTATGTTGTTTTTGAAACCGCCAGCCGTGGTCAGTGGGATATTGAAGTCCTAGATCGGGGGCCAAATATTGAGTTAGATATTCCCAACGGTGCAACTGTAAGTTCACCTCCGTAGAAGAGAGGGAGCAGGGGAGCAGGGAGCAGGGAGATGAGGGAGAATAATTAATGCCCGCGCCCCATGCCTAATGTCCAATGCCCAATGCCCAATGCCCCATGCCCAACGCTCAATATATGAAACGTGTTTTTTTTATACCTGCATTTTTATGCTTAAGTTTATTGACTGGATGTTTTGGCTACCCTCGCCTTTTGAGTTATCCCTTTGATCCGGGGGGTCGGAGTCTCAATAGTTTAGCGTCGGAATTAGACCCGGAAATTTCTGGGAGATACATTGTTTTTATTACTGACCGACGGGGTAGCCAAGATGTTTATATGTTTGATACGGTGACTCGTAATTTGGTTGATTTGCCAGGTCTAAATTCCCTTGATGCGATCGCAACTCATCCTAGCGTTTCACAAGATGGTCGTTATGTTGTGTATGGTTCTAGCCGTCAGGGGCGATCGGCTATTTTTCTCTACGACCGGGAAACACGCCAATCACGAAATTTAACTAATAACCTACAAGCTGAAGTCCGCAACCCTACAATTAGCGCTGATGGTAGTAGGATTGCTTTTGAGTCGAGTAACAACGGGCAGTGGGATGTTTTAGTATATGACGGTTATGGGCGACCGTTGAATATACCTCAAGAACCCCGTTGAACTAGAGTTATCAGTTATGAATTAGGAGTTAGGAGTTGAAATTCCCAACTCATAACTCATCACACCTAACTTTTATCCGCTTCTACTTGTTGCACAGATTCAATGAGCGAGCGCACTTGTTGCGTCCCTTCTGAAGGTTCAAATGATAGGGGAAACTTACCCCGGAGGATCATCCGCAAACCGAGGGGTGCAAGACTGAGTAATCCTTTTAAATCTTTAAAGTAGTTACCGACAACTTGTAAACCAAATTGACGTTCATCAATCCAACCACCTTCTTTAACTAAATCCACCAATACTTTTCGGTGACGAATTGAGCGACTATCGCTGGCTTGTTTGTGGGTGAGAATTTCTTGTTTAATTTTGGTAATTTGTTCTAATGGTGCAACCTCCATTGGACAAACTGAATCGCAGTACAAACAACGGGTGCAACCCCATACGCCTTTAGTACCTTCGTTGTAGCTTTCTAAACGATTTTGGGTGTCGCTATCGCGGGAGTCTGCTACCATCCGGTAAGCTTTGGCAAGGGCATGAGGGCCAACAAAGTTTGGATCAACTTCACGGGCGTTGCATTCAGAGTAACAAGCACCACACATAATACAATTACCAGTTTGATCGAGGCGCGATCGCTCTTGTGGTGTTTGCAAAAACTCTCTTTCTGGTACTTGTCGTGCTGCTGTACTCACATAAGGAGCAACTGCCTCTAAATTATTCCAGAAACTGCTCATATCTACAACCAAATCTTTAATCACGGGCATATTGCCGAGAGGGGCGATCGTGATTTCGGGAATGGCATTTACTTTACTTTGGGATGATGGTATTTGTTGTAATCTGGCAAGCTCACTGCCCACATTTTCCTTACAAGCTAAAGCCGAACGTCCATTAATTCGCATAGCACAGCTACCACAAATGGTATTGCGGCAATTCTTGCGAAATGCCAAGGTTCCATCTTGCTCCCACTTAATGTGATTAAGGCAATCCAAGATTGTATTACCTGGTTCTGCCTCTACAAGGTAGGTTTGCACCACGGGGGAGGAATTTTGTTGCTGTCGAATGACCTTAAAAATAACTTCCATGACCACTAACCAAAATTTTAAAATTACTTCACCAGCCTCAACAATCATCAGTCAAGGCAGGTAGTTATGAAAAGTGAGCTATACTTTTTTGGACTTAATTCAAACCCTGGTGTTAATAGACTGACGATGAAAGAGCGACTGATTCTAGTTTAAGGATAACCATTAAAACTTTACTTGTAGCAGCGGTGTAGCCAAGATTTGTGTCAAATTCTGAGATAAAACGCCAAAAATGTAATGACAGCTTTGCGTTGAATTTAGCTGTTTGGGAATGTAAAGGAAAGGGAGTTTGCTTAGAAAGAGACTTAGGTTCATCTTTGACCTAGCGATCATATCGAAATTAAATGCATGTCAGGTTAGCAACACATCTTGATGTCAACTTGAATTTAGCACTCCTGGCTGGAAAATTCTGTCAAGCGGTAGCGAAGGTTGAATTTTTTGATTATATAGAAGTGTAAAAGCGCATGTTGAATATTATAGTAGTGGCAATCAAGCGCTAGACATATGTTAAGAGATTTATTCTTCCCATAGACAGACGTACAAAATCCTTTAACCGCTTTTAAGCTTACGGTAATAAACCGAGGAAAAATTCTCACCACTTTTAAATAAAAGTCTCGTGCATCAGGAATCCCCGATGCGCGAGACTTTTAGATTTTCGCCTTCTCTCAATCAAGAAAATCTTGGATTTAACTCATTGGTCAAAACTGCTCGTCTAAATTAGATAAATTTTTATAAAAGCCATATGGCAATACTCACACTGGCAATAAAGGGTGAGGAAAATCGTCACTGCTTTTTCCAACCTTTAAGTCCAGGAATTTAAATAAAAATTTACCAGCAATTTTAATTCAAAATTAAACAACTATTTTGCTATTATTAGTCCATGCTAGTATTTAATATAAAATTACGAAGTCACAAAACAGAATCAATAGCCGTATCAGCGCGGCTACTACTGCTTTGTTGATTCGTAATGTAGAGACAAGAAAATTCGTGTCTCTACTGGCAGGACAAAAGGGCATATGCCCGTAGGACTCTATTGAAATACTATGTTGTCCTAAGCTTGAGAGGACGAGTAGAGAAAACTCTACCTGCTTATTGGCTAGAAGGGCAAGCACTGAAAGTGGAAAACCTCCAATTTATTGGGTCTACGACTTATTTGGAGTAGAACCAACCCAATTTGTAAAGGTGGCTGAAAGTTACACCGCTACAGTAGCGCCAAAAGAGAAAATAATTTAATTTCTGATGGCGAATAATGGTTAAAAGTGCCGTGAAATCAGCAAAATTAATTTCTATGGCAACTATAACCTCTAATTGGTTGTAGACAACCATAATAGAAGTGCTTTTGGCTCCTATCGGTAGGAATTCACCCGTTACACTAGAGTCCTAAGTAGCTCTATGCAAATGCTAAAAAGCCAAATGCTGGCATAAGACTACATCATTTATCAGTTTGGAGAGAGTAAGGAAAATTTGAGCATAATGACTGAAACTGCAACAGCACCATTAACCGGAAAAGCACTACTTGCTAAAGTAAAAGAACTTTCCACCTTACCACGCCGAGAAAGAGCTAAACAGTGCGGCTATTACACTGTTACTAAGAATAACCAGGTTCGTGTCAATCTCACCGATTTTTATGACGCTTTGCTATCGGCTAGAGGAATTCCTCTAAGTCCAGAAGCACCTAAAGATGGTCGTGGTCGTGAACCGACATATCGGGTTAGTGTCCATCAAAATGGTCAGATTGTGATTGGTGCCACATATACCAAGGCAATGGGCTTAAAGCCTGGAGATGAGTTTGAAATTAGGTTGGGATACAAGCATATTCACTTGATTCAACTCGGTGAAAGTGATAAAAAACTAACTTCACAAGATATAGACTCCGACGAATCAGACGAAGATTTGGAAGAGGAAGAGTAAATTTGCTGATGGTAGGGATAAGTTTCAGGTGATGATAACTTGTCCTTACCGCGGCAGCAAACTGGCATCTCTATTCAGAAAATTTTGTCTCAGGCAAAAAATACGATTAGACCCCTTGCAAAAGTCACCAAATTTAGTAGAGTCTTGATTAATCAGCAAGAAATCTATAGTGCAAGAAATCTATCGTGTTTTTTTTGTTTGTTTTGATAACTTTCTTTGAGTCTCCTGTCAACGCCTTACTGGCGTTTATGGAAAATGCACCAGCACTAGTTGTAGTGATGGCGTTTTTTATTTTCTGGATAGTTTGCTGGTTGCCAGTCGCAACAGTATCAGCAATATTGCTCAATTGGCAACCCTCTAAACCTTTGCAGCCAGAGCAAAAGATGCCATTATTGGTGTCACTTTACCTATTAGCTCCCCTGATTATGTGGGGAGTTAGTTGGTTGACCAATAAATCTTTTTCGGATTACGGCTTTGTTGGGAATCTTTCAACTCTTGGTTATTTAGCACTAGGTTTTGGCTTGGGAGTGGTGAGCCTAGCTATTGTATTTAGTGGGCAATTTGGGTTAGGTTGGTGTTCTTTTGAAAAGACGAATTTCAAGTTAATACTACCCATCTTGCTACCGATTTTCTTAATAGCGTTATTAGTCGGTGGGATAGAAGAGTTAATTTTTCGCGGTTTCCTGTTCACTGAATTAGCGCAGGATTATCCAGTTTGGGTAGCAGCAGCAATTTCTAGCTTGATATTTGCTTTGCTACATTTAGTTTGGGAGCAACGCGAAACCGCACCTCAACTTCCTGGATTGTGGCTGATGGGAATGGTGCTGGTGTTAGCACGCTTTGCTGCAAGCAACAATTTGGGTTTAGCTTGGGGGTTACACGCGGGATGGGTATGGGCGATCGCAACGATAGACACAGCAGAACTAATTATTTACACAGGTAAGGTCTCTGACTGGTTCACAGGTAAGAACAAAAAACCCCTAGCTGGTTTGGCGGGAATTATTTGTGTACTGGGAACTGGAGTAATTATCTGGTTTTTCTCTAGCTATTTTTAATTTCGCGTTAAGGTGCAATGGATTGGGGCAATGTGTAGCCAGCATGATTGCTGCTCAGATATTCAACCAAAGAGCAGGAATGATATTAAAGTCATATATGGATGATATACCACCATTAAATAAGACTTTATACACCTAAGTGTATAAAAAACCTGCCAATTTGGCTGTATGAGTTTGGTTGTCTTTGCTAAAGTATTAAAAGTTAAATAGTTGTGGGCTATATTTACCGAGGTTTACTATACTTTTAAGAAAATTTAGCTAAGTCTGCTCATTTTGCTTTGCTAGCGGAACAATAAAAATTGCTGGTGTATTCACTACAACAGCAACAAGCAGAATGATCAGTTTTGGTTTATTTACCTTGTCTATTTTCATATGGACGAGGTATTTTTTATTTGAAGCCATCTCTAATATCATATCCGCTTAAATACTTAAAGTTTTGGGCTAATACGGAGAGATGCTATTAACAAGTGATTAGCCGGATATGATTGAAGAGGAGTGCTATATTGCGTGTCTAAGCTTTGATTCTTGAATCCAAAGATACTTTTTTTGACTCATACTTTTTTATTTATTGACTTGCATTTATGCCAATTACCCCTATGATTATGAGGGAAATTGACAAAAGTTTGATAAACGTAGCAGATTCACGAAACCAAATAATACCAATTATCGCAATTAGGACAGTTCCTAATCCAGCCCAAACAGAATAAGCTACACTTACTTCAAGTTTTTTGAGAGCAAGGGTTAAAAAAGTAAAACAAAGTCCATAAAATACAACTATTAATATGGAAGGGACTATTTTAGTAAATCCTTGCGATAACTTCATGCAAGTTGTGCCTGAAACTTCAAAGAGGATTGCTGCAATAAGGTAAATCCAACTTGTTGACATATCTGTTATCAGCGGTTTGTGAGGAATCTCTTATTATCTTATCTCTGTGAAATTAAAAAATACAATAGGTCGAACTATTATCATTATTGGCGTGAATCTACTAAACATTTGTAGGATACGCTACTGGTTACAAGCTTTAAGAGCAGTGATGCGAGTGATACTTGTACCGAAATTTTAAATAGAACTGCTATATTTCAAGTCTGTTTTTATCGAACTTACCGAACACCAATAGTTCAGTTTACCGTAAATTTCTAGTAAAGAGATTTCTGGATCGGCAATCATCATCAGTCAGGTGATAAAAACCGAATTTACCTCACTTTTATTTTTCAATACTATGAGAACAAAGAAAGGAATCAAATCCTCCAATCCTTGGACAGAAAAAATACTGGTTATTAGAGGTAGAGATATGGCATTAGTACGTATGAACCCCTGGCAAGAATTTAACGCGATACAACGTCAAATCAATCGCTTATTTGATGAAGATACTTTGCCATCTGCATTTTTGGAGAAATGCTTCTCTAGAGTTCCTGCTGCTGAGTTAAAAGAAACTGAAGATGCAATTCTTCTAAAACTAGAACTTCCGGGAATTGCAGCTAAAGACCTGGATTTGCAAGTTACAGAAAATGCTGTATACCTCAGTGTTGAGCGGAAGTCTGAAGCTAAATCTGAAGAGAAAGGTGTAATCAAGAGCGAATTCCACTACGGTAAATTCCAACGTGTAATTCCTTTACCTGCTCGCATTCAAAATACTAACGTCACGGCAGATTATAAAGATGGCATCTTGAACCTGACGCTACCCAAAGCTGAAGAAGAAAAGAATAAAGTTGTCAAAGTTAATCTAGCAACATCTGGCTAATTTCTGCTTTATATCTGGCAGCTATCTATTAAACTAAGTAAAAAGCGCTCTCCTTTTGGAGAACGCTTTTTAGCGTGAATTACTCAGCCTATACAGACTTATTACGAAAGTGCAAAATTTTAAATCTTTTAGAGTGTGTTATCGCCGTGAGTACGGCACCACCTCAGATTTTTGGTGCGCTAGGACAAATATTTTAACGCACCCTACAAAACTTGCTCTTTATTAAATCCACATTTCTTAGTTAAGCATTAAGCGCTTCTTCTTGATGGGTTTCGATGACACAATCAGAAGTGGGCTTGGCAACGCATGTAAGAACCCATCCTTCGTCCATTTGATCGTTGTCTAAGAAATTCTGATCTGATTGGTCAATTGTACCTGAAATCAGCTTTCCGGTGCAGGTCGAGCAAGAGCCAGCGTTACAGGAATAGGGCAAGTCTAGATCATATTCCTCGTTAGCGATCTCTAGAATGTACTCATCCTCAGGAACGTCAATTATTTGTTCACCGTCTGGGGTCTTTAATGTGACCTTATAAGTTGCCATGTAACAATCCCTAACTCATATAAACTCCATATTCGATACTACGGGTTTATGTGCTGCTAGTCTAGAGTTGATTGTGGTTAACTGTTTTAGATTCGCAAGTGGTTAGTGGGGCTAGTTTACATGTACCAAAAGCTCTAGACCAAAATCACAGAGAAAAAAATGTTGCGATCGCTTCAGCAAATCCCTGAAATGAACTATAATCTCTGGACACGATAGAGACATTCACACCTAACTTTCGCGCATTAGCAGTTGTATAAGGGCCAAAACATGCAACAATACAACGTTCATAATCGCTTTGCGAGTTGACCATTGTCAAAAAGCTTTCTACTTCCGCCGTGCTACTAAAGGCAATTACATCGATCATTCCTTGACGTATCAGATTTAATTCCATACCGTAGATACTTTTGTCTAAACCCTGTGTAGTATACGTAGGTACGCAAGTTACTTTTATACCCAATTCCCGCAAATCCGTAATCAAATTGGGTACAATATCAGGCTCAGGCAAACCAATAACTTCTGGAGCAGGTATCAGCACTTTTTGATCGTGAATTTGCGGAAGTTTTGCCAATTCAGCTACAATTCCGGCTGGGCTAGATTCTGTTGGGATTAAATCTACCTTTCCACAAAAAGACAATAAGCTTTCTGCGTCTTTGCCTAAAGCACATAAGTGGCATTTTTGGATCGCAGATATGGGAATATCTAAATCATTCATACGGTGAAAAAATGCGGTAATCCCATTTCTACTTGTGAAGAGAATCCAATCAAATTCGCCTATATAGTTTAGAGCAATATCTAACTTAGTGTAGTTTGATAAATAGCAGGTTTCGATAGTAGGCATGAAAATCGGTGAACCACCTTGTTTGATGATTTGTTCAGATAACCTATAAGCATAGTTTCTCGGTGCTGTTACTAAAATTCTTTTGCCATATAGAGGTAATTCTCTAGATGAAGTGAGCAGGTTTATTTCTGTTGATTGGGTGTGCATTTATTTATCTCCCCTTTCAATGCTATTTCACCTTAGAGTGAATGGGTGTTGCTAAATTTATAGCGGTTTTTTACCTAGAAATGCGCCTCATTGGGCTGCTACCACGAGTAATACTATTTCACTTTAATAATGATACAAATACGCTGGTAAGGGCATGGCAATGCCATGCCCCTACGATAAATCTATATGTATCAGGATTTTTGTGAATTGGTATAAGGAAGGCGGCAGTCCCCCGTGAGGCTCTTAGGCAATCTCTCAAAGCTCTGTCTAGACTTGTTTTTAGGTTAAGTTTACCTAATTAGCATTGCTGTAGCCCTACCGGGTATTGTGGTATATCCAAAGGAGAAGCGCTACAAATAGCACAAGCAATGTGGAGATTTTCGCAGAGTAAGCCAGAGAATTAATGATTACTCTGGGTTATGGCGTAAAAAAACAGTACAAGCCCTGTACGCTGGAAATTCTACCCTCTCTAGTGCCAAAGTTAAGCTAGTGCGCGTCTAAATTGCACATTTTTTCGTTAAAACTGTCATTTGTCATTGATTATTCACAAAGGACAACTGATAAATGACTAATGACAAGGGACGAATTTCACGAATAAATAAGCAATTAAAGAGCGTAACAGCCTAGCAATAATTGCAGTTTGCTCCAGAAGCTTAGTATGACAAAGGCATTCCCAAGCATAGCAAGGCGCTTGAAAAGTACAGGAATCAAGTTGTTGAAGATGGGAACCTTCCTAATAACCCGTTTTATTGCAAACTGGAAACGCTACTTCCTGGGCGACACTGTTGATGTCCGCCCCTCCCCCTCTTTCGAGGTTCGTCCCTCCTTAGCGGGTCCAGTCCTTAGCTTAGGTGGGGGTGGCCCCGATGTCGATGATGCAATCCAGTGGATGATTAACCAAGTTAGAGGAAGTACTAACTCTGGCACTAAAGTTAATGTTGTAGTTCTCCGCACGAATGGTAATCACGATTACAATCGGCTAATTTATGCCATGAAGGGCGTAAACTCTGTGGAAACTCTTCTGATTCGCAATAGACAAGAAGCAAACAAAGCTGAGATTTATGAAAAAGTCAGAAACGCTGATGTGATTTTCTTTGCTGGCGGCGACCAATGTCAATACATCCGCAACTGGAAAGATACCAAGCTTGAGGCTGCCGTTAAGTCAGTTTACCTTAAGGGAGGTGGTGTTGGTGGCACTAGTGCGGGTGCGATGATCCAAAGTGATTGTGTCTATGATGCTTGTGCTTCTTCCGAAAAAGGCATTGAAACTAGGGATGCACTCGAAGATCCCTACCGGGACATTACTTTTACTTACAACTTTTTCAATTGGAGTAATTTGAAGGGAACCATCGTAGATACACACTTCGACAGGCGAGAAAGAATGGGTCGAATTATGGCTTTCATTGCTCGTCAAATTAAGGACGGTGTATCTAGCAGTGTTTTGGGCATAGCCGTTAGTGAGAGTACATCAGTTCTTGTGGATAAAAACGGTTTGGTGAAAGTTATGGGTAGGGGTGCGGCGTACTTTGTACTTGGCAATCATATGCCGGAAGTATGTGAACCCCGAACGCCTTTGACCTTTTCTAATTACAAAATTTGGAAAGTTCGCAGTGGCGACACCTTTAACTTGAGAAACAGACCAACCTCTGGTTACTATCTCAGGAGTGTCAAAAGGGGACGGATTGATTCAAATCCCTATTGAATGGGGAGTGGGGAGTGGAAGAGGACAAGGTGGATGAACGGAGTTCTGAGAGGATGTTTGAAAAGTTTTCTTCTCGGTAACAAAACGTTCTAGATCCCCCTAAATCCCCCTTAAAAAGGGGGACTTTGATTCCGGTTTCCCCCTTTTTAAGGGGGGTTAGGGGGGATCAGTGCCTAAAATCACAACCAACCACTTTTAAACAACCTCTAAGGTGGATTTATCCAGTGCAAAGACTCGTTAACGAAGATAAAAGGTGGATAAACCGAGTTTTCTAACTCCTACCCATTGCCCAATTGCCCCTTACTTTCTACCAGGGAACCACGCCATTTTCATCAAAAAATCCTCCGCTAGAACCATCATCAGGTAGAGTGGCAAGTCTCACTGGTGCGATCGCTCCTTGCTCAACAGTGCGATATCCTTGGTATTGATTAATGTCTGTTGCTGTGAAACCAGGGTCAGCAGCATTGATTTTAATTGGGGTATCTTTAAGTTCAGCAGCCAACAGAACTGTGATCGCATTTACTGCTGTCTTTGATGAGTTATATGCAAGAAGCTTAAAATCAGCGAACTCATAATTTGGGTCAGAGTTTAGAGTCAGAGAACCTAAACCACTTGATAAATTAACTATTCGCCCTGCTTTGGATTTCTTCAAGAGTGGCAACATCGCTTTTGTAACTGCAAACACTCCAAATACATTGGTTTCATAAGTGTGTCGCAGTGTTTCAATATCAACTTGACTAGGTGGCAGGCGTAGTTTACCGCCGTAGCCATCGCCATCACTTATTATCCCAGCATTGTTCACAAGGATGTCAAGTTTTCCAAACTCTGTCTCGATTTTTTTAGCCGCAGAATCGATTGTTTTTTGGTCGGTGACATCAAGTTGAATTGTTCGGGCATCTATTTCATTTAAACGAAGTTTATTCGCCGCTTCTTCACCACGTTTTATATCTCTGGCACCAACAAGAACAGTAGCACCTCTAGAACCTAGTTGGCGTGCAATCTCATACCCAATACCTTTGTTTGCACCTGTAATCAGCGCAACTTTGCCTTTTAAATCTTCTGACATATTACTTGTCTATTTTGATAAACACTGACAACTGTTAGTATCTTCGAGCAATTCTACGTAAGACTTGGGATTTAAGCGCTAAGTCTTGTTAATTGAGATAGTAGCTGGATTTGCACCGTGCTGTACTAATGTATAAGTAGTATGTATCAATACAATATACAGAATTTAGTAATCCTACATAAGTACTGATTCGTTGTTGTGTTTCCACCAGTAGTCATTCACACCTCAGATAGCGGTTGAGAAAATATTTGCAATCTAAACTAGCAATTGACTCAAAAATTCTTGGAGAAAATAGATATGCAAACCAAACAGCTTGGCAATTCGGAGCTTCACATTACCCCAATCGGCTTTGGAGCCTGGGCGATCGGTGGAGGTGGATGGGCTTTTGGTTGGGGAGCGCAGGATGACCAGGAATCGATTGAAGCGATCGCTCGCGCTCTCGATCTCGGCGTTAATTGGATTGACACCGCAGCTATCTATGGTCTGGGGCATTCTGAGGAGGTTGTTGCTAAGGCGCTCAAAGGTCGATCTAGTCGTCCCCACATTTTCACTAAATGTTCAATGATTTGGGATGAAAAGGGCGAAATCGGTCGCAGCCTGAAGGCAGATTCAGTGCGGCGTGAGGTTGAAGCTAGTTTGCGCCGACTCAATATTGAAACCATTGATCTCTACCAAATCCACTGGCCTAACCCAGAATCAGAAATTGAAGAAGGCTGGACGACTCTCGTCAAACTCAAGGATGAGGGTAAGGTTCGCTATATCGGGGTTTCAAACTTCAATGTCGAACAGTTGAAACGTATCCAGGAAATTGCGCCAGTTACCTCATTGCAACCGCCTTATTCACTGGTTAAGCGTGATGTCGAAAACGAAATTCTGCCTTTTTGTCAGGAAAATAACATAGGTGTGATTGTGTATTCACCGATGCAATCTGGCTTGCTTACAGGAAAGATGACATCTGAGCGGGTTGCCAATTTACCAGATGATGATTGGCGTAAGAATAGCAGTGAATTTCAGGAGCCACGTTTATCTCGTAACTTGAAGTTAGTCGAGGTGTTGCAGCACATTGGTAAGCAACATGATCGCTCTCCCGGTGAGGTAGCGATCGCTTGGACTTTAAACAATCCGGCGGTGACGGCTGCGATCGTTGGCGCACGCAATCCCAAGCAGGTGGAAGGAATCATCGCTGCTGGAGAATTTCGCCTCAATCAGCAGGAACTAGATCAGATTGGAGCTTTCCTGCGTGAGAATCCATAAAAGAGGTCTTACGTAAACTTTCAATTGTAGCGATCGCATGTTTCGCCACAATATCAATTTCCTCTTGGGTATTAAACCGCCCAATCCCAAACCGCACTGAGGCATAAGCTAGCTGTTGGGGGTATCCCAGTGCTGTCAGAACATGGGAGGGTGCTGTACTTGCCGATGAGCAAGCAGAACCAGAAGAAACCGCCATTACTGGCTGCAATCCTAGCAAAAGTGCGGCTCCATCCACTCCCTCAACACTGATATTCAAGTTTCCCGCCAATCGCTCTTGAGGGTGTCCGTTGAGATGAATTCCTTCAATTTGGGAAAGCTGTGACCACAAGCTTTGCCTTAACTGGGTGAGGCGTTGGTTTTCTGTCGCTTGTTCTGCCAAAGCGATTTCTACAGCTTTCCCAAAGCCGACAATTTGCGGTGTATACAATGTCCCAGAACGCATTCCCCGTTCATGTCCTCCACCGTGCTGCTGGGGAGCTAGTTGCACTCTGCGATCGCGCCTGCGGACGTACAGCGCCCCAATTCCCTTTGGGCCATATACTTTGTGTGCAGTTAGCGACATCAGGTCAATTTTCATCGCTTGCACATCTAAGGGAATTTTACCAATAGCTTGGGCTGCATCGGTGTGGAAAATGATGTTGTAAGCATGGCATAGTTCCCCAATTTCTGCTAAAGGCTGTAAAACACCAATTTCGTTATTTGCAGCCATCACCGAAACCAAAATCGTCTCAGGACGGAAAGCTTTGTGTAACTCAGTTAAATCAATCAGTCCATCTTGTTTAACGGGGAGAATAGTAATTTCAAAACCCAGAGTTTTTAAATAATTACAAGGATCAAGAACTGCATTATGTTCAGTGACAACAGTGATAATATGCTGACCTTTTTTAAAATAAGCTTCAGCAACACCTTTAATCGCCAAATTATTAGCTTCTGTTGCACCACTGGTAAAAACAATTTCTTCAGGAGTAGCGTTAATTGCTGCTGCTAAAATCTCTCGCGTTTGCTTAACAGCAGCTTCTGCTTCCCAACCATAAACATGACCGATACTAGATGGATTACCAAACTTTTCTGTGAAGTAAGGGATCATTGCTGCTAATACCCGTTCATCTACGGGTGTGGTAGCGTGGCAATCAAGGTATATAGGACGAATAGACATAATTATTAACTCAAAACTTGGCCTAATTTTTTTAATATATTCAAAACTTTATATAATTTATTTTCGCGTCTATATAAAGTGAATCTATCAGATAAAGCATACATTAGTTTATCTTGTTTTATCAATTTCATAAATTGAAAATCTTCTCCATTTATTACCAAGGAATATGCAGGATGATCGGGTTGAATATTTGCCAACATATAAGTCAGTGCTTGAGGAATCGCCTTTGCTAAAGAAAAGCTAAACCTTTTAGATTCAATTATCAGTAACCATAGCTGATCTTGGATAACGAAGACATCAATTTTACTTTTTATAATTTCTCAGGACTTACGCAAAAACCCTCTACAACTCTTATTACTTGGCGCACTTGGCGTACTTGGCGGTTCGTTTTTTTATGATTTTGCGTAAGTCCTATTTCTTTAGTATCTTCGGCAACTACTTCATTTTTAATGATAAATTATTCACTAATTTCTCCACTTTCTTCAGTAGAAATATAAAAAGGAGGACGATAAAAACCAGCTAAATCTAGCAACGGAGATAATACTACCGATTTTACTGCTTCTTCTAAAAGAAGAGCATTTTTAAGCACATTGAGATAGTTGTTTATACTTGCATTCAGTCGCGTTATGTGGTTGCTAATTCCCGTAATTTACTTAAAACTGCCAGAGCATGACCTTTGGTTTTTACATTCGGCCAAGTATATGAAATAATTTTATCAGGTGAAATTAGAAAGGTTGAGCGAGCAACACCCATATATTCTTTGCCCATAAACTTCTTTAAGCGCCAAGCGCCGTAGGCTTCAGTCAAAATATGTTCTGGGTCACTCAAGAGGGTGATTGATAAGTTATGTTTGCTGATAAATTTGCAATGTGACTTACCCAAATCTGGACTCACGCCTAAGATTTTTGCTCCCAGTTCGCTGAAGTCTTGATACAACTCGGTGAAATCTTTCGCTTCGGTGGTACAACCGGGTGTGTCATCTTTGGGGTAGAAGTAGAGGACAATCCACTGACTGCTGAGGTCGTCGAGAGTAACTGAATTGCCATTTTGGTCAGGAGTGGAGAAATCTGGCGCTGGTTGTCCGACTTGGGGAATGTTGCTCATGATAGGGGTGTGAAAGATTGCAATCGTTTTAGAATTGTACATATATTGAGCGATGCCTGTGGCGGGCTACGCCTACGCACCCATTCATATTTGCTTACGATGCCTAAAGATATGCAACGCGAATTTACCAACCGCGATGAGTTGGTAGCCTACCTCCGCGAACAATTCCCAGATGCGGCGCAACGCGATGACCACATCAGCGAAACTCTGGGAGGACGCAAAGCGGCACAAAAAGCGCTGCAAAAAATCGATCCAGTACGCTACGCGCAAACACGTAATTTTTTCGCAGGTGCAGTCACGCGACTTTCGCCTTACATCCGCTATGGCGTTTTGAGTTTGCGAGAAATTCGAGATTATGTCCTTGAACGGGTACAGCAGCAAGACGATGCTACTAAACTAATTAACGAGCTAGGCTGGCGCGACTACTGGCAACGCTTGTATATCAAGTTAGGGGAAGGAATCTGGAAAGACCAGGAAGAGTACAAAACTGGTTACACCGTGGCTGAATATGCACCCGAATTGCCACAAGATATCAGACAAGGAACCACAAGTAGAGTTTGTATCGACAGTTTTAGCCGTGATTTGAGAGAAACTGGCTATCTACATAATCACGCACGAATGTGGCTAGCGGCTTATATTGTCCATTGGCGGCGTATTCGTTGGCAAGCAGGAGCCAAGTGGTTTCTCGAACACCTTTTAGATGGAGATCCTGCTAGCAATAATATGTCGTGGCAGTGGGTTGCCAGCACCTTTAGTCAGAAACCGTATTTTTTCAATCGTGAGAACTTAGAACGCTACACCAAAGGCATTTATTGCCAAAAATGTCCGCTTTACGGTCATTGTGATTTTGAAGGCAGCTATGAAGAATTAGAACAGCGACTTTTTCCCAAAGGGGAATTTAGCAGACAAGGCAACAGCCAAAGTTGGCAGCATGGAAAGAAAGGTAAAAAGTGATAAAAACATCAAACTCTGCTTTTGCGATCGCAACGCAACAAGTTAACCATTCTTCACTCCCGCCCATTCCTATTTTTTAGGCTATCTGAATGCAGAAGGTTAATCAACACAGACGATCTGCTTATCTGGGAATACCTAAAATAAACGATTTTGTAATTGCTTCTAAAGATTCTGATTGTTAGCGTAGGCTGAAAATACGGCATAACAATGCGATCGCACGCACTGAGAGCATTATTATTCTAAATATCATGCCGAATTAGGCAGTTACGCCGTTGGAGAATAAATATAGGTACTTTATTCTTCTCAACAACTTCTTGGGGTCACATGGCAGAGGACGCAGTTAGAGTTTTTATTTCCTACTCCCACAAAGACGAACACTTGCGAGATAGTCTTGCAACTCATTTGAGTAACCTGCAATGGCAAGGCATTATCTCTAGCTGGTACGATCGCCAACTTACAGCCGGAACAGAATGGGATGACAAGATTAAGACTGAGCTTGAGTCTGCTGATATTATCCTATTACTGATTAGCCCAGACTTTATTGCCTCCAAATACTGCCGTGACATTGAAATTCCGATGGCGTTACAACGGCATGAGTCAAAACAGGCGTATGTCGTTCCAGTCATTCTGCGCCCATTTGACTGGTTTGATGCACCTTTTGCCAAGCTACAAGCCTTTCCTAAAGATGCCAAAGCCGTAACAAGCTGGGAAAACCGGGATGAAGCCTTTGTGACTGTGACACAAGGCATCAGAACAGCAGCCAAGCAAATGCTGGACTACCGTAAGCAGCTAGCAGAGCAGAAACAGGTAATTCAAGCACAGTATCTGCAAAAGGTTGAAGAGGTTCTTTCTGACGGCGTAATTTCCATTGTGGAACGAGACACGTTAGACGAACTTCGAGAATCGCTGGGTTTAACGCCAGAAGAGGCAAAGGAAATCGAAACTCGTGCGTATGAGCCTTACAGCAGAGTTGTAGAAAACCTGAATAAATATAAGCAAACACTCAACAAGTTAATTGAGAAGGGTTATTATCCTTTCAGCGAAGAGATTGAGAAGGATCTGGAAAATCGTCAAAGAGATTTGGGGCTAAAGCCTGAAGATGTCGCTCGAATTTCAAAGCCAATTCTTGACCAAGCTGAGTTAGATTATCAAGGTAAAAGAAACCAGCTTGAAGTCGAGCAACTAAAGTCGCTAGAGCAGCGTCGGCAGCAAGAGGAGTATGAAGCTAAGTTACAGCGTTATAGAGAAGAATTTTCCAGAGCCGTTCAAGTAGAATATCCACTCAGTCAGCCTGTTGTAGAAGGGTTGAAAAACTTTCGGCAGCAATTGGGACTTAAGAATGGAGATTTTGCCCAAATTGAGCGGTCGATTCGTGAACCAGCAGAGGCAAGGTATCAGGAAAAACTGAAGGAGTACGAAGCCAAATTACAGCGTTATAGGCAGGAATTTTCTAGAGTCGTTGAAGTAGAATATCCACTCAGTCAGCCTGTTGTAGAGGGGTTGAGAAACTTTCAGCAGCAATTGGGACTTAAGAATGAAGATTTTGCCCAAATTGAGCGGTCGATTCGTGAACCAGCAGAGGCAAGGTATCAGGAAAAACTGAAGCAGCAAGCAGAAGCAGAGCGGCAACGACAAATAGAATTGGAGCAACGTAAGCAAGCAGAAGCAAAGCATAAAGCTCAAGAAAAAGCATCAAGTAGTCAAGCCTCCAGCCCTCAAAACAGCGCAGATACTAAATTGCAGCGTTTTCAGTTTGATGTCATTACTTTTGACAAACAAGGTAACGAAAACAGCCGCACTAGGAAGGCAGCAGAGTTTTTCTCTGAAAACTTGGGTAAAGGGGTGTTGCTAGAGATGGTTAAAATTCCATCGGGAGCCTTTCAGATGGGTTCACCGGAGGGTAAAGGAGACAATAATGAGAAGCCTCAACATACTGTTAGAGTGCTAGCTTTCTTGATTGGGAAATATCCTGTTACTCAAGCACAATGGCGGGCGGTTGCGGCTCTACCCCAAGTTAAGATCGCGCTCAATGCCCAACCTTCACGTTTCAAGGGAGATAGCCGCCCCGTGGAAAAAGTCTCTTGGGATGAAGCTGTGGAATTTTGTCAGCGCTTGTCTGTTGTGACGGGGCATTCATACCGCTTGCCCAGCGAAGCCGAATGGGAATATGCCTGTCGAGCCGGAACAACGACTGAATTCTATTTTGGAGAGACTTTGACACCAAAACTGGCTCCGTGTAAAGCTAATTTAGGTATGGCTTTACTCACTATGTTTGGTGGAGAAACGGCTTCTGTGGGCAGCTACTTGCCTAATGCTTTCGGTTTGTACGATATGCACGGCAATGTTTGGGAGTGGTGTGCCGATCACTGGCATGACAATTATGTAAGTGCGCCCACTGATGGCACAGCTTGGACAGTGAATGGAAATAGTGAAAAACGGATAGTTCGGGGCGGTTCCTGGATCGATAATCCGGCGTACTGTGGCGCTGCCACCCGCTTCTATGTCTCTCCCGCCGTCCGCGACGACAATGTCGGTTTTCGGGTTGTGTGTTAGGTTTTCCCAGGACTCTTGTAGCCCTTTACTCTCTTGCTCTTTTGCCCTCTACTCTTTATTTTTTACCCTTCTTTCGCGCGAAGCGCGTTCAAAAATTTTTTCTATATTTTCATTCGCCATCAATAAATATTGCGCGATTCCTCCCAAAGGTAACTAACTCCTACAATAGTTTTTTGGGACAGGCATCGGTAAACGGGGCGGTTCCTGGAACAATAATCCGGCGAACTGTCGCGCTGCCAACCGCAACTATAACTCTCCCGCCTACCGCAACAACAATATCGGTTTTCGGGTTGTGTGTTCGGTTTTTCCAGCACTCTTCTACTGTCAGAACTGGACAATGGGAATTGTTCGGGCGTACCCAGAAGAGTCCAGACCTGTTCCGGCGACAGAGATAACTTTGTCCGAAAATAAAACCAGGTCGGATAGCTTGGTAGGCGCAAGTCGAACAGTTGTCCGACCTATCTCGTTACAGATGAGATTTAAATCCTGGCGAATAGAATTCGCGGCTATACAAACAAAGTCCGCCTCCGCGGACTAAGATCGCATTATGAGTGCCCGTTTAGCCACTCGAAGGGAGCGTGAAGATTATGAACAAAACGCCTTTTGAGGAGTCACACAATTCTGATGACGAGCTTCTAGCTGAGTACCACTTTGATTATAAAAAGGCGAAGCCCAACCGCTTTGCTGCTCAAAGTAGAAGAAAGCAACTGCTAAAAGTTGTGGTTCTAGATGAAGATGTAGCTCAAGTTTTTAAAACACCAGAATCGGTCAATAAGGTGCTAAGGGCACTAATTGAGTCAATGCCACAAGTCACAGACGGCGACACAGCCTAACATTATTTTGACTTTTAAATTTACAAAATGTCCCGTTCTGGATACACACTCCCCGTCTTTGCCTGTGCTGCTGCTGTTGCAGCTTTACACTGGTTACGCGATCGCCAAACCCTAACTTTAGCATCTGTAGATTTGATTGAACCGGCTCAAATCGCCGAAATCCCCATTGAACAGGTAGCAGGATTATCTGAAAACACGGCTTTGGCAATCACTCGCAGCGATCCTGGTGATAATCTTGACCTGACTAAAGATACACCGATTTGGGCGCTGGTGGAGTGGGGAGGAGGAGCAGGGGGAGATGAGGGAGCAGGGGGAGCAGGGGGAGAGGGGGAGGTAATAACTATTAAAGGTGGGGAAGGAATTGGCAGACAGATGAATGCTGATGACAAGCCGGCTATTTATGCTTATGCTCAAAGGCTCTTAAAAGAAAACTTGCAACGAATGCTAGCGCCTGGGGAAAAAATCACAGTGACGATTATTCTACCCGAAGGGCGATCGCTTGCTGTTAGAACTTCAAATTCTGCTTTTGGTGTGGTTGAAGGACTTTCCCTTTTAGGCACAACCGGTATTTCTCAACCCTTAAGTACACCCGATCAGCTTGCAGTTTTTCGAGCGGAATTACAAGATAAAGCCAGTCGTTTTGAGAGTTTAGTATTCTGTATTGGTGAGAATGGCCTAGATTTGGCGCGTAAACTAGGGATTAATCCCGAACAATTGGTCAAAACTGCTAACTGGCTTGGCCCAATGTTAGTAGAAGCTGATGTGCTGGGCGTGAAAGAAATCTTATTATTTGGCTATCACGGTAAGCTGATGAAACTAGCCGGAGGGATTTTTCACACCCATCACTACTTGGCTGATGGACGGCGAGAAATTTTGTCAGCGCATTGTGCGATCGCAGGTTTAAAATCACCAGATATCCAAGCTGTGTTTAACAGTGCAACCGCCGAAGCAGCACTAACATACTTACGAGCGCTAGATGCTTCAAGTAGTACTGATTGGGTAAATCAAGTTTACAGTGCGATCGCCGCAACTATCGATGTTCGTTCCCAAGAATACATCCAAAGCCATAGCGAAAGGGGCACAGGAAGTACAGTCTGTGGCTCTATCCTCTTTGATCGCGATCGCAAAATTATCGTGAAGAGTAAAACTGCTGGTCTGTTGATGGGAAAATTATGTTAATTTATTATGAATAATCGTAAACAATTCAACTAAATAATTTTTTAAGTAACCACTCTAGGGTAAGTTTATCGTTTTAATACCATCTCCGACTCCGGGACTAAGCAAATGCACATAACCTCGCGTTTGTAAAGGCTCTCTATACCATTATCAGCCTACCCAGGCTGAATAATAGCATCACCATAGACCACAAAGCATCTACCCTTAACAGACATAACACTCCCGTCATGAACACAGCGGTGATACCAACAGAACAAGCGCCCCAAACATTGGAAAATTTTGGGCGGCTTGATCGCCAATTGATTGTAATTCTGGACTTCGGCTCTCAATATTCTGAGTTGATTGCCCGTCGCATCCGCGAGACTCAAGTATACTCTGAAGTTTTGTCTTATCGTACTACTTCTGAACATTTGCGCCAACTCAATCCTAAGGGAATCATTCTCTCTGGTGGGCCGAGTTCGGTTTATGGTGATAACGCTCCCCATTGTGACCCAGAAATCTGGAATTTGGGAATACCCGTCTTGGGTGTTTGCTATGGGATGCAGCTGATGGTGAACCAACTCGGTGGGGAAGTAGCAAAGGCTGACCGAGGTGAGTATGGCAAAGCATCATTATATATTGATGATCCCACAGATTTGCTCACTAACGTCGAAGATGGTACTACGATGTGGATGAGTCACGGAGACTCAGTTATCCAAATGCCATCAGGGTTTGAATTGCTGGCACATACAGAAAATACTCCCTGTGCTGCCATTGCCGACCACGAAAAGAAACTTTACGGCGTTCAATTCCATCCAGAGGTGGTGCATTCTATTGGTGGAATAGCATTAATCCGTAATTTTGTCTACCACATTTGCGATTGCGAACCTACTTGGACAACAGCGGCTTTTGTCGAAGAGGCAATTCGGGAAATTCGTGCCAGAGTTGGTGAGAAGCGAGTGCTGTTAGCGCTGTCTGGTGGGGTGGATTCTTCTACCCTGGCCTTCTTGCTGTATAAAGCCATTGGTGAGCAACTGACTTGCGTGTTTATCGATCAAGGCTTTATGCGAAAGTATGAGCCAGAGAGATTAGTAAAGCTTTTCCAAGAGCAGTTTCATATTCCTGTAGAGTATGTGAATGCCCGCGATCGCTTTTTAGCTAAAGTTGCTGATATCACAGATCCTGAAGAAAAACGCCGCCGCATCGGACACGAATTTATTGCTGTATTTGAAGAAACATCCAAACGCCTCGGTCACTTTGATTATCTAGCTCAAGGGACTCTTTATCCAGATGTCATCGAATCTGCTGATACCAACGTTGATCCCCAAACTGGTGAGCGGGTAGCGGTGAAAATTAAGAGTCATCATAATGTTGGCGGTTTGCCCAAAGACCTCAGATTTAAATTGGTAGAACCACTGCGGAAACTATTTAAAGATGAAGTCCGCAAAGTTGGTCGTTCCATTGGTTTACCAGAAGAAATTGTCCAACGGCAACCTTTTCCTGGGCCTGGTTTGGCAATTCGTATTTTGGGGGAAGTCACATCTGAGCGGTTAAACATTTTGCGCGATGCCGATTTGATTGTGCGACAAGAAATTAACCAACGCGGCATGTATCATGATTTCTGGCAAGCATTTGCTGTATTGCTGCCAATTCGTAGTGTTGGCGTTATGGGTGATCAACGTACCTACGCTTACCCCATTGTTTTGCGGATTGTTACCAGTGAAGATGGCATGACTGCTGATTGGGCGAGAGTGCCTTACGATGTCCTGGAAGTGATTTCCACTCGGATTGTGAATGAGGTGAAAGGTGTGAATCGGGTGGTTTATGACATTACCTCTAAGCCGCCTGGAACCATTGAATGGGAGTAATTAAGTTTTGAGTTGACTTAATTCAAAGCTCATCACTCTTTCCAATAATTTAGATTATTTGTAGTAATTTAGATTCACATATTTCAAAAGGGCAATGCCGACCTGACTCACTTTGAGCTTTGGCATTGTCTATTTTTTTGACTCTCGGTTTAGTAGGGGCACGGCAGTGCCGTGCCCCTACACCTAATATAATGTTGTACCGCATCTGAGTGGGAACCGCTATATAGCTGGCTTTGACACTTAGTTTGTGTACTTCAACTTCCTTGAAATCTACTGTAAATAGCTAGGGCGGATAAGACTTCGGTCTGACACTTAGGCAAGCTCAATGCAAAGATGCTCAGTCGAACGCTGCTCACCTTTATAAGAGTTTGATTTAATTTGATTATGCAATTTAGATGTTTTTTAGCTGAGGAGCAAAATCTCATATTTGCAAAACTTTCAGTAATTTTAATACTTTCGATTTTGAACAAAATGGAAACTAAAAATTCATCAAACTGCGATTTATTTAATAAAAAAGCAGGCAGCAACTAGCAAAATAATTTTGCAATTCTGACTATTTTTTAAAGTGAATTTTCCAAATGTAAAGTAATTTAAATATAACGTAATTTTATCCAGTCAATAATTATAAATACCAGCTAACAGTTAACAATAAATTGGATGGTGGGTGGAAAAATTGAATTATTGTCTAGAAAAGTAGGCGTGATCGCAGTAAAATTACCAATGGTGTGGTCATTGATAAAAAACCAGCAGCTCATTAGAAACAACTTTGATTTGATAAACATTAATGGAGATGTTATGGAACCTCCTCTCCCCCTTGCTGGCTTAAACATCCTCGTAGTTGATGATGATGACGATAGCCGCTTTTACATTACTACCGTATTGGAAGCTGATGGAGCCACCGTCATGGCAGTTGCATCGGCAGCGGTAGCATTGAAAGTACTACCTGAGTTGCAACCAGATGTCTTGATTTGTGATATTGCTATGCCTGGTGAAGATGGCTACACCCTCATCCGCAAGATCAGGGCGCTGAAGCCTGATATTTGGGAAAAACTTCCTGCGATCGCCTTAACTGCCTATGGTGATAGCGAGTATCGTAGCCGTGCCCTGGAAGCGGGTTTTCAGACTCATGTGCCTAAACCAGTTGATCCAGGGGAACTAGTTGCAATTGTGGCAAATTTGATTGCTTCTTATAAGAGTTAACACAAAGATGCAGTCATTTGTCGGTCATTAAAATGCGCTTATTTACATTTAAACTGGGTGTGATTTTAAATTACTGAGACTACTTTGCTCCAGTATCAAAGCTAATTTGCTCAGACTTATATGCTGGAGGCTCCACGTGAATTAAAATCCTCATTGGACGGAACCGTTCTTCTAATCGACTTTCTACTTCTTCGGTGATGTGATGGGCGGTTTCTACGTCTGGTGCATCTACTATTAAATGCATTTCAATAAACACTTGACGACCAAGAACACCGCGAGAAGCAATATCATGACAGTTAATTACACCTGGAACAGAAGTAGCGATCGCATGAATTGCTTCTGGTGCGATCGCCATTTGATCCACAAGCCAAGGCAAATTCTCTTTTAAAACTGACCAGCCACTCCAAAATACCAACAAAGCTACAGGAAAAGCTAACACTAAATCCATCCATTGATAACCTAGCCAAACTCCTATCAATCCGCCAATTACAGAGATTGTCACCCAAATATCGCTCATGGTATGTGTCGCGTCAGCTATGAGAATTGAGCTACCTACGCGCCTACCCACACTACGTTCGTAAAACGCCACAAAAATATTCACACCCAGCACAATTAGTAATAACCACAACTCTGGTGGCGATATTCTCACAGGTTCACCACCACCTTTGAGAATCCGCTCAATTGCTCCTTGAAGAATTTCAAAACAGGCTATTCCTAAAAACGAGGCTATTCCTAACGCTCCCACAGCTTCAAACTTGCTGTGTCCATAGGGATGCTCGCGATCGGGTTGTGGAGAAGAAAATTTACTTGCAATTAATCCTAAAACGTTGTTAGCACTATCTGTCACACTATGCAATGCATCAGCTAGCAAACTTAAAGAACCTGTCCAGTAGCCCACAAGTGCTTTCAATCCCATTACAAACAGATTGAGCAGTAGGGTAATAATTAAAACCTTTCGCACTTCGGCGCGGTTATCGTAAGTCATGGATAATTTATCACATCAAGTTCTATGACTTCTAATGTAGAACTCAAAATACAAATAAACACAAATAAACTGTATCAAAGTCTTACACAGTAATAATGAAATCTCTCTATAGCCTCTATTTTTATAGCAACTTGTTGAGATTATTTTTAACTAATAGCAGCTACAAAGTAGATAAGCATTAGTAATAGCTTTACAGATCAAAGCAGATATTTAGCATTAATTAGAGAAATATTTTAATTTGTTATTCATACATCCAGTCAGTCCATACTGATTTGTATTCAAACATATTATGATGACTATCAATGGTCTCTACTTACTACGGATACAGCGCTTCCGGCTATTATGCAATACAGTTTTTCTCCTTGCCCTCTCCTATCAAAGCTTTCAGATTTGGGGATGTACCTCATAGCTGCCGTAAGTGCTGTAACTAACGAGCTTAATGAGTTCTATTTACTAGAACACCAATTCAGTAATCCTGGAAGAACCTCTCCCCCAAACCCTCTCCGACGCAAAGAGGGGAGTTTGGCTCTCCCTTCCCTAGCAGGGAAGGGGGCTGGGGGGTTAGTTTTTTACTGAATTCGTATTGGACTTTTAAGGAGCAGGAGAGTTGCCAAGTAGTTGAAATCTTGTTGACCTTTATGCTTAAAATTGCACAAGAGGTTTATTTAGCATCTACTAAAAGCTAAAGTCAACCCTTTGCAGGACTCTGATAAGCAATGCTCACTGAAATTTTGCCTTTCCGCTTTGAGTTAAACACGATCGCGATCGCAGGAGCGAGTTTGTGGTCATTGGCGCTATATCTAGGTTTTTCCCCAGTCAATGAATGGGTAATCGAGCAACTCAACCGCTGGTTTAACTTTGCGGAGCGATCGCTTTACACCAGCCAGACAGAATTTGAAAAGACTCGTAAAGCCAGAGAATCCCAAAACGCTTTCTATGCATCATTATTCAGCATCTTGCCTTTTTTGGTAGTTGGTGCTTTATGTAACTGGGGTCTGGAAATTAGTTTAGGTGAGAGCTGGGGAATTAGTACAGGTATATTAGCTTGTATGGGTGCTGGCATTTATGAACTTGGGCGCAGGGATGGAGAATCTTCGGATTAATGAAGATCAGGGGGATGAGGGAGAAATTTATGACTTCTTTATCCTCTCTCTATTAAGCAACACTATGTAGGCGCAATAATACGTCCCTAATCCGAAAGATTAGATTTTTTTATTAGAATTATGGAGCATAGAAATTTATTAAAAATAAAATTATGAAAAAACTTTTAGTGAGCTTGGCATTAGTGTCAGCAAGTATTTGTACAGTACTATCTGTATCTGCTTTGTCAAATGCTTTGTCAGATCGTTGCTCAATTCAGAATCAACTTAGCACCCTTCCGCCCGAAATATTCCAAAAAATCTTTCCTGAAGAAACTAATCGGTTAACTATATTTCAAAAACGTCCGCTGACATCAGCTTCGGAAAAGGAGATTAGGCAAGCGGCTGTAAACTATACCCTTGCGAACTCTTGCCAATTTAAGATACTCAGTGGCACACCGGAAGCAATCTTTGCCCGTTCAATCAAAGCTGCTGAAATTCCTTCTACTGGTTTTGGTGAGTTTGAGTTTATGGGTAAAGAACCACCATTGATGTTAGTAGTAGTCAAAGGAAACTTTGACATTAGCGGCTTTCAAAGTTCAAATCCTCGTCGTTCAACAAAGTACACGGCTTATATTTTTGACCTACAGGCTGGTACACCAATTTTTTCAGCGACTGGATTGGCAGGAAAATACTTCCGTAATGCCCTTAATGACTCAACTTTGCCAGATGATTTAGAATCTGTTGATCTTTAATTGTTACTAAATTTCCTCACCAACAATCTGTGCTATTTTCTGGGCTGCACCGCTTTCGCCACGAATCTTGCGGAGTTTAGCGCGGATATCAGCCAATTTTTCTGGATGGGTTAAAAAGTCTACAACCATTTCCCCAATTTCTTGCGGTTGAAGTTTTCCCATAAGTTCTGGCACTATCTCTTCCTGTGCCCAGATATTTGGCCATGCTAATAAACCTTTGTGTCTCACAAATCTCAGGAATAACCAATTAATCACGTTGGCAAAGGATGTACCTACCCCTGGCAGATTTGCCAACAACCCAGGTAAACCATCCCAAGCACGCATGGCATCAAGTTGCTGTGTTGGCAGTAAAACAATCATTGGCATCCCTAAAGCACCGAGTTCGGCAGTGTTTGCCCCTACTGTAGTCAAGCAGATACAGCATTGGGATAATAAGTGATATGCAGGGTTTTCTTGCCACAGTTCCACAGTTAAGCCTGTTGTTGTTTTGAGCAATGCCTTGCTTGTAGCGTCCTTTGGGAAAATTAAGGAAGCACCGCCAAAGCCAAAGGTTTCAGCAATAGGGTTCTTTTGGGGATCGGCAAAACTAGCTAAAGTTTGTAAATCCAAAGTTGGGGCTACAGGAATCACAAATTTGGTTTGGGGCCTTTTTGCATGCACATATTCGGCAATGCCTAGACTTAATGGTACTCCTTGGGCTAATTTTGCCGCTTTTGATCCAGGCAGTAAACCAATCAATTCAGTTTTGAGTGATGGAGTGATAGGCAAAGGGGAATTTGAATCTAGGCTCTCCCCTGCTTCCCCTGCTGCTTCTACCATCAAATCACCAACAACAGTGAATTTGTGAGCATATTTCTGGGGGACACCAGCAGCAACTTCGGGTTTCATAACGCCAAAGCGATCAATCCAGTTATACCACCTAGCTGACCATTCGGCGTAAACTACTGTGCGATATCCGAGCTTTTTACCTATAACTACAGGGAAAATTTGATCGCCACCGAGGAAAACAACTACGCCCCGACTTCTCCAATCCCAATTCTCAAAGGTTTTACCCCAGAGCAAAAATTGCCAAAAATGCTCTGCTCCCTGAACTCTATCTACTTCTGGGTAAGAAAGAGCGATCGCACCTTCTTTACCACTAGCATTTGAGCAAGGTGATAATACCACAGAAATCCTTACTACAGAAGGGTCAGTCCCTAGTTCTTGCCGCAACGCTTTCACTACTGGACGCACCCAAGTTGTTACTTCACCTGGGCCATTTGAAAGGATGAGAATATCTACTTGAGTCATTAGTTAATCGTACATTCGGCAATTTGAAATAATTAAATAGCCATTTAGCTATTTAACTACTAAAAATAAATATTACAAAAACTTTACATAATAGTGAGCCATTACTTTTATGCAAAGTCAACAATTACAAAGAAATATTTCGTTTTTTATATCGATTTGTGTCATATAGGCGATAAAATGCCTACTGGGCAAGCGTTTTCTGATAAAAAACAGATATTGCCTAAAAGATCACAAGTTACCTGTGGCTGATGATGCCGCTAGGAACTTCCAGAGAGAACACGCATCAAAGGAGCCGAAGAAGCATGTTCACACACGTCAAGTCCACCATTAGACACATTGCGCCTGATAACTTACGCGGACGTAGTTTAATCAAGGTGGTCTATGTCGTGCTTGAGTCCCAGTACCAGAGTGCATTGTCGCAAGCGGTTCGCACGATTAACGCGAACAATCCCAACTTGGCGATTGAAATCAGCGGGTACTTGATTGAGGAACTCCGCGACCCAGAGAACTACGAAGAGTTCAAACGAGAAATTGAGAATGCGAATATCTTCATCGCTTCCCTTATTTTCATCGAAGACTTAGCACAGAAAGTAGTAGCAGCAGTAGAACCACACCGCGATCATCTGGACGTTTCTGTTGTATTTCCCTCCATGCCAGAAGTAATGCGCCTGAATAAAATGGGCAGCTTTTCCTTGGCACAGTTGGGTCAGTCAAAGAGTGTAATCGCCCAATTCATGCGGAAACGCAAAGAAAAATCCGGTGCGGGATTCCAAGATGGGATGCTGAAGCTTTTGCGAACGCTGCCGCAAGTGCTGAAGTTCCTACCAATGGATAAAGCACAAGACGCGCGAAATTTCATGCTCAGTTTTCAGTATTGGCTAGGTGGTTCACCAGAAAACCTGGAAAACTTCTTGCTGATGCTAGCTGATAAATATGTATTTAAAGGTTTAGAAAAACAAAATTTTGCACCTTCTACATACGAACAGCCGGTGGTTTATCCCGATTTAGGGATTTGGCATCCTTTGGCTCCCAGTATGTTTGAAGATGTCAGAGAGTACCTTAATTGGTACACAGCTCGTAAGGATATTTCTAGTGATCTTAAAGATCCCCTAGCTCCTTGTGTCGGGTTAGTATTGCAACGCACTCACCTTGTTACAGGCGATGATGCCCATTATGTAGCAATGGTGCAGGAGTTAGAAGCACTAGGCGCACGGGTACTACCTGTGTTTGCTGGTGGTTTGGATTTCTCCAAGCCTGTGGATGCTTACTTCTATGAACCAACTACCAATACACAATTGGTAGATGCAGTGATATCGCTGACTGGTTTTGCTTTAGTAGGTGGCCCAGCTAGACAAGATCATCCCAAGGCAATTGAATCACTCAAACGCTTAAACCGTCCTTATATGGTGGCGTTACCCTTAGTATTCCAAACCACAGAAGAGTGGATGGATAGCGATTTAGGGTTACATCCAATTCAAGTCGCTTTGCAAATTGCGATTCCTGAATTGGATGGGGCAATTGAGCCGATTATCTTATCGGGTAGAGATGGAACTACAGGAAAAGCGATCGCACTGCGCGATCGGGTTGAAGCGGTAGCCGAACGCGCCTTAAAATGGGCAAATCTGCGCCGCAAGCCGAAGCTGGATAAAAAAGTCGCCATCACCGTTTTCAGCTTCCCGCCAGATAAAGGCAACGTCGGAACCGCCGCTTACTTGGATGTATTCGGCTCCATCTACGAGGTGATGAAAGCTCTGAAAAATAACGGCTACGACTTGCCGGAATTGCCAGAATCCGCCGAAGCGTTGATGCAGGAAGTCATCCATGATGCCCAAGCGCAGTACAACAGCCCAGAACTGAACATTGCTTACAAAATGTCTGTTCCTGAGTATGAGGCGCTGACACCCTACTCTCAACGCCTTGAGGAAAACTGGGGCCCACCTCCCGGACATCTTAACAGCGACGGGCAAAACCTGTTGATTTATGGTAAGCAATTTGGTAACGTCTTCATCGGTGTACAACCTACATTTGGTTACGAAGGCGACCCGATGCGGTTGTTATTCTCCCGTTCAGCTAGTCCTCACCACGGTTTTGCTGCCTACTACACTTATTTAGAGCAAGTTTGGAAAGCTGATGCTGTACTGCACTTTGGTACACACGGTTCCTTGGAATTCATGCCAGGTAAACAGATGGGAATGTCTGGTGATTGTTATCCAGATAACTTGATTGGCTCAATTCCTAACTTGTATTACTACGCAGCCAATAATCCGAGTGAGGCGACAATAGCCAAACGCCGGAGTTACGCCGAAACAATTTCTTACTTGACACCGCCGGCAGAAAATGCTGGTTTGTATAAAGGTTTGAAGGAACTCAGCGAATTAATTGCTTCCTACCAAACCTTAAAAGATAGTGGACGCGGTGTTTCCATTGTTAACAGCATCATGGATAAATGCCGGATCGTGAATCTGGATAAGGATATTCACCTGCCAGAAACCGATGCCAGAGACATGAGTACCGACGATCGCGATAATATTGTTGGCAACGTCTACCGCAAGTTGATGGAAATCGAGTCGCGGTTGTTGCCTTGTGGGTTGCACGTCATTGGTAAACCGCCAAGTGCAGAAGAAGCGATCGCAACTCTCGTCAACATTGCTAGTCTAGAACGTCAAGAAGAAGGACTTCAAGGCTTACCGGGAATTATCGCCAACAGCATTGGGCGTAACATTGATGATATTTACCAAAATAATGACAGAGGCATTTTAGAAGATGTCCAGTTATTGCAAGATATCACTTTGGCAACCCGTGCAGCAGTTACCGCCCTTGTCCAAGAGCAAATCGACGCCGAAGGACGAGTTTCTTTGGTTTCCCGGTTGAATTTCTTCAACATGGGTAAAAAAGAACCTTGGGTAGAAGCATTGCATAAACTCGGCTATCCCAAAGTGGATGGCGCAGCCCTAAAACCATTATTTGAGTATTTGGAATTCTGCCTGCAACAAGTTTGTGCCGACAACGAACTGGGAGCATTACTCAAAGGCTTAGAAGGTGAGTACGTTCTACCTGGCCCAGGTGGCGATCCCATCCGCAACCCGGATGTATTGCCCACGGGTAAGAATATCCATGCACTCGATCCGCAATCTATCCCAACAACAGCAGCAGTACAATCAGCCAAAATCGTTGTAGACAGGCTTTTAGCACGTAATAAGGCAGAAAACGAAGGAAAATGGCCAGAAACTATCGCCTGCGTCCTTTGGGGAACCGATAACATCAAAACTTACGGTGAATCCCTAGCGCAAATTATGTGGATGGTAGGCGTGCGCCCAGTTCCAGATGCCTTGGGACGGGTGAACAAGTTGGAATTGATATCTCTAGAAGAGTTGGGACGCCCCAGAATAGATGTAGTAATCAACTGTTCTGGAGTATTCCGCGACTTGTTCATCAACCAAATGAACCTGCTAGACCAAGGGGTGAAGATGGCCGCTGAGGCGGATGAACCCTTAGAAATGAACTTTGTTCGCAAACACGCTTTGCAACAAGCCGAAGATATGGGGATTAATCTGCGTCAAGCAGCGACGCGCGTTTTCTCCAACGCTTCTGGTTCCTACTCGTCAAATATCAACTTGGCGGTAGAAAACAGCACTTGGGATAGCGAAGCCGAGTTGCAGGAAATGTATCTCAACCGGAAATCTTTCTCCTTCAATTCCGATAACCCCGGAATCATGGACGAATCCCGGCAGATTTTTGAAAGTACATTGAAAACTGCTGATGCAACTTTCCAAAATTTAGATTCTTCCGAGATTAGCTTAACGGACGTTTCTCATTACTTCGATTCAGATCCCACTAAGCTAGTGGCAAGTCTGCGGGGTGATGGTAAAAAACCAGCATCTTACATTGCAGATACAACCACAGCTAACGCCCAAGTGCGGACATTATCAGAAACCGTGCGCTTGGATGCGCGTACCAAATTATTAAATCCCAAATGGTACGAGGGGATGCTGTCTCACGGTTACGAAGGTGTGCGCGAACTCTCCAAGCGGTTGGTAAATACAACAGGTTGGAGTGCGACAGCCGGCGCTGTGGATAACTGGATTTATGAGGATACTAACGAAACCTTCATCAAAGATGAAGAAATGCAGAAACGGTTGTTAAACCTTAATCCCCATTCTTTCCGCAAGATTGTATCAACTTTGTTGGAAGTGAATGGACGCGGTTATTGGGAGACTAGCGAGGATAATTTAGATCGTCTACGCGAGTTGTACCAAGAAGTTGAAGACCGAATTGAAGGGATAGACTAGGTTTATACATAACCAATAAGACAGAAGGCACGGTAATACCGTGCCTTTCACATCTATATAATTTTTCACGAGATGCTGAAAAAAAATAGATTAGCGAAAGCTATTCGCAAACTGTTGACTTGGTTTTGAAGATACCGCTTATTATGAAAGACGAACTTAAAAAGAAAGTCCAGGCCTGGTTAGAAGAGCAAGGTTATCCTCTTGAAATGAAAGTAGCTAAAGCTTTTGCTGAATCAGATTTTGAAGTTAGGCAATCCTCTTTCTACATCGATCCTGAAAGCAATGAAGTTAGGGAAATTGATATTGTTGTTTGCAACTCTACTTATGTTATAGATGTCTTTGATGTGTACTTTGTGATTGAGTGCAAATCGGTATCAAGACCTTGGGTTTTATTCACATCTGAAAATACCTTCGCAAATTACAATAAATACTTTGCATACTGCCTATACTCTGAAGTTGGAAAGAAACTATTTATTAATAAAACTCTAGAAATTCTAGCGCGAGGAGATGTGCTTACTTGGTTTAATAAGAAAGGCCGTAATGGTTATTCTATGACTGAAGCATTCACATCCAGCATTGACAATACATACAAAGCTGCTATGAGTGCTTTAAAAGCCGCAGTTGCTTTAAAGATTTTGGCAGATGAAAATAAACGTCTAACATTTATTTTTCCAGTAATCGTAGTGGATGGCTCTCTGTTCGAGAGTTACTTGGATGTTGATGGTAAATTAGTTGTTGATGCAATTAAGAAAGGCTTTCTACATTTTCCTCGGCAAACTAAAGAAGTGACGGGAACAACTATTTACGTTGTTACTCTGGATTATGTGCCTGAGTTTATTGTGGAAGCTAAGAGAATAACAACAGAGTTAAAAGAACTACTTACAGATGTTACTTGGAATAATTATTCTTCATATGAGTAGTATACTGCTGTAGTCTAAGCTTTGAGTGCAATGGACAGTTTATTCAAGCTTAATCTGTGTATTCTTAAAGCTGTTTGAAAATGTGGAAAGTTATAGCTTCATTAAAAATTGAATGCCTACATAAAGCTATCGCTAACTCTTCCACAACAAGCGATCGCAACATACAAAAAAGACTCAAACTATGAGTGTATCCAACACTAACACTGTTAACGCTGGTAAAGACGGCAACCGCGCATCATTTGTCAAGAAAAATGATGCACCTCCACGAATAGCAGTAGCCATTTGAATAGCATCTGGGGTTCTTAAGTTATAATTTGCCCTTAATTGTGCTGCATTTTCAGCAATTTCAGGGAAAACTTCTATAGTAGTCAAACCTTGGGAATTAAATAGAATTTCACGATATTGTTGAGCTAATGCTGTGTTTCCTTGTCGCAAGGGATAGACTAACACTTCCGTGATAGTCAAAACTGATGTTACAACCCTAAAATCACCACGAAACATCGCTTCAAAAAAAGCATCTATAACATCTAAATAATTAGGATTTTCTTCAATAAAGTAAATTAGTGGAGCAGTATCCAAACCTACAATTTGCCCCTGTAGTTGGACTAGCCATTCCATGAATCACGTTCCTGATTAATGTATTCTTGAGCATCAATGCCATTCCAGATTTCTTTACCTAATCCACGTAATTCGAGGATGCTATGCTTTTGCTTAGGTATCATCGTCACCTGTTGACGAATTAAGCTTGACAATTCTTCAATTAAGCGTACTTGCTCTTCAGGAGTTAGGCTTTGAGCTTGCAATAGTACTTCTTGATAATTAGACATAAAATATTCACTGCCACTTCTCTGGACTTTAAGTCAAATATACACAGAAGACTGCGTTTCTTTATTTTATAAATAAACCTAGACAGGCTCGATATCTGCTTGTTTATCAGAATAACCATTGCGATCGCACTCACTCTTCCACAACAGCGATCGCCTTATTTTTGAGGTTTTCTGCAAGGCGATCGCTCCTCATAAACTATCGAAGCATAAAATTAAAGCATGACTATTCATAAAACACATATGCTAAAAACGCTTTGGGCTACTGTTCGGGAAGGAAAAATCGAATTGCTGGAATCAGAGGAATTACCAGAAGGGACAAGAGTGTTAGTGACGCTGCTTCCTGATGATGAAACTGAATTTTGGCTTCAAACCAGTCAAACATCACTCTCGTCAGTTTGGGATAACGCTGAGGATGATGTTTATGCCCAACTACTCTAAAAATGACATCATTTTGGTTCAGTATCCCTTTTCAGATTTGTCCAGTTCAAAGGTTAGACCTGCTGTTGTTGTAAGTGCGCCACACGTTTCTCAAGACATTTTAATCACGCCCTTGACGAGCAAAACTGGAGCATTGCTAGAAGGTGAGTTTGTCTTGTCTGAATGGGCAGCAGCAGGGCTAAACGTGGCTACAGCAGTCAAGAGAGGTTTATACACAGTTCATAAAAGCTTAGTTGTCAAAGTGATTGGTAAGTTAGCTGATGCTGATGCAGAACTTTTAGAGCAATCTTTGCGGTATTGGTTGGGGTTGTGATAGGAGTCAGCAATAGTATTGGCAACTTCACAAAATTGATAATTGATATCATGTTCGGTTGAAGACTTATCATTAGGACTGATGCGGGGACGTAAAGAGATTTTAATAATAAGTAATTACCCGAACTTGATATGAATGCCTAAACAAGGCGATCGCATATTCTTCCACAATAGGCGATCACTTGATTTTGAGGTTTTCTGAAAGGCGTAGGCGTAGCCCGTCGTAGACATCGCTCTTTATAATTATCAATTATCTTCACCAATGGCTTCCGTCCTCTACATTGATGCATTAGGTAGCTGGCAACTACAATAAATTTACTCTGAGGCTAATGATTTAGGGCTGATCTCAAACTGTAAATGGGAACGGTAGAAACAAACATCAAACTCCATAAAGAAGTTAACTTGCCCCAAAATCAGAGGTACGTTTGTAGCCTGTGTCCATGCAAATACAAGTTGTACAGCTTCAAATTGCCCAACTACTGCTTCAAGAACCACGACACGCGCCTCGTATTGAGCTAAATTACCTGTCAAACTCAATACAGTTGTCTGCTGTTCCCACACATACCCAAGCTCAACTCCTACTGAGTAAGGAAGCACATTCACGCTTGCTCCAGTATCCAACAGACCGGATGCGATCGCAGAACTTTGCTGGTAGATCAAAGTAAGGGGTAGATAGGGGCGGAAACTGGCTTCGCCCAATGCAACATCAATCGGGATAAAGGAATACCGTTGTGCGTTACGCATGGTCTTGAGTTTTAGCAGCTTGTAGCACTTTTAACATAGTATCTGCTGCTTCAACTGCATCATAAGGCGACCACACAGGATAGGACTGATCGGGCTTAATCAGCTCGGTTTCCTGTTGGGCTAACTCTGAGATTAAAACCTGCATAATATAAAACTTATCTGCTCGACTAAGTTCTCGCAAAGTGGAGATTAATTCTGCTGAAACCATGCAAAGCACTCTAGTAAATCAAGTCTGCTTCTTGATCATAGTTTATTCGTTGGGTTTAACTGCGTTTACCCCAAGCTACAACTAGAATAATCACGTCTGCAACTTACAGATGAGACAATTCAAGCAGCTAATAATGCGATCGCCTAAAATGGCATCATACAATCAGCGATCGCAACGGCAAAAAGACTCAAACTATCAGTTGATCCAACATTAACAAAGTATATGCAACGTTCAATTTGAGCGATCGCATTTGCTTGTTTGGCGATCGCATTTGCTTGTTTGGCGACAGCATTTGCTTGTTTGGCGATCGCATTTGCTTGTTGAGCGATCGCATTTGCTTGTTGAGCGATCGCATTTGCTTGTTGAGCGATCGCATTTGCTTGTTGGGCGACAGCATTTGCTTGTTGAGCGATCGCATTTGCTTGTTTGGCGACAACATTTGCTTGTTCGGCGATCGCATTTGCTTGTTGAGCGATCGCATTTGCTAATTGCGTTTATCCCCAAACAAGAGACAGATACAAATTAATAAGTAAAAACACATAGTAAATTTTGAATCCTAGGTCTAAATTAAATCCATAAAATTACTCTTATCACGCAGAAGAAAACGCCAGTATCTTGAAATAGAAGTATTCCAGGAATATCTCCCATGTCTTTAAAAACTCGCGGTTCTGCTGCTGTAGACAAAGCTCAACGCCGTCTCGCCCTGCTTAAATCCATCAATGGAAATCTAGATTTAGGTCATGGACTAAGCATTGAGGCTTACACCCACCTTATCGATAATACCCGTGCCACGCTAGAAGCTCATAATACGCTTTTGTCTAATCTTGAGGAATCCCGTAAGACGATAACTCAGATGGAGCAAACACTCTCGGAACTGTCTGAAAGGATGCTTACTGGAGTTGCGACTGTCTACGGTAGAAACAGCATGGAGTATTCAAAGGCAGGCGGCTCTACCCGAAAGCGGAGTACTAGTCAAAAATCTATTTCACAAGTTCCTTCAGTTGTTGCGGTTCCCACAACTCAACCCACCCAAACTGCAACTAACGGCAAAGGCCGCTTAAGCAATGTCTAAGTTTATTTTACTTAATAGGGCAACTATTATTCGTTAAGTTAATGTGGTAGCACAGCTAGTTGTGCTACCTTACTCCAAAATCCACGCAGCCTGAAAAAAGTCGCGTTCGCAAAACATCGCATAACGATAGGTTGAATGCACAACAGAATTGGTAGCGGCATAATTATCAACCAAATTTTCTAATTGTTGCGTTAGTGGTTGAAAATCTGCGCTGCTATAAGTACGAATCCAGTCTGCATATAGATGATTAGGAATGCCGTTAGCAGCTAACTTTTCTCCCAAAAAGGCATACAAACGCATACAGGGAGACATCGCCGCAGCAGTTAAACCCACATCTCCACCCCAAGCAGTTGCTAACAAAAAGTCAGTATAGCGGCGGGTGGCAGATGCGGGTTCCACGGAATGCAAATTGACTCCCCACTGGGAAGCATAGCCACTATGTAACCGTAGTTCTTCTAAAACTCCACTAACTAGGTTATGAAATGTGGTGAAACCTAACCAGTCTGGTGCTTTAGCTGCGGCAATACTGTACGCACGGGCAAAAGCTTCTAAAAAAAAAGCATCTTGCCCTACGTAGTAAGCAAATTTAGCTTGCTCAAGAGTACCATCGCCAATGCCTTGAACGAAAGGATGCTCTAGGCAAGCTTGGGCTAAGTCTTGATTTGCAGCCCATAATTCTTGAGATAAAGTCATTTGTTATTTGTCATTTGTCATTTGTTATTATCCCTCTGTTGTTTCAATCACTCTTAAAAAGGGAAGAACTGGAGCAATACTGAGCCTAGACTTCCTAAAAAGTCAACAAAACTGGGGCTGCCAGCGCTTACCTTCTCATTTACGGGCGTTTGCAGTTCTTTAATAAAAGCTTGGGCTGTTTGTGTTCCAAGGCTGTTGTTTTGGGATGTAAACAATTTTTCAGCAACTTGGGCATCTTGGAATGCACCTTGTCTATCTAATACTTGGTAACGAGCAACACCACGAGCTAAATAAGCACCCGCATATTCTGGTTTAATAGCGATCGCTTGATTAAAATAATTAATTGCTTGCTGTTGGTTGCCTTTTTGTGCTTCTGCTACACCCAAAGTATAAAATTCTTCTGGTGAAGCAATTTGTGATGGTATACCAACTGCACCTTGGAAGTTAGTCCCATTCAAGTAAGCACCAGTCAGTTCTGCATTTGCTAAATAGGCATTTCTCAAATCAGCACCCGCCAAATTTGCCCCACTAAATTTAGCTTGGCTCAGGTTAACACCAAATAAACTAGCACCACTCAAGTTTGCACCCCGCAAATCTGCGCCGCTCAAGTTTGCCCGGCTGAGGTTAGCACCTGTGAGATTAGCACCGCTCAAATTGGCTCCAGATAAGTCAGCCATCACTAAACCTGCACTAGTCAAATCACAGTTTTGACATTGTTTGGTAGCCAATAACTGTCTAACGTGTTCAGAATTTGCTGCTTGTACGCTTGTTGTCAAACTAATCGTGGTTAAAAAGGCAGCTATGGCTAAAATTTGGTTCTTCATATTCGTGTAATATTTATTACTCAATATTCAACGTTAACTGAGATGGATTTATACCTCAGCCTATGATATGAGCAATCTAAACAGTTTGCCCTCTGTAGTTGCCTATATCACTTGTAAATTTGAGTAAACACTCATTGGTTGTGCAAGTTTACTATCTTCTAATTTTTTGTTCCTCAGGAGTCATGCTTTAGCCTTGCTGTAGTACTTTTTGATAATTAGACATATAGCAGTTACCGCACAGATCAAGTACAAAAAAAATCATTAACCACAGATGAACATATATTCTCCTAGGGGTGCACAGCTGTGCTTTAAGTCAAATATACACAGATGCATTTTTTGATTTTACAAAGAAGCGATGTCTAACGACAAGCCGCTATGCGTCTACGTTTGATGCTTTGACTCAGGAACACATCTCTCTTTTTGCTCCTGTATACCCTGATTTTAAATAAATATGAGACTATAGAAGCATTAAGACAGCCATAAAAACGTGAGTCAGCAAGACAAACTCTTAGAAAAGATCCTCTCTGGGACTTCTGATACAGACATCCCTTTCGCCCAACTGTGGCAACTCTTATATACACTAGGCTTTGATGAACGGATTCGTGGCGATCATCGTATTTTTATCAAAGCCGATGTTGAGGAAATATTGAATCTGCAACATAAGAAGGGAAAAGCCAAAAGCTATCAAATTAAACAAATTCGTGCAGTAATTCTCAAGTATAAGCTAGGAAGTAAAAATGATGTTTCGCTATGAAATTATTCTCTACTGGAGTGAATTAGATCAAGCCTTTATTGCTGAAGTACCAGAATTACCCGGCTGCGCTGCTGACGGTGATACTTATCAAGAAGCTCTGCATAATGTAGAATTAGTTATGCAGGAATGGATAGAAACTGCTAAGGATTTAGGGCGTTCAATTCCTCAGCCTAGACCGCGTTTGATGTACATTTAATTGATACACAAGCTCAGTCAAACTGATTTTTAAGCATCATCAGAAATATTTGACACCATTTGAGATTCGGACGAGAAAAGTTTTCGCTAAAAGACCTAGAAAATTCTATTGGCTGCCATCATTGTATGTAATACCAATTCTGTATGAAGACGCACATAAAAAGACCCCCTGTAGTCCCCCCAAGGCATCGGCTACGGTGTACACACATCTTTGTATAAAATCAAAATCGTTGAAGATCCCCCTAAATCTCCCTTTTTAAGGGGGACTTTGAAGGGCTTTTGCCCCCCAATTTATCGGGGGGTTGGGAGGATCAAAAGCTTGTGGGGCAATGTTAAAAGACTTGTGTGTACACCATAGCCGGGGGGTAAATATATCCAGCTTCACCAAGAAACGGTATAAGTTATAACCCAATACAGTTCAGATAAGACCAAAAAAATTGTAGAGACGGCGATTTATCGGGTCTCGAAAACCCAAAATTCTATACCAGTAGCGCTTAACTGAACCGTATTGAGTTATAACCAATGTGCTTTAGGTTTACTGATTTGCAGATGACAGAGAAAGTCTAATTAAAAAGGTTAGTTACTGGCAACCTTACAAATCACCATAATATGTGATTTGTATTTGTCAATACTATAGTGGACAAGTTGCAGTCCAGAACGTTCTAGTTCTTGCAAAAGTTTAGGGATTTCATACTTATGATGTCGCCAAATAGTAATTTCTTCACCTTCAAAGATTTCAATCTTTTTATCTATCCCCATCCGACTGAAGTTTATAGTGTAATTATGAAGAAGTTTCATATTAGCAACTATACTATCTGTTTTTAAATCATACTTTCTTACCAATTCACAATCTTCAGACTTAATCCCAATCTTGCTTTTAACCCATCCATATATTTCTTCTACGTGATACTTGCAGCCACCTCTGACGTTTCCATCCCATTTAGAGTTAGAACCAGTTTCATTGGTGAATACCAAAAAGTCATTTTTTCCCATGCTATCTCTAAAGTTTTTTAGTACCTCATCTCTATTTTGATGATTACCGATGGTAACACCTAAGTGGAAAAAGATTTTTGCTGCGTCGTCAATTTCAATACCAGTTTCATTTTGGAATAATTCTTTGGGTACACAACTATTTTCTATATCAATTGTGGAACTGATGAACTCGATAAGAGGAAACCACTTTGTAAAATTATTTCTAGATAAATGAAGCAATTCTTCGCTAATATCTAAAGCAAGATATTTATTAACCTTTCCCAATTTATTAAGTTTTTGAATAAAATTTTTAACTGGATATGAATTTCCTGCACCAACGTCTACAATATTTATTTTTTTACCACTTTGAATATTGTCATTCAAGTATTTAAAGTTGTCCTTTAAAAGATCAATTTCTACATTCGATCTTCGATACCATGTAGGAATAATGTATCTTAGATAAAAATCGTCCCAGATTTTTGCACCTCTACCTTTATAAGAATACTTTAGAGGGATTTCTCGCCTGACTTCTAATGCATGAATTATCCCTAAAACTTCTTCTTCAGAAAAAATAGAGTAGAACTCAGAACTTGGCTTTGCTGTGCAATTGATAGCAGTTGACATATCCGAGGGAAGTTGGGAATTGCTATGAAAATTTTGAGCCATTATTCTTGTTCTTTGGTTTTCTTCAATATTTAAATGGATTAGCCGCAATGCTTGCCAAAGAGGTATTTTCCCATACTGTTGTCCCAGAATTCGGAGTTTTCACCAAGGCGGCGGGAAGCCCACTTGCTTTTTGGGGTGTTCGGGATAGCCGCCCCGCCGCCGTTAACTGATGACGGTTGACGGTTAACAGTCACAGTTAACGTGAAATTCCATCCCCTTTTAGGTGTGGGATGAGCTTAACAGAGATATAGAGCACTCTCAACTGGCCAATTGGTTTTTTACAATCAAAGTGCGAGATAATTTTCCAAAGATACAGGGGTAAATTCCAGTGGTTCAGCAACCAGAACTCCAGGAAACTTCGTCGATACAGTCAATCCAGCGCGTGCTTAAGAGTTTAAGCACTTACCGATGGACTTCGCTGGGAGCATTAGTCAGCCTGTTGTTGTTGACGATCGCAAACGCAGTTACCCCACAACTATTTCGGTGGGGAATTGATCAGGGCATCATCAAACAAAACTTACAAATTGTGCTATATAGCGCCGCCTGGATGGTACTCGCCGCGATCGCTCGTGGTGTATTTAACTTTGGACAAAGCTATTTAGCAGAAGCAGTGTCTCAAGGTGTAGCCTATGACTTGCGAAACAAAATTTTCAGCAAAATTCAAAATCTCAGTTTCAGTTATCATGACCAAGCGCAGACTTCCCAACTGTTAACCCGTGTCACTAGCGATATTGAGCAGATCCGTACCTTTGTGGGCACTAGCTTAATTCAGGTTATTGGTTCACTTGTAACATTGGTGAGTATTTCGGTAATTTTGCTGGTGATGAACTGGGAACTAGCACTGATTACGCTAACATCAGTGCCTATCGCTGCATGGTTGATGGCACAATTTGTCACTCGGAATAACAAACTTTTTCGGCAAGTACAAGAGCAACTAAGCGACCTCAATGCTGTATTGCAAGAGAACTTACTAGGAATACGGGTGGTGAAAGCGTTTGTACGGGAATCAACCGAAAGGTCGCGTTACACGACCCTAAATGATGGTCTAGTCAGGGCAAACATGAAGACCATTAGCGCCATCCATAATACCTTCCCGTTTATCTTTTTGGTGAGTAACTTGGTAACACTGGCAGTTTTCGGCTACGGGGGAGCGCAAGTGATTGGAAATCGGTTCTCCATTGGCGAACTGGTGGCGTTTAACTCCTACCTAGCCTTGATTCTCCAACCAATTTTGTTGATTGGATTTGCTGCACCTGCGATCGCTCAATCAGCTGCTTCCGCCGAACGTGTCTACGAAGTTGTAGATGCGGAGGTAGAAATTCGTGATTGCCCTGGTGCTGTCCTATTTGAAACCTGTGTTGGTAGAATCACCTTTGAAAATGTTTCCTTTCGCTATCCAGGAGCCAGCACCGAAACTCTCAAAGAAGTTTCCTTTGAAACAAAGCCCAAAGAGCTAATCGCCGTTTTAGGGATGACTGGTTCCGGGAAAAGCACAATTATGAACTTGCTTGCCCGCTTTTACGATGTCACAGGGGGAGCAGTTCGCATTGACGGACGAGATGTCAAAGGTTTCACCCTCAAAAGCCTCAGATCGCGGATTGGTATTGTATTTCAGGAAACCACCCTCTTCTCTGGCACAATCCGCGAAAATATTGCCTACGCCAAACCCGATGCAACTCTAGATGAGGTGATTCAGGTTGCAAAAACTGCCCAAATGCACGATTTTATTATCGGTTTACCCAATGGCTACGAGACGATTGTAGGTGAACGGGGCGTGGGCTTATCTGGTGGGCAAAAACAAAGAATTGCGATCGCTCGTACCTTACTGACCGATTACAGTATTCTAATTTTGGACGATAGTACCTCGGCTGTAGATGCCCAAACAGCTGCCCAGATTCAAGCCGAACTAGATGGCTTAATGCGCCAAAAAGCTTGTACAACTTTTGTAGTAGCTCAACGCATTAGCACTGTAAAGAATGCCGATCGCATTTTTCTCATGGATAAAGGACGATTGGTGGCACAAGGCACCCACGAGGAATTGATGCAAACCAGCCCGCTCTACGGTGTGATTTTGGAATCTCAAGTAAAGCCGAAGGAGAAAAAATGAGAAGCACAGTTCCCATTGTTGCATCTGAGCAGGCGAGTCAGCAAATTTCCACCCTGCGACGCTTTTTGCAATATCTGCTACTCTATCGCAAAGAAATTCCCATCGCCCTGACATTAGTATTTATTGGTGCTGTCACCCAGGCAATTGGGCCGTTTTTCCTCGGTTGGTCGATTGATCGTCTGATTGCACAAGGAAATTTGCAAGGACTGCTACTGTTATTAGGGCTACTAGCACTAAACTACGGACTTGGCGTTTTAGCAATCCGGGGTCAAATTATTCGAGTCGGCTGGATTATGCAGCGATTGCTGGCTCAACTGAGACAAGACATTTTCATTAAAATCCAAAGTTTGCCCCTCAGCTTTTTTGATCGCAGTGAAGCGGGCGATTTAATGAGCCGCCTGCTGAATGATGTCAATACTGTAAATCAGGCATTTGGTCTGACGATCGCGCAAATGCTGGGCAACACTTTCAGTTTGATCGGCATCATCATTGCGATGCTCTCAATCAACCTGCAACTCGGTTTGTTGAGCAATCTGGTTGTACCACTGATGATTTTTACCACAAGCTTGTTTGCACGTTGGGCAAGAGCCAGATTTCGTGTCACCCGACAAACCATTGGGGAGCTTTCCGCCAAGTTGGAAGAAGATATTGGCAGCGTCCGAGAAGCACAGGCATTTAATCGTGTACAGATGAATATTGAAGAATTTGACACTCTCAACGCTGCTAATCGTGATGCCAACGTCGAGGCTGTGGCAATTACTTCTGCCTTTTTACCCTCCATCGATTTTCTCAACACACTCGCAACAGCAGGCGTGCTGGCCTATGGTGGCTATCTTGCGGTCACCGGAGCTGCAACAGTGGGTGTGGTGACATCCTTTTTACTTTACGTACAGCAGTTCTTCCGGCCGATTCAAATTCTCAGCCAGTTTTACACCCAAGCTCAATCTGCCTTTGCCGGATTAGAGCGAATCTTTCTATTGCTAGATGAACCGTCACAACTCCAAGACGCACCCGATGCGACAGAAATGCCGCCCATTCAGGGGGAGGTGACATTTGAGAATGTTAAGTTTGGCTACAACCCAGATCAATTGGTTCTCAAAGGAGTGAATTTGCACGCCTATCCAGGGCAGATGGTTGCATTAGTAGGGCCGACCGGTTCGGGAAAAAGTACAATTATTAACTTGATTTTGCGCTTCTATGATGTATCTGGCGGTGCAGTGAAAATTGATGATATTGATGTGCGTAGCGTTACTCAAGCAAGTCTGCGGCGACAAATTGGCATCGTCCTGCAAGACAATATTCTGTTCACTGGCACCGTCGCCGAAAACATAGCCTTTGGCGCTGCCCATGCTACCCAAGCTGATATCGAAGAGGCTGCACAGTTGGCAAATGTGCATGAGTTCATTACCTCACTTCCACAGGGTTATACAACTCAATTGGGTGAACGAGGAGCGCCCTTGAGCCAGGGACAGCGACAACTAATCAGTATTGCCCGTGCGGTGTTGATTAACCCCCGAATTCTGATTCTCGATGAAGCCACCAGCAGCATTGACACGCGTACAGAAGCGCTAGTACAAACTGCGATCGCTCGCTTGCTGCAAGGTCGTACCAGCTTCGTGATTGCCCACCGTCTCAGTACAGTTACTCAGGCAGATCAGGTATTAGTAATTCAGCAGGGAGAAATTGTCGAGCAGGGTACTCACGCCGAACTGATCAATCAGCAAGGTGTCTATGCGAACCTCTATGCCCTGCAACTGGGTGCACCAGACACAATGGTTCTTCAAAATGATAAGTAGAATATATATAGCTCTAATTTATCAATTGCCAGCAAAGAAATGAAGCTACCTGACCTCGATTCACAAACCGTCGATCGCATCATTGAAATGGCATGGGAAGATAGAACATCTTTTGATGCCATTGAGGCTCAGTTTGGGTTGCTGGAAAAACAGGTAATTGCCTTAATGAGGCGCGAAATGAAAGAATCTAGTTTCCAGATGTGGCGAGAGCGAGTTACCAAACGCAGTACAAAGCATTTATCTAAGCGCGAATTTATTGCAGGTCGCTTTAAATCGCAGAATCAAAAAACGTGATTGATGTGTTCAATCAAAATATGGTTCAGAACCATCAGAAGCTAAAATGCTCTAGAAGGAATAAGCCTGCGATCGCGCTTTGCATTGCCGCAGGCATCGCTTATACCAATTGAGTGAAAACTACCACATTCAGCAACATCATGACGAAAGTTACACTCTACATTGCAGCTAGTTTGGATGGCTACATTGCTCGCAGCGATGGAGGAATTGATTGGCTATCAATCTTTGACATAGAAGGGGAAGACTACGGTTACACTGCTTTCTACGAATCGATTGATGCTATCGTCTTGGGCAGCAATACTTATGAAGTAGGGCTTGGTTTTGATGAATGGCCTTATCCGGGAAAGAAATCCTTCGTTTTCACCCAACGCCATTTCCAATCTGACCGCGAGGACGTTGTGTTTGTTTCTGACACAGTGAAGCAGGTCTTAGCAAATATAGAGGCTCAAGGTTTTGCAAACATCTGGCTCGTTGGTGGCGGAGCATTAATCAATTCGTTTCTTCAGCACAGCTTGATTGACGAATATATTATTTCAACTATTCCAATTATCTTAGGTAGCGGTATACAACTTTTCCCACCGTCTAGCCCTGAACAAAAGTTAGACCTGATTAACTCAAAACAATATTCCAGTGGCTTACTCCAAGCACACTATAGGCGAAAATAGAAGGGTTAAAAAATTCATAATTCATAATAACGCGACTGCCATCATTGAGCCAGGGGAATCATATCATGTTCAGTTGAACACTTATCATTATGATTGACTCCAGAAAATTTTAATGATAGATGATTAACCGGACTTGATATCAAACCCTTTTTAATTACGAATTACGAATTACGAATTACGAATTACGAATTAGCTAAAGAAGCTTCTGAACAGCGTTGCTGAAGTCTTCATAAGGAGAAACACCCACGATAGTTTCTTCTAAATTACCATCTTTGAAAATTAAAACCGCTGGAATACTGCGAAGACCAAATTTTTTGAAAATTGGCTTGTTGCTGTCAACATCTACCTTAACGACTTTGGCGCGGCCTTTGTATTCCTCGGCAAGTTGATCCATTAACGGACTGACCAAGCGGCAAGGTCCACACCAAGTAGCAGTAAAATCGACAACAACGACTTTCTCTTCACTTTCAGTTAAAACAGTATCAAATTCACTTTCTTGAACGTAAGCAACTATTTGAGTCTCTGTAGACATTATTTTAATCCCTTGGTGTCAAACCAAAATTTCAGCAAAAAGCTAACTATACAAACTATACTCCCTTCTGGCTGTCCGATTCACCAAGGCGGCGGGAAGCCCACTTGCTTTTTGGGGTGGCCGGGATAGCCGCCTCGTCGCCGTTAACTGTTGACTGATGACTGTTAACCGTCAACCTTTATCAGTCATCAGTATGCACGTGTTATGCCAGTTACGCAAGGTGCGTTAAGCACCCTACCAAGCTACCTAATCAAAAAATCTCATACCTTCAAGGCCTGGAAACTTCAATAATCATTCTCTCGCTCAAATAGTTCTAATAACCCAATTGTGCCTACAAAAAAAGTATAAGTAGCATATTTTATTGGCATCTTTTTTCTTGAAGGTGCATAAAAAGCTGCTATAATGCCTTCGATAAAATGGCTCGCCATAGCAAAACGCTCAATCCAAAAAATGGGATTCAGGCTGCTTGGTAAATCAGTATTATTTATTACTGCATAAATATTCCACGATTCCAATCCAATTGCACTTGTTATAAGCACTGTAGATATAATTTTTACAAAGGTAAAAATGTCTTTTTTTATTGACTTTAAGTTCATACTATCCACAAAAAATTGTTTAAAATATCTACAAGGCTCGTGAAGTAACAGACAAGTTAATGTGTGAGGACTTACGCAAAAACTCAAACTTTTATTTCACCGTGTTCTCTATGTCTCAGTGGTAGCCTGCGGAAAGCCCTGCGGGTGACGTTCGATAGCGCAGCGTAAAGCCTTCTCTACGAGAGGCTGCGCCAACGGCATGGCTTCTCTACGAGACGCTACCGCGAACGCTTAGAGCGACGCAGGAGCATCTGATTCCCTAAAGCTACACTAACAGCGATCGCTCATGGGGAAAATCCCCTTATCTACGAGACGCTTTGCGAAGGCGCTAGCCTCTCCCTTTGAGTACTTTACCGCTTTGAGTCTAAGTTTTTGCGGTAATCATGCTTAAACCCTATGTATATTATCTAAAAATTACCCTAAATGAAGATTAAATCATCAGATATTTAAAAAATGCTAAAAGTGTGAAATACTACATAGGTAGTAAATTTAATTGCATTCCATAGATTGATAATAAATATAAAGCTATGATTGCTCAACATTACAATTCAAATCATGTTGAAAACAACTTGCTTAAACAAATCAAAATTAAAGAAAATCAGCTAAAAATTGCACAAGAATCTAACATGCTCCATGTAGCGGAAGCATTACAGAAAGAATTATTAAAGTTACAGTCTCAATTATCAGAGCCGCAAGACGTTGAAATCCAAGCGTTGATGAGTTTGCTAGACGATTAAGATTGTAAATTTGTGTTGCAAAGTTTATTGAAAGCACAAAAACTCTGTTGATAGGAACCAGAGTATAGTGGTTCTGATGCCTGAGAGTGTAGCTTAGGTGCTATAGCTCAAGAATTAGCGATCTAAGGTGTCATAAAAGTATGGTGATTCTTACTTAGAGTAAGATGTTAGGGTTTCTGTTGGGTATATGGTCTTTTTTTCTGCGGTACTGAATCAATCTTAAGAACAGGTTTAATTGGGCGCACTTGCCTTTGCCTAAGAATTTGAATTTCTCTCTCAATCGAACTTTTGCCTTGCCTAAAAAAGTCTTGAGAATTATATGGAATTAAGTCACGGGATAAATGTTGAGCTTGTGCTGGAGTCAAACTAGGAAGGGGTTGTTCAGCATTGACAGCAGTCTGTACAGCCAGGAAAAAAGCTGTTGAAACCACCAAGGGTTTTATTTTGATACAACCGCTGAATATCAGGTTTAACATGATTGATACATCTATTCCTCAATTTATCTGTTACTTTTTCGTAGAAGCTAACTAAAGAGTTGCTTCAGCTTAAATTTCTTACCCTTCAGGTGGGTTTAGTTTGTGTAGCCCCATAATTCTATTCTCAGGGCTTCAACTCTCTGGTAAACTAGCAAACGCCTGCTCAACTAACTCCTTTGCCTTAGCATCCAAATGCAGCCAATCCACTTCACCCACTTCATCAATTAAACTAGTATCAATAACAGCAACTTCCCTCTCTGGGGTGTATTCAAGAAAACACACTTGATAACACAATTCCCATAAATCGATACTAGCTTCTTGCTGTTGACGCTGCAAACGTAGATGATATCCTGGATGGGGCATTGGCAAACGAGCAAGAGTTTCTCTGATTTTATCTGCTTCTTGGGGTGTTGCAGTTTCCATTCCTTGCAACAACTCAGTCACCAATGCTTTGATTTCATCAGTGGTGCTAGGCGGCCAAATCAGAACATCGTGGTAAGTTCCCGTCCAGGAAGATTCATCAAGGGACTTGCGGATATTGTCGATAACGCGAATGAAAGCAGGTTGCATGAGGATTTCAGCCTGCTGCCATGCAACTGAGTTTGTTATTTTAGGTGGCATTGGTAGTAAACAGGGGCACTAAAAGAAAAATAAACAGTCTGCGTTTATTAAAAAGCTGCGTTTTTAATCTAAATCTTTTCTCAAGATAGCGGATTTCATTGAAGAAAATTTGGAGATATTTATTACCAGCTGGAAAATTAGGTAATAACTCTGGGGAGTGAACATGATAGGCAAGCTACTAGACCATCGTTACCAAGTAATTCGAGTCCTCGCAATGGGAGGATTTGGTCAAACCTACATTGCCCAAGATACTAGGCGGCCCGGTAATCCCATTTGCGTTGTCAAGCACCTTAAACCCGGAACTGACCCCAGAGTTTTTGATACTGCTAAACGCCTGTTCAACAGCGAAGCCGAAACTTTAGAAAAATTGGGCAACCATGACCAAGTACCTAGGCTGCTAGCGTACTTTGACGAAAACCAAGAATTTTATTTAGTACAAGAATATATTGAAGGACATACCCTAGCTGAGGAACTTATACCTGGTAAGCGCTGGAGTGAAAGGCAAGTAATTCAACTGTTACAGCAAGTTCTGGAAATTCTCGAATTTGTCCACCGCCAAGGCGTGATTCACCGCGACATCAAACCGGATAATATCATCCGTCGCGCCTCAGATAATAAGTTAGTTTTAGTAGACTTTGGGGCAGTAAAGCAGTTACGTACACAACTGGTAACAGTGGGCGCACAACCCTCTGCCACAGTAGTTATTGGCACTCCTGGCTACATGCCTACAGAACAAGGGCAAGGTAAACCCCGCCCCAACAGTGATATCTATTCCCTCGGCATCATTGCCATTCAAGCATTAACAGGATTATCGCCAACAGAATTGCAAGAAGACCCGGACACGGGCGAAATCATCTGGCAGCAATCAGTAACCGTGAACTATCGACTGGCAGCAGTGTTGTCCAAGATGGTACGTTATCACTTCAAAGACCGCTACCAAAATGCCACGGAAGCACTGCAAGCATGTAAAGACGCGATTAATCCTGTACCTGCACTTTCCACGCCTCAAGAATCTGCCAAATCCCGACCTCAAGTATCTGGGCTGCAAACTGTTGCAGTTGCACCAGCAAATCCTGTCCCCGCTAAACCTGCGCGTAAAGACTCTAGTAAATCCGACCCATGGCCGATATTAATTGGCATCTTATTGGCGGGTGGTGCAGCTGCCTTGGTAGCAAATATATATCCAAATGTGAAAAATTTAGCCTTTAATCTTACAGGTAACGATCGCACCTTAGCAAATAAATGCTCGGCTGTTGTCGTCGGAAATTCTAATATTCGTTCTGAACCTAGTTCGATAAATTCTGATAATATTGTGCGAACAGTTGGTGATAATACCAGTTTCGAGGTGACTGGTAAACGGACAAAACGGGGTTGGATAGAAGTTAAACTTAACTCTGGGCGTTTGGCTTGGGCGCACTCGGATGTGATAACCAATAATGGAGAATGGGCTTCTTGCCTGCGCGAAAAAGGTATTGCAATTAAGACAGTAAATGATAGTACCCTGATTGCTACTCGACCAACTCCCAAGGCAAAACCAAAATCTAGGGATGTAGTAACTCCATTACCAGAAAAGCCAAATGGTTCAACTTCCGACGCTGGGAAAACAGAACGATCGCAGCCTAGTGATAACAGTGCCAATGTTATAGAACAAGCAAGACAGAAGTATGAATCAGGAGATATAGTTGGAGCGATCGCACTTTTAAGATCGATTCCGGCAAATGCTGCTTCTGGTATTCAAGAGACAGGTAAAATGATTGCCCAGTGGCAGGAAGATTGGGCTAAGGCAGAGGCGTTATCTAATGAGATCAATAAAGCAATAGATGATGGTAAATGGGATAAAGTTTTAGATTATAGAAACCATCCAGAAAAATTGCCTAATACTAAATACTGGCGAAACAAAATAGAACCATTATTTAAACAAGCAGCCGAAAATCTGGCAAAACAGGCACTACCTAAACCAGAAAATCAAGGTAATCAAAAGGCTACCCAAGAAGAACTTCCTAATACTAACCAACCTGCTACTACAGAGAGTCCTAATGCTACAGAAACTCCAGAAAGTGGCTTTTAAACACTGTTTACCTCGTTACCAGCCAGAGGCTGGTAATGCCTACAATGAGGGCTGCCGCCTCTTAAATTCACAGCAGCAGCCCAACAAAAAATTTCCAGGTTCTACCTGGAAACAAGATTTTAAATAGGTTTTTATCTGTGGTTTGATTTTCCCTATTAGTGCATTTCGTCGTACTCGTGGGCTTCAACTCGTCTTGCTTCCATCCGCGAAGCAGGCAAAAACTCAGCACGACGGACTGGAACCAAGGGCGGCGTATTTCCTTGGTAGGGGTGAATTACTTGTACAGTACGCGCTGGACGCTGCCGTGGTGAGAATAAAGCCAATACACCAGCGACTACAACACCACCACCAATAGTAAGAGTTGCGCCTCCCACAGCCCAAAGCATGGGTGAAGACCACCAAGAAGGATTTTGCGGCTGGAGTGCTGCTGATTTTTGTTGGTTATACTGCTGGGCTTGTTGCCATTGCTGCTGAGTATTGAAATTTTGAACTTGGCCTTGGAGTTGTTGATTTTGCAACTTCAGCTGTTCATTGTCGTTTTTTAAACGCTCCAACTGCATCTGCGTGTTCAGCTTCTCCATTTCCAGACGCTGGTCAGTATTGGGAGCAACTGCCGGCTGATTAGGATTGGGATACATTGGTTGCCCATAAGGGCCATAGGGATACATTTGTGGCTGCATTCCCGGCGCTACTACAGTCCCTGGCATTTGCGGAGCAACAGCAAAGTTAGGCTGTAAAGGGGTATTTGTTCCTTTGAGCAATACGAGAGCCGCCAGCCCAGCTACGGCAACCCCGCCGATAAACGCCATACTCTCACTCATCGCCTGTGCTCCTCAATTGCGACGTAACTATAATCATTTGTGACTGACTCACTCTCACACTCACACTCATAAATTATGCCTACTTGATTTCACATAATACTCAAACTATAAGCGACTATATCAGCTAGTTTTTTTACATCTTGATATCTGATGTTAATATTCAAGACTATAAAGGTCAAATTGTCTACCAAGCAAGGATAGAAAAACTACACTGTTATACTTTTTTAATCTACTTTACCCCTCTAATCAAGAGGAGTATTTGTGCTGGTGTTGTTGGTCTTGATGGCAGCCTTGAGACTTTGGCAAAATTCAGCGATCGCATTTAGTCCCTGCTCTGGGGTACCTTCTGCTAACCGTTTCACAAAAGCACTGCCCACGATCGCAGCGTCTGCGCCCCATTCCTTTACCTGACGCGCTTGTGCCGCTTCGGAGATGCCAAAGCCTACACCGATGGGTTTCTCAGTAACACCACGAATTTGTTTGAGTAAATCGGACACGCGGTTTTCCAGTTTCGATCGCACCCCTGTAACCCCTGTGACGCTGACTAAATAAATAAATCCTTGAGAAGAATGAGCGATCGCTTCTATTCGTTTAGCATCGCTGGTGGGAGCTACCAATAAGATTACATCAATTCCCATCTCCTTAGCTGGTTCGAGCAAGCCTGCTGCTTCTTCCAAGGGCAAATCTGGTACTACCAATCCCGCCACCCCCGCCGCAGCTATTTCCTGGAGAAATTTGTCAATTCCCCGATGCAAAATTGGGTTGTAATAAGCAAATAGAATAATTGGCGATCGCAATTTGGGAGTAATCCCTTGCAACATTTCCAGCACCTGCTCTAATTTCGTACCTCTTTGCAAGGCGCGGGTAGCAGCAGCTTGAATTACTGGCCCATCAGCCAGAGGATCAGAATAAGGTATGCCCAGTTCTATAATGTCGGCTCCACTACGATCTAGAACCTGTAAGGCTTTTGCTGTTGTTTCTAAATCTGGATCGCCAGCAGTGATAAACGGAATCAGAGCGCACTCACGATTGTGCCCAAGGGTTTCAAAGCAATCAGAAATCGCAGTCATTAGTCATTAGTCATTAGTCATTGGTCATTGGTCATTAGTCGTTGGTCATTTGTAACAAACACAGGACAAACGACAACTGACCAATGATAACTTTACACCTGAGATTGCTCTTCTTGTTCTATTTGGGCTTGAATTCGTGCTAGTTCTTCGGGAGTAAGCTCATCTAACCGCTTTTGCAGAAAGTCTTGCTCATACTGTTCCCGCTGTTGGTGGTAGGTCATTTTTTGTCCCACCGCGCGGAAAAAGTAGGTGGCTAACCAGCCAACTAACCCACTGATTAGTAAGACTTGGCTCCATATACCAGCTTGCTGATTATCCAAACCGACTAGCTGCAATCCTACATATGCCAAGCCGCCAGCAATAAAAACGCCTAAGCCAATTCCAATAGCATCAATCCGTCGCATGAGAGTTATGACCTACCAATCTAGTTAAACTTCAATTTGCCGCCGTTGCGGTCGAAAATTTAGAAACGGCGATAGAACCAATAAACCCGGAAAGAAGAAGAACACCAAAAAGTACATAAAGGTACGCTCGATGGAGGTAGCTACATACCAACGCTGCTTCAGGTACAGTAAGACAGCAATCGGGATTACCAGAAGGTAAGCTCCAGCCAAAATCAGATACAGCAGGGCGACAATCATAAACTTTCAAGTCTTAAGCATCTGTTTTCCATCATAGGCTGAAGAGCCAGACTCAGGAAAGTATAGGCATGACGCTTTTAACATAACTTTCTCGTCTATATCCAGATTGACTGGTAAAAGGTGGTATTATGCTATAATCATGAACTCACTAGCAACTCGTGCTCTAGTCACACAAGATCGAAAGCTCATTCAGATTGATTACGAGGAAACAAGGAAAACTTGCAACTCTGGAAAACAATTCCACAATCTGGAAAAAATATTTTCAATCTAGTTGGACAAAAGACACAATTGATGGTGGAATAGATGAGGAGGTATTTGCTGCCTCCAAAAAATAACTAGTTATACTAGTTGCAAAAGACCTACGGGGGTGTGGCGGAATGGTAGACGCTACGGACTTAGATAACTGAGCCTTGAAGGAGAAATCCCTCAAGTGGAAGCTCTCAAACTCAGGGAAACCTAAATCTGGTGACAGACATGGCAATCCTGAGCCAAGCCCAAAAATTTTAGATTTGTGATTTTAGATTTGTGATTAGTCTTCAATCCAAAATCCAAAATTGAGGGAAGGTGCAGAGACCCGACGGGAGCTACCCTAACGTTAAGACGAGGGTAAAGGGAGAGTCCAATTCTCAAAACCTGATTTTGCTAAAGCCATCAGGTAGCAGTGAAAACTGCGGGAGAATGAAAATCCGTTGACCGTAATAGGTCGTGTGGGTTCAAGTCCCTCCACCCCCATTAAAAATTGAAAATGCCAAAAGGCTTTTATAGAACTTATGGGCGGGTTGTATTTAATGGTAAATCAACTCGCCCATATAGTTTTGTATTGGCTCTGATTGTTAAAACTATAGCGGTTCCCATTCAGATGCGGTACAACATTATATCGCAAGGTGTAGGGGCACCCCTATGGCTGTACCTCACGTAAACGAGAACCGCTATAAGTAATTTCACTAGACTCTTTGATGAAGTAGTAAACAACTTGTGATTAATACTTTATTTATAGTCCTAGTTAATCAAATTTGTGTAAAAAGATTACTGAAACTCTGAAGAATAGATTGATACTACTGTTCACCAAGGTTAAGCTGGTAATAATATGAACAGGAAGCCTTTTTATCCTGATAACTAGAATGAACGCTAATAGTTTATCAATTAGTCAGGAAGATCCCGATTGTGTTACGTCTAACTCTAGACAATTAAATGTGCAAATTGCACAAGATGAGGTTTACAGCTTCTTCGTGGAAATTGCCAAAAAATTGCCACCAGAGGATGTTTTACGGGAATTCAAAGGTTTATTTATAGACGGTCTTGATTCACAAGCTTCTTATTCGATACCTGGAATATACAGCATTTTTTTAGATGATAACGAACAGGAATTCTGTAATACTCTTAAACGGTGTATCTACATAATAATTAATACTTGGAAAACCAATAGAAAAGACAAATATATCCAAGAGTTAGTTAATTTATTTACTAGTGAAAACCTGAAAGCAAAAACCAATAATTTTCCAGCGATAAATATTTGTAAAAGCTGGCTAGAGAATTTCATAAATAGCAAAGACTACCAACAACTAAAATTATTTGCTGCTAAATATGAGGAATCAATTAAAGGTCATTGGGCTAATCGCTACACTTCTTATCTATTAGTTGATCAATCTGTTGACCAGAATAATTCAAAAGAGCAACAAGAGGCTGCCAGAAAGCTCTCTCAACAGATAAAAGACAAATTTAAGTTTGAACTGGCAATGTATATTGCTCGTTCTCAATCTGCTATCTCAAGTACAACACGCTACACAAATCCCAGTATTTTGGGAGATCATGCTCTGCGTTTAATAAAAGCAATTGTCTTGAAAAGAGGGATGTTTAGCCATGAGAATATTGCCCATATATTTATAAAGCAAACTCAAAATCAAACACTTGAAGAATTTAAAATAAATATCGAAAAATATCTATTTTTTTCTGTAGAAAAACAAGAATCAGTAGAGAGTTGGAGACAGAAGTTTGCCGATACATTATCCTTATGGAAAACAGATTATAATCAAGAAATTATTACTAAAGAATTGTTCTTGAGAACTTGTAATCGAGTAATTGATTGCTTGACAATAGAAAATGGAAAGGAACCTTCGTCATTATTTATCTTATTGCTTAATCAAGGTCATTCTCTAACATTAGTCATTATACTACTAAAAATTATTTTGATCTCTAAAAACTCTCGGAAGCATTTAGAAATTAAGATTGCTCATTTGATTCGTTTTTACGAAAAGTATCCAGAAGAGGAATGCAAGGGGATAATAAATTTTATCGAAATTTTTAATATTACATTTGCAATTTATGCAGAAAACGTAGAATATAACTTGATTAAGATGGAAGAAGAGCAAAACAGTAATCCGCAGTTGAATCTTGATGGTTATCGTGTTTTTTCACAGATGAAGGTAGATAGACACAAATTAGTGTCGCCTGATTCATGATTTAGCAAGACGTTCATCTAACCAAGCGAAAGCAGCACCCGCAGTTTCAGCTACAATACTAATGAGGCGATATAGAGCGATCGCACTAAATACTAGGGCAGATGGAAAGTGGTGTCGCAAAAGTTCATATGCAGTCGCTTCAAAGACACCTAACCCACCAGGAGCACCCGGAATAACAAACCCCAACAACCAAGCGCAGCTAAAAGCCCCGAATAACAAAGGAATTTGATTCACATTCAACGAACCCAGGGCGAACATAGTTAATATAAACCCAGTTCCACGCAGTCCCATAAAGCCCAATTCTCCTAATAAAGGTCGTACAGGGTAGCTTTTAAGACTGAAAGGAACAGTTGGTTGAGTGTTGGTAAAAGACTTTTTTGCTTTCAATTTGTACAAAAAGCGAATAACTGGGTTTAAAAACCAGGGATGAATCGCACAAAGAATTACAGCTAAACTCAGCAATTGTAATATTTGCTGAACAAGGGTAGTGTTCACTGCCGCAAATTGGCTACTGCATAGGACAATGATGATTAAAGCAGCCGCTAGCATGAGTAGCGGTTCTAGCAAAACGCTTAAGGTGGCTGCACCAGCAGAAACATTGGCATTTTTGGCGGCTACAATTCGCCCGTAGTGATGCCAAATATTACCTGGCAAATACTTTGCTATGTTTGTTTTTAGGTAAACCTGGATGAATTGGAAAGATGATACAGGTTGATTTAACTCTTGCAGAATCCAAGTCCAAATCCAGCCTGCCCAAGTATGTGCTAGTAAAGTGATGCCTGTAGCGATCGCTATAATTGCCCATCCTACCCCATCAATGCGGATAGCAGTCACTTCAATCCAATTATCCTTCAGAGCTTTCGCTAAAAAAAACAGCGTTCCGCCCAAAATTATCCAGCGTAAAAATTGCTTCATGAATTTAGTAATTTAACGGTTAGAGCAACAAGGGCTGAATGCCTCAAATATTACAGTCCATCAGCTACCTATCCAAAGCTTTGGAAGTATCAAACAGGTTGATGTAGTTCTTTTTCGGAAAAGCATATTATTTTATTTTATATCTCTCTAGAGTTAGATAAAAATATTATTTATGTACTAATTAAAATGTAGCCTGCGCTAGAGGTAAAGGGCATTTTATTATTCATATGCTTAATAGAGGTTATCGAAACTGAGCGAACCAAAACAAGCACAATAACTTGCTGACCAATCCAATGATTCAGCAAAAGCTTAATTTATTAATATTTTGGATTTTGGTAAGGAGGACTACGTGAACGCTGTGAGAGTATTCTTGAAAAAAATAAGATTGCGCCAGATATTAACTATCTTTTTAGCTGGACTCTTGTTGATAGGTAGCACTGCTTGTAGTGGGGCAAATGCTCAAGGTGCAAATCCACAAAATCCTGCTGTACAAGCTGGCGGAGCAAACAATCCTTATAAGAATGGTGGAGACAAGTATACCAACTATAGAATGTCTACCGATCCGAAAATAGCAAACCCAAAAGCCAATCAGGGACGCGACCAAGCTAGCTTACAACCAAGTTCGGAATTGTTGATTGCTACAGCAGATAGAGAATCCAAGATACTCTATCCTGGTGCTGAGACACCAGCAGGTCGAATCAACAAAGAAGCAGAGTTGCCACTCATCACAGATAAAGACTTCCGTCAGCCTGAACCCGGTGGTTTGATTCAGAATGAACCAAATGTTGGAGATCGGGTTCAGGATCGGATTGAGACTGTAAAAGAGGCTGTTGAAGAAGCTTCCGGCTTTTTGAAAAATAAGGCAGATGAAGCGAGTGCAAGACCTGAATTACAAAAAAATCCAGCAGTAGGCAGATAAAATCCTTATTTTGTCTGAATGCTTGGAATGCAAAATTAATTCCAAATGCCATCTTGGTTGAAGTTTAATTTAGTCACAAAAATGCAAGGAGTAGAAGCATGAAAAAAGTAAGTACTTGGCTGAAAAATATTCGTCCCTTGAAAGTTTTAACTGTTTTTTTAGCAGGAATATTTTTATTCCTGACACAAGCTTGTGGTGCTCCCGGAGTAGCAACACAGCCACCACAGCCTGACGCTCAATCACCTTATTCCAAACGATATGATCCTACAAAAGATTATCCTCTCTCTTCTCCCGCTGGTGGAATGAATAACTTTAGTGATGTAGAACCCAGAGCAAGATTAGATGAAAAGGCAGCTAATGACAGAGCTGATGCGCTGGCAAAAAATGCTCAAAGAAATATTGAGCAGAAGGGAATTGACAGCCCAGAGCAATATGGGCGAAATTACAAACAAGGTACACCCTTTGGTGAAAGAGTGAAAAACTTGGGTGAAGATGTTAGCAGTTCCGCTGATGAATTGCGAGAAGGCGTAGTTAAGGGTACTCAGCGCGGAATTGAAAATATTAAGGGTAATACCCAAAATGCTGCCGAAGACTTGACAAAAAATGTTCAGCGTGGGGCTGAAGATGCTGGTAAAAATGTTCAGCGCACAGCTGAGGACGCAGGCAAGGCAGTAAAGAGAACAGTTAGAGACGTTGATTGAAATTAATCATTCAATCTTTTGCAAAACCTGAAAGCGCCCACAGACTTTAGTCTGGGGCCTACCTAAAAAAAGCCTGCCTACGCAGGCTTTTATAAGTTTTAGGTGGGGTTCAATTCCCCAGTTAAATAATTACGAATTTTAAAGACGCTATTTCTGTTTGTGGTTTGTCTGCTCTAAGAATAAAACAGATTGGTAACGTTCCCCTGCAACTCTGTACCTCTACCTTCGTATTTTCCTACTGCGGCGTTGTCTCCTGCGTTGGTGTCGGTGTGGGAGTAGCGGTTTCTATAGGAGTTGGTGTCGGTGTGGGCGTTGAGATGGGAGTTGGGGTAGGTGTTTCTATTGGCGTGGGTGTTTCCGTGGGCGTTGGTGTTGGTGTTGGCGTTGGGGGAGGAGTGGGATTTTCTGCTGTAATGCTGAGTTGATAATCTACTGGTTTTGATGCTGTAGAAACCACGACAAACTCGTAAAATCCGTTTTCTGGTAATTTAGTTGACAAGCTACGCTGGGTAGAATCTTCTAAAAATCGAATTTTGCCAGAGGGTGAATAGACTGATAACAAAACTTGGGAATTTGCTTGTAGCTTCAAATCCAGAGATTGGTCTTTGGCAAGTCCAGCAATGAATACTTTACCAGCACCAGGTTGGATAGTACCGCTGACTGTTTTGCCAGTAGCGCCCGGATCAAAGACAAGTTTCTGAAAAGCGCTACCGGCGAGGATAGCACTGAGTTTATCGCTAACAAAACCGTACCAAACTTGCCCAATGGGCTGATCTTGGAAATTTTTACCGCGCTGGTCAGGGAATACATTTAAGAAAGCAGCGTCTCCCAAATCATACAAAGAACGACTTCCAACGTTAATTTTGTTGACTTCCACTTTCCAGCGATCGCGTTCAGCAGTTGTGTAAGTTCCCAACTGTCGTCGTGTATTGGAACTCAATGGTGCAAGTTTTTCCAGCAATTCTGAGGCTGTTTTATCCCATTCTGCCCGCAAACCTTCATCTTCAGGGCCATTGCTGAGAGTGCGTCCTCGCAAACTAGGATTTCTGTCCCAAAAAACTTGATTCACCAAGTTCACGTAGAAGTTAGAGTCAATAGCCAACTGTTGACGGCGATCGCTTAATTTTTCTTTGCGTTCCCGTTCTGCTGGTGAATATTGCGCTAAAGGATCGGTTGGTTGTTCACTGGTTGGAATTGGACTGGCTGTGGGTGTAGGTTCGACTTCACCGACATCTCGCCTGCTATTCAATCCCCACGAAATTAATCCAACACTACCAACGACTAACGCCGCTACAAGGAAAATTTTTGTTGGTGTCCACCAGCTTGTGGGTTGAGGAGATGGGGGGGATGGGGAGGATGGGGGAGGTGGAGAGACGGCTACGGTGGCGGATGTGGGTTGTGGTTGTGGTGGTGTGGGGTATTGAGTTGGGGGAAAGTTAGCTGGGGGCGAGTTGATAGCTTGGAGTACTTGACGGGCTGATTGATAGCGATCGCTAGGTCTAGCAGATAGCATTTTATCTAATACCTGTGCCAAAGTTTGACTCAGGCTAACTTCCCGTTGCCACTGCCAGGTAAGATTGTAGGTATCAATTAATTCTTGGGGTTGTTTTCCTGTCAGTAAAACCAACATTGTTGCGGCCATTGCATACAAGTCGCTGTGGGGAGATACTAACCCAGTTTGCATCTGTTCTGGAGGCGCAAATCCGATCTTACCCAATAGGGTTGGTGATGGGGATGATGCAACTATGCCGGGTTGGTAATATTGGGAAGCAACGGTTGCTACTACTTGTTTGACACCACCAAAATCAATTAACACTGGCAGTTTGTCAACAGTGCGAAGCATTAAGTTATCGGGAGAAATATCTCGATGAATAACACCTAGTGAATGGATATACTCCAACACTGGCAAAATTTGCTGCAACAATTGGCGTACTTCTGACTCTGTAAAGCGCAAACCCTTCTGTAACCGGGCATTTAACAAAGAATTGTAAGTTTCCCCTTCTACATAATCTTGCACCAAAAACAGATATTCTTTGCCCCCTAAGTTGATGCGAAGTAGTTCCCGGAAGCGGGGAATTTGGGGATGTTGCAGTTTATAAAGAACACTTGCTTCTCTCTCAAACAGTTCTTCAGCTTTTTGAACAACGTAAGCGGTTTGAACTTGGGGGGAAAATTCCTTTAAAACACAAAGTTCGCGGAAACGGTTGACATCTTCAGCTAAATAAGTGCGTCCAAAGCCACCCTGACCAATTTGACGTACAATCACATAGCGATCGCCTAAAGTTAGTCCCGGTTGGATACCATAACTCATGGGTGTATCCAACAATTTTTCACCGCACTGGAGACAAAAGCGACTACCTGGGGAATTTTCATGTCCTTTAGAACAATATATTTTAGTCATTAGTTATTAGTCATTAGTTATTAGTTATTCTTCCCCAGTGCCCAGTCCCGTTACTTGCCAGATTGTACTTTACTGACTTGATCAGCTGCGATCGCATACCAAATTTGACCAAAAGTCTGTTGGTTCAGTTTCCCACGCTGCTGATCAGGAAACAACCGATCAAATTTTTCATTTGTGTCTTTGGTCAGCTGATCAATTGTATAGTTCCCAAACTGCCCTGATCGCGCAAGTCGTCTCCATGTTGCATAATCTTTTTGACTATAGTTCCCCAATTTGCGACGAGCTGCTGTACTGAGGTTAGCCTGTTCTAGTTTATCCAACAAATCATCAGCGATACCAGACCATTCATCTCGTAAACCCGCGTCTTCAGGTTTAGATGTGAGGCTACGTCCCTTTAATTCCGGTTTTTTTGTATAAAATAAATTATCTACAAAAGGAATAAAAAATCCTTCAGTAATTTCTAGTTCTTGACGACGACTGATAATTTCCTGGAGGTTGCTATTTTTTCCTTTGTCGCTGACTGGTTTACCGATCGGATTTGGAAACTGGGGAATTTGCGGTAATGAAACTGAAGGTATAGTAATTGAAGTTACGCTCCGAATCACCGCATTTACTACCGCCCAAGCACCTGCGCCGGTTAAGACAACTAAAGCTGTCCCCCCTAAACTCATCACAAAAGGACGAATCCAAATAGGTAAAGATATTGGTTTAGCAATCGCTTGCGTTTTGTTCTGGAATCTACTCACAATAGCGCTGGCGCGTTGTCTTCCTGGAGCAACGACCATCGTTTTTATCTTGGTGGTAATATAATTACCTGCGGATTTACTAGCAGTTGACGATGGTAAATCTTTGAGGATTTGCTCGGCTCGTTGGTAGCGATCGCTCGGTTTATAAGCCAGCATCTTTTTTAACACCGCTTCCAGTTGCGGACTCACTCGGATTTCCTTTCCCCAACCCCAAATTCCCTGATAGCTGTCGTATAATTTTTGCGGTTCTTGTCCTGTGAGTAACACCAGTGATGTCACCGCTAAAGAATATAAATCACTACTAAAAAATGCTTTACCCTGCCGTAGTTGTTCTTCTGGTGCGTAGCCTTTTTTACCTAACAAAGTGTTATTTTCAGCCAGCTTAGTCCGCCAAAAACCTTGAGAAGCCGGCAATTGCTTGACACCACCAAAATCAATCAGCACTGGCAGATTATCAGAACGTCGCCAAATTAAATTGTCAGGAGAAATATCACGGTGAACTACATCTCGTGAGTGGATGTAGGATAACACAGGTAAAATTTGTTGCAGTAAAGTGATTATTTCCTCTTCATTGAAGGTTTTTCCTTGATTTTCACGCTGTTCTAATAATTGGTAGTAATTGTCACCATCCACATAATCTTGCACTAGAAAGAAAAAATCTTTAGTGCCTATTTTCACTTGTAGCGAGGCGTGAAAACGCGGAATTTGCGGATGCTGGAGTTTTTTGAGAACATTAGCTTCTCGCTCAAATAACTCTTTAGCTTTTTGTAAATCTTGATGTTCTTGAACTTGGGGTGCAAATTCCTTCAGCACACAGGTTCGATGGGATTGACTTATATCCTCAGCCAAATAGGTGCGTCCAAAGCCGCCCTGCCCTAGATGACGGATAATTTGATAGCGATTATCCACAACCTGTCCCACACCAAGAGGTAATGGCTCACCACAATGGGTACAAAAGCGGTTACTACCATTATTTGTGTGTTGTTTACTGCAATAGAGCTGCATGGTGCCCAAGGATAAATTAAGGTTTTATTGAGTAACTACAACGCGTATACCCTCATTTTCGGATATCCTACGAATTACGTTAGCGCAGCGGTAGCGAGTCCGCGAGCGTCATTACGAACTACGAATTATTTTAACGGTGTTGGTTCTACTTCAGGATAAACAACAAGCGTCATGAACCACAAATCAAGACAACAGCAGGTAATTAAAGCATTTGAAGATTTTTTGTCTACCCCCCTAGAAACGCTACTGCAACGGCATCTCAACACTCAGACTTCGGCAGCGTTGAGTTTATTTCACGATGTGGCGGCTAATGTGCCAGCTTACAAGGCTTTTTTAGCAGAAAGGGAAATTAGTCCCGCGACTATTCAAACCTTGGAAGACTTTCAAAAACTCCCAGCGATCGCTAAACAAAATTATATACTGCGTTATCCCTTAGCTGACTTGTGCCACAACGGACAATTAGAAGCGTGCGACATGATAGCTGCTTCATCAGGTTCTAGTGGGAAACCGACATTTTGGCCTCGTTTTTTCACAGATGAACTCCAAATCGCCACACGTTTTGAACAGATTTTTCACGATAGTTTCTATGCAGATACCAGACGTACCCTAGCAGTGATTTGTTTCACTTTGGGCACTTGGGTAGGTGGGATGTTTACTACTAATTGCTGTCGTTATCTTGCTAGCAAAGGTTATCCCATTACTGTAATTACTCCTGGTAACAATAAAGAAGAAATCTTGCGAGTTGTCCAGGAATTAGGTTCAGCTTTTGAACAAGTGGTGTTATTGGGATACCCACCATTTTTAAAAGATGTCATTGATACTGGTATCGCCCGTGGTGTGGAGTGGCAGCAATATCAGATTAAATTAGTGATGGCGGGAGAAGTATTTAGTGAAGAATGGCGGAGTTTAGTTGGCGAAAGAGTTGGTTCACAAAATCCTTGTTATGATTTTGCATCACTCTACGGCACTGCGGATGCAGGAGTTTTGGGTAATGAAACACCGTTAAGTATCTGCATTCGCCGTTTTTTGGCAGAAAATCCCGATGCCGCTAGAGCTTTATTTGGGGAATCGCGTTTACCCACGCTAGTACAATACGATCCTTGCAGTCGCTTTTTTGAAGTTCAAGATGGCGGATTGCTGTTTTCAGGAGATAACGGTATTCCCTTAGTGCGTTATGACATTTTAGATACTGGTGGGATAATTAGTTATGATGCCATGCTGCAATTTTTAGCAGAATGGGGATTTAACCCGCTTGAAAATCTCTGTTCTGACACTCAAGAATCACTTAGAGGTATTCATCAGCTACCTTTCGTTTATGTCTTCGGTCGTTCTAACTTTACAGTTTCTTACTTTGGTGCAAATATCTATCCCGAAAATGTAACGGTGGGATTAGAGCAACTAGGAATTCAAGAATGGGTGACGGGTAAATTCGTGTTGCAAGTGAAGGAAGATGCTGACAAGAATCGATTTTTATCAGTGGTTGTGGAATTAGGAGCAGGGGTAGAGGGTAGTGAAGATCAAAGAGTTGCGATCGCATCTTCTATTCTTTCACAACTGTTACGTCTAAATAGCGAGTTTGCTAACTATGTTCCCGCAGAATATCAAACACCACAGGTTACATTAGCGCCAATGGGGGATGCAGAATATTTTCCGATTGGGGTTAAACATCGTTATACGCGTAAATAGTACTAGGCGCGATGAATTAGCAAGAAGACGCGATGAATCGCGTCTCTACAAGGGGGGATGGGGTGGTTGTTCGCAATCGCGTTCCCAATTAATTGGGTTATTGATAATATATTGTCTAATGCGATCGCGAGCAAATTCATTACGAATTATGTTGTTATGAAACCTTTCTTGCCATCCAAAACCTTCATATATTTGATTAATTTCAAATGAACATCGTCCTTTGTACCATCTAATAATTTTAGAAAGAGAATTTTTAGACAACATCGGATTAAATAACCCAGTAACCCCACCCCGTTGAATATCCCCCCTTGTAGAGACGCGATTCATCGCGTCTTCTTGTTTTTTATTCATCGCGTCTTCTTCCTGTGTTCGTGGATTCATCGCGTCTCCTTCTCGTATTTGATTAATAACCAAAATCCCATGAATATGATTAGGCATGACACAAAACGAATCTATCTGGCAATTAGAAAAATGATTAGGAATCTCGTACCACAATTTATGAGCAATTTCTCCAATTGGCGATCGCTGCATTTCACTCTGCACAACCTCACCAAAAAAGCATTTTTTACCGTCGGTGCAAATAGTAACGAAATATCCAGCATTACTAGCATAACTCCATGCCGGTAAACGGGTTGAATCAATTCGATATTTACCTTTGTATTTGGGTTTGTTGTTTTCTGGTTGAGGATCGTAATGATTCATGATTACATCTTTTATTGATACAAAAATTTATGCAATTATTGCTTTGCATTGATGTAATTTCCAACCCAAAAAACTCGGAATTATTCGCGCTATGTAAATGATGGGAAGGAAGAAGACGCGATGAATCGCCTCTCTACAAGGGGGGATAAAAAAACGATGCCTGCGGCGAGCTACGCCTACGCATTTCCATTCTGTTTACGATATCTGTTTTATTAGGGGCATCGCATTCCCTGGATTGCAGAAAGATCGGACGCGATAGATTTACGAGATGGGATGAATCGCGTCTTTACAAGGGATTGCTGCTTCTACATTTCGCTTATGTTTTGGCTGGAGAAAGTATTTTTCTTTCCTACTCTCCATCTTTCACTTTCTCTTGTTGATGCCAAGCTTGAGAAAAAGCGGGGTAGGGCATACCTTGGGCGCACTTCCAGATAACTTTGTAGCAATTATCAAATCGCTCAAAGGCATTTTTGTAATTTTCAGGTGATAAGTAATCCTTCAACACGGTAACAACATTCGGCATCTGTTCCTCTAACATAATTTCCTTCAAGCTAGATGCCACTTTCCATTGAATAGAATAATTCAGTTGTGGTTTGCCGATTAACTCCACTAAAGCAGTGATCGCTTTTTCGTTGCCAGAGCCAATTTTCCCTAAGCTTTCTACCGCTTGCCTTCGGGTATTATCATCCAATTGTGGTTTGCCAATTAAATCCACCAAAGCAGCGATCGCTTTTTCGTTGCCAAAGCCAATTTTTTCTAAGCTTTCTGCCGCTAGGCTTCGGATAAAATCATACAGCTGTGGATTGCCGATTAACTCCACCAAAGCAGCGATCGCTTTTTCGTTGCCAAAGCCAATTTTTTCTAAGCTTTCTGCCGCTAGGCTTCGGTGATCATAACCCAGTTGTGGATTGCCGATTAACTCCACCAAAGCATCAATCGCTTTTTGGTTACCAGGGTCAATTTTCCCTAAGCTTTCTGCCGCTTGCCTTCGGGTATAATTATTCAGTTGTGAATTGCCAATTAACTCCACCAAAGCATTAATCGCTTTTTGGTTACCAGGGTCAATTTTCCCTAAGCTTTCTGCCGCTTGCCTTCGGGTATAATTATCCAGTTGTGGATTGCCGATTAACTCCACCAAAGCATCAATCGCTTTTTCGTTGCCAGGGTCAATTTCCCCTAAGCTTTCTGCCGCTCGCCATCGGGTAAAATCATTCAGTTGTGGATTGCTGATGAACTCCACCAAAGCATCAATCGCTTTTTCGTTGCCAGGGTCAATTTCTCTTAAGCTTTCTGCCGCTAGGCTTCGGGTAAAATTATCTAGTTGTGGTGGATTGCCGATTAACTCCCCCAAAGCATCAATCGCTTTTTGGTTGCCAAGTTCAATTTCCCCTAAGCTTTCTGCCGCTTGCATTCGGATAAAATCATCCAGTTGTGGTTTACCGATTAACTCCACCAAAGCAGCGATCGCTTTTATGCGATTTGTCTGAGCCAGTGCTGTCTCTGCTCCCTCTGAGATTGAATAGAGAAATTTTACCCACTCGTTTTGTTCAACTTTAAACTCGCCAAAGCCCCATTTAACAATTTCCGCTACAATCGCATCTGCGTTGCCAGAATTTTTCCACTCATCAACCCCCGCAGCAGCGAGAAAATAAGCGCGAAACTCATAAAATCCTCTTGTGACTTTATCAATAGCTCTGTATTCTCCGCACCCATCATCAAATTCCATCAATGCCTGAATAAACTCTTCCTTCTCCTTTCTCTCCACATCCTCACGTCCCAACCACAGCAAAATCACCTCCTTCCACTGCGGGGCAAAAATGCGATAAACACCTAACGCGGGGTTGTCGGGAACATGATTCAGAAACTCGTCCCAATTCTCAACCGCCAACGCTGCAAAATATTCCTCAAATGTGGGATGGTAAAAACCGTAAACTTTCTCTTTCGTTGCTGATTCCGCAGCCAGTCCAACTTCATTTAGCCATCCCAACTTTAACGCTAACGAAAATAAAGAATTTTGCTGTTTTGGATCGCCTAATTCCTCACGCACAAACTTATGTGGTAGCCGAAACCGTGACTTTTGTTGATCAATTGCCCGTTTTGCCAAACGTCCCAACGCAGCGTTTAATTCCTCTTGCTGCTGTTCGGTGGTAGGGAAGCGATTTTCTTTCCACTTGTAAACCTCTTCCACAAACTGCTGATAAAGTCCGGCTTTAGTTTCCGGTAAACCTTTATCGGAACCTTGCCAAGTGCTACACAACAGCGCTAACCGCAAAGGATTTTTAACTAAATCTTGGATGCGCTGACGTTCAGCTTTATCTAATTCCTGCCATAATCTTTCCCCTTTGTCTGCATCCTTGTTGTGAAACCAACGCCCAATAAAGTCTTGCACTTGTTGCGGATATTCAAAATTGAGTAACCGATACGTCTCAAAATTTTCTAAAGCGTTGGCGTTTGCTTCCCAAATATTCACCCGACAAGTCAGCACAACCCGCGCATTTTTCACCCATCCCGTTAACTGCTGGGAAATCTCAGTTAATGGTTGGGGTGAAGACATTTCATCTGCTGCATCCAACAATAACCACACACAATTATTCTTGAATAAATCTGCTAAAGCTTTTTTCTCTTCTTCTGTTACATCTTCTACTGGTTCTAAAGCATCCTCCAGCCAATCTTGCAGGAGATAATCTTTTACGCTCTTTCCTTGCAAGTCTGCCAAAGAAATCCAAATTGGTAAACCCAGATTGTTGTTTAATATCCAAAAAGCTATAGTTTGCAACTGAGTAGTTTTTCCCGCACCCGGTTCCCCAATTAAAGCGATGCGGTGTCCTTGAGTTTTACCAATACCATCACCGATAATTTGCTCTAAAAAAGCCTGATGTTCAAATCGCTGCTTCTCTTCATAACTCGGTTCGTAAAGTTGCGAACCTTGTTCTGCGGAAATATCCTCGCTGCACTTCTTCGGTTTGTTACGTTCTACCAATGCTAAAGGGACATGAATTGCCTCTAGCTCAAATTTCATCTCATCATCAGCAAACAGCAACTCATTTGTGGTGAGACGCTTGTGCTTTTCCAGCATAGCGCCGCAGATTTTTTGCCAGTAAGACTCGCCTGATTTCTGGAAATTCGCCTGTAAAGCTTTAGATTTTTCTGGTCTACTAGCTTCCCATGCTTGGTCAAATTGCTTCAGGTTCTTTTCCTTATCTTTTGACCACAATCTCAGCGTGAAGTGCCAACTATCAACACCTTTAGTTTGGGTGCGGTTGTCCTCCAGAATCGTCAAAAAATCTTTCAGCAGAATCAGTGCTTCTCGAATTTGCGGTTTGGTTAACTTGTCTGGATATTTATCTTTCGCTGTCAGGTGTTCCAAAGCTACCAAGTTTGTATTGATTATCAGCTTTGGGTTGGCACTGTCCTTTGTATTCCAGTTGTACCCAATATTAAAAAGATTGTCTTTTTCCAGATTGGCGAAATCAAGCAAAGCCTCTAAAAGGCGCTTCACCCGTATTTTTATTTGATCACCGTAAGTCTTTTTCGGCATGACAGTCGAAGACAAATACCAGAAAGTTTGGGGCTACCCCTAATTGAATGTACTACCCCAAACCCATGTATTCCTGATTTTAACGAGATTTTATCCGCCTTGATTGCGTTTACCACCCCAAAGAGATGCTGTATTCAACAACTCATTCAGGTGGTACGAAATGAAAAACAAGCATCAAAACGCAAGTCAAAGAGCGATGTCTACGACGGGCTACGCCTACGCTTTCTTACTAATTCTGCAAACAATGCTAATTGGCGTAAATGCCGAAAATCGCCTTCAGCAAGGAGACTCACCAATCGAGGTTTTAATCTGGATGATTAACCAGTGTATCCCAGTCCTGAAACAAGCCAGCAGTTTGCAAGACAAGCAGAAAAAGAGCCTGCTACCCAGCCATCGCCATTCTGAGGATCAATAAGATCACAAGCCCCTCTCTGCAAGCAAAGAGGGGCTGTGGCTATATTGGTTGATTTATATAGGAATCCGGTTTAATCGCGTGAAAAAATCTAATAACAATTTAATTAATGATTGCAACACATCCTTGGTTTAAGACGCGATGAATCGCGTCTCTACAAGATGTATGGTCTATTTGTTACGTTTCTCAATTGCGTGCAATCCGGTTCGGATCGGGTTTTTTGATAAAAATTATAATAGATGACAAAAACGCCTTGTAGAGACGGCGATTTATCGCGTCTCTCTTGTTCGTTCAGAACACAAGTCCATTCGTTCAGAACACAAGTCCATTCGTTCAGGACACAAGTTCATTCGTTCAGAACACAAGTTCATTCGTTCAGAACACAAGTCCATTCGTCCAGAACACAAGTTCATTCGTTCAGAACACAAGTTCATTCGTTCAGAACACAAGTCCATTCGTTCAGAACACAAGTCCATTTGTTCAGAACACAAGTTCATTCGTTCAGAACACAAGCTCATTCGTTCAGAACACAAGTTTATTGTCGTGTAATTACTGAGCTAGCAATCCAATCTTATTACGAAAAACACCTTTTTTTTGCAAGCTTTACTGAACCACTATACTGTTCCATTGAGACACTCTAGAAAGATAAAGTTTAGTAAAAAGTCTGCATTGATGCCACGCCAAAAAAGAAGCTCTACCGTGCTGGAAAAAACCGAACAGAGAGTAATCGGATTTATTCCAGCCTCGATTTTGGTGATTCGATCAGCTTAAACAATTTAACCCAGTTAACCGGGCAACTCCGCAACCAGATTGACCAGTATAATATGATGCTAACTGCCATTGACACAGCAAAGGAACAAATAGAAACCCTTGAAAAGACTATCCGCGAAACTTCAGAGCGCTTAGTCAGCGGTGTGGTATTAAAGTATGGTAAAGACAGCCGGGAATACGAGATGACAGGCGGAGTACGCAAGAGCGATGCCTGCGGCGGCCTACGCATTCGTAAAGCCACTAAAGCCACTATCACCCGGTTAAAATCCACCGCCGAGTTAAAAGCGGCTTCTACACAGACGACGTAATGAGCAACAAGTAGGCATCATTCATGGTGAATGATGCCCATTATTTTGCAGACGATTCAGTGTTGAATCAGCTTTAAACCACAAAGAACATCAAGATTCCTAACACTCCCAAGTTGAAGTATCACTAGTGAGAATACTATTAAAAATAGGCATTCCATTAGTAGAAACTACCCTGGAAAAATAGTGTGAGGTTGGAGTAATGGATGAGCAGCATCGGTACTTGCAAATCGCCCTTGTTGTTGTTGGAATTGCTTTTCTCCTGATCTATCCGTTGATGAATATCTGGCCATCGGGCTGGTCATGGCAACCAGGTCAACACGAATACGAACAGATGATCGTCGGCATTTATGGGACGCTCGGTGTATTTTTATTACGGGCCTCTCGAAAACCAGAAGCGCATCTTAGTTTAATCTGGTTCACCGTCTGGTCGAGTTTTGTTCACGCACTGATCATGGCGGTACAGGCAGTGATTGACCCTATGGAACATGGACACCTCGTTGGCGACATTCCAGCATTGATCTTGGTGGCAGTTGTCCTTGGTTTCCTAGCGTCACGCGAAGTAGTGTCAGTGCATGAATGAGCGCGGCATAACAAATCAATCGATAGCGGGCAGCCTCATAAAATTCGCGGCTACACAAACATAGACGCTTTGCGGCTACTCTTCGAGAACGCCAAGGGCGAACCCACAGGGTAATCCGCCTCCGCGGGCTAATTGAAAGAAAGTTAAGGGTTTGAAACCCACCTCCGTGGGTTTTGCCTGTGTAGACGCGGTTTCTAACCGCTCATTTCACGTTAAGTTGACTACGCAGTTTAAAGTTTTTGGCGCTAACCCAAGCGTATTGGGTTCAAATCAACCGCAGGCATTTTACTCTTCAATCAACTCAAAATCAACTCGCTCATAAATATCACGCAAGGCAATTTGAAAATCAATAGAATCTAAGACTAAAACTGCATCTTCACCTTCATATTCCTTAAAAATCCATTGTCCTTCTGCTTGTTTAATAAATTGTTCCACAGCAAAAGTATATTGATCAATCATAATATATTCTTGAAAACCAGGAATTGAACGATAATATTTAAACTTATCTGTTTTGTCATAATTTTTAGTTGAATTTGATAAGACTTCAACAATTAATAAGGGATTAGTAATAGTTGTTGTACCTGTTCCCTCGTAAATAGGCTTACCTTTGATGACTATAATATCAGGATAAGTATAAAGGCGATAACGAGGGATTGATAATTTCACATCCCCTATGTAAATCTCATAATCTTGTCCTTGCACAGTCAGGGGAAACTTGCGACAAAAATTAAGTGCAATCTTATTGTGGTTAGTTATTCCCCCTGTCATAGGTATAATTTCTCCATCTATGTATTCATTTTTATATTCAGCTTTTTCTTCTAATTCCAAATATTCTTCTGGGGTGTAGTAACGCTTTTCTGTTTGTAAAACCATATTAATTAAGGGAATGGGTATATTATCAATAGCGTAACGTACCCTAAAGATAGGAAAAATAAATATTTTTGTTATACAAATACAGTTGCAGACAATGTAACAATAGCGATCGCAAGCCAATACTTTAGCCATACCCACCAGTGAACGCCCCTACCAACATCTCTGCACAAACTCAGAATCGCAAAGCCGATCACATTCGGATCTGTTTAGAAGAAGATGTTCAGTCTCATCAAATCACCAATGGATTGGAACGCTATCGCTTCACCCATTTTTGCTTACCCGAACTAAACCTCGACGATATTGATATCAGTACAACTTTCTTGGGAAAACACCTTGGCGCACCCTTGTTAATTTCTTCCATGACTGGTGGAACAGAACAAGCTGCAATGATTAACCAACGTTTGGCCCAAGTCGCGCAACGCTACAAAATTGCAATGGGTGTCGGTTCCCAGCGAGTAGCAGTAGAAAAACCTCAGGTAGCTGATACTTTTGCTGTCCGCAAGTATGCACCCGATGTTCTGCTATTTGCAAACTTAGGCGCTGTGCAACTTAACTACAAGTACGGTTTAGATGAATGTCTGCGCGTAGTTGATATCCTAGAGGCTGATGCCCTGATTTTACACATTAACCCTCTACAAGAGTGCATTCAACCTAAAGGTGATACTAATTTTCGAGGCTTGATTGACAAAATATCTGATTTGTGCAGTAAAATGCCAGTGCCAGTGATTGCGAAGGAAGTTGGTAACGGCATTTCAGCAGCGATCGCCAACAAACTCATTGATGCTGGAGTAGCAGCAATTGATGTGGCTGGTGCGGGGGGTACTTCTTGGGCAAAGGTGGAAAGTGAACGGGCAGAAAATCCCTTACAACGTCGCTTAGGGAAGACTTTTGCCGATTGGGGTTTACCGACGGCAGAGTGCATTACAACTATTAGAGCGATCGCACCAGATGTACCCTTAATTGCTTCGGGAGGTTTGCGTCATGGATTGGATGTCGCGGCTGCGATCGCTTTGGGAGCAGATATAGCTGGTTTAGCAATGCCTTTTTTGCAAGCAGCAGCAACATCAGAAACAGCAGTTGCTGAACTGGCTGAAGTATTAATTGCCGAAATCACCACAGTCTTATTCTGCACTGGCAACGCCAGCTTGTATCAGTTACAGCACTCTGGTAGTTTACAGCGCATAGAATAAGTAAACAGGTCATTGGTCATTAGTCATTAGTCCTTTGGTTATAACCAATGCCGAATACCCAATACCCAATAACTAATAACTAATAACTAATGCGTAATTTTATCAAACAAACTTTTGCTAGTTTAGTTGGCACCTTACTAGGACTAATTATTTTCGGTGGTCTGGGAACCACTGGACTATTCTTGCTGATATTGGCTGCTAGCTCCTCTAAAGATACTGGGCCAAATGTGAAAGATAAGTCAATGCTGGTTTTTGACTTGTCGATGAAAATTACTGATAGCGAACCTAGTTCAGGTGAACTGTTTCAAAACACAATATCAGGTGTGGATGAAGAAAGAATATCACTCCGCAAAGTTGTGGAAACTTTGGAAAAAGCGCGACGCGATCCGCGAATTGTCGGGATTTACCTGGATGCAACAAGCACAAGCCAAGCTAGTAATGTCGGCTATGCCTCCCTGAAAGAAATTCGGAAAGCACTGGAGGAGTTTCGCGCTACTGGGAAAAAGATTATCGCCTATGGCAGTGATTGGAGTGAAAAGGAATATTACGTTAGTTCAGTGGCAGATTCCATTGTACTTAATCCTCTGGGAATGATGGAAGTCAACGGTTTGAGTTCACAACCAATGTTCTTGGCGGGAGCATTACAGAAGTATGGCATTGGTGTCCAAGTTGTGCGAGTGGGGAAATTTAAAGGGGCTGTTGAACCGTTTCTCCTCACAAAGTTGAGTCCAGAAAACCGCGAACAAACTCAGAAATTGCTGGATGATGTTTGGGGAGAGTGGCGCACTACTGTGGGTGCAAGTCGGAAAATTGAACCGAACCAGTTGCAAGCGATCGCAGATAATCAGGCGCTACTGGAAGCCACACAAGCCAAAACCAGCGGTTTAGTTGATCAAGTACAATACCCCGATGAAGTGGTAACTGACCTCAAAAAGTTGACAGATAGCGATAAAGAAGACAAAACATTCCGACAAATTAGCCTGAATAGCTATGCCCAAGTTCCCGGCAAATCTTTGGGTGTAGAACGTAGCTCAAAAAATCAAATTGCCGTAGTTTATGCTGAGGGCGAGATTGTCGATGGTAAAGGTGAAGATGGGCAAGTAGGAGGCGATCGCTTTGCGAAAATCTTCAACAGACTACGACAAGATAAGGATGTGAAAGCTGTTGTACTACGGATTAATAGTCCTGGTGGTAGCGCTACCGCATCTGAAGTCATGCAGCGAGAAGTGAAATTAACTCGTGAGGCGAAACCAGTTGTAGTGTCAATGGGTGACATGGCCGCCTCTGGTGGTTATTGGATTGCTAGCGACTCAAACCGTATTTTTGCAGAACCAAATACCATTACAGGTTCAATAGGTGTGTTTGGGGTGTTGTTTAATGGCGAAAAGCTGGCGAATGATAATGGCATCACCTGGGATTCGGTTAAAACCGGAACCTATGCTGATAGTCAAACAGTTTCGCGTCCGAAATCGCCCCAAGAGTTGGCACTTTATCAGCGCAGTGTTAACCGGATTTATAATATGTTTCTGAATAAAGTTTCTCAAGGTCGGAAACTCCCAGAACAAAAAGTAGCAGAGATTGCCCAAGGACGGGTTTGGTCGGGTGTGGCGGCCAAGGAAATTGGTTTGGTGGATGAAATTGGTGGCTTGAATACTGCGATCGCCTATGCTGTCAAGGAGGCGAAACTAGGAGAAGACTGGGAAGTGCAAGAATATCCTCGCACTAGCAGTTTCGGAGAACGCTTTTTTGGGCGTGCAACTGAAGAGGCGCGGACTGCTTTAGGAATTGAGGGGACGCAACTCAAACAATCCAATCCCCTCACCGCTGAATTTCAGAAATTGCAACAGGAAGTAGAGATTCTGCAAAAGATGAACGATCCACAGGGGGTTTACGCCCGCTTGCCTTTCAACTTGAAGATTGAGTAGTTTTTTATGCAGCGATCGCACTGAGAATACCCTTGCGATCGCAAGGGTATTATCATACTGAGGAAACGTCCAAGTCTAACCAAAGCAACCGTAAATCATTTGAACTGCGATCAACCTACTGTTTTTTGCCCGATGCTTAAAGATGCTCCGCTTTGCTAGAGATAAGGCTATAACCAGTGTTTTGGATATGTCCTTTCTTCCGCTAAATTATTGAAGATCACAGCACATAGCACTAAAATCATCGATCCCTCAAAGGCAGGTGTTAGCAGAAATTGCCAGTCCGGTTTCGTCATCATGACGACTAATGCAACAGCACCCGAAGGTGGGTGTAGAGTTCCGGTAAGCTGCATGATTCCAATCGCAGTAGAAACAGCCATTCCCATTGCCAAGGGAGAAGCACCGAGAAAATGCAGAATTATCAGACTCACGATCGCAGCTAAAAGATTACCCCCAATGACATTGCGAGGTTGAGCCAAAGGACTGTCAGGCACACCAAAGATCAAGACACTCGTAGCACCAAAAGGAGCCATCAGCAAAGGAGAATTAGTTTTTACAGCAAGGTAAGACGTTGCAGTTATGGCTAAGAAACTACCGATCCAACTCCAAAAAACATGTCGATGATGAGGTCTGTCTATTGGACAGGTTAGCGGACAGGATCGCCATCTGCCAAAGGTTTTAAACCAATAATTTTTTAATTTTAACCGAACTTTTTTACTGTCGATCATGAATGAACCACTCGATAATCATGACTCCCTGAATTGACTGAGCAAGGCTTTGCTAAAGTTACAATAACATGACATTTGTCAAAAAAACCTCTAAAAAGTATTCAAATATACAGATTTTTTTGTTTTATTAAAAATTAGGCTAAAGGGTCAATTTAAGTTGCATAAAAGTCAATACATTTCAGATAAGACCAAAACACTTGTAGAGACGGCGATTTATCGCCTCTCAAAAACCTGTTCGCGTTGGCGTAGCCTCTCGTAGAGAAGCGTTCCCGTAAGGTAGCCCTTACTGCAAGCTAATCATTCGGTAAAATGACTGACGATTAGCTTAGTTGAAATTACTCTTTGTTTGATTTATTCTTGCTCACTAACTGCACCAAGGCGGATGAGTTGGCCTCGCCAACTTCGTAATCAGACTTCTCTTCGCGTCAGCCTAATAAGTTTTTAAGCAGACATAAGCTTTGTGGGTTAAGTGATTATCCAGTAACTAAATCACATCAAATATCTCAGAAATACTACTGAACCATCAAGACAACAAATGTAACTAACATATACATAAATATTGTCAGGATGCTGAACATGTCAGATTTACCGCTTCAGTGCAAAAATTTAAAAGAGCAGGTTGAGTCTATATTACAACTTTTACAACAAGAACCAACGCTACGTTCCCAAGATATTACACCTGTACAAACTTCCTTAAGCAAGGCGATTTCTCCCAAGTTTGAGATTGTGTTTGCGGGTGCGTTTAGTGCTGGTAAATCAATGCTAATTAATGCACTATTGGAGAGGGAATTACTCTACAGTGCGGAGGGACATGCTACAGGTACAGAATGCAAAATAGAGTATGCAGAAATAGATAAAGAACGTGTTGTTTTGACGTTTTTAAGTGAAGCAGAGATTCGGGAACAAGCAGTTTCTTTGTGTCAGCAACTAGGATTTAAAACAGTAACTAATATTAACCAAGCTGAGGTAATTAACTTGCTACGTCAAGGTTCTGAAACTATTATTCAGCAAGAGGGTGGTGAGAGTAAATCAGAACGTGCAAAGCAGGCGAAGGCGTTAACGTTGTTGCTACAAGGATATTGGGCAAACCGCGATCGCATCAACACGGTTAATAATGCTACATATTCAATGGAACAATTTAACTTTTCCAATCTCAAGGAAGCGGCTGGATATGCCCGTCGTGGTAGTAATAGTGCAGTATTGAAGCGAATAGAATATTACTGTAATCATCCTCTGCTACAAGATGGAAATGTAATTATTGACACGCCTGGTATCGATGCACCAGTAGAGAAAGATGCACAGCTAACTTATGCCAAAATTCAACATCCTGATACTTCGGCGGTGGTGTGTGTGCTAAAACCTGCTTCGGCGGGTGACATGACAAAAGAAGAAACAGAACTTTTGGAATTAATGCGGGAGAATGGGGGAGTACGCGATCGCGTTTTCTATATCTTCAACCGCATCGATGAAACTTGGTATAATACAGAACTACGGCAACGATTAGATAACTTAATTAGTGGGCAATTTAGCAATTCAAATAAGGTTTATAAAACCAGTGGATTATTAGGATTTTACGGTAGTCAAATTAAACAAACAAGCCAACGAGATAGATTTGGTTTAGATTCTGTTTTTGCAGAAAGTATTAAAGGTTTAGATGGTAAAGAAGAAACACCACAATTTGTCTATGCATTTAACAACTACTGCGTAAATTCAGGAAAACTATCTTCTACTAAATTCCGTGTCTCTGTTAACGGCTATGAAACTCCAAATCAAAATTATGTGCGGATTTTGGGAGATTCAGGAAATGAACTTATAGAACAGCTAATTCAAGATAGTGGTACTGAGGAATTTCGCACAGCTATTACTCGCTATCTAACACAAGAAAAGCGTCCACAATTATTTAAAAATCTTGCTGATGATTTGGAAGATGTTTGTATTAAACTGAAAAAACATTATCAGAGTGTACAACGTAATTTAGATAGTCAGCCTCAAGAGATTGAGATGATGAAGGCACAAGAAGTGCAACACCTAAATCAACAACTCCAGCAAATTGGTAGAGAATTTAGTGAGCATATCACTGAAGAAGTTAACCATGTAATTAATAATTCTTGTGATGCTTTTGAAGCAGATTTTAGGCAATTGCAATCACGCATGATTCGCCGTTTAGATGAATTGCTAGATACTTTTTCTGTAGCTTATGCTTATCGGCGTGCAACTATCAGCCATCCTCGCAACGCTACCGCACCTTTAATTGCTATTTTAGTGGAGGCATTTTATTACTTAGCAAATCAATTAGAAGATATTTTAGTTGAATCTTCTCAGCAAGTAGTTGCAAATTATTTCCAGCGGTTAATTGAAAAGATTCGCAAGTCCGAATATTATCGTCAGTTGTATCGTTTATTAGATCATGATGGCGGCATTGAACAAGAGATCAGAACTATAGAAAAACAAGTTACTCAAGCATTGGTGAGTGCAGCTAGTGTAGAGTGCGATCGCTTTGTGCGAGAAAGTCCGAGATTTTATGATGAAGGCACTTTTTCTATATATCAATTTCGCCAAACTTTATTACAAACTTCTCAAGGTTACGACGCTGAAAGTATCGTGGAAGCAGAACCAGCAATTAGGCAATTATTGAAATTAGATTTTGACCCCAAAGTTTCTCAAACTATTCGTAAATCTTTCCGTCAAACCATCAACCAAACCCTGAAAACTCAGTTATTGCCAATGGCAGATCAGCAAGCAGATGAGATTTTGCAGCAATATCCACAGGCGCGTGCTTATTTAGAGAAAACGCTGCAACAAGAAGCTGAAGAAAAAATTGCAAATAATCGGCGATTATTGAATGTTGTCGAAGAAAATATTGCAGCATATAATTCAGCCGCTTCTAGTATTAATAATTGTTTGCAGTCCATGCAATTATATGACCATCTTTTGCCTGTAATTGGTGATTTGTTTGACACTGATGGTAAGTTTGCTAATAATGGGTTTGTGATTTCAGATGTGGTACAAGAGGTTTAATTTTACATATGTCAATCCGATTTGATTTGTGAAAATTAGCAGTGTTTAGATCCCCGAATTCTCAAAGAAGTCGGGGATCTAACTTTTTAGAATCCTAATCTCCAACTTAATGGTTATGACTATCAAGCGTCGGGAATTTCTCACAACTTGTGGACTCGCTACTCTAGCCACCCAGATATCACCACTTACCGCTGAAGGTAAACTACCCGCAAACACCATCCGCAAGCCGCCTCGTCTGCAATTAGGCGATACTGTAGGACTAATCGCGCCTGCTGGTATCGTTGACGCTAAAGACATCGAAGCAGCGCAGCAATCAATTTTACAATTAGGGTTAAAAGTCAAGCTGGGGAAGCATATTTTAGATCGTTACGGCTATTTAGCGGGTAAAGATAGCGATCGCGCCCAGGATGTAAACTTGATGTTTAGCGATCGCACCATAAAAGCAATTATCGCCATGCGTGGTGGCTGGGGTTGTAATCGCATTTTACCTTTACTCAACTACTCGCTGATCCGCTCCCATCCGAAAATTCTCATGGGTTACAGCGATATTACGACGCTGTTATTGGCAATTAATGCCCGTAGTCAAATGATTACTTTTCATGGGCCAGTTGCTACGTCTACCTGGAATCAATTTACAGTAGATTACTTCAAGCGCATCCTATTTAATGCTGAAACTGTGACTATGCAAAATCTTAACCCTAGCGAAGTGCGGGTGCAGACAATAGCACGGGGAAAGACAAAAGGTAAACTTGTGGGTGGAAACTTATCAGTGCTATCAGCGATGGTAGGTTCACCTTACCTACCTTCTTGGAACAAAAGCATCCTGTTTGTGGAAGAAATTGGCGAGGATGTTTACCGTCTAGATAGGATGCTGACACAGTTAAAAACTGCTGGGATACTTAATCAAATTACTGGCTTTATCTTTGGGCAATGCACTAATTGTAGTCTTGGGGATGAACCATCATTTACCTTAATGCAAGTATTGCAAGACCACATACTTCCTTTAGGTATTCCTGCTTGGTATGGTTCAATGATTGGTCATATTAAAGATAAATTTACCTTGCCAATCGGTGTGGAAGTGGAAATAGATGCTGAACTTGGGACAATACGAATGTTAGAGGCGGCTGTTAGTCTTGTTTGAGCCACGAAAATCAGCAGCGCCACAGTGATTTTGATTAAGATTTTGATAGACAAGTATGAATTTCTCCTCGCCATGTTACGACTAACAGAAGTAAAGCTCCCGCTTGATCATCCTGAAGATGAGATCAAGTCTGCCATCCTCAAAAAGCTGCAAATCACGGACGAAGAATTGATCAGCTATTCTATCTTCAAGCGTAGCTACGATGCGCGTAAGAAAGGAGAGATCACTCTTGTTTATATTCTCGATGTAGAAACAACTCAGGAAACTCATCTACTCAAGCGTTTGAAAAAAGATCCCCATGTCATGGCCACGCCAGACATGAGTTATCGCCCAGTAGCACAAGCACCAAGCAATTTGGCGATTCGCCCCATCGTGATTGGTACTGGGCCTTGTGGCTTGTTTGCAGGTTTGATGCTGGCACAAATGGGGTTCCGTCCCATCATTTTAGAACGTGGGAAAAAAGTTCGCGATCGCACTGCTGATACTTTTGGCTTTTGGAAGAAAAAATCAGACTTCAACCCCGAATCTAATGCCCAGTTTGGCGAAGGTGGGGCAGGTACATTTTCCGATGGTAAACTCTACAGTCAAGTCAAAGATCCTCAGCATTATGGGCGCAAGGTACTAACCGAACTCGTCAATGCGGGAGCCTCACCGGAAATTCTCTATATCAACAAACCGCATATCGGCACCTTCAAACTCGTGGGAATCGTCCAAAGTATGCGGGCTAAAATCGAATCCCTCGGCGGTGAAATTCGCTTTGAAAGTCGGGTTGAAGATATCAACATCGAAAATGGACAGGTGCGGGGAGTCACCCTCGCTAATGGGGAATATATCGCCAGCGATTATGTGGTTCTGGCGGTAGGTCACAGCGCCCGCGATACCTTCCAAATGCTATTTGATCGTGGGGTTTACATCGAGCCGAAACCATTTTCCATCGGCTTTCGGGTCGAACATCCCCAGACTCTCATCGATAAATGTCGTTTCGGCGCTCAAGCTGGTCATAAGCTTTTAGGTGCTGCTGATTACAAACTGGTTCACCACTGCCAAAATGGTCGTTCCGTCTATAGTTTCTGCATGTGTCCAGGAGGCTTGGTAGTTGCAGCCGCATCGGAACCGGGGCGACTTGTCACCAATGGGATGAGCCAATACTCTCGCAATGAGCGCAATGCCAATAGTGCGATCGTTGTGGGTATCACGCCCGAAGATTATCCGGGAAATGCCTTGGCGGGAATTGACTTTCAACGGCGCTTGGAAGAAAAAGCTTTTGAGTTGGGCGGTGGAACTTATGAAGCTCCAGGGCAGTTGGTGGGTGACTTTCTCAACCATCGCCCCTCGACAGCATTTGGCACTGTTAAGCCGTCTTATACACCTGGGGTACATTTGGGTGATTTGAGTCAGAGTTTACCAGATTATGCGATCGCAGCCATCCGCGAAGCCCTTCCCGCTTTTGACAAACAAATTAAAGGATTTGCGATGGACGATGCCGTGTTAACTGGGGTGGAAACCCGCACTTCATCACCGATTCGGATTAAACGCAAAGAGGATTATCAGAGTTTAAATACAGTCGGTCTTTATCCGGCTGGTGAAGGTGCGGGATATGCAGGGGGAATTCTCTCGGCTGGTATTGATGGGATTAAGGTAGCAGAGGCGGTGGCTTTAAGTATTTTGAGGAATTGAGTAGTTTAGCGCCGTAGGCATCGTCAAATCTGAAATAGTCAATGGGATACCTACGGTAAGCTGCCCTAGCACGAAGTACAAACAGTTAAGAGCAATCGGCTAGGTTATTTATTACTGGATTTTAATCATTGCTGATATCTTTTTTTGCCGTTTATTTAAAGTTTAAGAGTTTTTACTGAGGATATAATCATTACTTTATCAGGGGATTAAATAAGCAGCAATTGTTTAAATATCTGATAAAAATGACACCAGCTTAGAGGCATGTAAAAAGAAATACATATAAGATTCAAAGTATCGTAGTAGGGACTATTATTCCAAAGTAAATATTTAGTAACTACCTACATCAATAACAATACATCTCGTTCGAAGTTTCAAGCAGAGTCCAAAATGAAAAACAATTTTTCTTTCATATCAGCTTCAGTTTTATTAGTTTCTGGAATCGCTTGTGCTTCAATTGCTGCACCAGTTTATGCTGCACCCCGTGGCGGTCAAACTTCTTCAGCAATATGTAGCCTTGCCGATATTTCACTTGGAGGAGTTTCAGCTACAGCTTGTGACGGTCCAAATGCTGGTAATGACACAGGGGCACAAGGTACTTTGCTCCCTGAGCTAAATAATGGTCTGTTTAGCAGCTTTGTTGGTACTGGTGTGCAATGGACTTTAGCTGGCAAATCTGATGAGCCGAATCCCTTTGCGATTACAGCAGCCAATGACTTTAATTCTGGTACATGGGGTTTGGGCACAGCATTGTCCAGTAACACGTTTGTAGTTAGCCTCAAAACAAGTACTGCTTACACTGCTTACCTATTCAAAGATTATGATTTCTCTCAAGGTTTAACAGGAGTATTCAATACCATTGGTGTTGCTTTAGATGGCAGTGGAAAGGCAGGGAAAGATTTATCTCATGCCTCATTATTCGTCTCTAATATAGGGAAAAATCCTCCTCCTACTTCCGTTCCTGAACCGGCTTCTTTGTTAGGTCTTGGTTTAGTAGCAAGTGGAATGGTAATGGTTCGCCGCCGTCGCGCTATCTGATTACACGTTCTTAGGGTTTCATAGAATACAAGATTGAAACTACTTCAACCTCTGAAGTAGTTTCAGTCTTGATCATCAAAAAATCGCAAAATCTGATCTGTTCTGGTCTTAGGAACGTGAATTAAATAAAATGCAAAACTTCATTTTCTATCTAGCTTCCCTCTTCTTTATAAGGCTACGGATTGAGGGTGAGGTAAGCCAGGAACATAAATTGTATGTTATTTAATTCTTATTCCTTAGTACAACTCATATTTCATTAACTGACAAGGCAGCGCTCCGTTATATACCGCAATCCGCTGGGATGATTTTAGTCCAATCGATTGAGACAGTTCCTTGTTCCCACTCAGCACAAATGCAGTCCAGCCTTTGAAGCGTTGTTTCAGCACATCGCCCAAAAGTTTGTAAAATGCTCCTAAATCACTATCTCGCCCCAGCCTTTCGCCATAGGGTGGATTGCAGAATAAAATTCCACTGTCTGCGGGGGCGACAATATCGGCAAGCTCCATTTGAGAAAACCATACATGGTTATCAACGCCGCAGTTTTGAGCATTGTTAATCGCCTGTTCAATTATATTTTCATCGCGATCGCTTCCCCAAATAGGTGCGGGAAGGGTATCTAGTTGACTGTCCTTAGCTTCTTGGAGCAGCTTTTCTAAAAGGGACAGATCAAAATCGAGCCAAGTTTCAAATCCAAAGCACTCACGAAACAACCCTGGTGCTATATTCAGTGCCTTTAAGCTAGCTTCCAGGGGTAAAGTGCCAGATCCACAGAGAGGATCGTAGAACATCTGGTTTGGCTCCCAACCCGAAAGCTGAATGAGCGCAGCAGCCAGAGATTCCTTGAGAGGGGCAGCTCCAACCGCAGGACGGTAGCCTCGACGATGCAGACTATTTCCAGAACTATCGAGTTTAACGGTACAAAAGTCACGTTCAATATGAACATTGACCCGCACATCTGGGTCATGAAGCTCTACATTTGAACGCTCACCCAGATTTTCTTTCTGCTGATCAACGATCGCATTTTTGACCTGGAGAGATGTGAAATGGCTGTGGTTGAGGTGAGCGTTTTTGCCTGTGACATTCACCGCCAGGGTCATGTCTGGCGTGAGATAGTTTACCCAATCGATGGACTGGATACCGCGATAGAGATCCTTGGCATCAAGGCATGGAAACTCATGGATATTCACCAAGATTCGGAACGGCAGCCTAGCCCAGAGGTTGACGCGATAAAGCAAAGTGCGATCGCCCTCAAAGGCTACACCGCAAAACCCTGGCTCCACTGAATGAGCACCCAGTTGCTCTAACTCCTGAGCCGCGAGGGTTTCTAATCCACGAGCAACCGTTGCAAAATAATTCATAATTCGTAATTCGTAATTCGTAATTAATGCGTACTAGGAACTCAATTTATTGGTTTTTCAGAGAAGCGACTTTTCGAGCTTAGATTAATCTAAATATTTTTAAAATCAATCATTGTCTGACGATAAGTATCTGGCAATCCTATATCAAAACATTTACCTTTAACAACATATCCTGTCATCCCCTCTTCCTGACGTAATCTTTCCAGACAGGATGTTAACTGAAATTCACCTCGTTCTCGGAAATTTTGGTTGATATGTTCTGCTATAAAATTAAAGATTTTCGGTGTAAGTAAGTATAAGCCAAATATACATAAAAACTCATTTTCTGCCATTTCCTCTACACGTAAATGCTGTTGTGCATATTCAATGGTAGGCTTTTCATAGAGTTGTTTAACTGACAAAATAGAGTTTAACTCTTGCCAAACTCCTGTTACACACCCAGCTTTATGAATAATTTCTGCTGGCATTGTAGTTAAGCTAACAACGCTTTGATTAACTTGTTCATAAACATCTAAAACTTGACGCGCACAAGACTTTTCAATGTCAGATGCATAAATGTGGTCACCCAACATTAGCAAAAACGGCTCATTTTTTACCCAATCTTTAGCACAAAATACTGCATGACCATAGCCCAATTGCTCCTCTTGCAATAAAATAGTAACTCTGCTACCTAAATCTTCGATATATCGGCTATATTCTTGATTTTGCGGTGAAAGTTTATCTAAAAGTTCTTTTTTTGGTGGATTTTTCAATAAATTTTCAAATATTTCTTTGTCATCCGGCTGCACCACAATCCCTACTTCTGCAATCCCAGCATTAATTGCCTCTTCAATAATTGCGATAATGACAGGTTTTGCCCTACCATCTCGATCAATAATCGGGAAAAGTTCTTTTTTCACAACTTTGGTAGCTGGAAACAAACGAGTACCAAAACCAGCTACCGGAATCACAGCTTTTCTAACTTTATTTTTCTGCATAAGCAGTACATCACCCCAACTTCTCAAATAACTCCGCCAACACCACATTAGAAAACAAAAACCCTTGGGGATCAATCAAACGCAACCTTCCCTCTGCAACTTCAACCCAACCTTTATCAAAATATAATTGCAAACATCTGCAAATTTCCTCCACCTTCTCCTCCCCAAACACCTCCGCCAACACCGCCAAACTTACACCCTCCGCCAAACGCAACCCCAACATTAACGTTTCTAACAATACTTCCTTTGGGGGAGTCACATCACAATCAATCACACCACCAGCTTCCACCCACTGGTAATACTCCCTAGTTTTACGCGGACGAGTGAAGCGTTTCCCTTCTAGATAACTCGCTGCACCCATACCAAAGCCATAATAAGGGCGGTTTTCCCAATACACTCGATTATGCCGACACTGATGACCAGATTGAGCATAATTAGAAATTTCATAATGCTCATAACCTGCACTAGTTAAAACCTGCTGCCCCATCTGGTACATTTTGACTGTGGCTTCATCCGTTGGCAAGGGAGTATCACCAGGTTTGTAGTAACGACCAAAGGCTGTACCTGGTTCGATGGTAAGATCATAAATAGATATATGAGTGGGTAGAAGCGCTACCGCTTTTGTTAGAGAATCCTGCCATTGATCCAAAGACTGATGTGGCAACCCAGAAATTAAGTCTAAGCTGAATTCGGGAATCTCGACTTGGTGAATTAGTTCCACAGCTGCGAAAATATCTTCAACTGAGTGCGATCGCCCCGCCCTTTGCAATAATTCTGATTGAAAGGCTTGTACACCCAAACTTACCCGGTTTACGCCTGCACTGCGGTAGCCTACTATATGTGCTAAATCAAAGGTACCTGGGTCAATTTCCATAGAAATTTCTACCCCGGAAGCAATGCCAAAATGCTTCTCTAGCTCTGTTACTATCCGTTGTAGCTGCTCCGTTGATAGCAGCGAAGGAGTACCACCACCGAAGAAAATTGTCTTCAGAGGTTGACCAAATGCTGGTGTAATGGCAATTTCTTGACATAGCACCTCAACGTATTGGGAGATAGTACCAGATGTTTCGCCCCGCAAGCGATCGCCCACAACAGACACCGGGAAATCACAATAAAAACACCGCCGCCTGCAAAAGGGAATATGCACATAAGCAGAACTGGCAATTCCAGAAATACTAAATTTTTGACTCATTTTGAGAAAGAATTAAGTTAAGCCAACTACGAATTAGAGACAATGAAAATGAGTAATTTCTTTACAAGTTTTTGTCGTTTTACAACGAAACAATGAAAAATATGAAGATAAAAGGCTTTGGTTATAATAATTGCAGATATTGCCCTACTAAACCCTTAGTGTAAGTCAATATTGATGAGTCTATCTTACCGATGAAATAAAAAATACTTAACTTTATCGGTTACCACAGTTGCAGGAAAACAAGACAACCATGCTTGACGCCATTATTATTTTCTCATTTATCTTGGCAGCGTCGGGAATAGGGTTCTACAGCATTGAACTACTACCCAATGGCACTCTCGATCAGGTAACAAATCTTGAAGCTTTACGCTTAGTTGTTGCCGTCTTTGCCGCTATTATTGGTGGTGCGATCGGGCTGAGTTTCCAGACGACATATCGTCGTCTAGAATCACAAGTCAAAGAAATGCCTCTGGAAGTGATCTTAACTCGTGCCATTGGCTTAGTGATTGGGCTATTGCTAGCTAACCTCATGCTAGCCCCACTATTTTTACTACCTATACCGGCGGATTTTGGATTTATTAAGCCACTAGTGGCAGTTGTCGGCAGTATTATCCTCTCCGTTACTGGCATGAATTTGGCAGACACTCACGGGCGAGGTTTATTGCGCTTCATTAATCCCAACACCGTCGAATCGATGGTAGTGGAAGGGACGCTAAAACCAGCTAATACTAAAGTTTTAGATACTAGCTGCATTATTGATGGTCGCATTGAAGCCTTACTAGAAACAGGGTTTTTGGAAGGACAAATTCTTGTACCGCAGTTTGTCTTGCAAGAACTTCAACAAGTAGCTGATGCTAGCAAAGACCAAAAGCGGGTGCGGGGAAGACGAGGACTAGAAATTCTCAACCGTATTAAAGAAGAATATCCCGATCGCATCGTGATTAATGCAATCGATTACGAAGATATTCCCACAGTAGATGCCAAGTTGGTGCGCTTTGCCCAAGAAATCAGCGGTACATTGTTAACCAACGACTACAACTTGTCTAAAGTCGCCAGCGTTCAGAAAGTACCTGTTTTGAATGTGAATGATTTAGTAAATGCCGTCCGTCCCAGTTATTTACCTGGCGACAACCTGGATTTGAAAATTCTCAAGGAAGGCAAAGAACCGAGTCAAGGCATTGGCTATCTAGACGACGGCACAATGGTAGTCGTTGAAGAAGGTAGCAGTTATGTGGGTGGTGAATTGCGAGTAGTAGTCACTAGTGCTTTGCAAACCACCGCAGGAAGAATGATTTTTGCCAAACCCCAAGCTTCAGCATTAGCGTGAAACAATGGGATGTTCAATTCGAGTGACACTTAGTAATCGGTGCAGTCAACCTGCACCGATTATTTATTGATTAGACTCACGAAATTCATTTGCTTGTAAATTCTGTAACTGATCAATAGATAACCCTGTGACTCTGGCAATCTGTTCTAATGGCATACCAGTATTAAATAGATTTCTTGCCACTTCAAGTAAAGCTTCAGCTTTGCCTTCAGCCTTCCCTTCAGCTTTGCCTTCGTCTAAAATATCTTGATAAATCACTGACTCGCGCATAATATCTGACCTCAAAACTCGTCTTATAACCTCTTTGTCTAATACTAAACCAGCTAAAATCGCTGTGGAAGCAGCAATATTTTCAGCTAGAAATTTACAGATATTGCCAAACATTTTAAAATTTTACCAAATAGCTAGTTCATTTGGTATTTATCTGAAGTACTTTAGAGGTTGTTTGAAAAGTGGTTGGCTGTGATTTTAGGTACTGAGAGATCCCCCCTAGCCCCCCTTTTTAAGGGGGGAACCGGAATCAAAGTCCCCCTTAAAAAGGGGGATTTAGGGGGATCTAAAAGTATTTAATACATTACTAGGGACTTTTCAAACATCCTCTTAATCCAAACATCTCCAAACATCTATATATTCTAATTTTCATAAATTTCTAATGGTAAATTATCTGGATCTTTAAAGAAAGTAAATTTCTTACCTGTAATTTCATCAACTCTGATATTTTCTACCTCTAACCCTTTTGATTTTAAATAAATAACAGTTTCCTCTACATCATCAACTTTAAAAGCAAGATGTCTTAAACCACAAGACTCTGGTTTACTAGGTCTTTCTGGAGGATTGGGGAAAGAGAATAGTTCTATTTGAGTATTCTCTGCAACTTTTAAATCTAATTTATAAGAATTTCTGGCGGCGCGAAAAGTCTCTTGAATAATCGAAAAGCCTAAAACTTCTACATAAAATTTTTTGGAGCGATCGTAGTCAGAACAAATAACAGCTACATGATGAATACCAGTGGTTTTCATTGGAGTTTTGCTTTTTTTAGTACAATTATTAAGAGAGTGTACGTAGGTGGGAACCCAACCACAAAACACTTTTGCTTGTTTCAATTATTGTTGAAATTACTTGAAAAGAAACCGTCGTTGTATCTCGAACGACGGTTTCTTCATAACTCTTCGATTCTTATCTGAAACTCACGTTACTTTAAATGTTCGGTAAAAAACGACGTGAGTTTATCAAAAGGAATTAACTCAACTCTGTCATATAAATCAACGTGTCCTGCGTTCGGAACGATATACAATTCTTTGGGTTTGGCTGCACGTTTGTAGGCATCCTCACTAAACTCTCTTGAGTGAGCCTTATCACCCGTGATAAAAAGCATAGGACGAGGGGAAATCGTTTCTATGTCATTAAACGGGTAAAAATTCATAAACTTAACGTTACTGCTGAACGTCGGGTGCGTTGTGAGTTCCGGCGACCCTCCTTTTGGAGTATATTCACCTCGCGGAGTACGGTAGAAATCATAAAACTCACGCTGGATGGGGTCTGTGTTTTCATCTAACTTATGTACAGTCCCACCCGTGTATTTGGTTTCACCATCGGTAAACTCTACATAACGTTGCTTTGCAGCCTCCTCCTGGATTTTCTTTCTCTGCTCAAGGGTCAGCGAATGGTTAAGTGCATTTCGGCTGGCTGCTCCCATATCGTACATGCTGACAGTTGCGATCACTTTTATTCGCGGATCAATCTTAGCGGCACTAATAACAAAGCTTCCGCTACCACAAATTCCAATTATTCCGATTCGGTTTGAGTCAACAAATGGACGAGTACCAAGAAAGTCAATTGCTGCACTGAAATCTTCAGAATAAATATCAGGCGCAACAGCGTTGCGTGGTTCGCCCTCACTCTCTCCCCAGAAAGACAAGTCAAGAGATAAAGTCACAAACCCTCGTTCAGCCATATTTGCAGCATACACGTTGGCACTTTGTTCTTTTACAGCTCCCATAGGATGCCCAACAACGATCGCCGAATGTTTTTTACTCCGATCTAAATTCTTGGGAATAAATAAATGTCCCGCAACATTCATTTTGTATTGGTTTTTAAAAGTAACCTTATACATCGTAATGTTGTCGCTTACCTTAAAAGTTGTATATCCCTTTGGTGTTATTTGTTCCATTTCTTTTGTTTTTTCTGATTGTCCTTTTTTTTCTGTTTGTGTGTAAGCTTGCCCGCTTATCATAAAAGCCATCATCGGTAAAATTAATAGATATTTCATATAATTTTTTCCCTTTTTACTGTGAAATTTACACATTGAAATTGTTGCTCTATTAATTTTAAATTTCTCCAAATATCAATCTGGTTTTATCAGCAGCGTTTCTTCTGTTTGCTGTATAAGTCCAATTATGCAGGCGTGAAAACGGATAGCGTTAGGACGTTCATTGAAAAAAACCGGACAATTCTCCAAAAAATCGCCATGCAACGTGCTGAACAGAAACAAAATGTTTAATATAAATTTATGAACCCAAAAGAAGCAGAATTTGAAAAGCGAAAGATGCAGATCAATCGGGAAGAGCTGATCGAAAGAATGATTCGTCTCGCTCCCGAAAACAGCCTTTTGGAAGTGTTTCCGGGCATTTTCATATATCAATCGTCGAAACCGACCGAGAGCCAGGTATCCGTATTAAAGCCCGCCTTCTGCGTCATCGCGCAGGGCAGCAAGGATGTGCTTTTGAACGATGAATTATTTCACTATGATTCCGGTCATTACTTAATCTCGACGCTTGATTTGCCGATTATGAGTAATGTCGTCGAAGCGTCCGAGGAAAAACCTTATTTGAATCTTCGGATAGACCTCGATCCTGCACTTGTTGCTGCGGTGATGATTGAATCTGGCATCGAAACTAAAAAAAGCGGCACGGGAGTCAAGGCGATGGATGTCAGCCCGGTTGATGCCGATTTGTTGGAAGCGGTCGTCAAATTGGTGAAACTATTTGACACGCCGGACGAAATGAAGTTTCTCGCGCCGCTCATCATTCGCGAGATCATCTACCGGCTTTTAAAGGGAAAACAGAGCGCACGGCTCAGTCAGCTTATCACTACCGAAGGCGACGCGCAGCGCATCTCTAGGGTGGTCAAGCAAATCCGCGAGAACATTGACCAGCCGATGAAAATCGAAGATACAGCCCGTGAACTCGGCATGAGCGTGTCAAGCTTTCACCAACATTTTAAGTCTGTCACGGCGATGAGTCCTTTGCAGTTCCAGAAACAAATACGGCTTCAGGAAGCGCGCCGTCTGATGCTCGGCGAAAACATGGACGTGGCGATCGCCAGCTTTCGTGTCGGTTACGATGATCCGTCTTATTTCAGCCGGGAATATAAAAAACTATTTGGTATTCCCCCGCATCGTGACATCGCCAAGCTACGCAGCAATTTAGGGCAATAAGAATTGGACAGGTTTATTGGTGCAAAGGACTAATACATTAATGATCGCAACACATCCTTGGGTAAAGACGCGATGAATCGCGTCTCTACAAATGGTCTATCTATCGCATTCTTTTTTCAAATTGGTATAACCGCTATGAAATTGTTGCCCCGTCAGTAATTACCACTCTCTGCGGCAGCATTGCTACGTGATGCAGGTATCGACACCATCGTTTACCGTTGTTGCCGGATGTCTAAACTTTCGCATATTTAACTTAAATTTATATTCAATCAGCAAAAAGCCATATTGCTTACTCAAAATGGCGTTTGACTTTCTCAAACCCCAGTTTGCTTTCTCATTTTGGTGTTTTCCGCAAGTAAAAGGAGATATTGCTTTCTCAAACTCCAGTTTGCTTTCTCATTTTGGTGTTTTCCGCAAGCAAAAGGAGATATTGCTTTCTCAAACTCCAGTTTGCTTTCTCATTTTAGTGTTTTCCGCAAGCAAAAGGAGATATTGCTTTCTCAAATCCCAGTTTGCTTGTTTATTTAAGTAATTTCCGCATTCCTTTTGGTATATCGTTAAGCCGACAGAAAAGCGATCGCGTTACTATAAAATGCTAATCTTGAGGCAGCTAGAGCAGCAGGCATTAATTTACGGTTTGCTGATCTGAGAAAAGCTAATCTTCAAAGTGCTAATCTTGAAAATGCAAACCTTGATCGCACCAGCTTTAAAAACGCTGACTTACGTAGAGCAAGATTCATCACTAATGAGCAAGTTTGAGGAGTGGAAATGACGCAAGATGCAATCTTCAGCCCCTTCTTTGCGACAGTGTTTCTAACACTCCTAGTCTGGGTGTATATGTACATCCGTCGTATCAGTTTCATCATCAGTACAAAGATCAGCTCAAAAGACCTTGCTGTACCTGGCACACTGGCGCAACTCTCGCCACCAAACGTATCCAATCCATCAGATAACCTAAAGAATCTGTTTGAGATTCCGGTACTCTTCTATGCGCTTGTGCTATATCTTTTTGTCACGAATCAGGTGGATTCGGTGTATGTGAATGCGGCATGGGTCTTCGTTGTGTTTCGCGCATTGCATAGTGCTGTCCACTGCACATTCAATCTCATCATCCTTCGGTTCTACCTCTACCTATTTGCCACGCTTGCGGTATGGTTCATCGCTATCCGCGCAGCCCTTATCCACTTCAGTCAATAACTATACTGATCTGAGAAAAGCTAATCGAATATTAATATATCTATAATTTTTGACTATTAGTCGATCAGGTAGCTCATTCCCATTGCTGGAGTTCATCTTCTGGCAGTGGTTCAAAGAAAGCATCGCTGAGTTCATCAAGTTTTAGGTTCATTTTCATATTCATCACCTCCGCGCCAATCCACTTCAGGAAGGAGAGATTGAGCCATTTCTTTGGATTACTTTAATTCACGTCGTGCAGCTGCTAAAATTAAGCGTTGTTCGGCACGAGCGATCGCCTGATATGTTCGCTCCACTGCTTCTGGTTCCACAGAAATGGAAGTTATACCCCATTCCACTAACTTATCAATAATTTCTGGATAGAGAGCTGGTGCTTGACCGCAGATTGAACAAGGTATACCGGCAGTTTTAGCCATTTGGATCAGTTGAGCGATCGCACTCATAACTGCCGGATGACGTTCATTAAATACTTTTGCTAGCTGTCCTTGCTCTCGATCCACTCCGAGCAATAATTGGGTCAGGTCATTTGTACCAATAGAAATTCCATCTGCACCTGCTTTGACATATTCTGGCAGTAAAAACAGGACGCTTGGCACTTCTGCCATCATCCACAATTGAAACTGTGACACCTCAGTTAAAAGAGCTTGCTCAACTTTGCGACGGCAAAAGACAAATTCTTCCACAGTTCGCACAAAAGGCAACATTAGATTGACATTGCTGTAACCAGCTTGCTGAACACTTGCCAAAGCTTGCAATTCCAACTCAAATACTGCGGGATTTCGTAAATAGCTGAAAGTACCACGTTCACCTAACATCGACTGGGTTGAAGATTGTAAATTATCACTCAATGATGGTAAATCCTGCGGCCAATCTAAAGAACGATAAAAAACTGGTCTTGGTGCAAAGGCACGGGCAAACTGCATAATCTGCTCAGACCATCGCTCTAACAATTCTGCTTGCCGCCCACCTAAAATCCAACTATTGGGATGTTGCCCGTCCAATATATTTAGTACCATCAATTCTGAGCGCAACAATCCCACCCCATCCACAGGAAAGCTTTGCACTTGTTCTATTAAACTGGACTGACTCAAGTTAACCAGCAGTTGGGTAGCAATCATAGGTAGATGAGAACTAAGAGGAGGATGGGTTGCTTTGGGATTGGAGTGATTCGAGGAAAGCAACTTTTCTCTTCCTAGTCTCCCACTTTCTTCCTCCTTACCTCTTTCCATCTCCTCCTTTGAGTTCCCTTTAATTCGATAAACCTCTCCTCTGTCGCCATCGAGCAGCAGTCGTTCGCCAGTTTGGATTAAGCTTGTAGCAGATGTTGCGTTCACTACTGCTGCAATACCTAATTCTCTGGCAAGAATTGCAGCATGGCTGGTTAATCCGCCTTGTTCAGTAATAATCCCAGCAAGTTGTTGCAGTAATGGTAACCAATCAGGTGCGATCGTTGGTATTACTAAAATCGCTCCCTTGGGTAATTGTTCGGGTTTATGTTGCGGATTAGTAATTACTAGGGCAGTCGCCACAACACGTCCTCCTGCCGCCCCTAGTCCCCTGATGAAGTGTCCGTGGGGAATAATTACAGATTGGGGAGAACTAACTTGTGTTATGTAGAGCTTGCCAGATGGAGTTTGCCCGGCGATAGTCCATTTAATAGTAAAGGTTTTTCCCAGTTCACTCACCAGTTGAGTTCCCAGAGCAATTATTTGTTGTAAGTATTCTTCTTGTAAAGCGTACTGTTTTTGTTGGGCTTCCTGAAGTAGGTAGGTACTCAGACAAGTGTGATCTGGTGTTAACGCTGACTTGGGGATGGGTTGCGAAAAAGCTTCAGGTGCTGCATCATCCACACCATAAGCGAGCATTTTATTGCCCAACTGTTGCTCAAGTACAATCCCAGTTGCCTGTTGAATGTAGTAAACATCTGGCTGGACTTCGCCAAGAGCCATCGCAATTCCTAATCCCCAAGTAGCTTCAATTTCCCAGCCGGAGGAGTTGGCTCTGAGCAAACCACTGGCGATCGCATTATCAACAGGTTGCACCAAAACTGCTAAATTTATTTGTTGCAGATTAATTCCGGCCCGCTGCCAATATAGTAGACTTCTGGCACGAAATATCTGGCTCCAGGTACGCTTTAATGCAAAAGCGATCGCTTCGGGTTCGCACTGGCAAAACACCGACTCCAGCAAACCAGATATATTCTTCATACTTGGGGTAGCAGTCGATACTGCCAAGGTAGGTCGAAGAATTAAACAGCCAGTTTCCAATTCTCTAGCTGCTTGGAAAATTGTCCTCACCCACTCCTCTGGCACAGTCGCAGTCAGAATTTCCTGGCGCAAGCGACCAGCCACCTGCTGAAGTTGCCGCCAATTAGTGACATCCAGGTGTAACGAAGAATGGGGTAAGTCAGCCACTAATGACTCTGAACTATTGAGATTTTCGAGAAATTGCCGTAAAATTTCCGCTGAAACGACAAAACCAGGCACCACCGGATAGCCACGCTGGATAATTTTGCTTAAGAAAAACGCTTTGTCACCTACTTTGGCGCGGTCTTGTAGTTTAATTTGGTCTAGCCAGTAGAGTTTATCCACTCAATTTGTTAGTTTTCAATTGTCTATTTGTCGCCACAGCTATTCCCTCCTGGTACGTTATCAGGCGTTAATCCACTGACTCCTGAATCAGGACTCCTCAATAGGAATAGTTTTCAGCATTTACCTTGAATTTACCGACCTTGTTAGTGGTTAATTGCTAGTTACACGATGTATTCCTGTAATTCGACTTCTTTGGAAATCAAATTTTTGCCTTCATTTCGCCTCCCTTCCCTAAAACCGGGAGTTTAGTTCTTTATCGAGATTGTACATGGCGGTGTCATATTTAATTATTAAGTGTATGGGTTAAATCTAGCAATTTAAGGTAGGCTTTTATAGCATTAGTTATTTTAAATGGCCCAACAACTATTTAATAAACTTAAAATTCATGTAGTTTGTCCAAATTATGATCGTTTCCATAATTTCATCATGCAAACCTCAATTTATTGACTGAAAGAAGATATTATTGAAAAATAATCCTAATAATAGAAGATACTAATTACTAGCTTAAAAAGCATTCCTGAATCCATAAAATCTAAATATGAGATAGGCTATTGCACTAAACCCATTTGATTAAACTCCATTAATAAAAATATTATCAGTTAGCCTAGTATATAGAATACTCTATACCAAACTAAGCATTGTCAAACACTTACTACCTGGCAACTAATGATTGGCTGAATATGAGCTTCCGACTAGGCATTGCATTGCTAATTGGAGCGATAATCGGCTTAGACCGCGAAATTAGGCACAAACCAGCCGGTTTAAGAACTCACATGCTGGTGAGTTTCGGTTCAGCCATTTTTATTTTGATAATTATGCAAACAGGAGGACTGCAAGATACTACTGATGCACTTAGCCGTGTAATTCAGGGGATTGCAACTGGTGTAGGATTTCTCGGTGCTGGAGAAATTGTGCGCCAATCTCCCCAAGAATCACAACGACTTGAAATTCACGGACTCACATCAGCAGCAGCTATTTGGGTTTCAGCTGCATTGGGAATTGCTGCTGGCTGTGGTTTATGGCAGTTAGGATTAATCGGTTCTCTGCTGACTCTTGTAGTTCTCAACATTTTTAAAAGGTTAGAATAAGGTCAAAATTATTCATAATTGATAATTACTGTTGGATTATTTCTCCTGCTTTTACAAAAAGAATTTGGGAGGACTTCAACCACTGGGAATCAAAAGAACCCAAGTGAGTGGTAGTAATCAGGGTTTGAAAGCGGTCTTGAATAGCATCAAGCAATTGATTTTGACGGGATAAATCGAGTTCGGCAAGAACATCATCTAGTAATAGCAATGGTGGCTCTTTAACGACTTCTTCAATTAATTGTAATTCGGCTAATTTTAAAGCTAGAACCAGCGTTCGTTGTTGACCTTGAGAACCGTATTGACGAGCGGGTGTTTGGTTAATAGTTAATTCTATTTCGTCTCGATGGGGGCCGACAAGAGTAGTGCCTTGGTGCATTTCAGCAATCGCTCGCTGCTGAATTTTTGCTAAAAAAGCTTGCTGCACTTCTTCAGGATGGTTATCCTCTAAAGGAATATTCGGCACGTAATTGATTTGCAGAATTTCTGTACTGCCGCTAATACTGGCGTGCCAAGCACTTGCAATGGGAGCTAATCTTTGGATGGCGCGATCGCGTCGTCTAATCACTCTGGTTCCTGTGGTAGCTAATTGTGCATCCCACACCGCCAGTTCCGAGTGTAGAGACGTTGCATCTAATGTCTCTACATGACGTTTTAAAAAAGCATTACGCTGGCGTAACACATGGTTATACTGCTGCAAAATGTGAGCATAAACTGGTTCGAGTTGAATTAAGAGTGTATCTAACCAGTTGCGGCGACCTTCCGGGCCACCGCGTACTAAGTCTAAATCTAGGCTGGAAAATTGGACTGCATTGAGAACGCCGAGAAAATCCATTTGACGGCGGATAGATTCACCATTGAGAGCAACGCTACGGCGACCATTGCGGCGCAGGGTTAAGCTAAGGTCACTAACGCCTGTTTGTCGCTCAAGGGTGGCATTAATTTGGGCTATTGCTTCTCCTTCTTGGACTAAATCGCGATCGCGGGCCATTCGGTGCGATCGCAATGTCGCCAGCAACTCCACCGCCTCCAACAAATTCGATTTTCCCTGAGCGTTATTACCTACCAAAATTGTTTTGGCAGCAGTAAACTCAACCTTTTGGTCTTGATAATTGCGAAATTGTCGGAGGTTTAGAGTTTTTAGGTACATAACGAAAAGTTAGAAGTGAGGAGTTAAGAGTTAGAAATTATAAGTGAGGAGTGAGGAATTTTAAGTTTTGAGTTGTGAATGCAAAATGTTCTTCAACTCATAACTCCTAACTCCTAACTCCTAACTCCCAACTCCTCACTTTTTCAAACGGCCTTCTTACCCATAATCCGCAGAAATATCTTCTCCGCTTCAATCCAGACAAACATTAAGGCACTGAAGCCAATACAAACTCCCAATTCCTCTAGATTCAGGTAGTGAGTACCAAAGAAATCTCGCAGGGGTGGGACGTAAACTAGCATCAACTGCAAAATCGTGGTGACAACAACAGCCGCTAGTACAAAAATATTGGAAAAGGGATTCATCTCGATGGCCAGTCGGTTGTTAGAGCGAATGGCGATCGCATGACCCATTTGGGCGAGACACAAGGTAGTGAATACCATTGTCTTCCAAGCATCGCGATTTCCCTGATACCCAGCAGCATGGGTATGTTGATAAGCCCACCACATTAAGGCAATGCTGATAATGGCAAAGATGATACCAATGCGAATCATGTAAGAACCTAATCCCCTAGCGAAAATACTTTCACGGGGACTAAAAGGCGGACGTTTCATTACATCTGGTTCTGGAGGTTCCACAGCTAATGCTAAGGCTGGTAAACCGTCTGTTACCAAGTTCATCCAGAGAATTTGCAAGGGGGTAAGGGGAACGCCTCCTAAACCAATTAGGGGTGCTGCTGCAATGGTGATAACTTCGCCAATGTTACTGCCCAGAATGTATTTAATAAAGCGGCGAATATTGGTGTAAACAACTCTACCTTCCTTAGTGGCGCTGACAATGGTAGCAAAATTGTCATCAAGTAACACCATGTCACTGGCTTCTTTACTGACATCAGTGCCAGTAATGCCCATTGCAATACCAATGTCGGCTTGTTTGAGGGCTGGAGCATCGTTTACACCATCGCCTGTCATCGCCACAAATCGACCCCGGCGTTGCAGTGCTTGGACAATTCGCAGTTTGTGTTCTGGGGAAACCCTAGCATAGATGCTTACCAGGTCAACGTTTTGCTCTAATTCCTGGTCACTCATCCGTTGCAATTCTTGACCTGTGAGAACGCGATCGCCTTCTTGGGCAATTCCCAAATCGGTAGCGATCGCTCGTGCTGTTAATTGGTGGTCGCCAGTAATCATTACTGGGCGAATTCCTGCTTCTCGGCATTCTTGAACAGCTGCCCTTACTTCTGGTCGTGGAGCATCTAGCATTCCCACCAATCCCAGCCATACTAAGCCTTGCTCAGATGCTTCATCTGAACCTTCCGGTGGAATTTCTGCTAGGGGTTTGTAGGCAAAACCTAACACCCGCAAACCTTTACTCGCCATTTGATCATTTTCTGTCAAAATATTTTGGCGTTGTGCTTCGGTCAAGGGGTCTGAGTGATTGCCCAAATGAATCTGAGTGGAACGTGCCAAGATTAACTCTGGGGAACCTTTGGTAAACATTAAATAACGTTCAGATTGGATCAAGCCAGCGATCGCTGGGTCAACATCTCTCGAAGACGCTTCACCTGTGGCGACTCCCTCCACCTGAGAAATCACGCTCATCCGCTTGCGTTCTGAAGAGAAGGGAAACTCGGCAACGCGAGGTAACTTACTGTTCCACTGGTCTTTTTCGATTCCAGCTTTTCCCGCCAGAGTGACTAATGCGCCCTCTGTCGGATCTCCCAAAATTGCCCATTCACCTTGTTCTTTTTGCAACACTGAATCATTACAAACAGCACAGGCAACAGACAACGCTGAGATTTCTGGAGATTCCTCTAGGGAAATTTTTCGGTCATCTAACTGAAAGTCCCCTGTGGGAGTATAACCTTGGCCGGTAACGCGAAAAGTTTTGTTATTGGTGAAAACCGATTGCACGACCATTTTATTTTGCGTCAGCGTGCCGGTTTTATCAGAACAAATTGTGGTTACAGAACCCAAAGTTTCCACTGCGGGCAGTTTGCGAATCAAAGCATTTTGGCGCACCATTCGCTGGGTTCCCAGCGCTAGAGTCACGGTAATTACAGCAGGTAAACCTTCTGGCACTACAGCAACCGCCATACTCAAGGAAACTTCCAAGAGTTCTTGGATGTTACTAAAGCCTCTTGCTTGGATCACACCGCCGACGACAACGATCGCCACCAGAATCAAAGAACCCGTAACTAGGACATTACCCAGTTGAGTCATCCGTTGCTGTAAAGGCGTAGGTTCACTTTCCACCGCCTGCAACATGGTGGCAATTTTGCCTAGTTCTGTAGTCATGCCGGTGTTCGTCACCAGAACCTTACCGCGTCCTTGGACTACTTCGGTTCCTTGATACACGACATTGAGGCGATCGCCTAATGATGTATCCTCCGGCAATTTTAGTGATGCCTGTTTATTCACCGCTTCGGCTTCACCAGTTAGCGCCGACTCACGCACTTGTAAATTCGACTGCTCGATCAAGCGTCCATCTGCGGCTATCTGCATCCCAGCTTCCAGCAGCATTACATCCCCTGGCACTAAATCCTTGGCTGCTATCTCCACCAGTCTACCCTCGCGAATGACTCGCACTAAGGGAGAGGTCATTTTTTTCAGTGCTGCCAAGGCTTTTTCGGCACGGCTTTCTTGGACGTAACCGAGTATGCCATTGAGGATGACAATTGCTAAGATAGCGATCGTATCTTTAAATGGCACTTCACCGGGCTTCAAGCTGCCCGATCGCAAAGCCATCAGGTCTAAAAACCCAGAAATTAGAGCTACGCCAATCAGCATCAACAACATAATGTTCTTGAACTGATCCAGCAGAATTTCCCAAGCATTACGGCCAGCAGTTTCTTCAAGTTCATTGGGGCCGTATTTTTGCAATCTCTGTTGAGTTTCTTGGGGTGTTAAGCCGCTGTCTGCATTACTATCAAGCAGGTCTAGCGCTTTATCAACTTCTAAACTATGCCAAACGGCGGCACCTTCAGGCAGAGAATTAGCAGACATCGTGTAGGTCACAGCAAATGGTTACAAAATTCGATCATAATTTAGTGATGGCAGGAATTCCATCTTCTAAAGTTACATTAAGGCGATTGCCCAGTTGTATGAGTGTATATGTAATTCTTAACATTTGTAAATTTATCCTTTTTTGAGATAGTGTTATTTCTCACGAAAGAGTTTTTTGGAACATATTGTACCGATAATTGTGAGTAATAGAGCTTTGAAGCTTTGTTGCAGAGCGTATGCCACAATTAATTTTAGGCTGCCATTGCTTTCATTTACATCTAGTCAATAGCCAGGATGCATGGCACGAATGCATTTCTTAATTTTGAATTTTGCCCAAAGTTGAGCCAGCCATTTGTGTATTTCGCCTTCAAGCGAACTGGCGTGCCAGGAGGGTTTCCTGATTTAGCAAACTTTTCCAGCAGAGTTTTTAATTTTGAATTGTCCAGGCGTGCTAAACCATTCAAGAAATATGCTTAATATGAGTTTTGCACTCCCCACGACCGCAAGCCAGATGTTTGGGCAAAAAACAATTCGACCGCTGACTGCTGCTACCCTGTGTGGCATTACTTTCATTAAAGATAGACTGATTGCCATTGACAGCATTAAAGGGCATCTACTGGAGATTGATCCCACCTCTGACAACAGCAAAATTCTCAATCCCCATCAAGTTAAAGAATTTACCGATGTCACTGGTATCGCAGTATGGGAAGATACCCTGTGGGTGAGCCGAGAAAATAGTGTTTACTTGTGCAAGCTCAATGCTTTGGGACTGGAACATTTTGTGACATTGCCTTATCCGGCTGATGGCGTTGCTGTTTGGGAAACGACAGTTTATGTCAGTTGTCAAAGGCTGGGCTACATTCTGATTTTTGACCGCGAAACGCGAAAAGAGATTACCAGATTTTATGCCCCTGGAGTTGGGGTAGAAAATTTGGCAGTGACTCAGGAAATGCTGTGGATTTGCGATCGCACCGAACAATCAGTTTACGCGATGGACAGAGCAACAGGAGAACTACAATTTAGTGTCCTGACCCCTTTTGAATGTCCTACAGGCATAGCAATTCATAAAACTGACGAAACAGGTAAAGAAAGTATTTACGTCGCCTATGCCACAGAGGAGCCTTATATTCGGGACAACCCAAATGCTGATCCGAGTCATGAACTAACATTCCGCGATCGCACTTTTATTCATCCCCTGTATTATCATTACCAACCAGATAAGCGCTACGCCCTCTCTAACGGTTATCTCATTGAAATGTCCTATGCTGAGGAAATTGCACCCTTAGACGAGGTTTATTTACCTGAGGTAGAATGGCGCATCGCCTTACCATCGGAAACCGAACGTCAAAAGGTAAAACACGTTGAACCCATTGGTATACCCTTTACCGAAGAAGTGATAGAGGGGCAACGTGTAGCAGTCTTTAAATTTGATTCTCTTACCCCAGGTGAACGGCATATATTTGGCTGGAAAGCACTTTTGGAAGTTCGAGGCATTAAGTATCGCATCACACCAAGAGATGTAGAAGATATACCTGAACTGTCCCCCGAATTACAAACACGCTACCTAGTGGATGACGATGATTTAGCAATGGACACTCCCATTGTTCGCCGTGCTGCTAGAGAAGCCATTGGTTCTGAAACCAATGTGCTGCGGAAAATGTATAGCATCCGCAACTACGTCTATGATGAGTTATCCTACGGTATTAAACCTTACATTGACACGCCAGATATAGTTTTAGAGCGAGGTGTTGGTTCCTGTGGCGAATATGTCGGTGTTTTACTTGCGTTATGCCGTTTAAATGACATCCCTTGTCGGACTGTAGGTAGGTACAAATGTCCTCCCCATAGTGACTTATTAGGAGTACCGCTACAACCGGACTTTAATCATGTTTGGCTGGAGTTTTACGTACCGAATTTTGGCTGGTTGCCAATGGAATCAAATCCTGACGATGTGGGTCAAGGGGGGCCTTATCCGACGCGCTTTTTTATGGGCTTATGCTGGTATCACATTGAAATTGGCAAAGGTATCACTTTTGAAACTGTGACAAGTCAAGGTGCGCGGCTAACCAAAGAAGATATCCCCATTGGTGATTTGGCGATTAATCATATTCGCTTCACAATTCTTAAAGAATTACCGGACTTTTGAATTAGGGCATTGAGCATCCTGGAAAGGTGCTGAGAAAGCGAGTAAGGTGTGTTATGCCGTAGGCTAACGCACCTTAATAGTCTCTGCTTAACCACAATTTGCGTCTACTTCTAAACTCTTATTTCTATTCAAGTATTCTTCAAACAATTCAAAAAATTTCTGTAGTGCCTCAGGCTCGTCTACAGAATAGAAAAGAATTATTTTAGACCATGACTGACCTGAGTTAATGCCATATTTTTCTTCAATCCATGATTGAAAACCTTCAAATTCACTTTCTGGCTCTGTTGGAGATACGCCAACTTCTTTTCGAGCCAGACTATATCCTCGCAAAAGCATATCTAGTCTAGTGATTGAATTAGTCCCTAAATACATTCCTGGTCTTTTCTTTATATTACTTAGAATCTCGTTGTAAATATCAAACTGAGGAAAACTCATATTCTCACTAAGCCTTGAAATGACTTCACTTTTTTGAATTTTTGAATCATCTTTCTGCTTTAAGAATTGCTCAAATTCTTCAAAGAACCTATTAAAAGCAGCTCGTTCACTTCCAGAGCAAGAGAGAATTATCCCAGCCCAAGACCGACTCACATTAGTTTTTGCTCTTTCTTGTACCCACTCTTGAAACCCTTCCATTCCACAAGAGTTTATGTCAGTAAATCCGAGTGTAATTAGACTATCTATGTACCCAGTTAAGAATGAACGAAGACAAGTAATTGATGGCTTGTCTATGTAGATAACTGGATTTTCTTTAATCTTTTGGAGAAGTATAAAAAGCTCTTTCATGCCAGCAACCTCTAATTTGATGAAGATTTATTAATTTAACAGCCACATCGTGCTTTTATTGAAGTCAATCTTTCCTATCACGAGGGGATAAATTATCTGGCAGTGTATCAGCACGAACCACATCACTAATCCATTCTCCCTCAACATTATTGTTAGAATAATTTGCATAATCATCCCATGTCATCGTGTCGCCAGTTGAGTATTCATAAACGACTCCACGATCTTGATTATTGCCATTTCCATCATTTAAACGAATCCACGTTACATAATCACCAGATGGAGGATAACCACCACCAAATTCAATACCTGGAGGTTGAGCTAAACTTCTAATTGCCCCTAGTACAGGTCGCCAACTTCGATAATGATGAGTTACAAATTTGTCGGGAAAACCAGACCTCCTATAATGTACTGTTTGGTGAAATTTGTAATTATAAAGAACTGAAGATTGACCTTGTGGGCCACAAACCAAATTAAGTGGAAAAAAAGAACAATATCTCTCATCAGCTTTATTTTTAGCCTGCTCATTTTTAGCTTTATTCCAAATATAATCACCAACCAGTCCAGATACGCGCATATCTCCAACAACTGTAGTTACAGCAACAGTTTGCACAGAAGAAGTAGTAGCTCCTGTAGCTATAGTTGTGCTAATTAATGTCGTTCCGGTAGCCTCCGCAGTAGGAGCTAATTCCGAGCCTATAGCAGCGGCACATTCCGGTTGAACAGCACAAGTATCTAGAGACGACAGCAATGCGTAAATAGGTTGAGGTAAAATACCCTTAAATATTAGAAGTAAAAGAAATGTCCAAATTCCTACTAATCTAAATACAGATTTATTTATGGCTAATCGCACTAGTATTGACTCCTCACAACCCAAAGATAAAAAATAAAAATCGGTGTATTTTACATCTAGGTTGTCTGATAGGAGTGAAGAGTGAGGTCAGTAAAAGTACGAGAATTTTGCAGCTATTTTTGAATATTGAGCCAAGATAAAGAGGTAAACCAATTAGCTATTAACTCTTAAACTGGGCAGTGGATATGATTGATGCTGCTTAAAATCAGCAAAGTCACAAATTGAGTTAAATGGGCAAAATCGGCAGTGAGATCCAGGATTAGGAGGGAAAATTTTACTGAAATTACTACTGTGCTCCTGATATTTTTGCAAGTCGTGTTGGTGCTTGTGAGCAATGTTCGCTAACTCAAATTTTAAGGATTCTAATTCACTACTATTGATGCTAATTAACTCAGACTTTTTACATATTTCTAAATTATAAAATGATGCGACAGCTTCCCGTCCAGGGTAAAGATAACGAGCAGCTACCAAATAAACTAATGCCTGTCGTCGATCAAAAGCCGACTTACCAGTTTTGAAATCTAAAATATGTAAAGTGCTATCAGATTCAATGAAAACGCAGTCCATAGCCGCATATAAGCGAAAGCAATAATCTTCTTGTTCAACTACTATCGGTTTGGGAAAGCCTTCATCACCTGGAGTTAATTGAATAATATCTTTATCCAAAAGTAACGGTGCATCGTGATATTTTTTCAAAATTTGCAGCACGCGTTGCTGGACTTGATCACTTGAGTTGGCTAATTTCAGTAGCTGTGCAACTCTTTCTACACCATCTGCTTGCTTCAACAGATGCCTGTGATGATGAAACTCATAAACGCCTTTTTGGGCGAGTATCCCAATCCGCTGGGGTGCGGTGGCTTGCGTTAACAGCGCTTTGACTTGTGGTTCGTGTTGCCGCGCTTTGATAAACCCCCGTCTCATCTGGCAATGCCAGCGTTCTTGCCCGGTCGCTGGGGCAACTAGAGACCAAAGGTGATAACTGGCAAAAGGTCGATCGGGGGTTGACATTGCTCAGAAACAGTGAGAGAAAATACGGTGGGCAGAAGTTTAAGCTAAGGCTTCCTTAGAAAAGAACTTCGGGGGATACTTGCTGCTACACACGCTTTGCGGGAAGCTTGAATAGTACTGATAATGTACGGGAGCAAGTGGCAAAAATGTCCAGCAAGATAAAATTTGGTACCGATGGATGGCGAGGGATTATTGCCGATGACTTTACTTTCCCCAATGTGCGGAAAGTAACAAGAGCAATAGCCACTTACTTAGAAACAGCCTACACAAAAGACAGACCAGTACTTATTGCCTACGATACTCGCTTTTTAGCTGACCAGTTTGCCCAAACAGCGGCCCAAGTACTGGCAGACTTGGGTTGGACTGTGAAAGTTACTGATCGGGATTGCCCCACACCAGTAATTGCCTACAACGCCCGTCACTTAAATTCCGCTGGGGCGTTAATGTTTACTGCTAGTCATAATCCAGCACCCTACTGTGGAATTAAATATATACCCGATTATGCTGGGCCTGCCACTCCAGAGATTACTGATACTATTGTGGCAAATATAGAAAGTGCATCGGATGAGTTGCCTGGAAGCAACCCATCAGGTTCAATTTCAATTTTCGACCCAAAACCTGATTATCTGCAATTTATCTACACCCTACTTGATGTAGAAAAAATCAAAAGCGCTAATTTAAAGGTAAAGTACGATGCTTTGTATTCTACCTCTCGCGGATATTTAGATGAAGTTTTGCAACATAGTGGCGTTCAGTTAGAAAGTTTCCACGATTGGAGGGATGTTTTATTTGGGGGTGGGATGCCAGAACCCAAAGGAGAACAATTAGTTGAGTTAGTGGAAGCAGTAGTTCGCGATCAAGCTGATTTGGGCTTGGCAACGGATGGAGATAGCGATCGCTTTGGCATCGTCGATGAACAAGGAAATGTCCTAACTCCGAATACTGTGCTGTTAGTTCTAGCACGTCATTTAATCAAAAATAAAGGTAAAACAGGCGCTATCGTCCGCACTGTGGCTACAACCCATCTGCTGGATAATTTTGCTGCCAAAAATGGGCTGCAAATTTACGAAACAGCAGTTGGTTTTAAATACATCGGCGAAAAAATGCGCGAAACTGATGTATTAATTGGTGGAGAAGAATCAGGCGGATTGAGTATTATCGGACATATTCCCGAAAAAGACGGGGTTTTAGCCGATATGCTGGTGGCAGAAGCGATCGCTTATGAAGGCAAACCGTTAAGTCAACTTGTCAAAGAAGCGATCGCCGAAGCCGATGGCCCACTTTACAACAACCGCCTAGACTTACACCTCACAGAGGCGCATAAAACCGCCGTCATTGACTCCTTTACTAAAAATCCACCTACAGAGGTAGCAGGAATTAAAGTCAAGGAAGTGGGGCGTAAAGACGGCATTAAGCTCTATTTAGAAGAAGGTAGCTGGATTTTACTGCGTCCTTCCGGCACAGAACCACTGGTGCGCGTCTACCTAGAAACCAACACTCCCGAAAAACTCACCAAAATCGCCCAAGAGTTAGAGAGTGCCATTGCTAAACTAGAGGCATAAGAATCAAGAATTAAGAGTTAGGAGTTAGGAGTTAAGAGTTGTAAATTAACAATTCTTAACTCTTAACTCCTTTTAAACAGTTATGAGTTCTAAATTAATAACTCCTAACTTCTCAATCGCGTCTCTCCTCACTTCGATCAAAGTATGAAAACTCTCGCTCCTTTTTTGACATCTCTAGTTGTAGCGGTTTGGGTGATAGCGATCGCAATTATTTCAGTCCAAAATGCCACACCCGTATCGTTAAAATTCTTAACATTCCAAACGATTCAGATACCAATGGGTTTAGTGCTAGCTTTTAGTGCCGGTATAGGGTTAATTGGCATGGCACTGCTGCAACCTCTGTGGGGACTTGCTGGTTTTGGGCAAGGTAATTCTCGATTGGAAGACGATGCCGAATTTTTTGTCGATGATGAAGACTTTTGAGGGTTGAATAGCTGTGCAGTATCAAAACATTATTACAATCGAACCAGGAAAACGAGGTGGTAAGCCTTGTATTCGAGGAATGCGAATTACTGTATACGATGTTTTATCATATCTTGCTTCTGGGATGACCTACGAGGAAGTGCTTGATGACTTTCCTTATTTGACACAAGAGGATATTTTGGCTTGCCTAAGCTATGCAGCTGATCGAGAACGGCAAATGCTGACAATGCAAGCATGAAGTTATTGTTTGACCATAACTTATCACCTCGATTAGTTGATCGACTGGCTGATATGTACCCAAACTCTCAGCATCTTTTTCTTATAGGTTTAGATCAAGCAGATGATCTAACTGTTTGGGAATATGCCCGACAAAGTGGATTTACTGTTGTCACGAGAGATGCTGATTTTAATGAGTTGAGCATTTTACGAGGATTTCCTCCGAAAGTGATTTGGATTCGTTATGGCAATTGTTCAACCAGACAGATTGAAGAGATTTTGCGATCGCATTTAGAGGATATCCAAGCTTTTGACAAAAATCCAGATTTGGGAGTTTTGACACTGTATTAGATTTGGAAATTATGGAAACTGAGTATGATTTTAGCCAGGGCAAGCGGGGAGCGATTGAATCAACACCAACAGGCAAAACTCGAATTACAATTCGCCTAGATGATGAAGTACTAGCATGGTTTCGTGACCAAGTTCACGCAGCAGGTGGTGGAAATTACCAAACTTTGATTAACGATGCCTTGCGTGAGTACATTCAGCAGCGCCGTGAACCGTTAGAAGATACATTACGGCGAGTATTGCGAGAAGCACTTGAGCGTATTGGAAAATAAAAATATTTTGGCTTCCGTAAGATCGAGAACGGCTATGAGCGCAACTTATAAAGCAGATTTTAATTTGTGGATTGAGCAGACAGCCCAACTATTGCGATCGCATCGCTGGCATGAAGTTGATGTAGAATATCTGATTGAAGAGGTTGAAGGCTTGGGCAAAAGTGAACGGCGGGCTATTGCCAGTCAACTAACTCGCTTACTCTTGCATTTGCTCAAGTGGCAATATCAACCCCAGCGTCGCTCAGATAGTTGGCTCGATTCCATCACTGATTCTCGCACCCAAATTGAGTTAGCAATAGAAGATAGTCCTAGTCTTAAGAGCTATCCTACAGAGCAACTTGAGGAAAGTTATCAAAGGGCACGTCGGCAAGCAGCCAAGCAAACGGGCATACTTGTATCCGTGTTTCCAGAAGAGTGCCCATATTCTGTAGAGTTAGTGTTGGATGAAGACTGGCTACCGGAAGCAAGCGATATTTAATAACTTTATTTGTGGCTGTGTGGAATGAAGCGCACTACGCAGCCACTTAATATGCATTGGTGAGTCTTGCAAAAGTCGCTTTTACTTCTTCATCATCGGCAAAGTCTCCAGCATCCGCTTCAGCAATTCCCTTTTGAATTTCCTCAATTTGCCACTGATATATTTCTAGATAAGTGGCTACCGTTTCATTAAGTATGTAGGTAGCTGCGATCGCAGTTGCAATGAATCGCGATCTCATCAAGTGCAGCTTTGCGATCGCTATCTATCCGAAACGTAATATTTTCTTTGCTCATCGTCTTGTGAAAGTTGTATTGCAACACAATGATAGTGGCGATCGCTATTTTATCAAAACGCTTTTAGCCTGAATATATCGTACTAAAACATGAAAAAAGCCTGATAACACAGGCTTTTTTCATGTTTTAGTAGAGCGATCGCACTCTTATAAAATTAAAACGTCCATTCGTGGTCTGGATCATCTAGGGCGGCGCGAACAGAAGCTAAATTAGCAAGGTCTTTGAAAGGGCTTGATTTAGCAATTTCTGTGATTGAGTTTAAGGTAAGGGCTAGTTGGTCATTATTGCCGGATGCGATCGCATTATCAACGACAGCAAATAAAGCGCGAAAGTTTTCTGCACGTTCATCAAAAGAGCGATCTAGATACGCCATCAGCAACTCTCGCTGGGCATTAATCTTGGTGATTATTTCATTTTCCCAAGCATCAATCTCTCGTCTCTTTGTCTGTTCCTGTTCGGCAACTTTTAGGTAATCGGTGTATGCTGAAACCATTTGCTGTAGAGATTCAGCAGGATTAATGACTTCTTTGACTACTACTTTGGTAACTTTCTTGATTGACATTTTTAATTGCCTCCAAGGGTATGGTATTTCGCTTTGATAGTTGCAGTAGCAGCGTTTAGATTCCCTTGATTATCTAGAACAGGGGTTTTCATAATTTCTGCAAGCGCCTTCACTAAAAGCCCTAGCTGCTGGAATTTACTAGCATCCCTGTTTTTGTCAAATGATGGCAAAGATTCAAGTTCATTCAGACCCACAACAGCAAGATTGTTGAGAGACTCAACCAAATCCATCAACTCTGTAATTCGCCGTTTCACTTGCTGCATAAAGTCTTTTGCTGCTTCAATTTTAGCGATCGCTGTGTTAACTTCAGCTTCATATTCCCGTGCTTTTGTCAACGCTTTCTCGCCTTCACCAGCCAGCACAAAGCCTCCAATTAGTACAGCCGGCCCAACAGTGATACCACCCAACACAAGAGAACCAAGAGCCATGCCTCCGCCACCGGCAGCTAATGAGCCACCGCCCAGCCATGCTAGAGTCGCATTCCAGGCGGCAGCACCACTGAGTCCTCCTATAAGTGTTCCAGTACTCGCTACCCCTACAGAGGTAGCAATACCCATTGCGCCACTGTATCCTGCTGCTGCTGCCCCGATAGCCTTACCGCCACCTTTGAAAAACTGTTCAGCTTCCATTGCGGCAGTTTTGTACTCTTTGATCTGCTGAACTGAAATTCCGTCTAGCCCCTCTAAGAACTCCTTTTCGCTTTGTTTTGCTTTACCAATGTTTCGTTCGATAAAGTCAACAAAACGTCCAATTGTACGCATCATTACATCAAGCTGGAATTGACCATACTCTTCTGCCAGTTCGTTAGTTGCTTCCCAGTCTGTTTTTAATTGGCTGACAGCATCCTCATGACGCTTTTGAGCGCGTTTGCCAATTTCTTTTGCCTCATTCATATCCGCAACGCCCATAGCACCTGCACCTACACCAAAAACAGCGCCAGCTATAGCAACAGCACCTAAGATCAGTGGAATCATGAAATACTCCTGTTAGTACTTGTCTACGGGTTAAACATAAAAGCAAGGCATCACCTTATACTTATGTTTCCCGGAGATACTAACTAATGAACATTCAGAAGGTGTAAATTTGAGACTGCGATGAATGCAGTTGTCAATCATTTTTGTGTTGAGTGCGATCCCTGTGGGAGGCTAAAATCTCAATTCAATGGACAAGCGATGTCTACGAAGGGCTATGCCTACGCACTCGGCTTGACGCTAGAATATTAGTCGCAATCTTGTGGAGATGATTGGCAATGAAAATTAAAGCAGTTATCTAGCAAGAAGACGGTGTATGGTGTGGTTCTGTACGTGCCCTAGCAGGATGTCACACTTGGGGAGACAGCTACGAACATCTATTAGAAATGCTGCAAGATGCGTGCGATTCAAGGTTGCTTGGAAGTTGCTAGTCAACGGGAAGATCAGGTTGATTTAGCATTGTTTTCGTTATAGTACGCAGCTTCAATTTTTCCTAAAAGTGAGGACACAGTTTAGTGACATTTAATCCCGGTGATATAGTCACAGTTGATTTTCCCGGTGTCACTGGTATATTGAGTCCATGAAGTTTGAGTGGGATGAGCGTAAAAACTAAAGCAACATCACAAAGCATGGTTTCGACTTTGCTGATGCTTTCCGCATCTTTAATCTACCCATGCTTGTCTACCTAGATGAACGAGAGAACTATGGAGAGGATCGGTATCTCGGCATTGGACTCCTTGATGGACGAATCGTAGTAGTTATTTACACCGAGCCAGGTGAAGAAATGGTTCGGATCATCTCATTAAGAAAGGCACTGTCTCATGAACGAAAACGCTATGAACAATACCTCAAAAACCGATTGGGTTAGAGTCGATGCAATGAATGACGAAGACATCGATACCTCAGATATTCCACCCTTGTCAGAAGAATTTTTTGCTAAAGCACAATTGCGAATGCCCAAGTCACCTGTAACAATAACAGTTAAGGTAGATCCTGAAACTTTTGCTTGGTTCAAAGAGCAGGGAGAGACTGCCGAACAGCAGATGGCTGTAGCATTAAAGATTTATGCAGAAGCACACAAAGCTTATCCAGCGTCTGAGGCAAAGTCAATCTAATACAATACTAAAACTGAGCATCAATCCAAATTTTCATGCTGTCAAGCAAGGAAAGTGAGTTCGCCGTGCTGCAAACAATAGACAGGCTTGGATATCTTCGAGTTCAAGATCGGGAAAATCCTCTAAAATCTCAGAAACACTGACATTCTCAGCCAACATTTCTAAAATATCACTCACACGAATCCTCATACCTCGAATACAAGGACGACCACCACACTGACCAGGAGTTTGAGTAATGCGAGTCAACAAATCAGCCCTTGAGTTCATAGAAGTGTTTTAATATTTGGTACTTTTATTTAACTCTAACTCTGCGATCGCAATTATTCCAGCCTAGCATCTCAGTGTAGCAACAGGGCGACCGCAGTTATCGCATACTAACCCAACAGCAGTTAAGTTGAGCAGTTTTGGGTTAGTTGTAGCTTCAGGTAATCAATGAATTCCAGAATTTCTGTATCACTGAGTTGTAGACGCGATCGCCTGCCATATTTCTGCTGCAAATAATCCCTTCCCTGCTCTGGAGTCCAATGTAATTGAGCTAAATATCTGTCGGTTTGAGCTATCAGAACTTTTAAACTTACTTTTTGCCCTAGAGTTTGCCAGTCAATTTCCCTATGTTCATCCCAACTAACACCTACAGAGCGATAAATGACTGGATCGTAAATATTACAGAATACTACTTTTTTATCTCCAGGACTAACGGCAATAGTAAGTGGATGACGTAGTTGTTCAGAAGTAAGAGCATCCAAAGACAGCAATAAACTTTTAGAAAAGTAAGTATCGTTTCCTGATTGGATAATATAAGGTTTATCTGCTAGGATAAACAGATTTATTTTTTCATCTGGGCCAAATGTATTTTCAACCTTTTTATTAACTTCTATCCCTGTAATTACCCCAGTCAACGCTTTTTCATAAATTGGGATGCGTCTTTCATCTTCAGCAAGCATATACCAACAGTGATCGGGTTCTTTGCTGACAAAAACATATTGAGGTTTTGGGACTGCTCCAAATCCTAATTTAACTTCCATATTTTTGATGAAGGTTTTGGTAAATATATTTATTGAGCAACAAGCTATGACGATTTTTACCGTCCAGCTATTAGTTGCTTTATAGATATAATTCCCTAGCCAGGAAGCTAATTAACATTAAGGCAGCGAAAATTAGAAAATTTGGTGAATCTATAACAAAGTTTCTGGATCAACACCTAGCGCATTCAACCTTTCAATTAACATTTTTACTTTTTGTTCTGCTTCCACCCGCCGCTGTTCTTCAAAAGCTGCGCGTTCTTCCGCTTCTCTAATACGTTCTTCTGGTGTCAGCAATCTTTGCCCTTCTTCGTCATACCAGTACAGCCATTCCCGCACTATACCTTGATAAATTCCTCGTTCTCGCCCAATTCCTAAACCGATTTCTGGTAGCCAAACGGGATTTCCTGACATTAAGATATATTCCCCGTCAACTAGGCGATACACTTCCAATGGTGTCTTTTTACGCCGAAGGGGACTATATACAACGTAGTACAAAATTCCTAATTCTTTAGCATAGAATTCTTTCTTGATGTTATATTCTTCCCGATATATTTGGGAAACAACTTCTAGTGCTAAAGTTGGCGGTTGCTTTTCTTCCCACAGCACATAACTTAGGCGTAAATCTTCATCAATGAAGCGTTTAACTCCTAAGCTGAGAAATCCATCAGGGACAATAGCTGATTTTTCTGGGTCATAATAAATACCCATATCAACACCAAAGAACCAATCCCAGCGATCGCACCAAACTAAAGCTAGTGTCGTTTTCAGCAAGCCGGGAATTAAATTTTGGACTTCATTATCCACAGGGGTGTCATTAGAGTCCGGTAGTTCTTCGGAAGATGGCAAACAATGGAGCGGATTGTAGTTTAACATGAGCGGTTTTGCCAAATCTGATTCTAGATAGATTGTAGGTAATCTATTGATGTGCGATCGCATATCAAAAATCAAAAACCATTTTTAGCCTAGGCGTAGCCCGTCGTATACATCGACTTATGTCTTTTATCTCAGTATGAAAATACTTATAAGTGTCAAATCTTTACATTAAACTCGTGGTTTTTCGGTACTGACTATCAGAGTGTCTAACTGACAATAGCAAAAAAGGGTGGAATATTGTTCAACTAGAACATTCCAGAAGTCGCAAAGTATTCAATTTCATGGTGAATTTGGTAGCTGGGCTGATTACCTATACCTACCAGGAGAAAAAGTTTTCTCTCAACCTGGACTCCGAAAATGTGGCGCAGCTGGAACTTAGCTGATTTTTAGCCCGATTTTTGAATCGTACTTAAGTATCAGATATGTCACCACAGATCCATTCACGAATTTTAATCAAACACTTTTTAACGGTTTTTTTGCCGTTGTCAGCATTAGTTGGGGGTGTTATCGCGACTATCTACTACCAACAGGTACAAACTGAGAAGGTTGTATTAGAAACTAATGAACTAGGCAAGGTAGATTTACAAACTAAAGTAATCAGCGGAGATTTTTATTCTGTTGTCTCAGATTTGATGGTTATCTCTAAACAAAACGAGCTACAAAGAGTTTTAGAGGGAGTGAATGGACAACAACAGGCACTTTCCCAAGAATTTTTCTTATTTTCTCAATATAAAAAACTTTACGACCAAATTCGCTTTTTAGATCAATCAGGTAAGGAAGTTGTTAGAGTCAACTTCAACCAGGGTGAACCAGGGATTGTCCCCGAAGAAAAACTGCAAGTGCAAGCCAAGCGCTACTGGTTTAATGACACTTTGCGGCTAAACCCTGGACAAGTATTTGTCTCTCCCCTTGACCTCAATATCGAACGAGGTCAGGTTGAAAAACCCCTCAAGCCAATGATCCGCTTTGGTACTCCCATTTTTGATAGCCGTGGGCAGAAACGAGGCGTTGTAGTTTTAAATTATTTCGCCGCAAAACTGCTGGACAATTTTAATCAAGCTTTTGCTAACGCCTCTAGTCAGGGAATGCTACTGAATGCCGATGGCTACTGGTTAAAAGGGACAAAGCCTGAAGATGAATGGGGATTTATGTTTCCCGATCGCAAAAACCGCACTTTTAGCAAAGCTTTTCCCCAAGCATGGCAGGAAATTTCTCAAAAAGAATCGGGACAATTCCAAACTGCTGAGGGAATGTTTACTTTTACTACAGTTTACCCACTTGTGAAAGGGCAAAAATCTAGTACGGGAGCAGGACAGGCTTTTGCACCAAGCCAAAATCAAATTGATCCTAAATCCTATCACTGGAAGATTGTCTCATGGGTATCGCCAGAGGCGTTGACGACCAAATCAAACCGATTTTTGAGTCAATTGCTACTGCTATATGCTGGATTAATAGGACTAATTGGCATTGGTTCTTGGCTACTAGCAAGAGCTAGTGTCAATCGTCAGATGGCCAAGCTAGAGTTAAAACAGTCTGAAGTCCAATTGCGAGAGCTAGTTGAGCGGGAAAAAATCCTTAAAACTCGTCTATCTAGCCAAATTCGCAACTCGCTGGATTTAAATACGATTTTGAGTGCAGTAGTGGTTGAAGTTCGGGAACTGCTACAGATTGATCGATGCCAGTTTTTTTGGTGTCATCAAGAAGATGAATCTACTAGCTTTGAACTGAGTCAGCAAGCTTGCGCTCCCGACTTGACAGAACCTTTAGGCTGTTCTCCTATCCAGAATGTGGAAGCCCTGAGTGAAGCTGTCATGCAAGGGAATTTGCTTTGCTTTGATGACATTGCGACAGATTCGTGGCTTGATTTCAAGAGTCGGAATTTACTGGTGACATTGGGCTTTAAGTCTCTACTAATAGTTTCAATTCAAACTCAGTCGGGTTGTTTGGGTGTGATTGTCTGCGAACATACTAGAGCGCTTCGTCCCTGGAGTGATGATGAAGTGGAAATTATTCGAGGTGTGGCTGACCAGTTAGCGATCGCTATTGACCAAGCCCAATTGTATAATCAAAGCCGCGCTGCTACTGCTGCTGCGACTACTCAAGCAGAACAACTCAACCAAGTTTTGCAGAATCTCAAACAGACTCAATCTCAACTGATTCAGACCGAAAAAATGTCAAGTTTAGGTCAATTAGTGGCTGGGGTAGCTCATGAAATCAATAACCCAGTTAACTTTATCTACGGCAACCTAACCCATGTAAATGAATATACGCTGGGCTTATTGGAACTGGTAGAACTCTATCAAAAAACCAATCTTAATCCAACACCTGAAGTACAAGCTCATATAGAACCCATTTGACATCTAAGAAGGTGCAGCAAGCCTCTTAACCATCAACCGAATAAAACAAAGATTAACCTTGGCAGTCGCATTCGCTAAAGTTCTCTCAAAGTTCTTGACGAGGATTTTGCATCTTTCCATCCAAGCATTTGACCGCT
>NZ_JACJTD010000039.1 GCF_014698505.1 Nostoc foliaceum FACHB-393 | reverse complement strand
AGTTAATTTTTATGTCTCTAAACTATCACTAACTATCTCAAAGCCTTATGCCTCCGTTTTTACGAAGATATCAAAGTTTTGCCCCAAAGCTTTGAACAGTCTGGCTTTGGAGTTTTCGGACAAGTCTAATACAAGGCGTAGGCAGAGACATTACCGAACAGAAAGCAGCGCTGCACGAACGCCAACTTGCAGAAACAGCACTGCGCCAAAGCGAGAACAAATTTCGCAGTTTTGCCGAAAACGCCCAGGTCATCATCAGTATTGCTAGTCCAGATTCATTCCATCCCTTGTACATTAGTCCTGCTTATGAGAAGATTTGGGGTCGCTCTTGCCAAAGTCTTTACGACCAGCCAGACTCTTGGCTAGATGCAATTCATCCAGACGATCGCGATCGCGTCACCAAATCAGTAGAGGAACTACTTAGTACTAAATCTTGTTCAGTAGAATATCGGATTTTGCGACCTGATGGATCGATGCGCTGGATTTGGAATCGGGGCTTTGCTGTCTATGGTGACCAAGGAGAAGTTGACTACTATGGTTGCATTGCCGAAGATATCACCGAGCGCAAACTGGCAGAAGAGGCACTGCGCCAAAGTGAAGAGAAATTTCGCAATTATGCCGAAAACACCCACGCAGTTATCTGGATTGCCAACCTAGATTCATTCCTAACCTTGTACGTTAATCCTGCTTATGAAAAAATTTGGGGTCGCTCTTGCCAAAGTCTATTGGAGCACCCTGAGTCCTGGATAGACACCATTCATCCAGATGATCGCGATCGCTTGACTATTGCAGCAAAGCAAAAGTTTATTGATGAGTCCATTTCACTAGAATATCGAATTTTGCGACCTGATGGATCGATGCGCTGGATCTGGGATCGGGGCTTTGCTATCTATGATGGCCAAGGAAAAGTTCAGTACTATGGTGGCATCGCCGAAGATATCACCGAACGCAAACTGGCCGAAGAGTCACTGCAAGAAAGTGAAGCGCGATTGAGTTTAGCTACCGAAGCAGCCCAAATGGGCATATGGGATCAGAACCTGATTGCCAATACTTGTATTTGGTCTGCCAATATGGGGCCACTTTATGGTCTACCGAACGCTACCTTGTGTCCAACCGTTGAAGACTATTTCAATTTAATCCATCCAGAAGACCGCGAATCTGTGGTTGCGAGTAGAGATCGCATGATTGAAGAAGGAAACGGATCTACAGAATATCGAGTTGTCTGGCCCGATGGCAGCCTACACTGGTTAAACTGCAAAGGTCAGGTCTACTATAACGAAATCGGTCAACCGATTCGGATGATCGGCACAAATAGGGATGTCACTGAGCGCAAGCTGGCAGAACAAAAAATCTTCGAACAAGCCGCTCTACTTGATATTGCCACTGATGCCATATTAGTTCGAGATTTCCAGTCTCAAATTTTATTCTGGAATAAAGGTGCAGAGCGGATGTACGGTTGGCTTTCTTCAGAGGTTATCGGAAAAAACCTCCACGAGATTTTTTACCCAGAAGGAACTCAGCACCAACTAGAAGAACCGCTAAAAAGCGTAATTGAATGTGGCTCGTGGCAAGGTGAGTTATGTAAATTTACGAAATCTGGTAAGAAAATTCTTGTGGAAAGCCGCTGGACATTGATGCGTAATTCTGCGGGAGAACCCAAATCTATCCTGACTGTTGACACTGACATCACCGAAAAGAAACAACTCGAAGAGCAGTTTTTTCGCACCCAGCGATTGGAAAGCCTTGGTACCCTTGCAAGTGGTATTGCCCACGACTTGAATAATATATTGACACCAATTTTGGCAGCGGCTCAATTGGTACAGGGAAATTTTTTCCAAAACGAGGAGCGTTCTGGACAACTGCTGGCACTTGTAGAAACCAACGCCAAACGCGGAGCAGCTTTAGTGAAGCAAGTCTTGTCCTTTGCGCGAGGATTCAAAGGAGAGCAGACAATTATCCAAGTCGAGTACCTGATTTCAGAAATTATCCAAATTGCTAAAGAGACATTTCCCAAATCTATTGAATTTTCCACAGTGATTTCAGAAGACATTTGGGCTGTCATGGGGGACACCACACAACTGCATCAAGTGCTGATGAATCTGGTATTAAATGCCCGCGATGCTTTACCAGATGGCGGCAATATCAAAATTTCTGCCGAAAATAAGTTTATTGATGAAGCTTATACCAGAATGAACCTCGATGCTAAAGTTGGGCATTATATTATGATTACGGTTGCCGATAACGGAATTGGCATACCACCAGAAATATTAGATAGAATTTTTGAGCCGTTTTTTACTACAAAAGAGGTAAGTACAAATTCAGGCCTCGGTCTTTCAACAGTGCTTGGCATCATTAGAAGCCACGATGGTTTTATCAAAGTGTCTAGTAATGTTGATAGAGGCAGCAAATTTGACCTGTTTTTACCAGCAGTGGAAGCAACTCAAGCGTTCAAAATAGAAGACAAGGATCTGCTCCCAGGAGAGGGAGAATTGATTTTAGTTGTAGATGATGAAGCCCAAATTCGGGAGATTGCCACAATCATCCTAGAAAACCATAACTATCGAATACTAGTTGCCAGTAATGGCATAGAGGCGATCGCACTATATGCCCAACACAAGCATCAAATCAATGCCGTAGTGATGGATATAATGATGCCAGAGATGGACGGAATCACCGCTATTCGCACCTTGCAAAGAATGAACAAGCAGGTTCAAATTATTGCCTGTAGCGGACTTAACTCAGTGGAAGTCTTTGCTCAAGCTGCTGATGCTAATGTGCAAGTAGTTTTATCAAAACCTTATACGGCCAGAGAATTATTGAAAAGTTTACACCACCTATTCAGAGGCTAGTAGCGCTACACCTCATTCGGAATACTCTAAAATCAATGTTTGAGATTGCTTTTCATTGCGATCGCAATGAGGTAATTTTGTCACGTTTTACCCTGCCTCCTGCTGCCTTGCCTGCCAATCTTTGTCTCCTGAGATGGATGGCAGAAAAGCGGATCATTGACAAGGTAAAATTAGGACTTAATCCTGGACTATATACTAATGCAAAATGCCGCATATATTACTAGTAGATGATGAAGCACCTCTACGCGAAAGCCTAACTTACACGCTGCAAAAAGAAGGCTATACAGTGACAACGGCAGCAGATGGACATAGTGCGATCAAACAGTTCCACAAGGAAGTACCGGATGTAATTTTGCTCGACCTCATGCTGCCGGAGGTTGGCGGCATGGAAGTCTGTTGGCGAATTCGGGCATTTTCGGATGTTCCCATAGTCATGCTGACAGCAAAAGATCAAGATATTGATAAAATTTGGGGCTTGGAAGCAGGAGCAGATGATTATGTCACCAAGCCATTCAACACCCGTGAACTACTGGCACGGATAAAAGCAGTGTTGCGCCGTCGTTCTGGGGATTAGTATTAAAGATGGGCTGGTTGCCTCGCATCAAATTAAATTCCATTCATGCTAAATTGCTAGCCACTTACCTGTTACTGATCACCTTGGGAACCTCCTTGATGGCAGGCTATATCCTATGGTCATTCCATGCCTACTTTATGCGATCGCGGCAAATGGATTTGGATAACTGGACAGCTGCTTTGAGCGAAAGTGCAGCAGATGCTTTAGAGGTAGATAATCTGCAACGCGTAGAATTATTGGTGCGGCGGTATGGGGCACCACAAACTGTCACACTTCGTATTTTTAATCAACAAGGTCGTCTCTTAGCAACTTCTGACCCAAAGCGAGACAAACAGGTTAAAGACTGGTACAAAGTTCCCGGAGTATGGGAAGCTCTGCAAAATCGTTCGGGACAAGGGGTCGCAAAAGGAATTTTATCAACTGAAGATCGCCTCTACATCGCCAGACCAATTGTGCGTAACGGTCAGTTTTTAGGTGTGCTGCGAATGTCCATCACTTTAGATCAGCTTCAGCGTCAGTTCGCTAGGGTGATTTGGAGTGTTTTGGGAACGCTGGCGCTGACAATCTTGCTATGTGCGCTAATCAGTACTCGCTTTGCTCGGAGTCTGTCAAAACCAATTGAAACTATGCGGAACTTTGCGATTCGCTTAGGTAGTGGTCATTTTGGTGACAAGCTGATTATCCATGAAAACAATGAGTTAGATCAGTTGGCCGCAGAGTTAAACCGAATGAGTGAACGGTTGGCTTCGCTAGATCAAGAACGCCGGGCTTTTTTAGCAAATGTCTCCCACGAACTCCGTACACCGATCAGCAACGTTCAGGTAACGATAGATGCGCTCAGAAGTGGCGCATACGAAGAACCGCAATTGCGCGATCGCTTTTTTCAAACTATTGAGAACGAAATCAAACGCCTAGCACGACTGGTTCATGATCTGCTGGATCTCGGACGCTTGGAAGCAGGAGTTACTCAACTCGAACAGCAGACATTTTCACTGCGCGGTCTGATTAACCGTGCTGTCAGCGCGATGGAACCTCGAATGCAAGCCATTGGCGTATCTGTGCGCCTAAACGTAGTTGACCTACAACTAGAAGGCGATCCAGAGCGGCTATTACAAGCTATTTTAAATGTGCTAGACAACGCTATCAAACATTCAGTACCCAATTCTTTAGTCTTTATTTCTGGGTATAGCGAGAGTAAGCAAGCAGTTGTAAAAATTCAAGACCAGGGAACAGGTATTAGTGAGGGTGATTTGCCCCGAATTTTTGAGCAGTTTTATACAACAGACCCCTCCCGTAAAGGCAATAGTAACGGCCTAGGGTTAGCGATCGCCAAGCGCATTGTAGAAGCCCATAAAGGCAGCATTACAGCCAACAGCGTCGCCAGTCAGGGCGCAACTTTTAAGATTTGCCTACCGCTAAAAGCGATCGCAAATGACCCATGACCCATGCCCCATTTCCTAAGGAACTTCCAAATAAAAAAATATACCATCGCTATAGAGGCAGGGGGCAGGGAGCAGGGAGCAGGGGGAGGGATAGTCGTAGTGAAGTCCAGAAATTGGATAATTTAATTTCTGGAAGTTCCTAATCGCTTTTAATTCGATGATTTCCTCACAAGTTCCTCAAATTATTTGCCTAAATTTAGAATGTGGGCAAAATCGGCAAAATGGGGTTAATCCAGCTGATGAATACTGTTAGGAAGATTAATGATGAGTTAGCGATCGCTGGACAAATTACACTAGACCAGCTAGAACAAATAGCTAGCGAGGGTTACAAGTCTATATTAAACCTACGTTTGCCCGACGAAATAGGCTTGCTGGCTAATGAACAGGAGAAAACTGAGTTTTTGGGGTTGTACTACCTTAACCTGCCAACTAAAATTGAAGACATTAATAATGAAGGTATGCTTCAGATATATCAGACCATCACTGAATTACCCAAACCCACTCTGATACATTGTGATAATTCAATTCGTTCAGCCGCAATTGTATTGTTGTATATCGCCATCAAACAGGGCATAACATTTGAAAAAGCGCTGCAAAAAGTTATTACCTTAGGCTTAATATAGTACGTCAACACATCTGTGCGCCCCACGGGAATCTAATCTATATTCAAGATTTTGTGAAATGGTATTATACCATTTCACTTTAATCATGATACAAATACGCTGGTAAGGGCATGGCAATGCCATGCCCTTACGAGAAATCTATATGTATCAGGATTTTTGCAAAATGGTATAATATGGTGCATTAGGCACTCATGTCATGTTTTTAAATTAAATTATTAATTTAAATTTTTCAGCATATTTAAAACTTGAGAAGATGCTTGACCACTAGAGCTAGTCACAGAGGATTTAGTATTTACTTGGTTCTGATTGGTTGTAGATGCAGGCGAGTTTGGAAGATGGTTATTGTCTTTGATTAAACGACTGTAAGTCCGCTGGGGAATGAAATGTAGTGGATTGTAACCAACGAAACGTAAAATCAGTACACAAGCCCAGGAATATCGACCATCGGAAATGGCTTCCATAACTTGGTCTAATTGTTCTGGACTAATGGCTTTTTGAAAATTTTTCTGAGAAGAAGAAATTTGGTAGTTCATAGCTAACCCTGATGTAACTTATCTAAATCGAGGTGTATCAGTTTATCCCACAATATTCTGTTTCCTGAATTGGGTTGAACAGTATATCTGCAATACAACGACGACAGATGATAATTTTGGCAGTGACTGTTTTACCAGCCTTTAATCTGCTTACATTTGGTTTGATTATGCTAAAACTTGCTGGATTTAATTTATTTATAGGGTGATGTTCTACTGGCGTTGGCGTAGCCCACCGTTGGCGTAGCCTCTCGTAGAGAAGGTATCGCACAAATTTCACTGTACTGCTTGACCGGGAATAGTGTTTTATGCCTGATTAAGAACTAACTTATATACATAGAATAATCTCTCTTTGCCACTATTTCAGCCAAATTGGCAGTTTTTTGTTTGAATTGGGCATTAGGTTCTCGCACTCCCCCAACTTCCTGATCTCTCTCATCCCATAGATTTGAAGTCCTCACAGCGTTTCATCCCAGAGCTAGAAGCGAGGGGTTTTCATGGTTGTATAGCATTAAAGGGGAAATGTGCCTCACAGAACTGGAGAAAAATATGAGGTCGTGACCTAGCTAAAGTTCTGGAATTCGTCATCATGTATGAACTAGTTCAAGCTGTCTTCAACGGTGATGAAAAAACTGCTCTACGTCAGTTAATTTATGCGTTGAGTGCTTCAGGGAAGCGTTACTTCCTAAGAAATGAGATTTTGCTCTTCTTTGCCGATTACTGTCATCAATCCCAAAAGCCAGCTTATTTTTATTACTCTTCTGATGTTGGTAAACTGATCCAGTACACCCACGAAATAATTCTCGAAGACGAAAGTACCTGGTTCGTAGTTCGTCCCAGGATTGCTAGCGAGGAAGTTTGGCAACTGACAGCCGATTTTAGTAGTTTCGAGCAGATGACGCCTCAAGCGCTGCTAGATGTGAGCGATCGCTTAGTCAATCGCTACCAACCCCACATTCTCGAAATCGACCTCCACCCCTTTTACGAAAGTTCCCCAAGAATTGACGACCCCAGAAATATTGGTCAAGGTTTAGCCTTCCTTAATCGTTACCTGTGCAATCAATTATTGGCTGACCCCCAATATTGGCTAGAAATGTTATTTCAAGCATTACAGGGGCTGCAACACGATGGAATTCGCCTGTTGTTGAGCGATCGCATTCCCTCAGGGATTCACCTAGCCAAACAAATTAAGCTAGCACTCAAATTGCTGAATCAGCGATCGCCTGATGAACCTTATGAAAAATTCCGCTTTGCTCTCCAAGAACTCGGCTTTGAGCCGGGTTGGGGTAACACTGCGGCGCGAGTCTCCGAAACCCTAGAACTCCTCGACCGACTCATTTACTCTCCAGAACCTGGCATTTTAGAAGCATTTGTAGCCCGCGTCCCCGCCGTCTTTCGCGTCGTCCTGATTTCCATCCACGGCTGGGTTGGACAGGAAGATGTTTTGGGAAGAGATGAAACACTCGGTCAAGTTATCTACGTCCTCGAACAAGCCCGCAGCTTAGAAAACGAACTGCGTGAACAAATCAAACTCGCCGGTCTTGACGGGCTGGGTATTAAACCCCATATAATTATTCTCACTCGGCTAATCCCTAACTGTGAAGGGACATTTTGCAACCTGCGCTTAGAAAAAGTTCAAGATACTGAAAATGCTTGGATATTGCGCGTTCCCTTTGGTGAATTCAATCCCGAAATTACTAACAATTGGATTTCTAAATTTGAGATTTGGCCCTATTTAGAACAATTTGCCCTAGATGCAGAAAAAGAATTACTAGCCCAATTCCAAGGCAAACCAAATCTTCTTATTGGCAACTACAGCGACGGTAACTTAGTAGCTTTTCTTTTATCTCGCCGGATGAAAGTTACCCAATGCAACATTGCCCATTCCTTGGAAAAACCTAAATATCTATTTAGTAATTTATATTGGCAAGATTTAGAAGACCAATATCACTTCTCGGTACAATTCACTGCCGATTTGATTAGCATGAATGCAGCCGAATTTATCATTACATCTTCCTACCAAGAAATTGTCGGCACACCCGACACCGTAGGGCAATACGAGTCGTACAAGTGCTTTACAATGCCGCAGTTGTATCATGTGGTTGATGGGATTGATTTGTTTAGTCCTAAATTCAACTTAGTGCCGCCGGGAGTAAATGAAAATATTTTCTTTCCCTATAGCCGAAAAGAAGACCGAGATTCTAAACTTTGCATCCAAGTCCACGATTTACTCTTTAGCCGCGAAGACCCCCAAATCTTTGGACATTTAGATCACCTTAATAAGCGACCAATCTTTGCCCTTGCTCCCATCACCTCAATCAAAAATCTCACTGGGTTAGCTGAATGCTTTGGTCAAAGTCAGGCGTTGCAAGAGTGTTGTAATCTGATCCTCTTAAGTAGTAAACTGCATCCACATGAAGCTACAAACCTAGAAGAAGCAGAAGAAATTCAAAAACTCCACGACATTATCGATCAATATCATCTCAATGGCAAGATTCGCTGGTTGGGAATGCGTATCCCTAGCAGTGAACTCGGTGAAACCTACCGAGTAGTTGCAGATTCTCAGGGAATTTATGTCCACTTTGCCCGCTTTGAATCCTTCGGTCGGTGCATTTTGGAAGCGATGATTTCCGGCTTGCCAACTTTCGCTACTCAATTTGGTGGCTCTTTAGAAATTATCGAAAACCAAGAAAATGGATTTAATCTTAATCCTACAGACTTACAAGGAACAGCAAAGAAAATTTTAGATTTCCTTGAACAATGTGATACTCATCCTGAACATTGGCACGAAGTCTCAGAATGGATGAGTCAGCGAATTCAGAATAGATACAATTGGCATTTACATAGTAATCAATTACTACTGCTAGCTAAGATATTTAGTTTTTGGAATTTTGTGGTTCCAGAAAATAACGAAGCCAGAGATCGCTATATGGAAACCTTATTTCATCTTATTTATAAACCTAGAGCCGAAAAGATTTTGGAAAAGCACATGGGGACTAATTTGTAATTTGTAATGACGCTCAAAGTCTCGCTCTAAGCGAAGCCATGCCGAAGGCTTTACGCTGCGCTAACGTAATTCGTAATGGGCTTTGCCTTTCGTCAAGAAGCAGGAGGCAGAGCCTCCAAGAATGGTTTCCCAGCCTGGAGGCTGGGAACCAGTCAAAAGACTGATTCATCCACCAAATTTCCCATTCCCCATTTCCCATTCCCTACTCCCCAATCTCTACTTTATGCAAACAAAAGGTCGTTCTCGCCATTTTATCTACACAGACTGGATATTAATCGAAACCCAGTTTGACCCTGAACAATTGCACTCTAAAGAAACGGTATTTACAATCGGTAACGGATACCTGGGAACAAAAGGCAGTTTTGAAGAAGGTTATCCTCATGCATTGCCAGCTACTTTTATCAACGGTGTCTACGACGATGTGCCGGTGGTGTACACTGAACTGGCAAATTGCCCTGACTGGTTACCTTTGGTAGTGATTGTGAATGGCGATCGCTTCCGTCTCGATCAAGGTGAGATATTGCGTTATGATCGACAGCTTGATTTACGCCACGGACTTCTTAGCCGTTACTTGCGTTGGCGCTCTCCCAGTGGGAACACCATAGACATCAGCTTTGAACGCTTTGCTAGTTTTGCAGATCAGCATGTGTTGGCGCAACGCTGCCATTTAACGCCAGTAGATTTTGATGGGTTAATCGAAGTTCAGGGAAGTATCAACGGCTATCCAGAAAATCAGGGTTTTAATCACTGGGAAGGACTAGACCAGGGCAAGACTGACCAAGGAATCTGGTTGCAACGCCGCACCCGCCACTCCCGAATTGAACTCGGTATGGGCGCAAGCATGAGAATATCAGGCACTGAAGCATCTTTGCAAGTCAGTACCGCACCTGGTTATCCGACCTTGAGCACGACCTTCCTGGCGAAATCACAACAGACCGTAACGGTAGAAAAAATCGTAACTGTTTTTACCTCGCGGGAGACTGAGACACCAGTCTCAGCAGCTAGAGAAAAACTCGCGCACCTGCCAGACTACGCAACACTACTAAAAGCCAATCAGCAGGCATGGGATGAGGTTTGGCAGCAAAGTGACATCCTGATTGAAGGGGATAGCACCGCTGCTTTTGGGGTTCGCTACAATCTGTTTCAGCTGCTGATTGCTGGGTCACGCCATGATGACAGAGTGAGCATTCCTGCTAAAACTCTTTCTGGGTTTGGCTATCGCGGTCATATCTTTTGGGATACAGAAATTTTTATGCTGCCTTTTTTTCTGTTTACCCAACCAGCGATCGCCCGCAACTTACTCAGTTACCGTTGGCACACCTTACCAGGAGCTAGACGCAAAGCAACTCATTACGGATATAAAGGGGCAATGTTTGCCTGGGAAAGTGCTGATACCGGAGATGAAGTAACACCACGTTGGGCACTGGGAAATGATTTTTATGGTGAAGACGTGCGAATTTGGTGCCGCGATCGCGAAATTCACATTAATGCAGATATTCCCTATGCCGCTTGGAACTACTGGCAAGCCACTGGTGATGATCAATGGATGCAACAGCGCGGCGCAGAGATTATTTTGGATGCCGCTATCTTCTGGGGTAGCCGGGTCGAATTCAATCCTGAGCACCAACGGTATGAAATTCGGGGAGTGATCGGAGTGGATGAATACCATGAATTCGTCCACAATAACGCCTTTACCAATCGGATGGCGCAATGGCATCTAGAGAAAGCGATCGCAATCTATGATTGGTTGGCTCAGAAATTTCCCGAACGGGCTATCGAACTAGAACAGAAACTCAAACTCACCCCACAAGAGCAATCACACTGGCAAGACATCATCGCCAAAATATTGTTTCTCCATGACCCATTAACAGAACTAATCGAGCAATTTGAGGGATTTTTCCAATTAGAAGATATCAACTTAGCAGATTATGAAGGGCGCGATCGCTCCATGCAAGCCATCTTGGGTATTGAGAAAACTAATAAATATCAAGTAATCAAGCAGCCAGATATCTTGATGCTCCTTTATTTAATGCGGGAATCAGCAGATTTTCCCTACAACGAAAAAGCATTGCAGACCAACTGGGACTACTACGCACCCCGCACTGATATTACCTATGGTTCGTCTCTTGGCCCAGCAGTTCATGCAATTTTAGCTTCCGATTTGGGCAAATCAACCGAAGCTTACAAACTGTTTATCCAGGCGTTAATGGTGGATCTTGAAGATAACCGAGGTAACACCAGCGATGGAATTCACGGCGCTACTGCTGGTGGTGTTTGGCAAGCTGTCATTTTTGGATTCGGCGGTATTCAACTCACCGAAAATGGCCCCGTAGCCAACTCCCATTTGCCTGATGGCTGGACGCGCCTGAAGTTTAAACTGCACTGGCGCGGGAAATGGCATGAGTTCGATCTACGCAAAGGACAAGTCGCCCAAGATATAACTTGTCAACTAAAATATCTCCAACTTTCCCTCTCCTCAAATCCCCCAAATTTCCTTTCAGAAGCTTCTGAATACCAGACTTATTCTCCTGCTCTCTCAGTCCCCAGCCCCCAATCCCGCAGCGAAATGAACCACAACCCCAACATCCAAGGATTTATCTTCGACCTAGATGGAGTGCTGACAGATACAGCAGAACTTCACTATCTAGCTTGGCAGAAGCTAGCAGATGAAGAGGGTATACCGTTTAATCGAGAAGCTAACGAAGCGCTGCGGGGTGTATCCCGTCGGGCTTCCCTGATGCTGATTATTGGGGATAGAGCTTATTCGGAAGCACAAATCGAGGAGATGATGGAACGTAAGAATCGCTACTACGTGGAATTGATCCAACACATGACACCTAAGGATTTGTTGCCAGGCGCGATCGCCCTCTTGGATGAACTGCGGCAAGCTGGGATTAAAATCGGTATTGGTTCGGCTAGCAAAAATGCCCAGACAGTAATCGAGCGATTGGGCATTGCCGACAAAATAGATGCGATCGCTGACGGTTATAGTGTACAGCAACCCAAGCCAGCACCCGACCTATTTCTGTACGCAGCCAAGCAGCTAGGACTCGAACCAGAGCAATCTGTAGTTGTAGAAGATGCCGCAGCAGGCGTTGAGGCAGCTCTAGCCGCTGGTATGTGGGCAGTAGGACTTGGCCCCGCTGAACGAGTTGGAGCCGCTCATGTTGTTTTGCCTAGCCTGGCAGGCATTACATGGGCAGATTTAAGAGTCAAATTAAGCAATATTGCCAGACAAAAACATTAAACACAGAGCCGCCGAAGTGGAGCAATTAGTGTGTGGGGTGCAATAACTTTGGGAATCGTAACTAATTATCCGCAGATAATATTACTGATAACTGTTAAGCTCCAAAAGCTAAGATCGTCTAAGTAGGAAATCTAAACAAAACCAAATTTTAGATATCCAAATTAGGAGTAAAAGCGTGAATTTGGGCGATTTAGCTTTACAGATAGAGGATATGCGTAAGCGCGTCGCCCTTTTGCAACGCCAGAGTGAACAGGAAAAAGCACAGGAAGAGATTAAACTTATTGCCACAGTATTAAAAGAAGTCCACTTAGCTTTAGAAGAATTGCAAATAGCGAATGAACACCTACAGCAGCAGAATGAAGAATTATCCCATACTCAAAAGGACTTGGTAGCACAACGTCAACGCTACCAGGAATTATTTGAGGAAGTACCAGACGCTTATTTTGTGACTACTACAAAAGGAGTAATTCAGGAAGCTAACTCAGCCGCCACCACTCTACTAAACATTTCCAAGAGTTTCCTGTTGGGCGAACTCTTAGAGATTTATGTGGTTGAGAAAGAAATAATTGCTTTTCATCTGAAACTAACTCATCTGCGTGATCGTGCCGAAATCCCAGACTGGAAAATGCAAGAATGGGAAGTAAACCTGCGACCACGTGACAGAACGCCAATTATTGCTGCGGTTAAGGTGGTTGCTATCCGTAATCAACAAGGTAACTTAGTCGGTTTGCGCTGGATATTGCGGGACATTAGCGAAAGCAAGCGAACCCAAGCCAAACTGCAATGGGCAGAACAGGCGATGCGCCAAGCGCTTGCCAAAGAAAGGGAGTTTAGTGAACTTAAATCCCGCTTGCTCACCATCACCTCCCATGAGTTTCGTACCCCTTTGGCTACTATCCACTCTTCTGCGGAACTACTAGAATATTATCGCCATCTATGGAGCGACGAGCGACAACAGACCCACCTGCGTCGCATTCAAACATCAGTTATGCACATGACTCAGTTGTTGAATGATGTATTGGTGCTGAGTCAGGATGAAACAGGCAAGCTAGAGTTTAGTCCAACACCCTTGAATTTGGTGGAGTTTTGCCGCGATCTCTTAGAAGAATTACAACAGAGCGATCGCTCACAACATGCGATCGCTTTTAGCAGTGAGTGCCAATGCACACAAGCTAACTTAGACGCTAAACTACTAAGGCAAATCTTGAGTAATTTATTCTCGAATTGTCTAAAATACTCTCCCATTGGTAGCACAGTTAAGTTTTCTGTCACCACTGCCAACGATCAAGCTATATTCCAAACTCAAGACTCTGGTATTGGTATTCCCCCTTGTGATATTGAATACATCTTTGAACCCTTCCATCGCGCTAGTAATGCAGGTAATACCCCAGGAATGGGATTAGGGATGTCCATCGTCAAGCAGGCTGTAGATTTACATGGCGGTGAAATTTTTGTCGAAAGTGCGATCGGTGCAGGAACTACCTTTACAGTCATCCTGCCATTTTCGATACATTTCCATGCATAAAGAAGACAGGAGGGCGGGGTTTTATACCCTTGTTCCCAAATCTTGGAGACGCTGTGCGAACGGTCACAGGCTTCAGGTCTGGAAGCAGCATTCCCTTCTGCCCCCAGCAATAACTGCCCTCTGCCTTTCCTGAGAATCAATAACTTTTATTTATTGAATTAAAAATAAAAAATAATTGCTGCTATGTTCAAAGGTCTTTAAAGTAGAGTTAGCCGGTCAATAATAAGTTGATTGTAAAGTTTTTCTTAACAATAGCTTAGGGAAACAAACTCAAGGACTTTGTATATTTAAGTGTGAGTTTAAAATATTACGCCTGTGGTCATCTCTAACAAATCAGAATACGCACTTCTAGCCCTGTTAGAGTTAGCAACCTGCTACCCTAACGGAGAAGCCCTGCAAATTCGAGAAATAGCGGTCTTACAAGACATACCAAACCGATATTTGGAACAACTTCTGGCAACACTAAGACGTGGAGGTTTAATTAAGAGTATACGCGGAGCCAAAGGTGGCTATGTTCTGGCACGAGATCCTGGAAAGATTACAGTGTTGGATGCTTTTAGCTGTATGGAAGGATCAGATATTGTTGTATCTGATTGTGAGCCTACTCCCAACACAGTAGAAGGTGAGCTAATTCAGGAAGTCTGGCAGGAAGCACGTCAGGCTGCTAACTCCGTTTTAGAAAAATATACACTCCAAGACCTTTGCGAACGAAGATCAATGCGAAAGCAGAAGGAACTCATGTATTACATTTAGGATGAAAGTAATAATCTGTGAGGCTGTTATATGCCTGAAGTCAACTCTCAACAGCCCATAAATAGTGCCGCTACTCTTGTAGAGAGTTATGCAGCAGGAAAACGGGACTTTAGTAAAGCAGAACTGGGTAATGCTGATTTGCAAGGCATTAACTTGAAAGGTTCTGACCTCAGTTATGCTGACTTGAGTGAAGCTAATTTGAGTGGCGCTAATTTAAGGGGAACTGACCTCAGCTTTGCCGATCTGGGTCAAGCTAATCTGAAGGATGCCGATCTCAGGGGAGCATTGTTAATGTCAGCTAATCTCCGCCAAGCCGATCTCAAAGGAGCGAACCTGGAAAAAGCAGACTACGATCGCAGCACCCATTTTCCCCAAGATTTCGACCCAGCCAAAGCGGGTATGCAGATTAAATTTAAAGATTGATTAAATTAAATTGAACGATCGTACTTGCCTCAAGATAGAAGATATTTCTCCTAAAAGAGTTGTATTTTGGTAAAAAAGCCTATCTATGAGGTTGACAATGGAGGCGAAAAGTGAAACTCCCAACCGACGCGCACCACTAATTACTGCTGGAATTTTTCTTGGTGTGGGTCTTGGAGGGTTTATTGATGGAATTTTACTGCATCAGCTCCTCCAGTGGCATCACATGCTCAGTAACATTCGACCTCTGAACAACACGGCGAATATAGATTTGAACATGGTATGGGATGGATTATTTCATACCTTGGATTGGGTATTCACCGTGATAGGAGTTGTCTTACTATGGCGTGCTGGAGGGCGTGATGATGTCCCTTGGTCATCACAGACCTTTATAGGGTCAATACTGATTGGGACTGGGTTGTTTGACTTGGTTGAAGGTTTAATTGACCACCAAATTCTCGGTATCCATCATGTGAAACCAGGGCCAAATGAGTTAGCTTGGGATCTGGGATTTCTTGCATTCGGTGCGCTACTTGTTGTTACCGGCTGGATAATGATAAAAAAGTCAAGAGTCATTAGTCATTAGTCATTGGATATAAGTTATTCCCCCTTCTCCCCTTGTCCCCAGTTCCCCACTCCCCCCTATGCCTACAGATACTTTTGAAAAAACTAGCTGGAGTTGGCAGTTGTCTCAATTCCAACAACAAGTGGGAGAATGGTGGGAATACCAGTTTTACCGCTTTGAACGAGTTCTGCCAGAATTGCCTACTGGATGGTCGATTAGCCCAAGGCTTGGTGAGTTGCTAAAATTCCTGTTTTGGCTGGTAGTAGGCTTATTTATAGCTTGGGTGGGTTGGCGATTATGGCGAGAATTCAGTCCTTATCTATATTCTTGGCTGAATAGAAGTGGCAATCTCACTGATTTTCGCGTAAAAGCTGGCTCCAGTGAGGCATCCGTAACCCTTTTGTTGGAGCGATCGCAACAATTTTACCGTCAAGGTAACTACCGTGAGGCTTGCCGTTGTATTTATTTAGCGATGTTGCAGCAGTTGCATCAAAACGCTATCGCACCCCACAAACTCAGCCGCACAGATGGAGAATATCTGCAATTGCTGCGATCGTCTGTGACTCCCATACAGCCTTATGAAACTTTAATTACTACTCACGAGCAATTATGTTTTGGTAATGCCGAGATTTTGCCAGACAATTATGAGCAGTGTCGGCAAGCCTATCGGGAAATTTCTCCAGAATGAAGAGAACGTGGGGACGCGGGGATAAGGATACTCAACGCATATATACTTTAAAAAATCAATAATTTTAGTGAAACTTAATATAAAACTAAGAAAAAGCGAGAGATAAGCATAAACACTTATCCTCGCTTTTTGATTACCTAAGCTGTGAGAGTTGCGATTTTGATTACCTAAGCTGTGAGAGTTGCGATCGCCTGATCCACAGCTTCCAAGGCAGTGTTTACTTCCGCTTCTGTGACAATTAGCGGTGGTACAAACCGGATTACTTTTGGCCCGGCTGGTACAAGTAATACGCCCTCGTTGATGGCAGCATTGACGACATCGGCTGCGGTTAGCGCAATGTCGGCTCGCAACTCCAAACCGTTGATTAAACCCCAACCCCGAACTTCACTAATGTGTTGAGGATATTTCGCTGCGATCGCTCTCAATCCAGATCGCAATTGTTCACCCCTATCTTGCACATTCTGCAAAATATTTTCCCGTTCCAATGTCTGGCAGACACTGAGTGCCACACCACACACAAAAGGATTTCCGCCAAAGGTGCTGGCGTGTTCCCCTGGTTGAAAAACATCACAGAATTTCTTGCTCATCATTGCACCGATGGGGATACCGCCACCTAAGCCTTTGGCACTGGTGAAAATATCCGGTTCAACGCCGAGATATTCGTAAGCCCATAATTTGCCACTGCGCCCCATACCAACTTGCACTTCGTCGAAAATCAACAAAACGCCAGTTTCGTCGCAAATCTGCCGGAGCTTTTTGAAGTAGGCAACATCTCCCGGACGCACACCGCCTTCTCCCTGCAATGGCTCAATCAGAATTGCTGCTACACGGTAATCGCCTTCATCTAACTCGCTAATCGCCACTTCCACAGCGTTAATATCGTTGTAATTTACGTAGTGGAAACCAGGAACTAAAGGATCAAAATACTTTTGATACTTCGGTTGTGCAGTGGCAGTAATTGTTGCCAAAGTCCGTCCGTGGAAACTGGCATTGGCGGTTAAAATAATCGGTTTTTCAATGTCTAATACTGTGTGGGCATATTTCCGCGCCAGTTTAATTGCGGCTTCGTTAGCTTCAGCTCCAGAATTGCAGAAAAATACGCGATCGGCACAGGAATGATCAACGAGCCATTTTGCTAATTCACCTTGTTCAGGAATGTAGTACAAATTAGAGACATGGTGCAGCTTCTGGATTTGACGTGTTACCGCTTCTACCATAACTGGGTGGGCGTGTCCCAAAGTACAAGTGGCAATTCCCGCTACAAAGTCCAGATATTCACGCCCCTGTGTATCCCAAACCCGGCATCCAGTACCCCGTTCTAGGGCTAAGGGAAACCGGCCGTAGGTAGACATGACAGCTTCATTAAAGCTATCTGCATCAAAGGGGCTAGATGCTACAGACCCTGAATCTGGGGGGATGGTGGCTTGGTCAACGAGAGTTTGTAGGCTCACTACCGCTCCTCCTGAGAGTTTTTCATCATATAGTTATTTACTAGTTTCCTAGAAATCCCTAAAAATTACTTTTTATTTAGCACAACTCGTACTTCTTCTTAAGCTAACGCTTATATAAGCTCAAAGGCATGGCGGTGGTGAAAAAAACTTTGTACTCAACACTTGAGCAAGAGGATGAGCGACAGGCAATTTGCATAGGCGCAGCCCGTCCTCGTTATCCTGACAATTCAGCGGCATCTGGAAAACCTCACTTCTATTTCTCTCTCCTAAAAAAAGCTACGGTGTACACACAAGTCTAATAACCTAGCCCTACAACGTTTTGATCCCCCCTAACCCCCCTTTTTTAAGGGGGGAATAGATTCAAAGTCCTCCTTTTTAAGGAGGATTTAGGAGGATCTACAACGATTTTGGTTTTGTACAGAGATGTGTGTACACCGTAGCCTAAAAAAAGAGAGACTTTGAATTTCCCCCTTCCCGCATCGAGAAGGGGGTTAGGGGGTTAGGTTAATCGTTACCTTTTCCACATAACGTGAAAAGTCAGCCTCGTTATCAAGGGTGATCTATACGAATTATGAATTAGTTATTTTTCTGTGATTTTCAGTTCATCAATATTCCAAAAAGTCGGCCCCAAGGCAGAAAACTTGATGGGATTGACACGTTCACGCACTGCCTGAAATGAGATTGGATTCACAAGGCAGAATATCGGTAACTGTTCAGCAACGATTTGCTGAAATCTGTCATAAATCGCCTTGCGCTTGCTCTGGTCTAGTTCTTTGACTCCTGCGTCAAAAAGACTGTCAATTTCTCTCTCCCATTCAGAAACTACCCATCCTTGGAGTGGGGGTTTTCCTGGTGGAGCACCTTGGTTGAACTGATGAAATGAGCCTTGACTAGTCCAAAATAAAGATAGAAGATTAGGTTCAACATCTGCACCGGGAACACCAAACGCACCTACATAACAATCCCAATCTCGACGAGAGAGCAGCTTTTGCAATACTACGTTAAAACTGACTACCTGCATATCTGCTTTGATCCCAATTTGACTGAGGTCTTGTTGGATTTGAACTGCGGCATCGATTCTTGATTGATCTTCCGATTTCACCAAGAGATTGAATTGCACCCGATTTCCATCTTGGTCTAACAGTTCTTTTTGGGAGTTGTACCTAAACCCAGCCTCTAACAACATCTGCCTAGTTTTCTGGGGATTATAATCATAAATTTTTAGCCCTGCTGCTGGGGACAAGTAATAGGGACTTTGAACAGCAATTGGCGAATGTTGGATTTCCCCTAAACCGCGATAGATATTAGTTTTCATGCGGTTGCGATCAATGGCATAAGCGACTGCTTGCCTAAAAACTAAGTTATTAAACCATCGAGATTTAATTGGATCTATAAAAGGCTTACCTTTGCGATCGCGACCTTGGTTAAGATTGAAACCCACAAAGCTAAAACCCGCAGTAGTTCCACCATTGTAAATAATGTATTTGCCTCGCTTTTCCTCTTTCTTGAGTAACCCAAATACTGCTGGTGTCACATTTAAATTATCCAGTTCCCCTGAGCGAAATCTGAGTAACTGATTTTCGGTAGAAGCAATAATTTGCCAGACAATACGTTCAATATAAGGCTGAGGATTTTTTTGAATATCTTTGCGCCAGTAATAGGGGTTGCGTCGTAAAATCACCCGTTCAGAAGGAGTATAGCTTTCTATTTTGTAAGGCCCATTGGAGATGATTTTTTGCGGATCAGTATTGGTTCCCCACATTGAAAGAAACTGAGGATTACCATTGGCATCATTGGATAATACAGAAGAACGCAAGGCATGAGCGGGCAAAATTGCTAGTCTTTCGGCGTATCTCAAAAAAGGGGCAAAAGGTTCCACAAAAGTAAACTCAACTCGCAGATCATCTAGTTTCTGCACTGATGGGAAAGTTTCTGTGTTACCAATACGTAAAAAATCTCTATATAAAGTGGGAATTTTTTTATTAAGATAAATATCTTTATAAGTAAAGACTACATCATCTGCCGTGAGAGGTTCACCATCTGACCATTTTAACCCTGTTTTTAATGTAAAAACAATTCGCTTTTGATCGGCAGATATTGACCAAGATTCTGCTAGTCCAGGCTCCAACTTTGTAGTAATAACATTCTCATCGATCAATCCCTTGTAAATTAAAGGAAAAACACTGTAGGGAGAGTCATTAATGGCATAGTTAAAAGTAGTTGGATCACTTAGCGAAACTAAAACTAATTGAGCTACCTGAGATGCTTTGCTTTTCATCTGTGTCGGGTGACAGCTTGTGAGCAAGAAACAACAAGATAGCAGCAAACCAACTACCAAATTCAGAGGTCGAACAACAGCAGCGATCATCTCTAGTTATCTACCTTACAGCTACTATCTACACAGTACAGTATGGTGATTGAGCAGTTAATAGCTGGGGCGATGCCAGCGGCGGGCAAGGCCTACGCACTGGGCAGTGTTTTCAGATGGTTTTACCAAGGCTGTTTTGGGGCAGCCATAAGGTAGTTTTAGTCTCAATACTGTTCGGTTAAGGCAAGAGACGCGATAAATCGCCGTCTCTACAATAATCAGTCTTTCGTCTTGACGGCGATTTATCGCGTCTTTGTAATGATTTAACGTAACTATTTCATTAATTTTACGTTGCGTAACTTAGTTTGATTTCTTCTTGCCCAGTTATTTAGTTTCAATATACTAAAAAGGACGAATGGTATAAAGTTAGTAGAAAACTAGAAAAATTAGGTTAAAAGTACTATTGTTACGTCATTTTCAACACTTGAGCAAAAATATAAACGTATCCAAAAGGAGTTAATGGCTGGGGCGATCGCTCTTGGCGGTGTTTTCTTCATTGGCACTTTGTGGTACTCGTTAGTGGAAGGCTGGTCATGGGAAGATGCAGCTTACATGACAGTCATTACCTTAGCCACTGTGGGATATAGTGAGACGCACCCACTGGGTAGCCGAGGACGATTGTTTACAATTGCCCTGATTTTGTTGGGTGTAATGAATATCGGTTACATTGTCAACAGATTTACAGAAGCGATTATTCAAGGCTACTTTCAAGAAGGAATTCGGCTACAGCAACAGAGGCGGTTAATGGAATCCCTAACAGAACACTACATCATTTGTGGATTTAGCCGGACTGGTCGTCAAATTGCCAAGGAATTTCGGGCAGAAGGTGTACCTTTTGTGGTGATTGATTCAGACATGGAATCTATACAAAGGGCGCAGATGGAAGGTTACACAGCATACCAAGGTGACGCTACCCTAGATGACACACTTCTGAAAGTTGGCGTTGAACGGGCGATTTGTATCGTTGCAGCCCTTCCTTCAGATGCGGAAAATTTATATATTGTTTTATCAGCAAAAACTCTGAATACAGGAATTCGGGCGATCGCCCGCGCAAGTACAGAAGAAGCTTTGCAGAAGTTACAACGCGGTGGCGCAGATGAAGTGATTTCTCCCTATATTACTGGTGGAAAGCGGATGGCTGCTGCGGCACTCAGACCCCAAGTGTTGGACTTTGTAGATGGGATTTTGACAGGTGCAGACCGCCAATTGTATATGGAAGAATTTTTACTTGACCCGGCTTTTTGCCCCTTTGTGGGTCAGAGTCTGCAAAAAGCGAGATTGCGATCGCAATCTGGGGCATTAGTTCTGGCAATTCGCCGCGTTGATGGGACTTTAATCGGTGGCCCCACTGGTGATACGGTTCTAATGTCGGGAGATCGGCTAATTGGTATGGGTACAGCTGAACAGTTGCGTAGTCTGAACCAAATTCTCGGCCCGATTAATTCCAAGCAACTACGGCGACCGAAAAATAGCTGATATTAGGGACTTCCAAATAAAAAAATATACCATCGCTATAGAGGCAGGGGGCAGGGGGCAGGGAGCAGGGGGAGGGATAGTCGTAGTGAAGTCCAGAAATTGGATAATTTAAGTTCTGGAAGTCCCTTATTTTTCCTTATTGACAGCCGAATCTCTGCAAATAGCATTTAATAGTTTATTTCATGTCCGCTTAATTAGTTATTATTCAGGGCATCTATGCAAAAATCTTAAAACTCTCTTTCCCCCTGCTCCCTGCCCCCTGCGGTCTTAATGATAAGTCTTTTACCGGACATGATATTAAGCCTCCTCTAGCCACTGCAAAATACTAGCCTTGCTCTCTACCAAACCTTTGTATACTAAAGCTTCTGGTGCCATAGACTGAATTGCAGCATACAGCTTAGACCTTAACACTGGGTTTTTTCTCACTACACCACAATCTCTAAAGTAAGTACGAATAGTAAAAAGTGCAGCTTCATACTCCGGTAGTCCCCAAATTACTTGGCGCTCAATTCGCAGATAAAGCTGGGGATGCTGTGGATCAAAGCTTCTACCTTGCCATTTACTAACTGACACACCAGGCGGCGGTTCGGGATGGTGGTTAAGGCGGGTGTCGGTACTCAAGCCCCAAGCAAAGCGCACCATTGGTTTGTGGGTAATCATTGTATTAGCGATCGCACTTGCACGCCGATTAATTTTTTCCATACCAGCCACAGGTGCATGTATCGTAGCGAAATCTCTACCAATTTTTTCCTCAGCTGACCAGTGATTGGGATAGCAGAGATGAACTGCACTCAGCCAGTTCCTACCATCAGCAGATCGGCAGATAATTGTCAGGTCTTCTTGTACCTGTGCTGCAAGTGCATCAAGAGTAGAGGCGTAAGCTGGAAAAACTGGACTACTTTGAACTTGCTGTAATTGCCAATTTGCATCTAGGTAAAAAGTTTCTCCGGTCAGCTGGCTGTGAAATTTCAGGATGTTATCTATTGACTTTTGACAGTTAAAATGCTGGGGGTGTTCTTGGGTGAGGCGATTAATTATTAAACGAGCGATCGCACCTGCTACAGTCTGAGAATAATTGCAGGTTTGATAGTACTTGTTCAACCGTTCCGCACGGGATAAAAGTTTAATCTGACGGTAGTGGGTAAAATCATCATCAATTTGAAATACCTGCTGATCAGACTGAGTATTACCAAAACAGAAACCAAAAGGCATCATCCCCGGCTTGACTTCGTAGCGTCCACTCATGAGAGGGAAATAGCAAGCCGCACTACTAGAGGCTTCGACTGTCCTAGCTTCCTGGAACAAGTTGTCTATAGACACAGATTCTATAATGCTGGTTTTTTATTCTCCTCATTTCCAATATATATGAAGGAATGAGGAAGATCAGGAAGAAATAACCAATGACTAATGACTAATAATCAATTTCTTTCCACCCATGTATAGATGCTATGCCTTTTGTAACCCATTCGATCACAATTGGGGGAGCTTCTGATATCAAGATGCTAGGATAAACTGCTGCACCCCAATCGGGATGCACTAACACACGGCATTGATTTTTAATCACTGGATAGTTGAGCAAAGCTTTGACAACTGCTGTGTCATCGTGGGGAATTGCTCCGGGATGAGACAGTAAAGGATAGCCTGTACGAGGGTCTATCAAGTCTGTTAAATAGCCGCGATCGCGCAAATTAAATGCCAAATCGCAGCCAAATCTCATAAACTTTTCTCGCAAGCGTTCTTTCTCTGACTCTACTTCTGCTGTTTTTTCGACTAATTGATAACGCGATTGTTGTAATACAATCACTACTCGTAAAAATGGCTGCCGTTTCCAATCTGGTAATATCCGTTCGCAGTTGGCACAGATATATTGACTGGGAGCATGAATTGAAATTTGAACCGCTTGTCCCGTTTCGCCAACTAAATTAATGGGACAGGCTTGCTCCGAAGTGTAAACTTTGGGATAGTTCACTAAATTGATTCGGCTTATACAAGTTTTTTAATTTAATCTACGGTATAGATGATACCTCTTAAAAGTTCAGAAAAATCATCAAATTTATATAATATGTTACTTTTTTGGGAAGTAGTTACTAATAATTTGAGAATTTTAATCCGAACTTTATCCTTTATTAACCTGTTTTAATGGGATTTGCTGCGATCGCTGTAGGCATTGGCATAAATGCAGTGGGTAGTAGACAAGCGATGCCTATGGCGGGCTACGCCTACGCTCCTGAAATATATTTGAGCAAAATCCCAAAAAATGACTTCCATCTCAGACGATTTGCAGTCAAAACCAAAATGGTATAACTGTCAGCAAAGCTGGAGTAAACAGGCTTCTGGTGAAGTAAAGCGTGTCGAAGTTTTACTCAAAGGTGAGCAAGAAAAACAAACTAATCTTATCTGCTTGGAAAAAGTTAGAGTTATTAGCCTACTTTCCATAGCACCCAATTAATTGAGTTTTAAAGAATTCACCGGCACTTCATCCCAAGAATCCACTGTCCGCAATTGTGCTACCCAACCTGCTGCCTTTTGTGTCTCGGTCAAATTATTCTGAAAGGAATCATGACACTCTTTGGCTTGAGATTCATTACAAGTGGCAATACAGGCATGAATCATCCCAGATGGATCAATTTGCTCATTTACCCAAATAATCATGAAATATTTCCTCAAGAACTGTAGCGAAAAAACCTATTCGTCATTTTAGAATACTATTAGGGCCGAAAATTGTAGAGCAACATCGGTAACAAATAGTGAACTAATCCAATTACCGATTACTAATTTTCATTACCCAGTTCCGCTTTATCTGGTAGGCACATAGGATTTATCTCCTCTTTCGTAGCGGCGGCGGTAGAGTAATTCTAACTGTCCACCATATTCTTGAATCCAGGCAATCTGGCGCTGGTAGAGTCCTCGGAAGGTATTTGCAAATAAAAGTGTAAAAATTGCCACTACCAACCCTGATGCTGTGGATACTAAAGCTTCACTAATTCCAGATGTTACACCTGTTGTTTTAGTACCTCCCACATCTCCGATATTTAGAGAGGCAAAGGAGTTAATTAATCCTAAAACAGTGCCGAGAAGTCCCAACAAAGGAGCAAGACCAATAATTGTCTCAAAAATATTTTGGGAGCGCTTGAGTAAGGGGATTTCGGCTTGTGCTTCACTTTCTAATGCCAAACGAAATTCCTCTGGTGTCGGCTCTTCCAATTCTAAAGCTGCTAAAAAAATTCGAGCAATCGGTAAATCAGTATTTTTCTGCAATTTATCTAAAGCACTAACTACATTATCAAGGCGATAAAGCTGTAGCACCTCTCGCACTACCTTGTTTTGCCGATTATTTATCCTTACCCAAAAGATGATCCGTTCGATAATCAGCGCTACTCCTAACAAAGAGAACGCTAGCAGAGGCCACATGACCACGCCACCTGCTGTAAACAGATTACTTATTTCCATTTATTATTTTTTAACTCTTCAACAACGCTAGGTTAACAGATCGTTGAAATGGAGCAGTTTAACGCTGCATTATAGTTACAGCAACTTTTCAGCTATCCTCAATTTGGCCGATCGCGATCGCGGATTCTGACTAATTTCCTCTTCTTGAGCAATAATCGGTTTTTTTGTCAATACCTTTAATAAAGGTGAATTTCTTAAACCGTGTTTCACTGGACGGTCTTCCAAACTGTGAAAACTGATAATCGCAATTCTGCCACCAGGGACAAGGGCATTTGGCGCTTTATCCAAAAAGGTTTCTAGAGATTTTAACTCATCGTTGACGACAATTCGCAGAGCTTGAAAAACCCGGGTAGCGGGATGAATTCTCCCATAACGGTATTTCGGAGGAACAGAAGAAGCGATCGCATCAGCTAATTCTGTAGTCGTGTGCAACGGTCGCCGTTCTACAATACGTCTGGCAATGCGCCGCGATAATCTCTCCTCACCGTACTTAAAGAAAATATCTGCTAATTCTGTTTCATCCCAATTATTAATCACATCCGCAGCAGTTAGCGATCGCCCTCGATCCATTCGCATATCCAAATTTGCAGCTTGGCGAAAGCTAAAACCTCGTTCTGCTTGATCTAAATGGTAAGAACTTACCCCCAAATCGGCTAAAATACCATCGAAAGTGTTAGGGGGAAACTCGTAGTCAGCAAAATTGCTATAAATAAATTGTATGCGATCGCTAAACTCTGCTAATTCTTTCCTTGCTGCGGCTAAAGCATCTTCATCTTGGTCAACTGCCGTTACCCGTACATCCGCCGCAGCTTCCAAAATCAAGCGACTATGACCACCACCGCCTACCGTTACATCTAAATAATGTCCGCCTGGACGAACCGCCAAACCCTCAATTACCTCCCGTCCCAAAACGGAAATATGAGAAAAAGCCAGTTCTTCTAAATCTAGCGGTGTTTGTAAATCTGATTTCATTTTTAAATTTTAATTTTATTTTTGTTTCTATTTGGTAAGACTTACACTAAAAACCTCTTAAACTCTTATTTCTCCGTGTCTTCTGCGTCCTATGTGGTTCGATTTAAGTCCTGTTTAGTACTCATTCCCAATCACCAACATCAGGATTTTAAATGCAACAAGAGATTAAATGAAAAAAAACCTGTGCCTAAATCCCTTGCATATCAAGCTTCCCTATAATAATTGAAGAGGTGCAACGAAATGAAACATCAGTTACAACACCTTCGCTGCTATCCTCTCTCCAACATAACCCTGTAGAGTCAAATTTATATAGATTGCCCCTACAAACCTCATTTTGGCAGACTAGATAAATCGGCTGTGGTTGGCATCTGGGCGGTTCAATTCAAAATTTTCACGAACGGAGAACACGAAATCTATGACCAGACTAGAAACCCGCACTGAACCAATGGTGCTAAACATGGGGCCACACCACCCCTCAATGCACGGGGTTCTGCGGCTAATCATGACTCTGGATGGCGAGGATGTCGTTGACTGTGAACCGGTCATCGGCTACCTGCATCGAGGAATGGAAAAAATTGCTGAGAACCGCACTAATGTAATGTACGTCCCTTACGTTAGTCGCTGGGACTACGCGGCGGGAATGTTCAACGAAGCCGTCACTGTCAACGCCCCAGAAAAACTTGCAGGTGTTGCTGTCCCCAAACGTGCTAGCTACATCCGCGTCATCATGCTGGAGTTGAACCGCATTGCTAACCACTTGCTATGGTTTGGCCCTTTCCTTGCTGACGTAGGCGCACAAACTCCCTTCTTTTACCAGTTTCGGGAACGGGAGATGATTTATGATTTGTGGGAAGCCGCCACAGGTTATCGGATGGTAAATAACAATTACTTCCGTGTTGGTGGAGTAGCAGCCGATTTACCTTATGGTTGGGTAGATAAGTGTCTGGAATTCTGCGACTACTTATTGCCCAAAGTTGATGAGTACGAACGTTTAGTAACAGATAACCCTATCTTCCGGCGACGTGTTGAGGGTATTGGTACCATCACCCGTGAAGAAGCAATCAACTGGGGACTTTCTGGCCCAATGTTACGCGCTTCTGGCGTGCAATGGGATTTGCGGAAAGTTGACCATTACGAATGCTACGACGATTTCGACTGGGATGTGCAGTGGGAAACAGCCGGTGATTGCTTTGCCCGTTACGTAGTGCGGATGCGGGAAATGCGCGAATCTGTGAAGATTATTCGCCAAGCAATTAAAGGACTTCCTGGCGGCCCTTACGAAAATCTGGAAGCAAAACGTTTAGCGGCAGGTAAAAAATCTGAGTGGGACGCATTTGATTACCAATTCATCGGCAAAAAAGTTTCCCCTACTTTCAAGATACCCAAGGGTGAAATCTACGCCCGTGTAGAAAGTGGCAAAGGTGAATTGGGAATTTATTTGGTTGGCGATGATAACGTCTTCCCTGCACGGTGGAAAATTCGCGCCGCAGATTTCAACAACCTCCAGATTGTTCCACATTTACTGCGCGGAATGAAGGTTGCAGATATTGTGGTGATTCTTGGCAGTGTTGACGTAATCATGGGGTCTGTGGATAGGTAGAAAATATCTATCTAAACATTTTTTAGAGCAGTTGTATTATGCAACTGCTCTTTTTTTATAATTTTTGAAGACGCGATAAATTTTTGAAGACGCGATAAATCGCCGTCTCTACAAAGGATTGATTATTGTACAGACGGCGATTTATCGCGTCTCTAATCTAGCTAGAAAAATTTTTTACTCATATAACAGATGTACGAAATATTTATAGAGTTTTAAATAATGCCCCGCATTTTTGACAACATAGATTTGCAACTGCTACCAATTTTACGAGAAACCCTCAAAGTCTCTTATCGGGCAGATTTTTGCGTTGGCTACTTCAACCTCAGAGGTTGGCGAAGAATTGATGATTTAATCGAACAGTATGTTGGTAGTGAAAATGCTTGTTGTCGTTTGCTAATTGGGATGCAAAGCTTACCCAGTGATGAAGTTCACGCGGCATTTTCCCTGAGTAGTGGTGATGGAAGGATTGATAACAGTAGCATCGTGCGGTTTAAAAAACGCATGGCGGCAGAATTTCGTCAGCAGTTGACTATTGGTGCGCCGACTAATCAGGATGAAGCGGGGTTGCGGCGGTTAAGTCATCAGCTAAAAACTCAGAAAGTAATTATTAGACTGTTTTTGCGGCATTCTCTTCACGCCAAATTATATCTTGTATATCGTAATGACCCCAACGCTCCAACTGTGGGATTCTTGGGTAGCAGTAATTTAACCCTTCCCGGACTGGCAAAACAAGGGGAGTTGAATGTTGATATTTTAGACCACGATGCGTGTAATAAACTGCAAAAGTGGTTTAGCGATCGCTGGCAAGATTACGGTTGTGTAGATATTTCCCAAGAATTGGCGGAAATTATTGACCAAAGCTGGGCTAGGCAAGAGTTAGTTTCACCTTACTACATCTACCTGAAGATAGCTTACCACTTATCCCATGAAGCGATCGCAGGACTTTCAGAATTCCGCATCCCCCGCGAATTTAATAACTTATTTGATTTCCAAAAAGCTGCGGTACAGCTAGCAGCCCGTCATGTAACTAGGCGTGGTGGCGTGTTAGTGGGTGATGTGGTTGGTTTGGGCAAAACTTTAGTTGGAACCGCCCTTGCCAAAATATTACAAGAAGATTGTTATTTAGAAACGCTAATTATTTGCCCAAAAAACTTGGTTTCAATGTGGCAAGAATATGTAAATAACTATCGGCTACTTGCCGAAGTTATGCCAATTAGTCAAGTACAAAATAAATTACCAAAACTCCGCCGTTACCGCGTTGTGTTAATTGATGAAAGTCACAACTTACGAAACCGCGAAGGCAAACGTTATCGAGCAATTACAGAATATATTGCTACTAACGAAAGTAAATGTATTTTATTATCTGCTACTCCATACAATAAAAGTTATCTTGACCTTTCCGCCCAACTGCGGCTATTTGTGCCAGAAGACCAAGATTTAGGATTAAGACCAGAAGCTTTAATTAATGAACTTGGTGGCAGTTCGATAGGAGAATTAGAGTTTATTAGAAAGCATCAATGTTCTGTCCGTTCTTTAGCTGCCTTTGAGAAAAGCGAACACCCTGATGACTGGCGAGAATTGATGAAGCGTTACATGGTGCGACGCACTCGCTCTTTTATTAAAGATAATTATGCCCACACAGATGAAACCGGACGGAAATATTTAGAATTTGCTGATGGGACACGTTCTTATTTTCCCCAGCGTCTACCTCGCAGTCTTAAGTTTCCTTTAGAAGGTTCTGACACTGACTTTTATTCTCGGCTTTACTCTGAGTTAGTAGTAGAAGTAATTAATCAACTGAACTTACCTCGTTATGGGCTAGGGAATTACGTTATTGCTAAACACAAACAGCCGCCTACAGACACCGAACAGCGTTTTCTTAATAGCTTATTCCGTGGCGGTAGGAGGTTAATGGGTTTTTCGCGCACTAATTTATTTAAACGTTTAGAAAGTAGTGGTGTTGCTTTTATTCAATCAATTGAACGTCATATATTACGGAACTTCATTTATTTATATGCCCTAGAAAATGGGCTTGATATTCCCATTGGAACTCAGGAAGCTGAGTTATTAGATACGAGTAATAATGATGAAGATGCTGATTCTGTAGCAGCAGCTTTGTTTGATACTGAAACGGAAGAAGATGATTCTGACCTAACCCCCCAGCCCCCTTCCCTAGTAGGGAAGGGGGAGAATTCAAAGCCTCTCTCTTTGCAGGAGAGAGGTTTGGAGAGAGGTTTTCCAGATTATGTGAAAAGTCAAGAAAATATTTTTCGTCAAAGAGCAGAATCAATTTACCAAGAATATACCACGCGATATCAAAGGCGATTTAAGTGGTTGCGTTCTACACTTTTTGATATTAAAAAACTGAAACGGGATTTATTAGAAGATGCCAAAGCACTGATTAATGTGCTGCAACAGTGTGGCGAGTGGAATTCTCAAAAGGATGAAAAACTTACTGCTTTAATCAAACTGTTAACAAAAACTCATCCAAAGGATAAAGTACTAATTTTCACACAATTTGCCGATACAGTCCGCTACCTTACAGAGAATTTGCAGTCGAGTCGTATTACTAATGTAGCTGGGGTGACAGGTCAATCTAAAGACCCAACAGTAATGACGGGAAGATTTAGCCCTGTGAGTAATGGAAAACGTGAACAAATTTCATCATCAGATGAGTTGCGGATTTTAATCGCCACCGATGTTTTAAGTGAAGGTCATAATTTACAAGATTGTGCAATTATCGTCAATTGGGATTTACCTTGGGCGATTATTCGCTTAATTCAACGCGCTGGAAGAGTAGACCGCATTGGACAAAATGCTGATAAAATTCTCTGTTATTCTTTTTTACCAGCCGAGGGAGTAGAACGGATTATTAATTTGCGGGGACGACTCCGCAAACGACTGCAAGAAAATGCTGAAGTGGTGGGAACTGATGAAGCATTTTTTGAAGATGATGATGCACGGGTAATTCTCGACCTCTACAACGAGAAATCTGGAGTTTTAGATGGCGAAGAAGATACAGAAGTTGATTTGACTTCAGAAGCGTTTCAAATTTGGAAAAAAGCCACCGATAATAATCCAGGTTTGAAAAAAACCATTGAAGAAATGCAAAATGTAGTTTATTCTACCCGCGCCCATACTCCGCAACCTGTGCAACCAGAGGGAGTATTGCTTTATATGAAAACCACTGAGGGAAATGATTCTTTGATTTATGTTGACCGCGATGGAAATAGCGTTACTCAATCACAATTAGCAGTGCTTCGGGTAGCGGCATGTGAAGAATCTACCCCAGCAATACCGAGAGATAAACAGCATCACGAGTTAGTACAAAAAGGTTCTGAATTGATTGCTGAAGATGAGAAAAATGGAGGTGGTCAATTAGGGCGACCATCAGGTGCAAGGTTCCGCACTTATGAACGGCTGAAGGGTTATGTTCAAGAAATGAAAGGAACACTATTTGTTAGTGAAGAACTTTTAAAAGCAATTGATGAGATTTATCGTTATCCTTTGCGACAGTCAGCTATTGATACTCTGAATCGTCAACTGAGAAGCGGTATTAATAGTCAGGTGTTGGCTGAGTTAGTAGTGGCGTTACGCATGGATGACCGTTTGTGTATTGTGACAGAAGAATTGGAGAAACGAGAACCTCAGATTATTTGTTCGCTGGGATTATTTGATAATTAAGCGAATGGAATTCGCGGCTACACAAACATAGACGCTTTGCGGCTTCCCGCAGGGTAGTCCACCTCCGTTGCAATACGGTTCGGTTAAGATCCCCCCGCCTACGGCGACCCCCTTAAAAAGGGGGTATCAAGAGGGTTTTAAGCCCCCCTTTTTAAGGGGGGTTGGGGGGATCTTCGAGGAATAAACACGTTAACCGAACCGTATTGACCTCCGTGGAATAAGAAAAAATTAAAGGCTTTTAACCTGCGGAGGCAGGTTTTGTCTGTATAGCCGCGACTTCTAGTCGCCAGAGCTTTAAAGATATAATTTAACTATTTTAGGAGTAATTTTTATGGTTATATTATCATCTAATCTTTCTTTAACAGAGTTTCTGAAATTACCAGAAACTAAACCAGCTAGTGAATATATTGATGCAAAAATCTACCAAAAACCAATACCGCAGGGAAAACATAGCAGAATCCAAACTCGTTTATCAACCGAGATTAATCAGGTAAGCGAACCTGAGCAAAAGGCTTTAGCATTAACTGAATTACGCTGCACATTTGGAGGACGTTCTTTAGTTCCAGATATTGCTGTATTTGAGTGGTCACGGCTTATTGTTGATAAAGATGAGGAAATTGCCAATAAATTTGAAGCTTATCCAGATTGGATAATTGAAATTCTCTCACCTGACCAATTTCCTAACCGGGTGATTGATAAAATTATTTTCTGCATTAATCATGGGACAAAATTAGGTTGGTTTTTTGACTCTAATGATAAATCTGTGATGGTATTTCAACCTAATAAGTTGCCAGAAGTAAAATATAATAATGATAAATTGGCTGTTCTTGATGAATTAGCAGATTGGCAAATTACGCCAGCAGATATATTTAGTTGGTTAAAGGTTAAATAGTAAATCAATATATCAATGCTAGGGTACGTTAGCCTTTGGCGTAACGCACCCTACTGGATTTTAAAAATTAAACTGTTTGATTGGCTTCCAACCAGTTAAGTAAATCCTCAATGGCTGTAAAATCCAATAAAGCCTCGCCAAGTGCTTCTAATTGCTCTAAAGAAAGAGTTTGAATGCGCCCCCGAACCTCTTGTGGTAACTCTCCTACCCGTTTTTGTAGTTGCCGTAACACGAGGGTTTGTCCTTGTTCTTGTTTTCCCCGCTCGTAACCAATGCGCTCCCCTGTGGTAATGTAGCTCATAGTTCGCTCCTGCTCAAATTGCTTAAACTCTTGCCAAAATTCTGCTTCTAAGGCTTTTGGTAAAATCATAACCCAATCAATAAATCGATAAAGGTTACGAATATCTTTTTCTTGCAATCCTAATTCATACAATCTGCGAATCAAGCTAAATTTCCAAGCTTTACGTTCTCCTGGCTTTTTATTTGTTTGCTGCGTCTTCAAATGCGCCGTTACTACAGTTGCAAATGGATTGTCGCTGGCTTCTAATTCTGTCCAACGATTTTGATAATCCAGCAGCTTGACAGTTCCAAATTCAAAGTTAAGCCTGGTATTGGGATAATTATAACTATATTGATTGGGTCGCCATTTCGGGTCTGTATCGCACAAAATCGCCAAACTTATGGCAGGTTTCCCAAATCTGTCAAAAATTCGCAGGTTGTAGGAAAACATTCTTTCTGCAAAGGTGTCTTCTGATTTTGCCTGGATTTCTACATGGATTAATAGCCAAACTTCTTGTCCTTGAATTTGCCAGACTTTAACTAATTTATCTGCATATCTTCTACCAAGTTCGGCTTCGCGGGCTATTTGTTGAAATTCCTTATCAAGAAATTCGTGGGGACGTTCCCAATTAATTATTTTTGCTGTTTGAGGAAAGAAAAATTGCATTGCTTGGGGAAAATAAGCTTCTAAAATTTCTTTCCAAGGGCTATCATTATCTGCTCTTTCCAGTTCCTCAGTCATCAGTTGATTGCTAGATGGTGTAGTCATCTTAAATCATTTGTGAACTCCAAAGTCAACCTCTATGGACGTAGCTGCGAATTACTTTTACTTCTCAACCTACGCTTATACCAAATGGCAAGAGACGCGATGAATCGCCGTCTCTACAATAGTTAGCCCTTTGTAGAGACGGCGATTTATCGCGTCTTTGTTATATTGCGGAAAACACCGAAATGAGAAAGCATTTAAGCATTTTGAGTAAGCAATATCTCCTTTTGCTTGCTAAATCTACCGAAATGAGAAAGCATTTAAGCATTTTGAGTAAGCAATATCTCTTTTTGCTTGCTAAATCTACCGAAATGAGAAAGCATTTAAGCTTTTTGAGTAAGCAATTAGGCATTTTGAGAAAGCATTTAAGTATTTTGAGAAAGCAATTAGGTATTTTAAGAAAGTAATTAAGCATTTTGGTAAAGTAATCAGCAAATATACTTGACGATTAAAAAGCTCACTTGCATATAAATAAGTCGGCTTTTAGATAACTCAATAACTTTCCGTAGTATCTCTGAAGCTTAACCAAGCATAAAGGATTTATAAAGTATCAAAAGCATGGTTAAAATTTAACTCCTATAAATAGGGTTTCTTAAAGTCCGCCAACGCGGACTTAGTTTTTAGAGCCACAGATTTATTTTCTGAGTGGCAAATTTACTATGCTCTTTTTTTATTCTTAAAGCATGGGAAATTATGTCGCTTAATTTTCAACGAACACGCGATTTACTCTATAACTTCCAATTTAGTGATTTGTTTATTGAGGAATTAGGTTGGTCGCAACCCTCAAGACAAAAACCTGTAAGTTTAAAAATTGACAACAAGAAATATCAATACCAGAAGATTGCTGAACTTTCGGGTGTTGCAATCTTTGAAGTCACCGCAGCAGATGGAAAAATACCAGAGGCTAAGGTTAGAGATGAGATTTACAAAGAAATTAATAAGCTGATAGCTGAAAATCTCCTAATTTTTATTACCGCAGAACGCACACGTAGTCTTTGGTATTGGGTGAAAAGAGAAGGAAGTAAAACCTCTGTTCGTGACCATTTATATGTGAAAGGTCAACCAGGAGACTTATTTTTAAGCAAGCTTGGTTCTTTAGTCATTGATATTACTGAATTAGAACATGGAGAACCGACTGTTGTCGAAATTGCTTATAAGCTACAACGCGGTTTTGATGTTGAGCCAGTAACTAAGAAGTTTTACAAGGAATTTCAAGAGCAACACCAGAAATTTTTGCTGTTTGTGAAAGGAATTGATAATGAGATAGATAGACGTTGGTATACATCGGTAATTCTCAATCGCCTGATGTTTGTTTATTTTCTCCAGCGTAAGGGTTTTATTGATAACAAAGATTTAAATTATCTACAAAATAAGCTTGAGCAGAGCAAACAAAAAGGTGAAGATCATTTTTATGGTGAATTTCTCAAAGCTTTGTTTTTTGAAAGCTTTGCAAAACCTGAGTTTGAACGCGATTTATCTGTTCAAGAATTGGTAGGAAAGGTTAAATACCTGAATGGTGGACTATTTCTCAAACATCATATTGAAGAGAAATATCAGATTTCTATTGTTGATGAGGCCTTTGAGCAAGTTTTAGATTTATTTGGGCGTTATTCTTGGAATTTAGATGATACGCCGGAAGGAAAAGACAATGAGATAAATCCTGACGTCTTGGGTTATATTTTTGAGAAATATATTAACCAAAAAGCTTTTGGGGCGTATTATACTAGACCGCAGATTACAGAATATCTCTGCGATAGAACTATCCACAAGTTAATTGTAGACCGTGTAAATGATGCGCTGTCTGATCAGTATAAGCCATTTGAGGATATTAACGAACTTCTTATCAAACTGGATACAAATGTTTCTCATCTACTAATAGAAAAGATTCTTCCTAATTTATCAATCCTTGACCCAGCTTGCGGTTCTGGTGCTTTTCTTGTGGCGGCGATGAAGACGCTAATTTTTATATATACTGCTCTTATTGGGACAATTGAATTACAGGGAGATCAGAAATTAAAAGACTGGTTAAAAAATGAAAAAACTGAGCATATTTCCATAGAGTATTTTATCAGAAAGCGCATTATTAGAGATAACCTCTATGGTATAGACATCATGGAGGAAGCAACAGAAATCGCTAAATTGCGTCTTTTCTTAGCGTTGGTTTCTTCTGCTAATGATGTGGAAGAGTTAGAGCCTTTGCCGAATATTGATTTTAATATTATGGCAGGTAATTCGCTGATTGGATTAATTAAAGTTGATGAAACAGCCTTTGATACAGTCGGAAATTCACTACAAGGTAATCTTTTACAGTCTTTAGCAGCCGATAGTTACAAAAAAATATTAGAAGAGAAGAATAAGTCGATTAAAATTTACAAAGAATATGTTTTTTTACCCCAAAACTTACCTCACACTGATACACCTAAAGATACTTGCTACAGACATCTACGCAGAAGTATTGAACAACTCAACAAAGAATCGCAGGAAAAGTTAAATCTTTTGCTGTTGGATGAGTTTAGTAAGCGTTTGGGTATCAAGTATGAAGAGGTTCAGTTAACTGGAAAATCACAGAAGCGGGTTTTGAAGGTTGAGGATATTGCAGCTTTGAAGCCGTTTCACTGGGGTTATCATTTTAACGAGGTTTTAGAACGCGGTGGTTTTGATGCAATTATCACTAATCCACCTTGGGAAATATTTAAGCCACAGGCGAAAGAGTTTTTTGCACAGCATAATGAACTGGTGACGAAGAACAAGATGGATATTAAGGATTTTGAGAAAGAGCAGAATAAGCTATTACAAAATCCAATAATTGCAAGTGCTTGGTTAGAATATCAAAGTCAATATCCTTATGTCAGCGCTTATTATCGTTCATCTGAACAGTATAAAAATCAGATTTCTATAGTGAATGGTAAAAAAGCAGGTACGGATATTAATCTTTATAAGCTATTTACAGAACAGTGTTTTAATCTTTTGCGTTCAGGCGGTGAGTGCGGAATTGTAATTCCTAGTGGAATTTACACGGATTTGGGGACTAAGCAATTGCGCGAGATGTTGTTTAGTCAAACTAAAGTTACTGGTTTATTCTGTCTTGAGAATCGTAAGACAATTTTTGAAGAAGTTGATAGTCGTTTTAAGTTTGTTGTCCTTACTTTTGTCAAAGGGAGTATAACAACGGAATTCCCTTCTGCATTTATGCGTTTGGATGTGCAGGAGCTTCAAAGGTTTCCTAGTGAAGATAGCTTGCAGATTAACGTAGATATGATACGTAAGTTATCGCCTGATTCGCTATCTGTGATGGAGTTTAAGAATGAGGTAGATATCCGCATAGCTGAGAAAATGAGTAAGTTTCCCTTGCTAGGTGAAAAGATTGATGGTAAGTGGAACTTCGTACTTACTCGTGAATTTGATAGAGGTAATGATAATAACTTTTTTCAACTACAAAAAACAGGAGAGACATTACCACTTTTTGTAGGGAAAATGTTTCATCAGTTTAATCTTACGGAAGAACCACCACCATACTGGATTAAAGAATCAGTTGGTAGATCAATATTACTTGGGAATAAAAAAGACAATAATGAAATTATTGATTATCAGCGTTATCGTTGGGTACATCGTCGTATTGCACGTAACACAGATTCAAGAACTTTAATTACTACAATTGCTCCCCGTCAAGTGTTTTGTGATAATAACAGTACAACTATAGATTTAAATAAATCTGGCATTTCTAATAGTGAAATGATTTTTCTTTGTGCAGTCTGTAATGCTTTTATATTGGATTGGCTTTTACGTCAAAAAGTAACTACCACTCTCAATATGTTCTATGTCTATCAACTACCCGTTCCACGTTTAACAAAAAACGATCGCAACTTCAACGATATTGTACAACGCGCCGCCAAACTCATCTGCACCACACCAGAATTTGACGAACTCGCGCAAGAAGTCGGTTTAGGTTCCCATCAACAAGGCGTTACCGACGAAACAGAATGCGCCAATCTCCGCGCAGAACTCGATGGAATGGTAGCACATCTTTACGGCTTAACCGAAGATGAATTTAGCTACATCCTCACTACCTTTCCGATTGTGAATGCAGCTGTTAAAGAAGCAGCATTGTCAGCTTATCGTAACTTTGCCCCAATGTTTGGAGAATCAGAATTAGTCTCTTGTTCTCATACAGAGTATGGAAACAAAGAATACTATCAGTATGACTAAGAGGTTGTTTGAAAAGTAATTTTCTGTATCTTTGCACTTATTGATCGCCCTTAACTCTCCTTCAAAAGGCTACGGTGTATACACAAGTCCTCTAGAGTTGCGTCACAGGCTTTTGATCCCCCCAACCCCCCTTAAAAAGGGGGGCAAAAAGCTCTCAAAGTCCCCCAATTTATCGGGGGATTTAGGGGGATCTAAAACCTTTTGCTACCGTTAAGAGGATTTTTCAAACATCCTCTAATATCTGTAACGAGAAATACAAACTAAATTGTTACATTAGAGTTTTAAGTATATTTATTGCCTCAAGCTAGGGAAAGACAAAACATATTATTTGTAAATTTCCAAAATTCTTAATACTAAATTTATAATTTTGAATTATCTTTGGTGCGAATTAAAAATTGTAGTTTCTTAATAATTTATTTAAAATTCCCCGTAGAGGTTGAATAGTATTATGTTTCGTTAAAATGGAATTGCTGCTATAAATAAAACAATGTATTTACATAAAGTCTAATAAATTACTATATAAATCCGGCAGCATTTACCTAGTCGTAATATTAGAACCGTGCAAATTCATCCTCACTCCGAATTTAACCATAGCCGCGATCGCCGTGAACAGGGTTTGCAAAAATTGCTCGACCGCCTTGTTAAATCAATTCAGCGCGATGAGTTAGTCCGGCAAACAACCAATCAACTCAGAGAATCGCTTCAGGTTGATCGGGTGGTGTTGTATTATTTTTACGGGCAGTGGGAAGGACAGGTGACTTTTGAATCTTTGAGTTCTCAAGAATTCTCAATACTTGGTTCCACTGGCCCAGATGATTGTTTTAACAACGAGTATGCTGCTTTATACTTAGCAGGACGGGTAAAGGCGATCGCTGATATTGAATTAGAGCCAATCCAGCCTTGTCACCGAGATTTTCTCCGCAATATGCAGGTTCGCGCCAACTTGGTTGCACCAATTGTTACTCCTAAAGGATTATGGGGATTGCTAGTAGCACATCACTGTCAAGGGCCTCATGATTGGTCGCCATCAGATATACAAATGATGCAAATAGGCGCACAAACTCTAGCAACAGATAGTAATATTCTGGAGAGTTAAAATAATTCGTAATTCGTAATGACGCTCGTTAGCGCAGCGTGCCGTAGGCAAGACTCGCTAACGCTGCGCTAACGTAATTTGTAATTCACGCCGTGTGCAACTTTCTTTCAGACCTAACCCCCAACCCCTTCCCTACAAGGGAAGGGGAGCAATAATCAAAGCCTATCGACCTTTCGGGGAGAGGTTTGGAGAGGGGTTTTAACAATAAGTAGTAGTTAAAAGGGCGGTTAGAAACCGCTTCTACACAAGGCTTTACCCGCCTCCGTGGGTTTGAAACCCTCAATTTTTTATAGATAAGGAGAAAGAATTATGAAATTTGGTTACACGGTCATTTGGGTAGACGATGTAGTTAAAACAGTTGAGTTTTACGAAAAAGCCTTTGGTCTGGTTCGTCGCACTCTCCAGGATAAAGGACAATCTATGTGGGCCGAAATCGAAACCGGAAACACCACATTAGCTTTCTCTTCTAGTAGCGAAGCACAAAAGTTATTTCCTGGTGGCTGCCATCCCAACGACGCCACACAACCACCGACATTAATCCAGATATCATTTATAACTCCTGATGTTGGCAGTGCTTACATGAGAGCGATCGGCGCTGGTGCAAAAACATTAGATGCCCCTAAATCTCAACCTGGGGGAAAAACAATTGCTCGTGTCCGCGATCTCAATGGTGTGTTGGTGTCGTTGGTAAGTGGCTGAAATGCTTACAAATGAATTTAGTCAAGATAGCTTTCCCATGCTTGTGATTCAGTCAATATAGAGAAAGTCACGGCTTAAACTGTCTGTTGAAGACTTAGAAGTTAAATTGAATTCATGACTCTTAACTCTTGACTTTCCTATGGATTCCAATCCAGCATTGTGTGCAGCGATCGCAAATCATATTACCACTAGTCCCCAACAACGAATTACTTTTGCCCAATTCATGGACATGGCATTATACCACCCTGAATACGGCTACTATTCCAGCGATGCAGTCAAAATAGGCTTTAAAGATAGTGATTTTTTTACTTCTCCCAACCTCTGTTCTGACTTTGGCGAGTTACTCGCAGAACAATTTTTGCAAATGTGGGAGATTCTAGGAAAACCTGTACCATTTTCTTTGGTAGAAATGGGAGCAGGTCAAGGATTGCTGGCTTTGCATATCCTCAAATATTATCAGCTAAACTACCCAGATTTTTTTGCAGCGCTGGAGTACATCATTGTTGAAAAGTCGCCAACATTAAGACAAGAACAGCAGCAACGCTTGCAAGATTTCCCTGTGCGTTGGTGCAATTTAGAGGAGATACCACCAAATGCGATCGCAGGTTGCTTTTTTTCCAATGAGTTAGTAGATGCTTTCCCCGTCCATCAATTCACTTTAGAAGCGGGAGAACTCCGAGAAATTTATGTGACAACACCACAAAACTTAACCCCTCAAGAAGGCAAGTATGAGTCCTTCTCCCCTCCCCTCATAGGGGAGGGGTTGGGGGAGAGGTCAAATTTTGCATTTGTGGAAGTTACAGGGGAACCTTCAACGCCCCAACTAGCTGAACATTTGGATTTAGTAGGAATCGATTTAACCCAAAGTGTATATCCAGATAGCTACCGTAGTGAAATTAATTTAGCTGCTCTAGACTGGTTGAGTATAGTAGCAGACCGCTTGCAGCGCGGTTATGTGTTAACAATTGATTATGGCTACCCCGCCAGTCGTTACTACAATCCCAGGCGATCGCAGGGAACGCTACAGTGCTATTATCAGCACCGTTTCCATGACAACCCTTATATCAATATTGGGCAACAAGATATCACTGCCCATGTTGACTTTACAGCTTTGGAACGCTGGGGTGAGAAGTGCAATTTAAAGAATATTGGTTTTATCCAGCAGGGATTATTTTTGATGGCGTTGGGGTTAGGCGATCATATTGCTGCCCTTTCTTATCAACAGCAACCCCTCTCACAGTTACTACAGCGGCGGGACGCACTACACCAACTTCTAGATCCCACAGGGTTAGGCGGCTTTGGAGTCCTAGTTCAGAGCAAAGGTCTGAACAATACAGAAATTTCTCAACCACTGAAAGGATTAACTTTGCCAGAGTAAACGTAAATTTGAAAAGTTAAAACTCTATTTAAGAATGCAGTATTAGTCTTATTTAGACTAGCATAACAGTGATTACTGTAAAGTTAAACACACTACCAAAGTAATAATTATGTCCACTCATGACCTGTTAATGCTAGCAACACTACTTACCCCTGGTATTTTACTTTCAGTGATAATCATGGTGACTTTTGCCGCCGGTGGTTGATTACCAGAGACGCGATTAATCGCGTCTCTATTGGGAGTAGAGAAACTGGGATTTGGGATTATATCTTAAGTCTCAAATCACTACTTCCCAACAAATTTGAATCAAACAATGCAAACGCAATGTCCACGATGGGCTATGACGCTTGATGACTCGCTATTGGTGACGCTGTATTAAAGGAACATGAAAAATGAAGGTGGCATTTCTGGGAACTGGACTGATGGGACTACCAATGGCTCAAAGGTTATTAGCCGCAGATATACAGCTAGTTGCCTACAATCGCACCCCAGAAAAATTAGCACCACTACAAGCAGCTGGGGCTGAAATTGTCACACATCCCCGCCACGCCATTCGTGCTGCTGAGTGCGTAATCCTCATGCTGACTAATGCCCCGGCTATTTATAATGTGTTGCTTTCAGATACTGCTTGGCAAACTCTGGAAGGACGCACGATTATCCAAATGGGAACAATTACTCCCACAGAAAGCCAGGAAATTAGAGATGCAGTTGTTGCTGGTGGTGGTGAGTATTTAGAAGCACCTGTATTAGGGAGTATCCCCGAAGCAAAAGCTGGCAACTTGAGTGTTATGGTAGGTGCCGAGCCAGAACAATATCAACGCCATTTAAAGTTACTCCAAAATTTCGGGACAGAACCTTTACTTATCGGCCCAGTGGGAGCTGCTGCGGCGCTCAAATTGGCACTAAATCAACTAATAGCTTCTCTAACAACTAGCTTTGCTCTGAGTCTAGCTTTTATTCAGCGTCAGGGTGTCGACGTGGATGTGTTTATGCAAATATTGCGCGACAGTCCACTTTATGCACCTACCTTTGACAAAAAGCTACAACGGATGTTAGATGGCAATTATGCTGATCCCAATTTCCCCACAAAACACTTGCTTAAAGATACAGAATTATTTATCTCGGAAGCCAAATCTCGGAGTTTGGATCTCAGCAGTATTAAAGGTGTGCGGCAAATCTTGCAAACAGCCGTGAAAATGTCATTTGCAGATGATGATTACTCATCACTATTTTCTGTAATTAAAGAATGGGGAGAAGGGATCGGGGAATAAATTTTTTGAGGGACACACATCTGTCAACTTAATCTAAAAGCCTGTCTAGCACAAGCTTTTAGAGATTGTCTCGTTTCCAGCCAGAAACTGGAAACGAGATTTTAAAGGGGTTTGGGCTTAAGTTGACACGTATGCTCAAAGGTGCGCCCCTACTTGAAAAATGTTGTGTATTTAAAACACATTGAAGAAAGTTTCTCCCTACACCCCGACATCCGTGATATACCCTTTAAAAATCCTGAATCAAAAGGTTTTAACTGAATCGTTTATAAGGATATTACTGCCCATTAATAGTAGTCGACGGAGGAAATGGTAGAGATTCAGGCTGAGGCTGAAGTTCCGGTTGAGGTTGAGGTTCCGGTTGAGGATTGAGAAATTCCTGCCAAGCCCTAATTTGCTCTTGCGCTGCACTGTAAGCAGCACTACCGCGTGGAATGGATTTGGCAATGTCAATGCCTCTAGCAATATCAGACTGACCTTGAGAGCGTGCTATTTCTAACAATTGCTGACTCCACTGATCAATAGCTAGATTCGCATCCATACGTAAGATGCTATTGTTTGAAACCCGATCTGCCAGCCGTATTGCTTCAACCAAAGCTTCTGGAGTGCCAGCCGCCCCAACTTCCTGGGCTTTTCTCCAGTTTTCTCTAGTGCGGATTTGCCCTTCCCAGTCATTTATTGCAGCTTGTGCCTCCCCAGAAAGCGCCCTTCCCGACGAGGCAATTTGTTGAGCTGCGCTAATGGCGGCAGTAAGATTTCCACTCTGTGCCAGTTCTTGTGCCTGATCCAAGTAGGGTTGGTCTTGAATTCGCTGAATCTTTCCTACCCAAGTACGAATTTTTTTCCGTGCTTCTGGATATAATGCCCGACCTCTACGAATTTCGCTAGCCTGGGCGATCGCAGCTTGTAAGGAGTTAATATCGTCGAATATTGCTATCTGTTCGGCGCGTTCTAAGTAAGGTTGGTCTTCAATTGTCTCCACTTGAGCACGCCAGCGACCCATTTCTTGTCTAGCTTCTGTGGCGCGGGGGTTACTAGCAGGAATCAGCTGTACTTGGGCGATCGCTGCTGTTAAATTATTAACTGTTCCCTGGCTAGCCAATATTCTCGCTTTTTCCAGATGGGCAACATCTTCAATTTCCAATTGCCAACGAGCAATTAATTGCTGTGCTTCGTTATACACTGGTCTGGAAGGATCAATTTGTTGTGCTTGAGCGATCGCTGCCTCTAAACCAGAAACGTTGCCTATCCAAGCACTCCTTTTCGCGTCAGCTATGGCGATAAAGTCATCTGTTTCGCCTTGTAGTTTCGTAATCTCTGGAATTTGTCTGGCAATATTCAGTGCTTCATCTGCATCCCGCTTATCTAGTTTTGCTTGTGCCAATTCCAGCATTTTGCGTCCAAATGCCGGAATTGCTTCCTGAGCTTTTTGATAAATGTAACTTTCTTGCCCAATGGACTCGGCTAACTTGATAGCTTCTAATAAATTATCAACAACTTGGCTTTTTGCTAAACTTTCAGCTTTTCCTAACTTATCGCCATCTTCCCGCGCTGTGGCAATTAGACGATTCAATTGGTCGTATTTAGTACCCGCCCAGTATTGATTGTCTACACGCAGCATTTTGGCGGATAACATGAACGCCGATTGCCAGCGCCGTTCCTTTACTTCTGCGATCGCACCGTTGTATGTTTCTTCTGCCTTTGACCAAATTGTCTGCCATTTGCTAATTTGCTCATCGACTAATTTATAAGCTGCCACATCTTCGGGTATTTTTTGAGCAGTAGCGATCGCTTCCTCTAAATTCCCAGTTTGGAAACTTTGATCAGCTAGCTTCAAGATATCCCGCGACCATTCTTCGATGAAACGATCAATTTCTCCATGTAATGGGTGATTTTCTGGTAGTTCCTTCACCAGAGCGATCGCTTGCAATAGGTCGTTTACTGTCTGTTTAGAAGCCGCCAACTGGGCACAGTGTAGCCGCACAGAAGCACTAGCTAGAGGCCAGAAAATCGAGGGGCAATTAGGAGCAGTTGGCAACTTCAGCAGCATTGCCATTGCCAAGAATCCCACACTGCCGGGAATTAACATTAGTAGTACCAGCCATAATGTCCAGCTTTTCATCCAGCGTGGCCACTTTGCAAAAGTACTACTAAGTTGGGCAGTTTCTTTTGAATTACTATTTATAGGTAATCCTTCCGTATGGTTTTTTTTTCGCCGCTTCACTGACTTGGAGGTAGAACCAGTAGCTGGGACATCAAATGGCTGAGTTTCACCGAATTGTTCTGTTCGGGATAATCTTTTGTTTTGATCTGGCTCTCTTCCACTGGCTGAAGACCAACTGTCTGGAATATCCCGCTCTGTCATCTCTCACACCAAAATAATTGAATCGCGCTCTGTTTTAAGTCGATAATTCCATTGTTGACATAGTAACTTTCTCATGATTAAAAAGCCACTTTTTTGATTATCTCTCTCTACAGAGTACCATTAGCAATCTAAAAAATCAGTGCTATTTTATACTTTATCCTAAAACAGTAGATTCAGTTTGCAAATCGGCAATTAGTTGAGCTAACTGATCGCTACTTGCCTGGTAAACGTTGCCGCAAAATTCGCAAGTTGCTTCAGCACCATCATCTTTAATTATCATATCTTGCAGTTCAGCTTCTCCCAAAATTTTCAGTGCCCCCAAAACGCGATCAAAAGAACAACCACAGTGGAAGCGCAATATTTGTCGTTCGGGAAAGATTGCCAGCCCCATGTCTCCCAATAAATCACCAAAGATTTCAGTCAAAGTCTTCCCAGCTTGCAACAATGGCGTAAATCCTGCTAGACCAGCTACCCGTGATTCCAAAGTTTCTACTAGGGCTTCGTCTCTGGCAGCTTTGGGCAATACTTGTATCAGTAATCCTCCAGCAGCCGTTACTCCACCTGCTCCCACAAACACACCTAGAACTAAAGCTGAAGGTGTTTGTTCGGAATTCACTAGATAATGAGCTACATCATCGCCAATTTCGCCAGAAACTAGTTCTACCGTACTAGAGTAAGGATAACCGTAACCGATATCCCGGACAACGTAGAGGTAGCCATCACCCACTGCACCACCAACATCTAGCTTACCTTTGGCATTGGGAGGCAATTCCACCGATGGATTTCCCACATACCCGCGTACCGTGCCATCTAAGCCTGCATCTACCAATATTCCACCCAAAGGCCCATCACCCTTTACCCGGACATTGACCCTCGATCCAGTTCGCTTCATACTAGAAGCCATTAACAAGCCTGCTGCCATAGTCCGACCCAGTGCTGCCGTTGCCACATAGGAAAGCTTGTGGCGTCCCCGTGCTTCTTCTGTTAAACGTGTGGTGATCACACCTACGGCACGAATTCCACCTTCGGCTGCTGTTGCACGAATTAACTGATCCGCCATGAATAACCTTACATTTCTTAACAAGTTCACTTTTTCTATTCTAAGTTCTCTGCTGGTAGAAAAGTGACGTAGTAATAATCAGTGATTCTATTTGCAATATTAGAAATAGCGATGTCTCACCTTTAGGTAATCCTAGAAAAATGCTGGGTAATTTTCAACAAAGCCAACTGCGGATCGAAATCGAAGCACCAACAGATGCAATTCGTGACAGTCTACTGCATCCGGTACAACTCGAAAAATGGCTCTTAGGGCAACGCTTTGCGCCAGGAATGCCAGAAGAACTACTTCCCGGATTCCAGTTTACAACTTGGACTGGCCCAGTCCCAATTCATCATCAAGTAGATGTTGTCAAATCAAACTGTCTCCGCTTGGTACTTAGCGGAGGCATTGACGGGTTCCACGAATGGTACTGGGGAGAAGGTTGGGTACAGTCCCGCTTGGAAGGAGTTTCACTTTTGCCCTTGAATTTGGGTCAAACTTTGAGTTTGTTGAGCTTGCGTCAGTTTCTAGCAACTCAAGGACGTTGAATTAACTGGATGTGAAGGGATTGGAGATTGGGGAATTGGTCAAACAGGGCATTGGGTATTAGTTATTCTCCTCGTCCCCAGTCCCCAGTCTTGTCAGAGGTGAAACCTTTTTAAATCACCAGATACCAGATATTTCTGATAGTGATTGCTGGTGTTGTAGTCATGGCATGATCTCATTTGCCTTTACCTGATTCTAATTCGGCTTTACCACCAATACCGAACAATTAGCCTCTTCCACAACTTGACTGCTAACAGAACGCTGGACAATTCGCTTCATCCCAATCAATCCCCGGCTGCCAATTATAATCAAGTCAGTTTTGTAAATATTGGCAAGGCGGATAATTTCTTCGGCAGGATCGCCAGTTACCAGTTCTAACTCACTTGTGACTGATAAGCTTTCCTGATAGGATTGCAGTTGTTTTTCAATATGAAAATAAGAGAAGGTTGGCGACTCTGGCTGAGGACGATCAGCGGGTAATTCCATCTCTGACTCTGGCGTAAGAAACACATGACAGAGAATAACTTTGGCATCTTTTGACAACGCCAAATTATCTAAAGTCTGAATCACTCGTTCTGAAATTTCCGAACCGTCCAGAGCTACCAAAATATTCTTTAGCACCGCTCTCGTCTCCTAAAGAGTAGACCCCTTACATCAGTATGTAGCAAAACTTGTTGGCAGCTACACTAAATTAATTTCCATTAATTTAGTGTAGCTACCCACTTAGTTTATATATTAGGGGCTGTCCTATAGGTCGGTTTCACCCCTTTTGACGCTGGTGCGTTGTAGTAACTTGCGTAGACAATATTTTCGCCAGTTCTTTGGGGAGGGTAACCCTCCTCTGAACTGTTCGCTGGCTTACTATACAGGTAAATCCTTGCTTAATAAGCCAGTGGATTAGGTGGGCAATGCCCAATTTGTAGATGACCGCAAAAGGCTTAAGGCATGGCAGCAACTAGCGTGCGTAGACGCGTAGCAGCTTGTCGCCAGACATAGCCATCCAAACTTTTATCTGGAATTTATCAAGTGACTTTTGCCAACAGTATTAGAAAAAATTAAGCATTCCCAGTCACTCTTCTTGCTGAATTCGGCGTCGGACTGAATCAGCATGGGAAGGTAAACCCTCTGCTGTTGCTAGCACATCAATTGCACCAGCCACATTTTGCAGTGCGGTTTGGGAGTATTGAATAATACTGGAGTGTTTGAGGAAAGTTTCCACCCCTAATGCCGAAGCATAGCGGGCAGCACCAGAAGTTGGCAAAGTATGGTTAGGGCCTGCCAAATAGTCTCCTACAGCTTCTGGTGTTGAGTAACCCAAAAAGATTGCCCCAGCGTGACGAATCTGTGGTAAGAGTGCCCAAGGGTCTTTAACTTCTAATTCCAGGTGTTCGGGGGCAAATTCATTTGAGAGTTCTGCTGCTGCTTGGAGCGATTCCACAAGAACAATCAACCCATAATGAGCGATCGCTTTTTCTGTGTCTATTCGCCGTGGATGATCCACTAGCTGTCTTTCCAAGGCTACTTGCACGTTTTTCGCCAAAGCAGCATCTGTCGTCAGCAAAATTGCTGCCGCCATTGGATCGTGTTCAGCTTGGGCCAGCAAGTCAGCAGCTACATGCACCGGATTTGCAGTTTCATCAGCAATCACCAGCACTTCGCTGGGACCTGCCAAAGAATCAATGCCGACGGTGCCATAGACAAGTTTTTTCGCTAGGGTGACATAAATGTTCCCAGGCCCAGTAATTACATTCACTTTTGGAATGGTTTCTGTTCCATAGGCTAAAGCGGCGATCGCTTGTGCGCCCCCAATGCGATAAATTTCTTGTACTCCTGCTTCTTGGGCAGCTACCAAAACTGCTGGGTTAATTGCACCCCCAGGTCCTGGTGGTGTCACCATAACCACATGAGGTACAGCAGCTACCTTTGCCGGAATTGCATTCATCACTACTGTACTGGGATAGGCGGCCCGACCACCAGGCACATACAACCCTGCTCGGTCTACAGGGGTGTAGCGTTTGCCCAGAACTATTTCATCGTCACCGAAGTGTACCCAGCTTTTTGGGACTCGCTGACGATGAAACGCTTCAACTTGGCGGCAAGCTAGCCGAACCGCGCCCAACAACTCTTTTGACACCTGCTGATAGGCTGCATCTAGTTCCGAGCCTGTAACTCGGAGTTCTTCTGCTTTCAGGGTTTGTTTGTCAAATTCGGCTGTGTAATGCAAAACAGCTTTGTCGCCTTGGCGTTTCACTGCTTGCAAAACTTCCCGCACCGTTGCTTCTTTGTGAAGCACCTGTTCGTCATGGGTGCGATCGCAGATCCGTTGTAGTTCTGCTCTGACGTCTGCCTGCTGAGTAATGATTCGCAGCATGGAGTAAGGACAATGCCAAAATTATAATATTCACACCTGAGATTTAGTATTGCTCTTGACCCACTGGGGTGTGCAAGCTGACTCTAATTCTCTTCTCTAGCTTAACCTGTATTTTTTTGATACTCTCAAGCCTGCCAGCACATGGTTTGCTTAAGAAGGCGACTTAATTACTCAGTCCGACCAGCCTCCATAGGCTAGCGGCAGGAAGAAGGCGTGCCATTTCCCGTTCCCCTTACGCCCTTGCCCTCACTCCTTACGGGGTGCAGGTGGTATGTTTACACATCCAATCCCCCAGATTTACAGGGGGTAGGGTCTGAGTATGATTTTTACTTATTTTCCTAACTTTTAGTAGTTAACATATGTACAGAAACGATAATAATATGATATCGGTTCTATACTTATGAACCCCCTAAAATTTAGATGTTTACAGTTCCTTGCCTTTGACAATACACTGTTTTACGGTCAGATTGGTCGTATTGGCAATCAGATTGCTTAACTAGGTGATGAGTTAGGATCACTGTTTTATTTGATGTACCTCATTTTAACGCATTTCCTAAATTGACGACACACCAAATTAAGGACTGGAGATTAGGGATCAGGGAAAGGGACTAAATTCTTCCCCCTCTAGTACCCAATTTCCAATGATAGTTTTTTTAGGAAATTATAACATTGGCAATTTGGATGCTATATTAGTAAGTCTAGTAGTGTGTGTACATATTAATAGTATTTTTGGAATTGACTGTGGCGAATACAAAGTCTGCTCTCAAGCGTGCCCAAATCGCAGAACGTAACCGACTGCGTAACAAAGCTTACAAATCAGCAGTCAAGACGCTGATGAAGAAATACTTTAATGCTGTAGCTGTCTATGCAGCTAATCCTACCCCAGAATTAAATCAAGAAGTACAGGCTCGGTTATCCGAGGCTTACGGCAAAATCGATAAAGCGATCAAACGGGGTGTCCTTCACCCCAACAATGGGGCAAGGAAAAAGTCGAGATTGGCTCATAAACTAAAACCCATAGCTCAAGCAGTTGCTGAATAGTTATTGGTGAGTCAGTGCTGTGTTCTGATTCAAGAAACCACTGCGTTACGAACTTTCCTAAAGTTCTAGCTAGTGGGGTGAAACGCCAAGGGGAATGGTAAGTTCAGTGCAGTCTTGAGGGTTTCCACACCACTTGCTCTATGGTTCTTAACCCGTCCGCCGCAGTGCTTCCCCATGAGCCACTGACGTTGTTTTGGCTGTGCCAAATTAAAATAATTGGCGGGCGTGGTTTACCTCTTGAGCCGCTTGGTGATCACAAAGCGGCAACCACAGTAGAAAAATTTACCCGCAGGGTCATTTGTCCTTAGTCGTGATAAGGGCTAATAATTTATGACTAATGACAAAGGGCAAAGAATGCAACTGATAGACACGCACGTACATCTCAACTTTGATAGTTTCCAGCCGGATTTAGCAACAGTGCGATCGCGGTGGCAACAAGCAGGAGTAGTACGTTTAGTACATTCCTGTGTTCACCCAGAAGAGTTTTCCAGAATTCAATCCATAGCACACGAGTTTCCCGAAATCAGCTTTGCCGTAGGATTACATCCTTTAGATACTGATAAATGGAATAGCGAGACAGCTGATAAAATCAAAACTTTGGCAAGTTCTGACTCGAATGTGGTAGCCATCGGGGAAATGGGGTTGGATTTTTATAAAGCTGATAACTATGACCATCAGCTTATGGTGTTTGAGTCGCAGTTGGCGATCGCATCTGAACTCAACCTACCAGTGATTATTCACTGCCGCGATGCTGCTGCCCAAACTAGAAAAGTGTTGCAAAAATGGCGGGAACTTAAAGGAGAAAGAGTGCGGGGTGTTATGCATTGCTGGGGAGGAACGCCAGAAGAAACTCAATGGTTTCTCGATTTAGGCTTCTACATCAGCTTTAGCGGGACGGTAACGTTCAAAAACGCCAAAGCAATCCAATCCTCAGCTGCGATGGTGAGTAGTGATCGCCTACTGATTGAAACAGACTGCCCATTTCTCGCCCCAGTTCCTAAACGAGGCGAGAGGCGCAACGAACCTGCCTACGTGCTTTATGTAGCCGAGCAAGTAGCTAAACTGCGTCAAGAAACGGTAGAGGCGATCGCCGATCAAACCACCCAGAATGCCTGTAAATTATTTGGTCTGTCAATATAAAGTGTCTTTGATCTCTTTTATTCAATTGTGCTAAAAAAATAAAACTCTAGGGGGACAAAAATATGCTAATATTATTCCCTCAAAAACATTTTGCTTGCGCCATAATGATAAAGGAAGGAACCTAAAATTTCTGAGCCTATTTTTCCGTGCTGTTATCGGCTTGGCCATCCTCCAAATCTCTACAAGCGGATGCTCTCCACACATGACTAACCGTGCCAACCCAGGTTGAGCTAGACTTTTGCACAACACCGGCTTGGTGTTTATTGAACCTATTCAAAATCGTTAAACGAAATTGCCTTGTGAGTACAATCCAGCAAAATGAAGTGATTCTGATTCAAAGCCGACAAGGTGCGGATCATTCCCTCAGTCTTAGGATATCTAGAATATCACTGAGAGTATAAATAGCGGGGTGGATTTAAGACACACCGTCTAGAGCTGCGTCAGCAAATTAACGCGCTTTTTGGAGGGGAAATGAAGAAAGTAGATAAAACTCAGGAATATCTCAACTGTATATTCTTCTTAAATCAAGACTATAGTGGGTTTTTGGCGTCTGAGTCCCCGATCGCGGGTGATTACCCCTTTGTCCAAATTGCTCATTCCAGCTTTAATCGCTGCGTTTGCCCACACCTGTAAATAGCAAGTGTGTAAGAAGAAGTTCCCAAACAGCTAAGGACACTGGCTAGCAGTGGGAAGCATCAAACAGCAGTGTCCAAGGGAAAATTTTACCAGGTTGACAAAGGAAGAGGCATGACTAAAGAAACATACATGGAACCCGCCTTTCTGTTGCCCGACTTAATTGAAATCCAGCGATCAAGCTTTCGTTGGTTCTTGGAAGAAGGGCTGATAGAAGAACTTAACTCCTTTAGTCCTATTACAGATTATACGGGCAAATTAGAACTGCATTTTTTGGGTCATAACTACAAACTCAAGGAGCCAAAGTACAGCGTCGAAGAAGCCAAACGGCGGGATAGCACTTATGCCGTTCAAATGTATGTTCCCACACGGTTGATTAATAAGGAAACCGGGGAAATCAAAGAGCAAGAGGTATTCATTGGAGATTTGCCTTTGATGACCGATCGCGGCACGTTTATTATTAACGGAGCCGAGCGGGTAATTGTCAACCAAATAGTGCGATCGCCAGGAGTCTACTACAAATCAGAAATTGACAAAAACGGGCGACGTACTTATTCAGCTAGCTTAATTCCCAACCGGGGAGCATGGCTGAAATTTGAAACAGACCGTAACGATTTGGTGTGGGTACGCATCGATAAAACCCGCAAACTCTCAGCGCAAGTACTACTAAAGGCTTTGGGTTTATCAGATAACGAAATCTTTGATGCCTTACGCCACCCCGAATATTTCCAGAAAACCATCGAAAAAGAAGGGCAGTTTTCTGAAGAAGAAGCCCTCATGGAGTTATATCGGAAACTGCGTCCTGGTGAACCACCCACAGTATTAGGTGGACAACAACTCCTAGATTCTCGTTTCTTTGACCCGAAACGTTATGACCTTGGTCGCGTTGGACGGTACAAACTTAACAAGAAATTGCGCCTTTCTGTTCCCGACACAATGCGCGTGTTGACTGCTGGCGATATCTTGGCAGCTGTAGATTACCTAATCAACCTAGAATATGACATTGGTAATATCGATGACATTGACCACTTAGGCAACCGTCGGGTGAGAAGCGTCGGAGAATTGCTGCAAAACCAAGTGCGGGTGGGCTTAAACCGTTTAGAGAGAATTATTCGGGAACGGATGACCGTATCCGATGCTGAAGTGCTAACCCCTGCTTCTTTGGTGAACCCCAAACCATTGGTAGCAGCAATTAAAGAATTCTTTGGTTCGAGCCAATTAAGTCAGTTCATGGATCAAACTAATCCCTTAGCAGAACTGACCCACAAACGCCGTCTAAGTGCCCTTGGCCCCGGTGGTTTAACCCGTGAACGCGCTGGTTTTGCCGTTCGGGATATTCACCCTAGCCACTATGGACGCATTTGCCCCATTGAGACACCAGAAGGCCCCAACGCCGGATTGATTGGCTCCTTAGCAACCCATGCACGGGTTAACCTGTATGGGTTCTTAGAAACACCATTTAGACCTGTAGAAAATGGGCGAGTCAGATTTGATCTGCCTCCAGCCTACATGACAGCCGATGAAGAAGACGATCTACGGGTTGCTCCGGGAGATATTCCTGTAGATGAAACCGGGCACATTATTGGGCCACTAGTGCCAGTCCGTTATCGTCAAGAATTTTCCACCACAACACCAGAACAGGTTGACTACGTAGCAGTATCTCCCGTACAGATTGTGTCGGTAGCAACCAGCATGATTCCCTTCTTGGAGCATGATGACGCTAACCGAGCGCTGATGGGATCGAACATGCAACGGCAAGCAGTCCCCCTGCTTAAGCCAGAGCGTCCTCTAGTGGGTACTGGTTTGGAAGCCCAAGGAGCAAGAGACTCCGGGATGGTGATTGTATCGCGTACCGATGGCGATGTCACTTATGTGGATGCTACAGAAATTCGCGTCCGTCCTAAACCTAATACCCCAGAAATTAAGTACACCCTTTCCAAGTACCAACGCTCCAACCAAGACACCTGTTTAAATCAGAAACCTCTCGTCCGTATTGGGGAACGGGTTGTTGCAGGTCAGGTATTGGCTGATGGCTCCTCCACCGAAGGCGGTGAATTGGCGCTAGGACAAAATATCGTTGTTGCCTATATGCCTTGGGAAGGCTACAACTACGAAGATGCGATTTTAATCTCTGAAAGACTGGTGCAGGATGATGTCTACACCTCAATTCACATTGAAAAATATGAAATTGAAGCTAGACAGACCAAACTGGGGCCAGAAGAAATCACCAGAGAAATTCCCAACGTCGGGGAAGATGCCTTGCGTCAGTTGGATGAACAGGGAATCATTCGCATTGGGGCGTGGGTAGAGGCTGGGGATATCTTGGTGGGTAAGGTAACACCCAAAGGTGAATCTGACCAACCGCCAGAAGAAAAACTGTTGCGGGCAATTTTCGGTGAAAAAGCGCGAGATGTGCGGGACAATTCCCTGCGAGTACCAAACGGTGAAAAAGGTCGCGTAGTTGATGTGCGCTTGTTTACTCGTGAACAAGGCGATGAACTGCCACCAGGAGCCAATATGGTAGTCCGGGTGTATGTCGCTCAAAAACGCAAAATCCAAGTTGGCGACAAAATGGCAGGACGCCACGGTAATAAAGGGATTATTTCTCGAATCTTACCAGCGGAAGATATGCCTTATTTGCCCGATGGTTCACCAGTGGACATTGTACTTAACCCCTTGGGTGTACCCAGCCGGATGAACGTCGGACAAGTATTTGAGTGCCTCTTGGGTTGGGCTGGTCAAACCTTGGGAGTGCGATTTAAGATTACTCCTTTTGATGAAATGTACGGTGAAGAGTCATCTCGCCGAATCGTGCATGGCAAATTGCAAGAAGCACGAGACGAAACAGGGAAAGACTGGGTATATAACCCAGATAACCCAGGCAAAATCATGGTGTATGACGGTCGTACAGGCGAACCCTTTGACCGAGCAATTACCATCGGTGTGGCTTACATGCTGAAGCTGGTGCATTTGGTGGACGATAAGATCCACGCCCGTTCCACAGGCCCATACTCACTGGTGACTCAGCAACCCTTGGGTGGTAAAGCACAACAAGGTGGTCAGCGGTTTGGAGAAATGGAAGTCTGGGCATTGGAAGCCTTTGGTGCCGCTTACACCTTACAGGAATTGCTCACAGTTAAATCTGACGATATGCAAGGACGGAATGAAGCGTTAAATGCGATCGTTAAAGGTAAGGCAATTCCTCGGCCTGGAACCCCAGAGTCCTTTAAGGTGCTAATGCGCGAGTTGCAATCATTGGGGTTAGACATTGCCGTACACAAGGTAGAAACCCAAGCAGACGGTAGTTCCCTAGATGTGGAAGTCGATTTGATGGCAGACCAATCAGCCCGTCGCACACCTCCTCGGCCAACATACGAATCTCTTTCCCGCGAATCGCTGGAAGAAGACGAGTAAATAATTCGTAATTGATAATTCGTAATTCGTAATTAATTCTTCAATTACGAATTACGAATTAGAAATTGTTAATTACGAATTAAAAATTGTTAATTACGAATTACGAATTACGAATTAGAAATTAGAAAGATGAGACCTGCCCAAACTAATCAGTTTGACTACGTAAAAATCGGCTTGGCTTCCCCTGAACGGATTCGGCAGTGGGGCGAGAGAACATTGCCCAATGGCCAAGTAGTCGGTGAAGTTACCAAGCCAGAAACGATTAATTACCGAACTCTCAAGCCAGAAATGGATGGCTTATTTTGTGAGCGCATCTTTGGCCCCGCGAAAGATTGGGAATGCCATTGTGGTAAGTATAAAAGAGTTCGTCACAGAGGGATTGTCTGTGAGCGCTGTGGAGTAGAAGTCACCGAGTCACGGGTGCGTCGTCACCGCATGGGCTATATTAAACTCGCCGCACCAGTAGCTCACGTTTGGTATCTCAAGGGTATTCCTAGCTATATTTCCATCCTGTTAGATATGCCCTTGCGGGATGTCGAGCAGATTGTCTATTTCAACTCTTATGTTGTCCTGAGTCCTGGTAATGCCGAAACTTTAACTTACAAACAACTACTGAGTGAAGACCAGTGGTTGGAAATAGAAGACCAAATTTATAGCGAAGATTCTGTACTGCAAGGCGTAGAGGTAGGTATTGGGGCTGAAGCGCTGTTGCGTTTGCTTGCCGATATCAATTTGGAACAAGAAGCGGAAAGCCTACGCGAAGAAATTGGCAACGCCAAGGGACAAAAGAGAGCCAAGCTAATTAAGCGACTGCGGGTAATTGACAACTTCATCGCTACTGGTTCAAAACCAGAGTGGATGGTAATGGCAGTTATTCCCGTGATTCCGCCCGACTTGCGCCCAATGGTGCAACTAGATGGCGGACGGTTTGCCACCAGCGATTTGAATGATTTGTATCGGCGGGTAATTAACCGCAACAACCGTTTGGCACGCTTGCAAGAAATTTTGGCACCAGAGATTATTGTGCGGAACGAAAAGCGGATGCTGCAAGAAGCAGTGGATGCTTTGATTGACAATGGTCGTCGGGGACGCACTGTGGTAGGGGCAAATAACCGACCACTGAAATCTTTGTCCGACATTATTGAAGGTAAACAAGGACGTTTCCGACAAAACTTGTTAGGTAAACGAGTTGACTACTCTGGACGTTCGGTTATTGTGGTCGGGCCAAAGCTGAAAATTCACCAGTGCGGTTTGCCTAGAGAAATGGCGATTGAGCTATTTCAACCATTTGTGATTAACCGCTTGATTCGTAGCGGCATGGTAAATAACATCAAAGCTGCGAAAAAGCTGATATCCCGCAACGATCCCAGTGTTTGGGATGTGCTGGAAGAGGTGATTGAAGGACACCCTGTAATGCTAAACCGGGCACCAACATTGCACCGCTTGGGTATTCAGTCTTTTGAACCAATTTTGGTAGAAGGTAGAGCGATTCAACTGCATCCTCTGGTGTGTCCAGCGTTTAACGCCGACTTTGACGGCGACCAAATGGCGGTACACGTCCCTCTCTCGTTAGAAAGTCAGGCTGAAGCGCGGTTGTTGATGTTGGCTTCTAACAATATTTTGTCACCAGCCACGGGTAGACCGATCATCACGCCTAGCCAAGATATGGTGTTGGGAGCCTATTATTTAACAGCAGAAAATCCCGGTGCGACAAAAGGAGCAGGAAATTACTTTTCTTCGCTAGAGGATGTAATTATGGCTTTCCAGCAAGATCAAATTGACTTGCACGCCTATATCTATGTGCGGTTTGACGGTGAAATAGAATCAGACCAACCGGATACAGAACCCGTGAAAGTGACGGAAAACGAGGATGGTACCCGCACATTGCTCTATAAGTTCCGTCGAGTCAGACAAGACGCTAAAGGCAATGTCCTTTCTCAGTATATATATACAACTCCTGGCCGCGTTATTTATAACAATGCCATTCAGGAAGCACTTGCAAGCTAAAAGTGAGGGGTGAAAAGTTAGGAGTTAGGAGTTTGTAATTAATAACTCCTAACTTCTAACTCCTAACTATTAATTTAGGACTAATGACTAATGACTAACGAAAAAATGATTTTTCGCAATCGGGTGGTTGATAAAGGTCAACTGAGAAATTTAATTTCTTGGGCCTTTACGCATTATGGTACGGCACGAACCGCAGTGATGGCGGACAAACTGAAAGATTTGGGATTTCGTTACGCTACCAAAGCCGGGGTTTCCATCAGTGTAGATGACTTGATGATACCACCAACTAAGCGATTGCTCTTAGAAGCAGCCGAGGAAGAAATTCGCGCTACTGAAACCCGTTATCAACGGGGAGAAATCACTGAAGTAGAACGCTTCCAAAAGGTAATCGATACCTGGAATGGTACTAGTGAAGCCTTGAAAGATGAAGTAGTCGTCCACTTCAAGAAGACTAATCCCCTGAACTCCGTATATATGATGGCATTCTCCGGGGCACGGGGTAACATCTCTCAAGTGCGGCAATTGGTAGGGATGCGGGGACTGATGGCAGATCCTCAAGGGGAAATTATCGATTTACCCATCAAAACCAACTTCCGTGAAGGACTGACTGTGACGGAATACATTATTTCGTCTTACGGTGCCAGAAAAGGATTGGTGGATACTGCCTTGCGGACGGCTGACTCTGGTTATCTTACCCGCCGTTTGGTGGACGTATCCCAGGATGTGATTATTCGGGAATTTGACTGCGGTACCACCAGAGGAATTCCCATTCGACCAATGACAGAAGGTGCTAAAACCTTGATCCCTCTAGGAACCCGCTTGATGGGACGGGTAATTGGCGAAGATGTGCTGCATCCAGTGACAAAAGAAGTAATTGCACCACGCAATACTCCAGTTACTGAGGACTTAGCGAAGAAAATCGAAAAATCTGGGGTGGCAGAAGTTATGCTGCGATCGCCCCTAACTTGTGAAGCTGCACGTTCTGTCTGTCAACACTGCTACGGCTGGAGTTTGGCCCACGCCAAGATGGTAGACTTGGGCGAAGCTGTGGGGATTATTGCCGCCCAAAGTATTGGCGAACCTGGTACCCAGCTAACCATGCGGACATTCCACACAGGTGGGGTGTTTACTGGGGAAGTGGCGCAACAAGTTCGTTCTAAAATCGATGGAACTGTTAAGCTTCCCCGCAAACTGAAGACCAGAACATATCGTACCCGCCACGGGGAAGATGCCCTCTATGTTGAGGCTAATGGCATCATGCTTTTGGAGCCAACAAAAGTAGGTGATGTTACCCCAGAGAACCAAGAGGTTCATCTGACCCAAGGTTCAACACTATATGTATTTGATGGAAATAAGGTAAAACAAGGTCAGTTGTTGGCAGAAGTTGCCCTTGGTGGACGCACAACTCGGACTAATACAGAAAAAGCAGTTAAAGATGTAGCCTCTGACTTAGCAGGGGAAGTGCAATTTGCCGAAGTAGTCCCAGAACAAAAAACTGACCGTCAAGGTAATACCACAACCACAGCCGCACGCGGTGGTTTGATTTGGATTTTGTCTGGGGAAGTTTATAACTTGCCACCTGGTGCAGAATTGGTGGTCAAAAATGGTGATGCGATCGCCTCTAATGGAGTTTTAGCAGAAACCAAGTTAAGCAGTTTGCACGGCGGTGTCGTGCGCTTGCCAGAAGCTACCCCTGGTAAGAGTACCAGGGAAATTGAGATTATCACCGCTTCTGTGGTTTTAGACCAGGCAACGGTGACAGTCCAAAGTTCTCAAGGTCGCAATAACTACTTAGTCTCCACTGGCAATAGCCAAGTATTTAACCTCCGGGCTACACCAGGCACAAAAGTGCAAAATGGTCAAGTGGTAGCTGAGTTAATTGATGACCGCTATCGCACAACCACTGGTGGTTTCCTGAAATTCGCGGGTGTAGAAGTCCAGAAAAAAGGCAAAGCCAAGCTGGGTTATGAAGTCGTGCAGGGTGGTACCCTTTTGTGGATTCCCGAAGAAAGCCACGAAGTTAATAAAGATATCTCCTTGCTGTTGGTAGAAGACGGTCAGTTTGTGGAAGCTGGCACCGAGGTAGTAAAAGATATCTTCTGCCAAAACAGCGGTGTGGTAGAAGTCACCCAGAAAAACGACATCCTGCGGGAAGTTGTGGTGAAGCCAGGGGAACTGCTGATGGTGGACGATCCAGAATCAGTTATCGGGCGAGATAACACCTTCATCCAACCAGGTGAGGAATTTCAAGGCAACGTCGCCACAGAATTGCGCTATATCCAGTATGTAGAGACACCAGAAGGCCCCGCCCTGTTGAGCCGTCCAGTAGTTGAGTTTGCCGTCCCTGATAATCCAGATGTGCCATCAACGACATCGGTAAGTCAACAAACCGGGCGATCGATTCAGTTGCGGGCTGTGCAGCGACTACCTTACAAAGATTCGGAACGCGTCAAATCTGTTGAAGGCGTGGAACTGCTGCGAACCCAGCTAGTGCTAGAAATTGAGCAAGAAGGCGAACAAGACCACAATGCTTCGCCTTTAGCAGCAGATATTGAATTGGTACAGGATACTGAAGACCCAGAAGTTCAGCGCTTGCAGCTAGTGATTTTGGAGTCCTTGGTAATTCGTCGAGACATTACTGCTGATGCCACCCAAGGTAGCACCCAGACAACACTTGAGGTACAAGATGGGCTTTCCATCGCCCCTGGATCTGTGGTAGCACGTACCCAAATCTTGTGTAAAGAAGGCGGGATAGTGCGGGGCGTCCGAAAAGGAACCGAAAATGTGCGTCGCTGCTTGGTCTTGCGCGATGCTGACAGGCTTACCATTAATACTAGTACTCAGCCAAAGGTGAAAGTGGGTGACTTGCTAGTAGAAGGTACAGAAGTTGCTCCTGGAGTTTTTGCCCCAGAATCAGGGCAAGTAGAAGATATCAAAAGTGCAGCTGCTGCATCAGCTGGGGAATCCGCTCTGAGTAATAAAAACTACGTTATTACTACCCGCATTGGTCGCCCCTATCGAGTCAGCCCTGGTGCTGTGTTGCAGATAGAAGATGGCGATTTGGTACAACGGGGTGATAACTTGGTGTTGTTGGTGTTTGAACGCGCCAAAACTGGAGATATTATTCAAGGTTTGCCCCGGATTGAGGAACTGCTTGAAGCTCGTAAACCTAAAGAAGCGTGCATTTTATGTCGCCGAGCGGGTGAAGTTAAGGTAGTTTACGCTGAAAGTGGTGATGAAGCGATCGCTATCAAGGTCGTAGAATCAAATGGCGTGGTAACTGATTATCCTCTAGGCCCAGGACAAAATTTGATAGTACCAGATGGAGCGACTGTGTTAGCAGGACAACCATTAACCGATGGTCCATCCAACCCCCACGAAATTTTGGAAATTTTCTTTAGCCTGGGTTCCGAAGATGGAATCTATGCTTGTGCTAGCCATGCTTTGCAGAAAGTACAGTCATTCTTGGTAAATGAAGTGCAAATGGTGTATCAATCTCAAGGGATTGATATTTCCGATAAGCATATTGAAGTCATTGTTCGCCAGATGACCAACAAAGTCAGAATTGATGATGGTGGTGACACCACCATGCTTCCTGGTGAATTGGTAGAACTGCGCCAAGTTGAGCAGGTGAACGAAGCTATGGCAATTACAGGCGGTGCGCGGGCACAGTATACTCCTGTATTGTTGGGTATTACCAAAGCATCGTTGAACACCGACAGCTTTATTTCCGCCGCATCCTTCCAAGAGACAACACGGGTACTTACCGAAGCAGCGATCGAAGGCAAATCTGACTGGCTGCGCGGCTTAAAGGAAAACGTGATTATCGGGCGATTGATTCCGGCTGGTACTGGCTACAATACTTATGATGAACCCGGTGCGATCGATGATTATGCTGCTGAAATTACCAGTAGTGTCTTGGATGAAGTTGATGATCCCCTGGATATGGTCTTAGATGATCGTACAGCTCGCACCTATAATTTAGATTCTCCTACTCTTGGGGAATCTGGTTTTGGTAGCAGACGTGCAGAAAGGTCAGTTCTAGATGACGAAGATGAATTAATCGCCGATGAAGTAGCAGACGACGACGATTACGAGGAAGAAGAGGAAGACGAGGAAGATGATTTCGATGACGAGTAGAGACTCGAAATTTTCCGTCTCTATTAAAAGGTAAAAACCAAAAAGGCAAAAGAAAATCTTCTTTTGCCTTTTTATTTTGCTCTCTAAAAACACATTTTTAAATCCTCAAGATTCTGGTTCTGGCTTTCGAGCTAGTAGTCAGTCAATTACGGCGATTCAAAAGTAACATCCTCATAGAAATCTGCAACAGAACACCGAAAATCTACACTAGCCAGATGAATGATATCTTCTTGTCCATATGGATAAAGTACCCATCGTTTCTCTGGGTTACGGCGAAAACACTCAACATTTAACCGAGTTTGACTTACAAGTACATATTCCTGAAGTGACTCCATCTGTCGGTAGTCAGCAAATTTATCACCTCGATCAAAGGCTTCTGTTATCGGAGATAGCACCTCTACAATTAAGCAGGGGTAACGTAGAAAGTTATCAAAAGCTCTATCTCGTTGGTCACAACTGACTATAATATCGGGGTAGTAATAGATGTTAATGGACTCAATATGTGCTTTGGTGTCTGAGATATAAGCCTGACAAGCACTCCCGCGCAAATGATTTCTCAACATTGAAGCAATATTAAGAGAAATAATGACATGAGCATTACTTGCCCCTGCCATTGCATAAACCTGTCCTTGTCTATATTCATGCTTGATAGGACTGGTTTCTTCTCCTTTTAGATAGTCTTCTGGAGATATAGGAATCATATTTGATTTCTGAAAAAATCTAAGTATTTGTAGGGTGTGTTAGGCGTAAGCCGTAACGCACCAAAGCCTTAAGAATGGTGCGTTACGCTGTCGCTAACGCACCCTACGTATCTTTTCAAAAATCAAATACTAGTCCTATATATAGCTAGAATTTGGAGTTGCAACCATCTGTAATAACCTTGTGTGATGCCTTGTATGTAGTTTAAGAGAAGCTTGACGGCTAAGTCCGCTAAGTACACGTCACCATAAATCTAGCAATAGCTAGATGCTGCAATTCTCTCAAGAGCTATAATCTACATCTGTTACACCGAGAGATTAACTTGTGGATGTCATATTAGAACGATCGCACCAATTAAAACAAGCCTTAGTTGATTTTGTTCTTGATGCTGAAGGCGAACTGGCACAAGCACTGGAAACTTATGCAGCCGCACAGTTGCGTCGTGGAAGTGGGGATAGTACACAGCAGGACTTAATCATCGATAGCTTTCTGACAACCGGAAAAGTTGGTGATAAGTCACCATTAGAGTTGTTTATTGAAAGCAATCCAGATTTAGACCAGAGCGATCGCAACCTGATCAACAGTTGGCATCATAGTTTTATTGGCTTATTTGCCATTACCAACATCTTACCTGATGGCTTTGAATTGACGAACTGGTTGACAGATAAACGCTACATCGTCAAGCCAAACAATACTCAAACATTACAGGCAATATCTCGATTGAAAGTCGGAGAAATCTTGCTCACTCGCATTTCTCCCGTTACCGATAGCTACTGGATGTTATCTGGCCCCTACACAATAATGGGTAAATTAGGTAAACCAAAACTTGCTGTAGCAATTGGTAATTTCAAAGAAAACTATAAAAGTAATCTTTACAGCGATGCTCCAGACTTGCTAGAAGAAGCTTGGCAGTCAGTAGAAAAATATCATCAGCAGTTTGTGGACTTTTTTGGTACTGATGAAATCACACTATCTGGATACCATTTGAATAAAAAAATAGCGGAATTTCAAGAAGTAATTACTGAAAAAACTTTTGCAGCCGCAGGAATTGATACTTCTAAATCTCTTGCTGAAGTGGCAGAAGCAGCTGGCATTGGCGACGAGGAAATAAAAGCCGCAGCAGAAGAGTTTGGTGCAGATTCCAACGTAGTCTCTGAAATTTTTAACAGCAAAGGCGGCAATAGCAAAATGGTGATGCCAAAGGTTGATTTGCCTGCTGAACTCAAAAAAGCAGAACAGGTAACGGCTCTTTCTCATCCCCGTTGGGGACAAATGTTTTTACCAACATATAGTAAGGTACAAGCAATCTTATCGGCAGAGGACTGGCAAAGTGTTCAAGGATCTGAAAAACTAGTTCGCTACTACCTTGAAGATAAAAGTATTAATGCCTTTATTTGGCATCGATTAGCGCAACAATATCCAACTCAATTAGAAAATGTGTTGCAAACATTTTTGCAACGTCCAGAGTTTAGGCTTGAAAGTGACTTGGATACACTTTTGCAAGAATTCTACAAACCTATTGAACCAGAGTTGCCAGACATTGCCAGTGTACCCATACATTTGCATAACTTATTTCAGGAAGCTTTAGGAGAAGTTAACAAATCGAAGCCCAAGGGTAAGGGGCAACAAAAGCCAGCAAAGGGTTTTCAACGAGGATAACAAATATATCCAACATCTCACTCTACCCACTTAGGGTTATATGGTTTCCAAAGTAGAGCCTTTTGTTGGAGCGTACAGTTAGCTGTACGCTCCAAGTGCCTATTGGGTAAAATCAGTGTCAAAAACGAGATGAAAACGGGATAGTTAGATTTAAACATCGATAGATAGCAAGTGAGCAATCTCACCTACGATTTCCTCTGGACTCTCAAGCTTGACTAGAAATCGATTAAAACCAGCATTCAAAGCCTTATAACTTGAAACCTCGCGTGTATAAGAAGTGATAGCGATCGCAGGCAACTGTCTTAGGGATTGACAAGAATGCACTCGAATTTGCTCAATTAACCAATTGCCATCATGATCGGGCAGCTTTACATTGCACAGCAGAATATCAGGATGAAGCGATTCTACTAAGGCAAGGGCTGCTTCTGCATCGGTTAAAGCCATCACCTCTGCACCTGCTGCTTCCAAAATGAAGATGAGTAAATCTGCAATATCTGGCTCATCCTCTACTAGTAAGATCAGTGTTCCAATAAGGTTCTGGAGCGAATTTAACTCAGTTTCTTGGTTGATTTTTTGATCGGTTGCCATGCCGTCCCTTTATTGCCTGCTATAGTCTGCTATTTCTATTGCAACCCATAGAGCGGAATAAGTATTCATCCTAAATACACAAACTCGGGGTGAAAAGCACTTCTATATAGTTAAATTTCTTAATATTTTGTCTATTTGGTGATGGCGTTTTTGTAGTACTCACGAACTTGACTAATATTTTTTGGTAATAGGTAATTGGAGAAAAGCTATTACCCATTACCCATGACTTATTATCGAGGTTCAGCTTGAGTTGACACTGTTAATACTTGCGGTGGTGTAGCATCCGGCGGATAGAGAAAGTCTACTTCTACCAAAGAGCGATCGCCTGCTTTCATATTTAATAAAACTAACGGTTGCCCTGGTTGACCTCTTTTTTGCACTAAATGCACAAATTGAGTTTGTGGCTGATTTTGGTCATTTTTGTAACGTACCCGTACTGTACCTCGGAAGAATACTTGACGGGCTGGTGTACTAAGAAAGCGTAACCCTGGTTTGACTAACTGATCCTCCTTTAGTGGTGTTTGTATTGATACACTAACAGTTTGAGGACTTTGAGTATTGTTGTATAGCGGCAACTTGAGATTATATTGAATTCCATAGTTGCCATGAGCGCGATATGCGGTATCAGGATAGCGCACCAGCATGGGTGCACTTTGAATTTGACCCGTTCCTAAGGTACCGCCATGCAGGGTACTCAGAGCGTAGGAAAGCACTTGGCCTGGCTGGGGAATAGTCAGATATCTAGCTTTAGGATTATCTACTAATAAGGCTCTCCATCGTGAGCCAGCAGCCACTCCAGCAACACGCCCATAAATTCTTGGCTTGTCAGTTTCCTCTAAGGGAGTGGGGGTTTTATCGCGTGGCCCAGACACATCACTATTATTGAGTAAATTTTGCCACTCTTCCAAAGTAGGCGATCGCTCACTGCCATCGGGATTCACACGCGCAAACATGGCTAGGCTGGCTGCATAGACAGTGCCATTACTTTGCAGTCGCATGAACGTAGACCGACCATTTAAGGGTGGTGTCAATCCCTGCACAGGAATTGGCAAATTTAGTAACATCCGACTTTGCCTTGGTGGAATCTCGATTTGGGCAGGGAAAATCTCTTGTCGCTGTCCTCTAAGCACATCAGACATAACGCGATCGCCTGGCCCGGCAAAAACTTTACCTAAAAGATTTTGGCTAAAGGATGGTAATTGAATAAATGGTGCATCCGGTTGACTCAAATAACTCGCCGCCTGCCAAATATTTACCTTCACTGGTTCAGAACCAGGGTTATGCAAAATTATCCCTAAATAGAGCGATGTCTCCGACGGGCTACGCCTACGCAAATTCTCTGGTGGTTCAGCCTTAGCAACGTGATGGGCAAAAATATCAAATCGTCCCCGAAAGGGAAAATTCAGATGCGCCGTTGGCACTTTTTTGTCATCTGGTGGAAAAGTGGAGAGTAAAATTCCTTCTTTCAACACCAATTCTGGACTATTGCTGTTAAAAGTTGGCACTGTATCCAAATGGCCTGGTAAAGGACGTACTTCTTGTAGTTGCACGAATTCTTCAGGTGGTGGTGTGGCAGGAGTTGATTGGGCAATTGGGAAAATTAGTAACAATGGCAACATATACTTAGATATTTCTTTCACCATACAGACATTAACAACTTGATAAAAGTGCCAATTTGTTAATAATTAATATGAAATCTGCAAGAATCCCCATCAAATTTTCTTGATTGAGAACCGAAACGTAGACAAATATACAACGTACCGTGAGTTTGTTTTGGCTTAAGTACTCTCTGCGAGACACTATGCGAACACAGACAAATTTACCGCAGTCGTGGCTAATCTCAATTGCCCCTGCTCCCACCACTAATTTTTCTAAATCAACTGCTCTCTGCAAAACAATTTCTCTACAGCTTAAGTAGAGCAGCGTAAATAATTCAAGGTTTGTAGTGAGAACTAAAGTCCTCAAATAAGAGCTGAAGCCCTGACTACAAAATAATTTTAATATTTTTTACATTACTTAATCTAATTTGATTTATTCGCGCCTACTTACTTAGCAATTGCTTCCACACTTAATTGTGTACGGCTTGCACCCATGCCACAACAGACGATGTAATCAGGTTTAATTGCATTGCATTGCATTGATTTTTTCATTACCTGAGTACTGGCAAGTTGCACATCTACGGGTAACTAGCGTAAAAAACTTAAGTCATCTGGTATCAGATCAAGTTTGGTAACTTCAAATAATAAATCATCAGAAGAATTCTACTGTTGATATTTTCGCCAATTGTCAAAAGAAATTAATAGAATTCTTTTCTTCATAACAAATATTATTTAGAATAGAAAAACCCTCCATAATAAATTTACAAGGAGCAGGTAAATGCCAGTAATTGCGGTCGTAGACTACGAGATGGGAAATTTGCATTCAGTCTGCAAAGGCTTGGAAAAAGCTGGGGCAACTCCTAATGTTACTTATTCACCAAAGGAATTAGAGCAGGCAGATGCAATAGTTCTGCCGGGAGTGGGAGCATTTGATCCAGCAGTGCAACACCTGCGAGCGCGTGGTTTGGAACAACCTATCAAAGAAGCGATCGCATCTGGTAAACCTTTCTTAGGAATTTGTCTAGGATTGCAAATTCTCTTTGAATCAAGTGCAGAAGGCACCCAACCAGGATTAGGAATTATTAAAGGAAAAGTGCGGCGGTTTCGTCCAGAACCTGACATTACTATTCCTCACATGGGTTGGAATCAACTGGAAATGACTCAGGCAAAAAGTATTTTGTGGGAGCATTTACCGTCCGATCCTTGGGTATATTTTGTCCATTCTTACTATGTTGATCCAATAGATCCGCAAATCCGTGCAGCAACCATCACTCACGGTACTCAAACCGTCACAGCTGCGATCGCCCATGAAAACCTGATGGCAGTGCAATTTCACCCCGAAAAATCCTCTAATATTGGATTGCAAATCCTGTCTAATTTTGTTGCTCAAGTCCGCGAAAAAATTCCTGCCTAATACTTTTTTTGTGATTTTTCTTTTGTTGTTTGTCCTTTTTCATTTGTTAATAAATGAAAATGGCTAATGACCAACGAATAACAACTAATCCATCATGAGCCTGAGGATTTACGGCAATCGCCAGCTAAAAACTTTACCAGGAAAAGAAACTAGGCCCACCAGTGCGCGGGTCAGGGAGGCAGTGTTTAATATTTGGCAGGGAGAAATTGCAGATTGTTACTGGCTAGATTTGTGCGCCGGTACTGGTTCAATGGGCGCAGAGGCTTTGTGTAGAGGAGCCAGCCTAGTAGTGGGAATTGAACAATCGAGCCGAGCCTGTGCCACCATCCAACAAAATTGGCAACAGGTAGCTAATGCAGAGCAAGAACTTCGGGTATTGCGGGGAGATATTGTCCAACAGTTAAAGAACTTATCAGGCAAGCAATTCAATAGAATTTACTTTGATCCACCTTATGCCAGTGGATTGTACCAGCCAGTATTAGAAGCGATCGCTCACTATCAACTTTTAGATACTAGCGGTGAAATCGCAGTTGAACACGCCTCACAAGGTTGGACACCACCAGAGATTCCCAATTTGGAAATTTGCCGCGAAAAAATTTACGGCAACACATCACTTACTTTCTACAGAATTGTGAAATGAGAAAAGAGGGGGCAGAAAAAGATCAGGGGGAGACAAAGGAGCAGGAGGAGAAAATTTTCCCTTGTCCCCCTCATCTCCCCACTCAAAACTCAACACTCAAAACTCAGCACTCCTTACCCTCCTAACTGATTGGGGCGCTTGTATTGCTTATAGGCAGCATAAAACAGTCCGGCGAGGGTGACGAAAACTAAACCAAGGACAATACCTGATAGCAGGGGTTCAACCACTGTAAATCTCCTCTTTGTATTTATTAAATATTCGTTGCCTGTTTTTGATTTTACCAAATTTGGTATGAATCCTGCGCTCTACAGCCTTTTTGGAGGGCAACTGCCCACAAGAAAATAGTCTTCTGTGCTTGCAGACACAATCAAGAACTTTTAAGCTATGTGTAGGAAATAAAAACTTTTTAGCACACCTAGACTTTCACAGCAAACCTTTTGGATAACCAGATTAGCAAACCTGAAATTTTGATTCAGCGGATCGTTTTATTGACGCTGGCTATACTGCTAGCAGTCCCTTTGGGCTTTTTTGGTGTTCAGTTGGTTCAAGCCTCCGATCCATACGTCAAGAGTGTTCTATCCTTAACAGGAAACTCAGTTCAAGGACACGCGATCTTTCAAATTAACTGTGCTGGTTGTCATGGCTTGGAAGCAGATGGGCGAGTAGGACCCAGTTTGCAAGCTGTCTCAAAGCACAAGTCTCGATATGGACTGATTCACCAAGTGATCAGTGGCGAAACGCCGCCAATGCCAAAATTTCAACCTAGCGCCCAAGAAATGGCGGATCTTTTGAATTATTTAGAGTCGTTGTAGACCTTAGATTTTTGGTTGCGGGATACATAAATCTCTCAGACAAAAAAGCAGCATATCCTATTTTGACTTTTTCCATCTCTAAGAGGTTGTTTGAAAAGTAGTTGGCTGTGATTTTAGGCACTTATTGATCCCCCCTAACCCCCCTTAAAAAGGCAGGGCTGATTCATTCGATCTCTTAGGGATTTTGTCAAGAGTATGAGTCAGAAATTTGCTTGAGTGGGAAAAAGAAAAACTACCACCCCAACCAGCATTCTTTAGTGCGTTCACCATTTTCTTGCCCAATCAGATTTTTTAGTCACCTGTTTTTTTTTGCTTGAAACGCTTGTAAATCAGCGCCTTTTAGGGAATGAAACAGCCTTGCCTTAAAAAGGGGGGAACCGGAATCAAAGTCCCCCAATTTATCGGGGGATTTAGGGGGATATAGAACGTTTTGTTACCATGAAGAGGACTTTTCAAACATCCTCTAAGAACTTTTAACAGAGGACGGGAATTTTTATAGATGTGCAAAGCAAGCGCGGTCTGTCAGCAGCAGTCCATATGCGGGGTGCACCTTCAGAATGAAACAAAGCTGAGTTAGAGCCAGCATTGCTGTTTAACTAAAAACTCCTTTGTTAGGAGAGGGTTATCTCAAAGCACCCTAGCTAAGTCTGATAACTTCATCTTCTAAGTTGCAGTGGCGACAAGTGTGATTAGTTTTTTGTCCTTGTCTTTACATCTGAATCGGATTTACGTATTATCTTTGATAAAAACTCATATAAACTGTATATTTTAAAGTATGTTAGTAAGTCACTATTTAATTATTGCGAAATTGAGGTACGCTAATCTCAATCGGTAGGATTAAGACAAAAGCTCCCAATGAATGGGCTATGGTTTAGCTTCTTTGACAGACCAGATATTCTTAAGATGCCCGAAAGCTAATGACTGAAGCCATCCAAATCGGTAATCGTACAATCACAGCTAGTGAACTGATTTCCTTACTGGCAAGTTACCAAATGCTGCCACAGTTGCAGCGCGAATTTATCATCGATGAGGCGATAGAGCAAAACTCACGCTCCGCGAAGGTAGCTATAGAGTGTACACCTGAGGAAGTAGCCCAAGCTAAACAGCAGTTTTACGCTGAAAAACAGTTCAAAAATCAAGAAGACGTCCAGGCTTGGATGGCACATCAAGGGCTGAATCCCGAACAACTAGAAGTTATTACCACTCGTAAGCTTAAAATTGAAAAATTCAAGCAAGCCACTTGGGGTAATAAACTGGAATCCTACTTTTTTCAGTCAAAGGCAAAACTGGACAAAGTAATTTATTCTCTGCTGCGAACCCAGGATGTGGGAATTGCCCAAGAACTTTACTTCCGGATTCAGGCAAAAGAAAACTCTTTTGCTGACTTAGCGCGAGAATACTCACTGGGGCCAGAAGCCCAAACTGGTGGCTTGGTAGGTCCAATTGAACTGAATGCACTACATCCAGTAATGGTGCAAATGCTTTCTAGCAGTCAACCAGGCCAAATATTGCCTCCTACCCGCATCGCTGAATGGTTTGTGATTTTGCGGCTGGAAAAATTTATCCCCGCACAACTGGATGAATTTATGAAAGCGCGGCTGCTGAATGAACTCTTTGAAACCTGGCTACAAGAACAGCAAAAGCAAATCATGTCTGAACCACAAGGCGAGGGGAGCATAGGAAGACAGTGAGAGGGCGATAAACCTTTAACCTAACCCTCTTCTGTAACTTTCCGGAGTCAGCAAGTAATAATTAAGTGAAATTATCCAGAAGCGTAATAGAGTTTAAACCCACATTCCACCCCCTAACTGTCACAAGTACATTAGTACTTAACAAATTTGTAGTAAATCAAATTCATAGCCTAACTCCCTTGGATGTTTATCTACTGTTTCTAATAACTTATCTATATAAACTTGGTTAGCTTTTCTATATTCTCTTTTTATTCTTCCGTCTTCTAAGCTTTCTATCGTATTTGGATCTCCATACACGCACCAATATGCTACTGTTCGACGATAGAAACCAATTATTAGCGCTATCTCTTCTTGCGTTCTCCCTTCATTCATCAATAATAGTATCAAAGCTCGCTCTCTCATTTCAACAGTGATCGCTTTGTTTTAACAACTGTTGTATGATGTTATTTTTGTTCTAAGCTTAGAAAGCCAATAGCCGGCATAACAATCTGTACCCGAAGTTATATTCATCTTTCTTATATGCAAATTGTAGGCGCAACAGCTTACCCCAAAGTATTGAGGGGATAGAACAAAAGCCTCCTCAAGAAATCATGAGGGGGCTTTGATAGAAAAATGAATCCTGGCATCGAGCTATTTTTGCGTAGGGCTACCCCTAAACTATCGTGGCCGCAGCAGCGTTTCACCTCTGAGTTCGGGAAGGGTTCAGTGTGGTTCCACCGC
>NZ_JACJTD010000038.1 GCF_014698505.1 Nostoc foliaceum FACHB-393 | reverse complement strand
TGGCTGGTCTGGTTATAGGTCTCAAAAACCTGCGGGAATTATTACTTTAGTTCGTGGACTTTATCAGTTTGAATCCACCTTTCTTGGCTGGAAACTCGCTCTAGGTCTACTTGTGTGTACACCGTAGCCTTAAAAAGGGGGAAACCAGAATCAAAGTCCCCCTTAAAAAGGGGGATTTAGGGGGATCTAAAACTATTTGATACCGATAAGAGGACTTTTCAAACATCCTCTAAAGTGAGCAACAAAATTTCTTCCTCTCCTGATTCATAATTTGTAACAAATTTAAATAAAATTCGATTACGATAATCAATATTGCTAAAACATAAATTTAGCTAGCGCTCTCATCTAAACTCCGCAACATCACCAACCGTTCATCTAACCACTCATCTGTAAACCAACCATAAGGCAAAACATCGCCAACCGCATTTGTGTTAATTCCCATAAACCAAATATGAGCAGCTTTCACAAACATAAGAATTGATATTAGCGTTCTTTTAAGACAGTCGCTACGCCTAGATTTATAAAAACAAGTCAGAAACATTGGTTTCTGATTTTTATCTCGTGAGAGTCATAGAACAGCGTTAGCTTTGAGTGTGAGAGTGTTATGAAAGCAAACTATCTCCAAGGAGTTTAGCCTGATGGAAACAGCAGATGTCATTGTGATCGGCAGTGGTCAAGGAGGCATTCCACTGGCGGCTGATTTTGCCAATGAGGGACGTAAGGTTGTCTTGTTTGAGCGGGATGCTTTAGGCGGCAGTTGCATCAACTATGGCTGCACTCCGTCTAAAGCGTTCTTAGCAGCGGCTCATACAGCAGGGCGATCGCGCCAGGGCAAGAAGTTAGGCATCCACACGGAGGTAAAAGTGGATTTTCCCGCTGTCATGGAGCGAGTTCGGGGAATCCGCAGCAGCTTTAATCAAGGGATTCGCAAGCGATTGGAGACTGCGGGTGTCAAAGTCATTTGTGCCGAAGCTTCTTTTGTGGGAGAACGGACGGTTAAAGGTGGGGATGTTACCATTCAAGCTCCTCTGGTAATCATTAACACGGGCACGTCATCACTGATTCCTGACATTCCCGGACTTGTAGGAACTCCCTACCTGACCAACCGCAACTTCTTTGACTTGAACACCTTACCAGACCGTTTATTGGTAATTGGAGCCGGCTATATTGGCTTGGAATTGGGACAAGGACTCGCGCGTTTGGGCAGTCAGACCCACTTAATTGTCCGTGGCGATCGCGTCCTTGGGCAGGAAGAGTCTGATGTCAGCGAGGTCTTAGCAGAAGCATTAAAGCAGGATGGCATTAAGCTCCATTTTGGAGTTAATGTAAATCACGTCGCCCATGAGAATAATGTGTTCAGGCTGACCCTGAGCAGTGGCGAACAACTTCAAGGAGAAGCGTTGCTGGTTGCGATTGGACGGAAACCCAATACAAGTGCATTAAATGCAGCTGCTAGCGGAATTGAGCTAGACGATCGAGGGTTTATTAAAATTGACGACCAGTTCCATACCACCTGTTCTGGAGTCTATGCGATCGGGGATGCTGCCAAACAGCCTGCCTTTACGCATGTGTCGTGGGAGGACTATCGCCGCTTAAAAGCAATTTTGTGTGGAGAAAACCGGACACGGAGCGATCGCGTCCTTGGCTATGCGATCTATACAGAACCCCAGGTTGGACGAGTGGGTATGACGTTAGAACAGGCTCAGAAACAAGGCATCAATGCGTGTGCTGTCACCTTACCCATGAGCCAAATTGCCCGTGCGATCGAGTGGGGGCATGACCTTGGATTTTATCGTATGGTGATTGACAGCGACACAGACAAAATCCTGGGAGCAACCCTGGTGGGGTACGAAACTGCTGAACTGGTGCATGTATTTTTATCCCTGATGGAAGCAGGAGCAACTTGGCATTTATTAGAGCGATCGGTTCACATCCATCCCACCTATGGTGAAGCTTTACCCAGTCTGGCACGGTTGCTGCTTGGAGATAACATGCCAGGGTGTCCGAATATGTGAAGAGGTTTTCTCTTATTTATTTCTCCAGCCACGCCGATAAACCCGCAAAATATACTTTTTTCTCTCAGCTTCGACTAGATAAGTATCGTTTAGCCCTCGCTTGTATAACTTACAGCTATGAGCCGGAAGAATCGGATAGTCACGGAGTACAGTGGTAATTCAAGCTGCACCAATAAGAATTGAGCGAATTACAGGTATCAAAGATTGCTCCATACAATTGTCGTGTTGCTGATAGTATTTATAACTCAGCAAAAGAGCGATAACTTCTCTACGAGACGCTGCACGAACGTTCAGCTTCTCTATGAGACGCTCCGCGAAAGCTAACACTATTCACTTAGAAGAGCTTTTAAGCAGCATATCTTTAAATTGCTCTTTATTTCTTTGCCTGTCTCATTCTCCATTTTTTTTCTACCTAAATTGTCCAAAAAAGTCGTAGCTGTGGCAATCTGGGAAACAGAGATTTATCAAATCTAATATTTTAGTGACAGCAAATTTACCTAATCAGGTTATGCAAACTCTGCCCATAGTAGATACTTCAAATACTACATCCAGTCAACCTAGCTTTGATACAACTATCAAGCGGCGTAAAACCCGTCCCGTTAAGGTGGGAAATGTCACCATTGGCGGTGGCTACCCTGTTGTAGTGCAGTCGATGATTAACGAAGACACTCTTGATATTGATGGTTCCGTGGCTGGTATTCGTCGTCTGCACGAAATTGGCTGCGAAATTGTCCGCGTCACAGTGCCGAGTATGGCTCATGCTAAAGCTTTAGTAGAAATTAAACAAAAATTAATTAAAACTTACCAAGACGTGCCCATTGTGGCTGATGTCCATCACAATGGGCTAAAAATCGCTCTGGAAGTCTCCAAGCACATAGAAAAAGTGCGGATTAATCCGGGGTTGTATGTTTTTGAAAAACCCAACGTCAATCGAACCGAGTATACTCAATCAGAATTTGAAGAAATTGGCGAAAAAATCCGCGAAACCCTAGAACCTCTGGTAGTTTCTTTGCGCGACCAAGGTAAATCGATGCGAATTGGGGTAAATCACGGTTCCCTTGCTGAAAGGATGCTATTTACCTACGGTGACACCCCAGAAGGCATGGTGGAATCTGCCATAGAATTCATTCGTATTTGTGAATCTTTAGATTTCCGCAACTTGGTAATTTCCATGAAAGCCTCACGAGTACCGGTGATGCTAGCCGCCTATCGCCTGATCGCCAAGCGCATGGATGAACTGGGCATGGATTATCCACTACACTTAGGCGTTACCGAAGCCGGTGATGGCGAATACGGGCGAATTAAATCCACGGCTGGTATTGCTACCTTACTTGCTGATGGCATTGGCGATACAATTCGCGTCTCACTTACAGAAGCACCAGAAAAAGAAATTCCCGTTTGTTATAGCATTCTCCAAGCTTTGGGATTGCGAAAAACGATGGTGGAATACGTCGCTTGTCCTTCCTGTGGACGCACTTTGTTTAACCTAGAGGAAGTGCTGCACAAAGTCCGGGAGGCCACTAAACACTTAACTGGTCTTGATATAGCGGTTATGGGTTGCATTGTCAATGGGCCTGGAGAAATGGCGGATGCTGACTATGGTTATGTTGGCAAAACACCTGGTTACATTTCTTTGTATCGTGGTCGAGAAGAAATAAAAAAAGTCCCAGAAGATAAAGGTGTAGAGGAATTAATTAACCTCATTAAAGCTGATGAACGCTGGGTAGAACCTTAAAGGGAGTGGGGGCAGGGGAAAACAAGCAGAATAACCAATGCCCCATGCTCAAAAATTTTGTATCTTTAAATCACTAAGGTCGCCGGATTGTCAAGTATTTTGTTTAAATTAGGAATACATGCTCGGTCTGTACAGTGGTAGCCTGTGTTAGATTGAGCATACTGACTATATATTTTCCCTCTGACGCAGCTGTCATTATGGTGATTACAAAAAGTAGGCTTGTTTTGGGTGCTACGGCAGTGACACTCTCCACGATCGCTGTTACTAGCCTTGGCATTCATTCGCGAGGTCAGGCTTTATTTAAAGCAAGTCCCAAAGAATTGGTAGATGAAGTTTGGCAAATTGTTCAACGCCAATATGTAGACGGTACTTTTAATCAGGTAGATTGGCAGGCTGTTCGTAAGGAGTACTTAAGCAAGTCCTACAGTAATCCGCAGGAAGCGTATAAGTCCATTCGGGAAATGCTCAAAAAGCTAGAAGACCCATACACCCGGTTTATGGATCCTTCGGAATTCAAGAATATGCAAGTGGATACCTCTGGAGAACTCACAGGGATTGGGATCACGATCAGTCAGGATGAAAAAACCAAGCAATTGGTTGTAATTGCGCCAATCGAAGATACACCAGCATTTAAAGCTGGTGTTTTGGCAAAAGATGTCATCCTTAAAATCGACAACAAAAGCACCAAGGGGATGGATACCAATCAGGCAGTATCCCTGATTCGAGGCGAAGCCGGATCGCAAGTCAGTTTAACTATTCAGCGCAATGGTCAAACAAAGCAATTTGACATCAAACGGGCGCGGATTGAAATCCATCCAGTTAAATATTCCCAAAAGAAAACTCCAGCAGGTAACCTTGGCTACATTCGCCTGAACCAGTTCAGCGCCAATGCTAGTAAAGAAATGCAAAGCGCCATCAAAGATTTAGAAAGCAAACGGGTAGCTGGATATATCCTTGATCTTCGTGGAAATCCAGGCGGCTTACTTTTCTCTAGTATAGATATTGCCCGGATGTGGCTGAATAAAGGCACAATTGTTTCCACCATCGACCGCCAAGGTGAGCGAGAGCGAGAAGTGGCAAACGGACGTGCTCTGACAAATAAACCGTTGGTAATATTAGTGGATAAAGGTTCAGCTAGTGCCAGCGAAATCCTTTCAGGAGCGTTGCAGGACAACAAACGTGCAACTTTGGTGGGAACTCAAACCTTTGGTAAGGGATTAGTGCAATCGGTACGTCCCCTAGAAGATGGCTCAGGATTAGCCGTGACAATTGCTAAATACCATACGCCCAATGATAGAGATATTAATAAGCATGGTATTGATCCAGATGTGAAAGTGGATTTGACAGATGCCCAGCGACAAGATTTGTGGCTCAACGAACGTGATAAACTCGCTACCCTCGCAGATCCCCAATTCGCTAAAGCAGTGGAAGTGATAGGTAAAAAAATTGCTGTTAAAGGCACAGCCACAGCAGAAAAATGAAGAGTTAGGAATAAAGTTAGGAGTGAATAGTTAGGAGTTAGCAATAAAATCCATCATTGCTAACTCCTAACTTATACTGGTTGGCACTTTCCAGACCTAATAAGTCCGACACGCCGAGCGATCGCTTCTCCTTGCGAACTAAAAGGCCCCCACTGTTCTATAGTTTCTAGATCATCGTCTGCAACTTTGTCGCTGGGGAAGATTTCGCAGTTACCAGCAGAATATTTGACAATATACCAAGTTTGTGCTTCATTCATGCTTGAAATAAAAAATTTGTTTTTTACTGTAAAAATTTTACGGCATAGATAGAAGATTGTCGCACAGATGCGATCGCACCGCAGTTAATTGCCAAAGTCATTTGGATATGATTTAGACATAGCTCTTGTAACGGCGTAGAATTTTCTCTACTGATAGAATATCGTTACTAAAGCTTTTTGGCTGGTGCAAATTCGTTTCACCCAAGCAGCATATCATCATCCTGTAGACTAATTAATTCTCCAGGATGATTAATTATATGGAAACGCAAGGTTTCGCTTTTCTAAAGAATTTTTGATTTTGTTTTGGTGCATTGGGTAGTTTACCACAGTGGAAAAATAACTACAGTCATAAATTTGTTATTTGTCCTTGGCTAACTACTAATAAATTTTAATCAAAAGATAAAGTGTATTTAAACAAGTAGATGAATTAATGTATATAACACTTTTAAAATTAAGTGAATTGATATGCGTTTACCTATCATTATCAGTGCCGGATTATTGCTATCTTTCGGTCTTAACCTACCAGTAATCTCCAAATCTCCCATAGAGATAGCACAATCGCCAACAAAAAATAATAACTTGGATTTAAGGCGATTAAAATTTAATCGCTATTTGTGGAATCAGCAAAATATTTCCAACTATCGCTATACATTTAGTAATGGATGCTTTTGTATACCCGACGCTAGGGGGCCAGTAGTCATTGAAGTCCGTAATGGTCAAACAACTTCCATCACTTCTGTAGCTACAGGCCAAGTAGTTAATCCAGAATTCTTTCAAAACTACAAAACAATTCCTAAGCTGTTTAATGTGATTCAAGATGCTATTAACCGTCAAGCCTTCAGCCTGAATGTGAGTTACAGCCCTGGACTTGGCTATCCAACCCAAATTGAGATCGATTACAACAGCCAGATAGCTGATGAAGAAATATATATCACAATTGAGAATTTTGAGGAAATTAAATAGCCACCGCAACCAGAAAATTAGATATTAAGGCAATAGATACCGATAACCTTCATCATTAACTGCTGGCGTTCAAGTTTCTATATAATGGTGTGTGAATATTTCAGAGGAAAAGGCGATCGCACTAGATCGCCCTCATTTATCCCATCAATTAAATTTCCTCTCAGAGAAAATATTGGCGTTGCTGATTAGATGCATGAATCTTAGTGTAGAGATGCAAAATTTTCAGGACTTATGCAAAAATCCTCTCAAACTCTCATTCCTCCGCGACCTCTGCGTAAGTCCTAATTTTAAGCTATCACTCATCAAGAAAGTAAGTTTTTTGATTGTTAACTCTTGCCGAATCGAGATTTCTGGCTATTGTGTCACTACATATTTATCATTAGAAAAATTTTTATTTTTGTATCACTGTATGCTTGATATTGAAGCGAAGAACTTGGACACTGTTTTTGTCATCAAGAGTACAAAAACGTGAAAAAAATCAAGATTTTCAAATTTCTACTGCCATTTGTGACAGTAGTTTTATTCATAGTTGGGTTGGCACAGATTGTACCAGCCCAGTCATCAGTAAGTGTTCACCTAACCCTTGGCAACCCCAGCAACGCTGGAACTTCTAGCCAAAATAACTACTTGTTGGTAAAACCACAGTATGTAATTGGCTACAACTGCGGAACAGGTAGACCAAATTGGGTGTCTTGGCAGTTAAATAGTAGTTGGTTAGGTAGCACACCGAGGCAAGATACTTTTCGGGCTGATACAACACTTCCTTCTGGGTGTTATCAAGTTCAATCTACCGATTTTAGTGGAAGTGGGTTTGATCGTGGTCACATGACACCTAGTGCTGACAGGACTAGTAATGTTACTAATAATTCTGCCACTTTTTTGATGAGCAATATGATTGCTCAAGCGCCAGATAACAATCAGGGAATTTGGGCAAACCTAGAGGATTATGCCAGAACTCTAGTAGGACAGGGTAAAGAACTCTACATCATATCTGGTGGATATGGGATGGGCGGTACTGGTTCTAACGGAACGTTCTATACAATAGCTAATGGACGGGTTCAAGTCCCTAACAGAACCTGGAAAATTATTGTTGTATTAAATACTCCCGGTTCAGGTCTTAGTGGCGTGACAACCAGTACGAGAGTTATTGCTGTCAATATTCCCAACGCTCAAGGGGTGCGAACAGCGAATTGGAGAAACTATCGGGTTAGCGTTGACTCATTAGAATCCCTAACTGGATACAATTTTCTCTCACAAGTTTCAACATCTATTCAGTCTGTAATAGAAGCGCGAATCGATAATTTATAAGTTTAGATGATTTCAAAAATGAGAAAGCCTAGCCATCTATACGGCTAGGCTTTTATTTAGAGAAAATTTCAACCTGCTTACTAGGTTTCAACCAGTTTTGTTGCTACTCCAGCTAAGTCACCATTTTTAGTTTTTCCTATAATATAAGCGTCAATATTTATTTTTCCAACACGATAAACGCTGATGTCACTAAGATTATCTTTAAGCGTCTGGACAAGTGTTTGAAATTTTTTAACATCTTTTTTTTGTAATTCATTGTGCCACTCTTGCTCAAATGCACAATTACGAAAGAGATAGTCCAAGTCTACTATTTCTACTGGCAGGTCTTGAGAACCTGTTAGCTGCAAAATTTTCTCCTGTGTTGCAGGTGCAGCACCTTCCCACTGAACAACCTTGAAAGGATAATCCGACTCGCTCATCATCAACAAGCCAGTACTAGCTTCCTTAAGTTTTTCGACAATTTCACCGCTCATAGTCATCAGTTTCTAGCAACGCTCATACTGTATCATTCAACTAGCAGCAAGGTGGGAATGGAACAACTCGACCATTTGGTAAGAGATTTAGCGCGGATGAAGCAAGAGTTACATTAAGTTTGGGTTATCTGCTTTCTTACCCATTGACGAAATGCTCTAAGCGTTGGACTTCTACCTAAAGTTCGGCTTTGTTCGACAAACCGGGGAATTACTTCAATAATAGGCAAGTTGGGAAAAGTAGAACTAATTTCAGACTCAATGTATTTGCCATCCTGAAGAATATTAATTTGTAGCTTGCCATTTTCATATCGCCACAGTTCAGGAACTCGCAATGCTTCGTAAGCATCTAGTTGAGTTTTAGAAGTAACATCAACTTCAATTCCTAAGTCAGGTGGTGGGTCAACCCTCAAGTCTATTCGCTCTTTACCAATCATTTGAGCATGATTCTGAATATAAAAAGAGTCATCAGGCTCTACACCAAAAGCCATATCTTCACGTTTGAAAGTGGTTGAGCCAAATGTTTCACAGTCAATTTCTAATTCTTCCAACAGTATTTTCACCAAATCCCCAATGATGACTTTGGCTTTCTCATGCTTTGGTAATGGCATTCTCATCTCCAAAGTTCCGTGGCTGTAAGCCAATCGAGTGGCTCGATGGTCGCCAAGTTCTTCTAAAATCGCCTCAAATTCTTGCCAGCTAACATCGTGGAGTATTACTCTATGTCCTGGCGGAACACTTAATTGTCGTAATTGAAGTGTTACCATTGTTCTTCACCTAATCGTATTTGTATTTTACCTTCATCACATATTTAGTATTACCTTTACATCCAATTGTTACGTCAACACCTTCTAGACCGTTTATACTGACTCCTGTAGCAACATCACGACTCATTTCGATTTCCATTTCTGAAACTTTTTGTTTACGACCTTCCTCGATGATTTTTATTATATTTTCACTATCATCTTGTGAAAGATTACCTGGTGAATTGATTTTATCTACTAAGTTATTAAATAAGTTTATCAAAAAATAGTTTGGCCAATTAAAAATATTGATTGCTATATCTAAGGGTCTAATTCCTGATTTAATCTCTATTATTTCAAGTTTTTTATTTTTGTCGTTGTAAAACACAAACATAATAATTATATAAGAATTTTCATTGCAAAATGTATATTATAGTGTACCCAAACTATAATATACATCTTGCACTTTTATTTACATCTTTGCGAACACAGTCGCTAATAATAAAATCCATAAAACCACACTCCCTCAGCTTTGCGTAAGATAAATCTGTGCTCACAATATTACTACAAAACAATGCATTATATTATGACTTTATGCTAAATACCAGTATTTGTACTGTTTACTAGCATGATTTATTTAAATAAATATAAATAGTAGCATGAATCTCTATTTTAGTATTTATGAGTGTTGTTATGAAAAACAAACAATTTTTTATTCTCTATGATTTGATAGACACAGAAAACCGTAGTGAAGATTATAAGCAAATTGAACAAGAGTTAATCAGGGCTGATGCTGGTGCTGAGAAAGTTTTGAAAAATGTATGGTGTATTAGTGTGCCAGAAGATGAAGATGTTGAAAGTCTCCATAGGCAATTTAAAGAATTTTTTACTTGTGACGATAAGCTTCTTATCGTAGAGTCCTCTGCTGCCTATGGGAATACTATTAAGAATCCCAGTGCTCATTTGTTAAAGCGTATATACTTTTTAAGCGATGTCTCGCAAGACTGAGTTACCAATCGCAATACTACTATCAATTAATACACAATTTAAATTTTACATGATGTACAATTTAAATTGTGTCGAGCAAAATTCGTAAGCAGATTTATATTGAACCACGTCAAGAATATCTGCGAAAAGCGCTCGCCCAACAGGCGGGTGTAAATAAGTGAAGCAGAGATCATTTGAAAAGCCATTGACCCGCTCAGAAAATTTTAGGGCTTTGAGGTTCGTGTTTATGGCTGGATCATAATAGGCACCGCACTTTTTTCAGAACCAATAATTACCAACTTAGAATTATTAGATTGAGCTAGCTTTTCTGTGGCTTCAATCGCTCGTAATTGTAGCACTTGGTTACTAAGTCCACCTGAGAGGATTTTTTGGGAATCAGCTATACCTCGCGCTTCAATAAGCTTTCGTTGTGCCTCTTGACGCTCTTTCTCTAAAACAAATTTCATCTGCTGATTTTCTTGCTCTGTTTTGAGTTTGTTTTGAATTGCAGCTTGTAGAGTATCAGGCATTTTGATGTTTCTTAAAAGAGCTTCCTCAACGATGAAACCCAAAGCCGGTATCTCTTGGGTAAGTTGTTGGTCAATTTTTTGGGCGATTTCTTGGCGTTTGGTAGAGTAAATAGCATTGGCTGGGTAGTTTGCCGTGATGGCGCGGACGGTAGAGCGGAATCTGGAAATCACCAGTTGTGTTTCATCAGTTCCAATTGTTTTATATACTGTAGCTGCCTTTTGCGGATCGAGCTTGTACTGAAGACTGACATCAAGATTTAGGCTCAAACCTTCTTGGGATGTTGCATCTACGTTTTCCTTTATATCCTTAATGCGAGTAGAAAAATTCAGCACCTTGCTAAAGGGGTTAAGCAAGTGGACACCAGGATTAAGAGTAGTTTCGGAAACCTCACCAAATAAATTGACGACACCGACATTACCAGGTGGGACAATCACCAAAAGTCTAGAAAAAGAATTCAGTACTGCAATACTGCCAATCAACATCATAATTGTGCGTATAGCTAAACGTGACCTTTCACCAGAGATGCTATGTGTATTGAGATAGACGAGAATTGCAATTAGACCAGTGACAAGAGAGACTATAAAGCCCATGAGTTTTTCTGTGTAGTTAAGACGAATATACTTAATCACATAATTCCCAAACGCTTTTATGAAACTCATATCATTTCAGACAAGTTAGAGGTTTACGAATCCTTTTACAGATGTAAAAAAGATTCCCGATTTCTCTCAGAAGTCAGGAATCTCAGCCTTGGAGCGATGCCTACGGTGGGCAAAGCCTACGCTACTTTAGATTAATTCCAAATCCAAAATTACTTACCGTTGCCGTTACCACCATTACCATTGCTGTGAATGACACGTTCGGCAAGCTTTTCTGGCACTTCCTGGAGATGGTCGTATTCCCAGTGGAAGGAACCAACGCCCAAAGTGAGCGATCGCAGCTCTACAATAAAGTTTTGCATCTCTGCTTGTGGCAAGTATGCAGAGACATTATCCCAGCCTTGCCAATCGTTTCTGCCCTCATAGCCTAAAATTTGCCCCCGTCTACCACTCAATAGTTGCAGCACTTTGGAGGTAAATTCGCTAGGTGTGGTCACTTCCACCCGCAGAATTGGTTCTAATAGGGTAGGCTCCGCTTGGGGTATCCCCGTTTGCATTGCCAATCGGGCAGCTTGCTTAAAGGCTTGTTCGGAACTGTCAACGTTGTGATAGGAACCATTAGTCAGAGTTACCGCCACATCAACTATTGGGAAGCCCAAAGGCCCATGTGTCAGAAATTCCCGCACGCCCATTTCCACGCCAGGAATGTACTGTTTGGGAACCACGCCACCAACAATGGTTTCATTAAAGTTGAAACCTGTGCCGCGTGGTAGGGGTTTTATGTCGAGAAAAACATCACCAAACTGTCCGTGACCACCACTTTGGTGCTTATAACGCCCATGAACTGAAGCCACCGTTTTGCGGATGGTTTCTTTATAAGGCACTTGCGGCAAGTGGGTTGTCATTGGCAAGTTATATTTGCGGCGCAGTCTGTCTAGGGCAACTTGTAAATGAATCTCGCCTTGACCCCACAAGATAACTTCGTGAGTATCGCCGTGTTGTTCCCAAGCAAGTGAACAGTCTTCTTCCAATAACTTGGTGATGGCACCGCTAAGTTTAACTTCATCGTTACGCTTTTCTGGTGTAATGGCGAGGGCATACACTGGTTCCAACTCTACAGCTTTGGGTAATTTTATTGCCGACTGCTGTTCTATAGAGATTGTATCGCCTGTCTTGATTCCTTCTAAACGGCTCAATGCAACAATTTCACCAGCACTAACTTGGTTAACTGACTGCTGTTGTTGTCCCATGAGGCGGTAAATTCCACCAGTGCGAATGCCATTGAGGACAATGCCATCAGTTAATTTGCCCCGCCAAACACGCACGAGAGAGAGTTTGCCACCTTGGGGAGTGTAGTAAGTTTTTAATACCTGCGCTAGAGGTGTATCACCTTTTATGTTTTTTAAACGACGTTCTGCTGTGGTTTCTGGTTCGGGGGCTTCCCGTAACAAAGCTTCTAATAGAGGTCTAACACCATAATCTTGTTCTGCTACACCAAAGAAAACGGGCACTACCAAATCTGCCCCTAATTCCATTTTTAAATCTTTGAGGATTTCCTCTTGGGGTGGTTCGATGTCTTCTAAAAGTTCTTCAAGTAAATGATCGTCAAAATTTGCTAAGGCTTCGAGCATTTCTGCCCGTGCTGTATGTTCTTCTTCTTTTAAACTTTCGGGGAAGGGGATGGGGTCAGCAGGTGCGCCTGGATGATATTGATATGCCTGTTCACTCACCATATCAATAAAGCCGGTGAGTTGTTCCCCGTTCATGATGGGATATTGATGCGCTACCAGGGGACGGCTAGATACTGCTTTCAGCGCGTGCAACGTTTCCAAAACGTGAATATTTGCCCGATCCATTTTGTTGACGAAGACGATGTGGGGAATTTCCCAATCATCCAGGAATTTAAATAGAGGGGCGAGGGTGAGGACGCGATCGCGGATGGGTTCGCAAACTACAATTGCCGCATCGACTCCTATCAAGGCATTGTACGTTTCTTGGGCAAATTCTACACTTCCCGGACAGTCAATAAAGGTAAAGCGAATGCCGTTATACTCAGTGCTAGCGGCGCTGACTTCTACACTCATGTGGCGATCGCGCGACTCGGCAGAACTATCTCCTACTGTATTGCTGTCCTTAACACTCCCTTTGCGAGAGATTGCCCCTGTGACAAATAACAAGCTTTCTAGTAAAGTGGTTTTTCCACTTAAATAAGGCCCGACAATTGCAACATTCCGCGAACCCGATTTTACTTTTTCGTTCATAAAACCTCCCTTGCGGTAAGTTTTTCCTAACCGCACGATTCTGTATATATCAGGGATAAAAAATGGTTCTCTGGAGTCAAAATTACCCCTTCTTTAATTTGCTATTATCCTCCCTTTAATCGAAAGTTAAAAAAATTGTAGCCTGTCGTAAGATTTAGCTTAAGAAAAGTTAATAAATACAAATTTTTATGGAAAATTAAAAATATTTGTAAAAAAGTTTTGATGAAGTAAATTTAACTGAAAGTGTTGCGAGTCAGAAAATCAATGGCATTATCATTCTTTAAATATCGCATAGCCGGGTTAGCAAGTTTGACTCTGCTCGTTGTTAGTATTTCCTTTCCCTCTCTTTCTCTAGCTCCTCGTGTTGCCTTAAAGCTGGCACAATCTAATCCTAAAACTGCCATAGACTGGTTAAATCAAGGCTTACAGGCAATTCAGGCGGGAAGGGTACAAGATGCGATCGCAGCCTTTAAACAAGCAACCCAATTAGATCCAGCATTAGCACCAGCGCACTATAATTTAGGGCTAGCACTCAGACAAACAGGACAATTGCAACCCTCTGCGGATGCATTTTATCGAGCGACGCAAGCTGATCCTAAATTTGCTCCAGCTTTTGCGAATTTAGGTGGTGCGTTATTAGAAGGGAATAATTTACAGTTAGCTAACGATTATTTGCAACGTTCGTTAGAACTTGATCCCAAACTCGGATTTGCTCACTATAACTTGGGTTTAGTACAAGAACAGCAACGAGATTGTGAGCGAGCGATCGCATCTTTTAAAAAAGCCATAGAATATAGCAAAAATGCACCAGAGCCTCCTTATCATATGGGGATGTGTTATCTCCAACAAGGTAAACTCGATCAAGCCAGAGATGCTTTTAATCAGGCAATAAAAATTAATCCGAAGTACCCCGAAGCTTACTACAATCTCGGTTCAATTTGGTTTGGGCAACGCAAATCACAAGAAGCATTAGAGGCTTTTAGAAAATCAGCCGAAGCTAACTCTAACTATCCTAATGCTTATTATGGTGCAGGGTTAGTTTTTATGCAGTTACAGCAATATGGAGATGCAGTACAAGTATTACAATTTGCTAGAGATTTATATAATGCTCAGGGTAATCCTCAGTGGGCGAAAAATGCCGAACAATTGTTGCAACAAGCACAAAATTTAAATTACCAACCTCGCTGATGCGCAAAAACTTAATATTGCATAACATAAAACTATTGGGTTGACTCGCTGGTGTTGTCTGAACTTGTCCCGATTGGAAAAAACGTACATGCAAAAGCGCCCGAAGAGTCGATTTTTATTTAGCGATCGCTGGCTTGATCGGCAATCAATTGTTCGCAACATGGAAGCCTTTCAAGACTTAATTGTGATTGTTTTGTGTTTGGGTTTGTTCGCCGTCATGCTAATCCAATTGTGGGGGATAGCTATCGCCCTCACGCAGCCACTAGACTATAAACATGTGACTGCAAAAATACTATTTGTGTTGATTTTAGTCGAGTTATTTCGACTATTAATGGTCTATTTGCAAGAACATAGTATCTCTGTAGGAGTGGCAGTTGAGGTAACAATTGTATCTCTACTGCGAGAGGTAGTAGTTCACGGAGCGCTGGAAATTTCTTGGGTTAATACGCTTGCAATTTGTGGTTTGTTATTTGTTCTGGGTGGACTACTCGTAGTCTGTGCTAAGACACCACACATGGATTGTATGAGCGCTAACACTAAGTTTTGTCCGGTTGTGTATAGAGGAGGTAGGGAACGGCAAAATGATTTGGAATTACAGTATTCACGTCAATGTGATGAGAATCAACCGCTTGGATAAATTCTTATGAAAATAGGGAGTGGGAGAGACGCGATTAATCGCGTCTGTACTGGGGAGTAGGGAAAAAGCATTTTCCTACTCTGCACTCCTTTGCTTGAGGCTGTATCAGGAAATTTGATGCATCTAAAAATCTAAAATCTAAAATCTAAAATGGTATAACCTACCCTTGCAAGGTACTTCCGACGTATTGAAATATACTCTTTTTGGAAGATGAATCCCTCTTTAAGGGTGAGTATAAAGTTAATTAGAAATTCTAAAAGAGGGTCAAGCCATGACTACAAATACAGGTAATGGACAGTCTCAAGAAGTAATTAGCAACTTGGAGTATGATTTCGTCACCGTTTTGCATAACAAGGCTGAAGCCGTTAAAGCTTACGAGATTTACATCAAAGATGCAGAGCAAGTAGGTTCCCAGCCTTGTGTAGAGTTATTCCAAAAATTGCGCCAATCTGATCTTGAGCAAGCACAAGAAGTTCGTCGGCATCTACAAGAAGTGATGCAACACGGTAAGATGTAACCCAGGTTTTAAGTGTGATCGTTTCTGGTTTAGTGAAACTAAACATAAAAGAGGCGATCGCACTTGCTGATTACATTAAAGGCAAGCAGTGGCCACTATCAGCTAGACTGATTCTCGGCTATTTGCTGTACTTGCGCCACCGTTAAATCGAGAGCCACCGCCACTTGTTCCACGCTCAATCCCAATGCTAACAACCGGGGAATAGCTTCTAACTTAGCTTCTTGACGACCTTCCTGGCGACCTTCCTGGCGACCTTCCTGGCGACCTTCCTGGCGACCTTCCTGGCGACCTTCTTCTAAGCCGTCTTCCTTGATTGATTGATACATCCTTGTTTTTTTGAATTCATCGTCTATACCCAACATTTCTGCTAACTCCTCTCGGCTTAACCGGGTAAATTTGTACAACAGAATAGTCTCTATCAATTCTACAATTTGCTTGGTGGTAGCTTCATCTGCCAGTTCTTGTCTTGCTTGTAAAATCAATTCTCTACCTTTGTCAATGGCTGTCTCTTCCCTTTCTATAATTAATTTAACGATCGCAACTTGAAGTGAGTTGTCTTCTGAATCTAATTCATCTAGATAAATGCGTTGCACTTGTGAACTGTTTAGCAGCAACTGATACGGCTGTTGGTCTTGCGGATCTAAACTTCGTTGCGGATAGATGACAACAGCACGCCAAAAATTGACTGATCCGTTTTGACGCAAGTAAAGAAAGATTTCAGCAAACAAGCGTCTATAAAAAGTTGAGTCTAATTGAAACTGAACTTCAACAAAGTAAAGTGGTTGGTTTGTGGTTTCACTTGTAGGGACGAATACGCCATCAATCCTAAAAGCAGTTTCTTTTACTTCAACTGAAACAAATTCATAGGCGTTGACATTCACAGTCATATCGCCAATTATGGCAAAAAATATGCTAGGAAAAGCTTGAAATAAGCTATAAAATATTTTATCAGTTTGCACTTAGATTTAGTCAAGCGAAAATTGGATATTCAAAATTTATCAAAAATAGTGTACATGTGTCTGATTTAGCATTAAAAAAAGCAGATGGTTCCATCTGCTTTAATAAAAGATTCGTTATCTTATTTACTTGGATACTAACTGATTAACTGGAGCAACCCCAGCCAAATCTAAAATTGGCGCGATCGCATCTTCTCGCTTCACCGCCATCATGTGGACACCTTGACATAATTGCCGCGCTATCTGCACTTGCTCGGCGGCGATTTTTATCCCTTCCTCAAAAGGGTCTTTGGCTTTTGCCAATCTATCAATAATATGTTGGGGAATATTTACCCCCGGAACACATCTATTAATAAACTGGGCATTTTTTGCCGATTTCAACAGAAAAATTCCTGCCAAAATCGGTTTTTTATAACCAGCGGCAATGTTATCCATAAACTTTTCTAGCCGCTCAAAATCGGTAATCAACTGACTTTGAAAAAACTGCGCTCCAGCTTCGATTTTGCGTTCAAATCGACTTTGCAAACCCGACCAACTCTTACATTGTGGATCTACTGCTGCACCAACAAATAAATCTAATGCTCCATCAGTCAAGGGTTTCTCATTGCAATCAACGCCTTGATTCATCTTCCGAATCAGTTGCAGCAGTCGCACAGCTTCCAAGTCAAACACTGCTTTGGCATCTGGATGATCACCTGCTTTAACTGGGTCGCCAGTCAAAGCTAAAATATTACGGATACCTAAAGCATGAGCGCCCATCAGGTCAGCTTGTAAACCAATACGGTTGCGATCGCGGCAAGCAATTTGACAAATCGGCTCTATACCGTATTGTGACAAAATCACCGATGCCATTAACGAAGACATCCGTAATACTGCGCGGCTACCATCAGTAACATTGACAGCATGAACCCTTCCCTTAAGAGTCGCCGCCATTTGAATCATGTGCGCTGGATCTCCCCCTTTTGGCGGTGCTACCTCAGCAGTAACTAGAAATTCACCTGCTTGTACAGCTCTGCGGAAGGCTGTGTGGCTATGGGTGTGATGCATAACATTAAGAATTTCAATTTCTTAAATGGTATAGCAAATCACACCGAAAAGGGAAAACTTATAGAGGAAGAGAGTAGCCTAAAGCAGCTTTTACTTGTGATAAAGTTTGATTTGCGATCGCTCTAGCTTTTTCCCCTCCATCCCGCAACACAGACTCTAAATAGCTTTTATCCTCTGTTATCGAGTGATATTTTTCTTGAATTGGTTTCAGGGACTCAATAATTGTGTCCGTCAACAATGGCTTGAATTGTCCCCAGCCCATATCCTGACACTCAACTGCTACATCTTCCTTTTTCTTTCCAGAAAGCAATGTATACAGCGTTAACAAATTATTACACTCTGGCCGCGCTGGATCATCAAAAGTCAGCCCACGAATGGGATCAGTTTTACAACGCTTAATTTTGTATTGAATCTGTTCTGGTGAATCTAGCAAACTGATTCTACTTAACTCCGAAGGATCAGACTTCGACATTTTGCGTGTACCGTCCGCTAAACTCATCACCCTTGCTCCTTCTTTGCGAATCAAAGGGTCTGGTAACTTCAGAACTGGTTGATCTGGTTTACCAAATTGGTGATTTAACCGAGCTGCAATATCCCGTGTCAATTCCAAGTGTTGCTTTTGATCTTCACCCACTGGCACTTTATCCGCTTGGTAAAGCAAGATATCTGCTGCCATTAGCACAGGGTAATCTAATAAACCTGCACTCACATTTTCTCCTTGTTTAACAGCCTTTTCCTTAAACTGGATCATGTCTTGCAGCCAGTTTAGAGGTGTAATGCAGTTGAGCAACCAAGTGAGTTCACTGTGGGCCGAAACGTGGGATTGTACAAAGATGGTGGAGTGATTTAAATCAAGACCACAGGCTAGATAGAGAGCAGCAAGAGTGTAGGTATCAGCTGCTAACTGTGTTGGGTCGTGTGGCACTGTAATCGCGTGCAAATCAGCCACAAAAAGGTAATTTTCGTATTCGCTCTGACCTTCTACCCAGTTGCGAATGGCTCCCAAGTAGTTACCTAGATGGTAATTGCCCGTTGGTTGAACTCCAGAAAGAACACGTTGCTTGCCCATAAATTCCAATTTAATTATCTCAAATCCGCGCTAGTAAAATGGCGATGTCTGGCGACAAGTCGCTTGCGCCTACACAAAACTCATTTAATTTTGACATTTTCCAGGTCAACTCGCCGTTGTGGGATGAGAGATTTTAACTCAACTCGGATTGCTATAAAAACTCTTCACGAAGGAAAACGATAATTTAGTGTGTTAACCACAGCTTGTTGAGTGGGCATTGCAATGCTTTACTGTAGTCTGTTGAAGTCGATGCAATCGCATTGTTAGTCGATGCAATGGCATTGTTAGTCAATACAATCGCATTGTTAGTCAATGCAATGGCATTGTTAGTTGATGCAATGGCATTGTTAGTCGATGCAATGCCATTGTTAGTTGATGCAATGCCGTTGTTAGTCAATACAATCGCATTGTTAGTCAATACAATCACATTGTTAGTCAATACAATCGCATTGCAAGAGGTTGCATTTATAGGAATCATATTTGATTTCTGAAAAAATCTAAGTATTTGTAGGGTGTGTTAGGCGTAAGCCGTAACGCACCAAAGCCTTAAGAATGGTGCGTTACGCTGTCGCTAACGCACCATACGTATCTTTTCAAAAATCAAATACTAGTCCTATACATAACACGGCAATACAAATACTAAATCGCAAAACGCCGCAATTAAACATGATTTCGACGTTTTATTACAACGGCGGTAATCCTGCTAATTAATTAAAAATTACATTTGCAGATGCAAATGTCTATCTAAAGACAGATAGATAAAGAATAGGGGTAATGGGATCGTAGCATCATCTCTGCAATCAGCATCCAAAACACGGATTGATCAAAAGTAAAAATTTTCCAACCAAAATTTAATTAGAGGACTACAGCAATGAAAGTACTCTTACTTTACCCCCGCTTTCCTAAAACGTTTTGGTCTTATGACGAATTCATGAAAATAGCGGGGCTTAAAGCATTTATCCCACCGTTAGGGATTCTAACTGTTGCCGCTATGCTACCAACAGACTGGGAAGTTCGGTTTTATGACCGCAATGTTAATCAAGAAACAGATGCTGATTGGCAATGGTGCGACATCGTGATTCTTTCAGCGATGCTTGCACAAAAAGAAGATTTTCTCGCCCAAATTCACAAAGCAGCGCAACTGGGAAAAAAAGTTGCTGTGGGTGGCCCTTATCCGACCTCAGTACCAGAACCTGCCCAAAAAGCAGGAGCTAACTATTTGATTTTAGATGAAGGGGAGATTACAGTTCCGCAATTTTTAGATGCGATCGCTAAAGGTGAAGAACAAGGAACATTTCGCGCCCTTGAAAAACCAGATGTCACCCAAAGCCCCATCCCTCGCTTTGATTTACTCAAGCGAGATGATTACTTAATGATGGCAATCCAGTTTTCTCGCGGTTGTCCTTTTGAATGCGAATTCTGTGACATTATCAATCTATACGGTCGCAAACCACGTACCAAAGAACCCAGTCAAACTCTAGCAGAACTCCAAACCCTCTATGATTTAGGCTGGCGCGGATCTCTGTTCGTAGTGGATGATAACTTCATTGGCAATAAACGCAATGTGAAACGCCTCTTACAAGAATTAATTCCCTGGATGCAGGAACGCAATTATCCCTTCACCTTCCTAACCGAAGCTTCCGTCAACCTAGCAGAAGATCCTGAGCTATTAGAACTAATGGCTAAAGCTGGCTTCTACGCAGTCTTTTTAGGTATTGAAACACCAGATCAAGACAGCCTGCAAGTCACTCGCAAGTTTCAAAATACCCGCAATCCCCTTTTAGAAGCCTGTCATAACATCAATGAAGCCGGGTTACTGATCTATGCAGGATTTATCATTGGTTTTGATGGCGAAAAGTCTGGTGCTGGAGAGCGAATTCAAGCTTTTATTGAAGAAACCAGCATTCCTCAACCGATGCTCGGTATACTGCAAGCCCTTCCCAATACTGCCCTTTGGGAAAGACTAAAACGAGAGGAGCGATTATTAGAAGGATTTGGAGGTTTGGAGGTGGGGGATCAGAATTCCTTAATGAATTTTGTTCCTACCCGGCCGATGGCTGAAGTTGCTAAAGAATATTTAGAGGCAATTTGGAAAATATACGAACCCAAAAACTATCTCCGACGTTGTTTTGAACAATGTCTGAAGATTACACCTAATCCGCAACTACAGCAGACAATGTATTTTCCTCCTGGTAAAGGACTGCGGCTACTTGTACACTTGCTGTGGCGACAAGGCTGGCAACGGCAGGAAATTCGGGGTCAATTTTGGCAACAGCTTTGGGCTATTCTCCGTACCAAGCCCCAATTCGTGAATATGTATTTGGGTTTATGTGCTGCTGGTGAGCATTTTTGGGAATACCGCCTTTTAGCCAGAGAGCGCATTACTGAGCAGTTAGGATTTGATCCGCTGACCACGCCTACCCCTGTTGAACAACCATTAGTCACAATTTAAGGTTAGTTGATTGTCGAGCGATCGCTAATGTGTTTTTATAAATAGCGATCGCATTAATTTTGTTCACAAAAACCAAACTTTTAAATTCGATTTACCTCTCTGCTAAACCCACCTGTCCACCAATTAGCCCCAAAAATCCTGTTCCAGAGTGCTGAATCTCCAAAAAACTTGCTTGCTCTGATGAGCTTTTATAAATCCGAAATGTCTTCATAATTCCCAAGGTTGCAGCACTTTCTAGAGGCCCAACAAAGCTAATATCCCGGTCAAGGAAATAAGTTTGATTAGCCCAATGAGTCATCTGATTTGCATTCAAAAAATAGCAGCCTGCGTGAGGATTGAGGGCACGACAAAAGGTAATTGGCGCATTCATAATTGTACCTTTGAGTTCCTGTTGCTCCTGCAAATTTTGAAAGGGAGCCGTTACTCGTAAAGCCAAATCCCCATCAATGTAAGCTTTATGAACCAAACCGTAAGGGGAAACTTCATAACGATTTGGCTGGAGCAAATTTAAATCACTTGCTTGTTGAGTAAACCAGTTTAATTTTATAAAAAACCAAGGGTCATGGATAATTAGGTCATCTTCCAAAAAGCAATAGTAATCATATTGACCGAGACAACTTTGCAGAACAGCTTGACACTCAAAACCCAAAAGCAGAGGTTCTACATTAGTAGAATGATGCTTATATAAAGATGATGGTAAAGGAAGCTGATTCAAAAGATGATTATCTTTGGTTGTACAAATAACAATATCTAGTTCGTGAGACTGCGGTTGGTTGGCAGGAAAAGCTATTCGTTGAGCAATGTTGATGATACTTTGAGATTTACCAAATAATTGGTGTAAAGCGGCAAGGCTTTTAGTTAAAGCCTGCAAGCGTGGTTGGGGGTCTTTGCATTGGGAAGCATGGCGACCCTCACTGCTAGGTTTGAAAAAATGGGCAATAGTAAAAATAATTCGCATTTTAAATATCGCTTTGATATTTCTCTGTCATTTGTCCTTTGTTGGTTGTAACTAATGACTAATAATTAATGACTAATGACATCTAATTTATGCCAAATCCTTTAGAATGTGGGCGCTTTTTCAAACTGTCAGAACTTTTACCAGCCAACATCCATTGCAAATGCTGTGGTAACAGTTTCGCCAAATCATAACGCTTCAGAATTGTCTCTCGCGCCTTTGCACGAATAGCGTTCATCTCCTGAGGATGATTCAGCGCTTCTTCAACTCTATTAGCAATATTCTGAGGAGAAAAGAAATCTACCAGCAGTCCATTCACCCCATCCTGTAAGACTTCCAATACTGGTGGAGTCTTAGAAGCGACTAGTAAACATCCTGCTGCCATTACTTCCAACATTGACCAGGATAAAACAAAAGGACGGGTTAAATAAATATGAGCAGAAGAAGCTTGCAAAACCTGAAGGTACTCATTATAAGGAAGCCTATCTGTAAAGTGCAGTCTAGATAAATCCAAAGATAATTTTTCTAGCATTAATTGTTTATAAGTCTTACCATCGGGGAGATTTTTACCATAAGCAACCCTATCTTCTCCCACAACTACCACATGACACTTAGGTCGTCGCTGCTGAAGTAGCGCCACCGTTTCCATAAACTGCGGAAAACCTCTATAAGGTTCCATTCCCCGTCCCACGTAAGTTACTAACTCTTCCACATGGGAAAGGTCAAGATTTATTCTTGGTAAAACTAACTTTGCATCTGGTTTGGGAACAAAATATTTGGTATCAACACCATCATGAATTACAGTGAGTTTGCTATGATACTCTTTGGGAAACTGTTGACGCTGCCAATTTGTCGGAGAAAGACCGCGATCGCAGCTATATAAATCAGTCAAAATCGGCGCATTTTTGACGCGGATGCGGCATTCATCATCAGCATTAAGTGGTTCATTGGGATCAAAATCTGCATCTGAACCGTGAGCATGGTAAAACCACTCGAAATAACACAATAATTCCGCTTTGGGGAAAACATCTTTCATAAACAAAGTCGGCCCCCAACCAGAATGGCCATAAACTATATCTGGAACGAAACCTTCGGCTTTTAATTTTTCTGCTACGCGATAGACAGCCTGAGCGGTAAGAACAGCATTTTCCAGGTTGCGAACATAGTGGTGAGTTTGGGGAGCAGCTTCACGAGAAGGAGTGTAAATAACTTTATAAACGCCAGGTATTTCCCCTTCACGACGATTTGTCCCAAAGACGACTTTGTGATTAGGATCTTTACCTAAAACTGTCGCTAAGTTGCGAAATTGCGAGGGAAAATTGGGATGTAAAAATAAAATTTTCATTGGAATAATCTTGATTAATTTATTGCGAGATAAAATAAATTAAGGCAAGCTGCTTAAGATTATAAGATTATTTCTCACGATTTTTAGCAAGTAAATTTAGATAAATGGTTACCCGAAAATGCGAAAATAATCGCAAATTCGTGTTATGACCATGAAATTTATTGGCATTGATTTTGGCTGGAAATCTCAACCAAGTGGACTATGCTGCTTAGAATGGATAGATGGACAACTGCAACTACTTGATCTAGACCGCAAAGAAGCCATTGCAGACATTCTCACCTGGATCGATCAAAGTGTACAACCAGACGAACCAGCCATCATCGCCGTAGATGCACCTACTCTCATACCCAACGCTAGCGGGAGTCGCCTCCCCGACAAACTCAGCCATAAGTACTTTGGTAAATATCATGCGGGATGCTACCCAGCTAATCAAAACCTACCCTTCGCAGAGCGCACCCTCAACTTTGGCTTAGAATTAGAATCCCGTGGTTTTGCACATGCACCCACCATTGAACCGCAAAAACTCAGCAGATATCAAATAGAAGTTTTTCCCCACCCAGCAATCGTTAACCTATTTAACTTAGAACGCATCCTCAAATACAAAAAAGGACGCATCAGTGAACGCCGCTTAGAATTAATCAAACTCCAAAATTATCTTCTCGATATTCTTCCCTATTTCTCTCCTCCTCTGCGTTCTCTGCGCCTCTGCGGTTCGTTTATTCCAGAAATTCCCACTACAGGCGCGGCCCTCAAAGCAACTGAAGATAAACTAGATAGCTTAATTTGCGCTTACGTTGCTGCATACTGGTGGTATTGGGGAGAACAACGTAATTTAGTATTAGGCGATCGCACCACTGGCTACATTATCATTCCCCAGAGAATATTATCCTAAAATTGTAATAACGTAAGATTTAAGTCCAAGAGGTTTTATGCAAGGATTTAGTTCTAACTTGAGTTTAAAAGAGCTAATTTATATCAATACTTAGAAAATGAATTACCATCAATTTATGATGATGCTTTAGGATATGTAGTTGAGAAAACCGAAGGCAAACTAGATAATTTGCCTCAATATTGTACTTATACCTTAGAACAGCTAGTAGATATTAATTATCTACCTGAAAACTTGTAAAATAAAAGGCGTTGCTAAACTTAAATCAGCAACGCCTATTCTTGAGAATTCAATAACTACTCAGCACTCTTACTCTGCCCAAGCAATCAACCTTGGTTCATAAGGATTAGCTAGGTGTGGATTTTTCGGCAATACACGCAACGACAAGCCCTGTAAACCAGAAGCGGTATAAGTAATATTACCCGTGTAAATACTCAATTGCTGTGCATCTTCACCTTGGTAATCCATCACCACTGGTATAGCGTTGACAATCTCACCATTGGCATCGATCGCACCTTGATATAACTCCACCTGCACATCATCATTGGTCAAGGTTGCTAAGTCAACTTTGGCTTTGACAGCAACGGTTTGGTTAACTTCAATGTCTGAAGCTGCCGATACATCAACATCTTTGATTCTGATGTTAAACCAGTGTTCACTTAGTTTTTCTTTCCAAGCAGCTAGTTCTTTTGCTGGGGCATAGTTATCAACAGTCAGAGTATGATAGCGATCGCTAGCTGGGAAATAAGCTCTTTGTGCATATTCTCCTACCATCCGCGCTGTATTAAAGAACGGACAATTCAACCGAATTGCATCCTTCATTTTGGCAACCCACGGACGGGGTAAGCCATCACTATCACGATGTTCGTAAAATAGCGGTACAACTTCCTTCTCTAACAACTCGTAAAGAGCATTTGCTTCTACTTCATCTTGGTAGTTAGGATCGTCGTAATTCTCTCCATGTCCAATTGCCCAGCCCGTGCGGACGTAATCAGCTTCATCCCACCAGCCATCTAGTACACTTAAATTCGGCAAGCCATTCATTGCGGCTTTCATACCACTTGTACCAGAGGCTTCCCGTGGACGACGCGGTGTGTTTAACCAGATATCACAACCCGCAACCATCAATCGGGAGATGTGAATGTCGTAATTGGGAACAAACACTACCTGTTTTTCTAAATGATGTTCGCGGATAAAGTGATTGATATCGCGGATGAGTTCTTTACCGGGAATATCTTTGGGATGTGCCTTACCAGCAATCACAAATTGCACTTTCCGGTCTTTGTTAGCCAGCAACAGCCGCTTAATGCGTTCCAAATCACGCATCCAAAGGGTGGCGCGTTTGTAGGTGGCAAAGCGACGGGCAAAACCAATGGTGAAAGCGTAAGGATCTAAAACTTCTTGGGCTTGGACAATTTCGGAAGCGGAAGCGCCGCGATCGGTCAAATGCTTCACTAAATGCTCCCGCACATACAAAATCATATCTAAGCGGCAGCGTTCGTGATTGCGCCACAACTCTTCATCGGGAATAGCTTCCATCCTCTCCCACAATTGGCTATCAGGTGGTGCTGATGACCAGTTTGGTCCGAGGTAGCGATCGTACAATTCTTGAGTCGATTTCGCAACGCAACTGCGAGCATGTACACCGTTGGTAATTGCGGCGATCGGCACTTCCTCTACTGGCACTTTCTGCCACAAACCCTGGAACATTTGCCGCGACACTACACCATGCAGTTGTGCTACACCGTTAGAAAATGTTGCCATCTTCAGCGCCAACACCGCCATACTGAAAGGCCCAGATAAATCGCCTGTATTTTCTCGCCCTAGTCCTAAAAATTGCTCTTTGGGCAACCCAAATATCTCTGCATAGTACCCCAGGTAGTACAGCATTTTATCGGGAGCGAACAAGTCAATTCCCGCTGGTACTGGCGTGTGGGTGGTAAAGATATTGCTGGAAGCCACCACCTGTTTAGCTTGGGCATAATTCAGTCCCTCTTCCTGAATCAGCAAGCGGATGCGTTCTAGAGCAGAGAAGGCGGCGTGTCCTTCATTCATGTGGTAGGCGGTGACTTTCAGCCCCAAGGCTTTGAGCATTTGCACACCACCGATCCCCAGCATAATTTCCTGGTGGATACGCATATCGATGTCGCCACCATACAGTTGATCTGTGATGTCGTGGTCGTAAGTGTTGTTGGGTTCAATGTTGGTGTCCAAAAGATACAGGGGCACCGTTCCCACCTGTACGCGCCAAACTCTGGCATATACCTTGCGTCCTGGATAATCTACCGCAATTCGCAGTTCTGAACCATCGGCATTGCGCTCCAGATGCAAAGGCATATTATAGAAATCGTTGAGCAGGTAGCGTTCCTGCTGCCAACCATCCGCATTAAGATACTGGGCAAAGTAGCCTTGCTGATACAGCAAACCTACACCCACAAGCGGTAGCCCCAGGTCACTGGCAGATTTGAGGTGATCCCCTGCCAGAACGCCCAAGCCCCCAGAATAGACGGGTAAACAATCTACAAGTCCAAATTCAGCCGAGAAATAGGCGTAACATTCTTTTGGTTTTTGCTCGCGTTGTTTTTGATACCAAGTGCGCTCTTGCAAATAATCTTCTAACTGACGGTCAGCTCGATCCATTTGCGCTAGGAAGCCTTCATCTTCGACAACTTCCAGAAGCCGCGATTGAGAGATAGTACCCAGCATCAACACAGGGTTATGATGGCTAGACTCCCAGAGGTCAGAGTCTAAGCGACGAAATAAATCTTTACTTTCAACGTTCCAATCCCAGTGCAAGTTATATGCCAGCCGCCGTAGTGGTTCGAGTCGCGGCGGTAGTGAAGGGGATACGTTAAATGTGCGAATTGGCTGCATAGGTTGGCAAAACTCCAAGTTTAGCTATGGTTATTGTTTACTCTCTTTACCAATGTTGCCAATTCTTTATACAGTAGTTTGTGAAAAAGCGATGACTTTGTTAAGCATTGAGAATTCTTTTTAACCTCGTTGCTAAAGTTTACACCAAGGTGTTTCTAATTCTATGCGTTAGCCTCAGCCATATACTTGGTATATTAAAATTTAATCATTTACTGCCATATATAACTGAAAAAAAATTTAGTTTTGAAGAAATAATTTATATTTATTTTAGAATTGATTCCGGGGATCAATCTAAGTCCTTGGCTGAGGGTGAAAATTCTGCATAGCGGCTTACAGGAACACTTAAAACTTTAATTATTTTTTAATAAAATTGCCCTAGCGTAGAGACAGTGTGAGAAGAAAGACTTAATATAATAATTCTTCGGTCAAGGTTAGCTCAAGGTCATGAGATACCAAATAGCTTGTTGTAAACATCGCCTAAAATTGGCTGGTGTAAAAATAATACCAAGCAGTTAACTAGGAAAAGCGATGCCTGCGGCGGGCTACGCCTATGCTAACTACTTGGTATAAATTTTGATGCCAAAGCAGGAAAATAACTTACGAAGGTGTTATTTTAAGCGCCTAGTGAAGGTTGATCTTTAGTATTTTTTGTCATCGACAAAGCTACAGCTGCTGCATAGGCAATCTCCGCTGCCATTTGATAAGCAAGTTTGATACTCGATGAAGCGTCCTTGGCTTTAGGAGAGAGAGAAGCTTTTTTTCGGCGCGACTCTTGTTTGACATCACCTGCCACAACAGATCGCTGTAAAATGATCCAGGCATCTAGGTCTTCTGAGTCATAATTACTTTGAAGTTGCGATCGCAGTTGATCTTCGGCTACAACACTCAGATAGCCGGTAGTTAGAGCTTCTTGGACAATTTCTTTAATTAAAGCCATAATTTGAACCAAGTGTGTGAGTTAAAACCGATACCTCAATGTGGGCATTTGATGTTGTTTTGGGGACTTCTCCTGGAAACTAAGCTGCGTTTTAGCTTTCTTTCAATAAAATTTATAACAAGTAGTCCCAAGCACACATCACCCGCTTGGCTCACCCGAATGGGTGATTTACAAATTTTTAGATATAAGTAATAGGTAAGAGGAAAATTTTTAGCTTTTTAACAAAGAGGGTGACATAAGTATAGTAGATATCATTCTGAGTTTAACATTTAATTATAAAATTACTTACACAAACAACTTGAGAAATATAGACAAAAGTGCAAATTAACCCCTTAGAGCATTTTTCAACTGATTGAACTACAGCCCTCTCTGCTCTCCCTACTTAAGGGATTTTTTCTAAATGTATAAAATTATTTAAGAGTAGCGTAGGCTTTGCCCACCGTAGGCATCGCTCCAGTAGAAAAATTAACTGTTTTCCTCCATTCTCATCAACAACCAACTGGGAAATCAACTTATTTAATAAGGGTGTTCCACTAAAAATAAAATGTGTTATCGTTAAAAACAATTGTTATTAAAAGCCATTCATGTCATTACAAATATGAATTGGTTAGTCCGTAAATCATCTGTGTGCAACATGATTGGAGCAGCATACTCTAGAAATTCGTTGCAAGAAAGCCGTCATAGCAGTCGGGGAAGCGCTTACTTGTTTGCACCGATGGTTAACTTCAATGTGATGGCTGATGTGGGAGATAATCCACCCTAGTTGGGTTTGATTTGGGGAAAATTCCCATAAAAATCCAGCAATAATTACATTGTCATGCTAGGCATAAATTTTATCTGAACTTTGAATATAGTCTAGTTAAATGTATTGTTTGTTGCAAAATAGCTTGTCGAACTGAGTTGTTTAAAAAGACTAAAACCGCCTGAAAGAAAGTAGCTTCAACGTAAACAAGTCCATCTCTAATTGTGTAACAAGCTTTGCAAATTTGCCGGACAACCAAAACAGTAGCCTATCTAAACCAGCAAATTTGCCCATCAGACAATTTAATGGTCTGAGGTTTGACTCTGCAATCTACTGAAATTGTTTTGTTAATTGTTATCGTGAAAAAGAAGCAAAATTTTTACGTACCTATAGTACAAAAGCTTCTAACGACTTAATGCAATTGTGCATATCAATTGGGTGATTATATACACCTAAATTCAAGAATTGCTCACATAGTCAAAGCCAGACTATGGTTTTTCAAATGTTGGAAAACCATCTATAAATATGGGTAAATTTCGGTAATATTGCCAAATAAATTTAACGTATCAATAAATACATTTTTTTGGTGCTGGCAGAAGATTAGGATACAGCGAAAACAACTTTCAAGACTCCCAACAACAATTGACTTAAGAGATATGTAGCCATGCATAATCAGAAATATTTTTCAAAATTGCAGCGCGTGCAAGAACTTTTAGTAACTACTGTACTAGGAGATATTCCTACACTTATTCTCGGCCCCAAGTTGCGTAATTTGGGATATCGTAGTATTTTTGCCAGAATAGGCAGCCCAGTTTTTATTCAAAATGGTGTTGAATTTAACGGTACTCCTTGTATTGAGATAGGTAGTGGAGTATATATTTTCAAGGGTGTGCGGATGGATGCTAGAGGACACAAAAATAATAGAATTCATCTAGGAAATAGAGTCGCCATTGAGCGTAACGTTGATATAGGGTCTTTGGAAAATACCTGTATACATATTGATGAAGACACCTTCATTGCTCCCAACGTGTGTATTGAGGGGCCAGGAGACATTAAAATTGGTAAACACTGCTTGATTGCTTCCCACTCAGGGATATACGCCAATAATCATAATTTTGCCGATCCCATGAAGCCGATTAAATACCAAGGTGTTACTCGCAAGGGAATTGTGATTGAGGATGACTGTTGGCTAGGGCATGGAGTAACGGTGTTAGATGGGGTTACCATCGGTAAAGGCAGTGTTATTGGTGCGGGAGCAGTTGTCAATAGAGATATTCCTCCTTTTTCTGTTGCTGTAGGCATACCTGCACGAGTAATCAAAAACCGAATCGGCAAAGACCTAGTAAAAGTTCAAACCGAAAAATAGGGGATAGGGAACAGGTGACAGTAACTATGTTCCCTTTTTAAGAAACTTTTGCCGTCAGTCAACGTCACAAGAGTAGCCAGCCTCTGAGTTATTTCTTAGGGTCATCTAAAAGTCAGACAACTGACATCTTGCACCATTCTCAATAACCGTAGGGTAGGCACTGCTAGTCCCTAATCTCCAAGTCCCCAGTCCCAAGTCCCTAGAGTCCTCTAAAAAAGGGGCAAGATTTGGGTAATATAAAGTAGCTATCTTTTCTGTATCGCAGATCGTGAAAGAAAAGCTTTCTTTGTCTTACCAGTTGGAGATATTTCTATGCTGACTTTAAAAATCGCTGTTTATATTGTTGTTGCCTTCTTCGTAACTATCTTCATCTTCGGATTTTTATCGAACGATCCCGCTCGTAACCCCGGTCGTCGGGACTTAGAGTAAAAGGGCGATAAATTATCCGCGACTTTGGAAGGCGGAAAATACTAAACGCCACAGAAACTTACTAAGCGAAAGTTAGTAAGTTTCTTCCTCCAGGTAGCTTGCTGTAGGTAGCAGAAGGCGACAGTCGGAAGGCAAAATGTATGTTTATCCTTCCCTTCGTCATTTGGCTGTTTGTTAGCCCGATTTTGCTCAAATATGCTTCATCCAGTTCTGCCACCCGATCCGCCTCCTATCGTCGAATCTTTACAACCTGTAAATCCCGCCTCATCTGCTAGTCATATAAGGTTTCTTTCAGGTGTAGATACTGGAATACACGAAAAGACAGATAAATCCAAGCAGCCCAAGGTTTTGGCTCAATTGGCAATTACGGATAACGCAAAGAGTGATCCGCAGTTGCCAACTTCGATCAACTCAACTCAGGATGACTTGGTAGTTAGCGAAACTTCCTCTGTACCTGATTCACCAGAAACCTTCCCACCAGAAACTTCTCCACTTAGCGATTCTGGATCTGCCGCACTTTTGGGGCGATCGCTGGTCGTTGGTTATCCCACGCAGGAGGTTAAAACCTCTAATCGCCAAGATAAAGAAGACACAAAGACAAGTCCGAGCATCGGTATTCGGCGTTCGGAACTTGTCCTAAGAGCGGCGTTACGCAAACGGGAGACGCAAAGAGAAGCCACTGCGTTGCCAAGAAAAGTTGGAGCAGAGGCTTCCTCTGTAAATGTAAAACGTGAATCTTCTCAAAAACTCGGTGAGCGATGTCTAACGACAAGCTGCTTTGCGTCTACGCCAGATTCCAATTTTAGTGGTGAAGAAAAACCAACCTTTTTGGACTCTGGTAGCTTTAGAGTTGCCCCTAGTCCCGTTGTCGCTCAATCTCCGCGTCCTCTTCAAAATGCCCCAAGTGCCACAAACAGCAATGTCGAGTCCAAGAGGGAAATTTTAACTGAGAAGTTAACCCAGCAAAAACAGCAAAGTGATATTACTGCACCACAGTCTTCAGAAAGAGACAATATCTCTGTATCTGCTGCTGATCTTGCACTGAGTTCTCAATCAGTACAAAATTTTATCAAATTCAAGTCTCGTAACCCGACAAACCAACTCTCAACGCCCATTACTGTAGAATTCAATTCCCAAGTCCAACAAAAAACTCAAGCACCAACGCCTACACCAGAGGTAGACACCACCAATCAGCCACAAGCGCCAGCTAGCACGCCGCCGGCCAAACCAAGAATTGTAGAAGTCACTTCAGATCGGCAAGAGTATGACGAACAACGGCGAATTATTACAGCTGTTGGGAATGTAGTTGTGCGATTTGATGGGGCGGTGGTGGATGCCGATCGCCTGCAAGTCAATTTAGACAACTTGATTGCTGCGGGGGAAGGCAACGTAACTTTAACACGGGGCGATCAGGTACTGCGCGGACAACGCTTTACCTATAACTTTGTTCAAGATAATGGAGAACTGGAAAATGGTAGAGGAGAAATTTACGTACCCTCAGCACAAACAGATTTTGCTTTTTCACCCACAGGTATAACTGCTGGTGGAGTTCCAAAACGTCCGCCCAGCGATCGCATTAGAGCCAATCAGCCCCTTTCCGGTGTGAGCAGCCCTGGAGGAATTGATGTGACATTTGGTGGTCAGTCAGATGCTAGCAACATCCCACCACCGAAAGCAGGAGGTGCAGTTAATCGGCTCAGGTTTGAAGCTGAAAACATTGACTTCTATCCACAAGGGTGGCAAGCAAGGGATGTCCGCATCACTAATGATCCTTTTTCGCCCCCAGAACTAGAATTACGCGCAGATACAGTAACTCTGACGCGAGAGACACCCTTGGTAGACCGTATCAGGACACAAGGGCAGCGTTTGGTATTGGATCAAACAATCTCTTTACCAATTCCCGTGAATCAGCGGACTATTGACCGTCGGGAGCGGGACGTTACACCTGCAATAGTCTCCCCCGGCTATGACGGAGAAGATCGGGGTGGTTTGTATATTGAGCGTGGCTTTCCAGTGATCGATACAGAGCGGACAAGCTGGACGATCACGCCCCAGTTGCTAGTACAAAAAGCTGTGCAAGGAGGTACGGGTGACTTAGGCGCACTGTTTGCTGTCAAGACAAAGATAAATTCTGTTTTGAGTCCACGAGCAGTAATTGAAGGGACTGGAGAGTTAACCAGCTTGGACTTGAACAAGGTGGAAGAAAATTTGCGGGTGAATTTGGGATTACGCCAGATATTAGGGACTTCCCTTCCCCATACATTGAATCTGCAATATAACTACCGTGATCGTCTCTACAACGGTACTCTCGGCTTTCAAACCGTCCAGAGCAGTCTTGGCGGTATTATTACCTCTCCTGTGATTCCTTTAGGAAAGAGTGGCATCAACCTCACCTATCAGGCAGGCGCTCAGTATATCAATGCCAACACCGATCGCCAAGACTTGCTAGAACCGCAGCGGGAAAACGATCGCATCTCACTAGGTCGTTTACAAGGCAGTGCTTCCCTCAGTCGAGGGCTGTTGCTGTGGCAGGGAAAACCATTACCACCCACTGCCAGTGAGGGATTACGATACACGGCTACTCCTGTAGTTCCTTACTTGCAAGCGATCGCTAGCCTCACAGGCACTTCCAGTTATTACACCAATGGTGATAACCAAAGCACCCTAACTGGTACAATTGGCTTACAAGGACAAATTGGTCATTTTTCTCGACCCTTTTTCGACTATACCGCCTTTAATATTAGTTATTCTCAAGGCTTAAATAACGGATTATCACCCTTTTTGTTTGATCGCTCTGTTGATAACAAAGTTTTAAGTGCTGGGATATCACAGCAAATCTACGGCCCTTTTCGCTTAGGCTTTCAAACTTCTGTTAACTTAGATACTGGTAGAGAAACTAGCACTGACTACATTTTGGAATATAGCCGTCGCACCTATGGCATCACCTTGCGTTACAATCCGGTGCTGGAGTTAGGCGGCTTCAGCGTCCGAATTAGTGATTTTAACTGGGGTGGCGGCACTGATCCATTTTCTGAAGTTAAGCCAGTGGTAGGTGGCGTGCAACAGGATTATTAATGAGAACGAGTAAGAATTCAGTATTTAGAATAACCCCATGAATATTTAGAATAACCCCATGAATGAATTCAGGGTTTCAATAAAGTTACTAAGATTTATGCTTCTGGAGGGGTAAATCTGCTGGCTCTGTAACCTCGATTTGCCACACAGGCGCACAGAATTCATACTGAATTCTGGCTCCTGACTTCTAAATTATTTTTGGTCAAACAGTTATAAGTTGCCCTAATCGACACTTGAATACTCTAACCGCAATTGATACTTGCTGTTTACAGATTTTCTATCTTTTGCCTAGTTTAAGGATTTGGCACAACTCGATAGGCTACACCAGGTATTCTCAGGTTGGCATAGTCGCCGCACAATTGAACACGTGACGGTGGTTGGTGTAGCGTTGCACAGCATCTTTGAACTGCGGCTTGATACTCTCGCCATTGCTTACGGATTGCAATACTTGCAGCATCGTTACCTAAGTCTGAAAATCTTAGTCCAGCCCGAATCAGCCAAGATTCTACATCAGTGGTTTCACCCAGTATTTCTGGAATGGGATTCATATTTTTCATGAGTAATATCTTATACGTACACGTATTTGAAATTGCTCATTTCACTTTAAGAGAAACTATCAATAATAACCAATATAATTTTTTCTTAAAATCATAAATAAAAATGATTGAAAAAGGGTTCATATCTGAGTATGGTTACTCAGATATGACAGAATGAATCAATTTCACGCCTGGCTAACATCATCGCCCTAGCTTCCGAATAAGCTGTTTTCTAGCTCGGAATCACTAGAAACGATAGCCTAATCCGGCTTGAAAGCTGACGGCATCAGCATCACTATTTCTGTAAGCGTCAATGCCCCATTTAGTATCGCCATAGGCAATGACATTGTTGCTAACTTCTGATTCAATACCAAGGGTAACTACAGGTGCATTCTGATTGCCCAATGGAGTTTTTTGACCTTCATCAGTTACAAAAGAATAACCACCACCGAAGTAAAGGTTAGTGTTTCTGGCGATAGGCGCATCGTAAGTCACTATGGGCATAATTGCGGCAGCATCACCACCATACAGCACAGAACCCCGCACTGAAACAGGCGCATTGGGAACGGCGTAGCGTCCTTGAATATTACCACCAAATTGTGCTTCATCGTTTCCTTGTCCGCCACTGGTTGCACCAGCCGCAACACCAGCACCGATGTAGTTACCGTTAGTACCAGCTGTTTGAGCAGAAGCAATTCCGGCCGAGAGGACAATGGAAGCAACAGCTAGGAAAGAGGCAGCTAATTTTGTAAGTTTCATAGGATTTTTCTCACTAGAGTTAGGTAAAATCAATGTTCTCTAGTACTAGAATCTCTTTTTTTACAAAATGTAACCTCGCACATCTGGCTCACCCAAGTGGCTGAATTATTTCTCACCCACCTGGATGTACAAACTGAAATATTCAAAGAACAGTTATTTCTTCAAAAAACGCTGACGTAGACGAGATATAAAAATATTCACCTCTGGTATTTTCATCCATGAAGCGATCGCAGCAAACACCGCAATCCCCACAAAGCCAGATACACACAACTGCGACAACAGAACCAGTAAACCAGTTTTACCTAACAACTGTTGAGAAGCAACCAAAGTCCCATAGCTGGCTACCCCAGCTACCACACTACCAGCAGTCAAACCCAGAATTGGCACACTCCACTCACGCCAAGGTAAACCATTGAGTTTGCGATCGAGCAACCATAACAGCATCAACAGGGAACTGCAATTTACGCCTACTGTCGCTAACACCAAACCGGGAGCACCAAAAGGCCCAACTAAAATCCAATCGAGCACAGCATTGAGAAAGATATTAAAAGTACTGATGCGAAAAGGTGTCTGGCCATCACCCAAGGCATAAAATACCCGCACCAAGACATCACGCCCCAAATAAGCAAACATCCCAATCCCGTAAACAATTAGCAACTCGGAAACTAGCTGCGTAGCATCTTGCGTGAAAGCACCCCGCTCATATATTACCTGGACAATTGGTACAGATAGCACTACCATCAACGCTCCTAGAGGTAGCATGGTGACAGCACTAAGCAGGAGTCCCTGACGAATACGTAATTTGAGATCGTCCCAATTTTCTGGTTCGGCAAGTTTGGCAAATATCGGTAATAGAGGCAGCAAAATGATATTAGAAATAATCCCTAAGGGAGTTTGCACTAGCAAATTGGCATAGTTAAAGCCAGCAGCAGCACCAGGGATGGGACTGGCGAAGTAAAGCACAGTAGCAAAGTTAATTGGCATCATCCCTGAAGAAATTGTTGCCGGAGTCATGATTCTAATCATTTCTTGAACACCGGGGGATTTAAAATCAAACCGCAGACGTAACGTACCTAGTCCTAACCGCCACTGAACAATTAGCTGCACCAGCCATTGGAGAATTGCCCCTGCCAAGGTTCCCCAGGCTAATACCATACCACCGATTAAAGCGTATTCTGGCTTGATAATATCCTTGCCCACTTGCATAGTCATAAAAGCAATACCGATGATAACGGTAATGCTAGATAACAGAGGGCTGATGGAGAGCAACCAATATTGATTGGCTGCATTAAGAGTACCGAAGCCAATGCCAATTAATCCTGAAAATAAAGCCATCGGTGCCATAATGCGGAGTTGTTGAATTGCGATCGCTCTGGTTGTCGGCTCCAAACCATAACCGACTAAATCAACGATCGCATCCGCAAATAAAATCTGAGCAACCGTCACCAGCAACAGCAATCCAGCCACTAGCGTTGTCACGGTTTCCACTAGGGGAGCCGCTTCTTCTCGCCGTCGCTTGGCTAAAACGCTGACAACTGCACTGTGTAATGGCCCATTTACACCACCGAGTAATATCAATATAAAGCCAGGAATAACATAGGCGTAGCTATAGGCGGTAGCAGCTGCACCAACACCAAAAGCCGCAGCGATCGCTTGCTGCCGCACTAAGCCGAAGACTTTACTAATTAATGTGGCTGCGGCAACAATGCCAGCAATTCCAGCGAAAGAACGAGAGGGTTTTTGGTCTTGTTGTGTCACGAATATTACCCGACAACTCTTGCAGAGTGCATATTTTAAAACATTTAACCTGAAATACCGCAGTCTGTCAGGTAAATTTCCACAAATTACTTTTTTTAAATGCTTTCGCCCTTGCTATTGGCGGAGCGATCGCTATAATAGTACGCATTTTATATCTCATTTCCAGGTAAAGGCAGGAACTCTTGCACAAAGAGAACACGAGAAACATTAAACCAAATCGCGGATTTATTGATTTTCAGCCAGTTAGAACGACTCAAAGGAGGTCAGATCGCTTTTCTGATTTGTTCCGGCAACAGTAACTTAGTTATATTTTCTGTTGTGTATAAGCAAAAATTATTTTTTAACCCATTACAAGGATAGATAAAGAAAGGGGAACTATAAGAATAACCATTTTCTGGGAAATAGTTGAACACTGCAAAAATTTGCATTGCAGTTTGTCATACTTTGACGCGCTTTGGCTCCCTGAAGTTTGGTATGAGGAATCATTATATAAAAACGACATAATCTAATCCAGAGCAATGGAACCCAATTCAAATTTCACGGAAAATCAACTTCTCTTGTCAAGCGCTCAACTTCAAGAGCAACTAGAGCAACAAAAGGCTCTGGCGAGTGTAATTGTGCGAATTCGGGAGTCTCTTGACTTAGAAACGATTTTTCAAACTACCGTTATACAAGTGCGTCAGTTGCTAAATGCTGATCGTGTAGCAGTCTTCCAGTTTGACTTGGAAAAAGATTGGGAAGGAGAATTTGTTTCTGAGGATGTTGCACTTGGCTGGGACTCAGCGCTGGCAGTCAAAGTTTACGACCACTGCTTTGGAGAACAATTTGCTTCCAGTTATCAACAAGGTCGAGTGCAAGCAGTAGCAGATATTTACAAGGCAGGACTGAGTGATTGTCATGCCGCAATTTTGAGTAAATTTCAGGTACAGGCCAACCTCGTTGTGCCTCTATTGCGGGAAAAAGAACTGTGGGGATTGCTTTGCATTCATCAGTGCAGTGAGGCTCGTGACTGGAAAGAATCGGAAATTGAGTTTATTCGTCAAATTGCTGATCATCTTGTTGTTGCGATTCAACAAGCGAAGCATCTCCATGAAGTCCAATTGCAAGCCGCAGAATTAGCTCAAGCGGCTCAACGCGACCAAGTAATTGCTCGGATTGTCGATGAAATTCGCTCACCCCTTGATATTGAAACCATCTTTAAAACCACTACTCAAGAAATACGCCAGCTGCTGCAAGCTGATCGAGTTGCCATCTTTAGCTTCAATGACGATTGGAGTGGTAACTTCGTTGCTGAATCATTTGCAGAAGGCTGGACTCCTTTAGTTGGTGTTGAGCCTGCGATCGCTGATACTTATTTACAACAGACGCAAGGCGGACGTTACGTTAACAATCAAACATTTACAGTCAATGACATTTATCAAGCCGGATTAACAAACTGCCATATAACCCTGTTAGAGCAATTCCAGGCAAAAGCCTTTGCAACTGCCCCCATTCTCCAAGGAGATAAACTTTGGGGAGTCATTGCTGCCTACCAAAATGCCTCACCCAGACAGTGGCAATCTTATGAAGTCGAATCGCTGACCAAAATCGGCACACAAATTGGTGTTGCACTGCGACACTATAAGTTACTAGCACACGCTCAGTACCAAGCAGAGCAACAAAAGACACTAACTAGCGTGATTACTCGAATTCGGGAGTCTTTAGATTTAGATACAATCTTCCAGACTACTGTCACCGAGGCACGGCAAATGCTGCAAGCCGACAGAGTAGCAGTCTTTCGTTTTGACCCTCAAAAAGATTGGGAAGGAGAATTTATTTCTGAGGATGTTGTACCTGAATGTAACTCGGTTATAGCAGAAAAAGTTTATGACTATTGTTTCAGTGAAAACTTTGCACCCCTTTACGCACAAGGTAGAGTAAATGCGATCGCGGACATTTATCAAGGAAAGTTTCCAGGTTGCTACGTCCAAATCCTAGAAAAATTTCAGGTACGTGCAAATATGATCGCACCTCTATTGAAAAAGGGTGAACTTTGGGGATTGCTGTGTATTCACCAATGCAACTCTCCTCGTCATTGGCAACCCTCTGAAATTGAATTTACCAGTCAAATAGCCGAGCAATTGGGAGTCGCATTAAAACAGGATTCTTATTTAAAACAAGTTCAAATGCAGGTTGTCCAGTTAGCAGAAGCCACTGAACGCGAGAAAGCAATGGAACGGCAAGAATTACTGGCTGCAACCATAGATAAAATCCGCCAGTCACTCGATATTAAAACTATTTTTAAAACCACTACTCAAGCTGTGCGAGAGTTGCTCGAAGTCGAGCGAGTTGCAATCTACCGCTTCAACACAGATTGGAGCGGTAAATTTGTAGCAGATTCTTTTAAAGATGGTTGGATACCTGTTGCACAAGCTCAACCAATAATTATAGAAACCTTTGAGGACACAGACGACGATAACGAACTTCCGCGTAACGAAACCTTTGTTCCCATTCGGGAAGGTGAAAAATTATGGGGATTATTAGTTGCTTATCAGAATTCGCAACCGCGTTATTGGAAAGAGGAAGAAATCAATTTACTAGCCCAAGTAGGAGTGCAATTAGGAATTGCGATTCAGCAAGCAGAATTACTCGAACAAACTAAACGTCAAACCTCAGAACTTACTCAAGCTCTCCAAGAATTAAAACAAACTCAAACCCGCTTAATTCAGGGTGAAAAAATGGCAGGTTTAGGACAATTACTTGCTGGAGTCGCGCATGAAATCAACAATCCTGTAAGTTTTATTTTTGGTAATCTGATCCATTTAAATGAATATACTCAGGAACTGCTAAATGTAGTGAAGCTTTACCGACAAAACTCCTCACTATCGCCAACTGTCCAAGAGCAAATTAACAAGACTGATTTGGACTTTCTCATCGAAGATTTGCCCAAAACTCTTGAGTCAATGAAAGTAGGAACAGAGCGTATTTGTGAAATTGTGCTATCACTACGAAACTTTTCTCGTACAGATGAGGCTGAATTAAAACCAGTAGATATTAATGAAGGCTTGGATAGTACTTTGCTGATTTTAGGGCATCGGCTCAAAAACAATAATGAACGCCCAGCTATTGAGATTGTGAAAGAATATGGTACTTTCCCTTTGCTCGAATGCTATCCCTCGCAATTAAATCAAGTGTTTATGAATCTTTTGAGTAATAGTATTGATGCATTAGAGGAAAAGTTTAAAACTATACAGCAAAGGTATTTGAAGTTATCCCAAACGTGTCCAAAAATACCCTTAACTATCTGGATTAGTACGCAAGCTATTAATAACCAGATTGTAATCAGAATAGCTGACAATGGTCTTGGGATTCCAGAAGAAGTGCGATCGCACATGTTTGACCCCTTCTTCACTACCAAAGCACCAGGTAAAGGTACGGGGTTAGGATTGTCTATCAGCTATCAAATAGTAGTTGAAAAACATCATGGTCAAATTAAATGTTCCTCTAAACCAGGAGAAGGAACAGAGTTTGTGATTGAAATTCCTAGCAGTAATTAGAGGCGGCTGATTTTCGATAATTCTAATAATACATTTCACAAAATATCTGGTACAGATACACTTGTAAGTTTAACCAAAATTACTCGCAGGATAGCTTGCTGACCCAAACTTTTCGGCATTAAGTACGCGTAAATTATAGCTCAATAGGCTTGAGTTAGTAATTTTTGATTGTGGAAAATTCCTCCAACCCATGCCAGACGATCTAAAAAGAAGGGTTAGGGAGGATCTCATCAAATCTTAACTGAACTGTCTTGGGTTATAGCCGCGACTTCAGTATCCTGATGTCGTTTTGCTCATTAACACAACCTAGTCAACTACAAATACCCACTTTGTCAGTTTGTCTAATTAAGCTATGTTTGGTAAATAAAATAAGTAGCCTACATGATCGGCTGTTATTCCACACTTGACATAAAGCATTGTGAGTGCAAAACGTCTGCCAGAAACCATTGCCCATGTCAGAATTACTCGCCAATCCTGGCAACACGGCTTCCTTGAAGGCGAAGTGAGTGCAGGTGAGTTTGAGTGGCATTTCCAGTGGCATTTTCGCCGGGGAGAACTTGCCGTCAAGCCTTCCCAAGGTCGCGCCTTAATCAAAGAACCCCTCGGTCGATTCTTGGAGCAACAAGATTATCAATTAGAGCCTGGAGGAGATTATGCTTTTACTATTCGGGCAGAACTTTAAAAGTTAGGATTTAGGAATTTAATTTTGGATTTTAGATTTTAGATTTTTTCTTCAATCCAAAATCCAAAATCTAAAATTGGTTGACTGCTGATTCAGTGAGGCGATTTAAGTATCTTTCGATTAAGAGGATGGCAACAATGTCATCTATCGGTCTTGGCGGCTGTCGCAGACCCTGTGGCAATAGCTTTATTAGCCCTTTGGGTGGGAACATTTGCCAATAGCGATCGCGTGCTTCTAGGGTTGTGTAGCGCTCATCCACTAAAATAATATTTAGAGGTTCTGTCAATTCCTGATATAATTTCTGTCTCCACTGCTTGGCTGTAGTTTGGTCGCCCATCACCATCAAGGAGATCGGAAACTTTTGACGTAGTGTCTCAATGGTAGCGATCGCCTCTTTTGCTAGCACGACCTGATGATAATACAGTTGCCGATCCAGTCCCATCACCGCTAAACCACACTTATCCCGACCTGGATCAAACCCCAAGATGACTGGTTGCGTTGGTGAAAATTCACGGAAATTCATAATAAATTCAAAATTAAAAATTAGAAATGTACCCTTACAGGGATCTTGCTACCCGTAGCGTCTCGTAGAGAATAAATACAATCACAGCAACTATTTTGCCTGCTGTTCAATATGTTTAAATCTTACTAATAACAGTGTGCAAATACTTTTTTAAGTACTAAAAATAATTTGTCCGTTGACTATTGCCACTAATTTTACTCTCAAGGGCCCAGCTGTATAAGTGTCCTCTGCTGCGATCGCTTTGATCTCCAAGGGTTGATTATACTGTCTTAATTGATTGACAAAGCGTAAAAAAGTCCCGTCTACTTGGACATTTTCGACAATTCCGGCGTTACGGGCCCGAAATTGGGAAGCAGAAATCAGTATTTCCAACCGCTGCTGTAACTGATAGGATGTCATGGTTTTGGAATCGGTAGTAGTTGTGGCCAGCACCGCGCCTCCCGAAAAAACCAATTGATTCCGGGCTGTATCGGCAAAAAATTCTATCTGCTTTTCTCCTCTGACATAATTACCAGCGGAAAAAATTCGCACCACGTATTCTTGACCATCCTCAATCTGCTTGCTCAATTTCTCAACCCTCTCCTGGGTGAAGCGTATTAGCTCTGCATTTGCAGGATTTGCGCCGGGTTCACTTAATTCCAGGTTGGCGTTGCGATTGGCTTCTTGTAAAAGTTGTACCACTGCCTGACGGGCAGCATTTGGTTGGGTCACACGAACTACACCAGCAGACAGAACTTGACCGCGAACTAAAGCTAGCTTACCCAGACGCAAGTCGCGGTAGGACTGATAATATTTTTCTAACCTTGCAACTTCCAGTTCTAGTTGCTCCTGTTGTCCTTCCAATTCTTTGAGGCGAGATTCCCGTTTGGCAATTACTTGCTCTCGCGCTGCAACTTCTAGATTACGCTTTTGAATTAGTTGATCCAGTTGGGCGATTTTTCGATCGCGCGCTTCTACGGCTTCTTGGCGGTTAGCGAGTTCGCGATCGCGTTTTTCAATAGCTGCTTTGGCTTCATCAATAGCTTTTTTAGCTTCAGCGTAAAGTCTTTGACGTTCTGTCTTAAGTAGTTCAACTGCCGCCTGTAGCTCCTTTCTCTGATTGTAAACGCTTTGCAATTCAGCTATAGCTTTTTGGTACTGAGTTACAACTTGTTCTAGCTGACCTTGAGTGCGTTGGAGTTGAGTTTGAGTTTGGGCTTGTTGACTAATAGTGCGGTTCAATTGAGCTTGTGTTTGGCGTTGTTTGGCATTCGCCGCCTGCAAAGATTGATTGATTACCTGCAATTCTTGTTGTGCTTTTGCTTGGGCAATTCTTGCTTGATTTAGCTCACTCTCTACCTGACTTTTCTGAGCTTCTGCGGTTTTTAGCTGTTCCCGCTTCTGCCTGAGGTCTGTTTGAATATCTTCTAATTCAAAGACTCCCTTTCGCAAGCCTTCGTCGGCAGCGAATAAAATTCCTAAGGTTGATGCTGAAATCAAACCGCCCGTAAAAATAGTTACTAGTACAGCAGTATTTTTCGGACGAAGGTTAAAAAGTGAGAGGCGGGCTTTGCCAACTCGTGTGCCGATGCGATCGCCCACGGTTGCAATTACGCCTCCCAGAATTAAAATTGCTGCGATGAGGATGTATCCGGTGGTCATCTTTAGCTACCGAAATCCTTCCAGATACAGCCTACTACTTTTAACCATTGTCTGGAAAGAAGTGGAAATTGGCAATAGCTGAAATTACTCAATTTTTAGATTTACCTCTAGCTATTAGTGTCATTTTTCAAAATAGAACACGCGCCGATTCCCCTTTCTCCTATTACATTTATGTGAATTGCCTACTTAAGGTAACAGGTTTATGCACAGTAATCTTCTTTTTGTGGATAGAAATCATCTTTTTTTCACGCAAATCCCCTAGTAGCCTAGTAACAGTAACACGAGTCGAACCAATTGCCTCTGCGATCGCTTGATGAGATAACTTCAGATCAATTGTGATCCCATCTGCACAAGGAACGCCAAAATCCCGACAAAGAATTAGCAAAAAACTCACCAACCGAGAACCCATATCTCGGTGAGCGAGAGTTTCAATCATCATCTCCGTTTGTAAAATGCGCGAAGACAGACCTCGCAGCATTAACATTGATAATTCTGGATTTTCCTTGAGTGCTTGCTCCACTTGTTCAATTGGTGCTGACAGTAATTCCACAGGGGTAAATGCAACCGCATGGTAAAACCTATCCGACTTATTTCCCGTCAGCAATGACAAAACACCAAAAACACTATTTTCCCGTAGCAACGCTACCGTTATTTCCTCTCCTGCCTCGTACACCCTGGAAAGTTTAACAGCACCTTTCAAAAGAAAATAAACTCGTTCGGCAGGATCGCCAGGAAAAAAGATCGTTTTATTGCGTTCAAACGTTTCCACAACTGGCGGAAACGCCCCGGTCGCCATCTGACGAAATACATTTGCTAGGGCTTTATCTTGTGTCACGATCATCTCCCTTCCCCTACCCAATGCCGGAAAAACAAAAACTGATTACCTAAGAATACACCCGAAAAATGAATATAGCACCGTCAACCTTTTTGTACTTTCCTATACTCAAACTAATCTCTTCATAACTCTTTGTTTATAATGATACATAATTGTTGATCCTTTCAGCTACTAATTGTTGATAAGTACTTCCAATAGCTGTATTCAAAAGGTTTTTTGAAGAACAAATAAAGTTATTTTGAGAATATCTTTAGAAAAAATCAAGATTTTTGTCACAGCAAACACTCTTACCAATATTCATTTTTGCAAATCCTGTGTAAAACAAAGACAAAACGTGCCTCAGATTCTAGTATGCTCCTAATGATCGATCGCATTAACAATTTCTATGCTGAATCTGACTGGAAAAAATGCTCTTGTTACAGGTATTGCCAATAACCGCTCGATCGCCTGGGGCATTGCCCAACAGCTCCATAAAGCCGGAGCAAACCTGGGTATTACCTACCTGCCGGATGAACGCGGCAAAATGGAGAAAAAAGTTGCGGAGTTGGTAGAACCCCTCAACCCCAGCTTATTTCTTCCCTGTAATGTCCAAAATGATGAACAGATTCAATCTACCTTTGAAACAATCCGCAATCAGTGGGGAAAGCTAGACATCCTCATCCATTGTCTTGCCTTTGCTAGCAAAGACGATTTGAGTGGAGATTTTAGCCAAACCTCTCGTTCTGGCTTCAACACCGCCTTAGAAATTAGTACCTACTCGCTGGTGCAGTTAAGTGGTGCAGCTAAACCTTTGATGACAGAGGGAGGTAGTATCGTCACCCTCACATATTTAGGTGGTGTTAGAGCAATCCCCAACTATAACGTTATGGGAGTTGCCAAGGCGGGGTTAGAAATGAGTGTACGTTACCTAGCCGCCGAACTAGGGCCGCAAAATATCCGCGTGAATGCGATCTCCGCAGGCCCCATCCGTACTTTGGCATCTTCAGCAGTCGGCGGGATTTTGGATATGATTCATCATGTAGAAGAAGTAGCTCCCCTACGACGTACCGTCACTCAGCTAGAAGTGGGTAACACTGCCGCTTTCTTGTGTAGTGATTTGTCCAGCGGTATTACCGGACAAGTGCTGTATGTAGATGCAGGATATGAAATTATGGGAATGTGACGCGATAAAGTTAGGAGTTAGGAGTTAAAAATTTATAACTCATAACTCCTAACTTCTAACTCTTTCCACTCCCCATGCAAACAACCAATCGTCAAGTTAATTCAAGCTACGATCAGTCAACTAAAACCCCTCGGATTGCCACTGTTCACCGCACCACTGGTGAAACTGATGTGCAAGTTACCATTAATCTGGATGGTAGAGGAATTTGCACGGCAGCAACTGGCATTCCGTTTTTGGATCATATGTTGCATCAAATTGCCTCCCACGGACTGATTGATATAGATGTCCAAGCCAAGGGAGACTTGGAAATTGATGACCATCACACTAACGAAGATGTAGGCATTACCTTGGGCCAAGCTTTCAACCAAGCACTAGGCGACAGAAAAGGCATTGTCCGCTTTGGTAATTTCCTAGCACCACTGGATGAAGCCTTAGTTCAAGTAGCGCTAGACTTTTCCGGCCGTCCTCACCTCAGCTACGGCTTGCAAATTCCTACCCAGCGGGTAGGAACCTATGACACGCAACTCGTGCGCGAATTTTTTGTGGCTTTGGTGAACCATAGCCAAATGACACTGCACATTCGGCAACTGGATGGCATTAATTCCCATCACATTATTGAAGCAACATTTAAGGCGTTTGCGAGGGCAACGCGGCTGGCGGTGGAAATCGACCCCCGTCGTGCTGGCTTGATTCCCAGTTCTAAAGGCGTTTTGTAAAGCTAGCCAGAATTACTTGCCAGGGCTGACATTTTTAATGTTAATTCACCTACTCTGTTTGCGATAATTGACACACAGGTTAGTGATGGTTATTATCAGCCTACTGGGTAACTTGTAATTAATACCAAGCTGGTAATTAGTAATTGAACCGAGATGAAGCCTGTTGCAGATGACCCTAATTCTCAACTTAATACCATAGACACTGCGCCAGTAGTCCTGACTTCTGAGTTGCGAAAAGTCTACCGCACTGGTTTTTGGCTAAATCAAAAAGTCGTATCTCTCAAAAACTGTTCTTTAACAGTTTATAAAGGCGAAACCTTTGGGTTGCTGGGGCCAAATGGTGCTGGGAAAACTACCCTTTTAAAATTGTTGCTAGGAATTATTCGTCCTAGCTCTGGACGAGGATTATTATTGGGTGAGCCACTGGGCGATCGCACTATCAAGCAACATATCGGATATCTGCCAGAAAATCCCTATTTGTATGACTATCTCACTGGCTGGGAATTTTTGCAGCTAGCCGCTGGGCTATTCCAAATTCCCCAAAGTGTCCAACGCCAACGCATTCCCCAACTGCTGGAATTAGTGGGTTTATCCCAAGCCGATGCCCGCAAAAAGCTGCTGCGTCGCTACTCTAAAGGAATGCTACAACGTGTTGGTATGGCACAGGCACTAATTAACGAGCCAGATTTGGTTTTTCTTGATGAACCGATGTCTGGTCTCGATCCTGTGGGACGCTACCAAATGCGGGAAATTATCCTGGCGCTAAAAGCCGCTGGTAAGACGATTTTTTTCAACAGCCACGTTCTTAGTGAAGTAGAACAGATTTGCGATCGCATTGCCATCCTCGCTCAAGGTGAATTAATTTGCTCTGGTTCGCTCAATGAACTCTTAGGTAAAAACAACACATATCACGTAAAAGGTCAAGGTGGTGACTGGGAAATTCTGAAAAAATGGATACCCACTCTCAGATTTGAACCTGATGGTTCATGGCAAGGTACATTACAAGACGATTACTATGATTTTCTCGCCAGTCTTCGTCTCATGGAGGGTAAAATTATCACCATGAACTTGTCGCGTTACTCCCTAGAAGAGTTTTTTATTCAACAAATTCAAAGGAAAAATGACTCACTTAATTAATCTTCTCGCTTATTGGTAAATAGTAAATTTTGGATTAATTTGAGGAAGAAAACCCAAAATTTCTGTCTTTTTGAGTTTATCTTTCTCAAACCAACCCACAAAAAATCAAATTACGATCTATTTTTAAGGTTATTTGTAATTATTTAATGAAATTGTTCATAATTTTGGTATTCTTAGCAGATTTTGAATCACAGTTAAGATGTCGTAAAATTGACTTTGACAATAAAATTTTATTCGTAAGTACTTGTTCGGTTAACAGATAGTTTCTTGTATAAACTATGTTGATTTGCGTAAGTCCTAATATTTTTTGATAATTCCTATATTCAAGTTGGCTTAACTTTAAATTAACTTCACTAAAAATTCAAATTCAATAGACAAATTTACTCCGGAAAATGACACTTTTCGAGGAAAATAAGAGTGTCGGGGAACTTGAATACTTAGGTATAGTCAAAATAAAAATGTTTAGACAGTACTTTATTGATCGTAGTTTCAGAGTCTCAAGGTAAATATGCTTAACACAACTTTGTTTAAATTCCTAACTCAGCCAGTTGTGGGTGTGGCTTTGTTAACTGCTGTCAATGCCGCTGTGCCATCTGCCAGTCTAGCTCAGGGACAACCAGTACCACCAACTACACAATCACCAACCACGCAAACACAAATAGATACTAATTATTCATTAGGAGGCGGCGATCGCATCCGTGTAAATGTATTTGAAGTACCTGAGTATACAGGCGAATACCAAATTCCCCCAGGTGGAGCAATCAACCTACCTTTAATTGGTAGTGTGTCAGTCCTTGGTCTAACAACTGAACAGGCTGCTGACGAAATTGCCAGAAGATATGCTCGCTTCCTCAAACGTCCCTTGATCTCAGTCAATTTGTTATCGCCTCGTCCGATCAATATTTTTGTTGCTGGAGAGGTGACACGTCCAGGGGCTTACACCCTGAGCTTGAGTGGAGGGGCAGGAGATAATCCAGGCGTACAATACCCCACTGTATTAGCTGCACTGACAACAGCCCAGGGGGTAACCCTAGCTGCGGATGTGACTCAAGTACAATTACGGCGTAAAATAGGACGCTCCTCAGAGCAAGTCGTCAGTGTCAATTTGAAGGAACTCATCCAAACAGGCAGGTTATCACAGGATATTACCTTGCGGGATGGAGACACTATAGTTGTGCCAACTGCAACCAACTTCAACGTGGCAGAATCCCGTAATATATTTGCATCTAACTTTGCCGCTAGCCAAACCACACCGCGCACAGTAACAATTATCGGTGAAGTTAACCGTCCCGGTTCGTATCTTGTCACCCCAGCTAGTACAGATGCACAGGGGGGAGCCGCAACCGCTAATAGTGGTACTGTCACTCCTAATGGTCTACCAAATGTGACGCGGGTAATTCAACTAGCTGGGGGAATTACAGCACAGGCTGATATTCGTAATCTCAAACTACGCCGACCTACAAGATCTGGTTCAGAACAAGCTATAGATATCAATCTTTGGCAATTATTGCAGAGTGGTGATGCCAACCAAGACATCATTGTGCAAGACGGAGATACCATTGTTATTCCGACGGCAACTGAAATCAACCCCGCAGAAGCCACTCAATTAGCTACAACTACTTTGTCTCCTGCACGCATTCAAGTTGGTGTTGTAGGCGAAGTTAAAAGACCAGGGTTAACAGACGTTCAGCCGAATAGCTCTTTAAATCAAGCCATACTCGCTGCTGGAGGATTTAATGATGCCAGAGCTAGTAGTGATGCTGTTGATTTGATTCGCCTCAATCCTAATGGTTCCGTGACTAAACGTATAGTAAAAGTGGATTTCTCCGCTGGGATTAATGAGCAAACTAATCCCATACTCCGCAATAATGATGTTGTGGTAGTCAATCGATCTGGTTTAGCTAACGCTGGCGATACCACAAACACTATAGCTGGACCTCTAGGTGTTATATTTAGTATTTTGAGGGTGTTCGGACTCTAGTTTAAAATACAGATATGAATTGGGGGCGTTGGTCAAATCTCTCCGTCCCCAAAATTCCACTATTCTATGAGTCAAAGCTCAATCGTCAAGAGTTAATATAGCCCTACTTAATCATTTGTGAAAGATAAAAAGGCTGAAAAGCTTATAAATACCTAATTTTATCTCCGTATTTTTTCACGATTTAATTTGGATTGCCATAAAAAACAACTATATACTCATTTATTGCAGTATTAAATTAACTCCTGTACTGGCTTTTGAAAGCAAGAATTAAGTAAGTGGATGTGAATAATTAAAGGTTTGTACTAAGCGGCTCCAACCCTATTTTAGGGTTGGAGCCGCTTAGTATGAGCTAACTTAATAAATTTTACATTGCGTAACATAGTTTTATTTATTCTTGCCCACGATCGTAGATCTGTACTCTTGCAGAGAAGCAAGCTATGCAAAGCGTCTTTATATTCTAAAGAAAAACTTGTAGGCTAGAACAGCCGTTCTCGTATTCCTGGGGACAAGCAAGCTACGCACCGCCTCGACCACAGGATAAAACAAGAGTATGGTACAAACTGGCTTGCATGGAGCGATCGCTGACTCAAAAATTGTATTTTCTATCCCCATTTTAAAATAATATCAAGTAATATTACTCATTGACAAATGGTATGAACCTAAATTTATCACTGAAAATTCTTAATCTGCTATTGATAGGCTTTTTCAAAGTTTGTTTTAGTTACTTTAATTTCTTATGATAATGAGAATTAGTTAGAAGGTAGAGGTATTAATTTCTCGGCTCTGCCTTGTTTATGCTCACAAAATGATTCTTATTATCATAAGAAATATTTAAGTAAATTAACTGTTTGATGACAGATATACTATCTCAACCATAGATACCGCGTATACACAGTAGAATGATGTCGAATTGGAAATAACGCTATTTGTACGGTTGCTTAATGTCCATAAATGCGGTAAATATCGATACTGATAATTTGGGTTCAGTAATTTTACTAGACAGTTGCCATTTTCTGGAACACAAGCTAAAAAGGCTTTTCGGCCATATTTACGTGTAACCTCTCAGGTGCAATCCTGAGAAACCGTGTATAAACTTACAAATAGCAGTTACACGACCGTATCCAATACTGAGTTACTTACTAAGGCTAGAGTTACTGACCGTTGACGATTTAGTTTTTTCAACATACCCTATTTTTTCCCTATGATGATTCATGGTTTCGGTTTTCTCAGTTTGAGCGCATCTCTTGTACTTCCCTGGGCATTAACAGGACTAGTTCAAGGAGAGAGAATAGCAGAGTCTTTAGTTAAAGATGTTCGTCAGTCATCTACTGATCGGGAAACGACACTACCAAGTCGCAAGCTGATCAGCCAGGTTCCAACTGGGACAACATACTATGTTAGTGGTACCGGAAGCGACAAAAATAGCGGACGCACCACCTCATCCGCCTTTAGGACAATTCAAAGGGCAGCAAATCTGACTAACCCTGGGGACAAGGTACTCATTATGAATGGGGTATACAAGAATGCACACCCATCTGGAACAGTACTAGATATTAAACGTTCTGGAACGGCAAATGCATGGATTACCTATAAAGCATATCCTGGACATTTTCCAAAACTTCAGAATAATGGATGGCATGGAATTTCTATTACCAATGGAGCATCATATATTGAGGTAAACGGGCTGGATGTTGGAGGGAACAATGGCAATATAACCCTTTCTTACGCTCAGAGTCAGAAGTATAACACATCAAACCCGCTGACTAATGGAAACTGCATTACCATAGATGGACGAAACGGTAAGCGCCCCCACCATATACGTATTCTCAACAACAAAGTACATGATTGTGGAGGCGGAGGCATTTCAGCCATAGAATCGGACTACATAACAGTGGATAATAACGAGGTATTCAATAATGCCTGGTACTCAGTCTACGGCTGTAGCGGCATTTCGCTGCTCAATACTTGGAATTATGACAACAGCCAGAACTATAAGATGTTTGTGACCAGAAACAAGGTCTACAACAATAAAATGCTCATTCCCTGGATTCAGAACGGAAAGTTCCAAGACGGTAATGGCATTATTGTTGATCGTTCAAGAAATAATGGGTCTGGTGGCTCAAAATTGAGTGCATATCGAGGACGTACTTTGATTGCCAACAATATCTCATATAAAAATGGTGGTTCGGGCATTCATACCTATGAAAGTGACCATGTCGATATTGTCCACAACACAGCTTATCTGAATAACCAGACTGCGGGAATTAGTTATGGGCAAATCATGAGTAATGCTTCAGGTGATATCAAAGTTCTCAATAACATCCTTTATTCTGCACCTAACAAACCAATAAACGCGCGTTATAACAGTAGCAACACTACTTTCAACTACAACCTATACAACAACAATGGTTCCCGTGTAAGTGCTGTCGGGCCTAACGATATTATGGCAGATCCACAATTTGTTAATGCCTCGATTGGTGACTTTAGACTGAAAGGTACGAGTCGGGCAATCAATAGTGGTTTTAGATGGAATAATTTGGCAACCGATATTGTAGGCAATCCTCGTATTTATGGTTCAGCATCTGATAGAGGGGCACACGAAAAGCAGGATTAGTTACCAATTATCTTTGCTAATTTCTGAAGACAGGTATTAAGTTAATAGTAGTATGGCATCGGGTTGTATGGCAAAATTCTGATTTATATAGAGCTTTTGTCTACAACCCGTTGTTTTAACCTAGGTTATACCAAATTTATGTGAGGCTGCATAGAATAATTTCCTTGTCCGGCATGGAGTTTCAAGTGTTTGATTCTGTGCATCTTCATAGAGAATTGGTATTACGCACCTGATCTACAACCTTGATTTGATTTAATGTCTTGAAGTAGACCCTAAACTTTGGAGATTTTATCTTTTCGCAATTCCCTTAAGTTCTTTTGTCAACTCCCTTGGTTTAAAATATTCATGATCGTGATATAAATAACTACTAGATTCATGTTTATCAATGATTCCATTCACGACTAAACCTAAGACGTTGTAATTGGATCTCTCTAACATCTCTTGAGCAGCGTTAGCACTGTTAGAATCAATTACCCCAGGTCGAGCTACTAACAAAATCCCATCAGTCATTTGGCTTAAAGTTAAAGCATCGGCTGCTAAAAGGAGGGGAGGAGCATCAATAATTACAAAATCATAGTTATGTTGAGATGAAAAATTTTCAATTAATGCTGCCATCCGTTGTGAGTCAAGCAAAGCAAGTGGGTTGGGAGGTCTAACTCCAGCAGTTAAGACATCAAGATTATCCATTACCTTAGATACAGTAACTTCAAATTCAGACTGACCTACAAGAACCTCACTCAAACCAACTTCATTGGTTAGTTGCCAGAGATGATGCTGGGAAGGAACTCGCATATCTGCATCAATTAGTAAAACTTTACGTCCTAGTTGAGCGATCGCTGCTGCCAAATTAGCTGAAACTGTAGACTTACCTTCTTTAGGAACTGCGCTAGTTACCACAATAGTTTTGAGCACTTTATCTGAACTCAGGAATTTCAGATTGGCTTGAATCATTCGGTACATTTCGCTAGTTAAAGAGTAAGGTGTATCTCTAACAGCAATTTTTTGAGTTATTGATTCTACATTTGAATAACGGGAGCCAACCTTTTTAACAGACAAAGGAACAATTCCCAGCAACGTATATCTAAATACATCTCTGACTTCCTTAAGTGTTTTCAGAGATCTATCTCTCATTCCTAAAAAGAGAACAGTTGTAGTGGCCAAAAATAAACCAAACATCACCCCTAGCAGCAAAACTATCATTTTTTTGCCTGCTACTGGATTTTTAGGTACTAAAGCCTGAGCAATAATCCGGGAACTAGCTGTATTTGTATTTTCTACTAACTGTAATTCTTGAACCTTTTTCAAAAGAGTCTGATATGTCGATTCTGCGACTTCAACTTTCCTTTCTAACTCCCGCTGATTTTGTGCTAACTGTGGTATGATTTTGACTCGCTGTTCGTAGGTAGAACGGGAATTATATAGGGAAGAGAGTCTTTTTGCTAAACCAAAGCGCTGTACTTCTGACTGCAGAAAATTTTGGATCAGGTTTTGTCTGAGTTCTCCAATCTGCAATAGGCTCTGCGGAATTTGTGTTTGATTGCCAACAGTTTGACCAACTTGCTGTTGCAGGAGAGATTTTAAGCTAGCTTTCTTTGCTTCTAAGTTAACAATTACGGGATTGTCATCTAGGAAACGGCTACGCTCAATCGCTAGCTGTCGATCGGTTTCTTGAAGTTGTGTAAGAACTCCCTGCACTGCAGGTGACTGACTGAGGGCACTGACTGCGATCGCTTCCTGAGAATTTAGCTCTACTTTCTGGCGCAGTTCATTAGTTTGGGCGTTTACCTCATCCAGTTGAGCCTTAACAGTATTCATCTCATTGTCTAGATTTCCAATAGTCGTAACGGCTGATCTGGTCTCCTCTGATAAATCTGCAATCTGATGTTTTTGTTTAAATATACGTAGCGCTACTTCCGCATTATTAACAGCTTCTTGAGTTTTAGGAAGCTGCTTGGCCATAAATTGGCGAGTTGCTGCTGCTTCAGAGCGATTTGTCAGAATGTCATTTTCTAAATAAAGACTCATGATTGTGTTTACGACAGCCGCTGATTGTTCGGGGTCACGACTGGTATAGCTAATTCGCAATACATCTGTACCACCAACAATTTTTAGTATCAGAGATTTTCGTAATTGATCTACTTCCAAAGGTTTACCTTCTGAGTCTTGAAGCTGTAGTTTGTCTATTGTTCGCTGCAATAGAGCCGGTGAAGAAATAACTTCTATTTGAGTATTTATAGGATTTTGAGTTGCTATCAGGGATTTTAAATCTCCTGCATCTCCTCCTTCACTGTTATTAGGCAAAAGATTAGATCCTACTACCTTAAAAGAAGGAATTCTAAATAACAGTTTTCCTTCGGCTTCATAGGATGGCTTTATAAATTGTGTAGCTACAGCACTTAGCATAACTGTAGCCGCAAATATTGCAGTAGCAGGTAGCCACCATCGTTTCAATATCAATAAGTAACGACTAAGGTCTAAATCAATAGATTCTCTAGATTCCATAGATTTTTGTGACATAAATCTTCAAAAGTACAGGATTTTAGCAAGAAACTAACAATTGGCTTACTTAAAGAATACACAAACCACTGCAATTGACAAGACTGATGCGATTTGACAATATGACAATAGTATAGACTATCTAAGTTACAAATTGAGTTCCCATTCTGGCACAATGGTGCCATAGCATTGCAGACCACGCTAGTGAGCAAAAACTAACTTAGTAAATTCTGGATTCGAGGTGAGTAAAAAGTGTCGTAACCCTCTACTGACCATAAATTAACCTTTTGGCACCACTGCATTTATTCATTTATTTTTTTTTTGCTATTAGCCATTAGTATTAGAATTTTAAATTTATTTCTCGATTATCAAGGGTTTGATTTTTCTCCTCGAAGTTATATGGCTCTAACCGTTGTGAAATCACCTATGCTGTCCAAAGTTACCCAGTCTAGTAAAAAAAATCATTGTCCAGTCAGTTTGCGATTTTTGACCATATGACCATACATATTAATTACTCACCCTCATTTAAATAAGTAACTCGATTGATTTTATTTTTACAGATTTGCGCGTGTAGAAAGTTTGCTTGATAATATTGCTGATACATAAAGTATCCATTCTAGACTATTTTGCTCTAATAATGTAGTTTCAGTTAAATTTGAAAGAATTATATAAGTTAGATAAAGTAAAAGCCATAAGTTTTCAAATGTTTGATTCCATCGGATTAAATATATCGATCTTAATAAATTAATAACAAAGCCAATTAGAAAAACCAAAACTCCTAGGAGACCCAACCCTAGCCAGAGATCCAAAAAACCATTGTGAGCATTAGGAGCATTCCACTGTACCGTTTGTAGAACAATATAAGAGTCACCATTCTTCTCCCAAAATGCTCCATAGCCATATCCTAGCCAAGGTTTTTTGGCAATCATATCCAACACAGCAGGCCATAAATCTGAACGTCCAGTGAGTGTTGTGTCCTTACCTACTGAGCCTAAAATTGTATCAGCTTGTGAGAGAAACCAAGTATAAAAAGCTATACCAAATGTTGCTAGCAACGTCACAATAGGTATCATCAATTTATACTTTAAATGTAAAATTCGATAATATATAAGAAAAGCAACTGTAATGATTATAAAATTACCCAGAGATGTTGTTGACTTTGATAATAATACAAGCACTGCAGAAGCAATATAGCCAAGCCATGAAAACCAGCGATTTTCTTTAGTAGTAATGGCAAGAAACAGAAATATTGTTTCACTAAGTACAAATCTCTTGCCAAGAGCATTTTTAGTTTGGTATATTCCTCGCCAACTAGTAGTTCCACCAAAATCGACTCCGAACTGTGGTATAAATATAGCAAATAAGAAACACATTACTGCTGATATCCCGAGCATGTATGCACATAACTTCAACTGCTCCTTTAAGGTGTAGCGTGAAGCTAAATAAAGTCCAAACATACTTGTTCCTACCAGAGCAATAACACGACGTATAGTAGTGTCTGGATCTGAAGACCAAAAACTAGAAAGTGCACAAACTCCAATCAATACCCAAATAAATTTATCTCTCCTAAAAACGTAAGTAACCTTTTTCCAGCGTAGAGCAATCAATAAAAGGGTAACTATATATGTAAAAGTATAAAGCAATCTAAATATAGTTCTATCGCCTTCTCTTACAGTAAAACCATCCGTCAGAAAAGCGTCTAGCGGAGTTCCTGAGTAGAGCATTAAACAGATGAATGTCAGTATTTGTTCGGCAGAAATTAAAAATTTCCTCATTTCTTCTTATAGTATGATCATGTATACATATATAAAATAGATTAAGTAAGTCAGGGATTTGTAGTTGGTAGTCTCAGTTTATTTTGGCAAATAATTTGTTTCTTGAATTTGTAATTATTATTTTTCTGATATGCCAAAAACGTTAGTGCATTTGTACTAACGCCTTGTTTTTATAGTTTTTTGATAAACTTCCACAGTTTGAGCGGCAATATTTGACCAATTTAAATCTTGCTGGCAGCGAGTTAGTGCCGCAGTTCGCATGCGTTGTTGCAAGTCGCGATCGCTTAATAAACAAATTATGGCATCAGCTAGGGATCGAACATCACAGGGGGGGACTAACAACCCATCTTTTTTATGCTGAATTATCTCACTCAATCCCCCTACCTCAGAGGCTACAACCAGTGTCCCCATTCCATAAGATAATGCTGCTACACCACTTTGAGAAGCTTCTATGTATGGCAGAACTGTTACTGTGCTGCGTTGAAATAGATTATTTACTTCTTCAAGGGGTATAAAGTCATTGATAATCTCGTAGCGTTTATCATCATACCCATTAGGGAAATATTGTTTTATGTTTTCTCCCCGTCCAGCAATAATCAGCTTGACTTCAGGTACATGTTCAGCAATTAAAGGCATAGCCTCAAGCAAATATTTCAATCCTTTATAGGGCCAGATGCGTCCAAAAAATAGCAATGTATTTGGATCGCGAGACTGATCATTGTGATTACCCCGACGCTGATACAAGCTACCAAGTTCCCCATGCGGTAAAACATTGACTCGCTCTTGAGGTAAACTAAACTGTTCAATTAGAATCTTTTTTAATTGATGAGTGTGGACAATCAATTGTTGGGAACGGTAGAAAGCAATACGTCTGGTATACTCTGAACCAAATACAGCCATGCTATCCCCTGGATGACGAAATACGTCGTGGATAGTTGTCACCAATGGTGGCATCTTGTTGAGTAACAGAGTCCAATCGTACCAAGGATCGTTAGTTTCTTGCACATGTAAAACATCTGGTTGTATGTCTTTGATGAGATTCATCATAGTGCTCATAGACAATAGGTTGCGCGGGTCACGAATCCGTGGTTTTTTAAAGCTAATAACACGGATACTGGAATCAAGAACATTCCGACAGACATCGGATACTTTTTCCGGATGAATTAGCGTTAAATCAACATATTTAACCAGATTGTTTGCTAATTCAATCGTGTAATCTTCAAAGCCAAAATGTAATAACGCAACTTTAATCATAGTTAAGATTATATTATCACTTAAATTATTTATTCAAAAAAAGTTGGATGTCTTACTGCTAAAATTTTATTTCTTAAAAATTACTGTTCTCTTAAAAGTTTTGTCCACAAAAAACGAAACCCTCCAAACGCACGAATACCTAGATAAATCACAAATACAAAATAGGCAAAAGTCGCAACAAGTAGAGTATATATAAAGTCTAAGCTTATTTTTTGCAATAATACGAATATAAATAGCATCAAAATGCTGATTATTAAAGGTCGACGCATAATCCGCAATATATTTAATGGAAATAGGCGAGTATAGGTGAAATAGATAAACTGGCTAAAACCGAGAATGGTCATTAATAATGCCATTAAAGCTGCACCTAGTAACCGATATTGCGAAACTAATGCCACACCTGCCAAGCTTCCTAATGAAGTGGTAATAATCACTTCGCGCAGGTTCACTATTTCGAAACCATTAGCTACAAGTATATAAGAAAGTGGGCGGGTGAAGGGCAAAAAAAATAGTGACATGGCACTTAAAATAAGAGCAATATTTGCTTGAGCAAAACTAGAATCATATATAAAAATTAGTAAATCCTTGCCAAAAAATAACAGTCCCATAAATAAGGGTAATGCCATAATTAGTAGAATTTCAATAATATTTTCCGTTATCTCCCTCTGCTTTTCCCGCCCTTGCTCTACTGCTTTTGAAAATCTTGGAAATATTGCTAAAGTTATACTGTTAGCAATAATCAAAAATGGTTGTAGCAATTGTGTTATTCCGCCAAAGAGTCCCACTAAAAACTCATTTCCTAATAATGAAAGAATCAATATTTGAATTCTGCCACTGATTACAGCTATTGCTTCAATAGCAAAAAATGTACGTGCACTTTTGATTGTCTTAAATATAAAATTCCCATCAATCTGCCATTGTATTTTGACTAACCGTGTGATCAGAATCCATTCAATTACCAAAATTAGTGCTTCTGAAAAAAATAGGATTGCCCCCAGATATTCAATTTCGTATTTTAGTTGCATTGCCAAAATCATTATTATTAGGCGTAAGATATAAACTGGCACTGTAGCTATTGCAATCAGATGCATCTTTTCTTTAGCTTGAAAAATTGCCTCCGTGATGTTGGAAAGTGCAAAGGGAATTATCGTCAAGCCCATGATATAGCAAAGATTTGAGGTGTTGGAACTATAGGGAAGTAAAAATACTACAATCACCAACGCCCCATAACTGAGTAAACTAAATATTAATTGCAGCCAAGTACCACTCATTAAATAAACTGGTGTTTTTTGTGGCTCACGGGCTAGTTCTCTAGTAAACAATGTCTTTAGCCCCTGTGAAGCAATGCCCACAAAAATAAAGTAGTAGCTATATGCTAGTAGATACTGGCCTAAAGCTTCAGCTCCTAAATTACGAGCAATAGCAGCGGTTAATACAAAGGTTGTAATGCTTTGCGCTAACCGATTGACTATCATTGAGAGCGAATTACTTATGAATTTGTACTTTTCTACCATTCTTAAATTATTAATTCAGCTTAATTCGCTCATTTGGAATCGGCATTATCTATATATCTCATAACTGTACTTTTTTGCATCTCTCCTTATTTTTCTCGCTGTTCCATACAAACCAATCATAACTAGTTAAAAACGAAAATGCATTTTCATTACATTTTCGTTTGGCTTATATCAACGCACGCTTAAACTTTTCACTTATCCCAATATCTTGTTAATTAACAAAGATTTTGATTCATATATCTATCCAAACTATTTAGACGACTTTTACTTTGGAATAACTTGATGTCTTCTCTATTATGTATGGTAATAAACTTTTCCTGGTCTTAATAGGCACCTTCCTTTTTCAAAACTACCATAACTGTTTTGAGAAGAATTTCGAAGTCTAAACCAAGCGACCAATTCTCAATGTAGTTAAGATCAAGATTTATCACTTGTTCAAAATCTAAAATATCCGAACGACCTGAGACTTGCCAAAGACCTGTAATACCAGGTAAAACTTCATGTCGAATAAAATGATGTTCAGAAAACTTATCTACATCTCTTGTAGGTAAAGGACGAGGCCCTACTATACTCATTTCTCCAAAGATAACATTAAAAAGTTGGGGTAATTCATCTAAGCTGTAACGACGGAGAAATTTTCCTACACGGGTAATGCGAGGATCATCTTTAATTTTAAAGATAATTCCGTCTTTCGTTTCATTTAATGCTTCTAATTCTTTCTGGAATTTTTCCGCATCAGACCTCATAGTTCTGAATTTCCATACTTTAAACTGTTGCCCATGTAAACCTATACGGGTTTGTCTGTAAAATACTGTGCCAGGAGAGTCTAGTTTTATAGCTATAGCTATAGCTATATAAATAGGGAACGATAACATTACAAATAAAGTAGCGAAGCAAAAATCACAACTACGTTTGATCCAAAAATCTTTACCTGTAATTATCGGACAATCCAAACTCAGACAAGGCATTCCTCCTATTTTATTAAATTCTACGTTTCTATAAATTGGTTTTAATTCCATCGGTAAAATATGTACTTGGATGCCAGATGCTTGAAATAACCAGCATAAAAACATTCTATTTTTTAGAGCATCCCAAGATATAAAGACTTCTGTTACACCTAATTCATTAAGTTGATTTAATGTTTGTTGACGTTTATATCTATCTAATGAATTAGCATTAGCTGTTCCTGATACAATATAATGCTTTTCTTTTTTTATAAAGCTAGCTATCTGCTCATGATCTTGAGGATCACAAATAATGAAGACAGAAGAACGAACTATTTTTTTCTGCTTACGTAAATATTCAAGAGTAAGATTTACAGCATATCTACCAGTACAAATAAATAATACACTGAGCAACCAAGATAATAATATTAATCTGGGGCGTGTAATATCAACAACTGGCTTATACAAAAAACAAACAAGGAGTATTAATCCATGAGCAAAAGTTAGCGATTTGATAATATTCAAATAGTCATAGCGTTTTTGTCCTTCTCGATAAATACCTTGGAGAGCTAGTGAGCCTATTTGAATGCCAATAGTTATTAAAATAGGTAAATAATGACTCGGTATATTCCAAGTCAAATTTCCATAAGAAGATTGATATCCAGCTAATAACCAAGCTAAGGATAAAAGAGTATAGTCTACTAAAAACAATGTTGTTAATCTCAACCACCAAGAACCCTTGCGTACCTTGACAAATGAAGATGCACGTAAATCCAAAGGCACTTCAGTGAATTTATTTGTTGTTATGCTTTGATTACTCATAGTTAGGAACACTTGGTGTAGTTAGTTAAAATTTGATTGAAGATTGTATAAGACAAGTGTGATATCTTACATCTTTTTTTTCACAGTAAGTCGGTCTTTGTAGTCTACTATTAACCATTTTCTTCGGAGTAATTTTAGGCTTTTTATTATAAAGTATCTTCCAGGATCGGCTTGAGTGCGGTTAATACCCAGATACTTAAACTTTTTTTGCAGGGTAGAATCAAGTTTGACCTAGAAGTTCTGAGCTTTGATGCAAAAAAAGGATTTACTTGTAAGTTAACTTAATAAGTTGAATAAAATTCCTGACGTGAATAATCAAGGAAGTCAGGTAAAAATATTATAATTTTTCAGGAGCGTAATAGCGGAACTGAGTTCTTACAGTTCCATTGCAGAGTTCCACTTCTATAGAGACAATTATATGTCTTCGGGAATTACTGTAGCATGTTTAGCTAGACTAATTCTGCTTTACTTGGAAGTTCTGTGGTTTTTTACGCATAATTACTGAATTAACAAAACTTACACACATAACATATAACAAAATGCATCAAATATTTGAAAATTGTTACAAAACTTTACAAAATCCAATATCGTGGTTGAGCTTGAGTTAAGTTTCATGGACATCTCTTTAGATAATTGGTCAATAGATTAATGAAAATAAATTCTAATAGCTCAAAGTAATATCAACATGTGATATCTGTGAGACCTGTTATATCTGCATTGTAGAGATTTTTAGCGCTTGCAGATCATAGGTATGGATTATAACAGTTTTAGGATTTTTAGTTATGTTTAGCACCCAAAACAGTAAACATGCGTGCGAACAATTTGGGGTTGTGTGAAGCACATGAAGCAATCAACTTGCCTAATTTACATACGTTAGAGTGAATTTGTAAAGTGCGTAACTCTAATATTTACCTCCTAAGAGAGAGTATTTTTCTTGCTTTACACTATTTTTACATATCGAATAAATACAGTGAAGATTCGGTAATAATTATTTTTTCCTTCAGCAAATTTTCATGAAAAAGGATAAAGTCTTTTCAGTATTAAATTTTAGCCATCTAGAATCTACAAAAAATGATTTGTAAATTAAAAGTAAAGCCGCAGAATAAATACTTTTCCATGCATGTAATTTAACAATGGAATCATGCATTTTTTGTAATTTTCATTGGGTTTTAAAGATTGACGTAAAAACAATAAGATATAGGGTAAAGATAGGATTATTATGTTAAATAAAAATCGATTAGCTAGAGCTTTAAATACCACTTCTCTTGTGAAGATGTATATAACTAACCTGGGTACTGCAAACTAGAGGCCTTAGCGCAGTGTCCCGATCTTAAAGCTAGTCAGGCTTTGTTTCTGTAGCCCTAGCCTTATATACTGAGGGCATTAATATGCAACCTCACACAGAATTTGGTATATATACAATAAATAATAAATTAGAAAAATGCCATTTCCTGATGGAGTTGATACATAGAAAATGCAGATAAATAGCCAAACTTCAGGGTATAAGCAAAATATTCCGTTAAATACCTTAACTCACATTATCGGCACTCAAGTTCTACAGGAATGGCATGACACTCAAGTAGTTCATCATCAGGATCTGTGCATTCATCAAATATTTGAGATGCAAGTAGAGCGATCGCCCCAAGCGATCGCTGTAGTATTTGAAGATATACAACTTACTTATCAGCAGTTAAACCAGCGGGCGAATCAACTAGCGCACCACTTACTTACTTTAGGAGTTGGGCCTGAAGTACTAGTGGGGATTTGCTTGGAGCGCTCCTTGGAGATGATCGTAGGAATACTGGGTATTCTTAAAGCTGGAGGTGCTTATGTGCCTTTAGATCCGGCATATCCCCCAGAGCGTTTAGCTTTCATCTTATCAGATACCCAGACACCAGTGTTATTAACCCAAGAGAAATGGGTCAAGAACCTACCACCGCATCAGGCGCAAGTGGTTTGTCTAGATTCAAATTGGCAAGATAACACCCAAAACAGTCAAGAAAATCCTGAAAATCAAACGACGGCTGATAACCTGATCTATGTAATCTACACATCTGGTTCTACAGGACAACCCAAGGGTGTAATGATCTCTCATCGTGGTATCTGCAATCAACTACACTGGCGGCAAACAACCTTTAAATTAACTCAAACAGATAAAGTCTTACTGACTATTTCTTTTAGCTTCGACCCCTCAGTGTGGCAAATATTCTGGCCATTGTGCTTCGGGGGGCAATTGATCATCGCTCGTCCTGGTGGACATCAAGACACTGCTTACCTTGTTAAAGTGATTACTGAGCAGCAAATCACTGTCTTGGCCTTAGTACCTTCTATACTGCGTGTCTTACTGGAAGAGGAGGGAATTGAGAATTGCCGATTTCTCAGGCATATTACTTGCGGTGGTGAAGCTTTACCTAGCGAACTCATAGAACGTTTCTTTGCCCAACTGAATTTGGACAATGTTTTCCATAATTGCTATGGCCCGACAGAAGCTTCCATTGATACCACTTTTTGGACTTGTCAACGCGGCACTAATTACGCGATTGCTCCAATTGGTCGCCCCATAACTAATGCAGAGATTTACATCCTCGATGAAAATTTGCAGTCTGTGTCTGTTGGTGAATCAGGTGAACTGCACATTGGCGGTATTGGCCTAGCGCGAGGCTATCTTAACCGTCCTGAATTAACCACAGAGAAGTTCATTTCAAACCCTTTTAACTCTGAAGTTGGGGCACGTCTTTACAAAACTGGGGACTTGGCACGTTCCTTACCAGACGGTAATATTGAATTCCTCGGTCGTATTGACCACCAAGTGAAGATTCGTGGCTTCCGAATTGAATTGGGAGAAATTGAAGCAATATTAGGACAACATCCGGCACTGACACAGACTCTAGTCATAGCTAGAGAAGATGTTCCTGGTGACAAGCAACTCGTAGCATATATTGTTGCCAACCCAGAAAAAATTCCTAGTCAGGTTGAATTGCGTCGCTTTTTGCAAGGTCGGTTGCCTGAATATATGGTGCCTGCCTCCTTTGTATTTTTAGATACTCTGCCATTAAACCCAAACGGCAAAATAGACCGCCGCGCTTTACCCGCACCGCATACATCTGATCTTGGTCTGTCAACTAACTTTGTCCCACCCCAAAATGCTACAGAAGATGTCTTAGCTGGCATCTGGGTAAAAGTTTTGCGTCTGGAACAAGTAGGCATTCACAACAATTTTTTTGAATTGGGAGGCCATTCACTGCTGGCGACTCAAGTCATGTCTAGGGTTCGCCAAGCCTTTCAGATAGAAATGCCGTTGCAGATTTTATTTGAGAATCCAACGATCGCTAGTTTAGCTCAAGCCATCGCTCAAACCCAGATTCCAGAAAATGATCCTCAAAACCAGACTATTCCCCTAATAACCAACCGGGAGTCAATCCCTTTATCCTTTGCCCAGCAGCGAGTGTGGTTTTTGGAGCAGTTGGAACCTCACAGCCCAGCTTATATTATCTCCAATGCACTGCGTTTAACAGGCGAGTTCAACGCGAGTATATTGCAACAGGCACTAAATGCGATCGTCATCCATCACGAAGCACTGCGAACAAACTTTATTACATCACTGGATGGTAGCCCCATACAAGTTATTGGCAAGCCTCGGCCAGTTGAACTCAAGATAATTAAAGTAACTCAGGAGCAGGTGCAATCTCTGCTGAATCAAGAGGCGCAACGCCCGTTTGACTTAAAATCTGACGTAATGTTGCGGGCTTGCTTGCTCCAGATAGACGAACAGGAGCAAATACTGTTGTTGGTAATGCACCACATCGCTTCTGATGGCTGGTCAATGGGCATTCTCTGGCAGCAGTTAGCATCCCTTTATGAAGCCTTATTGAGTGGTAAGCCTTCTCCTTTAGCAAAATTACCCATTCAGTATGCCGATTTTGCTGCCTGGCAGCATCAATGGCTATCTGGTGAAGTCCTCTCCAGTCAAATAAACTACTGGAAAACCCAGTTAGCAGGTGCTAATACTGTACTAGAATTGCCTACCGACCGGCCACGGCCACCAGTGCAAACTTACCAGGGGACAGCCCAATCCCTAATGATACCGCAGACCTTGAGTGCATCGCTCATTGAACTCTCGCGTCAGGAAGGTGTCACCCTATTCATGACCTTACTGGCAGCCTTTGGGACAATCCTGCACCGCTATACTGGGCAAGAAGACATTCTCATCGGTTCTCCCATTGCCGGTCGTAACCGTTCTGAAATTGAAGGGTTGATCGGATTTTTTATTAATACCGTCGTTTTACGGGCTGATTTTTCCGGTAATCCTAGTTTTCGTTCAGTGCTGAGTCGAGTTCGCCAGATGGCATTAGGTGCTTATGCACATCAAGATATGCCCTTCGAGAAACTGGTAGAAGAACTGCAACCAGAGCGAGATACCAGCCGTAACCCACTGTTTCAAGTGTGGTTTAATATGCTCAACTTAAAGGACATCCAACTGGAACTACCTGGAGTGGCGATAGAACCAGTCTCGATGTTAGAAACGGCTTCCAAGTTCGACTTAACCTTGTATGTGACAGAAAAAAATCAGGGAATCCAACTTGATTTAGTCTACAACACTGATCTGTTTGCTTCAGAGCGGATGATGGAAATGCTGCATCAATTCCATCATTTGTTAAATCAAATTGTTGCTGCTGCGGATAGCCAGATTAGTTTGTATTCTCTTGTCACACCAAAAGCCAGAACTTTGCTACCAGAACCAAGGGCGGTTTTGCCAGAACCGAGTTACGAATTAGTAACAACAATGTTTACCTCTTGGGTAAATCGCACCCCAGAACATTCAGCACTCCGTCAAGGATCTCGCACTTGGAACTATGGGAAATTGGGCAGAAGCGCTCAAGCTTTAGCAGGGGTGATGTTGGATCACGGAGTCCAACGGGGAGATGTTGTAGCCGTGTTTGGGACAAGAAGCTTTGGATTGATTTCGAGTATGGTCGCTGTACTATTGAGTGGCGGTGTCCTACTTACCCTCGATCCAAAACTTTCCAGCGATACCTTTGGTGGGCTATGCCAACGCCACTTGCTCATGTTAAAGCAAGCTAAAGCTAAATACATATTATATATTGATAGTCAGCGTCCAGAAGACAAAGAAATATACAAATCTTTAATTACCATCTGTATAAACCCAGACACAGGAGAAGCGATAAATTCACCCCAAGACAACAGTAAAGCAATCAATTTGCCTGAAATCGCTGCCGATGATGCAGCTTATATTTTCTTTACTTCTGGCACTACTGGTATACCTAAGGGAGTGCTGGGATGTCACAAAGGGTTGGCGCATTTTCTCAACTGGCAGAGGCAGACATTTGAAATTGGTCAGCAAGACCGGGTTGCCCAATTGACAGGTCTTACCTTTGATGTAGTCCTCAGAGATATTTTCTTACCTTTAACTAGTGGTGCAACCCTGTGTTTACCAGAGGAAGGGGATAACCTAGAACCAACTAGAATTCTGAATTATTTGGAACATGAGCAAATTTCTGTGCTGCACACAGTTCCTTCGCTGGCGCAATTATGGTTAGCGAATGTGCCGTCAGGAGTCTATCTACGTAACTTACGCTGGTTGTTCTGTGCTGGAGAACCTCTCAAGGAGACACTTGTATGTCGGTGGCGCGAAGCTTTTCCCGAATCAGGTGAAATTGTCAATCTTTATGGGCCGACAGAGACAACTTTGGCGAAGTGTTATTACAAAATACCTGTTGAGTGTACACCAGGAGTACAACCAGTAGGATTGCCGCTCCCTGAAACCCAAGCACTAGTTTTAACACCAAATAACCAGTTGTGTGGCATTGGTGAACCAGGCGAGATCGTTATACGAACACCATTCCGCACCTTGGGTTATATAAATGCTCAAGATGAAAACCGTTCTCGATTTGTCAAAAACCTCTATCGGAATGACGAACGAGATTGGCTTTATTATACAGGCGATTGCGGTTGCTATCTTCCAGATGGCTCTCTAGCAATTCTCGGTCGCCGAGATCATCAAGTTAAGATCCGTGGGATACGCATTGAGCCAGGGGAAATTGAGACAGTGTTAGCCCAACACCCAGATGTACTTCAAACTGTAGTAATTGCCCGTGAAGATGTTCCTGGGGATAAACGTTTAGTGGCTTACATTATCCCCAATCAAGACTGGGCATCTACAATTAGTGATATACGTAGCTTTCTCTTGACAAAGCTCCCACAGTACATGGTACCTTCGGCTTTCGTCTTGCTGGACACCATGCCTCTAACCCCCAACGGCAAGGTAGACCGCCGGGCCTTACCTGCACCCGACTTATCAAGGCAAGGGTCGGAAGATACGTTTGTTGCTCCCCGCAATGAGGTGGAACGCCAGCTAATAAAGATTTGGGAGGAGATTTTAGGTGTCCAGCCCATTGGTGTCAAGGATAACTTCTTTGAGCTAGGAGGACACTCCATATTAGCAGTAAAACTATTTTGGCAAATTGAGAAAACATTTCATAAAAATCTGCCTCTTGCTATTCTCTTCCAATCAGGGACTATAGAGGCTTTAGCCAAAATAATTTGCCAAGAAGATTTAGCAGAAAACAAGGCTTTAGTAGATAACTTAGACAAATCAAGAGCTTCCTGGTCATCCCTAGTAGAAATTCAACCCAATGGTTCCAAGCCACCTTTTTTCTGTATTCACGGACTAGGTGGAGAAGTCTTGTGTTTCCGTGAATTGGCATTGCATCTGGGTTCAGATCAACCATTCTACGGACTACAACCACAAGGGCTAGATGGAAAACATCCCTTCCATACACGGGTTGAAGACATGGCAACTCACTACATTAAAGAAATTCAGACCCTTCAGCCTAATGGCCCTTATTTTCTAGGAGGTTATTCTTTTGGGGGTGTAGTTGCTTTCGAGATGGCTCGGCAACTCCAAGAGCAAGGCGAACAAGTTGGTATTTTAGTTATGCTTGATAGTTGTCGCCCAGGTTATAGCTGGCGGGCATCATTTCTCAAGCGAGTTTTCTTGCATTTAAATAATATTATTCAACAAGGGCCTGACTACCTTTGGCAAAGAGCTGTGAGATGGAGTTATTGGCGTAAGTCTCATCTCCAAAATAGATATAATCGTTACTTAGAAGGCGTACTTAATTTACCTACAACTGACAAGCACTTAAAGATTATAGATGCTAACACTCAAGCCGTCAGTGAATATATCTTTTCACCTTACCTTGGTCGAGCTATCCTCTTGCGAACAGACGATCAAAGTCGGGACGAAGCTATAGGCACACAATACGATCCTCAATTCGGCTGGGGCGAAGTAGTTGCTGGAGGATTAGATATCCATTACGTTCCCGGATCTCACCTTGACCAACTTAATGAGCCGCATGTACAGGTGTTAGCCGAAACATTAAGAAATTGCTTAATCCAAGCGCAGTCTCCAAAGAATTAATCTGAAAACCCATTACCTTCGCAAAAGAAGTCAACTGTCCAATTGATTTCTGGAAGGGGGTTTGGAGATTGCTTTACTTCGTTCGTAATGACAACTAATCAGCCGGACATGATATGAGAAACAATACCAAAGCTAAGGCTTATCTTCCAATGGAAAAATGCATTCTAGTGGTAACTAGGATAAGATAATTATTTTGTGTAACTGGAATACTGGTCGCAGTCCAATAGCTAAAAGACCTGACCAATTTAATATGTGATGAATATTGCTAGTGTCAGAGATTGAACAGAGGTAATTATTGTGGCACTGTAGTCACGAGTGACTGTCGTTTTGAGATTTTAAGTTGGTAAGCAATCCACAATTTACTGATGCTATATAGACGATTTGGACGCACAGAATTACAGATGCCAGTGTTTTCCTGCGGTGGCATGAGATATCAGTTCAAATGGGAAGATGTTCCCAATAATGAAATTCCTGCTGATAACCAGGCGAATCTGGAAGCGACTATTAGAAGGGCTGTCGAGGTTGGGATTAATCATATTGAAACGGCCCGTGGTTATGGCACTTCCGAAATGCAATTGGGAAGAGTTCTACCTCAGTTTCCCCGTGAAAAGTTGATTGTTCAGACCAAAGTCAGCCCAAAGGCAGATGCGAAAGAATTCCGCGAGACATTTGAACAATCATTGCAAAATCTCCAGCTAGATTATGTTGACCTTTTAGGGTTACACGGCATCAATCATGCTGAGTCATTCGACCATAGCATCCGTCCTGGTGGCTGTTTAGAAGTAGCGCAGCAGTTGCAAGCTGAGGGAAAAGTTAGATTTATTGGCTTTTCCACACATGGTTCCACAGATATAATTGTGCAGACAATTAATACCAATTTATTTGATTATGTGAACCTGCACTGGTACTACATTAATCAATGGAATTGGGCGGCAATTGAAGCAGCTAAACGCCACGATATGGGGGTGTTTATCATTAGTCCATCTAATAAAGGAGGTTTGTTGTATGAACCTCCACAAAAATTAGTAAATCTTTGCGCCCCTTTGAGTCCAATTGTGTTTAATGATTTGTTTTGTTTGAGTCATCAAGAGGTGCATACTTTGAGTGTGGGAGCAGCAAAACCACAAGATTTTGATGAACACCTGAAGACTTTAGAATTAGTAGATCAGGCATCAGAAATTTTGCCCCCGATTTTAGCAAGGTTGGAGTCAGAAGCGATCGCTACTTTGGGAGAAGATTGGGTAAAATCCTGGCAGACAAATCTACCAACCTTTGAGGAAACTCCTGGTGAGGTAAATATTCGGGTAATTTTGTGGCTGCGAAATTTAGCGATCGCCTACGATCTGGTAGAGTATGCCAAAATGCGCTACAACCTGCTTGGCGATGGTAGCCACTGGTTCCCCGGCAACAAAGCTGATCGGCTAGGCGAATTAAACTTGCGGCAATGTCTCGCCCGCAACCCTCACGCCGATAAAATCCCCCAACTTCTGGAACAAGCACATCAATTGTTGGCGGGTGAAGCGGTCAAACGTCTATCTCGCACATAATAAATTGGGTATGGTGCATCGTAAATCCCATGCACCATACCATTGCTAGTCAGCTTTTGTCGTATCTGGTAATTTATTTCCCTTAGGTACGACTAGCACCTTATCAACGCGGTTACCATCCATATCCATCACTTCAATTCGCATACTTTGCCATTCAAAATGATCTGCTGCGGCAGGAATACGACCTAAATGAGTGATCACAAAACCGCCTAAGGTTTGATAACTGCCGCGTTCTTCAGATTCCCACTCTTCCATACCGAAAAGTTCCAAAAACTCTTCTACGGGCAACATGCCATCCAAAAGCCAGGAGCCATCTTCGCGTTGTACAGCTTGTGGTTGATCCTGTCCATCTGTTGAAGGAACATCACCCACAATTTCGCTCATGATGTCGTTAAGAGTGACTAATCCTTGAATCACGCCATATTCATCGACTACTAGCGCCATGTGAGTGATGGTTTGTTTGAACAATTCCAAAACTTTCAAACCACGGGTGCTTTCTGGGACAAATACGGGCTGTCGCAATCCCACTGTCAAGTCTAGCGGTTCTCCTCGGAAACTCCTAGCTAATAAGTCGGTAACAGGGATAACACCTAGCACATTGTCAAGTCCCCCCTGACAAACTGGATACCGAGAATAGGCACTATCAACCATTTTTTGACGATTTTCTTCAGGAGAGTCGTCTAAGTCTAGCCAGACAATATCGGGACGGGGTGTCATTAAGTAGCTGACAGGGCGATCGCCTAAACGAAAAACTCGCTCTACCATATCCTGTTCGGCTTCCTCAAAGGTTCCCGCCTCAGTGCCTTGCTCAATTAAGATTTTAATTTCTTCTTCGGTGACTTGCGGCTCGGTAGAAGCTGTAATTCCCAGTAATCGCAAGATCAAATCTGTAGAAGCGCTTAAGAGATAGACCATTGGGGAAGCGATCGCCGATAAGGCACGCATTGGAATCGCTACAATCGATGCAATCCTTTCTGGGTTGTTTAATGCCAGACGCTTTGGTACCAATTCGCCAACAATGAGTGACAAATAGGTAATGAGCAAAACCACTATTCCGAAAGATAGAGGTTCACTATAAGGTGCTAAAAAAGGCACAAGTTTTACATAGACTGCCAGTCGATTGGCAATTGTTGCTCCTCCAAAAGCACCAGTCAGGATACCGATTAGGGAAATACCCACTTGGACAGTTGACAAAAAATGATTTGGAGACTCAGCTAGTTTCAATGCTGCCCTTGCTTTGACATCTCCTTGATTAGCAAGCTGCTGTAGCCTAACTTTCCGGGCTGAGACAATCGCCATCTCAGACATAGAAAACACGCCGTTGGCAATAATTAGCACCAAAATGATTAAAATTTCAAAAGTGATGGAGGACATGTTTAAAATTGCCGCTTATCAGAGCGAACGTAGCTCAATACCTAGTATCTAGTATTAAAGGTGCTTCTATAAATGCTTTGACTGTACACAAAGTAATAGTTATAGTTCTTAAGTCTATTAGTCGCCGTGCATTATTCTTCCACCGAAAGAACTAAGAAGGCTGTTAACACTTTTAAAATAGTTGAGATAAACTGCCTCAAGATTTTCTGACCCACAAAGACTCCTGACTTTTCACGGGATGTGGAAAAGAAAAAGTGGTTCGCGATGTTCTATCGCGAACCACTCACTATTCTTTATTATATTTGGAAGTTTCTTCGACAAAATCTTTTAAACCCTGTTTGAGAACCTCA
>NZ_JACJTD010000037.1 GCF_014698505.1 Nostoc foliaceum FACHB-393 | reverse complement strand
AGTCAGATCCCAATCTGAGTCGGAAATTTCAATTCCGTAGGCGAGGCAGTTTTCTTCCATGCAGTTTAATCTACCACCTCAGTAACCCATTTTTCACTGTAGCGCTTCAAATCCTGTGAACGGTTACATTTTTTCTTCAGTTTGTATGGGATAAAATTCAACAGCTTTTCTGCGAATTCTGTCTAAATTCAATCCCTGTCCATCATCCCGAACTTCAATAACTGTTTGGCTACCCTGATGATAGGCGCAGATTTCGATTAAACCTTGTTCTGGTTTACCAAGCTCTCGACGAACTTGTGGAGCTTCAATACCGTGGTCAAAAGCATTACGTATTAGATGTAACAAGGGATCGTAGAGCTTTTCAGCGATCGCTTTATCTACTAGTACTTCAGTACCAGTAAGTTTCAATTCTACAAGTTTGGCATGAACATTCCCCAACTTATTTACCATGTGGGGGAAACGATTTAGTATATTGCCCAAAGGCGACATTCGTGCTTCGACTAAGCTATCTATAATATTAAGAGTTAAATTCTCTTGTTTGTCACTAATTTGAGCAGCTTGCGTCACGAGTAAGTCAAGAGACTCTGTGGTTTCTTGTAGTTGCAGTGTCTCTTCTATTGCTTCGTGCAATGTCATCTGAAATTCTGTATATACATCCATTTCTAGAGAGTCAAACTTCACTGCAAAATTTTGTGTTTGTTGTGAGTTAATATTTTGTATTTGTAATGGTAAATCGCGTAATTCATTTAAAGTTCTTTGGTGTCTAGCGATTTGCTGTATTAATTGCTCAATTATTTCTTTGACCTGTTCATCTTGTAAACTACGCCGTTTTTGGTAAATCAGCAATTCTCCTGCTAGATAATTGAGGTGTTGTAGTCTCTCTGTATCTACTCGGATAAATGAAGGTTGGCGAAAAGTTTTAGTTTGAACATACTGTGATTTATCTTCTATTTCTTTATTGATTTGTGTAGCTAAATCAGGCATGACTTCAATAGCTGTTTCAGAAATATCTGCAACTACCTGCTCACCAACAGTTAATGAATCAAGCTTTTCTGAAGAATCATCAGTTTGGGTAGTCACGACTTCAGCAGCAAGATTTTGGCTAGCTTCTTCTCCCCATATTGCTTCTAGTAGGTTATCAGTTGCTTGAGAAGATAGAGACTTAGATATTTCTTTAAGAATTAGCAGTGTTTGTAAGTTGGGACTATCAAGCCAATTCTTCTCTTTGCTGGTAACAGGAGGATAATTTTTATATTCTTGTGCTAATGTATGAATTCTATTTTGTAATATTTTAATTACTGAGAGATAGCTGTCAGATGGTTTAATAGAATATTGAAATTTTACAACTGCAAATAGGATGATTAAGATGATACCACGTCGATAAATACAAAGACTTTGACTATCTTCTTTCTCTTGCACAAAATCAAGAAAACTTTTCAGCCAAGTTTCGATATAATTAAGTAGGCTTTTTCTTTCTAATGTGGGAACCAGCAAAGTCAAACTTAGTTCTGGCTCTGGTATTTCCATCTGGTGATTAAACCAGCCATAAATGTAGCGAATTACTTTTAAATAAAACTTCGCAGTTGTTGGGTTGACGGATTCATTTTTATTGTTATCGGATGTAGTGATAAACTGGTAAAATTGTTCCTCATTAAGGGTAAAGGTTCCAGCAGATAAATTATTTTGCAATTCTCCAGATAACTCATTATTTGCGACTGTCGTGAGTTTTCGCAAACCTGGAGAAGTTTCTCCGCCAGATGTGCGATTGCCTGCTAGTACTAATTGTTGCGCTTGTTGCAAATCTGCAAGAGCAATTTTTGCAATTTGCTGCACCTGAGTAGGGTTTGCTTGCAGCGCTGACAAGATTGTTTGAGAGATTTCTCCCAATCCAGGTAAATTTAAAGATTCTGCTAAACCGAGAAAAACCTCAGCTTGAGAGTGTAATAATTCGATAAAATCGTCATTATTTGGTGGATTGTTAACAGCTTCAGCAATACTGTTTAGCCGTTGTTCTACTCCCACTTCAAAAACGGATTGTACAATATCAAATCCCAATTCTTCAGAAGTGGGAATATGAGACTCAGCACCAAAAGCATCACCTAGTTTTTCTTGTAACTGTGCAAACACTGAAGTTGCTCGATGTATTAGTTCTTCGTCATTAATAGTACTACCTATTAATTCGGTATTTAATGCTATACTAAGACACTCATAAGCTTGTAATAAAAGTGTTTGTAATTCGGCATCAAATACCACGTTTGGATTATATAGAGCCTTAAATACATCTTCTAAAAAATGGGCTATCATCTTAATTACTTCTAGCCCAACATTAGCAGCACCACCTTTCAGTGTATGAGTAGCCCGCATTAAGTTGTGAACTTTAGCAGTACTATAACCTTCCGATAAGCTAAATAGTTCTTGCTCAATAATTTGGACTAATTCCGGGGCTTCAGCTAGAAAATAGATGTATCCTTGTTCTCGAATTTCTTTATCTGTAATCATAATTAGGGAGTAGGGAGTTAGGAGTTAGGAGTTAGGAGTTGGGAGTTGATCAACTAATTGATTTTTCAGTTGTCTTGACTATTGAACTCAAAAATCGAATGATTTCGTCTGCATAGATTAGTTCATTGGTTAAATCAATATTTACTAGTTTGGACTGTTGTAGTAGACGTAGCCAGTATTTAGTTTCCCTAGCTTCTTTGTATGCAATATACATTTTTGCCAAGAAATCCTTTCTACTCTGACCACCACTAGCCTCTTCAACATTCGCGCCAATACTTGTCCCACTTCGTAATAATTGCTTAGAAAGCACATATTCCCGTTGATCTTGCAGTTTCATATATAGGTGAATAATTTCAAAAGCAAATTTAAAACTCTTCTGTTGAATAATACTCTCTGCTAATTACTCTTCTCCTATCTTCAACTCAAAAATTACAATTAATTAAGGTCAAAGCATTTTTAAATTTGCAAATAAAATAGTGACTTATTTAATTAATGCTTTGACCCAATAACTCATAACTCCTAACTCCTAACTATTTTTCATTTGACTTTAAACTTGCTAGCAGTTGTTAATAGCTCTTGCGCCATTCCTGATAACTCTTGGAACACGGTAGCAATTTCTTGAGATTCTGCAAAAGTCTTATTGGCAATTTCTGCTACATCTTGCATTGATTTAGTTACTGTTACAGATTGCGTCATTTGTTTTTGAGTTGCTGCGGTAATGCGCTCGATTAGCTGACTAATTTCGGCAGTTGCAGAAACGATCGCATTTAAGTTTTGGCGAGTGTCACTGACAAGATTTGTACCTTCTACCACCTGCTGAATGCCAATTTCCATTGCTACTGCAACTTCCCCGGTTTCTGCTTGAATCTCTTGGACTAATTTTTCTATTTCGATGGTTGCTGCTGCTGATTGGCGAGATAAAGAACGGACTTCATCAGCTACAACTGCAAAGCCTTTGCCATATTCACCGGCACGGGTGGCTTCAATGGCAGCATTTAGAGCCAGTACGTTTGTCTGTGTGGCAAAATTACCAATCAAATTCACCACTTTGGAGATTTTTTGCGAAGATTCACTGAGGCGTTTAATCTTTTTGCTGGTTTGAGCAACGGTGTCCCGAATTCCTTGGATTGCTTTTACAGTTAGGTTCATCGCAGTATCGCCAGACTCTACAGTTTGATTGGCTTGTTGCACTGCTAGTTGCACTAACTCAGCATTTGCGACCACAGCTTGAGTAGAGTCCACCATCTGTTGAATGTCACCTAAGGCTGCGGTAATTTCCTCAGATTGTTGTTGCGCTAGATTGGTCAATCCCGCTAGTGAAGTATCGCTATTGCTAGAAGTTTGGGCAACTTGTTGAGCAGCCCCTTGTACCTGAATAACGATTTGCCGCAGTGCTTGCAGAGTATTATTGTAAGCATCTGCGATCGTTCCTAGTTCGTCTTCTGTAATTGGTGCGCGTACCGTTAAGTCGCCGTTGAGAGCGGGTCTAAGAGCTGTTAGAAGTTGAATAGATCGTTGTTGTAGTAATTCTTTGGCTGCTTTTTCCCGTGCTGCTGCTTCTGCTAATTTTGCTGACTGCGCTTGTACTTGTTGCAAATACTCGGTATGTTGTAATGCCAGTCCTAACTGGCTACCAATGCGTGATAACAAAGTGACTTCCGATTCTTCCCAATCACGAGTTCCCGAATTTTGATAAGCTGCCAGCAAGCCCCACAATTGTTCCCCAGCAAATACAGGAACAATTACATAAGCTTTAACTTCAAATTGCTCTAAAATTTCAATGTGGCAAGGAGAATGACCTACCTGATAGATGTCATTTACAACAAAGTTTTCACCCTGGATATATCGGCCTCCCTGAGTTTCTTGTAAGTGGGTATCTTCCCAGACAGTTTTTATATCCGGGCCTACCAGTTTTACCCAAAGATGACCTGCTGATTCTGCTACAAACTCACCACTCCAGTTAGGGCTGAAACGATAGACTGCGACGCGATCGCATCGCAGTAATTGTCTTACTTCTTGAGTGGTGGTTTTGAAGATTTCTTCTACATCTAAAGATTGGCGGATGCGGTTACTGATCTTGGTGACAGCTTTCTCTTGTTCTGCTATCTGAGCTAATTTTTCAGATTTAATCCGCACTAATTCCAAATAATCGATCTGTGATTTAGCTAGGCTAAATTGCAAGCTAGTCTGAACCAAAAAGTTCACTTCCCAGGTTTGCCATTCACGGATGCTGGAATTTTGATAAGCCGCCAGCAAGCCCCACAATTTATCCCCGAAGAATATAGGAACAATTATGTAAGCTTTGGCTTCAAACTGCTCTAAAATCTCAATATGGCAAGGAGCAAGCCCTACTTCATAGATGTCATTTACAACAAAGTTTTCACCTCTGACATATCTACCTCCCTTAGTTTCTTGCAAGTAGGTATCGTCCAAAACGGTTTTAATATCAGGGCCTACCAGTTTTGTCCAACCAGTACCCACAGACTCAGCCACGAATTCGCCACCCCAGTCAGAGTTAAAGCGATAGACAGCGACGCGATCGCATTGCAGTGATTGACGCACTTCTTGAGTGGTTGTTTTGAAAACGCTTTCTACATCTGACGATTGTCGGATGCGGTTGACTATTTTAGTGAAAACTTTTTCTTGCTCAACTATTTGAGCTAGTTGGTCAGATTTTGTCTGCACTTGTTCCAGATATTCCCCTTGTGAGATAGCCACACCAAATTGCAGTCCAATTTGAGTCACAAAGCTTTCTTCCCAAGGTTGCCAATCACGAGGCCCAGAATTTTGGTAAGCTGCCAGCAAACCCCATAGTTTTTCTCCAGAAAATATTGGCGCAATGACGTAAGACTTCATTTCATACTGCTCTAAAATGTCAATGTGACATTGAGAATGGCCCATTTGATAAATGTCATTGGCCACAAAGGTTTCACCTTTGGCATAACGTCCTCCTTGAGTGTCTTGTAAGTGGGTATCTTCCCAGACCATGTAAAAATCAGGGCCTACCATTTTTATCCAGCCATTACCCACTGACTCAGCTACAAATTCGCCACTCCAGTCAGGTTGAAAGCGATAAACGCCAACGCGATCGCATTTTAGTAATTGGCGTACTTCTTGAGTGGTTGTTTGAAAGAGCTTATCAACATTTGATACCCGCAGAATTTTGTCAATGACTTTAGCTACCGATTTTTTTGCTAGTATTCGCTGTTGCTGTTCTTTTTGAAATCCAAAGCTCTGTAATTTGTAGGCTAGTTCTGTTGTAATTTGAGATAGGAGACTAATTTCTACCTCTTGCCACTGCCGCGTTGAGTAGCAATTATTTACTGCCAGTAACCCCCATACTTTACCTTCTACTACAATCGGTAAACTCAAACTAGCTTTAATTTGAAATTTATCTAACAGTTGCTTTTGATAGGGTGTAAGTTGTATCTGATTAATATCGTCAATAACTACAGGTTCTATATAGTCTTGATTGGTATATAAGCCAAAAATAATTCCTGGAATATTTTCGCCTAAAGTTGGTGTCCAACCTAGTGTTCTTGATTCTGCTAAAACATTACCTGAATCAAGGGAAGTAAACTGATAAATTAAGGCGCGATCGCAGCCAATCTTTTCTCTAATCTGCGATACAGTGATTTTGAGTAGTGTATCAAGGTCTGGAGCTTGGCGCATATGAGTTGCGATATCTTGCAACTGTCGCCGCCAAGTTTTAAATTCCTGAGCGATCGCATTTAATAAAGATATTTCATTATTAGCAATATTCGCTATATGAGCGTTACCATTCTGATTTTCTAGCTCAGAGATTAGATGCTGGTTTTCATGGCTATTGTTATACAAAAATGTCATTTGATTATCCTCAGTATTTGTGGTTTGTAATAGTTTGATATGTTGCGGGTAAGAAGGAAATAGTATTGGGTAATTCAGGCAGGATTAAAGTCTATGTTCAATTGTGAATCCCCCAAATAGAAGCTTGGATAATAGTTATAGCATCCAAACTAAAAATAATATCCTCGGAACTATTAATAAAGTATCCCTGTAAAAAAGGTGATATTTTAGGATAAAATAATTCGGGAGTTTGGGGTTTTATTTGCTTAGTATCTAGCCATTCAATATCTATAAGCTGTCGCACCAATAGCCCCAAATACTTACCCTTATTTTCCAGAACAATCGCCATCATTCTTGAAAGTAAATTTGAGCCTTGCGAAATTGGAGGATATCCTAACATTGACTCTAAATCTACCAGCCAAAGCATCTCACCGCGCCAGTTATAAATACCCAAGACGCTATTGGGCATCTGAGGAACGCCACATATTTCTGGTAATGATACTTGCAAAATTTCTGTGATGTGTTGTAACGAAATTACGGCTGTATCACTTACTCCCAAATTAAAACTTAAAAACTTTTCCTTGGTTTCCAAAGTTATTGATCCTTAGTCTTTGATTATTGAACTCTAGCCACTATTTGCAGTTATTATGTGAATCTTGCAGAAGTTATGATTAGAAATAGCGTCTTCTAGTGTTTGTTGAATTATTTCATTTTTATTAATTAATTAAACGCTTTAGAATTACCACTAGTTCGTCTCTATTAATCGGTTTTGATAAATAACCATCAGCGCCCAACATATTACCCCAAATTTTATCTACATCACTATTTTTTGTAGAGCAAAAAACTACAGGTATTTTACTAGTGTTGGGATTATTTTTCAATTCTCTGCAAATTTCAAAGCCACTTTTCCCTGGTAAAATTACGTCAAGAAATATTAAATCTGGTTTATTTTTATCTATTTTGTCTTGAGCTTCTTCACTGCTTGTGGCGCTAATCACAGAATAACCTGCCTGTTGCAAGTAACGGCTGATTATTTCCATATCTGTTAAGCCATCTTCAACAACTAAAACAGTATTCATGGCAATTACTCGTTAAAATCTTTTGAGAATGTAAACAAATTAGACATACAAATCCTAAATGATTCCTTAACAAAGAGATGCAAGGGACTAGAAACTAGCCCCTAACCACTATTTAACAACTCAAATAGGATTGCTATAAATACAAAAAATTGTATTTGTCTAATTTTGGTTTAATCTTTATTTATTAACCTCAGAAAAAGTACGTAATAAATACAATTTAACTAATGTTTAATATAAATTAAGCTCATAAGATAATAAAAGCATTTATCATTATAATTAAGAAGTTATTTTGTAGAAACATCAGATGATAAATTAGGTTTTAAATTTTTATTAAGTATTTAATTTTTTAGCACAAAGTTAGATTGGTTTCAGATCACTATCTAATTGAATTGTCTTTTTTAAATTATGATTTTTTATTTATTCATCACCCCAGCATTTTTATGTTTACTGAGGTGGAAAATATCAGGCTATAAAGATTTCTGTTATGGCTATTCCTGAAAAATTAAATTTTAAAGCTCATCAGATTAGCTCGTGGTTAATCATCAAGTAAAATTACTAAGTCCCCCTAATTACAAACCTCTAAATTAGATTTACTCTTATCGATAGATACATTCGATGTAGGTAAATATTTACGGACTATAGCCATTACCTTATCAGCCACTACAGGTTTAGTGAGAAAATCTGTAGAACCAACTACTTTGGCACGAACTCTATCTAAAAGACCATCACTGCCTGTTAATATAATTATTGGTGTGTTGGTAAAGGTAGATATTCGTCGCAACTGAGTGCAAATTTCGTAACCACTGGCAACTGGCATAATCAAATCCAAGAAAATCAGGTCTGGTTTATCCTGAATGAGGGTTGGTAGAGCTTGTACAGCATCTTGAATCTTGACAAACCTTAATCCATTGGAAGTGATAATATCCTCTAGCATTTTACATACCTGAGGGCTATCATCGACACAAGCCACTAGTGGAGCAGTCCGCTTCTTTGGTTGTGTAGTGCTAGAGTTCTTGTTGCCTTCTGTAACTCCTAAGGGTATGTCAGGTACTTCCACTAATTCAATGATTCCTTTAAGAACATAGGGAAGCAATGAACGGGTGAGTGGTAGTACACTCTGTTTCATTTTCACGGCTAAATCTCGCAGAGTTAATTTGCCGTTGATTAAATTGACAAAGTTTTTGTAGACAGATGGACTTACCATTTGCTGGAGTTGTTCTGGTCGCCGCAGAACTGGTGCTAAGTCAGGAGAAAAATTTGCTAAACCAGCTTCTGACCAAATTTTCCACGAGTCTTGCATATGCTTTACAGACATTTCTGCACTTGTAAAGCTCATTGCTGTTTCTAAGATAACTTCTTGGCTGCGATTGCAACTTATAGAAGCAAAATTCCCTTGCAGAGCTAGGTCAAATAATAATTCTACTATCGTGTTCTCAGCAATAGACTGAATCTGTTCCCGCTGGATTTTTTGTTTTTTATAAAAGATTTCTAGAAGGCGGTAATCCCAATAATCAATTGATAAATCTTGTAAACGCAACTGCAATTTATCAAGATCAATTTGAGGACAATTTTGGGCCATATGTCTACGCCAGCGCCGGAAGGGATGAGTTCCCCCTGTCGCCCAAACTATGCGTCCTAGCCGATAATAAAAAGTCCATTGGCTGCCTTTTGAACTTTTAATATTTAATTTGCCATTGTATTGCAGCTGAGTACAAGTTTTAAATTCATTAACTATGTTATTTGAAAAAATAAGTTCTGGGTGGGTCATACTTTATTCCTTTAATTAAAAAGCCAGCCATTGAAAAACCCACACTAGCTATATAGTGTTCAGCAGATATGTCAATATGGGCAAATGCATTTGGTATATAGCAGCCTAAATCAAGATTATTAAAAGCAAGGGAGATGGGGAAATAGCAAAAAAGTTGCTAGTAAAAAAGTTATCTAGCACAAAGTTTCTTATTGGCAAGATGTACGACTCAAGTGAGTTGTTATAGTCCACATCAGTAATATGCATTCAGTATTGATATATTATTTTAAGAATGTTTCATACGGAATTATATCCGTATAAGTTCTGAATTTTTGTTTAAAAGAGATTAACCGTTTCTAGATATTTTTGCTTTATTTTGTGTAGCCTCTTAGAAAATTGTATTAGTTATTGAGATTGGCAAGAAATGTTAAAAAAAAATATTTAACTTTATTTTTCTTAATGTATATCACTAGTAGTGAATTTTTCGAGAGAATATTATCTTAAAAAAAGGCGTGCTACTAAGACAAGTAGCAGCCATCAATAGAGTATTTATTTAGAAAAATTTCTTTAAGCTTGGTTGTGGTTTTGATAACTCAAAACTGCTGCCCTAAGATTACTTTGGTGTTCTGCAAGAAGTCGATCGCCCTCGTCTTTTTCCAAACCAGTCCAGTGCATCAATAGGGCTAGCTTGACCCATTTACCGCTGCGTTCTAGTAAAAAGCCAGCAGCTTCACGACTTAAACCTGTGAGGTCTTGCAAAATTCGCAAAGCGCGATCGCGTAACTTTTGATTTGTGACCGCCACATCCACCATCCGATTGCCATACACTTTGCCTAGCTTAACCATCACCCCAGTAGAAAGGATATTTAAAGCTAATTTAGTGGCTGTACCAGCTTTCAGGCGAGTTGAGCCGGCGATTATTTCTGGCCCTGTCAATAGGCGAATGTCAATATCGGCATCAAATCTAACTTGTTCCGCTGGAACACAGGCGATAAAAATAGTAGTGGCTCCTCGCTGACGAGCAGCATGAAGCGCACCATGAACAAATGGCGTTGTCCCACCAGCGGTAATGCCGACTACGACATCTAGCTGGGTAATATGTCGCCCAGCGATCGCAGCCTCGCCATCTTGGATGCTGTCTTCTAAATCCTCTGAACTGCGTACCAGTGCTCCAGCACCACCAGCAATAATTCCCTGTACCAACTCTGGAGGTGTACAAAAAGTAGGTGGACACTCAGCAGCATCTAATACCCCTAACCTACCACTCGTACCCGCACCGATATAAAATAGCCGTCCTCCGTGGCGCAAACGCTCTGCGGTGCGCTCAATTGCCTCTGCTAACTGAATTTTCGCCGCTGCAACCGCCTCGACCGCCTTTTGGTCTTCGTTATTAAACAGCTCCACCAATTCCAGAGAACTGAGCTGGTCTAAGTTCAGACTGTTAGGATTTACCAACTCGGTTAAAAGATGCCCGCGTTCCTGCAAATTTGTCATTTATCCTTTGTCCTTTGTCTTACCCTACGGGAAGCCGCTCTTTGGGCGTATATATCCGTTGTCATTAGTCAGTTAGCGACCAATGGCTAATGACCAGTGACCAATGACTAATGACTAATGACTAATGACTAATTACAATAATCCTTCTAATTTGCGACGAATTTTCTCTAGTTCAGAATCAGACAATTCTGGTTCTTCTAGTGGCTGTTGATTGAGAGGGAAGGTGTCTTCAACAGTATCCTCCTTCTGGGCATCTTCTTGCCAATCGGTTTCTTCCACGTTAAGTTCTGGGGGAGTTACAACTAAATTGCTGTTTTCTGGGATGATTTCCCATTCATATCCAGCACTTTCGCAAAATTCCTTGATTTCCTCAGCATCGATCGGTTCTGGTGTAGGTGACGGGAAATCCTGAGCTTCCAGCATTAGGGCAAAGCGCGTGGCATCGTCTTCTGACTCGAACATCAGAATTTTATTGCGATCGCCCTCCCTAATCGTGTGAATCCCCTCATTTTCCGTTCGAGCATTAAAAATTAACACAAAAACACGCATTGGTGTAATCATCTGTCTTTTTTAAGGTCTATTCATATTAAAGTTCTAGGTTGTGACTCAGCGAAAGTCACAGGAACAATTTTCACTCTATTCAGATCAGATTTACCTGAAAACGCCAATATTATTAAGCAATATTTAAGTATTGGATCAAGCAAATACCGTAACTCAACCAATGAGGACTTGGGTTTAGTTGGCGTATCCTGGAAATGGCATACTGAATCAATGTGCCAGTTAATGCTTGTGCGGGCCAGCGAAATCTGGCAATTAATACAGTGAAAGCAAATGACTAAATCTCCCAATCAAGATATTCTCTCCCCGTCCCCTATCCGCAAGCGTCTGTGGTTACTGGTTTTGAGTCGGGGCAGCATTGCTTTGGGCGGACTTTTGCTGTTAGGAGTTCTCGTTGGTATTTGGCGGTTGTGGACTTTTGTCCAAACAGAGTTAACACCCTTGGCACAACAAAGTCTCACGACTACACTCAATCGTCCTGTAAAACTGGGAAGAGTCACACAATTTTCGTTGACGGGAGTGCAGTTTGGAGCTTCAACTATCCCAGCCACACCCACAGATCCAGATCGAGCCGCAGTGGAAACTGTGGAGGTGGGTTTTAACCCAGTGCAGTTAATTTTTAACCGCCAGCTAAAGCTAGATGTTACCCTAGTCAACCCAGATATTTACATTGAACAGGATAACCAAGGGCGATGGGTTTCCACTAATATAGCGTCGTCAGGTCAAGGCGGTGCCATTAAAACAGATTTGGACAACCTACGGTTTCGCAATGCCAAGCTGGCGTTGATGCCGCAGGAGAGAGCAGAGGGAGAAGCAAGGGAGCAGGGAGCAGGGAGCAAGGGAGAAGAGTTTTCCCCTCTGCCCCCCGCACCCCGCCCCTCTGCCTCTTCTCCCTTATCCCCCGTAACATTTTCTCAACTGAATGGTTCTGCCCAACTTTTAGCAAATAACCAGTTAATCAGGTTTGAAGTGGGGGGTCAAGCAGACAGGGGTGGCAGTATTGCCATTCAGGGAGAGACGCGTTCCAAGGTGCTAGCAGGCAACTTTCAGGTGCAAGGACAAGACTTGCTGGCTGAGGATATTACTCGATTGATCAAGTTACCAGTGAACTTACAGGCGGGTCGAGCCAATGGCGACTTGTTAGTTAGGTTAACACCAGGACAGCAGACTTTATTGTATGGCAGTGCGGCTGTGCAAGGGGTAACACTTCAAATACCTAAAGTACCGCAACTGTTGAGCAATAGCCAAGGAAACCTCCGCTTCCAGGGAACGGAATTACAGTTAGATAATATTACTACCAACTACGGCAAAATCCCCGTAGTGGCTACGGGAATCATCGACACTCAAGCAGGCTTTAAGTTGGCAGGGCGTGTAAATGCAGTGAGTTTGGCGAATGCTCAGGAAACTCTCAAGGTAAAACTACCTGTGCCGATCGCTGGACAAGTACAAGCTTCTTTGCAGATTACCGGATCAACAAAAGAACCAATTCTCTCAGGCACAGTTACCACAATCCAAACTGCTCGGATTGATAAAGTTGATTTTAATAGTATCAGTAGTAAGTTTGAGCTTGTTACTAGTTCCTCTTTAATTACCCTCAAAGATATTCAAGGTAAAGCCAAAGTTGGTGGTGACATTACGGGCGCTGGTACAATTCAACTTGGTAAAACCCCGCGACTGGATTTAAATTTTGCTGCCAAGAATGTTCCAGGAGATGCGATCGCAAAAGTTTATGAAACAACACCCACTTTCCAAATCGGCAATGTCTCAGGTACAGCCCAACTAACAGGCGCTCCTACCAATGTCCAAACTGTGGTAAGATTTCAAGCTCCTAACGGAACTTACCCCGGAACTGGCGAAGTTGCGATCGCTCCAAATCGCAACGTCTCTTTCCGTAATGTGGCTCTGAATGTGAGTGGTGGTACAGTCCGGGCAACTGGTAGTTACGCCAATGAGCGTTGGCAAGCTGTGGCTGTTGCCTCTGGGGTAAAATTGGAACCCTTTGTAGACAAAAGTCAATTGCAAAATGTCTCTTTGGCTGGGGCACAGTTCAATGGTCGGCTCATCCTCTCAGGCAGCACAGCACCGTTTGAAATTGCCACGATTCGCAGTGATGGTGCAGGAGTTCAAATTGGTGGCGGCACTGTTGCAGTTTCTAATATCCAACTGCAAGACCAAAGCTTCTCTGCTCAACTTGTAGCTAATGGTGTGCGGTTAGGACAGATATTGAAACAGTCTCCCCCAGCTTTAAATAATCCATTGGCGGGTACGTTCCAAATCGCAGGCAGTAGAGATAATTTCAGCCTGAAAACCTTCCGTGGCAATGGTGAAGGTCGCCTTGCTATTGGCGGCGGTGCGGTTACAGCTAAAAATATTCAAGTGGCTAATGGTGTATATCAGGCGCAAGTTCAGGCTAAGAATGTGCCTGTGCAGCAGTTGGCATCAGTACCAAAGCAGTTTCAAGGAGCGTTAACTGGTCAGTTCAACGTAGCGGGTTCTGTTGATTCTTTTAAACTGCAAACTATTCAAGCCAACGGTCAGGCGCGGGTAAATGTTGCGAGTGGAACTATTACAGCTTCTAATATCCAACTTGCTAATGGTGTGTATCAGGCGCAAGTTCAGGCTAAAAATGTTCCTGTGCGGCAGTTGGCAGCAGTACCACCGCAGTTCCGAGGGACGTTAACTGGTCAAGTAAATGTGGCGGGTTCTGTTGAGTCCTTCCAACCGCAAACTATCCAAGCGATCGGTCAGGCGCGGGTGGATGTTGCAGGTGGAACTATTACAGCCTCTAATATCCAACTTGCTAATGGTGTGTATCAGGCACAAGTTCAAGCAAATAATGTACCGTTGCAGCAGTTGGCAGCAGTACCACCCCAGTTTCGGGGAGTTTTAACTGGTCAAGCAAATGTGGCGGGTTCTGTGGAGTCCTTCCAACCGCAAACTATTCAAGCCAATGGTGAAGGACGGCTGGATGTTGCAGGTGGAACGATCGCAGCATCTAATATCCAATTGGCTAATGGTCGCTATCAAGCTGTAGTCGATGCTTCCGGTGTGGAATTAAATCGCTTCAATCAGCAATTGCGGGGTCAGTTTGGCGGTCAGTTGCAATTAGCTGGCACGCTAGGATCATCCAAATTAGCTGATGTGCGTGCTGCTGGACAGGTGCAATTATCCCAAGGTATCCCTGGCCTTGAGCAACCTCTGAGTGCTGCGATCGCTTGGAGTGGTGAAAGGCTGACCATTGAACGAGCAACTGCTCCCGGTTTAAGTGTTACTGGTAACATATTAGCCAATGCGAAAAAAGCAGGTATACCGGAAATTACTGCCCTAAATCTCAACGTCCAGGCGCAGAATTACAACTTAAAACAGTTACCGATCAATTTTCCTAATCAGGTTGCTGTGGCGGGGAGAGTAGATTTTAACGGTCAAATAACTGGTAAACTGCCCTTGCCAAATGTGGTAGGGCAAATTAATTTACGAGACTTAGTTGTTCAAGATATTGCTTTTGAACCGTTGTTAACTGGAAACATCGATTCAGCACAGGGACGCGGGTTAAATTTGAACTTGGCAGGAAATAGTGATCGCCTGGCCTTTAATTTAGATGCCAATAATCGCCCGAAATCTTTCTTAGTCAAATGGCAGCAAGCATCAGCCACAGGTAATATTCAGGGCAATGATTGGGCACTCAAAGTCGCAAACTTCCCCTTACAAATATTGAATTTGACTCCGCCACCAGTTACTCGATTGGGTACTGGTAAGATAACTGGATTATTAACTGGGGATTTGCTGTTTAATCAGCAGACATTAGCAGCTACGGGAAATTTAGCGATCGCTAATCCGCAAATTGGCCGACTTAAAGGCGATCGAATAGCTGCTCAATTCCGCTACAGTAATGGGAAAGGCACCCTCACCAGTAGCGAATTTGTCAAAGGTAAAAGTAGCTACGCTCTTGTCGGTACTTTTGCCCAAAGCCCTAAAGGGCCTCAACTACAAGGGAAACTGAATGTCAACCAAGGAGAGATCCAAGACGTTCTAACTGTAGCGCAGATATTTGATTTACAAAATTTGCCAGGTGGTTCAGCAGAAATCTACGGCACAGCAGCGGATCTAAGCACCACCCCCCAAGGAGCACCAAATCAACCCTTATTAACCCAAATCCAACGGTTTTCTGAAATTGAAACTTTGGTAGCAGAACAGGAAGAACAGCGACTTAATTCCACTCCCATACCAGATTTGGCAGACTTAAAAGGAACTTTCAATGGGGAAGTGGCTGTAAATACAGCTACAGCCAATGGATTATCAGTGGATTTTAATTTGAATGGACAAAACTTTGCCTGGGGTAAAAAGGAAGAACGAAATCGTTTTTATACTGCCGACAAAGTGATTGCCGAAGGCAACTTTGAAAACGGTGTTTTGAGTTTGCGACCTTTACGGCTTGAATCTGAAAACAGGCTGATTGCCTTCACGGGTAACATTGGCGGTGATGAACAATCTGGCCAGTTACGGGTGAATAATTTTCCGGTACAATTACTGAATAATTTTGTCAAACTGCCAGTTGGAATCACAGGTAATCTTAACGGTACAGCAGCGTTAGCAGGCAGCATTGCTAATCCCCAAGCTAGAGGGGAATTGCAAATCACAGAAGGAATACTAAATCAGAACAAAATAGAGTCAGCGATCGCAAGTTTTAGCTATGCCAACGGACGCTTAAACTTTGGTAGTACTGTAGCAGTTGCTGGGCCAAAACCTGTTGATATTACTGGCAGCATCCCTTATAAATTGCCTTTTGCTTCTGTAGCACCAGACAGTGAGCAAATCAGTTTAGACATGAAGTTAGAAAACGAGGGATTGGGACTGTTAAACGCATTGACTAATCAAGTGGTATTTGAGAGAGGAAAAGGAGAAATAGACCTCAAGGTACGCGGAACGTTGCAAAAACCCGAAGTAAATGGAATTGCTACTGTCAATAATGCTACTTTTTCAGCTCAGGCTTTGCCAGGTAAGCTCAGACGTGTTACAGGTAGAGTGCTGTTCAATTTCGACACCATCTTAGTAGAAAATCTTCAGGGTAGATTTAGCCGTGGGAACGTAGCAGTTGCTGGAGAAATTCCCATTTTCAACAATGAGAACACCACTATCAACAATCCCCTGACTGTTAATCTCGATCAGCTAGCGTTAAATCTCAAGGGACTTTACCAGGGAGGCGCTAGCGGCAATTTACAAATTACTGGTTCTGCGCTTAACCCAGTAATTGGCGGTAAAGTAAATTTATTTGATGGTCAGGTATTGCTGGCGGAATCTACCGACGCGACTTCATCTGCAAATAGTGGTCTGGGTGTATCACCCACAAAAGATAATAAGCAGAGTAAATCTGAAATTGGGAATGGGATAGGAAATGCGAACGCTAGATTTAATAATCTAGATTTGGAACTAGGTAAAAACGTCCAAATTACGCGTCCCCCTATTCTCAACTTCCGTGCAACTGGTAATCTCATAGTTAACGGCTCAATCAATCAGCCCATACCCGATGGTACTATCCGGTTAGAACAAGGTGGGGTGAATTTATTTACTACCCAATTTAACCTTGCTCGTGGCTATAAACACACCGCAACTTTTAGTCCCTCTCAACCCCGCGACCCTGACTTAGATATTCGGCTATTTGCCAAAGTATTAGACGTCACTCAAAGTAATGATTTCAGCCGGATAAATACCACAGGTTTATCAGCTTTAGAGAGTGTTCGAGTTGAAGCCACTGTCAACGGTCTCGCCAGCAAGCTGAACGAAAATCTAGAACTAACAAGTAGTCCGTCACGTAGTCAAACCGAAATTGTTGCTCTTTTAGGAGGTGGGTTTGTAGACACCCAAGGTCGTGGTGACAGTACTTTGGGCCTAATTAACATCGCAGGTTCGGCTGTGTTCAACAATTTTCAGTCAGCTTTTAACCAGATTGGAAATACCTTTGGCTTAAGTGAACTGCGGATATTTCCTACCGTTCTTTCTGAGAATCCCGAAGCTGGAAGGAGCAGTTCAACCTTGGAATTGGCAGCAGAAGCTGGAGTTGATATTTCTTCTAAAATTTCCGTTTCCAGTATCAAGATTTTGACGACAAATGACCCCTTTCAATGGGGTGTTAATTACCGGATAAACGATGAGTTTCGTGTGCGTGCTTCCACTAACTTAACCGATGATAGTCGTGCAGTAGTGGAGTATCAAACACGTTTTTAAATAACTCTCTTCTAATTATGAATTACTTTCTGTTCCCTCTTTTCCATGCTTATCAATAGCTTGTCGTACCTGTTCAACATCCAATTCTAATGCTTGGGCTATTTGCTCTATACTTAAACCAAACTTAAGCAGACGGGGTATAGTCTCCAACTTTGTTTCTTCTTTTACTTCCTGGTAAAATTTAGTTTGTCTCCAATCGGTTAATCCAAACATCGCTTCCAACTCCTGCTGAGTTTTGTTTACAAATTTATAGATAAGCATTCTCTCTACTAATTCTAAGAGATTGCTACGGTTAGCTTCATCCGTTTGCTGTACTTGATTTATCAAGTTTTTCGCTTGCTGTACGGCTTGATCTTCTGTTGCAACGACTAACTTAATCACGCCTAGCCCAATCGAAGTTGATGGTACATCATCTAACTCGTCTAAATAAATTATACGAATTTGCTGTTGATTTAATGATGTTTGATAGATGAATGGTATGCCTGGATCGAGACTGCGTTGAGCAAAAAGTAATACTGCTTGCAGCGACGTTGAGGTTTATATTGATTTATATACAGGAAAGCTTCTGTTATTATTCTCCAGTAAATATCGTCATCGCGCTGAAACTGTACTTCAACAAAATAGATTATGTCTTCTGGAAAGTCAGGTTAGTGTAAAAAATCGTGTCTGTTTTCATGCACTCTGGATGTTGAAATATTTTAATATATTTACTAAGTAAATATTAAATGGTGATATTATCGCCCCCCTCTTGATTGATAACTAATCGCAAAATTGATAATCCTAAGATGATCAAAAATAGTACTAAACCAATTGTGCAAGCATAGCTGATTTCCAAGTTAGCAAAAGCTTGCTCATATAGATAATAAACTATCGTTTTGGAGCTACTGAGTGGGCCACCTTGGGTCATGATGTATACTTCTTCAAATACTTTGGTGGCAGAAATAGCCGAAATCACCGCCACTAATGCTAAATACGGCTTCATCAAAGGTATGGTAATATCCCAATGTTTGCTAATACCATCAGAGCCATCGATCGCAGCGGCTTCGTAAACATCAGCAGGAATTGATTGTAACCCTGCTAAATAAATTACCATGTAGTAACCTAGTCCTTTCCACACGGTGACAGCCATAATGCTGGCAAGAGAAATTGGTACAATACCAAAGATTTTTACTGGGCTAGTTAGCCAAGGGATACCTTCTGGAAAAAGACCCAAAGCTTTCAGTAATTGATTGAGTAATCCGTTTTCTGCATAGAGCCATTTCCAAGCTATTCCCGCAACCACCATTGAAATTACCACTGGGGTGTAGTATGCCGACCTAAACCAATTCATCCCCCGCAGTTTCTGATTTACCAAAATTGCCAGTACTAGGGGAGCAATTACTAAAATTGGGACTACACCTACAAGATATAAAAAAGTGTTTTCCAAAGTTTTCCAAAAAACTGCATCCTTCCAAAGTTTGAGGAAGTTGGCAAAACCTATCCATAGTGGCGGCTGGGCAATATCTTCGTAGCTGGTAAAGCTGAGGTAAAACGCTTGCAGTGCAGGCCAAAAGACTGTTAACCCCAAAAGAACTAAAGCGGGTAGTAAAAATAAATAAGGGGTCAGTCGCTGTTTGATTAATATCCAATTTTTAGGTGTTAATTGATTCATATAAGGTCTAATAGTTGTTTTCGGTTGGTCAGCAAGAATTTGGGGATGTGAGTAGATTTAAGCTTCAATATTCTAAAGGCATATATTTGCGTAGCGCTAATTAATAACTTGGAGATAAACTACGATGGAAACTCAGCACAACTCGCCAATTGAACATCAAAATGTCCCCATTAACCACCGTGGACTACATGAATTTTTGTATAGTTCTGACGACGAACACACCGCCACTGAGGTGAGTATAACCCCTGAACTGGCAAACGATGGTACTGAAATCATTGGTCTTGAGGCTTGGAGTGCAGCTGCTCAGAACGCTAAAATTGCGGGTGTTTATGCAGTATTAGATGCAGAACGCTGCACCCAATACATTGGCTATTCTCGGAATGTGTTGCTTTCCCTAAATAGTCATCTTAGCCAAAATGGTCAGCAAAAGTGTGCTTTTGTACGTGTGCAAGCGTTCAAGTTCCCCAAGCGTCAAGAAATGGAAGATTTGCGAGATGCGTGGATAGCAGAACTCGAAAGTACACCACCTGGTAATGCAACTGATGGCGATATGTGGGCTAGTACGGTAGGCGAAGCTGCCAAGGCGGTAATGTCAGAGGCGGAACGTCAAGCCTACGAGGAGAAAAAGCTAAAACTGCGGAAAGCAATGGCTGACACAACCCTTTCTAAAGAGTCAGAAACAATAGATGCGACTATAGCCGAACGTCAGCGTCAGCTTGAAGCTGCTGTGACAAATGATGACTGGAGTGTAATTATTGACGCACAGACACAAGAAACCAAGTCTTAGATGTCAATTAAATTAGTTGTCTGTGTTGACAAAGTAGTTCCCACGCGGTGGAGGCGCACATCTATACTTTGCGCCCCCACCGCGTATTCCAATCAAGCGACTAAAGAGTTTCAAGAGGGTACAGCAGAAATAGCACAAACTTGTAAACCAACGGGTGTGTGAATAATCACAGATTCCACACCAAATACTTGGGCGATCGCATTTGGTGTTAGAACTTGTTCAGGTGTACCAACTTCCCAAATATGACCCTGTTTTAATAATGCAATACGGGAGCTATACCGGGCTGCTAAATTCAGTTCATGTAAAACTGTGATAATAGTTAATCCCTGCTGCTGATTTAGTTCTTTAAGCAGTTCCAATAGTTGCAGTTGATAATTGATATCTAAAAAAGTTGTAGGTTCATCTAATAGTAAGATTTTTGGTTCTTGCGCTAGTGCTAGAGCTAAAAAAGCCCGTTGCCTTTCACCACCTGAGAGTTGTTCGACTAAGCGATCGCTAAATTTTTCTAGTTGCGTTTTTTCAATTGCAGCTTCCACTTTTTCCCAATCTTGGGCGTTTAATTCCCATTGCCACCAAGATTGATGTGGCGTGCGTCCTAAGCTGACTAATTGTCGCACTGTTAAGCCAACGGGAACCGTTTGTTGTTGCGGTAACAATGCCAGTTTCTGTGCAACTAGATTTGGGGGTTGAGAGTGGATTGCTTTGCCATCAAGTAGCACTGTTCCCTGTTGCGGGGAAAGAATACGACTTAGCAATTTGAGTAAAGTAGATTTACCTGAGCCATTAGCACCAACTAAACTCAACCATTCTCCTGTTTGAAGAGTGAGGTTAATGTCTTGAACAATTGGTACTAAGGTGTAACCGCCTGTGAGGTTTTGCAGTTCGAGTGGCATTTCAGAAATTCAAAAATGAGAAACTTAATTTTACAGGATTTGAGTAGATTATTTCGCATCCTTATACCCAGTTCAATTCAATTAGACACATTGATTTAGCCTAAATGTTGTAAATTTAGCGATTATACCAAACTACTTCTAAGTCTTCAACGCTTAAGGGAATTAAAATATCAGCGATCGCTACTGCGTAAATGGCTCAAATAAGAAAGCAATTGGCATTATAATTATCACCATTAAAAATGGTATTATGGTTGAGATTTATGGTGAGCGATCGCCCGCTTCTAAAGTGAGACTATTTGCCTCAATGCCAGTGATATTATCATTAATCAAAAATAAATTTATGGAACAAGTGGCGTGAGACAGCCCGTTCAGCGTCTCCTTTAGGAGAAGGGCTGTAAGGCGATGGAGAGCCAATCTATTGCAAACTTTCTTAAAGTCGAAGCAAGCGGCTCCCCATAAGTAACTGGCATGGGTTGAAAGGATTTCTCAGGGCTAAATATTACTAATACCAAGGGTATTGGACTATGACTTAGCCTGTATATACAAGTGTTTCCCTGTACCAACACCATCAGTTACTTTAGTCATTTGATAAACAGGTTTCTTAAGATTGGAGCAATGAAATCTTGATCTGACAATGGCGATAAACCTGCTTAATTAGCCTCTTTTTTCCGACTGAATAGGTGTTTTAAGGGGTTATGTAACTACCAGCCCAAGTTACCCATTTGTGCGATAACCCTATATGTAAAACTCCCTCTGTTTTCTCCTCTTCAGTAATAATTGCTCCTGTTAAATCTGCGCCGCTGAGTTCAGCCTCATTGATGTTACTACCAATCAAATTTGCCTTTCTGAGATTGGCATCTCTCAAATCTGCTCCACTCATTTCCGCCTCGCTGAGGTTTGCACCAAGTAAGTTTGCCAAGGATAAATTGGCACTCCGCAAATCAGCTCGACTTAGGTTAGTTTCTTGCAGGTTGACCCTCATCAGGTCTGCACCAATCAAGTTTACCTCACTCAGGTTGGCTCGACTCAAGTTAGCTTCAGTCAACTCTGCATCGGTTAGATTTGCCCGACTTAGATTACATCGACTCAAGTTGCTTTGACTGAGATCAGCACCACTCAAGTCAGCTTCAGCCAAATTTGCACCACTTAAGTCAGCTTCAGTTAGGTTTGCCTGATGCAGATTTGCCCGATTAAAATTTCGTTCTCCGGCTGCATATAAATTCAAAATTCTGTTAGCGTCCATATTGTCACCTCGCAATGTCTGTAGGTAAAGAAGTCTAGTTGTGAGTTAACACCACCCAAACCACACCAAAGACAATTTATTGAGTTGTCAGCAACGGGAATCTTAGCTAAAACTTGTAATTTTATTTTGCTTGAAATTTCGACATTTTCAGCATTTACTTAATGGAAATAAATCAAACATTACATATTGCCTTTTATCCAAGCGTTTGAAGGCTGAGTACTTAGCTTTTGAGTAACAGCAGCGAGGAAGTCTGGACAATCTGCCTCTACAACCTGTGGATGAAGGTAGTAGGGCAGGTGTGCGTCCTTACTTATTTCCGCACAATAAGCCAAACCGAATTAACCCACGCTGATAACCGCGACGCATTAATCCCAGTGACAATGCCCCTTGGATGGTAGTCCAACCAGCATTTAGTAAGCCCCAAAATGCTTGGGGAGTGAATGCCGAATCAATTACCACATTCCAAAAAGGGGCGACAGCAGTTGACCAATCAGCGGTGCGGATATTATGTAATGGTAGTTGATGTGCGATCGCTTCGTACTCTGGCAAAGAAATCACATAAGGCAAACAATACACCCGATAAATATCCTGCAAATGCTTTTCCTCATCCGTCGTTAATGGGGACTCATCAGTTGGTCGATGACACCAAGTCACCATAATTAACTTGCCACCAGGCTTCAATACTCGGTAGCATTCCTGGAGAAACTTATTTTTATCTGGCATGTGTTCACCGCTTTCTAGCGACCAAACCAAGTCAAAAGAATTATCAGCAAAGGGCATTGCTTGAGCATTTGCGACTTGGAACTGTGTTCTCAGACTCAAATTAGCCTCCAAGGCACGTTCTGTTGCTCTCGCGGCTTGTACAGGACTCAATGTAATTCCTGTAGCCTTAGCATTAAACTTTTGTGCTAGGTATAAAGAACTACCGCCAATGCCACAGCCCACATCTAGGATATTTTCTGCTGCTTGTACCCCTGCCCAATTGAGCAGTTCTTCGATTAAATCAATTTGAGCCTGACGGCGGTCTTTTTTCTGAGTACCATCGGCACCGTAATAGCCGTGGTGCATATGTTCGCCCCAAATCTGTTCCCACAGCCCGGAGGAAGCATCGTAAAATTGCTGAATTTGCTGGTAAAGTGTTGCACTCATGAAAAAAGCAGTGTTAAGACAAAGCCGAATTTAAAAAAAAACATACAGATAGGCTACCATGTGTGTTTTTAATTAAAATAGGGTCTTTTGGTTTGCAGGGATAATAAACTCCGGTTACTCTTCCCTGGAAAAATTCCCTGATTCTACCTTAATAAGCTGCCTTTGTTGTCATTTGCATCCCAGAAACATTCGGGATGCCTAGCATGATTGATTTTTTGGATTTTAAATTTTAAATTACTTATGACTGTTGCTCGCACAATTTGTTTGGGATTTATGGCTGTCATCGCTGTAGGTACTATCCTGTTGATGATGCCTTTTTCGACTAGCAATGGTACCTGGAATAACCTGATTGTGGCATTATTCACCTCGACATCCGCAGTTTGCGTCACAGGTTTATCAGTAGTTGATCCTGGTACTTATTTTTCCTTTTGGGGACAGTTTTTTATTGCGCTACTAGCTCAGATTGGCGGGTTGGGCTACATGACAACTACTACATTTCTGATTTTGCTCATTGGTCGTAGGTTTGATATGCGGCAAAAAATAGCAATTCAACAAGCTTTAGATCGACCGGGAATGAGTGGTAGCGCCCAAGTAATCCGTTCAATTATTGCCACAACTTTAATTTTTGAAATTACAGGCGTATTCTTGCTTTTGCCAGCTTTCGTTCCTGATTATGGATGGAGTAAAGGACTTTGGTTAGCAATTTTTCATAGTATCAATGCTTGGAATAATGCTGGTTTTAGTTTATTTAAGGATAACTTAATTGGCTATCAGTCATCCTTCTTAGTAGTCTTCACCATCACAACGTTGATTATCTTTGGGGGAATTGGCTATCAGGTCATTTTGGAAATCTACCTTTGGTTGCGCGATCGCATTTTAAAGAAAACTCAAAATCAAATATTTTCTCTAGACTTTAAAGTTGCAACGAGCACAACTTTGATATTATTATTCCTAGGGGTAGTTGCCTTTTTCTGTATAGAGATCAGAAACGCTGAAACATTTGGTTCTCTAAATTTACGTGACCAGATATTAGTAGCTTGGTTTCAATCGGTTACTCCCAGAACTGCTGGTTTTAACACCATCGATATTGGCAAAATGACCACAGCTGGTCTATTTATTACGATTGCGCTGATGTTTCTTGGTGCAAGTCCAGGTGGTACGGGAGGAGGCATGAAAACAACAACCTTGAGAGTATTGACTAGTTGTACCAAAGCAATTCTTCAGGGTAAAGAAGAAGTTTTATTGTATGATCGCAAAATAGCAATATCTTTAATTTTGAAAGCTGTGGGTGTGTTGGTGGGTTCAGTAGCGACCGTGATTTTAGCTACGATTTTAATCAGCCTTACAGATCCAACATTAGATTTTATTCAAATTTTGTTTGAAGTGGTATCAGCCTTCGCCACCGTAGGGCTTTCTACAGGCATTACAGCAAGTATCTCTACAGCAGCAAAGCTCATCCTAATTGTCATAATGTACGTTGGACGAGTAGGTGTTTTACTGCTGATGTCTGCTGTACTCGGAGATCCACGCCCTACCAGAATTCACTATCCTGAAGAAAATTTACTCGTGGGATAGTTAAGGAGAGGGGAGGAGAAAAATTCTTGACTAATGACTAATGACTAAACTGATAAAATATACATTGGAAGGCAAAAAATAAAATTTTTAATTCAAGCAGTATAACCGTTTTTTGCCCTAAATACAGGGAGCCATAATAAGGATAACAAGGGTGAATCTGTCATCATTAAGTTTTTTTCGCAGTTTACGTAAAGATAACCAACAATTTGCTGTAATTGGGTTAGGCCGCTTTGGTAGGTCTGTCTGTTCTACATTGCACAATTTTGGTTATCAAGTGCTGGCAACAGATATTGATGAAAAACGAGTTTCAGAAGCATTGACCGAAGGAATCGTTGGCCATGCTTTGCAACTAGACTCTACAGAACCAGCAGCACTCAAAGAAGCTGGAATTTTTGAATTTGATACTGTAATCATAGCGATTGGCAACTACGTTCAGGAAAGTATTATAACTACCCTAAATGTGAAAGAAGCTGGTGTACCTCATGTAGTCGCCAAAGCTTCTAGTGAAGTTCACCGTAAACTGTTGCAGCGAGTAGGAGCAGATCATGTTGTTTTTCCTGAGTATGAAGCGGGTTGTGCCCTAGCACGTACCCTTACAAAACCAGCAATCCTAGATCGGTTTGATTTAGACCCAGATAACAGTATTGTAGAGTTGATTGTCCCTGATGAATTTCACGGCAAAACAATCACTGAGCTTCAACTTCGTAACCGCTACGGGTTAAATTTGCTAGCAGTGAGCGAGGATGGTAAATTTATAATTAATCCTAACCCCACCAAGCGTTTAGAGCGCGGTTCAGCAATGGTCGTTATTGGTTGCAACAAAGATATCAATCGTTTACCGATTTAAAAAAGTTAGGAGTTAGAGGTTATTAACTATCAAGTAAAATAAAAGCCCCAGTCGGCAGAATTGATGTTGAATTCTGACGACTGGCGGATGAATTCTTCTTTGATTCCTAACTCTGAGTTTTTATTTTTCAGGATTGGTTGAAGTAGACTGTGGTTCAACTGAGACAGGGACATTGCTGGGGTTGGCTGGAGTTTCTGGTAGACTTGGTGTCTGTGGGTCAGATGTTTGTACTACATTAGTTGTGTTGCCTGGAGTCTGAGAAGGATTTGTTGTTTGACTGGCTTGAGGTTGCTGTTGCCCAGTTTTCTGGGCAATTTGCTGCATTAGCTGCTCAATTTTTTCAGCTTGTTCAATGTTGCCTTGCTCACGATATTCGTTATGGGCACGTTTCAAGACTCCACTAGCTTTCTTGATATCGCCCTGATGATATAAAGTTACTCCCAAGTTATAGTAAGTTGAGGCATTTTTAGGGTTTAGGCGAATAGCTTGCCGATAAACAGAAATAGCCTCAGAAGCTTGACCTTGATTTGCTAGCAAATTTGCCATATTGTTGTAAGCTGGGGCATTTTTGGGATCTAGCTGCAAGGCTTGGCGATAAGTGGCGATCGCAGGCTCTATTTGACCTTGTTGTTGCAAGGCGATCGCTAAGTTAAAATAAGCGTTGGCGTTGCTGCTATCTAGATTAATTGCTTGTTGGTATGTTGCGATCGCATCCTCAAGCTGTCCTTGCTCATACAGGATTAAACCCAGATTATACAGCGCTGCGACCCTTGTGGAATCTATCACCAAACTCTGGCGATAAGCCGTAATCGCTGCATCTTTTTCTCCTTGTCGGTGCAACACTAACCCTAAGTTGTAATAAGCTTCGCTAAAATTAGGATTGATTTTAATCGCCTCAGAATATTCTTGTAAAGCTACATCCAGGCGATCTTGCTCCATGAATATATTACCCAGATAATTTCGCGCTGACCCAAGGTTAGGATCTCGCTGCAACGCTTGACGAAAGGCATATTCCGCACCCTGTAAGTCTTTGCGGTTATAGCGCGTCACTCCTTGCTGGAAAAAGCTAGCTGCTTCGAGATCCTGAGAAATTGCGGTTTCTGCTAGTAGCTTGCTTCCTGAAAAATTAGTAATTGTCGGTGCAGCTAAGACTAAAAACGTAGAACAGCCACAGAGTGTCACCCGGCAAAATAAATGTAACCACTGGGAAAATAGGAATTTTTCAGACATGGATTGCAGACCTATAATTATTATTCGCTCCTCATAAGTCAGAGTACCCACCGCGAAAGAAAAAATTCCAAATTTCCAACTTTTAACTCCTAACTGTAGAGACGCGATTAATCGCGTCTCTACTCCTAATTGTACAGACGCGATTAATCGCGTCTCCTAACTCCCACAGCTGACGGCAAAATTAGCATGGCATCGCCGAATGAATAAAAGCGATATCCAAAAGCGATCGCTTCGTTGTATATATTCAATAACCGTTGTCTGCCAATTAGCGCACTTACCAACATCAGCAAGCTGGAACGCGGCAGGTGAAAATTAGTAATTAAACCATCCACCACCCGCCATTGATAGCCGGGATAAATAAATAGGTCTGTTTTCCCGCAAAATGGTTGTAAATCCCCAGATTGAGCCGCCCCTTCTAGGGCGCGTACTGCCGTTGTTCCCACAGCAATAATTCGACCACCAGCCGCTTTCGTGGCGCGGATTTGCTCTACTGTAGCGGCGGGAACTTCAATCCATTCTTCATGCATGTGATGGGTAGTTACATCCTCCACTTCCACAGGACGAAATGTGCCTACACCAACGTGTAGGGTGACAAAAGCTTGATTGATATTGCGATCGCGCAACTTTTGTAATAATTCTGGGGTAAAGTGTAATCCTGCCGTTGGAGCTGCGATCGCTCCTGGCTGTTTAGCATAAACTGTCTGATATTGCTCATCAGCAGCTTCTGAGGTAGTGATATAAGGTGGTAGCGGGACTTCACCAAATACCTCTAACAGTTGCATCAAAGACTGCCCCTCTGGCACATCAAATTGCAACAAACGTCCCCCAGTTGCTGCGTCTGTTTCTAGAACCGTAGCCGTGAGTTGGGGACTCTTTACTTGGTAAGAATCTTCCAAATTTCCAATCCCTAATTGCCTGACATCAAAAGTAATCTTCGCTCCCTGTTTGAAGCTTTTTCCTGGCTTAACTAAAGCTAACCAACAGTTATACCGCCGTTCTTCCAATAGCAACACCTGGATTTTCGCACCAGTGGATTTATGACCATAAAGCCGCGCTGGAATGACTTTTGTATTGTTCATAACCAACAAATCATCAGAGCGCAACAGTGCAGGCAAATCATGGAAAATGTGGTGTAAGGGTTCTATTTCAGTACCTGTAGTGGGAGAATTAACTACCAGTAACCGTGAGCTATCTCTAGGAACTGCTGGGTTTTGGGCAATGAGTTCTGGAGGTAGTTTGTAGTCATAGCCAGCTACCGAGCAATCTAATTCCAAATTTTTTTCTTGTGGGTGAGAGGTGTCTTTCAAATTGGCTTCTACTAGGTTTTACTTTATTTAGTATTTATACTCTCTTAAAAAAGCTGGTTTGAGCTTTCCCTTCTAAAGGAACTTTAAGGCATCTTCGCTCAGTTCTGTCGCTAGGCTATAAGATTGATACTATTAAGTAACACGGAAAAATTAACATAAAAATTGGGTAAACCTCCCCATCTAAAAACGGGGGCTTTTACCCTACCGGGAACAGGCACTGATTGACGAATATATATATGTAGGATTGGCTTTGATCCCAAGCACCAACAAACATGGAATACTTGTACTATCTGGCAAATGCCAGTCTAACCCTGAGGGTCGTTCAACACCTGCACGCTAGACCCCAGACACCAGTTTCATTCGTCACCGTAATTCATCAAATAGATGGCTGGGTGGTTAGGATCAAACTCAGAGGTCAAGTCTCGCCCCAAGAAGATGGCGACTTTCGGGCTTTTCTAAATGAATTAGGAATTAGCTACGAACCGCCAATGAGGGTGCAAATGGCACTCTGGAGTTTGGAAGCGGGACAGTGCCCTGTGGACGTGATGCGTCGCTATCAGGTTGCGATCGTCTCTCATGGTAGCCCAGAGAGAGACGAAATCGAGGCATTCCGGCAACAGTTTGTCCGGGGCTTAGGCTACTGTCCAGAAACTTTGGCGTGACTCTATTTGGTTGTAACGCTACTACAAAATTATTGGTCATTGGTAATCAAGATATTTTATCCATTACCAATTAACCATTATCAATTGAAGAGTCGAAAGCTGCCAGAATGTATTCTTGCAGCTTAAATTTATATCCCGCTGCTGATGAAGTAGCTAGAGCTTCCTGGGTTGCTGGAACCTCAGTCAGATTTTTTGATATTCTTTGACAGTAGACAATAGCAACATCAAATCGGCAAGAATAATCTGCCTTCTCAGGGCACTGTGCTAAGAATATTCCAGCTGTCCGCCAGATTTTTGCTTGCTTTTGTGGGGTGATTGCGTTTCTTCCGCCTGCATCCCAACTACCTGAACTGCGGGTTTTCACTTCAACAAATGCCAGCATCGAGTGCTGAGTGCTGTTAGCAGTAGTGGGACGTTGAGCCACTAAGAAGTTCTCTGTCTGTTCCTCTGGTTCCCCAGATTTTCCATCATATTGGGCGATGATATCGATTTCTCCCCAGCGGCTAGAAAAGCGACGATGGAGAATTATCCACCCTGTAGATTGCAACCATTGGACTACTAGGTCTTCTCCTAAATGACCAATATCTGGATAATGAGATGGAGGAAGGTTAGCCATTGATTAAAAATATGATGAATTCTATGAATTCTAGGTTAAGCGATGCCTGCGGCGGGCTACGCCTACGCACAGCTGGTTCTACACTCGACTCATCCCGAACACAGTTTGGGTTGAAGCGTAAAACAGACTATCACTTTTGGGCAAGTATACTCAGCTTATTTCTTTGGGGAATAGTTGGCATCACGACAACCGTAGGTTTTGCTCCAACAGCTTTGGCACTCGAATTTAATAAAGAAATTTTGGTCGAGGCTGATTTCTCAGGACGTGATTTAACAGACTCCAGCTTTACCAAAGCTAATCTTCGCCAGAGCAACTTCAGCCACGCTAATTTGCACGGTGTTAGTTTCTTTGCAGCAAATTTGGAGTCTGCGAATTTGGAGGGAGCTGACTTGAGAAATGCCACTTTAGACTCAGCTCGTTTAGTGAGAGCAAATTTGACAAATGCACTGTTGGAGGGTGCCTTTGCTGCTAACGCCAGATTTGATGGTGCAATCATTGATGGGGCAGATTTTACCGATACGCTACTGCGTTCGGATGAGCAAAAAAAATTGTGCAAACTTGCCAAGGGAACTAATCCCATTACAGGACGAGATACGCGTGACACGTTATTTTGTCCTTAGTATTTTTTAGCTGGGCATTGGGCATTGGGCATTGGGAAAAGACAAGGAAGAGGGGGGAGACAAGGAAGAAACTTGTTTAAGAATTCTCCCTTGTCCCCCTTGTCCCCTTGTCCCTTTGTCCCCTTGTCTACCCTGCTCCCCCTGCTCCTCTTCCCCCCCATTCCCCATTCTCTACTTCTAAAATATTGAGCAACTACCAACCACGGGCACCAATCTTTTGACAAACAATTTTCATTCCTTTGCCTGGTGAAGAACTTGCTACAAAAGGTATTTCTCCTTTCTCCTTATCCTCTTCAAGTAGCTGTCCTTCTGAACCGTAAATGGCAATGCGATTGAGAAAAAGGCGCGATTCTTTGCACGATGCATCGAAGGTAGTCTCGAAGATGCCATCTCCATACATCCCGTAAAGCTTGTATGTCGTGCCCTTGATTGTTTCCGTATCCAGAGCTACGCTGTTTCCTAATTTATCATGCCCCACAGTGACATATCTTTCTGCATCTTGGGCGATTGCACTGCCATTACTCAATAAAATAGCGATCGCTCCTACCATGCCGCCTATTTTAAAACACATACACTTTAAAAATATCAGATTTCATATATTTCTACCCGCAATCAAAGCGGTTATGGCACTGTAGAAGCACTGAAATCAAAATATAGCAAGGTATTAACTTAATTCGTAATGGGCTACACTCTGCTACGCTAACCTAATTCGTAATTAATAATTTTTGGGTTTTGTTGCTAGCTGAGTTTTGCGATCGCCTAACTTAAAATATGGAACCAGATGCGGAATTGCCGCGCATAAATGCGCGGGGAGTACGTCAGCGAACACTCCTAAACCACTCAGTAATCCCTTGAGCGATCGCATTTGCCATTTTCTTTTGTTCTTCTGGGTTCACCACCTGCTCAAATTCATCGGGATTGCTCATAAAACCCAATTCCAGCAAGACTGATGGCGCAGCAGCTGGACGTGTCAACGCTAGGTTGTTCCAAAACACGCCATAATAAGGTTTGCTAAGTTTTTTTACTACATAGTTTTGTAAAAATATTGCGGGGCTGTGAGCTTGGGGATGATACCAAAACGTGCCGAATCCCTTGGTTTTTTCGGCATCGCCATTATCGGGTAGGGAGTTGTGGTGTATAGAAAGAGCAATCGCAGGTTCTTCTTGATTGATAATTGCCTGACGTTCTACTAGCGAAACGTCCTTATCATCCTCCCGCGTCATCACCACCGTTGCTCCTCGCTTCACCAACTCATCCCGCAGCAACTTGGATATCACCAAATTGACATCTTTTTCTAAATATCCAGTTGGGCCACTGGCACCAGATTCTTTACCGCCATGCCCAGGATCAAGTACAATCTTGAGATTAGCTAAAGGCTTGCGTCTTGTGTTCCCAATTTTCGGCGGATGACGCAAAGCCAAAACCAGGGTTGTACCGTCGTATCTCAGCTTATATCCCCACTGTTGAGCTTTTTTGAGGTTAAAGGTGTATTTTACTTGTTCTGGAGCCTCTTGTTGCCAATCTAGGCGAGAAATTAGGGGGTCATCATCCAGGCGAATAATGTCCGTTTGAGCAGTGGTATTGTAGAGAGTGAGAGCGAAAGCACCCTCACTTTGTTGTACGCTCACAGGAACGGGAACTTGTAAGGGGAAAATGATCTCTGTTGCACCAGGGAGTTGACGGTATCCGACACTGCGAATTATTGTTTGTGGCGGAATTACACTAGGTAGAATGCGGGTTTCCTGACTATTAATCCAAGCGCCATAGTCTAGGCGCAACCATTCACCTTCCCTACCTGTTACTGTTGCGCGTGTGCCTTTAGGCAGTGGTGTAAGTCGAGAATAATCGGTGCTTGGGCCAGTGCGAGCCACGCCTGACTCTACTATCACCTCAGAAACTGGCAACTCTGCTCTTGAGAGGATTTGAATTTTACCAGCCCCTGGTTGAGTTATCGTCTTGCCATTGAGCGTCAGTTGAAACTGAGGTTGTCCCAGATCGGCGGCTGTTGCCACTGTGGTACAACCTTTATAATTACCTACGCTAGACTGGGCATAAGGTTGATTTTGCCCTGTCAGAGCTGCCAAATTACTTGGTAGTTGTGCCTGTTGTGGTTGAGGTGAAAGAGCAATAGTTTGATTAGCTAAGTTGACAGAGACATTAGCGTTAGGGGGTGCGATCGCACTAAAACAAATTAGCTCTCCTGGTAGTCTGGCAATGTCAGCTGCGGGAGTCAGGGAATCTTTAGCAAAGGCTAACCCCTGTGGTAGCTCAGGGCTAGTGGTAAGCCTTGTCACTTTAATCTGGAGTTCTTGATTGTTGTGACGCACAGTAAAAAGATTCTCCCCCAACTGCAAGGGAAAACTAGGGGAAAAATGACCAGCTTTGCTGCGGGTAATTGGCTTACTATTGATCAAAACCTGACCATCTGGTGGTGCAGTTCCCAGAAAGAATATTTTTTGGGCACTCGTCTGGTAGTTTGTTTGGGGAAAAACGACTATAAGAGATGGCTCTGCCAATGCTACGGAGGAAGTGAGAATACAGCCTAATATTACTAATCCTAGAAGGTTTTTCACAGCAAATCACAGAAGATTACACCACAACAACTGTGGCACAATGACGGGATGTCTTTTTAGAAGTTGTTAGAAATTTAAACTACTATGACTAAGTTTATTTTTGTAACTGGGGGCGTAGTTTCCAGTATTGGTAAGGGCATTGTAGCAGCAAGTCTAGGGCGTTTGCTTAAGTCGCGCGAATATTCCGTGTCGATTCTCAAACTCGACCCTTATATCAATATCGATCCTGGCACAATGAGTCCCTTTCAGCATGGGGAAGTATTCGTTACCCAGGATGGTGCGGAGACAGATTTGGACTTGGGGCATTACGAACGCTTTACCGATACCTCAATGTCGCGTTTGAACTGTGTAACGACTGGCTCGATTTACCAGGCAGTTATCAATAAAGAGCGACGCGGAGACTACAATGGCGGCACAGTACAGGTTATTCCTCATATTACTAATGAAATTAAAGAGCGGATTCTGCGAGTTGCTAAAAGTACAAATCCATCTGTAGTAATTACAGAAATCGGCGGTACGGTGGGAGATATTGAATCACTGCCGTTTTTGGAAGCAATTCGTCAGTTCCGCAAAGAAGTGGGACGGCAGAATGTGCTGTATATGCATGTAACGTTGGTACCGTGGATTGCTTCTGCGGGTGAGATGAAAACTAAGCCAACGCAGCATTCAGTTAAAGAACTGAGATCCATTGGTATTCAACCAGATATTTTAGTTTGTCGGAGCGATCGCCCCTTACCGAAGGGATTAAAGCAGAAATTGTCGGGATTTTGCGATGTCCCTGAAGAATGCGTCATCACTTCTCAAGATGCCAAAAGTATCTATGAAGTACCCCTGAATCTAGAACGGGAAGGAATGGCAGAACAAGTGCTGAACTTGCTGCAAATGGAACAACGCAAACCAGATTTGACGCAGTGGCAAACCTTGGTACAACGGTTACATAGCCCCAAGCACGAGCTAGAAATTGCCATTGTTGGTAAATATGTGCAGTTAAGTGATGCCTACCTATCTGTAGTGGAAGCATTAAATCATGCTGCAATCTCCACTTATGGCAAACTGCGCCTGCGTTGGATAAATTCAGAAGATTTGGAAACCGAACCGCCCGAAACTTATCTTGAGGGTGTCGATGGCATAGTTGTGCCAGGAGGTTTTGGTGTTCGGGGGGTAGATGGCAAAATTGCCGCCATTAGATACGCCCGCGATCGCCAAATCCCCTTTTTGGGTTTATGCCTGGGAATGCAATGTTCTGTGATTGAATGGGCTAGGCACGTAGGGGGATTAACAGGTGCTAATAGTGCTGAATTTGACGCTCATACAACTGATCCGGTAATCAATTTATTGCCAGGACAGCAGGAAGTAGTCGATTTAGGGGGTACAATGCGCTTGGGGCTATATCCTTGTCGTGTTCTCCCTGATACACTGGCTTTCAAGCTTTATCAAGAAGATGTAATTTATGAACGACATCGACATCGGTATGAGTTCAACAATGCTTACCGCGATCTGTTATTAAAATCTGGCTATGTAATCAGTGGTACTTCTCCCGATGGACACTTAGTTGAAATTGTGGAATTACCCAAGCACCCATTCTTTCTTGCTTGCCAATTTCATCCAGAATTTCAATCGCGCCCCAGTTGCCCTCATCCTTTATTTAAAGGGTTTATTCAAGCAGCGATCGCTCTTTCTCTCTCAACTTCAGGGACACCAACACCATTGGAGGTGTCATAACAATTAAAAATTAAAAATTAGAAATTAAAAATTAATTTTTAATTGGTACACAGCAACATTAACTTAAGGCTTCAGTAGATTTGGATATACAGGGTGCATCATTCGTAATTGGGGAGATGTTGTGGCGTACTGGGTGAAAATCCTTTACGAAAGGAGAGAATATGTAGTGAATTTTGAACGTGTTCATGCTTTTTGTTATGAACTGAACGGCAGGGTTACTTTTTGGTTACCCGATAGTGCCATACCAATAGTGATTAACCCGCAAAGTAACTTGGAAGATTATCAAAAGATTCTCGATTACTTAGAATGTGTGACGGGGTTGGAATTAGATCATGCCCACTGGGTGAAAATCCTGTACGAAAAAAACGAATATGTAATTAATCTCAACTGCATCAGTTCCTTTTGTCATGAACCGAACGGCAGGATAACTTTTTGGTTGCCAGATGGCACTATTCCCATCATCATCAACCCTGTAAGTAATCCCGAATCTTATGAAAAAGTTGTGAAATACGTTAAGAAAGCAACAGGATATTCTTTGTCTTAGTATTACGAATTACGAATTATATAGTTTTGCCATGCCAACTTTGCTGCACCTACTATCCCAGCAAAATTGCCTAACTCCGCTGGTAATATTTGTAAACCCGCTCGTGATAAAGGCTGAACTCGCTTCTCAATTTCTGCCTTGACTGCTGGTATGAAAAATTCAAAGCTGCCACTTATACCGCCACCAATGACGATCGCTTGCGGTGTGAGTACATAAATCAAACTCGTCAAACCAATCCCCAAATTCCTACCATATTTCTCCCAAAAAGTCAATGCTGCGGCATCTCCTTGTTGGGCAAGAAAACCCAATTCGACGGGTTCCTTGAGAGTGCGGCGACGAATTGCAGTAGCAGAGGCATATTGTTCCAAAGAGCCTTGATTGCCACTATTACAAATTGGGCCATCTGGATTTAATGAAATTAAACCCAATTCCCCGGCGGCTCCTTGATGTCCAATAAATAGTTTGCCATCTAGGATAATTGCGCCACCAACCCCAGTTCCTAAAGTTAGCAGAATCAGATTTTGAAAGTGGCGACCGGCACCTAACCAAGCTTCTCCCAAAAGAGCGCAATTAGCATCGTTAGCGATCGCAGTCGGTTTGCCAGTTTTAGCTTCTAACCAATCTGCCAAAGGTACATCGATCCATCCAGGCAAGTTAATAGCGATTTTAGCAATGCGTCCTGCTGCATCGGATGGGCCAGGAGTCCCAACACCAATAGCAACAGTTTGATCCAGAGGATCAATTTGCGCGATCGCATCTACAATCACCGCCAGCACCGCCTCCGGTGTTGTCGGTTGGGGAGCCGCCACAGTCAAAGATTGCAGACAAGTACCATCAGCGGCAAAACGCCCCAGCTTAATTGCCGTTCCCCCTACATCAATGCCAATTACTTGAGAACTCACCACTTTAAAATCCTCAGACCAAGCCGCAAATTTTCGGCTTAAAAAGCATCGTAGTACAGCTTTGCACAAGTTTGTAGGCAATAAAATAGCCACATACTAAACTTCTGTGTATTAGAGCGTTTCGATTTTCAAGCTCAAGTCGTCAAAGTTTGAGGCAAATCTGTACTTAGCGTTTTAGCATTTTGGCACGAAAAAATTCTAAATTTTCTGTTTTATTGGGTGCGAGTCGTTTTCATCCCCGACATCAAGATGCGCGGCTTTCAACTCCGATTTCTGTAAATTAGCAAAAGTCATGGTGCGGAAACTCGATTGCTCCTGCCAACCTGTAACTGGAGCACCTCTTAAGATGCCAGAAAGGGCAATCGAAAGCATAAACCCGCCAGTAGCGGCGGCAATTAACGTCAGGTTATCTTTCACACTAATCTCTCCAGTTATCAATTACCAGTTATCAGTTACTAGTTATCAATGATCAGCCCGTTGACTGATAAGTGTCCACTGTTTACTAACTATTTTCGGATTCTATTTTCTCTCCGTAACCGGGGATTGACAAATTCGTTTAACCCTTCACCAAGTAGTGATAACCCTACCACCATGAATGTCATGGTTAAACCAGGGAAAAGTGTAGTCCACCAAATGCCAGTAGGTAGAGCTTCTAGGGCTTGTTTTAAATCATGTCCCCATTCTGGCACTTCTTCGGGAAGTCCTAACCCCAGAAAGCCCAAACCGCCCAACACTAAAATTGCATCAGCGGCGTTGAGTGTGAATAAGACGGGTACGCTTTGAATGACGTTGAAAAACAGATAACGAGAAAGCACAACCCAAGTAGAAGCACCCATTGCTTGAGCAGCCTCTATGAATACTTCAGTTTTCACGCTCACAGTGTGGTTGCGAACAACGCGGTAATATTGGGGGATGTAGGCAATGCTAATTGCGATCGCTGCATTTAATATTCCACGCCCCACCACAAACGCCAGCGTCACAGACAGCAGTAGCCCCGGTAGGGTGTAGATGCTATCCATAATAAACAGCAATACTTTATCCAATTTCCCGCCGAGATAACCACTCAGCATCCCCAAAGGCACACCGATAATCATACTCAGCGCTGTTGCCAAAATTACCACCTGCAAAGCAGCTTGAGCGCCGAACAATGTCCGGGAGAACACATCATAGCCCAAGCGACTAGTACCGAACCAATGTTTAGCTGAGGGTGGCTCGTGAATTGGATTAGAAAGAAAATCTTTGGGGTTTTGCAGCCATCCCCAAGCCTGGAATACGGGAGCGAAGAATGCCAGGAAAATGAAAAATAGGGTAATGGCTAACCCGATGAGCATGAGTTTTTGGGAAAGATTGAGACTTTTGCCAAACTGTAAAAATGTCGGTAGTCGCCGTTTTGTAATGGCCATGTGCGATCGCCTGGATCAAAGCTTGATACGCTGACCATTTTACATATCAGATAGGGAATTGCGTAAACATCCTGAATAAAAGTCCGGCTGTTGAGCGGTGGATACAGAGCTAGACTGAGGAAGAGGTGAGATTATGCATTATTTTTGGTAAAGATAAATTATTTAGCCAAGTGTTACCACAAAGGTAAATGATTCCAAGTAAAGAAAAATTTTAATACAATACAGTTCAGATAAGACCAAAACACTTGTAGAGATGGCGATTTATCACGTCTCGAAAACCCACAGTTTTGTACAATTAGCCCTTAACCCAAGCGTATTGGATTTTAATCTGCTTTGATATGCCTGCAAGAGATATTTATCATGATGCTGTTAAGAATGCATTAGTTAAAGAAGGCTGGATAATTACAGATGACCCCTTACATTTAAAGTGGGGTCAAAAAGATATGTATGTAGATTTAGGAGCCAAGCAACTCTTAGCCGCAGAACAAGGAAGTAAAAAAATAGCTGTAGAAATTAAAAGTTTTGTCAGTCCCTCAGAAATGGCAGACCTCAAAGATGCTATTGGGGGATTTATTATGTATCGTGCTGTTATCCATCGCCTCGAACCAGAAAGAACATTATATTTGGCAGTGCGCGACAGCGTATTTACAGCTTTGTTTGAGGAACCAATTGGTACACTTTTAATAGAGACTGAAAATCTAAAGTTACTCGTTTTTAATCCAGAAGCTGAGAGGATTATCCAATGGATACCTTAGATAATTATCGACGGATCATCAAAGAGGTATTAGTACCCTACACACAAATTCCTTATTCACACGCAGCCATTGAATGTAAAGCAGTATTTGATAGCGAAAATGACAGTTATTTGCTGATAACTTTAGGCTGGGATGGTATTAAACGAATTCACGGTTGCTTAGTTCATCTCGATATTATTGATGACAAAATTTGGGTGCAACGGGATGACACAGAAGATGGCGTTACTTATGAATTAGTAGCAGCAGGAATTCCTAAAGAGAAAATTGTCTTGGGATTTCACCCGCAAAATGTTAGGCAACACACAGGATATGCTATTGCCTAACTTATTAAAGCTACCGCTTAAGTAAGTGGGCGGGATTGGGTATTGAGCAGAGTCTTCCCCAATACCCACTATCTCAAAGACTACTTTCAATCAACAGGCGGTATTCGCTCTTTTGCTTCACACCTTTGACTTCCTTGACTAGTTCCTTATCTTTAAACAATTGAACTGTTGGCGTTCCTGTCACACCAGCATTTTGAGCAATATCTCGGTCTTTGTCGATGTCAATTTCCACAAAGTGGATTTTGCTGTCAAATTCATCCACCACTTTGTTTAAAATTGGTTTCAGGGTATGACAAGGGCCGCAACCAGGAGAGACGTACTTAACAAGGAGTAAGCGATCGCTTTCATGGAACAATTTCCGTAAAGCATAACCTCCCTCATGACGCGTCCTATCCAAGTTAAATCCAGCTTCTTCTTCGGCTTCAGTCTTTTTGGCTGGCTGATGTTCTAATTCATTAACCGCTGTTTCTGGCTGTTGATGGAATTCTTGAATCAAGCCACTAGATGATAACCAACGTTCTGCCAACATCGCCGCCATACAGCCAGTACCAGCAGCCGTAATTGCTTGCCGAAACTCATGATCTTGTACGTCGCCAGCAGCAAAAACACCTTCTACACTGGTTTCTACAGAACCGGGTTTAGTGACAACGTAACCCACCTCATCCAGTTCTAACTGACCTTTAAATAGAGAGGTGTTGGGACTGTGACCAACGGCGTAGAATAAACCCTTCGCGTGCAGTTGGCTCTCTTCACCAGTTTTGGTATTGCGGACTTTCACCCCTTCCATGTGACCGTTACCGAAGATATCCACGGCTTCTGTGTTCCAATGCACTTGGATTTTCGGGTTACTCAAAACGCGGTCTTGCATGGCTTTAGAAGCCCGCATTTTATCGCTGCGTACCAACATATTTACCTTAGAGCCGTACTTAGTAAGGTAAATCGACTCTTCCGCCGCCGAGTCACCAGCACCAATCACAGCCAATTCTGCGCCATGAAAAATCGGTGTCGCACCATCGCAAATCGCACAAGCGGAGATACCCCGACTCCAAAATTCGTGTTCGCTGGGTAAGCCTAAACGCTTTGCTGTCGCACCCGTAGCAATGACGATGCTGTTGGTTTTGATTTCCCTTTCTTGCGATCGCACTGTAAATGGACGCTGACTCAAGTCAACTGATATAACATCTTCAGTATATAGTTCAGCCCCCCAGCGCTCCGCCTGAGCCTTCATCTGATCCATCAGTTCTGGCCCGGTAATCCCTTGGGGAAATCCAGGAAAGTTTTCGACTTCCGTCGTTGTCATTAATTGCCCACCAGGCAATCCCCCGGCTTGGAAACCTTCAAATACAACAGGTTTCAGGTTTGCGCGTCCGGCATAGATAGCAGCTGTGTACCCTGCTGGCCCGGAACCGATAATTACCAAGTTTTCTACTGTGGGGTTAGTCATGATCATATATAAACTCATAACGACTACGCTTAATATAGCATAACATAGCTTCAAGGCAAGTGATTGGAAAATGCCTACAGCAGTGCGATTCCTTCACCCTAAATGAATAGAAATACTCAGGGACGGTTGCTGGTTTTATTAGCCTTGGTACTAATGAATAATGACTTTGGAGGCGGGCGGCTATTCTGCCAATGCCCCATGCGGCATTCAGTTGTTAGCAATTAGCACTTTGTGAGTCTGAGGATTGTACGAATTGACACGAAATAATGAGGCTGATGAATGCCAAGATCAAAGAAAGGATGCCTCAAGGATATTAAAAGTACTATGCCAGAATTACACCAATCAATTGCCCAGCATTACCACGAACGGACTAAATACAACCCTGAGACTCTCGCCTCCAAAAGTCAAAGGCTAGACTGGGCTAAACAGCCAGTGCCTTTCAAAGAGTACAAAATTGGCTCTACTTTTGATCTCAAACCCTATATCCAAGAAAAATCAGAGGGATTTGCTAATAACCCAGATGCTCAATGGTGGCAAAGACTTTCACGGCTGCTGTTTCGCAGCTATGGATTGACGGCGAGAATGCCTTCTATGGGTAGTGCGGTGTATTTACGCGCTGCTCCCAGTGCAGGCGGATTATACCCTGCCGAGATGTATGTGGTTTCCCGTGGTACGTCGTTATTGCCGCCTGGTCTGTATAACTACCAGTGTCGGACTCATTCTCTGATGCATTATTGGGAAAGTGATGTTTGGCAAACTCTCCAAGCAGCTTGTTTCTGGCATCCTTCCCTAGAAAGTACCCAACTTGCAATTATTGTCACTGCGGTATTCTATCGTTCTGCGTGGCGCTATGAAGATCGGGCTTACCGCCGGATTTTTCTCGATACGGGGCACCTGTTGGGTAATATCGAGTTGGCTGCTGCGATTACTGACTATCGCCCCCACTTAATCGGTGGTTTTGTGGATGAATCAGTAAACGATCTACTTTATATCGATCCGCAACAAGAAGGTGTGATCGCTGTCTTACCTCTGGCAGACTTGTTAGATGTCAATCAAAATTTGCCATTGGGATGTACTGCTTTACCTTCCGCCACCGAAACCAGTTATCCCCAAATCCCCGATGGTGAATTGCTGACATATTTCCATCAACACACCCAGATTCAATCAGGTATAACTGGCAATCTCAATCTACCAACTATCAAACAAGAAAAATCTTTAGAGGATAAATATAACTTTCCTTTCTGTTTGAAAATTCCCACCACCACCGCACCTATAGACTGGGGACAAAAGCTGTCAGAACTGGAAATTACTATGTACAAGCGACGCTCTACCCGCGCTTACAATGGTGATGATTTAAGCTTCGATGAATTGAAAAGTTTACTTGATTTCACTTACCAACCGCAAAATTACATCGATCAAAGTTTAGATATTTCTCCAGACTACTTTGATCTGAATTTAATAGAAACATTCATTGCTGTTTGTGGAGTCAAAGGATTGGAGGCGGGTTGTTACTATTACGCGCCCAAAGCCCAAGAATTACGCCAAATTCGGTTTAAAAACTTTCGGCGAGAGTTACATTTTCTCTGCTTAGGACAAGAATTAGGGCGGGATGCAGCAGCGGTATTATTTCATACAGCCGATCTGAAAGCTGCGATCGCCCAGTATGGCGATCGCGTTTACCGTTACTTACATATGGATGCCGGACATTTGGGACAGCGCCTGAATTTAGCCGCAATGCACCTGAATGTAGGTGTCAGTGGGATCGGCGGATTCTTTGATGACCAAGTAAATGAAGTTTTGGGTATCCCTGCCGATGAAGCTGTTTTATATATCACTACATTGGGTCGCCCAAGATAAAACAAACCGCAAAAAACACAAAGTACACAAAGATTCTTTGCGTTTTTTGCGGTTCCTTTCCTAACCTCAACTTCTGGGGATAAATCTATGATGTAAAGATTTTTAGTTTCTAGATGGCACTCTTCATCTTCACTTACTTCTTCTGGTACCTCATTCAACTGGAAACTACTTGCTATACCTCACTTCTTAATCACAAATCGTTAGCACATCTGGATGGCAGCGTTTAATGACGACTTTTATTCCCAAGGCTCCCTCGCTTTCAAGGTCGTCAATATATCCAGGGCAAGCAGCTTTCGCTTCAATAAATGTTTGAAAAGGTCCAAAATAGTAGATGCAGTAAGGACTTTCAGTGATGAGTTCTATCCAGTAATCACTAATAACCTTTTGAATAATTATTGAACCCAAAATTTTAAGTTTGTTTAACACAAAAGGAAAAGTTAGATTGCTAGTAGGTCTTTAACAGCATCACTGTTGCTCTAATAGTTATCATCTGCTAAAAGGATGAGATATGTAAAATTTAACCATGCTCAATGTTAAGCTTCTATGTGATCATGCCAACTTACCTTCTGGCTGTAGTGGCTTTTTAGGTTCGTCGAATTCAAGTTAAATCTGATACTACAAAAGATTTTTGTCACACAATAACTAATGCTATTTCCAGAAAATGAAAGCCAACGACTAGAAGTACTTAATCAGTATCAAATTTTAGATACGCCACCAGAAGAAGTTTTTGATGAACTAGCTCAACTAGCTGCTAACCTTTGTGAAACACCAATCGCTCTCATTAGCCTAGTTGATGCAGAACGGGAATGGTTCAAGTCAAAAATTGGAATAACTATATCAGAAGTCCCTCGAAGCATTTCTTTTGGTAATTATACTATCTTGCAAAGTCAAATATTAATTATCCCTGACACTTTGCAAGATGAACGGTTTTCTACAAATCCTCTTGTAACATCAAATAATTATTTCCGCTTTTATGCGAGTGTTCCCCTAATTACCTCAAGCGGTTTTGCATTAGGTAGCCTTTGTGTAATTGATTATGCACCGCGAAATTTAGCCGTTAAAGAACAAGCAGCTTTGCAACTGTTAGCTCGACAAGTAATCAGGTATTTAGAGTTACATCGACAAAAAGTAATTGATGATAGCCAAAGAAGTTTTAATCTTCTTTTCTCTAAAAACCCCAATCCAATGTGGGTATATAACCAGAATAATCTGCAATTTTTAGATGTAAATGAAGCTGCTGTTGTCCATTATGGCTACTCACGAGAAGAATTTTTGCAAATGCGAATAACTGACATTTTCCTTCCAGAAGATGTGCCTATTTTCATAGAATATTTAAGACAAAGACACTCTAACTTACATTTTGCTGGACAATGGCAACAACGGCGAAAATGCGGAGAGATTATTGATGTTGAAATTGTCACACATAAAATAGACTATGCCAAGTACAATGCTCGGTTAGTTAATATTCGAGACATAACAGAACACAAACGAATAGCAAAAATGCTTCAGGAAACTGAAGCTAGATTTCGAGTTATTTCTGAAGCCATTCCTGTTCCCTTTCTTATTTCACGTCTGTCTGATGGGTTGATTTTATATGCTAATCCAGAATTGCTTCAAACATTTCAGTTTTCTGCCGAGTATTTAGTTAATGGCAAAAGTTTATTAGATTTATATCATAATATAGCCGATTTAGAAACACTATTAAAAGTTCTTAATCAGCATGGTTTTATTCATAATTATGAACTTCAATTAAAAAGAGCAGATGGAAGTTATTTTTGGGCGATCGCTTCACTGCAATATTTAATTTTTAATGGTGAGTCAGCTATTTTGACAGTATTTTATGATATAAATGCTCGAAAAAATATAGAAACAAAACTCCAAGAGCAAAATGAGTTTTTGCAGACAATTTTTGAGAGTATACCGTTGATGATTGCGCTCATTGATACTAATGGCAAACTTCAGTGGGTAAACCAAGAATGGGAAAGTGTTTTAGGCTGGAAATTTCAAGATTTTCAAACTGGTGATGTTTTGGAATCTTTATATCCTAATCCTGAATATCGACAATATGTGATTAATTCTATTCAGTCTGCACAACGTAATTGGAGTGATTTTAAGACTCAGATGCAGGATGGTCATTTACTGGACACATCTTGGACTAATGTTAAACTTTCAAATGGTCAAATTATTGGTCTTGGACAAGATATAACAGAACGTAAGCAAACTGAACTGGCTCTAAAAGCTCAAGCCGAGCGGGAGCAATTGATGCGAACCGTTGCTCAACGGATTCGTCAATCTTTGAATCTCCAAGATATTCTGAATGCAACAGTTCAAGAAGTGCGAGATTTACTTGGGGTTGATCGAGTGGTAGTTTATCAGTTTGACCCAGAGATGATCGGCACAATTGTGGCAGAGTCGGTGGAACCTGGATGGACAGTTTCTTTAAACGTGCAGATTCATGATACATGTTTTCAAGCAGGCGCTGGATTGGAGTATTATCAAAGACGTAAAAGAGCGATCGCTAATATTTATGAAGCGAGACTAACTGATTGCCATATTCGTTTATTAGAACAGTTTGAAGTCAAAGCAAATTTAGTCGTACCCATTTTACTAGAAGTAAGCTCTAAAAACTCTGGCTCTCACCTTTGGGGTTTACTGATTGCTCACCAATGCTCTGGTTTCCGCGAGTGGGAAGAAAATCAATTAGATTTGCTCGATCAACTTACAGTCCAATTAGCGATCGCAATTCAACAATCCAGCATCTTTGAGCAAGCTCAAACTGAACTTGTTCAAAGACAAAAAGCTCAAGTAAAGTTAAGAAATGCCTTGGCTGAAAAAGAAGTTCTGTTAAAAGAAGTTCATCATCGAGTTAAAAATAATTTACAAATTGTCTCAAGTCTATTGCAACTCCAATCTCAAACACTTAAAGATCCAGAAGTCATCAAAGTTCTTCGAGAAAGTCAAAACCGAATTGAGTCAATATCTCTAATTCATAAAAATTTATATACTTCCGCTAATATTGGACAAATTGATGTTGCTGACTATATCCATAATTTGGCAGCAAGTTTACTAATTTCCTATCAAATATGTCCTGGTAAAATCGGTTTAGAAACTGATATAGATTCAGTGAGTTTGAATGTTGACCAAGCTATTGCTTGTGGACTGGTGATCAACGAATTAATCTCCAATGCCCTCAAGCACGCTTTTCCCAACCAACAAGTAGGCACAATCAGTATTACTTTACGTAATGTTGGTAATAATATCGAGATGACTATCCGAGACAATGGGATTGGTTTACCAGATAATTTAGATTGGACAAATACTGATTCTTTGGGTCTTTCATTAGTATATGACTTGGTTACAGAACAACTGGAAGGCTGCATTAATCTAGAACGCAATCATGGAACAGTATTCAAAATCCAATTCACGCAGTTAACTTTGCATTAGTAAATATCAAATGGGTCAAGCTAGGATTTTAGTCGTTGAAGATGAAGTGATTGTGGCTAGAACTATTGCCAGCCAACTCAGTCAACTAGGATACATTGTTACGGGAACAGCTTCATCTGGAAAAGTTGCCATTGCCAAAGCATCGGAAACTCAACCAGAACTAGTATTAATGGATATTATTCTTAAAGGTGAGATGGACGGTATTGCTACTGCCAGTAAAATTCGTGAGCAGTTAGATGTACCTGTAATTTATTTAACAGCATACGGTGATGATCATACTTTAGAAAGAGCAAAAGTTACCCAACCTTTCGGATACATCGTTAAACCATTTACTACAAAAGATTTAAGAATAGCGATCGAAATCGCTCTTTTAAAACACCAATTAGAGCGTGATCTGCGAGAGAATCGAGATCAGTTAGCAACCCTTTTAAACTCAATGAGTGATGCTGTAATCGCTACAAATGAGCAAGGAAGGGTGACATTTATGAATCCCGCAGCTGAGTCTCTGACTGGCTGGCAGCAAAAAGATGCTTTAGGAAATGAAGCGGCGAAGATTTTTCATATTGTCGATGAAGTTACAGGGACTACATTAGAAAGCCCAGTAACAAAAGTACTGCGAGATCAACAGGTTGTTTATTTAGGGGAATTCACATCTCTGATTACAAGACAGGGAAAAAGAGTTCCAATTGGTGATAGTGCTTCACCACTGAAGCGACGACTTGACCAGATAAATGGTGTAGTAATTGTTTTCTGGGATCTGAGCGAACGACACCAAGCAAAGTTGCTAGAGCAAGCATTGGAAAAGGAGCAAGAACTTAACCGTCTCAAGTCTTTATTTATCTCTACCGTATCTCATGAGTTCCGTAATCCCTTGACTGTTATTCAAACGGCAGTAGAACTCATAGAAATGCAAGGAGCAAATTTGACAGATGCAAAAAAAGGCATTTATTTAAAGCGAATTCAAGGTGCTGTGCAATCTATGGAAAAACTTATGGAAGAGGTGCTGTTTATGGGTCGAACGGAGGCGAAAAAACTCGTATATAACCCTACTCCACTGAACTTAGAGCAATTTTGTCGAGAGTTAATCAAAGATTTTTCTATTCTTGAAAGTAGTGTGTGTGAAATTGTTTTTACCTGTCATAGCGATCATACTGACGCTGTAATGGATGAAAGACTTTTACATTACATGTTTGGGAATCTTCTCTCAAACGCGGTTAAATATTCTCCAAAAGGTGGCAAAATTCAGTTTGATTTAATATGCGATCCGATTGAGAAGGTAGCAATTTTTTATATTCAAGATCAAGGTATAGGCATTCCAGAACCAGACCAAGCTCGACTTTTTGAATCATTTTACCGAGCCTCAAATGTCCACTCAATTCAGGGTACCGGATTAGGGTTAGTAATCGTTAAAAGGTGCGTTGAGGCTCACGGAGGTCAAATCAGTGTCACAAGTGAAATTGAAACAGGTACTACATTTACAGTATTTTTGCCCTTAAATTCCGAATTATCTTTGACTGAAGCTAATGAATGATCAGCTGATGCGCGTCTAAAGTATATAAACACTCTTGATGGTCGTTAACTGTTGACTGTTGACGGTTAACATTCATCAGTCATTAGGTAAATGTAAAAATTAATTGCGTAACAGCTGATCATGTCTGCTTAAATAACTGTAATTGCGACCGAAAGTGAGTGCACCTTATAGAAAAAGAAAGCAATCACAAAACTTTATGATTGCTTTCTTTTTCTTCGTTACAATCGCAATGACAAATGATCAGTAATTAACCAATCTTAATATAGCAGTTCTCGTTTACGTGAGATACACCCGTAGGGGCACGGCACTGCCGTGCCCCTACACCTCGTGATGTAATGTTGTACCGCATTTGAATGGGTTCTATATGATGCCATTTAAAACTCGTTAAGTTTGACTTACAGATTGCTTGAGGTTTTTACGAGCGGTTAGCTTAGATCCCGATTTTTGGAATTAGCAGCTTGGGTTTGGTAGTGCCGCCATTTTTCTTGCTGACGCGCTCTTTTCTCGGCGGTGAGGCTATCAAAACAATAGGCACAGGAGATACCTTGCTCATACTTTGGAGATACCTTATCTTCTTCAGAAATCAGATGCCCACAACAGAGGCACAACTCATAACTTCCTTCCTCCAACCCATGACTGACAGCTACTCGGTCATCAAAGACAAAACATTCTCCTTCCCATAAACTTTCTTGTGCTGGAACTTCTTCCAAATACTTGAGAATGCCGCCTTTGAGATGATAGACTTCTGCAAAGCCTTGGGTAAGCATGAAGGATGAAGCTTTTTCACAGCGAATGCCACCCGTACAAAATAGGGCAACCTTTTTGTGTTTAGTTGGGTCGAGGTGGTGGCGCACATAATCGGGGAATTCTCGGAATGAGCCAGTTTGGGGATTTTCTGCTCTTTGGAAAGTACCGATATTCACCTCATAATCATTGCGGGTGTCAATCACCGTTACTTCTGGATCACAAATTAAATCATTCCATTCTTGGGGACTGACATAAGTGCCAACTTGTTCATTTGGGTCAATTTCAGGCAACCCCAAAGTAACAATTTCTTGCTTCAACCGCACCTTCATCCGCTCAAAGGGCGGGGTTTCAGTATGGGACTCTTTGTATTCTAGGTCTGCTAGACGAGGGTCAGTACGCAGAAAGCAAAGAACAGAGTCAATCGCCTGACGTGAACCGGAAATTGTACCGTTAATGCCTTCTTGTGCCAGCAAAATTGTTCCCTTGACACCTTGTGCTTGGCAGTAAGACAGCAGCGGATCTCGTTTTTCGGCAAAATCTGGCAGCTTGACAAATTTATACAGTGCCGCGACTATCTGAATATTTTCTGGCTTCATCCCTTTGGTAACGGAACAATATAAGTTACAATAACAACGACAAACAAAGTTACCGACTATTTTAATTTTATGGGGGTTTAGCTCAGTTGGTAGAGCGCCTGCTTTGCAAGCAGGATGTCAGCGGTTCGAGTCCGCTAACCTCCATTGGATATGATTTATCTTAAGTGCGATCGCACAAATTCTAAGCGATAAAGCAAGACCCCATGTTGTAGAATCGCTAAAAATACAATCTGGAGAGCGACTTGCCTAGATCGATTCAGTCTACTCAACCACCACTGAAATTTATTACTCTACGGTTTAACCCGCTGATACTCCAGATTGTTCGGTGGTTACTGCCGATGGTGTTACGGTTTCGCACTCGGCCTTGGCTAACGGCTGGTATTGTCGGTGTTGAAGCCAAGAATGTTGAAGTTTTAGCTGAACTTTATCAACAATTTCAGGCTGGAAAAATTCGCTTTTTGCTGGCATTTCGCCACCCAGAGGTGGAAGATCCCCTCTGTATGTTGTATTTGCTTTCTCGCATTGTGCCACAGGTTGCTCGTCAGAAAGGTATTACACTGCAATCTCTTGTTCACAGCTATTTTCTTTACGACCGGGGTATGACGGTTTGGGCTGGAGAATGGCTGGGTTGGTTGTTTTCACGGTTAGGGGGTGTGCCGGTTCATCGGGGTAGGCGGCTAGATCGGCAAGCTATTCAAACAGCACGGGAGTTGTTTGCTAATGGCGAACTACCGATCGCAGTGGCACCGGAAGGCGGTACTAATGGTCATAGTGGTATTGTTAGCCCACTGGAACCCGGTGTTGCTCAAATGGGGTTCTGGTGTGTAGAAGACTTGCAAAAAGCCAATCGGACTGAAACTGTGATCATTGTGCCGATTGCCATCCAGTATCGCTACGTTGAGCCACCTTGGTCTAAGCTAGATTGGTTATTGAGTAAGTTAGAAGCTGATAGCGGCTTGCCGGCAATAGAAATTGATTCGGGCGGGGGTGAAGAGATTTACTATCAACGCCTCTGTAGATTGGCTGAATATCTGATTACCGAGATGGAAGAGTTTTATCGTCGCTTCTATCATCAAGACATCCCAAAAACCATTGCAACTGATGAATCTGCTACTCCTAATCAAGTGTTGATTGCTAGACTTCATCGCTTACTGGATAAGGCTTTACAAGTTGCCGAACAATATTTTGGAGTTCAAGCACAGGGAAATTTTATTGACCGCTGTCGCCGTTTAGAAGAGGCTGGCTGGAATTACATATATCGGGAAGATTTGCCAGATATCAACGCTTTACCACCCTTTAAACGCGGTTTGGCAGACTGGATTGCAGAGGAAGCAGACTTGCGGATGCGACACATGCGGATAGTGGAAAGTTTTGTTGCAGTCACAGCTACTTATATTCAAGAACAACCGACGGCGGAACGGTTTGCGGAAACAGCTTTGCTTGTATTCGATATGCTTTCTAGAATTCAAGATACATCGCTTCCGGGGAGACCTCGGTTAGGTTTGCGACGGGCACAAATTACAGTGGGAGAGCCAATTTCAGTTACGGAACGCTGGAAAAATTGTCAGGGCGATCGCAATGCAGCTAAAAAAGCTGTGATCGATTTGACAAAAGATTTGCAGGTTGCTTTGGAGAAGATGATTGCTTGATTATCTGGCGCAGAGGTGATGATTATCCTCAAGGAGAACTAGTTTTAGAAACTTCTGGACTGCGAATGATGATATGTCCCTTATCACTTTCTTGAATCGCCAACATTGATGGTATCTCGTTAGGTTTTGCATTTGGGGGCAATGCTCGAAACAAATAAATCCAGCCGCCACGTTCTAAAAGTAAACGCCAAACTCTCGGCTGCTTTGGATTGCTGATATCATTATCTTCTCTGCCTCGCAAGTCATCGAATAGACCGCGATCGCCAATAATGCGATAGCCTTTCAAGGAAGGGTCAGCAAATATATCATCAAGCTTGCGTCCCACTGCAAATTTTTCTTCAGGTGTAATTAACGCTACAACCGGCAAAGTGGAGTTTTCACCAGCGTCTCGTCGTGCATCTGCAATGCCTTGCCAACGAGCTAACCAAAATATCACTATTAATACCCAGGATACTATTACTATTTCATTGACTAGCGATCGCAGAAATTCAACTGAGCGCAATTGCCCAAAACCAAATTCAGCTAGAGATTTAAGCTGTTTAGCTGTCCATGAGCGTTTGTGTTGAGTTGCAGAGATGATGCGACTCAGTAGTAATTGGCTGGCAGAGACTACCGTCTCACTGATGATTTTAATTAACCATAATGTAGCTTGAATTGCGATCGCAGCGATAAAAAAGGCGATCGCTGTTTTGCAGATTGTCCAGCCATCTCCGAGAAATATTTGCAGAGGAACTATGAGAAAAGACTGTGCGGGTAAGTCGAGGGTATTGATTTCTAGTTGAAAAAAGTAGAAATATGACCAACGATAAATCCAACCTGCAAAGAAAAGCGCCGCACCCAGCAAGCCAAGTACACTGGTGAATTTACCTAAAATATTGGTTTCTTGGTTAGGATTTGGGGCTTGGTTCATAGGGGAGTACGGGGAGATGAGGGAAACAATATAGCCTTTCCGTTTGTATGCAAATATACTTTGACCTCTCTCCAAACCTCTCTCCTAAAAGGAGAGAGGCTTTGAATCTTGCTCCCCTTCCCTTGTTGAAGGGGATAAAGGCTTTGAATCTTGCTCCCCTTCCCTTGTTGAAGTGGAAAAAGGCTTTGAATCTTGCTCCCCTTCCCTTGTAGGGAAGGGGCTGGGGGTTAGGTCTATCTTTCACTCAACTACAAACTGCTACAGGTACATAATCAGTTGATTTTAGTGATTTTACGGAAATTATATATATGTCTTTGAAGTTTAATGAGAAAGTTAAATATAGTCAAATATACTGTTAAAGCCATGAAAGCTTTTTTCCAGGGATGGGTTGTGGCAATCTTAGTAATGGCAGCAGCGATCGCAGGAAACATCGAAGCTGTAATTGGTAAGGATGTCAAGACGGGAAATTTCTTGTTGGCACAGACACCAGTCAACGCAGATGAATTAGAACTTGCAGTAGCGTTACCAGAATTAGCAGAGGTCATCTTTAAAGGCGGTGAGTCAAGCAGTGGTCGAGTAATAGGAATTGATGCACAAGGGCAAGCACTATCAATTCGGCGTAATGATAAAACTACTACAATTCCTCTAAGCCAAATTGCAAGAGTAGTTTTCAAGAATGGGTCGTTGGTTTACAGAAGCAATGGGCGGCAAATTATCCGGGGGCCGCGAGACCTTCCTATAGGTAAGCCAGTAACTTGGAGCGGTATACCCCTAAATACTTTTACTGTAAAAAATCCTACTCAAGGTCAAGCGGTGGTGAAGCTAAAACCACCTGTAGTTTCCACAGCACAGTTGCGGGGTATTCAGTCAGTGGCGAGAAATTGGCAATATGTGGTAAATGAAATCCAGTTCAATTCACAACAAAGAACGATCACCATTCTGGCAAAACCTTATTGATGTGAATCATTTCATCTGTAGGGGCGTATATTTATGCCCCTAAGCTTTTTGACGTTTCTAACGACAAACACAATATTAATAAGAAACATTGGAATGTTCATCACAAACATTGCAACATTCCTCACCAACATCACGATATTAATACGGAACATTGCGATATTCCTCACCAACATCACGATATTAATACGAAACATTGCGATGTTCCTCACCAACATCACGATATTAATACGAAACATTGCGACATTCCTCACCAACATCACGATATTAATACGAAACATTGCAACATTCCTTACAAACATCACGATATTAATACGAAACATCGCAACATTCCTTACAAACATCACGATATTAATACGAAATATTGCAACATCAGGATGTTGGTGAAGACAGCTTCTGTTAAAACCTAATTCAAAACAGCTACCTCTGCACTATTCTATGAAAAAAATTCTCACCAGTTTTTTGGCTGTGGGTGTTTATCTAACGCCTGTAACAGTAATGTTGATGGCTCAACCCACTTGGGGACAAACTCAAAACTTGCGATCGCAAGAGGCAGAAAGACTGCTTGAGCAAGGGATAAAACTGACACAGCAGCAAGAACACCAACAAGCAATACAAATATTTCAACAAGCTTTAACCATTGCACGAGAACTCAAAGACCAAAAACATGAAGCAACTGCACTGCTTGGGCTTGGCTTTAACTATGATCGTTTGGGAGAAAAGCAAAAAGTACTCGATTACTTCAACCAAGCTCTGCCCCTATATCGTGCTGTGGGCGATCGCTCTGGTGAAGCCACTACACTCAATAATATCGGTGGAGTCTACTCCGCTTTAGGAGAAAAGCAAAAAGCACTCGATTTTTACAACCAAGCTTTGCCCCTTAGGCGTGCTGTGGGCGATCGCTCTGGTGAAGCCACTACACTCAATAATATCGGTGGAGTCTACTCCGCTTTAGGAGAAAAGCAAAAAGCACTCGATTTTTACAACCAAGCTCTTCCCCTTAGGCGTGCTGTGGGAGATCGCTATGGTGAAGCCACCACACTCAATAATATCGGTCGAGTCTACGACGATTTAGGAGAAAAGCAAAAAGCACTCGATTTTTACAACCAAGCTCTGCCCCTTTTGCGGGCTGTGGGCGATCGCTCTGGTAAAGCCACCATACTCAATAATATTGGTCGAGTCTACTCCGCTTTAGGAGAAAAGCAAAAAGCACTCAATTTTTACAATCAAGCTCTGCCACTATATCGTGCTGTGGGTGATCGCTCTGGTGAAGCCACTACACTCAATAATATCGGTCGAGTCTACCACGATTTAGGAGAAAAGAAAAAAGCACTCGATTTTTACAACCAAGCTTTGCCCCTTTTGCGGGCTATGGGCGATCGCTCTGGTGAAGCCACTACACTCAATAATATAGGTGGAGTCTACTCCGCTTTAGGAGAAAAGCAAAAAGCACTCGAATTTTACAACCAAGCTCTTCCCCTTAGGCGGGCTGTGGGCGATCGCTCTGGTGAAGCTGGTACTCTCAATAACATCGGTCAAGTCTACTTCAATTTAGGAGAAAAGCAAAAAGCACTCGAATTTTACAACCAATCTCTGCCCCTTTTGCGGGCTGTGGGCGATCGCTATAGTGAAGCTGTCACCTTGGGTAATATTGGTAGACTCTTCCAAGGTACAAATCGACCAGATGAAGCCATTACTAATTTAGAGCAATCTCTCCAAATAAGCTTAGAAATGCGCCGGGGTTTGCAACGGGAAAATCGCCAAAAGTTTTTACAGGAAGACAGTGTATATGCAACTGCTTTAGTCGATGTTCTTATTAATCAAAATAAATACAATCGAGCCTTTGAATGGGTTAACATATTCAGTACAGTCGACCTTGCTGATTATACTCGCCTCGTTAATGCTAAAGTTGCCAATCCAGAAGCACAGCAGAGCCTTGACGACTGGAGTAAAAAAAATCAGCAATTGGAAGCACTGCGACAACAACTGCAAAGCGATCAATCCGAAAGCCTACCCCAACAAATTCGGCAATTAGAAGCACAAGTTTATTCACAAGCTGAAAATATCTCTCGCCGTTTTCCTGAAGTGGCAGAACTCTTTGAAACTACACCCATAGATATTAAAAATCTTACATCCTCCATACCCGCAGGAACGGTCGTAGTTCAACCTGTCTTGCTGACTAATGTAGAAGATATGCCCAACAATATTGCCTTTTTTATCTTCACAAAAGGCGAGTTGAGCGTTATTAAAAAATCTATTAACCCTACTGAATTTAATAAACTTCTCACAAAATATTTAGAAGAGCAGGTACAAAATGACACTGATGCTAGCTACGCTGAAACTGGCGGCGAACTTTATGATATTCTTATTCGTCCTATAGAAGACAAAATTAAGGCTTTATCACCTAAACAACTGAGTATTATTGCTACTGGTCAACTGCGCCATTTACCTTTTGAGACTCTTTACGACAGTAAAACTAACCAATTTCTAATTGAAAAATATCCTGTCAATTATCTCACTCGCATTTCCAATAATTCTCTAAAATCTCTAGATGTACAAAATGCCGTATCCCCCAAACCACAAGCTGTTTTAGCATTTGGTAATCCAGTACCCAGTGACCCGCAAAATCTCCCAGGTGCAGAAGCAGAAGTTAGAAATATTAAGGAAATACTGCCAGACAGTGAATTTTATATCAATAAAGAAGCTACCTTAGAAAGGTTTAAATCTCAAGCATTGCGCTTTTCATTTTTGCACTTAGCAACTCACGGCTGTTTTCAAGCGAAAGATTGCAAAAAAGTCAATTTAAAAAATAATACGTTACTATTTGCTGATGAAGCTTTAAACATTGCTAATGCTGCTCTTTTAGGTTTACAAGGCACACAATTGATTACTCTGAGTGCCTGTCAAACTGCTGTAGACACTAATGTTAATGGTGAAGGTATTGCAGGAGTTGCTTATATATTTGAACGGGCTGGTGCTAAGGCTGTGATGGCAAGTTTGTGGGCGGTTGAGGATGAAGCAACTCAAGAATTGATGGTTGATTTTTATCAGAATCTCAAGCTTGGTATGACGAAAGGGGAAGCTTTGCAAAAAGCTAAATTGAAGTTAATTGCAGACCATCGCCATCCTTTTTATTGGTCGCCATTTGTGCTGATTGGTGATGCACGTTAAAGTAATTTGTAATTCGTAATTAAAGTTAATTGAGAGCTAAGGCAATGGAATTTGCGGCTACACAGGCAAAGTCCGCCTCTGTGGAATAAGAGGTTGTTTAAAAAGTGGTTGGCTGTGATGTTAGGCACTAACTGATCCCCCCTAGCCCCCCTTAAAAAGGGGGGAACCGGAATCAAAGTCCCCCTTTTTAAGGGGGATTTAGGGGGATCTAGAACGTTTTGTTACCGAGAAGAAAACTTTTCAAACATCCTCTAAGAAAAATTGAGGGTTTGAAACCCACGGAGGTGGGTTTTGTTTGTGTAGACGCGGTTTCTAACCGCCTTTTTAATTTTCACGCCATCTGGAAAACCTCTCTCTAAATCTCTCTCCTAAAAGGAGAGAGACTTTGAATTTTCCCCCTTCCCGTGTCGGGAAGGGGGTTAGGGGGTTAGGTTTTTGGTGGACTTTTCCACATAACGTGAAAAGTCACAATAACTTATCTGGTGTAATTGGCAAATCACGAATCCGCTTACCTGTGGCATGATAAACTGCATTCGATATAGCAGCCGCTACCCCAACAATGGGAAGTTCCCCCAGGCTTTTGGTTCCTAGCGCATTCACGTAAGGATCGTGTTCTTCAATAAATTGCACTTCCATATTTGGGATATCTGCATGAACCGGAATCAGGTAATCTGAAAGGTTAGCACCAACTATTCTGCCCTGATTTGTATCCATTACAGTTTTCTCCATCAGCGCCATACCGATTCCCCATGTAATCCCACCAACAACTTGACTCCGTGCTGTCTTGAAGTTGAGAATTCGCCCTGCACTATAAACGCCTACGCAACGCCTAATTTTGATTTCTCCCAACAACTCATCAACTGCAACTTCCACAAATATCGCACCAAATGAGTGTTTGGCGTATTCTTTGCTCTCTGGACTGGCTGAAGATTCTTCTGTAACTTCTAAACTCTCTAACCCATGACGGCGTAGAATATCGGTGTAGCTGTCTCGCTTCGATGAGTCTTGTTTTAAAAATATTTGCCCTGACTCAACGCTAATATCTTCTGCTTGAGATCCATACAGCAGCGAATTTGCATCTACGATCGCCATTTGAATTATTCTATCTCGTGCAGCGATCACTGCTTTATGTACCGCCGGGGAAACACTAGCAACTGTAATTGAGTTCCCTGCAATCGGCGCTTTAGGAAGATTGCTATCACCCAGTTCAAACTGCACAGGTAAGCCTAATACTTCAGAGGCTACCTGCGTCATCACTGTATAAGTGCCAGTACCGATGTCTTGAGTACCGCTTTGTATTTTCACTTCTCCACTGGCAAAAATTTCTACCTTGACTAATGCAGTTCCAACGTTGGTGGGAAATGTCGCACTTGCCATTCCCCAACCAATCAGGAAATAACCATCCTGCATGGAACGGGGAACTGGGTTACGTTGTGACCAACCAAAAATTTCTGCCCCTTTTTGATAACATTCTTTTAGGGATTTACTTGACCAAGGTAATTCTTTATGGGGATCGATATCTGCATGATTTCTTAGTCTTAGTTCAATTGGGTCAATATTTAAAGCATAAGCCAGTTCATCCATTGCCGATTCTAGGGCAAACATTCCCGTTGCTTCTCCTGGCCCACGCATAAAGGTTGGTGTGGCAGTGTTGATGCGTGCTAAACGGTATTTTACTTCCAAATTTGGACAGGCGTACATCATCGTTGTTGCTGCACCCACGGGTTCTACAAAGTCATCAAATAACGATGTTAAAGATGTGCCAATGTGATTGATGACGGTTAGCTTACCTTCCTTGGTTGCACCTAACGTTAAGTGTTGTTCAGTTTGGGATCTGTGGCCGCAAGCAGTGTACATTTGCGATCGCGTTAGCACAACTTTCACAGGGCGTTTTACTTGACGAGATGCGATCGCAGCTAAGATTGTATGCGATCGCAGCAGCGCCTTACAACCAAATCCCCCGCCTAAATATTTGGAGATGACGCGGACATTTTCTTGAGGAATATTCAGCACAGATGCGATCGCTCTTTGGGTTGCAGAAATGCCTTGAGTGGTTTCATACAGCGTCAAGTTATCCCCTTCCCACATTGCGATCGTTGCAGAAGATTCTAGGGGATTATGATGTTCCATTGGTGTGGTATAAACTTGCTCTACCAGCACATCTGCTTGAGCTTTACCCGATTCAACGTCTCCTCTGGTGATTTTACCCGGCATGATGCCAAAAAATATTGATTCGGGTTCAAATATCTCTGCATCTGTCACGGTGACTGTCGGCGGTGCTTCTTCGTAGATAATTTTTACCTTAGAGGCGGCGGTTTCGGCTTGTTCTAAGGTTTGGGCAATTACAATTCCCAAATGTTGACCATCGTAGTAGATGTTATGGTCTTTTTCGGTTGACTGAGGTTGTGGAGACCCAAAGAAGGGTATTTTTACTAGAGATGGGGTTTGTTGATAAGTAATGATATCTAGCACACCAGGGGTGATTGCGGCGGCGGATGTGTCTATTTGGATAATTTTACCGCTGGCGATCGCGCTTTGAAAAATCACTCCATAAGTTAAATTCTCTATTGGCACATCGGCTGTGTAAGATGCTTCTCCGGTAACTTTCAGCCTACCATCGACGCGATCGAGTGGTTTACCGATAATTTTAGTCATGATTTTCCTCCCACAACTGAAAGCGCACGTATCAAAGCGCGTTTGACTAATTCAATTTTGAATTCATTGTGTGTTTGCGGTTTCGCTTCTTTGATGGCTAATGCGGCTGCATCTCTAAACGTGGTTTCATTGATTGCTTTATTTTGGAGAAATTCTTCAGCTTCCCATGCACGCCAAGGTTTGGGTGCTACTCCTCCAAAAGCGATGCGTGCTGATTTAATCATGTCTTGTTCTATGTCTAAAGCAACAGCTACGGAAACAAGAGCAAATTCATAACTAGCTCGATCTCTGACTTTTAAATAATAGGACTTATATGCAGAATCTGGAATTTCAATGGCAATAATTAATTCTCCAGGCTGTAATAGAGTTTCTTTTTCTGGTGTCTCACCTGGTAAAAGATAAAAATCATGAATTGAAATTCGACTTGCTCTTTCTACTCCTTGGATGCAAATCACCGCATCTAATGCCGCTAATGCTACAGCTAAATCTGAGGGATGCACAGCAATACAATGTTCACTTCCCCCGAAAATAGAGTGCATTCGATTGTAGCCTGTAATTGCCGAACAACCTATGCCGGGAGTGCGTTTATTACAAGGAAAAACCGGATCACGAAAGTAACCGCAGCGGACTCGTTGCATTAAATTACCGCCCACAGTTGCCATATTTCGCAGTTGCGGTGAAGAACTTTGTAACAATGCTTGGCTAATTACTGGATAACATTCCTGAATTTTGGGGTGAAAAGCTACATCAGTCATCCGAGAGACTGCACCAATGCGGATTCCATTAGCGTGAGATTCAATATCTGCTAAAGGCAAACTATTAATATCAATTAATATATTCGCTGTTTGAACTCCATCCTTCATCAATCCCAGTAAATCTGTGCCACCTGCAATAAATGCAGCAGTTTGGTCTTGATTAACTGTTGCGATCGCAGCCTCTTGGCAAGTAACTTTAGCATAACTAAATGGCTGCATCTTCCATTTCCTCTAGCACGTCTTGAATCGCCGCAATAATATTAGGATATGCTCCACAACGGCAAAGATTTCCACTCATTTTTTCTCTAATTTCTGCCTCAGTTTTTGGCGTTTCTTCTAATATCATCCCTACGGCTGAGACAATTTGACCCGATGTGCAGTAACCACATTGAAAAGCATCATGGGTAATAAAAGCTGTTTGCATGGGGTGGAGTTTTTCATCTGGCGCTAATCCCTCAATTGTGGTAATTTCAGTACCAATATGCATGACTGCTAGAGTCATACAAGAGTTAATTCGCCGATTATTAACTAATACAGTACAAGCGCCACATTCACCGCGATCGCAAGCTTTTTTAGTCCCCACTAGACCCAGCTTTTCCCGTAGTGCATCCAGTAAAGTAACACGAGGTTCTAGCTTGACTGAGTAGGAGATATTATTGACATTCAAAGATACTTCTACCTCCTCTGAACCCAAGATTTTCAATTCCTGGGTAAATGGGTTTGAAGCTATTGGAGCTAAGGAATTTTCTTCCATGTTTCATGTAGATAATAATTACATCATTACTTTCAGCAAAACAGTGCTGAGTTCCAAATGAGAATTCTTACTCGGTACTCAGCACTGCTTCTATGACGATCATGTTCAAGTAAAGAGTCTAAATAGGCAATTTAGAGGTTTTTTTGATAATATTCCTCTATTGCACCTACAGCTTTTAATAATGGCGAATCTAACGGCTCAATCCAATCCGCCACTCCATGAGCTAAACCAAGAGTTGAAGTTCCTCCTGATGGTTCCAGCTTCCCATTCAGTGTCTTGCTTTTAATAGATTGTAGGGCACTAATCACGTTATTTAAACGTGCTGAAGACTCAGATTTTGTGTCTTTAAGCATCTGTTCGGTAATATCAGACGCTTGGTCAATCAGCTTGATAAATTCTTCTGTCTTAGTTTTCATGAATTTTACGGACAACTAAAAGGTTCCACGACGATATTTTCTCCATCAGACCATTTGATATTTGGATCTTTTGAATCTTGAATAAATGTCTGTTGAGCACCACCTGGATAGCATTCTGTAGGTACTTGAGGGGCAACAATTCCTTGATAAGTTATCATTCCTGCTGGTAAAGTTATTGTTTGTATCATAGTGGCTTGATTGCCCCATGCTTGATTGAGAGCTAGATTCTTAATTACTTCTACATTTGTTTTATATTTGTCAGTTGTTAAATACCTGCCGTATTTATTTCCACTGTTACTATAGTAGCGATAAAAGGTCTGAGGCTGTTCTAGTTTTACTTCCTGACATTTAGAATCTAAGAAAGTAACGGCAATCTCAGATGGCAGAGGACATGAAGAATTAACCTCTTGGGCAAAAACTTGTGGTGAATTTACAAGACGCGGCAATGAACTGACTGAAAAACTCAGAAGGCTTAAACCAATACATGCGGAAGCTGACTTAAATTTCATACAAACTCTTCTTCACAATCATTTTTGAGTATGAAAATGATACAGCAAGCTTATTTCCGTTACAAAAAGTTTATGAAATTTAAAAATCGAATTTAGGGAATCTATCGCCAAAATCGACTTAAAGGTGTTTATGAGTATTTGTCGGCTTGGCGAAAAATTGTGAAGTGTGCAGTTTTTGTTACCACTAGCAACCGCAAAGGTGATGACTCATGAGAACACTAATTCAGAATTGATTCTTCAGGAAGATTGACTAAAAAAGCACTCAGGAGCCAGAATTAATGATTGTGCGTCTGGCTCAAATGTAAGCCTGCCTTGAGACATGAAGGAAGCGCATTTATTTGTGGAGATATTCTGACTTCTATGAACACAAATCTAACTCAGAAATTATCCAAACCCATAGTAGAGAAAGTTGCCATTGTCGGTGCTGGCCCAGGCGGTTTAGCTGCTGCGATCGCACTGAGAAGCCAAGGTATTAATGTTCAAGTATACGAAAAAGCCCAAGAATTTCGTCCGGCTGGAACTGGACTAGGCCTCGCTCCTAATGGCTTGAATTCCCTAGATGCGATGCCTGCGGCGGGCTGTGCCAACGCGCCGGGAATTGTCGAAACCCTCAAAAGTTCAGGGTGCGAGGTTCATCACACGGTTTTAAAGAATACCCAGGGAGAAACACTCCGAACTAACGCAACTAAATACTTGGAGAATTATGGACAGCCATTATTGACTATTTGGTGGTATCGTCTACAGCAAGTATTAGCCTCTAGATTGCCATCTGAGATCATTCACCTTAATCATCGCTGCATCGGCTTTGAGCAAGATGAAAACGGTGTGGAAATTCATTTTGATGGCGAAAAATCGGTATATGCAGATTTGCTGATTGGGGCTGATGGCGTTAACTCTATCATCAGAGAAACTTTATTTGGCGAGGGTAAGCCTAATTATATTGGTAGTATGTGTTGGCGTGCCGTCATCAAGTATCATCACGAGCTATTTAATGACTATGAACTGGTTTTTGTCAAAGGCAATCAACAGTTTATGTACCTCCTCAATGTGGGCGGTGGCTATACCAGTTGGATTAGTCGGAAGTTCTCGCCTGAGTACTCTCTTTCCCACAGTGCTGATCAGGTGAAGTCTCGCATTCTCCATGAATTAGCTGATTGGGATCAATCCTTTCGGGCGGTGGTACAAGCAACACCAGCCGAGCAAATTTGGGAAGGGCCGATTTGCGATCGCCCGCCCTTAACCCACTGGAGTCAAGGCAGAGTAACTCTCTTAGGCGATGCCGCCCATCCGATGGCACCTGCGATGGGACAGGGAGCCAATACTACTTTTGAAGATGCATATGAACTGCAAGAGTGTTTTTCCCAGTCAGCTAATCTCCAAGAAGCTTTAACTAGTTACGAACAGCGTCGGATTGAGCGCACAAAAATCATCCAAGCTCGTAGTGCCTGGGGTGAAATGCGCTACTACGACACTAACAACGTGGCATCTAGTGGGCAGACGCAGGAGCGGCAAATGAGTCTTAATGATGATTTTCACAAATGGCTGTATGATTTTAAGCCGTCTGCAATAAGCTAAATTTTAGTTTGCTATCAAGAAAGCTGCTTTTTTAAAGTAAACTTTGTCTTTTGATTAAAATCCCTTATTGGTTAATTCAATCTCCTAAGAAGACCCGTATATTCTCCACTTTTGAAAACAGAAATTAGCAACTTTGCTATAGCGGTTCCCACTCAGATGCGGTACAACATTATATCGCCAGGTGTAGGGGCACGGCAATGCCGTGCCCCTACGGGTGTACCTCACGTAAACGAGAACCGCTATAAAATATTTTTGATTACGCACAACCCAAATTATCTGGTTAGCCAGAGCGATCGCAGCAATTCTTGGTGTTCTTTGATTCTCTGGCTGACAACCAGAAAATGAAAGAATACTAACTTGCAGCTAAATTGCCCCAACCGACGTAGGGTAATTTTGCAGCCGTTGCTCGAACTTGGTCAGCATTTGCCACCAACTGACCGCAAGCATCCCAAGTGCCTGAAATAAATGTGCTTCTTGTCCCTTCACCGATCGCAACTGGGGCGGTGTAATCACCAATTTGCACTTGCAAGGTTTCCAAATTCACTGTCACGGCGGCTTGAGGATTGGCAGCGACTAACTCTTGCAATTCTTTAACAGTAACAGCATCGGCTGTCAGACAAGGTATGCCCATTGCCACACAGTTACCAAAAAAGATTTCGGCAAAGCTTTCACCGATTAAAGCTTGGATTCCCCATTTTGCGATCGCTTGGGGTGCATGTTCCCGTGATGAACCACAGCCAAAGTTACGGTTGACTATTAAAATATTCGCCCCTTTGTATTGGGGTTGGTCAAAGGGATGTTCACCTTTGAGTGCTGTCCGGTCATCAATAAACGCGCCTTCGCCTAACCCATCAAAGGTAACGGCTTTCAAATATCGCGCGGGAATAATGCGATCGGTATCTATATCATTGCCCACTAAGGGTATACCGCGCCCTGAAACTGTTTTAACTTCACTCACCATAAACTTTATCTATTCTTTCAATGACAGACTGTTGAAAAAGGGACGAGGGGGACAAGGGGGACGAGGGGGACGAGGGGGACAAGGGGGACAAGGGGGACGAGGGGGACGAGGGGGACGAGGGGGACGAGGGGGACAAGGGGGAATTATTAGAACTAGTCTCTTCCTTGTCTCCCCCCTCTTCCTTGTCTCCCTTGTCTCTTCTCTATGCCCAATCCCCCATGCCCTTTTGAAAATTACAGCAACTCACGCACATCAGAGACTTCGCCTTTAATCGCAGCAGTGGCGACCATCGCCGGACTCATTAACAATGTCCGACCGGAAGAGGAACCCTGTCTGCCTTTAAAGTTGCGGTTGGAGGAAGAAGCGCTGATTTGTCTTCCTTGTAGCTTATCGGGGTTCATAGCCAAACACATGGAACATCCCGGTTCACGCCATTCAAATCCAGCTTCCTGAAAGATTTTATCTAGTCCTTCAGCTTCTGCCTCTTCCTTCACCCTTTCAGAACCAGGGACAACAAAGGCTTTGATTCCCTCTGCAACGTGGCGACCTTTGGCGATTTTCGCAGCTTCTCGCAAATCACTAATTCTGCCGTTGGTGCAACTACCAATAAAGCAGACATCTATTTTAGTGCCCTTGATGGGTTGACCAGGATATAAATCCATGTAGCGGTAAGCTTCTTCGGCAATAAATCGGTCTTCTTCCAGCAATTCTTCTGGTTGAGGTACTGACTGGTTGACACCGATACCTTGACCGGGAGTAATCCCCCAGGTAACAGTAGGAGAAATTTCCGCAGCGTCGAATACCACTACATCATCGTATTGGGCATCAGCATCGCTCTTGATGGAATCCCACCAAGCCACTGCTTTATCCCAATCTGCATTTTTGGGTGCAAAATCTCTGCCTTTGAGGTAATCATAGGTGACTTGATCGGGATTAACATAGCCGCAACGCGCACCGCCTTCGATCGCCATATTGCAGACAGTCATCCTCTCTTCCATATTCATTTGCTCAAATGTCGTACCTGCAAATTCGTAGCCATAGCCCACACCACCTTTCACGCCAAGGGTGCGGATGATATGCAGAATGACATCTTTGGCGTAAACACCAGGGTTGAGAGTGCCGTTAACTTCAATTTTGCGGACTTTCAGTTTTGAGAGTGCCAGGGTTTGGGAAGCGAGAACATCCCGGACTTGACTAGTACCGATACCAAATGCGATCGCACCAAATGCCCCATGACTGGAAGTGTGACTATCTCCACAAGCGATCGTCATTCCTGGTTGGGTCAGTCCGAGTTCTGGAGCGATGACATGAACTATACCCTGACTACCAGAGCCAATATTGTAAAAAGTTATGTTATTTTCTTGACAGTTATTTTCCAGCGCCTGAATCATTTCCTCTGCCAAGCTATCGGCAAAAGGACGCGCCTGGTTTTCTGTTGGCACAATATGATCGACTGTAGCAACGGTACGCTGTGGAAACAGTACTTTTAGACCCCTCTCGCGTAACATAGCAAAGGCCTGGGGACTTGTGACTTCATGAATTAGATGAAGCCCGATAAATAGTTGTGTCAGCCCTGAGGGAAGTGTACCAACGGTGTGTAAGTCCCAAACTTTATCAAACAGGGTACCTTTGCTCATACGTCTATCAATATTTAAAGAGTCCAGTCGTGAACTACCCTGCCGTTTATACAGACGGGGCTTCCCAATTCATCGGGAATAGCCAACAGAACTCCGTAGTTTTGTTGGTCTGAAATTCCCTCCAAGGGCAGAAGTCCTGGTTCCCAAGACCCAAATTTTTTTCTTGCAACATATACCTATCAGCTTGGTTTTAGCTTGTGGCATTGATGGTCAAGACGCTAATTATCTTACCATCAAATAGTATCAAAAAAGAGTCTTTCGCCTTCTTGGAAAGTAGAAGCACAAAGGTACGCAGAGAATTAGCTACAAATTAATGAAATGTTGTACTTAAAGACATAATGAAACATTTGCTCACCTTTGAGGCTGTAAAAGCAAAAATTTTCCGAAATATTGAGATGCAAAGATGTAAATAACTTTATCCTTTTCCACAAGGATATGTTAAGACAATACGAGATAATTGCACTACCAAGTTATGCCCATAGATTTACGGGAATTTTATCAGGCTAGCGATCCCAGCAGAACTCTGTTTGTCAACCATAGCTCTGATAGCAAGTATTACATAGATTTTTCCTCAGTTCGAGGTGGTGATATTCTTGGCAAGCTGAAGCAGAAAATTACTTTTTTTAAGCCTAATGAACCCACCTGCACTTTATTTACTGGGCATATTGGTTGTGGAAAATCGACAGAGCTTTTACGGTTACAGGCAGAACTGGAAAAGTTAGGTTTCCATGTGGTCTATTTTGAGTCCAGTGACGATTTGGAAATGACTGATGTCGATATTGCTGATGTGCTGCTAGCGATCGCTCGGCGTGTGAGTCAAAGTCTGAATAAAATTACCCTAGAGGAACCCAACAAGTTTAATGAGTTGTTGCAAGGTGCTTGGAAGGTCTTAAACTCCGAGGTGACGGCGGGGAAACTTAAGGTTCCGGTGCTTGGTGATGTCGGTTTATCGGCAGATAAAGAAAAGTTTTCTCTGTCTGTGGGCATTGGGGAAATCACCGCGAAGATGAAAAATGACCCAACCCTGCGAGAAAAACTCAATCAGTATTTAGCACCGCAAAAAACTAAACTGCTGGAAGCGATTAATCAAGAATTATTGGAACCTGCGATCGCTAAACTCAAACAGCAGGGTAAAAATGGTCTAGTGGTAATTGTCGATAATCTTGACCGCATAGATAATCGTGTCAAACCTTGGGGTCGTCCGCAGCAAGAATATTTATTTGTCGACCAGGGTGAGTTTTTGACGAAGCTGAATTGTCATCTCATCTACACCATGCCCTTGTCCTTGAAGTTTTCCAACGATTACGGAATGCTGACTCAGCGTTTCCCAGAAGACCCCAAGGTGTTACCAATGGTACCTGTACAATGGTCTGATGGCAGTGTTCATACAGAGGGAATGGCACTCATGCAGCAGATGGTACTAGCAAGAGCCTTTCCTGACATGACACCAGAGGAGCGTTTAAATAAAGTTACCGAGATTTTTGATAGTGCTGCTAGCCTAGAGCGTTTATGTCAAATGAGCGGTGGTCATGTGCGGGACGTACTGAGACTGCTGAATACCTGGATTATGGAAGAAATGAGTCTTCCCCTAACCCGTGAAACCTTCGAGCAAGTTATTCGTTCTCGGCGGAATGAAATCGTGTTGCCAATTTCTGATGATGAGTGGCAATTGTTACGTCATGTCAAGGAAAAGAAAAAAGTGAGTGATGACCAAGGATATCAAAAACTGATTCGCAGTCGCTTTGTCTTTGAATATCGGGATGGTGGCGAGTCTTGGTTTGATGTTAATCCGGTTTTGGCTGAAGCCAGGGAATTAAGTTTGTAGTAAGCACTTTAGTGCTTATTATTCTATGTCTTTGAAAGCACTAAAGTGCTTACTACGAACTCAACACATAAGCTTATGAGTCCACAGCAACCATCAGAAGATGACCATGTAAACAGCGATGTCTACGACGGGCTACGCCTACGCTCTCTGAAACAATTAGCTTGGGCGATTGAATCCTCTGTGGGACAGTTTAAGCTGATATTGGCACGGTGTAATTATGCTAGCTTGCGCGATCGCTTAATATCCAGATTGCAAGAAATTTGTCAAGTTGAAATTCGTGTCTTGGCGGTGCAGCAATCAAACAGAACTCTTTATACTGCCATTCAGGAAGAATTTGGCGAAGAAATGCCAGCCTGTGTAATGGTTGTGGGTTTGGAATCAGTGCAGAATTTATCTGTGATGCTAACTTCTGCAAATCAGGTGCGGGAAGAGTTTCGTAAGAATTTTGCTTTTCCCTTAGTGTTGTGGATTGACGATGAAATCTACAAGCAACTAATCCAGCTTGCACCAGATTTAGAAAGTTGGGCAACTACGAGAGATTTTGCTATATCAACACAGGAATTAGTAGATTTTATCATCGAAACGGCTAATCAATGGTTTAGTAATAACTTAAAATTTAGCGTAGATGTATTTATCAAAATTGAAAATGAGTTAGAAGCGGCGCAAAGATATTTAATCAAAAAACCAGATGCTTATAATTTAGAAATTCAAGCTAATTTAGAATCTTTGTTAGGTTGTATCAAACAGATAAATAATCAAAAAGATTCGGCATTAGAGCATTATCACAAAGCTGATAAGCTCTGGCAGCAAAGTCATAATTTAGAACGACAGGCAAAAATCCTCAGTGAGATTGGCTTTTGTTATTATTTAAAAGCTTTTAAACATCAAGATATCAATCATCCAGATTGGCAAGCAACTTGGCATTATGTCCAAGAGTATATAAATTTTATCAGCAGGTTGAGAAGTCCAGATTTAATTGCTACTTCAGTAGTTAAATTTGGTGATATCTTGCGAGACTTGCAAAAGTGGGAAACCTTGCAGAGTCTTTCTGAACAAGCTTTAGTAATCCATCAAAATAACAACCAGCTAAGAGAATTAGCCAAAGATTACGGTTTTTTAGCTGAGGTGGCTTTGGCTCAAAATAACTGGGTTAAAGCAATTCAGTTAGTTCAGCAAGCCTTAAAGGTTTTTTCTACGATTCCCAATCTGGAATCAGCAAATACATCAGGGATTTTATCTGATATTCCCGAAAGAGATTTCAAATCAAAAGATTTGAGCTTATATCAGTTTATTTTAGGTCGTTCTCAATATCAATTAGGTCAAACTCAACAGGCAACCCTTAGCTTAGAAACTGCTAAGAATGTGGGTAATCCCCTAGAAGATGTCAGGCTTTACTTGGATATTCTCAGGTTTTTGCAGCAGCTTTATTTTGAGCAAAAAAAATATCTCAAAGCATATAATATTAAACAGCAAAGGCGTTCCATTGAACAGCAATTTGGGTTGCGAGCTTTTATTGGTGCGGGTAAGTTAGAAGCAACAAAGCAGGCATTTGTAGAGACATTGCGTTCAAACTCTCCCCAAGGAAACATTGCCCCAGAAATTGCTGCATCTGGTCGCCTCTTGGATGTAGAACGTTTAATTGAACGCATGGGTCGCCCTGATTATAAGCTGATAGTAATTCATGGGCAATCGGGTGTCGGCAAAAGTTCCCTAGTGAATGCGGGATTAGTACCAGCTTTAAAGAATAAAGCGATCGGTACTCAAGATTATTTGCCCGTAGTAATGCGAGTTTACACCAACTGGGTGGAAGAGTTGGGGAAGCTTTTGGGAGAAAGTGAGGACTGGGGAGTTTGTAGAGACGCGATTCATCGCGTCTCTCCTGAGTGGGGAGAGTCAGAACCTCAACGTTCAACCTCTGAACTCGAAACTCCAACCTCAGAACTCGGAACTTCGACCTCTGAACTCGAAACTCCAACCTCAGAACTCGGAACTCCAACCTCAGAACCTCAACGTTCAACCTCAGAACTCGGAACTCCAACCTCTGAACTCGAAACTCCAACCTCTGAACTCGGAACTTCGACCTCAGAACTCGGAACTTCGACCTCTGATATTCAAAATACCCACTCCTTACTTCTCTCGTCTTCTTCACGCCCTAGTGCAGACGCGATAAATCGCGTCTCTACAAAGTTTCTAATCACTCAACTACGCGAAAACGAACAACGCAACCTGCGAACGGTGTTAATTTTCGATCAATTTGAGGAATTTTTCTTCGTTTACACTGAACCTGCACAAAGGAAGCAATTCTTTGAGTTTCTGGGAGAGTGTCTGAATGTTCTATCGGTGAAAGTTATCTTATCGTTGCGGGTAGATTACATCCATTACTTGCTAGAGTGCAATGATTTGTCCAGTCTCAAGATTATTGGCAATGACATTCTCAGTAATAATGTGCTTTACAAGTTGGGGAATTTCTCACCTGCTGATACAAAGTCAATTATTCAGCGTTTAACTGCAAATACTAGTTTTCGCTTAGAACCTGCTTTAATTGAACAACTCGTGCAAGATTTAGCCGGAGAATTGGGTGAAGTACGTCCCATTGAGTTGCAGGTTGTGGGGGCGCAACTGCAAACGGAGAATATTACAACTCTGGCAGAATATCGCCAGCGTGGTACTAAGGGAGAATTGGTTAAACGTTATTTGGATGAAGTTGTTAATGATTGCGGCGAAGAGAATCAGCAAGCAGCAGACATACTACTGTATTTGCTGACGGATGAAAAAGGAACTCGCCCCCTAAAGACTCGCGCGGAGTTGGAACGCGATTTGACTCCGTACTTCTCGGAGATCCCCCCAACCCCCCTTAAAAAGGGGGGCTTAGTTTCTTTAACCCCCTTTTTAAGGGGGTCGCCGCAGGCGGGGGGATCAAAAACCCCCTTTTTAAGGGGGTCAACCCAGGCGGGGGGATCAGAAGCTAGGGCGGAACACGCTTCTGGAATCAGTAAATTAGATTTAGTGTTAGAGATTTTTGTCCAATCCGGCTTAGTGGTTTTGCTACCAGAAAACCCCGCCGACCGTTACCAACTGGTACATGACTACATCGCCGCCTTTATCCGCCAGCAACAGGAACCGAAGTTAAAACAGGTAATGGCGGAACTGGAAAAAGAACGAGAACAAAGAAAACAAAGTGAAGTAAAACTTAATCGTGTTTTCAAACGCGCACTTTTTGGTTCCATAACCGCAGGTTTAGGATTTGCTGTTTTAGCAGCGGCAACATTCCAGTGGGCAATAGAAGCAAATGTTAGTCAAATTAACGCCATCAATAATTCTTCTGAAGCCTTTGCTGTCTCTGGACAATATCCAGATGCTTTAATAGCAGCCTTAAGAGCAGGTAGCAAACTCAAGCATACAATTTGGGCGCAGCACAGAAGCGATACCCTAATGCACACTGTGTTAACTTTACAGCAAGCGGTTTATTTAAAGCCAAATGAGAAGAAAGAAAATCGTGCGATCGAGGTGAATACTTTAGAAGGGCATAGCAGAGAGGTCTTTAGCGTCGCCTACAGCCCCGATGGACAACACTTAGCTTCTGCTAGTGATGACAAGACAATCAAAATCTGGGATGTCAGCAGTGGTCAACTCCTCAAAACCTTGACTGGTCATAGCAGTGTGGTCTTTAGCGTAGCTTATAGCCCCAATGGACAACACTTAGCTTCTGCTAGTTGGGATAACACCATCAAAATCTGGGATGTCAGCAGTGGTCAACTGCTTAAAACCCTGACTGGTCATAGCAGTCCGCCCTGGAGTATCGCCTACAGCCCCAATGGACAACAGTTAGCTTCTGCTAGTGATGACAAGACAATCAAAATTTGGGATGTCAGCAGTGGTCAACTGCTCAAAACCCTTACTGGTCATAGCAGTCTGGTCAGAAGCGTCGCCTACAGCCCCAATGGACAACGGTTAGCTTCTGCTAGTGATGACAAGACAATCAAAATTTGGGATGTCAGCAGTGGTCAACTCTTCAAAACCCTGACTGGTCATAGTAGTGGGGTCATTAGCGTCGCCTACAGCCCCAATGGACAACAGTTAGCTTCTGCTAGTTTTGACACCACCATCAAAATCTGGGATGTCAGCAGTGGTCAGCTCCTCAAAACCCTGACTGGTCATAGCAGTATGGTCATGAGCGTCGCCTACAGCCCCGATGGACAACACTTAGCTTCTGCTAGTTATGACAAGACGATCAAAATCTGGGATGTCAGCAGTGGTCAACTCCTCAAAACCTTGACTGGTCATAGCAGTGTGGTTTTTAGCGTCGCTTACAGCCCCAATGGACAACAGTTAGCTTCTGCAAGTTATGAAAAGACAATCAAAATCTGGGATTTCAGCAGTGGTCAACCCCTCAAAACCCTTACTGGTCATAGCAGTCCGGTCATTAGCGTCGCCTACAGCCCCGATGGACAACACTTAGCTTCTGCTAGTGATGACAAGACAATCAAAATCTGGAATTTCAGCAGTGGTCAACCCCTTAAAACCCTGACTGGTCATAGCAGTCCGGTCAGAAGCGTCGCCTACAGCCCCAATGGACAACAGTTAGCTTCTGCTAGTGATGACAAGACGATCAAAATCTGGGATTTCAGCAGTGGTCAACCCCTCAAAACCCTGACTGGTCATAGCAGTCCGGTCAGAAGCGTCGCCTACAGCCCCAATGGACAACAGTTAGCTTCTGCTAGTTATGACAAGACGATCAAAATCTGGGATTTCAGCAGTGGTCAACCCCTCAAAACCCTGACTGGTCATAGCAGTCCGGTCAGAAGCGTCGCCTACAGCCCCAATGGACAACAGTTAGCTTCTGCTACTGATGACAAGACAATCAAAATCTGGGATGTCAGCAGTGGTCAACTCCTCAAAACCCTGACTGGTCATAGTACAGGGGTCATTAGCGTCGCCTACAGGCCTAATGGACAACAGTTAGCTTCTGCTAGTGATGACACCACCATCAAAATCTGGGATGTCAGCAGTGGTCAACTCCTCAAAACCTTGACTGGTCATAGCAGTCTGGTCAGAAGCGTCGCCTACAGCCCCAATGGACAACAGTTAGCTTCTGCTAGTGATGACACCACCATCAAAATCTGGGATGTCAGCAGTGGTCAACTCCTCAAAACCCTGACTGGTCATAGCAGTCTGGTCAGAAGCGTCGCCTACAGCCCCAATGGACAACAGTTAGCTTCTGCTAGTTCTGACAAAACAATAATTTTATGGAATTTGGATTTCGATAATTTATTAAACAGTGGTTGCAACTTGCTAAATAATTATTTCATTGGCCATCCAGAAGTGTTAGAAGAGTTGCAATCATGCCAAAGTCCATCGCAGTTGGCGCAAGGGGCGACAACGTTAGTTATCCAAGGTGAGAAGTTAGCACGAAATAATGATATTGATGGCGCTGTTGAAAAGTTTGGCAAAGCACAGCAGTGGGATAATAAATTAAAGTTTAATTCCCAGTCGAGAGCAAAAGAGTTGGCTAACAAAGGCAAGGTTGAACGCTCAGTTGATGAAGGAAACAGCCGCTTAGAAGAGAAAAAGTTTAAGGAAGCACTAGCAGCTTATACCGCAGCCCTCAAGCTCGATCCAAAAGTCGAAATTGCTGCTGATTCTTGGAATACACTATGCTGGGACGGGAGTCTGCAAAAACAAGCGGCTGAAATGTTACCAGCCTGTGAAAAAGCCGTTGCCCTTGCACCTAAAGATAGCAACATTCGTGATAGTCGTGGCTTGGCTAGGGCGCTGACAGGCAACACCAAAGGGGCGATTGAGGACTTTGAAGCATATATCGCCCAGACTGAAGATAAAGATAGTAAAGCACAACGGCAACGCTGGGTGAAAGATTTACGGGCGGGGAAGAATCCGTTTACAGAAGCAGAGCTTAAGAAGTTACAGAATTAGGGAATTGAGCATTTTAATTCTCTTATCTCCTTGTTCTGTATCAATATGGAATAGACGAAATAGATAATTGCAAGGTGGAAGGATGGCATACAGCGATTTTAGTCTCGCTAAGGTTAAAAATTTACTAAAAAATAAGAGAAGTTAGGAAAATCGTCCACCATTACCACTATTCAATTGATATGAGTCTATACTGTCTAGTTCACGGTGCTTTCCAAGCCACCTGGTGTTGGGATTTGCTAATTCCCTATTTAGAAACACAGGGTCACAAAACCGTAGCAATGGATTTACCAATTGAAAATGCATCTGCTACTTTGTCCCAGTTTGCAGATGCAGTAATTCAAGCGCTGCCAAAAACTGATGATGATATTGTGCTAGTCGGTCACTCAATGGCTGGTACTATAATTCCCCTGGTTGCAGAAGCGGTAAAAGTGCGTCAACTAGTATTTGTGGCTGCGCTACTCCCATATCCCGGAATCAGTACACTCGAACAATTTTCTCATCGTCTTGATTCTGATACGCTTAAATCATTCAATTACCAGCCAAAAGAGCCAAGTAAACTCGAACAGTTCCACGATGAACCTGATATGTTTGAACCAGCTTCCGTAGGCAAAGATTATTCAGACGAAGCAGTATTAAGGGAGTTTTTCTTTCATGATTGTCAACCAGATGTAGCACAGTGGGCAATCTCGAAAAGTCGTTCGCAACAATCTATGGCATATATTTTTGAAACGAATCCTCTAAAAGCTTTGCCAAATGTTGAATGTAAATACATTGTTTGTACCGATGACCGAATATTGTCTCCTAAATGGTCACGCTACGCTTCCCGCAAGCGCTTAGGAGTCGATGCCATTGAACTAGCTTCTGGACATTGCCCACATCTGTCTCATCCTGACCTTCTTGCCTCAGTATTAACTAGTGATTAATTTTTTGAGCAATCCAAAATCTTTTGCCCAAGTGGAGTATTTTACTGGTGCTTTGGCGCAGCCCAACCTAGGCATAGCTCATAATAAATGAAGTCCCATAGATATAAGAGAGGTTAAAGATGCTAAATGCGGTTGAGTTTCAAGCAAAAATTCAAAATGGTATAATTCAGATTCCTGATGAGTACAAACAAGAGCTTGGTGAAGGAGATGATATTAAAGTAATCGTTTTGGTGACGAAAAAATCATCTAAAAAAAGAGACATAATTGATGAGTTAACAGAAAATCCTGTTCAAGTGAATGGTGTATTCAGCCGTGAGGAAATTTATAACCGATAATGATGAGTTCTGGTACATCTTTTATTGATACGAATGTTTGGCTTTATCGTTTATTTGAAGATAACAAGATGGAGGTTACAGAAAGAACAAAAAAGCGTAATATTGCTATTGCAATTACAGAAGCTGAAGGAATCATCATTAGTACACAGGTTGTGAATGAGGTTGCTGCCAATTTGCTGAAGAAAGCAGCTTTTAACTAAGGGCAAATTAAAGCTGTGATTCAGTCGCTTTATCGTGGTTGCACCGTGATAGAGTTCAATCTGACAATTTTTGAATCTGCATCAGATATCCGCAGTCGATATAATTTTTCTTTTTGGGATAGTCTCATTATTTCTTGTGCGCTATTTGCCAGAGCAAGTATTCTCTATTCTGAAGATATGCAAGATGGGTTAGTAGTCGCTGGTCAATTAGAGATTGTGAATCCATTTAAAAAAGGCTAGAAACCGCATCTAAGCTGTCTCTAGCCTTAATTTAATTAATGGGCAGTACCAGACTCGAACTGATGACATCCTGCTTGTAAGGCAGGCGCTCTACCAACTGAGCTAACCGCCCGTTTGACTAATCCTTAACTAATATAGCAAAAGATTTCGCGTTGCGCTAGTAGTTTTAAGAAAATCTTTTTTTCTCTTATACTGACTCAGTATTCAGTTACTCAGCACTGGCTTAACGCCCCGCTATCGCTAACAGGATTTAGGATGCCCTCTGGTCGGACGCACGATCGCATTACTATGTATGCTCTGCCGTTTGTGGCAGGCGTTACTTTTTGGCAGACTCGCAGCAGCAATGCGACTTTGTTGGTTGCAGGCGGGTTTCTCTTTGGTGGGCTGATGTTTGGCCCCGATTTGGATATTTACTCTGTGCAATTTCAACGCTGGGGTTTCTTGCGCTGGATTTGGCTACCTTATCAAAAAAGTCTCCGGCATCGTTCTTTTTTATCCCACGGGCCGATTATTGGCACGATTCTACGGGTAATTTATCTGGGGTGTTTGCTGGCTATCTTGGCAATTTTTGTTTTGGCGATCGCAGAAAGGTTATGGAATCTGAATTTTACTTGGCAGGATTTGGGACAAACTGTGGGGCGATCGCTTGTGGATTACGATACTGAATATATCGCCCTGTTTTTGGGGTTGGAACTCGGTGCAATGAGTCATTCTCTCAGCGATTGGGGCGGTTCGGCTTATAAGCGGTTTAAAAAGCAGGGGGTTCGGGGGTTGCTTCCTAGTGGCAAAATTAAGAAGCGGAAAGTTACAAGTCGCGGTCGTCGTCCAAGACTAAAGAAATAATTTTTTTAAACGCAAAGGAACGCTAAGGGAAGCGCAGAGGTATGGAAAATCAAAATGAGACTTTGGCGGCGTTGCAGGAGTTGATTGAGGTGGTGGCAAAGTTGCGATCGCCTGATGGTGGTTGTCCTTGGGATTTGGCTCAAACTCCCGAAACGCTCACGCCTTATGTGATTGAGGAAGCTTATGAGGTGGTGGATGCAATTAAGGGTGGGGATAAGGGTGCGATCGCAGAGGAGTTAGGCGATTTATTATTACAGGTGGTATTACAAGCCCAAATCGCTAGTGAATCGGGGCAATTTTCTATTAAGGAAATAACTCAGGGGATTTCTCAAAAGTTGATTCGCCGTCATCCCCATGTGTTTGGTGATGTGTCGGTTGCTAGTGTGGATGAGGTGCGGCAAAATTGGGAACAAATCAAGGCTGCGGAAAAAGGCGAATCATCTCTAGAGGCGCAAAAACTTAGTGCTAAACTCGGTCGTTATGGGCGCACTCTTCCCCCACTGACAGCGGCAATGAAGATTTCCCAAAAGGCTGCGGCTATAGGGTTTGAATGGGAAAATATTCAGGGTGTTTGGGATAAGTTTCATGAGGAGTTGGGGGAGTTTCAACAAGCTTTAGCTGAGGAAACACCCGAACGGCAAGAAGCAGAATTAGGCGATTTACTGTTTGCAGTGATTCAGCTAGCCCGTTGGCATAATCTTGACCCCAGTACCGGTTTGCAAGGCACAAATCAGCGATTTGTCCAGCGATTAGAAAAAATGGAGGCGGTTGTTGACCGTCCCCTTTCTGATTACAGTTTGGATGAGTTAGAAACTCTCTGGCAACAGGCAAAAGCCCAACTTGCCAAAGAAGAGTATTAGTCATTAGTCATATCATGTCCGCTTAATTAGTTATTATTCAGGGCATCTATGCAAAAATCTTAAAACTCTCTTTCCCCCTGCTCCCTGCCCCCTGCGGTCTTAATGATAAGTCTTTTACCGGACATGATATCATTTGTTATTCTCCCCCATTCCCCACTCCCTTCTTTAAGATTTTTCAGCATCGAACCACTTATCATATAACGATTGATAAGTGCCATTTTCTTTGAGATTCAGCAGGGCCTGATTAATTTGCTTGCGGTAGGGACTGTTGTTAGGCAGAATGATGCCGTAGCTTTCTTCACGTAAGATACTGCCAACAATCTGTGCTTTTCCTTTGCCTTCATTGGCAACATAAAAAAGGAGTACAGGTGCATCAAACACCACGGCATCAGCTTTTTTTGTTTGCAGAGCATTATAAGCTTGCTCAATCTTAGGAACTTCTAAAACTGAAATACGATGTTCTCGCAGATATGTGGCGGCTGTGCTACCCGCAGTTGTGGCTACTACCTTGCCGGGTAAATCGTCTATGCTCCTGATATCGCCCTGAAGCTGTTGTACTGTCAATGATGTAGTAGCGCTGGCTGTAAAGTAGGCGGCAAAAAGTACTCCGATGAACATCCAGACGATACCTACTAAGCGTCCCAGTACTCCTTTGGGCATTTCATCAGCTTGGGTTGCTAATGTGGCAGCTGACCACCAACAAGCTTTGAAAATGCCAGGAAAGTATGATTGGGGAATCATCCCATCTTTATGATTGCGTTCAGATAACCAAATAATATGGGCTGCTACGACAATTAGCACTAAGGCAACGCCTATTACTTGCAAGAGGCTAGTAGAGAAAAATAATTGCAAAATATTTGGGAAGGCGCTGTCGTTGGTTTCTGCGTTTCGTACCATTATTTGCAGCCCCCCAGCAAAAATGGGTAATGAGAAATCAAAATTCTGCTGGCGTTCGGCTGTAATCGAGATAGCTGAAATTCCCAAGTTGGCTTTGCTATCCTTAATGGCAGAAAGCAGTTCCGGCACAGTGGAATATTCTATAAATTTAGACTCTACACCTATTTGGTTGGCGATGCTGCGCCAGAGATCGATACTGAATCCCGATAGTTCACCTTTGTTTGGTAGTACAAAGGGCGGTATAACTCGTGTAGCTACTAATAACGGTTGTTGGAGTTTTGGGGTTTGCTGGGGTTCCGGTTTTTGGGCCAGTCCTGGGGATGTCATTAACAACAATGCCAGAATTCCACCTACTAACCCTATGCAGGTATACAGTGCTAAGGAAAGTCTGGTTTTGTTTTTACGGTCATATCTGCCAATCGGGCTTTTTCTCCCAGCCATAAGTTGGCGAAATCTAGTAGCGATCGCATTTTTCATCAGAATTTTCTAGGGGTTGTATGCAAGTCTATTTATCATGCCCACCCCATATCAAATATCACAATTATCATCCCCCTAAAACCGATTTTTTTCAGATTTAGGGGGATAAACATGGTTTAAGGTAAACTCAAGCCGAACTACAATTTGATGGTAACGGTTTTAACTTCGGTATATTGCTGCAAGCCATATTCGCCGAGTTCTCGACCAATACCAGATTGCTTGAATCCACCGAAGGGCGCAGCAGCATCGAATACGTCGTAGCAATTGACCCAGACAGTACCAGCCCGGAGATTGTTGGCGATCGCATGAGCCTTAGTGATATCCTGAGTCCACACAGCGGCGGCGAGTCCGTACATGGTGGCATTGGCCCGTTGAATTACTTCATCAATATCTTTAAATTTGATGATGCTCATCACTGGCCCAAAGATTTCCTCTTGGGCAATCTTCATGTCATCGCGGACATCGGCAAAGACTGTGGGGGCGATAAAATAACCCTTGTCGCCGACTCGATTCCCGCCACATAGCATCTGTGCACCTTCACGCATTCCAGATTCGATATAGCTCATCACCCGATCGAATTGGTCTTTGTCTACTTGCGGCCCTTGTTCTGTATTGGCATCGAAAGGATTACCGACAACCCGCACTCTCGCTCTTTCTACAGTTCTAGCAACGAACTCGTCATAGCATTTTTCTTCGACAAATAGCCGCGAACCAGCACAGCAGCACTGCCCTTGGTTAAAGAATAGGGCATCGTGGGAACCTGCGATCGCTGCATCCATATTTGCATCGGCAAAGACGATGTTAGGACTCTTACCACCAAGTTCCAAAGTGACGCGCTTCAGGTTACTCTTAGCGGCTGCTTCCATAATTAGATGACCGACTTCAGTGGAACCAGTAAATGCCACTTTGTCAATATCCATGTGACGAGCGATCGCAGCCCCAGCGGTTGGCCCGTATCCTGATAAAATATTCACTACACCCGCGGGAAAACCAGCCTCAACAATTAACTCACCTACCCGCAACGCTGATAATGGTGTTTGTTCTGCTGTTTTCATAACTACAGTGTTACCAGTTGCCAAAGCCGGTGCTAATTTCCACGCCTGCATCAATAGGGGAAAATTCCACGGGATAATTTGACCAACTATACCCACAGGTTCATGGCGAGTGTAGCAGAAGTATGGGCCGTTAATTGGGATAGTTTTACCTTGTACTTTGTCAGCCCAGCCTGCATAGTAACGATAGCAGGCGATGACTAGCCCTAAGTCGCCTAATGAATCTTGTAATGGCTTACCGTTGTCGAGAGTTTCTAACCGCGCCAACTCATCGATATTTTGCTCAATTAAATCAGCTAGCTTGTAAAGCAACTCGCCGCGACGGGTGGCAGATATCTTTCTCCATTCTCCACTAGCAAAAGCAGCACGGGCTGCTTGTACTGCTTTATCTACATCCGGGGCATCTGCTTCTGAGACTTCACAGATTACCTCACCTGTAGTCGGGTTGATTGTTTCAAATCGGCGATCGCTGACACTATTTACCCACTCATTGTTAATCAGCAACTTGGTTGGGCCGATTTTGACCTGTTGTCCTGGTACTGTTGCTGTAACCATCAGGCCCTCCTTAAGCTATAAAAAAATTTGCTTAAATCTACCTATTATGTTTGTTGCTGTACAGCACTTTAGATGGATTTCTTTATGAATTCTTTATTATTATGATAATAGTTGGAGGTTGAGATAGCGAAATTGTGTCTAATTCACAGAAGAAGCGGAGGGGCGCTTTGCTCTTCCCTGGGGGAGCAAGCCCTGTCCCAGAACCGTGGAGCGAAGCGGAACATGGGTGCCATAAAGGGCGCTCTTGCTGGGGTGGAGTAGTCGCTTCCGTCTCAGTTTTCCCCCTTGCCCCCTGCTCCCTGCTCCCCTGCCTCTTTTGACTTTGTAGAACTCGCTTTGTAAAGACAAAACCTCTATCTTTTGAGCAATACTTTTGATATCAGCTTTGAGCGTACAGTTGATTTTATACTTGCTTAGTTTTTACTGTCATGTGCGCTTCTTAAGTCTTAGCAAAGTGAGCAACATGAATAATGTAGACGATTTTAGTCAAGAAATAGAGAGGTTTAGCTCACGGGTGACGGGATTATTGCAAAGTACTGGCAGTGAGCCAGACTCGCAACAAGAGCTAACAGCAGAAGCTTTTGAAGAACTTAAAATCACTTTGGAAGAACTGAAAATTGCCTCCGACGAACTACAAGCAACACGAATGGTAGTCGAGAAGGAGCGTCAGCGTTACC
>NZ_JACJTD010000036.1 GCF_014698505.1 Nostoc foliaceum FACHB-393 | reverse complement strand
TCGGCAGTAGGGGTTCAAGGATTTCCCACTCTTCGTCTGTTAGGCTGCTAGAGTACGGCATGACTGCTGGATACGGCTTTTGCGGTAACTGTACTTCAAGATAGTAAAAGATGTCAAATGGATTCTATACGGTTTATCCCTGCAAATCGGCTGGCTTGAGCAAGGGTTAACTTTTCTTTTTGAAAGAGCATCACTGCAATTTCCTGCTTCATTTCGCCTTCAGTCATCCGAGTTGCGGTTAATATTTCATTAGGAATGACGACGTTCATAATTACAATCCTTTCTATCACTACTATTCTAAGCAGCTTGGGCATCGCCAAGTGATAATCAGGTAAATAAACCGAACCGTATCCTTTTTATAAAAATTGTTTATGTCATAATGTAACGCTTTGTTATGGTTTGGGAACCCTAAAAATAATACTTGAGTACTGAATACGGTCTATATGGCAATAAAGGATGTTCTTGCAGATTTCGAGGGAGATGATTTCGTCACTTTCAGAATTATTCGTGCTGCTCGCAGTTTTAATGGTCAAGGTACTTCACTTTATTACTATATTGATGGTAAAGATTCTGATGGGCTTGTTGCTGGTCTAAAACTAGACTTTTTTAAAGAAGTTCGCTTTACTAACTTTAAGAAACATCATCCAACAGAGAAATATAAACCTTATTTTGATAAATTCATTTCTGGATGGTCTTGTAGCCATGATGATGTGTTGCAATGTTTTACATCATCGAATTCAATAACAAAAGTGCAATTAGACAAGATGGCTAAACATTGGGAAATTCCTGTAGAGCGATTTATCAATACCTTGTTGCTTGCATATATGTTGTTGTGGGATGCTGAAGATGATGGCTGGCTTGATGGATCTGATTGGGACGGTGGAGATTTCAGGGGTTCCTTGCCTCCACCAAAGCTATGAAGTATGAATAAAATTAGAATTGACTTGCTGGATGTAGTAGCGCTGACAGTTGATCTATCTGAATATAACCTGTAGCGTGGTCAAGTTGGGACAGTAGTAGAATTATTAGCTGGTGGTGCTGCGTTTGAGGTTGAATTTAGCGATCGCAACGGCTGCACTTACGAATCTGTCGGTTTACGCCCAGAGCAAATTATGGTATTAGATTTTGAGCCAGCATCCCCAGATTCAGTTTCGGAAATGGTGACAGCATGAGTGGTTGTGCCAAAAGCAATGCTTGCATATACAGATATAGAGTAAAGAGCGATCGCCTGTTGTAGTGTAAAGAGCGATGTCTAAGTTAAGTTACTTCTACACATATTACACGCATACCTAAAAGTGCGATCGCATAAAGATTGCTGTCCAAACAGCTACAATATTTATCTCTGATCAGGCTCGGCAAGTGATTAGAGAGTATTCGAGGGTTTGGCAACTAGCTCCTTCTATAAGTTCATAAATCCAAAGGAGTGTTTTCACTTAGTGTTTTCACTTAATGATTAGTTGTGACCCAGAGGTTACTTGTTACCGCGTACTCAAGAGGTATAAACAGCTAGTGCTCTTTCAGGATACCCGGCGCTGCATCTAACCTAAGTTAGAACCCTTGCTAAAAATAAGTCTAAACTAATGGTAATGATAAAATTTTTCAATAAATTTTATATTTTTGTGAATTGCCCTGCTGGCTATACTACGTCTAATGGTTATTTTTAGGACTTTTACAGCTTATTTAGCAAGCTTAGTAGTTACCTTGACTAATTGGTAAGGTTAAGAGAGACTAACTAAAGACTGATGTGCCTGCTTATATAATTAATAAGTTTTGTAAAGATTCTGAGATATATATGTTGAGAGATGGAACATTATTTAACAAATGGCAAGTTTGTATCTAAGTAAAAATGTTCCGATGGCTATATTTGTAGCCTTCTGCTAAAGCAGTAAAATTTAAGCGTACTTATCGTGGTTGGCCAAGAGCATGGAGACATTAGAGTTCATAATCTATCCAGACGGTCGGGTACAAGAGAAAGTCACTGGCATTGTGGGTGCTTCTTGCGCTGAGGTTACAGCAGCAATAGAGGCACAGCTGGGGCAAGTACTTAATCATGAGCCAACCTCAGAATATTTCGCCGCGAAGGTGCAGCAATCTAATGTGGCGAATACACACACCACTTACAGCGATTGGTAAGTTTTCACAGTAGTTTAGTGTAATTAATTCACAACCACCATGTCACACTTTAGCCAAATTAAGACTCAAATCCGTAACCTTGATTCTTTAAAAGATGCTCTGACTGAATTGGGCATAGACTGGAAACCCGGCCCACGCGAAGTACGCGGTTATCGCGGTCAAACCCATCCTGCGGAAGTTAGTATTGAGCAGGAAAATGGCTACGACATCGGCTTTAGATGGAATGGCAAGGAATATGAACTGGTAGCTGATTTGCAATATTGGCAGCAAAACCTGTCTGTAGATGGATTTTTACGTCAGGTAACACAGCGTTATGCTTATCAAACAGTTGTGAAAGAAACCGCTCGTGTTGGCTTTCAAGTGTCTGAACAACAAAAAAATGAAGATGGTTCAATTCGCCTAGTAGTACAGCGCTGGAGTGCGTAATGGCTGATTTTCTGCCGTCGCCGGAAGAACAAGAAGACAATCGTTCCGGTTTGGAACCAGAATTAGGGGGTTTTTTACGGGATGCCCCAGAACGTTCTGGTTTAGAACCGGAATTGGGCGGTATTCTGCGCCAAAATGGTGTTTATGTTGATGAAATCACCTGTATTGGTTGCAAGCACTGCGCTCATGTTGCACGTAACACCTTTTACATTGAACCAGATTACGGGCGATCGCGCGTGGTTCGGCAAGATGGGGACGCGGAAGAAATTATCCAAGAAGCAATTGACACTTGTCCAGTTGATTGCATTCATTGGGTTGATTACACTCAACTGAAAAAGTTAGAAGATGAGCGCAAATATCAGGTAATTCCTGTAGTGGGTTATCCGGTAGAACAGGCAGTTGCTGCTAGTGAACGTCGGCGTAAAAAGCAAAAGTTAAAGACCAAAAAATCCCGTTATTAAGATAAAAACGTTAAATTAATATAATAAAGGACTGGATATACCAGTCCTTTTGTTTTTGGTAATATAGTTAATTTCTAACAGCTTTTTGGTAAAGCGTTTTAATCTTAATCTAAAATTGGTATGACTGCCTTCATTTTAAATTTAGAGGATCGTGTTGTGAAAGCAATTTTTCTACTTTTGCCTCGTCTAATCTAGCAGTTAATCTTCTAGTTTCGTGCAAGTCTCTAGTAGTTTTTGCCAAAGTAAAAGTTGAGCCAACAGAAAAAGCTAAACCCATACCCATAAAGCCTTTTACCCAAGTATTCACAGGCAAATTTACAATACCAAAGGTGGTCATAGAAATAGAAATCACAAAAGCTGCCCAAGTTTGAATAACCCAAGCGGGACTGTCTTTTTGAGTACCAATTGTTTGCATATTTCCTACCTTTTATATGAGTTATTTATACCAATTCATAATTAATAGGCGTAAGATTTAATCTGGGTTGCCAGACTTGTAACAGTAGTTTTATTTTGGAGAATTGGTATTAACAGTAATTGTATTGATTGGTAGGTTTACTGGTATCAATAGTAAGACCAGTTTGGTAACTGGACTCCAAAAGGCAACCTCAAGAGCAATTGGATTAAATAGAAACTGGCACAAGATTTGTACCAGTTTTACAAGTGGCATTAAACGGATTAGTTTACTTATTCATCTGGAAACGTCTGTACCTTGCCATCAGGACTGAGAACAACTCGAATTCTGACATTTTGTCCGCGTGTATTGGCGGAAACAAAAGGTTGACCAACTTCAGGCATCCCAGCGGTATCAACGAATTCTCTTGCTGCCTTATTAAGGGGAAAAATTCGTTCAACTGTGCCGTCAACACTGACTATCAAACTGTACTCTAATGTTTGTCCTAGTCCAGTGGGTGGTTGCCAACGTTTTTTTAGGTATTCTCTAGCTTCTGCTATTTGGGGTGTATCAAATAAAGTGCCAGTAGCCACTTCTGTGGATGTAGGGGTTTTGCGTCCATCCCCTAATTGATCGATGAATGGATTATTATCCGCAGTTCTAGAGGAGGGAAGTTGTGAAGCAGGTTTATCTCCAGGAGAAGGTGGCTGTAGAGAATTAATTCTTTCCTCTAGCTGTTGTGAGTTTAGTGGGGAAGGTTGGGTAGGGATATTGCTAGCACTATTATTGGGTATAGTGCCAATAGATGGAGGGACTGGTGAGATATTAGTTGGTAAGCTGCTTGTGTTAGCAGATAGTCTGGGTGGCAAATTCCGCAGTTGAGGGAGAGTACCAGCTTGGGGACTTGCCCCTGTAGGGTTCTGTCCCAGATTTGGTAGTATGGCTATTTCCTGTCCTGGGGTTTTGCTGGATGGTGCGTTAGCGTTCGCGGAGCGTCTCGTAGAGAAGCTCGCCGTTCGCGTAGCGTCTTGCAGAGAAGGCATCGCTCGATTAGTGGGAAGGGTTGAAGTCGTACCCTGCGGTATTGTCAGTGCATTATTTGGAAATAGAGGTGGCGGTGTAGAGAAACTGGAACTAGGGGCTGTTAGAGGTGCTTGGGGCAAACTGGATGTAGAAAGTGGAGGGGTAGAACCTAGTAAATTATCTGATGGAGTGGTAAGTCCAGGTTCAGGCGTGGGAAAGTTTAGTGAGGGTGAAGGTTCTAAAGCAGTCTTTAGGGCTGCTGGATCTGCTGTTTTAGCTGTCTGCTGTTGCTTTTCCCTAATATTGTTAGCATATTGCCAAGTAACTGGTAAAAAACCTACACCTAATACTAATACTGCGGCAATAGGGGTCCAAGCAGGGAACCTCAAAGTCGAACTCCTGCTATTGAGAGCTGGGAGTGCCATGACATCAGTTGAGTATTCATCTAAAGCACTTGCCAAATCAAATAGTTGCAGCAGACTGAGTTGAATTACGGGGCCAGATGAGTGGTTAGCAAGAGAACCGAGAAATAAATTATGAGTTAAATAGCTGCTTGGTTCTAGGTGGATATTTGCCCCAGAAATCTGGGTATTAAAGGAATTTAATGTTTTTGTTGAGGACTTTAATTCCGGCTCATCCAGTGCTGTGCTTGACTGCTGGGTACCGGAGAAGCTGACCCAAAAGCTTTCTGGAGGCTGTTGAAGGAATTCTTGTACGTAGTTTGTAACTGCATCACATAAGGCTTCTAGTTGGTCGCGATCGCCTCGAATTGGGACTCTGTGTTCTTCTGGTAGTCGGGGATCATCAAAACGTAGCTCAAAGCTCAGGTGCTTGAGGACAGTTTTCCCCATCCAACGGGACAGAGGTGAGCTTTGGGCGAATACTTCTAGCGTGCAAGTAGGCGGTGTGTAGCAACGAATGACAGAATTTGATAGAGGCATGGCAGGAACTGCGAAGAAGACTATTTGGGATTTTGCAAAAAGTTGAGCCAGTTGCTTGCAAAGAAAAGTTGAAACGGCGGATTCCTCCACTCATAGCTTTGTCAGGTTCCTTCCTTTATGCAAGGAGGAAGCAGTACTGATAGCGCATCGCCCAACAGCTAACGACTATCAAAAAGGAATCCTTACCTAGCAAACTTTCCAAAGCGAATTTTGGTTGAGGAATTTCAAATCTAAAATTTTGTAGAACGATCTATAAGTGCTAGCCAGAGACGGCGATGCCCACCAGGAGCACTGTAAAAAAGTAAATCTACAAGCAGTTTTAGTGCCAGGTTGGTAAGTAAATCCGTTGAGATTTTCTCGTCCTCTTCCATCCGCTCTTGGTAGGTGTTGCAAAAAGCATCAATATAGTCTCCAAGTAAAGCAGCCTGGTGAGGTTCCCGGTTATTTTCTGCCATTTGTTCCAACAGACCGACAGCGCGGCGAATCAATTCCTGGTGCTGTTTGGCTAGGTAGCAGATGATCAGAACAAGCGATCGCGCTTCTTCGACATCTAGCTTTTTTCGCCCTCCTTGACCTTTGCGTAGGGGATTTGATTGGCGCAGTCGCCATAAAGCTACGCGGTCTGGCACTCTTGACTCTAAATTCAGATCAGTTGCCGCTGAAAGCATAGCCTCTGAACCAATCCCAGTTAAAGTTTCTAGCGCCAACAGCACCAAGTCTAATTGGGTTTTGATATTGTCCCATTGAACTGTGTTTGGGGCTGGAAGCTTGATTAAATCCTCCCACTGGGAATTTGGAGTGGCTGAGTTGGCGGCCGAGTGCATAACTTTTAGCATAGGTGATCAAGCTGATAGGGGATGTTGCTGTTACCCATTTTGAAACCAGACTCTCTAGCATCTAGCTTGGTTTCCCATAGCTATGAGCCTGAGGCTTCAGCTAGATTTTTTCTATGTGGTAAACAGCAGGGATCTTTGTCCTACTCTAGATGAAAATTTATTTTCAACAAAGTAGAAAATTATCAATTCTAGTTAAGGTTTACTCGACTTTCGCTGCTAGCTCCGTACAAGAGTATAAATAAACAATCTTAAGAATGCTAACCGCTAATTATCGCTAAGTAATTATGTAGAATACCTCCTAATTTATTTGCGGTTTTAAATTTTGAAATTTCTTGATGTTTATTACTTGGTCTTCATGTATACATAATTACTATACAAATTTTTTGCCTGTTGCTAAAGGTTCTTCTTGCTGCTGGACATCATCTCACCTCAGTTTTGCTTGTGTGCAGCCTGTTATTTCAGGACAAGTTGGGCGACATCAGGACGATTGATGCCTCCATGAAACTGATGACAAACTTAAAAATTTAATAAAGTCAGCATTTGAAGATATTGGATAATTGATTTTTATCCAACTTAGTTGGTATTATAGCTCTAACCACAAACCACGCACATGAAAGAAATAACACAACAGGTTTATTATTTAAGTCTACTAAGGGCTTTGTTCCCGTCGGTGCAAGACAAATTTTATGACACTGTGTGTACCTCGCTTCACTTTTTTTCCTTTGCTACACCGAATTATTGAGCCGATACAAAACATCAATATCTTTTGCAGCTTTTATCAAGAAATTTAAGGTGACTAAAGGCTATATTTTTCATGTTCCATAAGTGATAAAATTATTTTTTTTATTTCTACCTTTAGGATAATTTAATCTCTACAAAACAGTTTTAAAAATAAAACCATAGGTATTAAGCATATGTCTTTTTTGTAGATATATGTTTGATACCTGATTAAGTAAGTGAGGTCAACAATTATGTCAAACCAAGTCGTTAAATCTGATTTGCTTGAAGAGCTATCCAAAGATGAACAGCAGGTTGTAGCTGGTGGCTGGGTTCGAGGTGGCTGGGGTCACCGTGGCTGGGGTCACGGTGGCTGGGGTCACCGTGGCTGGGGTCGCCGTGGCTGGGGCGGCTGGCGCTAAGTCGGCAAAACTCATAGATTACGCAGGCTCTTAGTTTAAACTGGAAAATTTGTGGGGAAAGGAGAAAACTTACATAACTCACTCAAGATAAATCAAATTTTGGAGGAACTAAATTAACATAACAGAGATATTAAAGCTAAATGCTATATATAGCATTTAGCTTTCTACTCCTTTCTGACTAAATAAATTGGTAGCATACATGTTTTCAGTTATTTATTAATTACTGAAATTATTTAATCAATTTATTTTTTTGCTCCGATTTATAGGGCTAATTCGTGATTATAAATCCCCGCAACCCAATTCGACCTTAAACCAAAACGTCGGTGACGATTTCGATATCTATAATCCAAAATTTTAAAGGTTTTTAGACGACGATTCACGTGTTCAACAGTGATTCTTAATCGATTGAGTTAATAAAGAAACTCGCAAACAGTAAATCTTGGTTGGTATTCTCTCTAAAGATTCTCAAGATTACCATTTGCAAGTGAACTTTATTTGATGTGAGCAACGGTAACACCACTGCCGCCATCTCCTTGTTCTGCTGGTTCGTAGTTGTTCACTCTGGGATGATGTTGCAGAAAGGCGTGAACTCCTTGTCGCAGCTTACCAGTGCCGTATCCGTGAATAATCCAGACTGGGCCTGTAGCTTCCGAGATGGCTTTATCTAAAATATATTCGGCATCAGCCACCCGTTTACCGCGCAAATCAATGGTGTTTTGCGAGGTGCGAATTTCTGGAACACTTTGCGGTGGTGGTGTTACTGGTGCTGGGGCTGATTTAGGTTTGACGATTGGTTCTGCTTTTTGACCATCTAAAGATTCTACGTCTTGCAACTTCACAGTCATCTTCATTAGCCCAAACCGAACACTTAACTCGCCATCTTCATCAGGGGCGGTGATCACATCCGCTATCTGTCCGAGTTTGGGAATGCGGACGCGATCGCCTATTTTGGGCATAAACCCAGCTTTTGGTTTTGCTGGCGTTGCTGGCTGATATTGCTGGCCAATTTGATTCAAGGCATTAGTTGCTTGCTGCGCCTCTTGGGCTGTAGGCGTACCTTGCTGCAAACGGCGAATCACTTGGGCAATTTCACTTTTCGCCTGAGCGATCGCTTGTTTTACTGCTACTTCCTGTGAAGCCCGCAAACTACTTTCTCTCTCCTCCAAACTTGCGGCTTTTGCTGATACTTCTTTGTATAAACGTTCCGCTTGCTGCAACAAACTTTGGGCTTCGGCCGCTTTGGTTTCCTGGCGGCGGCGTTGCGCTTCTAAGCCAGCAATCACCTGGTTAACTTCATCTGTGGCCTCTCCCACTTGAATTTTCGCTTCTTCTACCACTTCTGGTTTTAATCCCAAGCGTAGGGCAATAGTCAGAGCGTTAGAACGTCCCGGGATGCCCCACAGGAGACGGTAGGTAGGCGAGAGAGTACTTTCGTCAAATTCTACAGAGGCATTTTCAAACCGCTCATTTTCGTATTTCAGGGCTTTTAATTCCCCAAAGTGAGTGGTGGCGATCGTTAGCTGGGCGTGGTTGGCTAGATATTGCAACAAGGCGATCGCTAAAGCACTACCCTCAACTGGATCGGTTCCTGCACCGACTTCATCGAGTAAGACTAGGGATTGGGGATTAGGAATTTCTTTTTCTCCAGTCCCCAGTCCCAAGTTCCCAGTACCCAATGCTTCTAAAATCCGACTAATCCTGCGGATGTGACCAGAAAATGTGGATAAACTTTGCTGCAAAGATTGTTCATCGCCAATATCTGCCAACACCTTATCAAACCAAGGTATTTCCACTGGTTCGCGGGCGGGGACAAACAAACCCACTTTGGCCATCAATGCTGCTAACCCCAAAGTTTTTAAGGTTACAGTTTTACCGCCAGTATTTGGCCCGGTAATGGTCACTACCCGAATCAACGGGTTTATCAGTAAATCTACAGGAACTACTGGTTGCCCTTGTTCATGCTGTTGCTGCCACACTAACAGAGGATGTCGTAAGTTCCGCAAGGTAATGATTTCACTGTCTTCCCGCTTGATAAATCGCGGGGGATTCGCTCCTAACCAGTAACTATAGCGCGATCTAGCGGTTGCCAGATCCAAAGTAGTAGCGATCGCTAACAATCTTTCCAAATCTGGTTTGACTGCGGCTACAAGTTCTGTCAAAGCACGGCGAACCGCTTCTTCTTCGGCTTGCTCTCTTCTGATGATCTGCCGCAGTTGGTTGCCTAGAGGTACTACCGAATTAGGTTCCACGTACAAGGTGGCACCACTGGTAGATGTATCGTGAACAATGCCGGGGATGGCATCTTTTTGGGGTGCTTTTACGGGGATGACAAAGCGATCGCCCCGTTGCGTAATTAGCTGTTCCTGAACTGCTCCAGATTTTGCCTGTAAGATATTTTGCAGCTTTTGGGTAATTTGGCTGCGTACTCGCCGCAAGTCTGTGCGAATTTCTCCCAGTTTTTGACTCGCGCGGTCAGTTACCTGGGCCCGTTCATCAATACAGCGGTGAATTTCCTGTTCTAGTTCTGGATAAGTCCGCAAATCGGCAACCAAATCAGTCAATATCGGCAAATCTTCCTGATTGTCAATGACACGGCGCAAATTTCTGGCACCAGCAAGGGTGGTAGCGATCGCTAACAGTTCATCCCCTGCCAAAATTCCACTGCGTTCTGCCCGTTCTAAGGAATCACCAATATCTTGAATTCCCTCAAATGACAGTCCCGTGGTGAGGCGAGTTTCCAGTTGGTAGACTTCTTTGGTTTGCTCTAACAACTGTTCGCTTTGGGTCTGAGAATCGGGTATTTTCAGATGACGCGCAGCTGTCGCCCCCAGCTTAGTTGCCGCAAAGGTGGCAAGGTGCTGGCAGAGGCGAGGCCATTCTAATAGTTCTAAGGTTTCAGATTGGATCAAGGTTTCAACATCTAATCTGAAATTATGGTAACAATTCTAGCTCCTAGATGGATAAATTTTAAAGGAGAAAATTTTGCTTTAGTCAATAGTGAAGAGGTATATTTTCCCTTTACTTACCTTCACTGATGAGCAATTGATGTATTTTATACTACCTAAAATATTATTCTAGTCTAAAGTTAAACATTTTTTTTGACTTCATATAATTATGCGATGTGACTGTATTTAAAAAAATAGACATTTTTCGGTAATCAAAGAAAATCGACTATTCCTCCGATCCCTTCATTGAGTGGGCGGCTATTCCTCCCATTTCCAAAGTTATTAATCATTGGTACTAATGACTTCGATTTTCCACAGCTTTTGATGAAATGCTGTGGGATGAGTTAAATCGTCTTTTATTTACTTAAGCTTTGGTTAATATTTATTTAACAATTATATTTTATTTTAAATAAAATTTATATTTGTTTTTCAAGCAAATACTCATAAGATAAAAATGTATCTTTTTGTATTGACAGTTGTAGTATTAATAAAAGAAATTCAAATGGATTAGATGCTATAAAACTACCAGCACATATCATTTACAAAATATTATGCTGTTTAGCCCAGCCAACTTGCCCTATTGGATTTTTCTGGGGATTGGAGTCTTGTTGTTCTTTTTTATGATAATTTCCGGCGGGGGAGGGCAAGATGTTGATGCAGATGTTGATGTAGATGCAGACTTAGATGCAGATAGCAGTAACGAATTGAGCTTTGGGCAATTCCTGGGATGGGTAGGTTTTGGTAAAGCACCACTCATATTGTTACTAGCAACAGATTTAAGCCTGTGGGGCGTTTTGGGGTGGATGTTAAATGTTTTTATTAGTGGAACTTCAAATAGTAATATTACTGCTTTTGTTGGAAGTGTTATATTATTTGGTTCGCTGATGATCAGTTTATTAATGGGAGGATTGATAGCACGACCAATTGGCAAGATTTTTGCCGAGTTTGGCGAGGATGCGAGTAGCGATCGCTTGATAGGTTGCGTTGGTATTGTTACCTCTGCTTACATTCCTACCGATAATCAAGGCAGAATTGGACAAGTAGATGTGCTAGATATCAAACGAAATTTTTTAACAATTAGTGCTGTGATACCAGACTGGGCAACTATTGCACCACAACGTGGGGAAAAAGTTTTAATCATTGAACATAAAGCACAAATTTACGTAGTTATTGCCAAAGATAGTCCTGATCAAGAACAATGGTTAACTAACTCATCTCAGAGAAATTAAATTTAGTGAGAGGAAAAATATGCTTTTTTGGTTAACTTTCATCCAGTACTTACCTAGCGTCACAATAGCTGAAGCTCCACAAATTAATTTTCAAACACAAAAAAAGCAAACAACATTAATTTCCCAAACACTTCCAGTCAAAATCCAGCCGACTGTTGCCCAAATTAACGGGGGATTAGTATTTCCTGGAATTATTGCCGCTTTGGTTTTATTACTACTATTTAGCCTGTTTGCTTATACGCGGGTTTATGTAGTTACACCCAACAACGAAGCTTTCGTCAGGACTGGTGGTCTTTTTATTAAAAAGAAATCAGTGATTCTTTATGGTGGTTGTATTGTTCTACCGGGATTTCATCAGCTAACTCGTGTACCTCTGCGAGAAATTTCTATTGATGTGGAACGCACAGGTAAGCTTGCAGTTCGGACTAAAGATTACTTACGAGCAGATATTAGAGTCACTTTTTATGTATGTATTAATGCCTCCGAAGATGATGTTTTAACAGCAGCCGCTAGACTATCTCAAAATGGCATTAAAATTACTCCTGAAGATATTAAAAATGCTTTAGAGAAACGAGCAGATGATGCAATTAGGGCGGCAGCTAAAACTAAGGATTTAGCGGAAATAGATTCTGATAAATTGGGGTTTGCTCAGGAGGTGTTGAACTTAGTTGGCACCGATTTGAAAAAAGTCGGATTAACTCTAAACAACATCGCCATCTCAGAAATATTAGAAAGTGTTACCTACGATCCAGATAACTTCTTTGATGCTCAAGGTGTGCGTTTACGAACAGAAATTATTCAGCGCTCAATTCAACAAAAACGGGAAGTTGAGTTAGCAGCACAAGTGACAATTGAGCAAAAAGAACTGGATGCCCAAAAGCGATCGCTACAAATTGCCCAAGAACAAGAAAGTGCTAAATTAGAGCAAAAATTGCAAGTAGAAGCATTAAAAGCCCAGAAAGAACGCGAAATTCAAGAATCCAAAGATAGAGAAGCTGCAACAGTACGGCGTACCAAAATTTTGCAGGAAAAATCAATTGAAGAAGAAGAAATTCGCAAAAAATTATCGGTGCAGCAAAGCCAAATTGAAGCTGATATTTCCCTAGAAGAACGCAATAAACAGCTAAATGTAGCGCAAACATTGCAAAAACAAGAATCTGAGCTTGCAGAGATTTTACGTCAACAAAGTGTAGAATCTGGAAAGCTACAAGCACAAGTGCAGATAGCTGAGTCAGAAAGATTGGCAAAGCTTGCTCAAGAAGATGTAGCGATCGCTATTGCTAACAAAAAACGCGAAAGCTTTGTTGCACAAGCACAACAAGCCAAAGCCGAGGAATCAGTTAAGACAGCAGGTGAAGTTGAAAAAGCCGAACGCAACAAACGCCTATCGGTGATTGCTGCGGAACGAGAAGCTGAAGAACGGAGTATTGGCGATCGCAACGTTGTGGAAATCGATGCTTTCCGCCGTCGTCGTCAAGCAGAAATCGCCCAACAAGCAGCAGAATTAGAAGCTGAAGCAATTCGCACTCTAGCAGCAGCTAACCGCGATAAAGTTTTAGCAGAAGCAGAAGGTATTCAAGCAAAAATTTCTGCCGAAAATTCCATTAGTAACGCCAACCTCACTGCCAAAATTATTACCTCAATCTGGCCAGAATTAGCCGATAAACTACCAGAAATTGTCACCGCTTTAGCACCACAACCGGGAGTTTTAGGAGATACTCGTATTTACTCATTCCCTGGTGCAAACGGCAGTAGTAGCAGTCAAGATATTAACAAATTACTACTATCCACCAGTGGACTTTCCTTAATCAATACTTTACTTGACGAAGGCAAATTAGGCGAATTAATTGGCCAAATCAGCCAGTTAGTGCGTGGCAATAACCAAGTAATAACTGACACAACAAGCCATATTTCCTTAGAAACTATCACAACACCAACTCTGATGGAAAACGCCACAAAAACTGATTAAGCAGCAACTATTTCTTGCGCCAGAACGTAAGGTTGAACAATGAGAGTATTAAATCGCTTAGTGCGATCGCTATTCCATTCTCCCACCTGTGCTGTCGTGGGTTTGGCAATCAATTGCTTATCAATCCACTGTTCCACCGATGGTATGTTATCACTGGCGATCGCTACTCCAACATCCACCAAGTTTAGCTCAAGTGCCACCAAAATTACTGCATCTCTTTGTACATGAGGAATTAGCCACTCCCACTCTGCCTCATCCAAAATTTCTGTTAATTCTGCTCTTAAATCCGACATCATTCCCCAATGTTTATTTGTAGATGGCTATTTTCCCATTATTAACTAAAAGGTACTTCATGACAAATAACCAATTACTAAACTTCTGATTTCATTTCATCAATTTCAAATAAAGATACAATTACTCCAGCTATAGGAATAGATATAAAAACACCTAATAATCCTGCTACTCTAGCGCCTATTAGCAAAGCAAAAAATACCACTACAGGATTAAGATTCAGCGCACCTTGCATAATTCGAGGCGCAATCAAGTTGTCTTGTATCTGTTGGAGAACAATACAAGCTATCAATACTTTCAATGCTAACCAAACGCCTTGAGACAACACAAATAGAGTAATTGTGCTTACTCCTAATGTTGCTCCTATGCCAGGAATGATATCAAGAATTCCAACTATTATTGACAATATTAAAGCAAAAGGTACTTTTAATATTAAGAAAACTAAAAAAGTAGAACTTGTGAGAAATGCACTTAATAATAACTGACCTCTAAAAAAACCTAAAAAAGAGCGTCTGATTATATTTGTAAATCTGTTACGTCGGTGTTTTGGGACTATTTTTAAAATAAAATTCCACAATTTTTCTCCATCTAGTAGCATGAAAAAAGCCACCACTGCAATCAATATAAAAGTTACGAAATTTGTCATAAACCCTTGTAAAATAGCTAAACTAGTCACAAGGCTTGATACAGCTTGATTCCGCAATTGCTCTTCAATGAAACTTAAATCTATCTGTAAATTACGGCTTTGCAAAAATCCTTCTAGCCGCTCTAATAAAGGTACTAAAGAATTTAAAAATGCCGTGATACTATCAATTAATTGTTGTCCTTGAGATAAAACCGTTAAGCCCACGGTAATTATCAGACCGCCTATAATCACAATACTGAGCAAGAAAATGACACCAACCGCTACACCGTGGGGCAAAAAACGCCGCAGTCCCTGTACAGGATAGCTGAGTAAAAAAGCCAAAATTGCAGCAAATGTAAAAATAACAATGACCGCTTCAAAGTAAGCTAAAAGCTGTACAATTGCCCAGCCAGAAGCAACCAAAAGCAAAAAGCGGACTAACGCCAGATTATTTAATCGCTCCCAAAAATTCTTGGCTTCAAAGCCGCTCATATGCTGTTTAGGGTTAAATTGATGGTAAATTTGCCTAGCAGTTGCATTTAAGCATAAAGTTAGACTTCATTGCTAGAGCACATTGACCTTAAACATACAGAGGCTAAGGTGCGATCGCTACCTCCCTAAAGCATATATTTCTTGCTTGTCTAACTCATCTTCCTAAATCATGCATCTCGTTAATTACCGTGGCACACTTTTGTGTCAACGCTTCCAATTCGTCTTTATTGGTGGAACTGGGAGCATCAATCAAGTTACCAATTCTCACAGTGATGGGAACTGCGCGAGGTAGGGAAGAGCCTTTTTGTAAAATCTCTTCAGTACCCCAGACACTCACGGGTAATATTGGGGCTTTTGCTTTCGCCGCTAGCAGCAGTGCGCCTCTCTTGGGGTCTGTAATTCGACCATCTGGGGTGCGAGTACCTTGCAAGAAAACACCGACAGCCCAACCATTATTGAGATATTCTAGGGCGGAACGGATGGCATTGCGATCGGCATTTCCTCGACTCACCGGGTAAGCACCGTACAATTTAATCGCTTGCGCCAAAATTGGGATCTTAAATAACTCTTCCTTAGCCATGTACGCCACTGGACGACGTACACAGTTGGAGACAATTGGCGGGTCAAAATAACTAGCGTGATTACTTACTACTAACAATGGCCCTGATTGGGGGACATTTTCCGTACCATAAATCTGGCCCCGAAAGTAAGTGTGAAGCATGGGGCTAACGACCGACCATTTAAAGGCGTGGTAAAGTGCCAGACTGATAAACGGTTCGCGGTTTCTGTCCACAGAAGATAATTCAAATCAGACTGAATTTAGCATACGCGATCGCAAGGCCCAGAGCAAACTCCAAAAAGCTGTAGAAACCCAAGGTACTGATTTCGACAATTTTAAGTCAGCTTTTTTGCTACATTCCTTAGCTTTGAAAATATCCTTTTAGGGGCTTCCAATTAAAAAATATCCAGTATTAGGCGAAACTCCGTAACGTATCATATCTACGAATATTGGATAATTTATTGTTTGATATTCTTTTAAATTATGAATTGCTTCACCCATCTGGGAATACTAAATCTGTAAATCGTCAGGATTTAGCAATATGGTTAACACTCTAGTTACTATTCCCGGATATCAAGTTAACGAACAACTTTATAATGGTTCGAGAACCATAGTTTATCGCGGTTATCGAGAAACTGACTCTTTACCTGTGGTAATTAAACTTTTGAAAAATCCTTATCCAAGTTTTAGTGAACTGGTGCAGTTTCGCAATCAATACACCATTGCCAAAAATCTCAATTCTCCTCTAATCATCCAAACTTATAGCCTAGAACCGTATCAAAATAGCTATGCATTGGTGATGGAAGACTTTGGTGGAATTTCTCTTAAAGAATGGGGAACAGGGGAAAACCTACGAAATCTCACGGAGTTTTTACAGATAGCGATCGCACTGTGCAATACCTTAGATACCTTGTATTGCGATCGGATTATTCATAAAGATATTAAACCCGCCAATATTCTAATTAATCCAGAAACCAAACAAGTTAAATTAATTGACTTTAGTATTGCATCCATATTACCGCGGGAAACTCAAACACTGATGAATCCTAATGTATTGGAAGGGACGCTTAGTTATATTTCTCCTGAACAGACAGGAAGAATGAATCGAGGAATTGACTACCGAACTGACTTCTATTCTTTAGGTGTGACTTTTTACGAATTATTGACGGGAGAATTACCGTTCCAATCCAATGATCCGATGGAGTTAGTACATTGCCATTTAGCAAAACTTCCAGCAAATATGAATAAACCTCGATCGCCTTTGGCTCCCTCCCCATGCCAAGGAGAGGGTTGGGGTGAGGTTTCTTTTCCTATTCCCCAAGTTCTCTGTAACATCGTGATGAAATTGATGGCGAAAAATGCTGAAGACCGCTATCAGACTGCATTGGGACTGAAATTTGATTTAGAAAATTGTTTATCTCAAATCCAAGAAACTGGTGAAATTAAAAGTTTCCCAATTGCCCAACGGGATGTGTGCGATCGCTTTATTATCCCTGATAAACTTTATGGACGGGAAACAGAAGTAGAAACCCTACTCCAAGCATTTGAAAGAGTTAGCCTTGGTGCAACAGAAATGATGCTGGTAGCTGGTTTTTCTGGTATTGGTAAAACTGCGGTTGTTAATGAAATTCATAAACCGATTGTTAGACAACGCGGTTATTTTATCAAAGGGAAATTTGACCAATTTCAACGGAAGATTCCCTTAAGTGCATTGGTGCAAGCATTTCGGGATTTCATGAAGCAACTATTAACAGAAAGTGATGGACAAATCCAGCAATGGAAAAGCAAAATATTAGAGGCTGTGGGTGAAAATGGACAAGTAATTATTGAAGTCATCCCAGAATTAGAAAGAATTATTGGTCAACAACCATCGCCTCCAGAATTATCAGAAAATGCAGCACAAATTAGATTTAATTTAATATTCCAAAAGTTTACCCAAGTTTTTACCACTGCCGAACATCCATTAGTGATGTTTTTAGATGATTTACAATGGGCGGATTCAGCATCGCTGAAGTTAATGCAGTTATTAATGGCTGATACAGGACATCTATTATTAATTGGTGCATATCGTGATAATGAAGTCAAAAAAGCACATCCGTTAATGTTGACCTTGGATAAAATTGAAAAAACACAAGCAACTATTAATACAATTACATTGGCACCACTAAGTCAAAGACAAGTGAATCAGTTAATTGCTGACACACTTAAGTGTTCTGAAGATTTAGCGTTGCCTCTTTCCCTACTTGTATCTCAAAAAACTCAAGGTAATCCATTTTTTGCTACACAGTTTATCAAAGCATTACATCAAGATAGGCTGATTAAATTTAACTTTGAATCAGGCTTTTGGGAATGTGACATTGCACAAGTGACGACTCTAGCGGTTACAGATGATGTTGTTGCCTTTATGGCATTTCAACTACAAAGATTGCCACAATCAACTCAAAATATCTTACAGTTAGCTGCTTGTATTGGCAATCAATTTGATTTAGCAACCTTGGCAATTGTTTCGGAATCATCGGAAATTGAAACAGCTGCTGATTTGTGGAAAGCTTTGGAAGAAGGGTTACTTTTAACTACTGGTGATGTTTATAAATTCTTTCAACACAGTGGACAGGATTCTGAATCAAAGCCTTTAAATTCCAATTTCCAAGTCCCAATATATAAATTTTTACACGATCGTGTTCAACAAGCTGCTTATTGTTTAATTCCAGAAGCTCAGAAGCAGACTACTCACTTAAAACTGGGTCAGATCCTATTAAATAATATTTCTAAAAGCGAAAAAGAAGAGAAAATATTTCAAATTGTTAGTCAATTGAACCTGGGGTTAGGATTAATTACTCAACAGATAGAACGAGATCAACTAGCTCAGTTAAATCTGTTAGCTGGACGGAAAGCTATAGCTGCCACTGCCTACATTGCTGCGATTGAGTATCTAACGCTAGGAATGGAACTGCTAACAGCAGATAGCTGGCAAAGTCATTATGATCTCACCCTAGCGCTGTATGAAGATGCAGCAAAAGCAGAATACTTAAATACTAGCTTTGAAGAGGCTATCAAACTGACAGACCTGATCTTACAGCAAACTACGCAGATGTTGGACAGAGTTAAAGCTTATGAACTGAAAGTTCAAATTTATATTGCCCAAGATCAACAAGTTAAAGCCATTGAAACAGGGTTAAAAGCACTAGAGCAGTTAAAAATTTCGTTGAGATCGCCTGATGTAGAACCAGAGAATCGTTTAGCTCAACTACCAACTTTAACAAAGTTAGCTCATATTCCAGAAATGACCAATCTAGAATCTTTGGCTGCACTACGGTTGCTGATTAGTATTACACCTCCTGTTCATCATGTCAAACCGGATATGTTTCCGTCAATAGCACTAACAATGCTGCATCTTTGTCTTGAACAGGGACATTCATCTTTGGCTGCTTTTGCCTATGGAAGTTATGGTGTATTTCTTTGTGCTGTAATCGGAGATGTCGATACCGCTTATTACTCAAGTCAAATAGCTTTAAAGCTACTAGAACAATACCAGAGTAAAGAAATCAGTTCAAAAATTTATATGATTTTTGGTGTTTTTATCTGTGCTTACAAAGAGCATGGTCGAAATACACTCACAGCTTTACGAGAAAGTATCCAGTGTGGGCTAGAAGTTGGAGATATTGAACACGCTAGCTATTCAATCATGGCTGAGTGTACGCATTTATTCTTAATTGGAGAAACTCTAGATGCTGTTGAAGAAAGGCAAACAAAATATATTAATTTACTTTTAAAACTCAAACAAAAACATTGTCTTGATTATGCCCAGGTTTGGAGGCAAGTCACCTTAAATTTACTCGGTCGATCCTCTCACCAATATTATCTGATTGGTGTTGATTTTGATGAGGAAGAAATGCTGCCGCATCTTCACAACACCCACAATCATCAATCACTATTTGCTATCTATCTTGCCAAAACAGCTATTCTTTATACCTTTGACCAGTATGAAGAAGCTGCAAGCAATGCAGAAAAAGCCACCGGGTATATGAATGGAGCCTTTGGTCTACTCTTAGTTGTGGCACATAACTTTTACTACTCTTTGTGCTTACTTGCAAAGTATTCTAGCTGCGATCGCGAACAGAATCAGCAAGAATGTTGGTTAAATCAGGTAATTACCAACCAAAAACTCATGCACTATTGGGCTGGCTATGCTCCTGTTAATTTTCAGCACAAGTACGACTTAGTTGAGGCAGAAACAGCGCGGGTAATGGGAGATAAGCTCAAGGCGATGGAATATTATGATCGCGCCATCTCCCTTGCCAAAGCCAACGCCTACATCCAAGAAGAAGCACTTAGCAACGAATTAGCAGCCAAATTCTACCTCGACTGGGGTAAAGAAAAAGTCGCTCAACCATATATGCAAGAAGCATACTACTGCTACGCTCGTTGGGGCGCAAAAGCCAAAACTAATGACTTAGAAAAACGCTATCCCCAACTGCTTCAACCCATCCTGGAACAACAACGAATTAACCTTAACCCTCTAGAAACTATTAGCTTTCGTGGTACTTCCTCATCTACTCGTAGTTCTAGCACTGACAGCACTTGTATTTCTGATGGTCTGGATTTTACCTCTGTCCTTAAAGCCGCTCAAGCTATATCCAGTTCTCTAGAATTAGATCAACTCATTGCTAGCCTCACCCGCATTATCCTAGAAAACTCTGGCGCGAAAAAATCTGCACTAATTCTTCCCCAAGGAGATACTTGGCAAGTTAGGGCAATTACCTTTATTAATCATGGATCAAATTCCCAGATTGCGATACAAACCATTCTTGACACACAACCACTAGATACTTGTCAAGATATTCCCATAACAATTATCAATTACGTCAAAAATACCCAACAAACAGTTGTGATCGATAACTTGCAAACAGATATTCTTGGTGTAATTGGGGAATATATGCACCGAATAAAACCTCAGAGTGTATTGTGTACCCCGATTATTAATCAAGGGCATTTGCTAGGGATTCTTTACCTAGAAAATCAACTAACTCAAGGGGTATTTACTAGCGATCGCCTCAGCGTTATTAACTTACTTTCTTCCCAAGCAGCAATATCCTTAGAAAATGCCCAATTGTACACTAATTTACAGGATACCGAAGCCCGTTTTCACCGCCTTGCGGAAAATGTTCCGGGAATGATTTATCAATTCCAACTTTTACCAGATGGTATCACCAGGTTAAGCTATGTTAGCACTGGTTGTTATGAAATTTACGAAGTCCCATCAGAGCAGGCAGTGGCTGATGCTAACAGTTTGATATCTCTGACTCACCCAGAGGATATGGTGCGTTATCAAGAGACTATTACCATTTCTGCTCAAACCTTGGAGCCTTGGCTATATCAAGGACGAATTATCACCCTTTCTGGTCAGTTAAAATGGATTCAAGCTGCATCCCGTCCAATTAAACAAGCTGATGGCTCAATTATTTGGGATGGCTTGTTGTTAGATGTCACAGAACGCAAACAAGCCGAAGCCGCCGTCATTCAAAAATCCCAAGAATTGAAAAAAGCTTTAGAAGAATTACAACAAGCACAATTACAAATGGTTCAGAGTGAGAAAATGTCTGCATTGGGTAATTTAGTTGCTGGGGTAGCCCATGAAATGAATAATCCTTTGGGCTTCATTGCTGCTAGTCTCAAACAAACTAAACCTACCATTGCGGATATTGTTGAACACTTAAAACTATATCAAGCAAGTCTTCCCAATCCCGATGATCAAATCAAAGAACATGCTGAAGAAATTGACTTGGATTATAGCTTAGAAGACTTACCCAAGATTATTGATTCAATGACTATGGCGTGCGATCGCCTTCACAACATTAGTACCAGTCTCCGAACTTTCTCCCGTGCTGATAAAGATTACAAAGTGCCATTTAATATCCATGAAGGTATCGACAGTACGATTTTAATTCTCAAACATCGCCTTAAAGCAAACGAAGAACGTCCAACAATTGAAGTGATAACTGATTATGGTAATTTGCCGCAGTTTGAATGTTTCCCTGGGCAACTAAATCAGGTATTTATGAATATTATGGCAAATGCCATTGAGGCGCTAGATGAATCAAATACAGGACGGAGTTTTGAGGAAATTAAGGACAATCCCAACCGAATTATCATTAAAACCTCAGTAGCAAATCAAGGCGTGAAAATTTCTATTGCTGATAATGGTAATGGGATAAATGAAGAAGTAAAACAAAAGATTTTTGACCACTTATTTACTACAAAAGGTGTGGGTAAGGGTACAGGATTAGGATTAGCGATCGCTCGTCAAATTGTCACAGAAAAACATGGAGGAGTGATTGAGGTAAATTCTTCACCAGGCGAAGGTACTGAATTTGTGATCCAGCTACCGCTGTAGCACATACATCCGTCTGCACATTGACACGAATTTTCAGGAAATCTTCAGCCTAAATACTTATCTCTGCTACTCCATGCTTACCCAATTTAGACAAACCCTTCAGCAACAATGGCCTTTTAGGTATATCCGTTTCGTTAAGAATCGCCCTACCTCACTTACCCACAAAACACTTAACCGCTGCTAGTAACCAACTTGCCAACGGTGACTTTGCGATCGATCTCGACACCACACGACAGGATGAACTCGGAGGACTTGCTAGTTCTTTCAACAGCATGGCAAGTCAGTTAAAAACTTCTTTCATCGAACTAGAACAGGTTAACAATGCCTTAGAGCTAAGGGTTGAGAAGCAGACAATAACGTTACAGAAGACACTTGAAGAACTGCGCCGTACCCAATCCCAGATGATCCAGAGTGAAAAAATGTCAGCCTTGGGGCAACTGGTAGCAGGCGTGGCACATGAAACCAATAATCCTGTCAACTTTATTCACGGCAACCTCACCCATATACAGAATTACGCCCAAGATTTGTTGGAATTTATTCAACTGTATCAGTATCACTATCCCAATCCAGTCGCTGAAATTCAAACTGAGGCTAAAGAAGTTGATCTGGAATTTATTCTAGATGATCTGCCCAAGATGCTGTCAAACTAAACAGGTAAATCAGCAGCACTCTGGATGTTTTTTAAAATTAAGTCAGGGCTACTGCGTTTAATCAAGCCAGTTAGGACTTTACCAGGCCCAATTTCCATTACTTGTTGGATACCGTTAGCTGGTAATTGCAGAGAGATTTCTCGCCATCTTACAGAACCAGTCATTTGTTTATTTAGGCGCTGCTTTAAAATCTCGGCATCAATAGATGGAATTGGTTCTACATTAGACAAGACCGGCACAGTAGCTGGCTGAAATTCCACAGATTCTAAAATGTCTTGGAATTCCGTAGCCGCGGGTGCTATTAAATGTGAGTGAAATGCTCCAGAAACTTTTAGGGGAATAGCACGTTTTGCTTTAACTTGAGTCATCACTGCTTGTACAGCCTCAATCGTGCCTGAAATTACCACCTGACCCGAACTATTGTCATTTGCTAGCACCACATCAGGCGTTTGGGCAATGACTTTTTCCAACTGTTCGCGGTCAAAGTTCATCAAAGCCGCCATCATCCCACCAACGGCACTATCCATGAGTTCTGCACGACGCTTTACTAGATATAAACCAGCCGACCACTCAAAGACACCCGCTACATAAAGGGCAGAATATTCTCCCAAACTGTGGCCAGCAACTAAATCTGGCTGGTGTCCACGTTCTCGGAGAAGGTCAGCAAGAATGCTTTCTACCACATAAAGAATTGGCTGAGTGTATAGCGTCTGTGATAACTTTTCTTCTTCGTTTTGACAGATTTCTGTTACAGACCAGCCCAAAATTTCCTCAGCTTGGGCAAATTTGTTTTTAGCGGAGGCTATATCTAATAAATCAATTCCCATTCCCAGTGCTTGAGAACCTTGTCCGGGAAACACCCATGCAGTTTTAGTCATTAGTCATTAGTCATTGGTCATTGGACATTGATCATTGGTCATTAGTTATTGGTCATTAACAAAGGACAAATGACTAATGACAAAGGACAAAGGACAAAATATTCACCTTCCCCATTGAAAAATTGCCGCACCCCAGGTAAGACCGGCACCAAAGCCGGATGCAGCAACAATATCATTAGGTTTAATTTTACCTTGCCGCACTGCTTCATCCAAAGCTAAGGGAATGGAAGCAGCAGAGGTATTGCCGTACTGAGCGAGATTACTTATAACCTTATGTTCTGGGACATTCAAGCGTTGGGCGACGGCATCGATAATCCGCTGATTGGCTTGATGCAACAGCAGCCAATCTATTTGGTCAACACTAAGGTTGGCTTGAAACAAGGCTTTATCAATGATTTCTGGCACTTTCTGGACAGCAAAGCGGTAGACTTCTTTGCCGTTCATAGTAATAGGTTGGTAAGTGCCTTTGGTGATATTTACACCAGTGAGTAGTTCTTGAGAAGCGCCTGCATAGGCAAGGTTGAGGTGATGGTTTTGAGTGCCATCACTTTTCAGTGCAAATCCTAATAAGCGATCGCTTTTAGAAGCCTGCAATACTACTGCCCCTGCACCATCACCGAACAATACACAAGTGCGCCTATCTTGCCAATCTACCCAACGGGAGAGGATATCTGCCCCTATCAACAGTACATTTTTATAGACACCTGTTCTAATGTATTGGGCTGCCGTAACTAGACCAAATACGAAGCCAGAACAGGCTGCTGTCAAGTCAAAAGCTACTGCGTTGGTGGCTCCTAATTGAGCCTGTACTTGACAAGCACTACCAAACAAATCATCAGGGGTGGAAGTCGCTAGCAGAATCAGGTCTAGGTCTTCTGGTTTAATTCCCGAAGCTGCGATCGCCTGACTGCTGGCGGCAGTAGCGAGTACACTCAAGGACTCAGATGGCAATGCTAATCGCCGTTGACGAATTCCAGTTCTTGTAGTTATCCACTCGTCTGATGTTTCAACTAGTTCAGTTAATGTCTGATTATGTAAGGAAGTTGCTGGTACTGCCGAGCCACTTCCGGTAATTGCTATGCCTAAGTTTTCCACTCCTAATCTCCCTAGCTATCAGCTTTTTGTCTTTTGTCCCTTGCCTTTGTCTTTTGTCTTTCGTCCTTGCAAATGACAAATGACAAATGACTCATGACTTATGACTGAATCGCTAACCGCTTTCGCGCTCTAGGATATATTGGGACTGAATTCGTTGTAGCACCTGGTTGTCAACGGCTTCTTTGGCCATACGAATTGCATTAAAAATTGAAGGAGCTTGTGAGCTACCGTGACCGATAAAACAGACTCCTGCCACGCCTAATAGCAAAGCGCCGCCATGTTCTGCGTGATCCATCCGCTGCTTAATCCGCTTCAGGTTTGGTTTTAAGAGTGCTGAACCGATTTGACCGTGCAATCCTTGGGGTAATTCTTCCCGCAGAATTTGCAGAATCACTTCTCCGACTGCTTCGGCAAATTTTAATAAGACATTTCCTACAAAGCCGTCACAGACAATCACATCAAAGCGACCGGAAAGCACATCACGCCCTTCGGCATTGCCAATAAAATTAATTTGGGAATTTTCGCGCAGCAATTGGTGGGCGCGGACGGCTGCATCATTGCCCTTAGAGTCTTCTTCACCAATATTCAACAAACCCACTTTAGGTTCGGTTGTACCCAAGACATATTGACTGTAAGCCGATCCCATGACGGCAAACTGCTCTAAAAACTTCGGACGGCAATCTACATTCGCGCCGACATCAAGTACCAACACTGGCTTACCAGCAATAATTGTCGGAAAAACAGTCCCAATGGCTGGGCGGTCAATTCCCGGCAATCGTCCTAAGCGGAGCAAAGCTGATGCCATAGCTGCCCCGGAGTGACCAGCAGAAAATACGGCATCTGCCTTTTGCTGCTTGACTAAATCCATCGCCACATTGATAGAAGCCTTGCGTTTGCGTCTAACTGCATTTAAAGGCTCCTCATCCATAGCGATCGCTTCCTCAGCAGGAACGATCTCCATCTGCCCTAAATTCGTTTTTGGCGGCAAGGCAGCTTCTATTTGTTGGGGATCACCAACCAGTAATACATCTACACCCAATTCTTCCCTTGCTCGCAATGCGCCAGCAACGATTTCACCGGGTGCATGATCCCCTCCCATTGCGTCAATTGCGATCCGTACGCGAGTCGATCCCATTGCTCAGAGCTTTTAGAAACCTTATAAATTTTACCAGATGGCTTTGCCGAAAAAGCTTAACTTTCTGACTGCCAAATTACTTCTGTTACTATTGCAACAATTTTTGCTGGCAAGCTCAAGATAGCATGAATTGGGAATGGGGAATGGGGAATGGGGAATTGGGAATTGGGGAGAATAACATTACCTCTTTCCCCCTGCTCCCTGCCCCCTGCTCCCTGCCTCTTCTCCCTACTCCGCAATGCCCAGTACCCAGCTAACTAGCGTCCGAACGCCGTAGCCAGTTGCCCCAGAGCCGTTGTAGCCATTTTCTTTATCTGTCCACACTGGGCCAGCAATATCTAGGTGCGCCCAAGGTGTTTCTTTGACGAATTGCTTAAGGAAAAGGGCTGCGGTAATGGAACCACCTGGGCGCGGGCCAGTATTTTTCATGTCGGCAATGCCAGACTTTAGCCCTTCAAAATATTTTTCTTCCATTGGCATCCGCCAAATCTTTTCTCCTGAGATGTGGGCGGCTTTCTCTAACTGGGAAGCTACAGCATCGTCGGGAGTGTACAAACCAGCTATATCTTCACCTAAGGCAATCACGTTAGCACCGGTTAGGGTGGCTAAATCCACGATCGCATCTAATCCTAATTTGTCGGCATACACCAAGGCATCTGCTAGGGTCAAACGTCCTTCAGCGTCGGTGTTGTTCACTTCGATTGTTTTGCCGTTTGATGCTGTAAGTATGTCTCCAGGGTGCATAGCACGACCGCTAATCATGTTTTCAGCCACCGCCGAGATAAAGTGAACCTCAACATCTGGCTTAATTTGAGCAATTGCTTTTGCCGCCCCTAAGGTAGCAGCTGCACCGCCCATATCAATTTTCATGGTTTCGATGCCGCTACCAGCACCTTTAATGTTGAGTCCGCCGGAATCGAAGGTTACACCTTTGCCAATAATTGCTAGTTTCTTTTTGGGTTTACCTTCTGGCTTGTAAGTCAGGTGAATGAATTTAGGTGGCAACTCGGAAGCTTGGGCTACTCCCAAAAAAGCACCCATACCCAGCTTTTCACAGTCTTCTTTTTCCAGAATTTCTACTTGTAAACCGTAGTCTTTAGCGATCGCTTGAGCAGTTTCTGCCAAAGTAATTGGTGTTACCGCGTTGGCTGGCGCTGCCACTAACTGCCGTGCCAAATTTACCCCGGAAACGATTTGATTGGCGCGGGTGATGGCTGCTTCTTGTCCACTAAATCCTAGTAAATCTACGGTTTCTATTTGTGAACCTTTATCTTCTGGTTCTGATTTAAAGCGATTATCTTGGTAAAGCGCCAATTCTACGCCTTCTGCGATCGCTTGGGCGCTTGCGGCTGGATCGTTATTCCACAATGGGAAACTAAATCCCAGAATTTTGCTTTTTTGCTTTTTTGCTACTCTGGCTACAGCAGCAGCAGCGCGTCGCAAAGTGTCGAGTTTTAGTGCATCTGGCTTGCCTAAACCTACCAGAATCAATTTACGCACTGGACTACCAGGATTCACACGAGTGAAGATGGTACTGTTGGCTTTACCTTTAAATTCTTCTTCAGCAATTAGTTCTTTTAAGACCCCGGAAAACTTTTGATCTAAAGTTGCCAATTCTCCAGTTAACTCTACTGCATCTTCAAATAATCCAATTGCCAAACTATCGCCTGCCCACTCTAGCAAAGGCTTATCACTAGGTTGAATTGTCATGTTGGGATTTTGTGTAAATATTCCTTCTTGTACCAGTATTGCTCAAAATTCTTGTTTCAGGCTGAGGGGAGTGGGGGGTGAGGGAGATGAGGAAGATAGAGGAGATAAGGGAGCAGGGGCCAGTAGCTATAATTTAGCGAATTGGTATAAATGGAACTCCATTAATGAGTCTTTGATCCTCATTAATCCACCTCAGAACTTCATTAATGAGTCTTTGAGCATCGTTAACGAGGCTTATCACTTCACTCTTTTACAGAAATTAAAGCAGAAAGCCTATTGGCTAAAAGCCGTGGGAGCGTCAACTACTGCTTCCTACCCCATGACTAATGACTCAATTGCATTTGTATCAATGTCAAATTTGCTGGCGATCGCTGTCATTATATGTTGCTCAACTGGTGTAGTCTTACCGTCAAGCTGGGCAATTTTGTAACATTGAGCCAGCAAGGGTATGGCAAAATCACGATTCAGCTGATTGAGTAATATATCTAAAGACTTAAGTGATTTGATATTTTGGGCAATGGCATCCAATGAGTTATTACTAAGATTTACAGCTTGTAATTCTGGCAAAATTTCTTGCAAAGTCTTCTCTGGATGACTAGCGAGGATCATGTGAACTAAAATTTGATCCATGACTGCTTCTTGAGCGATCGCAGTTTCTAGATACTTTTCACTTTCAGCTTTCAATGTTGCTATTGTCTGTGGCGATGTAAGCGAAGTTGATTCATCTAGCTTGGCTTCGTAAAATCGACAAGCAGCATACCCCAATGAATAAATCATCGTCGCATTTGAACTAGCTGCGATCGCTGCACCTGCAAATGGCACATTTCGCAGCAAGCCTAATCCCGCAGCTTTCAAAAGACGCCCTCCACCCAAAGCCAGACCAAAAATTGCCAAAATTTCGCCTTTCCGGGCAGGATCTTTTAAATCTAGCCCATAGTCAAATGCAATTTGATAAAGCATTTCTGACTGCAATTTTGTTGTCGCTGTTAAATCAATTGCCAACAACGCCACTGCTACTCCTGGCAAAATACTAGTAGCTAGTCCAACTGTGCCTGCTTGAGTCGCTTTTTCCAACATGATTCGGTGAGCAATCTGGCTGGGTGATTCATTTGGATACTGTTGCTTGAGCTTGTTTACCGCAGCTTCTGCTTTTTCCAAATCAACAGCGTCAGTATTACCAATCAGCCAATTTAGATTTAATACTCCAGATAGTTTTCTAATCAGCCAATTTTCGCTGAGGCGATTCACAACCTGACCGCTGGTTTGAGTTGTTTGCTCAATTAGCTTGTGTGTTTGTTTTGCCGTCGCTTCTCCCACCCCTACTGCTGTGTCTAAAACTGCTTTACCAGTCTGAGCAACATTTGTAAGAAAAGACTCTAATATAGACGGTTCATTTTCTACTGATGATTGAGCCTGGATATTTACTTCTGAAGTTTCTCTGGGTGAATTAACAGATTTATTCACCTCTATTTTTTGGGGTTTGTCTGCCATTGCTTGACACCATCTTGTAAAGCCTCTCTATTTAAACTTGTAGCGAAAAATGAGCGGCTTTACATCCCTCTATAAACGTAAATATCAGTTTAAGATTAACTATTTTATTATCCAAACTACTGTCTTAATCGATCATAATAGGAACATATTGCTCAAGGGTGAGTGTTCCCAAATACGCCAAAACTCGATTTATATCTAATCTTTGCGTTTAATCTAGCAAGACAATGAAAGACAGAGGCAAACCACCAGCATCGGCTGAAAAGCGTTGTTATAAACTGAGATTATTGAACACCAAGAATCATTCTGGGTAGTTAAAGGTGCAATAATTAGCATTGGGTACTTTTCCCCAAGGTATACCGACCACTACAGCACGTCGAGTTCCTTGCTGTTCTGTTCTCTAGGAATACTAGTAGACTATCCTCTCACCTCTAGCCCCGTACTCATATCAGCATTACTTTCTAAAAAGTCATTATCTTTAAGAATTTCATAGAGATTAATGTCTTCCTCTAGCAAACAAGCATGTCCGCAATTCGGCAACACTACAATTTTGGTATTTGGTAAGATATTAGCTATCCGCTTCACTTCAGTTACAGAAGGCAAAAGGCGATCGCTACCACCGGCAATCAACAAAGCTGGTTGAGTTAAGCGACCTAATTTCTCGTCATCTACATCAAATTCTCGTAGTAAAGACAACCGCCAAAGAACGGTTTCTGACGGGACAGAACGCATAGTTTTCAGCAGTTCATGGCGATCGCTCCGAGAAATTCGTGGCAAAGATGCTAGAAACGGCAACAACCCCAGTGCGCCAACATCATACAACTCGGATGGCACCAAGTAAGTTAGTTGGGATGCCCAATTCAACCAAGGGCGAAGACGAAAGGCAGAAGCAGGGTTAATTAAAATAATTCGCTTAAATAAATGCGGTGCTTGGATTGCTACTTTCATTGCCAAGCAACCACCAAACGACTCACCACACAGATAAACTGCCCTCTGAGAACTTTTTTCTAATTCGGCGTGGATTAAGTCCAATACACTCTTAGCTAGCACATCCCAAGTATTAAGGTCTTGGCGTGGGATCGCCAAACAACGGACATCAAAGCCAGTTTCTAATCCAGCGGTTTGCGATCGCAATAGTTGACCAGTTCCATCCATTCCTGGCAAATATACCAACAGGGGATACTCTGGCTGTACTCGTTTAGGAGTCAGGAAACAAGGGTTTAGCTCAACTTCTGAGATAGTCATTGGTCATTAGTCATTAGTCATTAGTCAATGGTATAAAACTTTTGGACTGCTGATTGTTGCTTTTACTAGCTTCAGTAATTTTGAGCAAAAACAAAAAAGGTCTCAGAGCAAGCTACTGAAAGCTTTGGAGACAATCCAAAATTCAAAATCGAATGGCTTTAATAGCAACCTTGACGGAGTAAGGTGCTAATTTCACCATGACAGTGTTCTGTCAGTTCAGCCACAACAGTTCTGGCTTGCTTGCCGTGATATTTTTGTTGATGTTGGGGCGTAATCCAATAAGGGCGACCGATTAACACCGCAACCCGACGATAAATTACCAGAGGATGCCAGCCAGCTTGCTTAAATAAAGGTTCTGAAGGGTCAAATAAACTCAAAAACCTTAAGGGGAAACCAGAAGTGTTTACCTCGTCTAAGGAGGCGATCGCGATCGGCAAAATAGCTAGATCCTGCACATTCGCTCGCAATGCCAAATGGGCAAATCCTCGCTGAAACTCACCTACTTGGTTTGGCTGAGTAAATTTCACCATTGGTTCAGTCCCTTCTGGAAATACTCCCACCATCTGCTTGGACTGCAATAGCAACTGTGACTGCGAAAAAAAGCTTTGCTGGCGGTTTTGAGTTTCTTCCAAAGGAAAACACCCCAATTGACCGGTGACAATCTCCCGCATTACTGGCACTTGTCCCATATAGTGATGGCAAGCAAAGCGAATCGGATTCGATAACGCCGCCATTAAAATAAATGCATCCATAAAGCTGCGGTGATTGCTGACTACCAACACGCTGGCATCCTGGGGAATGCGATCCTCATAATAACGAAACATTTGGGTTGAAAGCGCCGCCAGGAAAGCGCGAGAAATCTCCAGGGGGCTATTTCGACTCATACCTAATCAATATATTTTTCCGGTAAATATGATGGTTTATCTTAATTTAATTTTTACATTTCTTTACTACTGCCATGACCGTCTTAAGATAGAAATGTCTAAATCTACAAAAGTAGCTAGATTTTCTGCTTTCTCGGTTTTGTATTTTTGATCACAATAATATCTAATAGAAAGTATTCAAAAAAATTATGATTAGTTGATTTTCATCTTTTAAGCAAAAATGAGTTGAATTGATGCATATTACAAAACAATTCTTGGTCTAAGAAGTTTGCTAATATTAAGGTATTATTGGAAAAAATAGGAATATTATTGTATAATTGCGTGGTTTTGCCAATCAAAGTAAGTGTAAAACGTTTTAATAAGTTAATTTTTATTTTGTATGAATCTAGTGAATAAAACAGAAAAGACATTTGCACTAACGACACCCCTATATTATGTAAACGATGTCCCCCATATAGGCAGTGCTTATACGACGATCGCAGCAGATGTAGTAGCGCGATTTCAGAGGCTGCTGGGGCATCAGGTATTACTAATTACAGGTACAGATGAACATGGGCAAAAAATTCAGCGATCGGCAGAAAGTTTAGGCAAAGCACCACAAGAGTTTTGCGATGAAATTGTCCCTAGTTTCGTTAATTTATGGCAGTTACTAGACATTCAATACGATCGCTTTAGTCGAACTACTGCACCTCGTCATGAAGCGATCGTCAAAGAATTCTTTGAGCGAGTCTGGAAATCTGGTGATATCTACCAGGGACAACAAAAAGGCTGGTACTGCGTATCCTGCGAAGAATTCAAAGAAGAACGGGATCTGCTAGAAGGACATCGTTGCCCGATTCATACTAACAAAGAAGTTGAGTGGCGAGACGAACAAAACTATTTTTTCCGCTTATCCAAATATCAAAATCAGCTGACAGAATTCTATCAATCTAGACCGGATTTTATTCAACCAGAAAGTCGGCGTAATGAAGTCCTCAGCTTTGTCAATCAAGGGCTGCAAGACTTTTCCATTTCACGGGTGAATCTAGATTGGGGTTTTCCCGTACCAGTTGATCCCAAGCACACCCTTTATGTCTGGTTTGATGCGCTGCTGGGTTATGTAACGGCATTACTAGAACCAGATGCAGAACCGACTTTAGCAAATGCTTTAGAAATATGGTGGCCGATTAACTTGCACCTAATTGGTAAAGATATTCTGCGCTTCCATGCAGTTTACTGGCCAGCAATGCTGTTGTCAGCTAGCTTACCCTTGCCAGAGCGAGTATTTGGGCATGGCTTTTTGACCAAAGATGGGCAGAAGATGGGCAAAAGTCTGGGTAATACCCTTGATCCTATAGCCCTAGTTCAACGCTATGGTAGTGATGCCGTTCGTTATTACTTCCTTAAGGAAATCGAATTTGGCAAGGATGGAGATTTTAATGAAGTTAGGTTCATTAATGTTTTGAATGCAGATTTGGCAAATGACTTAGGTAATTTGCTCAATCGCACTTTGAACATGGTGAAGAAATACTGTGCAGAGAATGATGTCCCATCAATCGGCAATGAAGGGATTCCTGACGAAAATCCTTTAAAAACAATTGGTTTACGTCTAGGGAAACAGGTGGAAAAAGCCTATGAGGAGCTAGCTTTCAATCAAGCCTGCGGGGCTATCCTTTCACTGGTGCAAGCCAGTAATAAGTTTATTGATGAACAAGCTCCTTGGTCATTATATAAACAGGGACAGCAGGAGTTGGTGGAAAAAGTTCTCTACGCAGTTCTAGAATCAGTTAGACTAGCAGCTTATCTGCTATCCCCAATTATTCCGAACATCAGTAGCGATATTTATCAGCAGCTAGGCTTCGGAATAAACTTTAACGATCAAATACAAAGTTCAATTACCGCTCCTTTTGCTATCCATGCTACATGGGGGGTACTATCCAGTAAACAACAGTTGGGTATACCCCAACCAATTTTTAAGCGAATAGAACTCCCAAAAAACGATTAGTCCTTATCAAAGTCTGATTTTGTTCAATTTCTTATTTTCTCAAAAAATTTATCGGGGCTGAACTTAAATTAGCCCCGGAACATTATCATAAGCCGCTGTGACTAGCATCTAAAAGTTGGTAATTTGTATCAAAAATAACAGGGATAAAAATTGAGGTATCACAATGATGTTGAATAATTTTGAAACCGATTCAATATTTACGCCAGAACAAGTTTTGGAGAATCGGGGTCGGGTCGCCATATTTATTGATGGCTCAAATTTATTTTACGCTGCACTACAACTAGGGATTGAAATCGATTACACGAAGCTACTGTGTCGATTAACTGGAGGTTCTAGATTACTGCGGTCTTTTTTCTACACTGGGGTAGATCGGACAAACGAGAAGCAACAGGGGTTTCTGCTGTGGATGCGTCGCAATGGCTATCGAGTCATTGCTAAGGATTTAGTCCAGCTACCAGATGGCTCTAAAAAAGCTAACCTGGATGTAGAAATAGCAGTAGACATGATGGCGCTAGTCGATTCTTATGATACCGCAGTTTTAGTCAGCGGTGATGGAGATTTGGCATATGCGGTAAATTCAGTCAGCTATCGCGGCGTGCGGGTAGAAGTAGTAAGCTTGCGATCAATGACCAGCGACAGCTTGATTAATGTAAGCGATCGCTACATTGATTTAGAAGCCATCAAAGAGGATATTCAAAAAACCCCTCGCCAAAGCTATCCATACCGACCTTTATCTGGTATCGGTTTTTTGGAAGACCCCAGAACTAGTGATGGACACCTAGAAATCCAAGAATAATGCCGTATCAATTTGATCAAAAGGGGAGACTAGGAAAGAGAAAAATTCAAAATTTCTCCTCCACTCCCTCTTTTCTTATTTTACCTTTGACCTTGTTCTTGGTGTTTGGTTTATTTAGCTGCGGAGGTAAATCCCCGCCAGCTTCTCAACAAAATACTGTGGATTCATCTGATCAAGATAGTAATTTAACTTTCTTTGATGTCACCCTAGAACAAGCTGATGAAGTCGGAAGACCGATTTGGAAAGTCCGGGCTAAAACCGCAAAATATACCAAAGAAAAACAAATTGGCCAAGCTGAAAGCCCTTATGGTGAACTATACCAAGATGGCAAAGTAGTTTACCAAATCAAGGCAGATGTTGCAGACATTGAACAAGATGGGAAACAGTTGTTTCTTAAAGGTAAGATATTTGCTACAGACCCTAGCAATGGAATTGTGTTGCAGGGAAATGAATTAGAATGGCGTCCCAAAGAAGATTTGTTGATTGTTCGCAACCAGATTAACGGTAGTCATAAACAACTGCAAGCAGTGGCGCAGGAAGCGCGAGTCAAAACCCGCGAACAGCGCATGGAATTTTCTGGAGGGGTAGTAGCAAATTCCGCTGATCCCCAGATGCAAGTAAGAACCGAGCATTTGATTTGGAATATTAAAGAAGAAAAACTGATTGGCGATCGCCCCATAGAAATTGATCGCTACAAAGATAATAAAATTAGCGATCGCGGCAAGGGAAATTCTGCCGAAGTCAACTTAAAAACGAAAATTGCCACTATTAAACAAAATGCTCAATTAGAGTTAATAGACCCACCAGTGCAAATAGCTAGCAACTCTATGACCTGGAACATGAAGGCAGAAACTGTTACTACAAATTCTCCAGTGCGGATGTTCCAGCGTGCCGAAAATCTTACCGTCACCGCCAATCAAGGTGAAATGAAAATACCGCAAAAAACGGTTTATTTAACAGGTAATGTTAACGCCATTGGTCAGCGTCGCCAGTCTTTGAAATCTAATACATTAACTTGGTATTTAGACAATAAGTTAGTTGAAGCTCAGGGAAATGTCGTTTATAGACAAGTTGATCCACAGTTAAATTTTACGGGTGAAACAGCCGTTGGTAATCTGCAAACAGAAAATATTGTTGTCAAAGGCGGTAGTTCTAGCGGTAGGGTAGTAACAGAAATTATTCCCCAAGAAAGAGCCAATCGTCAGTAGTCAAGTTAGGGTGAATGGGCCCCACCTTCACCCAAAAATTTTGGGTTGGTCAAGTACTAGGCTAGGATCTTACTAATACAAGTCTTCTGATAGCCCATGAATGGATCAAACCGATTAGGCAAGGAATCCTTGCTAACATCCCAGCAAGCAGAACATTATCACGATACAGACCATGAGCATATAGATCATACTCATGGGACTGGAGAGCCGGCTCATCCTCACGTCCATAGCGAAGAGTCGTTACGGCGAATTGCCAATAGATTATCGCGGATAGAAGGACATGTTCGGGGTATTAAAACAATGGTGCAGCAAAATAGCCCTTGTCCTGATGTTCTACTGCAAATTGCCGCAGTGCGAGGCGCATTAGATAGGGTAGCGCGAATTGTTTTGGATGAACATTTAACTGAGTGTATTGGTAGAGCTGCACAAGAGGGTAATATTGACGTTGAAATTAAACAGTTAAAAGCTGCTTTAGATCGGTTTTTACCTTAAGAATTAGGAAAATAAAAAATTAACTAGCACGACAAGACATTTTGTAGAGATACGAGATTTAGATTTGATGTATTGGCTCAGGCATAAATTTTTTTATGCCAAACTTAACACAAGTATCTTACAGTCATAACTGATGGTTTAGGCAGTTTTAAAGCAATTGCATGGTGGTAAATATACCATCTAAACTATATTAAACCGGGGATATTTTGTCTTACCTATCGTGCCAAGGATAGAAAATGTGATGCCTATGGCGGTAAGCTATCCATTCTCGTTAAAACCCTGGATGATGAATCTTGTAACCAACCAGACTTTAATATAATATGCAGCCGTGATAGTGATTAGCTAGACTATGCTCCTACTAGAAAAATATCATTTTCACTATTCTTTCATTGACAGATTAAATAAACCACTGATTCTTTTCCTGCACGGTTTTATGGGTAATATCAATGAATTTGATGAAGCCATAAAATTGTTATTTGACGAATTTTCTTATTTAACACTTGATCTTCCTGGACACGGCAAAACTCAAGTTTTGGGTGGAGATGATTACTACACAATGGCAAACACTGCTCATGCTTTAATCAGTTTATTAGATGAGTTAAAAATTTCCAAATGTTTTTTAGTTGGTTATTCAATGGGTGGGAGATTGGCTTTATACCTCACCCTTCATTTTCCAGAACGTTTTCATAAAGTGGTGCTAGAGTCAGTTTCACCTGGTTTGCCAACAGAAGTAGAACGATTAGAACGCATTAAACTTGATACACGAATAGGCAGAAAGTTAACAAGAAGTCTTGAAAAAAGCGATTTGGCAACTTTTTTATCAAATTGGTATAATCAAGCAATTTTTGGTTATATAAAAAATCAGCCAGAATACGATCGCATGATAGAAAATCGCTTGCAGAATAATCCACATGAATTAGATAAATCGTTACGCTTCATGGGTACTGGATGTCAACCTTCTTTGTGGGAAAAACTAAAAGAGAATAAAATTCCTGTGCTCTTACTAGTTGGTGAATATGATGAAAAATTTATATCTATTAATACAGAAATGGCTAAACTATGTGAATTTGCCCAGCTAAAAATAATTAAGAACGCTGGACATAATATTCATTTTGAAAATTCCTTGATATTTGTGGAGAATATCAAAGATTTTTTATCCGCAGCAAGTTAAAAATTAGGATAACATTACTGCTTCTTTAGCAACTTCTTTACTGCATTGCTAGAAGAAGTTGATGATGGTGAAAAATTCGGGGCTGTTGGTTGATTAGCTGGGGTTAATTCCTCTTGCAACATTTTCTGATAAATTTTAGGTAAAGAGCTACTAACAGAATTAGTTTCTATACCATATCCTAGACTTGTCCAGGTGGGAGAAAGTCGCCGCAAAACATCATTTAACTTTCCCTGACGCAACAGTTGAGAAATATCAGTTCCCCAAACTTTAGAATCATTTAACCAACGGTAAACAACTACATCTTGATATTCTGCCTCAAAACTATAAGCAGTCCAAAACACCATCTGCATCGGGTTTGGGTGATAACGGGGCGCTAAACGATACCAAGTAATGTTGATAATTTGATATCTGCCAGCAGCTGTGGAACAATTACCTGTATTGGGGCCTGTGACAATTGTGACGCATATCTCAGGATGTCGGCTAAGGTCGTTGACTTGCTGTCCACCATACAACAACGAATAGGGACGGTTCCCACTGGCCTCACTTGCCGAGATAGTTCGCATTAAAGCGCGGATATATGGGTCGCCCTCTTTCATGACCAAGGGCGGCTGTTTAACTGCAAAGATGGGATCAGAAGGCGATCGCAAGTCTCCAATATACCATTGCAACAAATACACAAAGCCGAGAAGCGCGGCTATTGGACCAATAAGTTTTTCGACACCTTTGAATTCAAAGCCTTTCAGAGTCCGACTCCTTCAAATTTGCTCTCTTTGCTAACAACAATGATTGACGAACTCATTTTGGCAAAGTTCACTTCCATCCAATACAGTCTATTCGTAGGGGCACAGCAATGCTATGCCCAAAGCGCATGTGTATCCAAGTAAGACACGCTATAAGAGTTTTAACCCCTAACTCGTCACTGGTTGGTTAAGCGACGTTAGCAAATAATTCCCCAAAAGTTTTGGAGGTAGCTTCAGGTTTGGCAACAATCTCGACAATTTTATTGCGTGCATCTACTTCAAACAGCGCCTCAACAGCAACTTGGGCGACTTTTTGCCTGGGTATGCTACCGTCGAAAAGTGTATCAGCACTTTGCATCACGATCGCGTCGGAATTATCTTCATTCTTCAACCCACCAGGGCGCACAATGGTATAGGTAAGACCACTTTTCTGGATGTACTCTTCAGCTTGCTTTTTCCACACTAAAATCAGCCAAAACAAGTTCAGTGGATGGAATAACTGCGAAGTACACAAAGAAGACACTAAGACAAAATGCTCAATTCCCTTTGCCTTGGCAGCATCTACTAAATTTTTAGTCCCTTCAAAATCCACTTTATAGGGGCCAGTAGGGTCAAAGCTAGGTTTTGCCCCAGTAGCAACTAACAAAACTGTGCTATCTCCCAACGCAGCATTTAAACTTTCTGGTTGTAACACGTCGCCTACTACTAATTCGGCTTCAGGAGACAGAATACCCCTAGCTTTCTCTATATTCCGCACCAAGGCTCGGACGGGAATATTCCGCGCTATCAACTCTTGCACAATCCGGCGACCTGTTTCACCCGTTGCCCCTGCTACAAATGCTTTCATGAGAAATGCTATCCTGGGAAACTATTGTGTGCTTGTTCAGTTCTTTATTTTAGTAATTCTATGGAGCTGATGGCAGATTAATGAGGTTTCAGTCAAAATAGGATCTTAGTGCGAAATGACCCAGGCATATGGGGAATCATTAATATAGACGAACGCCAAAGTATACATTAATGCATTTATGCTTTCAACAAACGGCGAATATAAATCCTGGGAAATAACAGAAGCAGTTTTACCTGTAGCCTCCAGCCAAGAAGAAGCTGAGGACACATTAATAGAAGCAAATGTAGCGACGCTCACAAAGTTTTCCGGTCGTTATCAAGATTTTATGGAAATGCCTGCCCCAGTAGAAAAGGTTGCTGAGTATCTTAATGCTCACGCCTCATGGTTTTCGCGTTGCGCTGAACCTATGAAGGTGCAACCATTGGGGGAAAATGGCTACGCTTTAGTAATTGGCCGTTTTGGTGCTTTTGGTTATGATGTAGAACCAAAAATTGGTTTGGAATTGTTGCCTCCAGAGGAGAGTATTTACCGCATCCGTACAATCCCCATTCCTGATTACCAACCGCCTGGTTATGACGTAGACTATCGGGCATCTCTACAGTTAATAGAAAACGATGCTTGCACTAGCGTTGGTGAGGTTACCAGGGTTGAATGGGAATTGGATTTAATGGTTTATTTGCACTTTCCCCGGTTTATTCAGCGATTACCCAAGTCTATAATTCAATCTACAGGCGATCGCTTACTTAACCAAATTGTCCGCCAAGTCTCCCGCCGCTTAACTCGCAAAGTTCAGGAAGATTTTCATAAATCTTTAGAAATACCCTTTCCAGGGAATTCCAAGCAAAAGCAGTGATTCAACAGTCATTTGTCATTTGTCAAAATTTCATGACAAATGACAAAGTACCACTTACACTTACTATGCTTTAGTGAGAATTCTTTGGACAATTTGCACGCCGGTGACAGCCTGCCAAGCAAAAAGTCCCAAAAGGGTAAAATTCAACAGAATGTGAGTTGCACGCGCCCAATTTGCTCCTTTCTGCATATAAGGAGACAAAGCAGCAGAAAATGCAATCAGACCCGTCATACCGAGTCCTGCCAGCAGGTGAGGCCCGACAAATAACTTGCCATTATTGATGTAAGTGACACCCATCCCTCCAATTGCACCTACCACCATTAAAGCTAGGAGTATAGACCCGATTTGGTAGTGTCTGACGTTATATCTACCTTTAATCAGTTCTTTCTTTTCTTCCCCCTGAGCATTTCTGGTACGCTGTAGTTGCAGCCCCAAGTAGGCAGCATAAATTGAAAGTATTAATAGCGCCCACATGATCACCGGATGAAAGAAGTTCAGCCAATATTTCACCGACGCAGAAAGTTCCAGACTCATGGTGTTCTCGCCCAATTATTAAATCTTCATAAAAATTAGCATAACTCTATTTCCTGTGCTGCAAGTTGCACAAACTAAAAGAGGCTAAGAAAGAGAAGAGTGAAGCCTCCCTCGTTTTACTTTTCATCAAGCCAATAGCCAGAATGTTTGCCAAGACTGCTTTGATTAAATTTTAATATTTAATTTTGAATTTTGAATTGCATAACCCTCTTGCCAAAGTGGATAAACAATCTCAGACTAAATTTTGAGGGTAGACGAACAAAACCCCCTGTGTGGGATCTCATCCATGATTGAAAACAACGATACTTTGCTGCTAAAAGCTGCTAAAAGTGGCGATATTAAGCATCTGTGTACGCTACTGGCTGCTGGTGCGAGGGTGGACGCGTGCGATCGCCAAGGCACGACGGCGTTAATGTTTGCTGCCAATTTAGGCTACACCGAAATTGTGCGATCGCTGCTAGATGCTGGGGCAAATATCAACTTGCCCAGAAAACTCTATGGTTTGACGGCTTTAATGTTGGCAGCTAGTGCCAAACAGCTTGACATTGTGCAGCTTTTACTATCCAAAGGTGCTGATGTAAATGCCACTAATGAAGATGGCAGCACAGCTTTAATGGCAGCTGTACTCAAAGGTCATATCGATGTAGTGCGAGTTTTATTGGCTGCTGGTGCGAAGGTGAATATCGCAGATAAAGATGATGATACTGCGTTGAAACTAGCAGTTAAGCAGGGACAAATAGAAGTTTTACAAGCACTTCTCCAAACTGGTGTCGATATCAATATCCGAGATGAGGAGGGTGAGACACTCTTAACATTAGCGGCAGATTTGGGACATCTGGGTGTTGTGGAAGCACTGCTAGCGGCAGGGGCTGATGTGAATGTGAAAAACGCTGATGGTGGAACTGCGCTATCGGCAGCAGCGGCGGCTGGACACAGTGCGATCGCAGCAGTTTTACTGGATCGAGGAGCTGAAATTAATCTCCAAGACCAAGATGGTGAAACTGCTTTACACCTTGCCGTTGTGGAAGGCTACATTGATGTCGTACAACTGTTACTTAACAGGGGTGCAGATGTCCAAATTAGGAACCATCTGGGTGATACGCCACTGCTTGTAGCTGCATTGCAGGGACATAACCAAATTGTCGAGACACTACTACGTTCTGGGGCAGATATTACTGAGAAAAATCTTGGTGAAGTACCTTTGACGCTGGCTGTATCACAAGGACACACCCAAACAGTGAAAGTGCTGCTAGAGTATGGTGCTGATGCCAATACTCCGGGCGATGATGGCAAAACTGCTTTGATCAAGGCAACCGAACGCAAGTACATAGAGATAATACATTTGCTGCTAGCAAAGGGAGCAAATGTGAATTTTCAAGACTCGGCGAGGGCAACAGCATTGATGTGGGCTGCCTCAGCAGGTTACGGCGAAATTGTGCAGTTGTTACTGCAAGCTGGGGCAGATATGAATTTGAAAAACCGGGGTGGTTATACTGCTTTGATGATTGCAGAATTTAATGGTTATAAGAATGTGGTGCGGAGTCTGCAAAAAGCTGGGGCACAAGAATAGCTATCTGAATTCTTTAACTAAAATATTTTCAGAAATATGTTGACAAATCATTAAATGAAGGTTATCTACTTAAATACTGAGGAGATTTAAAAAACCAAGTCTAGGCGTAAGAAACAAAGAAAGCAAAACTCCGTCGTAGCTGTTGTGAACTTACTACGGCGGAGAAAGAAAAAATTAAAACGACAAGAGGGAGCAGGCTAAATGCTTGCGTCACAAGGATAGAAAGAAAGCAAAAATGAAGAAGTAAATTTACCTTTTACTTTTTACCTTGTACTTTTACCTTTTACCTAGTCTCCCCCTTGGCGTTTCCTACTGTGCTAGATGTGCAAAATATATAGTTTTTACTTTAAGAGAAAAGTATTCTAACGATCATTTTTTATGTATCCTCCCTAAGGATGAATACAAATGAATCTGAAAAAAGGTTGATGTGCGAACATTTGAGCGATCGCTACGGCAAGCCAAGGAAAAAATAAATAAAAAATTAAATTTAGTATAATTACTATGGTGAATCCCCCAGTCACCATCGGGTTAATCATAACTTGACCAAGCAAAAATCAAGCAAAAATGGTTAATGACTATAAAATTTGCAGAACAACTAGTGTCATATCATCAGTGTTTTGCTTATCAGCACCGATGAATTGCTCAACTTGGTCAAATAGGTAATCCACAATCTCCTCTGGCCCATTGCAGTACTTGCAAGCCGTATTGAAGCCAGCGACAAAGTTATCTTCATCGAAGCGATCGCCACCAGCAGCAGCGGCATCGGTCAAGCCATCTGTATAGTAAATAATTGTATCCCCAGGCTCTAACTGTGCCTGTGCATCTTCATATTGGCTGTTGGCATCCAAACCGATTAACATTCCTAGAGTATCTAAACGGCTGACAGTTTTCGTGGCTGCGTGCCACCACAAGGGAGGATTGTGTGCCGCATTGCTATAAGACAAAATTCTATTATGGGGATTATATTCTGAGTAAAATAGCGTTACAAAGCGGTGGGAATTTTCCAAATCCGCATACATAACTCTATTTAAGTTTTGCAGAATTCCGGCTGGGGAATTGCCATGTAGCACTTCTCCTCGTAGCATTCCTCGCATCATCGTCATAATCAGCCCTGCGGGAACACCCTTGCCCATAACATCTCCTATAACCAAACCCCAGCGACTAGTTTCCGTGCTGCCTTTAGATTTGGACTGAACTTTATTGTGATTGGTAGCAATAAAGTCGTAGTAGTCTCCGCCGACGCGATTGGCAGGTTTACAGCGTGCCGCAAGGACTGCACCAGGGATTGTGGGGCATTGACGTGGTAGAAGTCGCCGTTGAATTTCTGCGCCAATTTCTAGTTCTTGGTCTAGGCGTTCTTTTTTTCTTAGTTCTACGGCTAGTTCATCGTTTTCGATTGCTACCGCTGTTTGGTCTGCTACTAACCTAACTAACTTTTGCCTAGTTTCTGTCCAACTATATTCTGGATCACGGCTCAAGACGTAGAGCCATCCCCGTTCTGTATGCTTCACTAGAATTGCCGTACCAAAGATTTGCACATCAGGCCCCAGATAGCGATGCATCTGGTCATCCAAAATACCCGTGGCATTCGCTAGAGGGGCATTATTGGGTAGAAGCGTGATTTGACTACTAGCTATTTCTAGCGCTTTACGGATATTCTTTCGCTGACCACTATCTTGCCAATGTAACTGCTCTAACCTGACTTGACCATTCGGTTTGTAGAGAAACAGAGCGCTGCCGTCTGCATCTGTGACTCTTGTTGCCATCAGCGGGATCAGTTCCAAAAACTGATTCAAATTATTGAAACTTCTCAGGGCAAAACCTAAAGAACTTAGCAAATCTTGAATTTTGTTCTGTTCCCGGTGCAACCTTGCCACGAGTTCTTTGAGTGCCACGACTGGTGTGACATCTGTCGCGGCACTAGTATTGTTGTCAGTGGGTTGAGAGGGCAGTTGAGACACAGGCACAGGTACTATTGCACTTTATATTGGTAAATTTCAGATTACTTATAAATCTTGTGGCTTTGGCATTGCTAAACCATATTTAGACAAGACTTGTCACTTTAGCAAGAGTATAAAGACGTAACAGGCAAGTTTTATAAGTATTTTATTTGTTTTTTGTCTTTTTGATTGAATCTTAAAAATTTAAATTCATGTATTTTTATTCAAAACACAAACCGTAAAAATTACTAGCTTCGGTGATAGTTCAGAAAGGTTTTCATTTTTTCATAACCTAATTACCAAAGCATATCTCTAAAGTAATAAAAATACTTTATTAAAAGAATAATTCATAACGCTTTCAGAATAACTTTTTTGGCAGAGGCAACTAGAAGACTAGAAGTCTTTTGAGTGAAAAATTTTGTAGACGCTCACATCGTAGCTTAGTTTGGTAAAAAGAAGACTTATACCCATTACCTAACCTAATAATATATAAATAAGTCTTCAAATACTTAATCTATATACCATAATTACGGGAATAATCGCCAAGATTGAGGTTTTCCATTTTTAATTTATCGTTTTGCGAATTTTTAAGTTACTGAATATGCAAAATTTAAACCCCTTGAAACGGGATAAAAGTAAGACAACCTAATCTTTAGAGTCCGTCGCAAGAGATTTAAAGCATTAGCCCGTCATTGATTTTAGGGCAATAAGCTTGGGTTAGGACTTAACTCTTTATCAAAGTCAATTTTTTATAACATAGACACAAAGAGGCTTTCCACAGGCTATAGCCTTTTTTTCTACGGGACGCAAAGAAAAAGAGCGAAGAAATGCTTAACTGAACTGTATTGGATTTTAGGGGGGATTCATTTGGTAGGTGTAAGACTATGAATAGAAGAGATGACATTAAATCTAAAAAAATATCCTCCAATAACTTTAAGTCAAAAGCTAGAAAAAGTGTTGTTGTTTAAATATCAGACTTAAAACCTCTCAATTCACTACAGAAAATATTGTAGATACTTGAGCAACTATGAGATAAGAATATGCCTGGGAGTGTTGAACCAGCTTACTTACACTAATTCATTTTTTGAGTCCACAGTGGACGATTTTCCGAAGTTATGATGATCGGAAGCTGTCCTTTTCCTGATGTCGCTGCCGGTAAAATAGCTGACGCTCGTCCTCCTACTATTAAGTAAAATTACGTGCATATCTCCCAACTGGGTACAAATCGCCATAGTCAACACTAAGAAACTGTGGAGGGAAACTCCTCCCCTAGTGCTGGACTCACCCGCGCTGGCTCCCCAACGCACTATTCACCGCTCAGACTGCTATCCATCCTACAGCTATAGTTATATTTGTGGTGGTAAGTGTCTCGCTTGCCCTTTACATTACTGCAAGATGCAAGCTTCCTGGCTCTTGTGTGTCGTAACTAAATGCCATTTAGAGAGTAAAAAAAGGGCATTAGCTTGAAATTTTAGCAAAAGTCACTTATTTGTTGTGACAAACTCATGATTTTAGGACTTGATCTGTTTCTAGTATTTTGTTTCTAATTAGTTCAAGTGATAATAGCAGACCAGTCATCCCTAAACTTATCAGTAGTCAAGAAAAATTTTTAACCCCAAATTTTTTAATTAGCCACTCAAGAGAGCTTCGACAAATTCATAGCTAGAAAAGGGGCGCAGGTCTTCAATTCCTTCGCCAGCACCAATAAAGCGAATAGGTAAACCTAGCTGTTGCACAACGGCAAGGGCAACACCGCCTTTGGCTGTGCCATCTAGCTTGGTTAAGACAACGCCACTCAGTTGGGCAGCTTGGGAAAAAACTTCGGCTTGCCGCAGTCCATTTTGTCCTAAAGTGGCATCTAGAACCAAAAGAGATTCTACTTTAGCATTTGGGGCTTTTTTGTCGATAATTCGCCGGATTTTGCTGAGTTCATCCATTAAATTTTTCTTGTTTTGCAGTCGTCCAGCTGTATCTACCAGAAGTAATTCTGTTTGCCGCGCTTGGGCGGCTGCGATCGCATCAAACACAACTGCTGCCGGATCTGTATTTTTTCCAGGATTGGCAATTACTTCTACACCACTTCTACTACCCCAAACCTTCACCTGTTCCACGGCGGCAGCGCGGAAGGTGTCTGCTGCCCCAATCAAGCATTTATAACCAGATTTTTGTCCCAGGTGGGCAATTTTGCCGATAGTGGTAGTTTTCCCGGCACCATTTACCCCAGTGATTAACCAAATATTCAAGGTTTCTTTTTCTGGGGTAAAGCTAATTTTGTGGGATGTTTTGCTCGGTGCATCCAGCATATCCCGAAGGATTTTTTTCAGGTAAGCGATCGCTTCTTCTGGTGCGGTGACTTCTTCTCGAAGTTTTGTCTGTAAGGCATTGATAATAAAATCTGTCGCCTCTACACCCACATCAGCTTGCAGGAGCAATGCCTCAATTTCCGTTACAGCAGCTTGGTTAAGCGGCCCTTGACCAACGATCGCCTTCAGTTGGTTGAGAATACTACGGCGAGTTTTGTCTAACCCTTGCCGGAGCTTTTTCAGCCAAGTAATCTCCTCAATAGAAACGTCTTCTGGATTTCTACCTTGGGCTGCTAAAACTTTCGCTGACCAGACAAACCCATCATCAAATACCAGTCCGGGAATTTCCTCTCCTGTCTCTAAGGTTGTAGCTACTGGCTGTACTACCTCCGGTTCTGGGACATCAATAGCAGTGGCTATTAGTTGTTCCAGCTTGGCTTGCCGTTCTGCCGCCGCCCGTTCTAAGAAGGATAAGGTGGCTGGTGCTGTTGGCTGTGTTGCCTCTGGCGTAGCTATTGGTTCGGTGGGCGTTGGTTCAACTTCAATTCCCGTTAGTTCTGGGCTTTTTACATCTGGCTCTTCAGCAATTGCTGCCACTGAGGAATCTTCCGTACTTTCTTCCTCAGTAGCTGCTTGGATAACTTCTTGCTGTGGTGTTTCTACGGTCGTGCTAGCAGGTTCCTCAGTTGTTTCTGGTTCGGTGATTTCCGCAATTGTTGTTTCTGCTGTTTCAGGTTGTGCTGATGGTGCTGAGGTATCTGCTACATCAGGTGGGGTTTCTACTATCTCGGCTTGTTGTTTTTGCTGAATATTTTTGTAAGCAGCTTTAGCAAACGCTAACAAGTCTGCCGTTGTGTCTGGTGCAGTTTCATCTATTGATGTTGGCGTTTCGGCTGGCTCTGCTTGGGGTTCTTGTGCAGGAGGAGTTTCTTTCTGTTTATTATCAGAGGGAGTGTCAGAGGAATCGTTATATTGACGACGGAACCAATTAAAAACCATTGCAGCAGTTTTAGTTGTTATATGAGTTATGAGTTATAAGTTATGAGTTTAATTTAACTTTGCACTTTTTCCTGGAGTGAAAACTTCCGGGTTATCCTCACCTTTTCAACACCAGTTTGAAAAGAATCGGTACAACAGAAGCTTCCCTCCGTTCGCGCAGCGTCTCCCCTTCTCCCAAAGGGAGAGGCTAGCACCAAGGGAGAAATTCCGCTCGGAGAAAGCCGCAGAAGCGGCTACAGACTCTTCTCTACGGCAGTATAGGAATTACGAAGTGGTACTAAGTAAGTTGGCACAATAAAATCAAACTATGTGAAGAAAAATGAACAAGGGTTTTAACCCTTATAACTATTGCCTCTTGCTTTTTGCCTTATCCCAAGGACAATTATTTACGTCGACTTAATTATGCTGTTTTTTTCTGCTCAGTGACTCGGCGCAAAACACCGTTAATAAACCGATGACCGTCGTCTCCACTGTAGCGTTTGGCTAGCTCCACAGCTTCGTTGATGGCGATACTGTCTGGAACTCCTAAAAACTTCATTTCTGCCACAGCGATTTGCAAAATATCGCGGTCAATTTGAGCCAAGCGAGTTACTTGCCAATCTACTAAGGCAGTAGAAATGAGTTCATCTATAATGTGTCGATTTTCGTTAACGGTAATCACAAGCTCTTTAGCGTAATTCCGAACTCCCTTGTCCTGATTAGCTAACTGAATCAATACTGGGAAATCAACTGCGGTACCCAACTGATTGATTGCTGTCTGGGTGCAAGCGATCGCTTCTTGAAGCATTGTTCTGGCAGTATTGAGATCGGAGGCCCGAGTTTGGCTACTTAAGAGGCGATCGTTGCTGCGTTGCAGTTCACCTGCGGCATTATCAAGGGTATCTTGCACTTCTGACGTCAGAGTGCGTACTGCTCCTAGCACCAACTTGGATACTAGTTGATCGTCTTCCAATTTATCTAATTTTTTTGGGTTGACTGGCAATTGGCTAAGGCTTAAAAGCGCCAATTCACGAGCAATTTGCTGGGGTTTACGAGGTTGCATAAAACTGAGGAGTGCTTGTGCGAGAACTGATTAACTAGGCGGGACAAACTTATAATCATATCAATTCTGGCACAGTCAAACAACAACATTACGGATTTGCTTGTGACTTTGCCAGATTGATTTTAACTAAAAACTATCCTCTGACTTTCTTTGCTTCTACAAGAGGATATGGAAGAAACGAACTCTTTTTCTGGTAGGATTATACATCTTGATCTTCAATGCCGTAAGCGAAAACCAAGCTAATAGGTGCAGGTCGCAAGAGAAAGATTTGGGTCTTGGGAACCACTACTTCTGGCAAAAGGAGGAATATAAGACCAATAAAACTACGGAGTTTTATTGCCTATTCCCGATGAATTGCGAGAGCTTACACCATACTTGGATAATTCACGTTTCTTCAACATGAATTATCTGCTGCTTAATTTCGTCGTGTTTTACTTCTAGTGTGGATTCGGGGAAAAGCAAGGGCGTATTGGGGGCGACAATGCCACCTGATACAACTATTTTAAAGGCGTCTTCAATCGATATGGAGAGGTTCACCACCTCGTCTTCAGGAACTATTGCGTACCATCCGGTAGTCGGATTCGGGGTGGTAGGGATAAAAACACTTAGCACGGGGCGAGACATCTGGGCTTGGATATCACTGCTGATTGCACCAGTGACAAAGGCGATCGCCCAAATTCCTCGACGGGGATACTCTACCAAAATTACCCTGCGAAACTTGCCATTAGAATCCTTTAGTATGGTTTCTAAAAGCTGTTTGAGAGTTTTGTATACCTGTCCTGCTAAAGGAATTGCCTGTAATAACCGCTCACCAAAATCTAACAACCACCGCCCAGCAATATTGCGAGCCATCAAGCCCATTAACAAGATACTTAGTAGCGGCACAGCTAATCCTACTAATAAATTCAGCAAATTTACTAGAATTGGGTTTAAGCCATCAAAGGGATTCAGTTGTTTGGGTATTTGGGTGAGGAAGTTGATTACCCAATTAGCAATGGTAATTGTCAGCCAGATAGTGGTTGCTAGGGGAATTACTACCAACAAACCAGCAATTAGGTCGTTTTTTAAGTCCTGTTTTAGGCGATCGATTACCAAGCCCCGATTCTCCTGTTTTAAGCTAGAGGAACTTTTGTTATTGGTATCCATACCAGCAAATTCATCAAATAGGAAAGGCCTTACTTGAAGCAGCTTCTACCGCAAGTAACTTAACTGTCCAAGAAGCTAGCAGCTTGGCTGCTGCCGCAAAAACACGTACTTGTTGCTGGAAATCAGCTATTTTCCTACAAGCATACAAATAGACATCAACCAATCCGATAGCGGCTGGTTATTTCCAGAAGATGTTACTTTTCTTTGTAAGACTTGTAAATGATTGTTGCAAGCCCTTAGGTATTACTAATCTACCGCGCTCAATCAAAAGCTGCTCATGATTGTGAAAGTACCAGCAGGTAAACTAAGGAATTATTTTATCTGTCAGTCACTCACATTGGAGCAAGAGCGGCTTTTATGAAAATGTTCTGTTAAAAATATTAATTTATTATGCTGGTTCTCGTTTAGGTGGAAAACGCGATAAGGACGCATAGCTAGCTGTGCGTCCCTCTGAATTCTGATTTTGCGATCGCGTACCAGTCAGCAGTTACCGATCGCTGCTTCTAATCTCCAGTCGCCTTTACGCGATATCAACCTGTGTAGTTTCAGAATCCGCACACTGCAACTGTTGTGTACTCTCTTGCGCCAGAATTGCTGTTGCGTCTAAATTGGGTTTTGGTAGATACTTCATTTCCCAAACTTTGAGCAAAATCAGATATTCATAGAATGCCTGTAATGTACACCAAGCAAGTCCAGCGTGTCCATCTAAACAGCCGCCTAAGATAAAATACATATATACAAACCGTAGCAACGGTCTGGCGGGTAAACGCAAAGACAAATCTTTTAGGGCGCGGCGTTTTTCGACTTCCGATTTGCCAAAAAATAAATCTCGCCAGTTTACGTTTCCCTGTTCTAGTTGATACAGCGTTTCTTGAGCTTCATCTGTAGAATAACGGTTATGCTTGTCAATCCAGCGGCTCAAGCCTTTGCTACAAGTGTAGTGTGGGTATGTTTCTTTTATAAAGCTAGTTGCACCCTCACAAACTTCCCGTTCAGTATGACCGTAGTCTGTAAACCAAACTTTACCGTGGCGGAAGAGGCGCATTTGGTAACGGGGATACTGTGTGCTGTAACGAATCCAGCGATTCATAAACATGACACGTTCAGCCACATAGTAACCGATGTAGTCTGAATTCTGACTGGCCTTTTCGCATTCCGCGAACAGTTCTGGTGTCATGCGCTCGTCAGCTTCGAGAATGTAAACCCATTCATGCTTCCGGGGAATAGACTCTAACATCCAGGTGCGTTGGCGTCCGTGGCTTTCAAAAGCGTGTTGGACGACGCGAATGGGATAGCGACTGGCGATTTCTACAGTGCGATCGCTACTGCATGAATCCACAACAATGATGTCATCCGATAGCATCGCCGATTCGATACAAGCAGCAATATCTAACTCTTCGTTATATGTCAGTATGTAAATTGAGAACATTACCCAAGTTTTATAGCGATTTTAGTCAGTGATAATTGCCTTTTTATTGTTATTAGCTATTAGGCGTATGGCAGTATAAGCCGTCAATAATTATTGGATACGTCCTACTGCCATACTGATAGTGCATTAGCGTGCGGTAGCTCTAGGTTTACCACCTTGTATAGCACCCCTACCTTTTAAGCCTGTCCAGCCGATGATAATGTAACCAATAGACAACAGCAAACTGCTAATCCCAATCCGCAGTCCAGATTTCCAAGCAGTATCTTTAGCTTGTTTCTCTGCTTCGTCTCTGCGCTGGCGAACTTGGCTCAATTGTTGAGTTCGCAGCGTTTGAATATCTGTTTGTTGTTGGATAGCTTTGTCAAGTACTTGAGGATCTGTTTTAGCCTTCTTCAGTAACTCTTTTATATTTGCTGGAATTTGAGAGCTTTCAAGTGCTTGCTTATATCTCTGATCATCTTTGAGTATTTCACTAAACTGAGCTTTGGTTTGGTTTCGCAGTTGCTCTAATTGAGCTTTTCCTTGCTCAGTATTTAGTTGTGCTTGCAATTGCGATAACCGAGTATTCAGTTGAGTTTCTGCCTGATCTGCTTCTTGGGTAATTCGGTTGAGTGTTTGAGTCTTAGCTTGATTGACGTTATTGAGGTGCAGGGGAAAAATCAGCAAGAACATCAACCCTAAAATACTTGAGAGGATCACGGCGGGAAATCTTAAATCGATACCTTGGGGGCGATCGCTTCCTGCATCAGTACTATCAATCCAATAGGCAGCAAACAGCAGCCCCAAACCAACTAAAGGAACGATTCCTCGATCAACTAGCGCTGTTGCCAAGTTGATTTGCCATACCCGATCAGTCGGTTGAAAGGGTAACAATAGAATCAAAAAGTCAACAAGAAACGACAAAATGCAGATTATTCCAACTACCTTAAGTGTGAGGGCAGTACTTACGGAAGCAAAACGGTTGACCATAGTTTTTCAAACTGGCGGTGAATACGAGTGATTTTCATATTTCAAGCTACTTAAATATTGTGCCCATGACCGTAACTGTTGTGTACAAATATAAAGCAGATTCAATATTGGTAAAGGCTATCTGCCTCTAGGTTTTCAACTAGGCCACAGTAGCATTTGTTATGTACAGTGTCTTCAGGAAATTCCTAGTGTTTTAAAATACTGACCTAGTGCGGGGCTGTAGAAAAAGGCTTATTAAGTATCTCCAAATAAAAATACTCAACTACTTCTTGTGCGGTGGGCATCTTGCCATTCGTGTCAAATTAACCTAGACGTTAAGTTTAGCAAGCGTTCTACTGGAGTTTAGACTACATTTCGCTGATTATTCCATCTCCCCTGCAAAGGCTTGTTCCCAAATCGGCAGATCCTCCGGTCGGTCAACATCAGCTAGAGGCGACAAGTTCACATGTGATAAATTTAGTTTTTGGGAAATGTCCACGGTTTTTTGGAATACTTGAGCAGTTCCCCACTCGATGTTAACGAATAACTCCGGGATGGGTTGACGCAAACCAATTAAGTAATATCCACCATCGATCGCAGGGCCAAGTACGAGGTCAAAGGCGTGTAACCTCTCAAACGCTGTCGCTAGAATCTGGGCATTCACTCCAGGACAATCTGTACCGATGAGAATTACTTTTTCTGCTCCAGATTCGAAAGCATCGAAAAGCGATCGCGTCATCCGCGAACCTAGATCCCCTTCACCTTGAGACTGGTAAACTAAATCCAACCCCAGCCAGTCTTGCATAAGTTGCAAATCGCCACCTGCAAACCGCACTTCCACAGATATGGCAATGGTTTTTTGCAATTCTTGAACCTGAAATATTGTATATTCAGTCATCTGGCGTTGAAGATTGGCAGCACCAACAGTTCCCAAAGCAGGTATCAATCGGGTTTTTGTCTTACCTGGTTCTGGATAGCGGGTGAAAATAATCAAGTGCTGTTTTGGGTTTGCTGGTAAGTTCAGCACGCAATACCTTGTTTAATTAAATAAAAAATATTTTAATAGCAATACTTGCCGTCATTGATTGTAGTATGCTCCTTTGCTGTTCGCATTGCTCCTAAAAGCGTTGAAACAATAACGCAACGCTTGGCTTTACCAGCATACTTGCTAGATAGTGTTATTCGTCCTATTTGAGCATTACCTCTGTAATCAAATTGAACTTTGCGTATGTCATTTGACAGTTGCAAGGTTGTTTCAGAATCTAAGCGCACATTAGAATCTAGATTATTCCAGTTAGCGTTAGATGGGTTTACTGTAGCAGGATGAACTGCCCATTGAAGGATGCCATTTTGCTCACGAAAACTAGTTTGCCAAGTCAATTTTTCCTTAGTGGCTTGCCTTTGGGCTTGGCGCATTGCATAGTAAACCTCGTTTTGTGCAGTGTTGAGGCGGCGAGTCTCCACAAAAGTGAGCCAGTTGGGTATTCCCAACGTGGCTAATATACCAATTAAGAGAACAACTATTAACAACTCTGGTAGAGAAAAACCACTGCTAGAGGGCTTATTCAAAAGATTTTTTGCATTAACTAGAGACTGTAAATGCACCCGGATATTCATTTTTGTCTTCTGGTGATTTTTCAGCTATCTAGCTGGTGAGCAATGTTTCAGTTTCTTGACTTCTGACTTTGCGCTCGTTAGTAATGCTATCAAGCAACGCAGGCATTAGCAGAATTATGATAATTTTCAATAATAGTTTGAAAGTGAAAGTTATACGGTTCAATCTTAAAGAGTCATGAAGGATATAATTCCACAAAAATTTAGCCGCAGCTAAACCCTTTTGTCTGTTAAATGGCTTTTGTAGGGATTTACATGTCAGGTATTTATATAAATTTGTTAGACTTAAATTCCAAGTATGCTTTGCTAATGGTCTTTCTTTATATGCTCTCTCAAGTACCTGCAAGCAAGCTTTTTCTTGTCTGACAAGATTGGAAGAAACTGAATTAGCACTTATACGGTATAAGATTTGTGCAGATGGTACACATATAAAATCAAATTTAGAGGCTAATCGTAGCCACATATCCCAATCTTGAGCAGCACTTAGACATTCATCAAATCCGCTTAATTCGATTAAAGCCTCTCTACGAATCAACGGATTGGAGCCATTCTCTAAAAAGTTTGTTACCAATAACTTTTCATAAACGTCTCCATTGGCAGTAAAGTGTGTACCAGAAAGGACAAATTCACTTTTTTCATCAATATAATTAGTCCAACTATAAGCAACTTTTGCAGTAACGTTTTCTTCCAGAGCCTTTAACTGAGACTGAAGCTTATCAGGTGTCCAAAGATCATCCGCATCTAAAAAACTAACAAATTCTCCAACAGCAAGGTTTAGCCCTCGGTTACGACTAATATTTCCGCCAGCATTAGGGTAAGAAAATACTTTTATTCGTGAGTCTTGAATTTCTGCAATAACATCTAAAGTGGAATCTTGTGAACCATCATTTATTATAATTAACTCCAAATTAGTAAAAGTTTGATTTAAAACAGATTGAATTGTTTCTTTAATGGTTTTTTCGCTATTATAAGCTGGGATGATTACAGAAATTATTACTGTATTGAAATTTGAATTAATCATTTTGCATAGTTGTATTTTCAAAAATTTTGTCTAGCTTCCATTTTAAAGAATAAAAAGGACTCATCATACTAGCCCAGTAAAAATTAATTTCAAAAAGTGCAATTAAATTACTTTTTAATTGCCCTCGATACTTAATAATATGTTGTAATAGGCGATGTAAATTACCCAAGATAGTCTTAACCAAAACTATTGGTTTTTGCCAATTTTTAGCATTTATCAAGCGTAGCTGAAAAATACATAGACCACAACCACGTGCTAGTACTAGTAAGTAGTCTTTTTCTAGCCGCCAATGTGGAATTTGATGATCGATATGCATTGCAGGATTGTACCAAATTTCCCAACCTGCTTTGTGTAAGTATAAGAGAGCTTCTGTATCATCTCCGCTAACCATCAATTTACTAAGTCTTCCCTTAAAAACCAATTCTTCTGGAACACTTTCACACCAAGCTTGCTTACGGACTACTAGCGCAGCACCCGGAGGAAGTCTTAAATTATCTGCATCAAATAAATATGGTTCTATTCCGTGTTCTCTAATAGCTAGAAATGCTTGAATTCTTGTAAAATCCTCTGGGGGGCTTACTTCAAAATCACCATGAATTTGACCGCTCCAAGCACCAGCTTGAGGATGCTCTTTGCCGAAAGTATAAGACTGTAAAACCCAGTCATTTGCTGGTAGGTTATCATCATCTACAAATGCAATAAACTCGCCTCTAGATTCGTTTATTGCCCGCATTCTTGCAAAGGCAATTCCCTGCTGTTTTTCCAGGAAATATCTTAACAAGAAGTTTTTATTAACAGTTTTTTGGTAAGTTTGGATTACCTCATATGTATTATCATTACTATTATTATCAATAATAACTATTTCCCAATTTATGTTTTTTAGCCCCGTCTGATTAAAAAGCAATTCTAAAACTTTAGGCAGCCGTTTTGCACCATTGTATGTAGGAATAGCTACAGTAAAATCTATATTTTTAAATAGTTCATTCATATATTATTTTTTAATTAAATTTTTTAGTTAGATAGCCATTTTTCCAAAGATAAAAAGGACTAATCAGACTACTTACAAACAGTTGCATTTCACAAGCAGCGACTAAATCAGTTTTCAACATAGTCCGATATTTAAGCCAGTGTAAAGCAATTTTACGCAAGTCATTTATCATATAAGCTACAAGAGTAACTGGTCTATACACATGTTTGACATTTACCATTCTAGTTACATAACGGCTAAGTCCAATACCTCTAAAAAATGGAATTAAATAGTCTTTTTGTAAGCGGGAACTGGGTATTTTGTGATAAATTTCCATTTCTGGGTTATACCAAATTTTCCATCCTGCCTTTTGGATATAAGACAACATTTCTAAGTCCTCACTGGTGAGCATATTACCTTTAACTCTACCAGTTAAAATACACTGTTCTGGTACACTTTCTAACCAAGCCTGCCTACGGATAACAAGTCCAGCAGAAGGGGGCAGTATTTTTTTAGCTGCTTCATATAACAGCGGTAAATTACCCCGTTCTGTAATGGCTAAAAATGGAGCAATTCGCTGAAAGTTTTCTGGTGGTTCTACTTCCCAATCAGGATGAATTTGGCTGCCATAAGCTCCTGCTTGAGGATATTTTTCACCAAAAGCATAAGCTGCGGATACCCAATTTGATAATGGGTAGTTGTCATCATCTAGAAAACCTATGAATCTACCTTTAGCTTCTGCAACTGCCCTTTTTCGAGCATAAGCTGCACCTTGTTTTGATTCAAAGCAATATTTTAAAGGGTAAGGATATTGCCAATTTTTCTGATAGGTTTGAATAACTTTAGCTGTGTTGTCAGTGCTGTTATTGTCTACAACTATAATTTCCCAAGATAAGTTTTCGGTGTGAAGTTGGTTTTGTAGTCGATCTAGTAGTTCAGGCAAACGACTTTCACCGTTGTAAGTTGGTATAGCTACAGTAAAGTCAAGGTTTTCAGTCATTTGTCAAAAGGTATATTTTGATTAGGATGCTTTTTATATATTAAGCCAATTGCTAATTTTTACTGGCATTAAAGAAATCTATCAAAACCATAAAACTGTGCCTGATGCTTCAATTTTGCTATCAATGTGCAGTTTTATGTTCAGTATTATTTCGTATTTTTATAAATTTACGCTATTAAAATTGCTTAATCACACTGGGAGTCTTTCGCTGTGATAGTTGAGCCTAAAAGAGTTTTCACAATGACGCATCGCTTTACGCTACTAGCCAATGTAGAATTTGCAGATATTGGTACAGCTACCACTATTTTTAAGCCAGGTGGCTCTGTCGATGGAGCTATAACTGTTCCAAAGTTTGCATTTGGTAAAGTCCCCATATAGTCAAAAGTAATTTTTGCTGATGCATTTAAAGGGTAGGATACAGGAGAATCAGTAGTAGTATTGCCAATACTACTACTAAGATTCCCGCCCAGCAGTAATTTATCAGAATTAACTCCGACATCCGCTCCTAAAGGTTTCCATATGCTGATTCCAACATCGGTACGATAAATAGCAACCTCTACATTTTGGGTTGTGGTATTTTTTTGAAAACTGACGCTGTAACTAAGTTTTTTGTTTTTAGCTTCGCGCTGTGCTTCTTGCAGTGCCGCGAAAACAGCGTCATTAGCCTTATTTAGCTGCTGTCGATTCACAAATGCAAGCCAACCAGGAGCTGCGATCGCTGCTAAAATTGCTACCAATAACAGTACTACTGTTAATTCTATCAGGCTAAAACCAGCATCATGTCGATTGTATCTATAGTGTCGATTTACTAAATATTGCTGCTTTTGTTTTGTTTTTTTGCTGTGTAACTGGAAATAATCGAATACTTTTAAACTAAGAATATTCTGCATACTATCCTGCTTTTATTAATCTTTATCAAAGATAGAACCTATTTGCTAAATATAAAGCTGCTTCCTTGAACCTTAATGTTTGCACTCGGAAAATAACTAGATTTACTTTCGGCGTAACGTACTTTAGTTTCATCTTCTAATAAGCGAGCTTGTGCGTTACCTCTTAAATAAACTTCAGCAGCACTTCTATTATTTGCGCTAACTGAATTTACACAAGCATAGAATCCTGTTCTGACACTAGTTGCTGCTACTGGAATTTGACTAAAGTTAGTAGAGCAGGTTGATGCTGGCGCTCCCTGTGCTATTGTTGTTTGATCTATAAAATCAACCAAAACTACGGGGTTTTGATTGTAACTCCCCCCTCCTGTCCAAGTATTCATTTTTGCTTGTAATGTTATGCCTTTTTGTGACACGTCAAATGGTTTAAAACCTTTATCTGGACATGGGAGATATTTTTCGGTTGCAAGAAATCCATCGCAAGCAACTGTAGCAGCAGCATTTGGAACCCCATCTTTAATTTCCCATCTGGCGATGCGGGCAGCGTTAGACCAAGTAGTACTAGGACTAGCGTCTTTAATTAAATAGTAGGCAACTAATGAGTAAACAAAAGTATCGTCTTTTTCAGTGCCTGTAATTGTAATTGCTTGATTAACTAATTCTCGTTTCCAAAAGACAAGCACAGGAACTCTATCTGTTGCACTAGGTAGTTGATTCCCAGTTGTACCTGCATTTGGACAAGTACTAGGAGTACTAGTATCAACAGTACCCCTTAGACAAGCAATTCCAGTAGCATCATATATATATAGTGCTTGTTGGAGATCACGAGCAATATAGTCAAGCGCTGCTTTAATTTCTTGCTCAGAGGTGGCTTTAGCTTGTTCCTGGCGGTCAGTGTTTAAAACGCTGATCATAAAGCCTAGCAACGGCGTAATTACCAGGAATGCAATAATCATAGCTACTAGTAATTCAATCAGCGTGAAGCCACTATTTTTGTTTTGCTTGTGAGAGAGTTTTAGCTGAGTACTTAACAGCCACCTCAATATATTCATTTTGCTACAATTTCTCCTTACTAACAGATACTTAGAGATGAAATAATCATTTATGTTTGCTAGATAAATTATGGTTGACAACCACCAAGTCTTCCACACAAAGCGCTATAGGAGCTTTGACCCCTAACAATTTCAGTTGTCATTTCTACTAGTGGTGCTTTGCGATCGCCTAATCCCCCAGTGAACGTTGCTGTTGTTTTTTGGTTGCCATTGTCATCAGAAGTTTTCTTGAGAGAGCCAAACTCTGCATCTGAACGATACACCCGAATTCCCAAACTATAGCCTTGACCTCTATCGATTTGAGCGGTACTTGTACTGATAGTTACATCTGATTTACCAAAAGCCTGAATGTAAAACTGCACTGGGCTGGTGTTTGTTTTGTAGGTTGTACACTCAGTTGGGGGAGTGATTTTTCCATCTTTGTGAAAGCAATACAAATTAGTTGTGACTGTAGGGGCATTTTCGCTAGCAAGTAAAGAAGTTACATTTGATACTTGAGTTTCTAAGATTGTTTTAGACTTAATAGCATCAATGAAGGCTTTAGCCGCTCCTGTTGCCAATTCTATGCGTCTAGCTTGCACACGAGTTGCTGTTGACATGACTAGAACAGGTGCGATCGCTACCAGCAAAACGCTAACCACGAGGATTGCCACCAGCGACTCAATGATCGTAAAACCAGATTGGCTCGACTGGGCAGATGATTGCTGTAGTTGGTGTGTGTTCATAGTTAGTTTTTCGATAGGGCTATGTTTTACAGCGATTGGTGATTAAGTGTAATACACTCGTAAGCTCTGTCCAAACCTCCCCCCTTTGTAAAAGAGAGGCTTGGAATTTCCTCCTTCCCTACTAGGAAAGAGGGCTAGAAATTAAGTCTCTTAACGTGGTTTATTCAATTAATAAGTGCTGTAAAAAAAATTTCATTCAACACTTCAGGATGGTTGGAGTTTGCAGTCACTAGGACGTTCACTTGCAGGTAGTGCAAATTTGAAACCACTACCAAAGAAAGTGATGTCGTCCGCAGAAGACATATCAAACCCATCTGCTGTTTGAGTTTGGACAGCACACAACAGAGTTTGCACCCAAAGGTCATCCCGACCTACTTCTCTGAAGTATTCATTTGGAGGATCTATAGCTGGAATTACAAAACGCTGGGCAAACAAGTCGGGATTTTGCGCCAGTAACGCCACATCAAAACCCCAGTTACGGTTAGGAGGCATATAATAAGGCGCTTCACCAGCAGGCTCACTACCTATAGAAGTACTATCTGATGTGTAACCAGGTCTATTGGAATTCAGAATTCTAATAAAGATACTGTTATTGGCAGTGGCAGTAAGAGCATTAGGGTTAGAAGAGGTTGCAGGAGCAGTTGTTGGTCCTGGTCTGACAAGAACTTGGAACGGTGCAGTAGCATAGATACTGCGTTTAAATTGGATGAATGAACCGCTGATATTGGCATTAACCCCATCCCAATTTTCTAAGAAACGCACAAAGTTATGCAAACCCCCATTGATTTCGTAGCTAGTTGCACCCACACGAGCAGGAGTATCACCAGCTGCAATTACTAGATTAAAAGTTGTTTCACTTGCCTTAGACAACCATCTAGTATTTTTAACGACAGTGGATAATCCTCCTGCTAAACTGGCGTAATCTTGATCTTGAGGTCCTGTAGTGGTTGTTACCTGTAATTGCAATACAGGTTCTAATAGCGGCTGGTACAACGCATTTCTGATGGGTGTAGTCGTGAATGGGGATGTGGCTCCGGGGAAATCCCTAAGCGAACCAGAAGCTGGTAGTTGCGGATACCTGTAAAATAGACGTTTAGTGTTGTTGTATTTTATCTCACCAGTGTTGAACCCTGGAGGGCTAGTAGAAGTACTTGTTGTGGTTGCAAACCATAGGGCATTAGTTGCTATGTCAGGTATGCTATTCGGGTCTAGCGTACCACCTGGGGTAAATGGCGGAAGTTCTTTTACTGCGCCTGATTTGATACCTAGTGGAATAGGAGTAGCGGCACTAAAAGTTATGGGACTATTAGCAATATTAACCAGCTTGGCAAAATCAGCACCAGCATCGTATGTCCGTTTGAACGCAACCCTACGAGCAAATCCTTCAAAACCAGCCCTTGGCGATCGCGCAGTTGTACCAGCTAAGAGTTTGTCAGGATCTGCATCTATTACCTCACTAGACCTTTTTAAGATTTCTGTTGTTAGGTCTAAAGCATTGCCTACATCATTATTTGCATCTAAACCTACATACCAGTCACCTGGTTCACATTGTGAAACTGGTATCTTGAAGCACATTTCCATTACATACTCTGGGAAATTTCCTCGGCGCTGAATGGGCGTGACGAAGTTGTTCAAATAAGAACTGTTATTGTCAGTACCACTGGGAGTACCCTTGTAGTAGGCATCACCACCTGAGTCAGTGAAGAATTTAGATGAAGTGACGAAGTTGTTATTCCAGAAACCCACCCTCAGTCGGCTGAGTACGATGTTAGGGTCACTTCCTTGGTTATTTCGCAAGTCGTAATCACCCTCATTGCGAAAACCTTCGCGGAAGTTACCAGAAAGCAAGGTAACAGCATCAGCAATTACTGATGCTGATCGCCAGGTTTCTCCAGTTGTGCAATTGGGAAGTCTAGAGTCTGCCGGCCGACAAGCAAAGTCAGGATCGCGATTTGCCGCAGCACGAGTGTAAAATTTAGTATCGTAGCTAGCATTACTAGGAGCAGGTAAAAGATCCGTACCTTTAAATTCTTGCTTGGTATGCAGATTAAAATCGCCTTTAACATAGGCTGGCAGGTCAGTTGCTAAAACTAAGCCTTTTTCTTCTGCTCTGTAATCGTTCTCACGACTTAAGTCACTGCCATTAATCAACATAATGGCGTTGGGTCGCCGCTCTGGATCGAGCCTGTAGTCACTAGCGCTAACATTTTCACTGGTTGAGTTACTGACATCTTTTTGAGCATCATCACGAGAGGCATAGATAATGCCACTATTGGGTAACAGATATTCGTTAGACCAAGTACCAGCGATTGAAGTTGTGCGAAGCTTATCTAAATCGATGACAGTGGCACGAATTTCTAAAGGTTGGCGCTGTTCAACTTCTAAATTGTAGTTTCCGGTTAATGTGCCACCTTTATCTATAGCTTTAATTTGTCTAGCATCAAGAAATGTAGTTTCCTTAATTGCATCATTAGGAACGTAAGTTTCACTCGTTGAGAGAGTTCCATCGGCAATTTCTATTGCACAAATTGTCGAATCAATTGCTGCTTGCTCAGATAATGTCAGGTCTTTATCTGTTGCTTTGAGTAATGCTTGTCGCAGTAGCGGATTTACAAAACGACCGTTGGGAAATGTCAAGTTGGCTTGATACTTTAAGCGATCTAGCAAAGTTACAGCAGGGTTTGTTACATCATCAGCATCCGCCGCAGTTGTAAACAACCCACTGGTTAACGTCTGTCCTCTAGTTATTTCATCAGATGTAGTATCGGAAATTTCGTAAACGACCCCATTATTAGAAGCTGCTGCTGTTGTTGAAACGAGAGGATCGTAGGTGTTTGTGGTTGCTGTTGTTTGATTAGTGGGATTGTAATAACTGCTGACACAGGCTATGGGTTCTTGATAATGATCTGGTGTAGTCGCATTAGGATCATACGAATTACGGTTGTAGTGATAAACTGCTGTGGCACGCATCACCAAATGCCCACGTGTTGGAGTACCGTCGATAGGATTAGCAGGATCAGGCACTAGCATGGGCATAGTGTCAGGCCAGACTACTAATGATGAAGTAGTAGGTAGTCCAGAACCTGTACTTCTATAAACTCCTGCACCTGTAACTACTCGTAATCCACCAACTACATCAAGAGCATCAGCGCGGGGTGAAGCGGCTGCTATTTCCCAGAATCCGTCACGTCCAGTCACCCCTAAATCTGCCAATTGTTTGACGCTAGTAGTACGAGTACGATCTTTAGTAGTGCTACCTGTCCATTTCACACCAGTAATGGTTTCAGGTTCTTCCTCTCCGACAAAAATTTCTTTTGTGCTGTCCCATCTGAGTTCAGGTAAATTGTTACCTACTACAATGCGATCGCCTAACCGTGATTCTATGACAGGAGAAGTTTCTAAGGTTGCTGGGTCTGTAGCAGGTAGCTCTGATGTGGTTAGCGTTAGTGTTGTATTGGTATTCGTGGGATATATCCAGCTATCTGCTGGACGTAGGGCATTACTTCTTGCTGAATCGTCATATCCTTCGAGAACATTTGCTGTAGTAAAACTACCAACGCCATCAGTACCATAAGGTACTTCATTAAATGGTACGCGTCTGGTACGTTTTTTGAAGTAGATTTCCAGTTCTTCTCGACGTACCTTGTTAGAATCTAAACTTGGGTCGGCTGCAATCCGCTTGCTTTTATTATCTTCGACCTCTTGGGGGTCAGTAGTTGTAGCGTGAGCGAATTGTGCATTTACTAACAAGTCGATCCGTTGAGCATAAGCCTGACTGTTATAAGCAATTTGATTTGGGTTATTCGAGGTAGATTTATTTGTGCTTGCAAGTGATGTTTGTGTAGGGACATCATTTTCTCTAAATAAATCTACTTGAACTGCCCCAATATCTGAAGCACTTATCGACCCATTACCTGCAACATTACCACCAACAACTATTCTGCCATTTTCTCGCTCGTAATAACAAGAATATCTACTGCTGACCTGGAATAGCGTAATATTTTGATTACTTCTACCCATCAATAGATTACTGTTGGTAAAAATGCGCCCATTCAAACGAAATCTAGGACCAGGTGTAATATCTAAGTCATCTTCATAAACAACAGCATTATTAGTAATTGGAACTTGACTACGGTCTTGTTGCATTTCTAAAGCCGAGAAGCCCTTATTGCCTCGATATGCTTCATATTTGCTTGTATCAAGATCATCATTTAAGCTACTAATAGGAACCGTTGCTGCATATACGAAAAAGCTTTTTTTCAATTCACCAGTTGGTAACTTATACCAACCAGAAGCACCTACCAAGCTGGCACTAGTTTCACCGGCTACATCACAAGCTCCACCTGCCTTAGCTGGTAGCATAGGAGGCGTTCTAGCATCCAGTGGACTTCTCTTTCTCTCTTGAGTTGTACCAGTTTGGGGGGGAGTGCGGAAGTAGATACCGTAGAGAATAAAGCTATCAAATTTACCGTTATTATCTGTATCGGCAGGAAATTTCCAGGCTGTTTGTAAGTTTTCTTTATTCTCTAAAATGACACTACTATCTGCTTCAATCGTATCGTCTCCATCAAGGTCATAAGGCAGGCTTATGGGAGTTTCATCACCAAACGTATAGACAGGAAGTTTATTAGTTAAGGTACTGTATAGTGTTACGTTTGATGGAACAGAACGTGGCAGAGTCGGGTCGGCAAATAGTGCAGTTATTTTTGCTTTAGCTCTCTCCAAAGCAGGGGTGGCGGCTTGTATTGTCGCTTCATTCACCCGGACATTACTAGCATTTTTGGAGCGCTCAAAAGACCGAAATAAAATTGCAGTTGTTAACAGCACGACTACCAAAGTTACCATCGCCACTGTTGGTAACACAAAGCCAGCATTCACCGAGCCACGTCTTCTTCGAGTCCCAAAAATAGCCCGTAGGAACCAAATAATTTGCTTGTTAATTGCAGATAAAAACTGCTTGCTAATTTGTCCGAAGGTTTTTTGAATTGCCTTGACTAGCTGACGTTTTCGAGACATAGCTGCTTCCCTGTCAAGTGATTTGTACCGGATTTTCTATTTTTTTATACACCTTAAATCATGACTGCCAAGTATTTTAACAGGCAAAATATAAGATTATAGTTATCTAACTACTGCATCTGGTTTGACTAATTTCCAGATAAAGTAGCTACAACAAAAGACAATTTATTTAAAGTTATATCATTCATGAATGGTTCATTTTATCCGGTAAATACTGATTTTTTCAGAATTATTTAATTCAAGCCTGATAAATAATAAGAGCATAACTTCACAGTAAAATTGCGGAAATGTATTTTATTTGAAGGCAAGTTTATGAAGATGTTATTAGCAAAGTAAACTTATAATACCCACCGTTAAAGGAAAGATATCAGTTGGGTGCAAAATAATCAGATATAGCGGTTCTCACTTCGGTACAATATTGTCGGAATCTCACCCTATAGTGATTTTAATCCCTCTCCTTAGTAAGGAGAGGGACGGGTTTTGCGTAGTATAACCAGGGTGAGGTTTTCTTGAGCTATTCGATAAACCGTAAATTGCGTCGAGAGAGACTTGTGCGTACACGATATATCTTTAATAAGCAGAGGGGCTGGAGGTGAGGTTAAATTACTATCCCCTTAAACTTGGTATATATATTCTGAGCAATACTGTCCAGCACGCCAGACAAATTAGCATACCCATAATTATTCGTAAATCTAATAAACTTAATTCCTGCTGATTCAATAAATTCTTGTCTTGCCTTATCATATTCAGCAGCACTTTCTTCAAAATGGCTTTCGCCATCAATTTATACTTTATCTAGCCTTGATTCAATTGCTCACAATATAAGAACCTCAACCCGCCCTTCGGGCACCCCTCTCCTTATTAAGGAGAGGGGATATTGATTAAGCGCTAAAGTATTTTGCTACTGGGTGATAGGTAATAATCGCAGTGGTAGACTGTTCTGGATAAAGTTGTTCGCTTTCATCCATATACAAGTTAATTCTGTCAGTCTGCAATAACTCTAGTTGCTTGTACTGGTCTTGGATATTTGGGCAAGCAGGATAACCAAAACTATACCGTGAGCCTCGATAGCGTTGTGCCAATATATCCCGAATATTATCGGGTTCTTCAGCAGTAAAACCTAACTCTCGGCGAATTCTGGCGTGTGTCCACTCCGCCACAGCCTCTGCAACCTGCACCGCCATACCGTGGAAATACAGGTAATCTGTGTATTGATTATCTGCAAACAGCTTTTGGGCGAACTCTGTTGCAATCTCCCCTACAGTCACCGCCTGCATCGGGAACACATCAATAATTCCTGACTCCTTCGGTGCAAAAAAATCTGCTATGCACAGCCGTCTTAAAGACTTTTGTCTGGGAAACTCGAAAGTTACAACCTGTTGTGATTGACTTTCTGAGTCATATATATGTACAGAATTTCCCTCAGACTGACAAGGGAAATACCCATAAATCACCTGGGGATGCAACAGATTCTCCTCAAGAATCCGCTGTTTCCAACTTTCTAAAATTGGGTAGACTTTCTCAGCCAAGAAAGCTTGATATTCTTCCTTAGATTGTTCCTTTGGTTTACGGAATTGCCATTGTCCAGCAACCAAAGCTTGTAAATCCAAGTGCCAGAATATTTCCTCGATGGGAATATCACTAGGCTGCAATAACTTCGTTCCCCAAAAAGGCGGTGTTGGACGTTCAATATCTACAGCCACAGCTTCAGAACGTCTTGTATCTACTACTTTTGGTTCAGCAGATGTTTCTTCAGCAGTTGTCGCTTTTGGTTCTTTGTTACCATTTGTCGAAACTTCAGCCGTTTCGATTTCGTTCAAAAATCCCTGCAAATCTTCCCAGTTACCAGTAGCTTTTGCTGGCATTAATTTATCCATGAAGTGCAAGTCAGAAAAGGCATCTTTGCCATAAACAACTTTACCTTTATAGGTATTTTGGCAATCTTCATAGACAAACTTGGGAGTCAACGCTGCACCACCTAAAATCACGGGGACACTAATTCCCTTTTCGTTGAATACCTCCAAGTTCTCTTTCATGAAGGCGGTGGATTTTACTAGCAAACCACTCATGGCAATACAGTCAGCTTTATGCTGTTCGTAAGCGTTGATGATGTTTTCCACCGGCTGCTTAATTCCCAGATTAATCACCTTGTAGCCGTTGTTGGATAAGATGATATCCACCAAGTTTTTACCAATGTCGTGGACATCGCCTTTGACTGTGGCAATGATAAAGGTTCCCTTGGCATTGTTGCCTGATTCTGATTTTTCCATGAATGGTTCGAGAAACGCTACCGCCGCTTTCATGGTTTCGGCAGATTGCAAGACGAAGGGTAACTGCATTTGTCCAGAACCGAATAATTCCCCGACAACTTTCATGCCATCTAGCAGGAAGGTGTTGATAATCTCCAACGGGGGATGTTCTTCTAAGGCTTTTTTCAGATGTTCTTCTAAGCCAATGCGTTCGCCGTCGATGATGTGGCGTTTGAGACGTTCTGGGATGGGAAGACTTTCATCTAAGGAGCGATCGCGCTTAGTTGTCACCCCAGCAAACGCTGTGGTAAGCTCTCCCAAGGGATCGTAAACGCAAACATCACCCTCAAACTTCCGCTGATCATAAATCAACTGGCGACAAATTTCTTGATGGCGTGCCTCAATCTTCGAGAGCGGTAAAATTTTGTTAGCACTGACAATGGCTGCATCCATTCCCGCCGTTGTCGCCTCGTGCAAAAACACCGAGTTCAGCACCATCCGCGAGGCTGGATTCAAACCAAAAGAAATATTGGAAACACCTAAAATTACATGACATCCAGGCAATTCTTCACGAATGCGCCGGATAGATTCAATTGTGGCTTTACCGTTTTCCCGGTCTTCTTCAATCCCAGTGGAAATAGGTAACGCTAGGGTATCAAAGAATATTTCTGTGGGTGGTATGCCGTATTCTACAGCTTGGCGGTATGCGCGTTGGGCGATCGCAAACTTTTTGTCTGCTGTCCGCGCCATTCCATCTTCATCGATAGTACCAATGACTACACCAGCACCGTATTTTTTCGCTAAATCCAGCACCTTTAAAAAGCGCGGTTCCCCATCTTCGTAGTTGGTGGAGTTCAGCAAACACTTACCACCGGCAACCTTTAAACCCGCCTCCATCTTTTCCCATTCGGTGGAGTCAAGCATTAAAGGCAGTGTCACATTATTAACAATGCGCGAAACTAATTCGTGCATATCCCGCACACCGTCGCGTCCCACATAATCGACGTTGATATCGAGAATATGTGCGCCTTCTTTAACTTGCGCCCTCGCCATTGAAACGAGTCCATCCCAATCTTCCGCATTGAGCAAATCGCGGCACTTTTTGGAACCACTGGCGTTGAGACGTTCACCAACAATCAAGAAGGAATTATCTTGGTCGTAGGGCTGAGTGGTGTAAATTGATGCTGCTGCTGGTTCTAAGCTAGGTTGTCTAACTTTTGGCTTCAGGTCTTTAGCAAGTTCTGCCAATTGTTGAATGTGTTCTGGACGCGTCCCACAGCAACCCCCGATCACTTGGACACCCAAATCTTCAACAAAATGCATCAGCGACAACCGTAATTCCAACGGTGTCAGGCGGTAGTGCGCTTGACCGCCGACGTTCTCAGGTAAACCCGCGTTGGGAATACAGGAAACGATGAAAGGTGAATGTTCTGCCAGATACTTGATATGTGGTTTCATCAAGTCTGGGCCTGTGGCGCAGTTTAGACCGAGAATGTCAATTGGGTAAGGTTCCAAAATTGTCAGCACAGCACTGATTTCTGAACCAACCAACATTGTGCCCATGCTTTCCATTGTCACAGACACCATTAACGGTCTGCGATCGCCTTTTTTGGCAAACACTTCTTCAATAGCATTCAGCGCCGCCTTAATTTGCAGCACATCTTGGCAAGTTTCCACCAAAAATAAATCGACACCACCATCCCACAGCGCCTCTGCTTGTTCAGCAAAAGTAGCTTTCATGGTGTCAAAGTCAATATGTCCCAAGGTAGGAAGTTTCGTTGTGGGGCCAATAGAACCTGCCACAAACCGGGGTTTTTCTGGCGTGGAAAATTCCGCCGCGACACGCTTCGCCAATTCTGCGGCTGTCTTGCTGAGGTAATAAGCTTGGTCTGCCAAGTCATATTCTGCCAGCACCAAGGACGTACTGCCAAAGGTATCCGTTTCAATTACGTCTGCACCAGCGGCGAGAAAGTCACGGTGAACCTTAGCGACAGCTTCAGGTTTAGTGTGAACTAAGTATTCGTTACAACCTTCATACTGTGGGCCGCCGAAGTCTTCAGCCGTAAGGTTTTGGGTTTGGAGGTTGGTTCCCATCGCCCCGTCGAAGACGAGGACTGGTCTATCTGGACTACGCAGGCGTTCAAGGAAAGAATGAGTCATATTTTCCTAGAAGAAATGAGGAAATCAAGTGAGTCTTGTGATACTCGACTTACTTTATTATTTTCCAAAATTTTGGGAGTTTCGGCAGTATGTAATGGAAAAATTCTTATATACTGAAGTATTTGATGTGCTTATATTACCAATATGCATAGTGGACTAGTTTATACAGAGGTCGTTCTATGGAAAGAAGGAAAATTTTGATTGCGACTAAAACATACCCTTCAATTAGCACCAAATATCAAGAAACAGTCTGTCTCTACCAAATTCTTGAGATTGTCATCAATCAATCGATTTAGCTGAAGAGGCGAGAAACATCAACGAAACCTCCATGAAGACTTACAATATTTGAAACTTCGGAATACATACTTCCAACTTTACCCGATTGATGGGTAAATAAATTATGACAACCCACAATTATTAGTAGTTCCTGAGCGCGAGAAAATGCAACGTTAACCCGTTCTGGCTTCTTGGCAAATCCCACATCTCCTTTGCTATTGTTGCGAACCATACTAACAATTACAATAGGTCTTTCCATCCCTTGAAATCTGTCTACCGTACCAGTACGAATTTCTAGTGAAGGAAAAAGTTCAGATTGCAGACGTTCATCAATTTTTCTTAATTGAGCGCCATAAAACGTAATTACAGCAATTTCTTTTTTGGGTTCACCATTAGCAACTCTAGAAGCCCAAGTAGTCTCGAACTGGTGACACAAACTTTCAATCGCATCAATTTCTTGAGTATTAAAGTAAGAAGTTCCGTTCCGTTGCTCTAAAAACTGATTCTCTATGGGCGTTTTTACCCAAAGAAGATGATGAGATTCTTGGACAATTTCACCTGCTAAATTATGTGCACGTTTTGTATCTGGCTCCAAAATCCCAGATTCTAGTTTACCATCATAAAACTGATTGATTGCTCCCATAATAAATGGATGCATTCGATATTGTGTAGTTAGCATTTGTTTGATGCTTTCATCAGCAGACTCAAACTGACTTTTAAATAGAGATTCTTCTAAGAATTGTAGTTCGTCTCGTGTATTACCCATTGTTTGAGCAACTTCTTCTACAGTGCTAGTATCAAGCATGGGTGGTAATTGCCGATGATCGCCTACCATTACTAACTTTTTGCCTTTCAAAGCTGGGATTAGTAACTCTGGTGGAGTACACTTACTAACCTCATCAATAATAACAACATCGAAAGATTTGAATTCTTCAGAAAAACCTCTATTTGCAGCTTGAACACAAGTGATACCAACGACGTTGGCATTATCTAAATATATGCGCCTTAAATCATCGCGATCGCCTTCAGTTGGCTGTCTTAATTTTCCTATCCAATCTTGTACAAAATTCTGATATTTATTGAGATAAGTTTCATCTTTTTGTAGTTGCTGTTGCCAAGATTCAAAGCTAATATTTATACTACGTAATAAATCTATATTAAACAAGTCAGCAGCAAACTTTTCTGGCTTAAACTTATCCGGTATTTTTTGCCATTCTGTCAACCACCAATTCCTTTCTTCTATTAAATTATCTGATGGCTGTGGTTGCGATTTCTGTTCTATTTCGCGTAAATTGATTTGTAATTTTTGAAGCTGTTGTAGAGAAATTCCAGTTTCTTCTTGTAGCTTTGATAAATGTTCATGTAGAGAATTTTTAATTATCTCCAGCACAGCAAAAGGTTCTAATAATGAAATTAAGTTTTCAAGTTGACTGATACAATTTACCCAAGAACTCACTTGATTTGAGAATTCTTGTGGCTGCTCCCAAATATTTGATTGTGTTGTAAGGTATTTTTCAATTAAAATGCGTAATTGAACAGGTATATTTGGCTGTTGATTAAGTTCTTGTAAGATATTAATCACTCGTCCAAGTTGCAGATTAGCGTCTTGTTGTGCCTTTTCTGCCTCAGCTTGAGTAATGGATATTTGCTGTTGGCTAACTTCATTTTTCTGGAGTTCATTTAATTGTCGTTGCAAATGCTGAAGCTGTTGCTCAGTTTCAGTTTTGACTTTTAAAACGCATTGACGCGCATTTGCAAGAATAATATCTAACAATTCTTGTGTAATGCGGGTGAGAGTAGAGTCAATGTTATTCCATTCCCATGATCCACCATAAGTCCGTTGCATTCTAATTAAAAAAACCTGGGTATTCTCAACCAGTAATTTTCGCTGTTTTGGGTTGAGTAGCTGATAATTGTTAAACTGTTGATAGGTTTCTTGCCATTGGGTGCGATCGCTCTTTGATAGCACTATTGGAATCTGACTAAAATTTTGTTGTAAAAAATAGCTAAAATTATGCTGTTTACCCCGCCTATCAGTAAAACCTCCGTCTATTTCATAAGCGATAGCCTTTGTCAATAGCTCCCATTCTGGTAGATTTATTTTATATATTTTTGGAACTATGGGTAATTTTAATGTGTTAGCAAACATCAACAAACCTAGCGGCAAGTCCACTAAATTTTCTGTTAGTGGTAAACCTGATTGCTGACAATCTTTCAAAGTTTGATAAAGATGAGAAGGTGCTGTCGCTTTCCATTCTTTAACTGCTGAGATAATGTAATCGATTTCACGTTTACGGTTTTCCCATATCTGGATTGTTTGCTGTATATTTTGCAGTTTGGCAAGATATTTCTGATAATCTGGTTGTAGCTGATTTAACGAGACAAAATTTTGTTTGACAACCTCCACTGATCCTGCAACTTTTAAAATGGCTTTACTTGCATCTTGAGCATAAGTTAAAGCAGTTTTAAATTTATAAATTTCTATTGTTACAGTTTCACGTAACCAAACCGCTAAACCAAAAGCACCAAATGCCGGACGCACACAGCCAAGTTCATCAGTATATTTTATCGTTTTACGAACATTTGCTAAAAATTCTTCTACTAAACTGTTACCTTCTGTGTATGGCTTAAGAAGCGGCAAAAAATCTGTAACTTCTGGAGCTTCCCAGTTGATATTTGGTGCAATATTTAGTATATTCTTAAGTCCTGCAATGAGTGATTCAACTTCATTCTGTTTTTCTATAGTTTCGTTATAAGATTTTTCTTGATTTTTAAAGTTTGCCTCTAGCTTTACCTTATTTTTAGTGAATTTAGTTTGTTGTTGATTAAATTCTTCCTCTGCTTCAAAGTAGGCTGTAAATCTTCGTGATGATGCCAGTAATTGGCTAAATATTTGGATATTTTCGAGCCTTTGGGTAAGATTATTTTCGCAGTCATTTGCTGTATTTTCCAGCCATCTACCAATCACTTGGTCTTCTAAAAATGGCTGTCCTTCTTCCCCAACTTTCTCGGCTCTCCCTTTGCGTACAGCCCGAATCACTGGGTTGTGGACTAATCGACTCAGGGCATTATCTACTGCTAAATTGGCTTGAGAAGCGATTAAGGTACGTCCACCACGAAGGGCTATTTGATAGCAAATCTCGGCAATTACAGTAGTTTTACCAGTACCTGGCGGACCTTGGATAAGAACAAGATCCTTCGCAGCAAGTACCTTTTCTACTGCTGCTTTCTGACCAGGATTAGCAGAAGATAATAATAAATCTTGTGGTTGAAGTTCAACAGTTGTTTTGATTTGTCTAGCCTGGAAAGCATCGAATAAAAAGTTACCTAAGTAAGGATTTTGAGTGTAACCATTATTCAAATCATCTAAAGCTTTTTTCTTGCGCTGAATCTGCTGAATATCACCAACTGCCTCAAAACACAAAAATCCTGTATCTGGCAACTTATAACGCTCTGCTGACATGAATTCAGCTAAGTCGCGTTCTAATCTGAGGCTGATAATACAACGGTTGGGGTCAACTTCCTCAACAGTCCCTAATTGACGGCCACTAATCCAATTTTTGCCGACGGGAGCAGTTTCAAAAAGTTTTAAATCTTCGCCTTTTGTGCGTCTTGCTCGTTCCCAGAAGTTTTCCATGTCGAGGGAATTTTGATAAAAGCCGTCAAGAGTGGCTGAAGCTACATCAATTTCAAAACTGATTCGCCTTTTGAAGTTATAGTTGTGACTTACATAACGCACACAAAACTGACGTGCTTTAGCGATTTTTTCCTCAATTTGCAAAAACGCTTTCCAAGCTTTAAGCTGATCTTCTGTAGGCACATGCTCACCACACATTGGCGCGGCTGCGATGCGTTTCAATGTTGCAGGTGGAATGTCGAGATGATGCTGATGATTAGCTAGCAAACGTAAGCGACAAGCTATAGCATAGCTATCGGCGTGTCCCCGTGAGAGTTGTAACAACTGAGCCGAAAGTATTTTTATACCATCGCGTCCATCTTTTGGTACAGCCGCTCTAAATCCTAATGTTTTTCTAAGCTTCTCAAGTCTTGCGGGTAATGGAAAATCGTCGGAGTCTGTTGCTATTGTCAAATCCCAAATTTCTTCCCTTGCTTCTTTCCCCGCACCTTTGCGACGCACATAAAATAGAGAAGGCTTTTTCCCGACACATTCCAACATTAACTGATTGGCGCGATCGCGCCTGTCCCTAAAATCAGGATATGATTTAAGGGCGGTTTCACCTTCAAGATGGCGGATAAAACTATCAATTGCTGAAGCTATAAACATATAGCCCCAATCTTCAGAGCTTGTTTTATTTTTCGAGGTTTTTGCTGTTAGTTTATTTACCGCTAGACGAATGCGTTCTGCGTCAGATTCTGAGATGGTACTCGTATGGCTTTTGACGACAATTTTGAGCTTTTCACAAATTATTAATAGCTTCTTGCTATCCAAATTTAATTCTTTTGCTAGTTCGTAAATTCTGAGTTTGCCGTTATTCATCCACTATTACCTTTGCCCGTATTAGCCCAATCTTCTTGAACGTTTTACAGATTTTAAAATACTTTTTGTAATCGTAAAAAGCATGATTACTCTGACAACGTAAAACAAGGCATCTAATAAAAATGCCCCAAGATTTATATTCTGAAAATCTTCAGCCCCACTTCTCCCCCAGCCATGTACAGGTGAGCCAGCATTATCATCATGCACTATTGGGAATGGAAATCCAGCCCTTAAGGAATTACCACCCATACACGCATTTGGAAGACATGCTTCACTGAAGCCTAATCGTTCACAACCAGGAGGATTCTGATACCACAGCGATAATATAACGAACGGAATTCCTAAGAATGAACTCAATATTATTGCTGCTATTGCTTCTCTAAATTTGCTCATCTAAGGAACTTCAAAAGAATAAATTAATCAAAAAAACTCAAGCGGCTGCATCAAAGTTTATACTGTCGGTAAACTTCACTAGCGGCACGATGCAGTAGCGAATGCCGCCAGACTAAAGATTTCATATCATCGCCATAACCGCCGCCAATAACGCAGGCGACAGGATAACCGCTACTCATGCAGGTACTTAAAACCTGCATTTCTCGGCGAAAAATCCCAGCATCAGTTAGGGCTAATTTTCCCAAGCGATCGCCTATATGAGGGTCAACACCAGCATCATAAAATACTAAGTCTGGCTTGACTTTAGATAATAAATCTGCTAGATAACTCGCCAAGGTTTGTAAATAAGCGTCATCCTCCATTCCCACCGGTAAAGGAACATCCAAATCGCTATTTTGTTTAGTACCGGGAAAATTGACTTCGCAGTGCATGGAGAAAGTAAAAACGCTGTCGTCGTCTTGGAAGATAAAAGCTGTGCCGTCTCCTTGATGGACATCCAAATCGACAATCAGGATTTTTCGGACGAGTCCGAGTTTTTGTAAAACGCGACAGGCGATCGCTAAATCGTTGAAAATACAAAAACCAGACCCATAACTAGGAAAGGCATGATGAGTTCCACCAGCCGTATTACAAGCTAAACCCTGTCTTAGCGCCAGTTTTGCAGTGAGTATCGTACCACCTACAGCTACACAGGTACGATTCGCTAATGCTGGACTCCAAGGCAAACCAATGCGTCGCTGTGCTTTGGGGTCTAGGGTTCCCTCACAGTAAGCTTGAACGTAGCTTGTGGTGTGGACTAACTCTATCAACTCTGGTGGTGGACGTTCGGGGGTGTAAAACTGTTCTTGATTAGCTACACCATCAGTTAACAGTAACTCGTAGAGTTGTCGGAACTTAGACATCGGGAAGCGATGTCCTTCAGGTAGGGGAGCAATGTAATCTGGGTGGTAAACAATTGGCAAGTCCATAATCCAGAAAATCTCAAACAGCTAATCCGACAACTAACAAGGTAAAATTTAGCCATAATCGCAGCAACTATGCTGTTATCCTAAATCTAAAATTACAAATTTAAAATTGATATGATGGAATGGATTACACCGATAGCATTTATTCTAGCTGGCTTACTGGCTGGATTAATTGGTGAAAAAGTTATCTTCAAAAAACTGGAAACATTCGTTAATAATAAACGAATTGCCGGGGGTAATATTATATTTCACTCTCTGCACCGCATGACTTTTATCTGGTTTGCCATTGGCGGTTTTTTTTGGGCAATTCTGAGTTCTCCCCTCAAGCCAGATATTGCGATCGTACTGCAAAAAGTTCTGACGATCGCACTGCTGTATTCAGTAACCCTTTTCTTAGCCAGATTGACTGCTGGTTTTGTTAATTTATTTATTCGCAGAACAGAAGGAGTTCCCACATCACTAATTTCTAACCTTGCTAAGATTACTGTTTTAGTTTTGGGAACATTAATTATCTTGCAAACAGTAGGTGTTCAAATTACACCGATAATTACAACTTTAGGGATTGGTGGTCTAGCAGTTGGTTTAGCACTTCAAGATACCTTAGCAAATTTGTTTTCTGGCTTTTATTTAATTATTTCTAAGCAAGTTAGAACTGGAGATTATGTAAAATTAGATGCTGGGCAAGAAGGATACGTCATAGATATTTCTTGGCGCAATACGACAATTAAAGAAATCTCAAATAATGTAGTAATTGTTCCGAATTCTAAATTGTCTTCTGCGATTTTCACAAACTATCATTTACCCGCAAAGGAAATTACTTTAACAATGGATGTGGGTGTCAGTTATGATAGCGATTTGGAACAAGTTGAAAAAGTAACTGTAGAAGTTGCCAAAGAAGTCATGCAAGAAATTGCACCTGAATTAAAAGAAAGTGAACCATATATCAGATTTCATACTTTTAATGATTTTAGTATAGATTTTACGCTTTATATGCGCGTAAGTGAATACTTTGATCAGCGTATTGGTAAACATTTATTTGTTAAAAAATTACACAAGCGCTATCAGCAAGCAGGAATTCAAATTCCTTTTCCGATTAGAGAAGTGTATAATATGCAAGATAATTCAGCTATGGAACAAAATTAGCCCTGGCGACTAGAAGTCGCGGCTACACAGGCAAAAGCCACCGACGCGGGTTGAAAACCTTGATTCTAATCGCTAGAGCTAGATGCAAGATGTGAGCTAACTTAGATTGCTAATGCTCCTTTTTCTAATGGTAATTCAAAGCGATCGCCTGGTTTTGGCTCAAGTACCCGCGTTGAAAGATTGTTTTTCTCTAGTAACGAGCGAAATTCTTCAGCATTTCCTTTAGTCTGAATTAATTTCATCAGCAATCCTTCAAACGCCACATCCCCACCAGCGGCAGTAGGTATTATTACTTGAGGCTGTAATGACTTTACTACTGCTAAAGCACTATTTTTCCCTTTAATAATCGGCCCAAGCAAAGGTAGGCTCACGTCAATAAATGGTGTAATCACTACATCGATAGGTGCAGCTTGCTGAAGTTGTGGAGAATGATACCCATGAGGTTCGTAGTATACGGTTAAACCACTCGCCAATTCTTTCAGAAGATAACTATTTTCTACTAGAGTGGGGCCAATGGGAGAGCCTGGAAAAGCCTTGATTTCAATTTGATTATTTAAAGTGAAAGTTTCACCATGAGCCAATACTGTTACTTGGGTGTAACCTAACTGCTGCACAACTTTGGCAGCATTCGGAGAAGCTACAACCTTGATGCTGTGGTCGAGTAGCTTCAGCGTTGGTGGATGAGCGTGGTCTTCTAAACCTTGAGATAGCAGGATCAGATCAATGTTATCTGGTATTGGACGCTCTTGCGATCGCGAACCTTTAAATAACCATTCCAAATTACTAAAAATTAACGAACCAACCAGCCAAGGGTCAATTAGTATTCGTTTCCCGCCGATTTCCAGCAGCCAAGAGTTACTGTCTAACCAAGTTAAAAACATAAATTTTGTGAAGATAACGCCTACCTTCATTATCAATGGTGTCACCTTTCTTAGTAAGCACTAAGGCCAATACTTACATTTGTCCAGTCAAGTCTACACACGGAGTTTTTTTAATGTCTGATCTTGGTTTGACTCACATTGCACTTGCAGTCAGTGATGTTGATGCAAGTATCTCATTTTATGCAAAGTATGCTCAGATGACAGTTGTGCATCATCGCATTGATCAAGCGACTCAATCAGATGTTGCTTGGATTAGTGACCTGACTAGACCTTTTGTGATTGTCTTAATTAAAGTAGCTAAAGTAGAAGGCGCACTTTTACCACAATCCCATCTTGGAGTAGCTTATTCGAATCGCGAGGAAATCGATCGCCTGTGCAATGAGGCACGCACTGAGGGAATACTGCTGGCTGGGCCAAATGACTGGGGTCATCCGGTCGGTTACTGGGCTTTTATTCGAGACCCAGATGGTCATACACTAGAAATTTCCTATGGTCAGGAAATTAGTTTTACAGTCGAGCAAGCTAGAGACGCGATTAATCGCGCCTCTTAAAAAAATAGTATTATCTGTTACCAGGAGTGCGTCCACCTTCATCGTTACTGCCACCGTGAGGACGAGAATTACCTGGGTCACAGCCCTCAGCACCATTACCAATTCCTTGGTTGCAATTGCGACGCGGTTTAACGCCCTCGGTCGAAGTTTCAGTCTGCTCCTCAACTGCAACTTGTTGTTGTCCAACTACGTACTGTGAGGAAATTTTTGCTACCTGCCCAGTGCTAGACAGGGCTTGGTATAGCAAAGCAGATACTTCAGACCTGGTTGCTACCCGTTCAACATTTAGCAAGTTCACATTGGGATAGTTGACGACTATACCGCGTTGTGTCAAAGCAGCAATCAGACTGCGATATTCACTACGAATAGTAGTTGCATCGCTGTAAACAGATAAGATTGTGTCTGTAGAACCACTGGTTTGATAATTTAATCCCCGCGCTAATGCTACAAAAATGTCAAGGCGAGAAAGGCTTTGGCTGGGATTGAAACCTTTGCCAATGACAGCGTTTAAAAAGCCCATTTGATAAACTTCGCTGATGGCATTGTAAGCCCAATATTGAGTTGAGACATCTTTAAATGCGATCGCTCGACGAATTTTCCCCTTGGTAAACGCTTTTTGCAGCATTGCCGCAAATTGAGCACGAGTTACTGGTGCATCAGGGCGGAAAGTCCCATCAGGAAAACCTTCGAGAATTTCCATTGAGGCCAATTCGGCAATAAAATCTTTAGCCCAATAGTCTGTGGAAACATCAGAAAACCCAACTTGGAGAGCGCGAGACATCCCAACTTGGCGATAATTCATCAGCATTTGGCTGACATCGTAGCTAGAGTTATCGCTGACTTCAATCACCTGCACCAAGCTGCCAGGAGTAGCTTGTAAAGCCTCTGCCAAGTCAGAACTAAAGACGCTCACGAACGACTGACGCACTACAGCATACTCACCCTGAGTGAAAGAGACCGGATAAACGCTGGTTCCTGGAATTTTTGACAAACTTTCTACTTGGAACTGACTACCTTGGAAGGTTTGGGAACTGCTGAGGAAACTAACACGTTGGTCGCTGACTTGGGTGAAGTAGTCGTAGGTGGTGGTACCTGCGTCAATAGTGCCGTTTTGGTCAGCATCAACACCATAAACAGTGCGAACGACTTGGTATTCTGTAGGCTTGGCTGACAAAACCAGGTTAACTGTGGTATTTGCAGACAAACATTCAAATTCGCTATAGCCAATAAAGCGGTTTTGAACATCATACAATCGCACGACGATGCGATCGCTAGCTTTTAAACCCTTAGCAAATTTGGCTTTTTGCTTAATCTTGTACTTGTAATCACCCAAAAACCGCTCTTTTAAATAGCCCTTGCCACCTTTACTCTTTACAGAAATGCGAGCAATCACTTCTGACAAATTACCCGATGGTTCCCAAATGGCAAGGCTAAAACCTGTTTTTTTGCCTTTTGCAGAAACACTACTACTGCGGCTTTCTGTGGTGATGGTTTGCCGCTCAATAGTAGTACGACTCCTTGTTTCTACTTTCTTATCAGCTAAAAGTTGTTGATTTGTGGAATGATCAGATATTTGGGCGACGGTGGTAGAGAATCCTAAAGTTGCGTAGGCAGAAGCTATTGGTGAAAATATTGCCACAGAGGTTGCAGCCAGAACAAACTTGCTCATTTGAGCAAAGTAATTTTGATTCATGTATTTCATCTCACACTACCATTCGTCTAAATAGTCACAGGGGTATTTGGTATCCCTTGACTTATTAATCCCTTGGGGTGGATGGAACTAACATCTAATCAGTGCTGAGTGAGGAGTGCTGAGTTAGGAGTTAGGAGTTAGGAGTTCAGGAGTGTGATTATTGCTTTTTTACTTAGCACTCGTTACTCAGAACTATTTCGGTCAGAGAACATTAATATATTTGAAGATACACTTTATGAATCTTATTAATGACTGTAACGACACAACAGCTTGCAACCCAAGACGCTTTTGAAAAATTCATTTGGACTTGGCAGGGTTACAAAATCCAGTACACCGTTATGGGTACAGGACGCCCTTTGGTACTGGTTCACGGCTTTGGTGCTTCTATTGGGCACTGGCGGAAAAATGTCCCAGTTTTAGCTGATGCTGGCTACCAGGTGTTTGCCATAGACCTTTTAGGTTTTGGCGGTTCCGATAAAGCGCCCATTGATTACAGCGTGGAAGTTTGGGTGGAACTGCTGAAAGATTTCTGCACAGCACATATAAAAGAACCTGCTGTATTTATTGGCAACTCCATTGGCGCACTTTTGAGCTTAATAGTACTGGTGGAACATCCAGAAATTTCTGCTGGTGGTATTTTAATTAACTCTGCGGGTGGGTTGAGTCATCGTCCCCACGAATTGAATCCGCCACTACGGATTGTCATGGCAGCTTTTAATCGGTTTGTGCGATCGCCAATTACAGGTAAATTTGTCTATAACCGCATCCGTCAAAAAGCCCAAATTCGCCGCACCCTCTACCAAGTTTACCGGAACCGTGAAGCCGTCACCGATGAATTAGTTGATTTACTTTATACTCCCTCTTGCGACCCAGGAGCGCAACAAGTCTTCGCTTCCATTCTCACAGCCCCTCCTGGCCCAAGCCCAGAGGAACTTTTGCCCAAAGTAGAACGTCCTCTATTAGTAATTTGGGGTGCTGATGATCCCTGGACACCAATTACCGGGGCCAAGATTTACGAAGAGGCGCGTGAGAATGGCAAAGACATCAAAATTGTTCCCATTCCCAATGCCGGTCATTGTCCTCACGATGAGGTTCCAGATGTAGTTAATGCTCAGATTGTCGATTGGCTAGCACAAAGTTAACAATTTTGCGCCAAGACGCAAATGCAAAGGAACTTTCTGCCGATGCGCCTTGGCCCATGCAGGGTAGAAATGGGGCTAACAATCTGGGTGAGTGGATCTTAATCTTTATAATTGCACCTTGACAGAATCAAACTCATGTGGTGTGTAATGGAGCTTGATGTGCGTAATGGACATAAAGGGGCAATTCCCTTAAATCACCATCCAGATTTTTCCAAACAAGGCTATCAAATTATCAGCGAACTAGGACGCAACCGAGAAGGGGGACGCATTACTTACTTAGCTAATGTCCTCAACTCTAAGCAACAGGTGGTGATTAAAGAGTTTTGTTTTGCTCGTGCGGATGCTGATTTGTCAGGTGTAAAAGCATATCAGCGCGAAATCGAAATTTTGCAGCAACTAAATCATTCTCGCATCCCCCGCTATATAGATTCTTTTGAAATGCCAGGGGCTTTTTATCTGGTGCAGGAATACAAAAATGCCCCATCTTTAGGCTTAACGAGCAGCTTTAACCCAGAAGAAATAAAGCAAATTGCTTTGTCAATTTTAGAGATTTTGGTTTATCTACAAAAGCAAATTCCGCCAATTATTCATCGGGATATTAAACCAGAGAATATTTTGGTTGATGAGCAACTAAATGCTTATCTGGTTGATTTTGGTTTGGCTAGAATACAGGGTGCAAAAGTAGCTCTGAGCAGTTTTGTAGCAGGAACCCCAGGTTTTATGCCACCAGAGGAACAGTTTGGTCATTCCCTGACTGAGGCATCAGATTTATATAGTTTAGGAGCAACATTGATTTGCTTACTTACTAATACCCGTTCTGTTGAGATTGGGAAATTAATTGATGATAACTATCGCTTTAATTTCCAGCAATTAGTTCCTCAAATCAGTCCGCGTTTCCGGCAGTGGTTGATGAAAATGGTGGAACGCAACCGAAAACGTCGCTATGCTAATGCGGCTATTGCTTTAAAAGTACTTGGGCCAATTGAAGTTGTTGGTAGTGCCACTGGGATAGATAATTTAATCAGGACACTCAAACCTAGAAAACGAGCTACTTTGTTGGGACTAGCTACTGTTGTTACACTGGCTACAATGGGGGCAACTTTGATGAGTTGTCACCCCGGTAATACGGTTAGGCAATTACTGGAAGCTACAGAATGTCAAAGTTTTGATTTAAACGCAAGTTGCCAAGAAAAAACCGGACATTAAGATTAATTAGGTTGCATCTGGCTAAGGATTACAGCGGTTTTCAATTGAATAGGCTACACCTGTAGGGGCACAATATATTGTGCCCCTACAATTATGTGTATTCCACACTTATGAAAATTGCTGTCATTTTCATGAGTATCAAAGACTCGTTAACGAGTATTAAAGACTCATTCACGAGTATTAAAGACTCATTCACGAGTATCAAAGACTCATTTAAGAGTATTAAAGACTCATTCACGAGTATCAAAGACTCATTTAAGAGTATCAAAGACTCATTTACGAGTATCAAAGGCTCTTTAACGGTAATGCACTATCAGTAATTATGTAGTTATCTGCTGTAGTAAACTACATCTAAGCCAGAAGCCTGCATTCAATAGTTGATAGCGCTGTGAAAAAAATCCTGATTGTGTCAGCTAATCCCACGACGACAGATAAACTTCGCTTGGACGAGGAAGTAAGGGAAATTCAGGAAGGGTTGCAACGCTCTCGCAGCCGAGATAAGTTTGAACTTATTACTAAATGGGCAGTGCGTCCTGACGATTTGCGGCGTGCGCTTTTAGATCATAATCCTCATATTATCCATTTTTCTGGACATGGTGGTGGAAATCAAGGTTTAGCCTTGGAAAATAATACAGGGGAAATGCAGCTGGTGAGTACGGAGTCGCTGGCAAGGCTATTTAAGTTATTTAAAGACAAAATTGAGTGTGTATTATTAAATGCCTGTTATAGCGAGGTGCAAGCTGAGTCCATTCACCAACACATTAACTGCGTGGTTGGGATGAATCGGGCAATTGGCGATCGCGCCGCAATTAAATTTGCGGTAGGCTTTTATGATGCACTGGGTGCTGATAGGTCTTATGAAGATGCTTATGAGTTTGGCTGTAGCGCTATTGATTTAGAAAGTATTCCAGAGTCTTCGACACCAGTGCTGAAAAGTCGGAACAATCCCCAAGGTGCTATCTCTGCTAACGAAACTATTCCAGATAGCGAGATAAAACCAGCAGTCTCCTTAGAAAATCCAGAAGGGCAGGTATCTCTCAACTCTGCTTTCTATGTGGAGCGATCGCCTATTGAGGTAGACTGTTATGAAGCAATTCTTCAACCAGGGGCCTTAATTCGCATCAAAGCTCCCCGGCAGATGGGCAAAACTTCGCTGATGTCGCGGGTTCTCAATCATGCTAGTCAACATGACTATCAGATAGCACCCGTAAATTTCCAGTCAGCTGATGCAGAATTTCTCGCCAATTTAGATCAGTTTTTGCAGTGGTTCTGCGCTAGCATTACCTACGAGCTGAATCTACCAGAGAAGCTAGACGAGTATTGGAAGGGTGTTTTAGGTAGCAAGAATAAATGTACAAATTACTTTCAACGGTATTTATTACCCGCTATTAATAGCCCCGTAGCTTTGGGTTTGGATGAAGTCGATGAAGTCTTTAAGCATCCTATAATTGCGGCTGATTTTTTTGGATTGCTACGAGCTTGGCATGAACGGTCAAAGAATGAGACAGTTTGGAAAAATCTCCGATTGGTAATTGTGCATTCTAAGGAAGTTTATATTCCGCTAAATATAAATCAGTCGCCTTTTAATGTTGGCTTACCCATTGAGTTGCCAGACTTAAATCAAATACAAGTACAAAACTTGGTACAGCGTCACGGACTCAATTAGTGTGACTCACAAATTGAAGAATTAATGACACTGGTGGGTGGTCATCCTTATTTAGTGCGGGTAGCGCTTTATGAAATTGCCCGTGGTAGGATGACGCTGGAAAATCTGCAAAAAATCGCAGCAACTCAGGAAGGGCCTTACAGTGACCATCTCCGCCGCCATTGGTTGAATTTGCAAGAGGATGCAGAATTGCTAGCTGCGGTCAAACAAGTTATGACAGCAAATCGCCCCGTAGATGTAGGCACAACTGAAGCGTTTAAACTCCGCAGTATGGGGTTAGTTAAATTTCAAGGCAATGAAGTGATGCCACTGTGTAAATTGTATCGTCAATATTTTTGCGATCGCTTGGGAATTAAAAATTAAAAAAGTACATTAGGAAGACCTGCAATACTTTCATCTGCAATTACCATTTAACAAAAAGGTTTAACAAATGGTTCAAGTTATTCAAGGAAAAGATATCACCCTAGCCCAACTCATCGATGAATTTGGTCTACACCTTGCAGACGACGAACAGTTTTTTTCAGAATGGCAGCAAGATTTACCTGATTTGAGTGATTTAGAAAAGCAATCTCTCAACGAAGTCAAGGCAGAATATTTGCATTTATCCCGCTACCAAATTTTATAACCTGTAGTCAAAATGGTGGTGCTATCTCCACTATTGCGTCTAGCAGGTTTTTATCAACCGCCTTTCTACATCGCGTCGGAAGAAGAGGTCAGAATTTCTTCTGAAGACGAAGGCACAATTATTAGAGGACGTATTGATATCTTGGTGTTTCATCCTCCATTTTGGGTTCTCGTAATTGAGGCGAAACGAGCAGATTACTCCTTAGTGCCAGCAATTTCACAAGCATTAGCTTATATGTTGGCAGATGCAACTTCGGCAAAACCTGTTTTTGGGTTTGTCACCAATGGTAGTGAATTTCAATTTATTAAGTTGACGAAACAGAGCACACCGAGATATGCCTTATCTTATACACTGTCGCTTAATCGTGGAGATGACTTGTATACTGTTGTAAAAGTTTTAAAAAATCTAGCTGGTTTAATTAGTAATTCGTAATTATGACCTCTCCCTGGTTTTACTACGTAAAACCCTCCCTCTCCGATTCGGAGAGGGAAAGACTTTAACTAAATAAAGTTCAAACCCAGTTTTAGTCTTTCTCTGCTTGTATGGAACCACCCTGCTTCCCTACTAATGTTGGGGAGCAAGAATCAAAGCCTCTCTCCGTTTCGGGGCTACGGTGTACACACAAGTAGAAGTAAACTACTAGGGGAAGAGATTTGAGGGGGCAGAGAGAGTGGAAAATCCAATAAGAATTCATGCTCAACTGTGGTGCAAAAAAGCATTTGGCGACCCAAGGT
>NZ_JACJTD010000035.1 GCF_014698505.1 Nostoc foliaceum FACHB-393 | reverse complement strand
TGGCTGGTCTGGTTATAGGTCTCAAAAACCTGCGGGAATTATTACTTTAGTTCGTGGACTTTATCAGTTTGAATCCACCTTTCTTGGCTGGAAACTCGCTCTAGGTCTACTTGTGTGTACACCGTAGCCGTTTCGGGGAGAGGTTTGGAGAGGGGTTTTAAGAATAAGTTCCACATCGCGTTATTTCATAATTTTTAATGAACTACAGGTAGCAGTTGAACTACTGAAGACAGAACGTCAACGACTATACGCTGAAGCGAAAAAAGCCGTTAACGAACACAAAACAGCGCTTGAAAAACGCGAGCGCGAACTTGCTAATCGTCAAGAAGCCATAGAAGTGCGCGATCAAAAAATTGCCCAACTGGATCAACTAATTCAAAAACGTAATGTAGAAGTTGCAGCACGAGAGCAAGTGATTGCCAAACGGGAATCGCGCCTCAAAGAATTGGAAGCACAACAGGAGCAACTAGAAATGGAAGTTGCAAGGCTGGAAAAATATTATCAGTCCTACCGCGACCTGCGTCTAGGTAAGCTGGCCTTAGTTCGCGGTCAGGTTCTGTCTGCTGGTGTAGTTCGTGTTACCCAACCTGCTGCTGCTCGTCAGGCAGTGATACAACTTTTACAAGAAGCCAATCGCAACGCCAACTTACAATTAAGCGACCCTGGTGCAATTCCGGCAAATGTAGAGCTACTGCGCGTGACCCAGGATAGGATTGACCAGTTGAACAAGCAGATTAGCGATGGTCAAGAATACGTCGTGCGAATTTTCTCTGCTGGTAATTACGTCAGGGGAGAAAAGCAGATAGAATTTTTCGCGGATACAGCCCAGAATCAACTGGTTTTTTCGAGAGGGGTAGTGCTAGCCACAACTACTGCCGATTCCAAAAACATGACATCTTATCAGTTACGGCAACGCCTGGACATACTAATTTCTGCTTCCCAATTTCGTGCCCGTAATGCCGGAATTGTCGAAAATGTGCAAGTAGAGGAGACTTTTCTCAGCTTTGTCGACCAACTAAGACAGTATAATCAACCCTTAGAGATCAAAGCGATCGCAGCAGAGGATACTTATACAGCCGGGCCATTGAAAGTAAAATTAGTGGCAATAGTCAACGGAAAAATTATATTTAGTACTTAAAAACTCGCTCAGTAAAAAAGAAATGCGATCGCAGTTGAGAACCTAATTTTTGCAGTGATTTTAATCTTAAATGTAGAGCCAAAGGCGATCGCTCGGTAAATTAAAAATGCGATCGCAGTTCTGAACTCGGTGTTTCAAGTTCTGAACACCAATAACCGAGCAAAAAGATCGAACTTCCGAGTTCCGAACACCAATGACCGAGCAAAAAGGTCGAACTTCTGAGTTCCGAACACCAATGACCGAGTAAAAAGGTCGAACTTCCGAGTTCCGAACACCAATGACCGAGCAAAAAGGCTGAAGTTCCGAGTTCTGAACACGAATGGCCGAGTCAAAAGGTCGAAGTTCCGAGTTAAACCTCCGGTTCTACTCCCAGCGCTTTTAACTGGGCTGCTAATCTTTCTGCACGCTGACTTTCTTGTTCTGCAAGCTGTTGAGCGACATTTTTCTCTTGCCGTTCTTTTGCTGCTAACTCCAAACCCCACAGTAATAGTTCGCCGTTGTCATCCCACCAACGTAACCAATAACCTGTGCGGTTCTCTCGGCTTCCTTGCCATACGCCTAAAAACAAATTCATTTCGGCAATCCAGTGACGATTATTTGCATCCGGTGTTTGCAGTTCATAATTTCCTAAATCATCTCGCCGATAAACTTCTAACACTCCTTGCTCTGGTTCAAAAATGGCATAGTTTGGCACTTGTAAAATCTGCTCATAATAAAACCATTTACCTGGGGGATAGGTCGGTTTACTCGAATACTCTCCACCTTCGGTATCTGAGAGAAATTCCATCACAATTACCGGAATATCACCTTGGAGTCGTGGCGTATAACTGCGCTTCACTTCTTCTCGTGAGACTCGAATAGATGATACATATCCCCAATCTGGCGCTTTTACCACAAATCGATTATTCAAGGTGGCGCAGATACCGTAGTTAGTGATGGTTAAAGCATCGGTGGGTAATCTGCCAGCAAGTTCCAAGCTTTCTGTTAAAGCAGCAGCCAAGAGTGGCTGATTAATGTTATCCACTGGTTCGTTGTCTAAAACAAAATCATCAGGTAACTTTTCCCAGGTGACATTATGAGTGGCTGCATTGGCTAGCATGATTCAGAATATCTCAAGTACAACTTCAATTTAAAACAGTACGATTGTTCTACTATAAACTGATTAAAGATAGTATTATTAAGGACTGTTTCATAAGAAACTCCTTCTTTGCCGCCCAATATGTCAGACAAACAGCTAGCAGCATCCTTGAATGGACATCTTCCGTACCCCAGCCACAACAGCCAGAATACCATTCGGATTCGGGGTGCTAGGCAGCATAATCTGAAAAATATTGACTTGGAATTGCCACGCGATCGCCTAATCGTATTCACTGGCGTTTCTGGTTCTGGTAAGTCTTCTTTAGCCTTTGATACCATTTTCGCTGAAGGGCAACGTCGCTATGTAGAATCCCTCAGCGCCTACGCACGGCAATTTTTAGGACAACTGGATAAGCCGGATGTTGAAGCGATTGAAGGCTTAAGTCCAGCCATTTCTATTGACCAAAAGTCAACGTCTCATAACCCCCGTTCGACTGTGGGTACAGTGACAGAAATTTACGACTATTTGCGGCTGTTGTTTGGTCGGGCTGGCGAACCTCATTGTCCGATATGCGATCGCTGTATTGCCCCCCAGACAATTGATGAGATGTGCGATCGCATCATGGAATTACCAGATCGCACCCGCTTCCAAATTCTTGCACCCGTTGTCCGGGGTAAGAAGGGCACACACCGTAAGCTTTTGTCAAGTCTTGCTTCTCAAGGTTTTGTCCGCGTGCGGATCAATGGCGAGATCCGCGAACTGTCAGATTCCATTGAATTGGATAAAAATTTTACCCACACCATCGAAGTGGTAATTGACCGCTTGGTGAAAAAAGCTGATATTCAAGAGCGTTTGGTTGATTCTTTGTCTACGTGTCTCAAGCAATCGGGTGGGATTGCAGCCATTCTGGTGAGTCTACTTGGTGACGACGGACAAGAAAAAGAAGAAGAATTAGTATTTTCGGAAAATTTTGCTTGTCCAGAACATGGCGCGGTAATGGAGGAACTATCGCCGCGATTGTTCTCCTTTAACTCGCCTTATGGTGCTTGTCCGCACTGTCATGGCATCGGAACTTTAAGGAGATTTGCGCCAGACTTGATCGTACCTGACTGGGAAGCGCCAGTTTATGCTGCGATCGCGCCTTGGTCAGAAAAAGATAATTCTTATTACTTGGAATTACTCTATAGTGTGGGGCAGATTTATGGATTTGAATTACAAACAAATTGGGGCAAGCTGACAGAAGAACAGCAGCAAATTCTTCTGTATGGCGAGAAAGATGAACGAGCCGCAGAAGCACAAAGAAAGCAGAGTTTTAAAGGTGCTATTCCAATTTTGCAACGGCAATATGAAGGTGGTTCTGAATTAATTAAGCAAAAATTAGAGCAGTATTTAATTGATCAACCGTGCGAGGTTTGTAAGGGAAAACGGTTAAAACCGGAAGCCTTGGCGGTGAAGTTGGGACAATATGGAATTTTAGAATTGACTACCGTATCAATTCGAGATTGTCGGGAGAGAATTGAGCAATTTAAGTTGAGCGATCGCCAGTTACAAATTGCTGATTTAGTCCTGCGAGAAATCAAAGCCAGATTGCAATTTTTGTTGGATGTAGGTTTAGATTATCTCACCCTCGATCGTCCCGCCATGACGCTTTCTGGTGGCGAAGCCCAACGGATTCGTCTAGCAACGCAAATTGGTTCTGGTTTAACAGGAGTTCTCTACGTTTTAGATGAACCGAGTATTGGTTTGCATCAACGAGATAATGGCAGGTTACTAAAAACTTTAACTAAGTTGCGCGATTTGGGTAATACATTAATTGTCGTTGAACACGATGAAGAAACAATTCGTGCAGCTAACCACATTGTTGATATTGGCCCTGGTGCAGGAATTCACGGTGGAAATATTATCGCCCAAGGTGATTTTCAGGCATTATTAGCAGCAGAAGATTCTTTGACGGGTGCATATTTATCAGGAAGGCGAGTAATTACCACACCAGCAGAACGCCGAGAAGGAAATGGGCGTAGTTTGGGAATTAAAAATGCCCATCGCAACAATCTACAAAATATAGATGTAGACATTCCATTAGGTAAACTCGTCTCGATCACTGGTGTGTCTGGTTCTGGCAAATCTACGCTGATTAACGAATTACTGTACCCATCTCTGCAACACCATTTAACAAAGAAAGTTCCCTTACCCAGACATTTGGATAAAATTCAGGGATTGAATGCGATTGATAAAGCGATCGTTATCGATCAATCCCCAATTGGACGCACACCACGTTCTAACCCTGCAACTTACACAGGAATTTTCGATGCGATTCGGGATGTATTTTCCCAAACAGTAGAAGCCAAAGCCAGGGGTTATAAACCCGGACAATTTTCTTTCAACGTTAAAGGTGGACGTTGCGAAGCTTGTAGCGGACAGGGTGTGAATGTTATTGAAATGAACTTTCTCCCTGATGTTTACGTGCAATGCGAAATTTGTAAAGGTGCAAGATACAACCGCGAAACTTTGCAAGTGAAGTACAAAGATAAGTCGATTTCTGATGTACTGAGAATGACAGTTGAGGAAAGTTTAGACTTTTTCCAGAATATACCCAAAGCGATCGCGCGTTTGCAAACTTTATTTGATGTCGGCTTGGGTTACGTCCAACTAGGACAACCTGCAACTACCTTATCTGGTGGGGAAGCGCAACGGGTGAAATTGGCAACAGAATTATCTCGACGCGCCACAGGAAAGACACTTTATTTAATAGATGAACCGACAACAGGGTTATCTTTTTACGATGTCCACAAATTATTAGATGTGTTGCAACGATTGGTAGATAAAGGGAATTCAATATTAGTCATTGAACACAACTTAGATGTAATTCGTTGTTCTGATTGGGTGATAGATTTGGGACCAGAAGGTGGCGACAAAGGCGGAGAATTGATTGCTGTAGGGACACCAGAGGAAGTTGCAAAAAATTCCAGGTCTTATACTGGACAATATTTGCAGCAAGTTTTGAAACAGTATCCAGCGATGAAGAAGTCGTAAGTAAGAATGCGTTAATTGAATCTAATAATTTTTGCATATATTACAGCATAATTCAGAATTCAAAAGTCAGAAGTAAAACAGGCTTTATACTTACCTTTGAGACTTATACCAATTTAATATGGAGCTGCATAGAAAAGGGCTTCTAAAATCAAGTTATTTGTATTGTTAATTACATTTTTAATTAACTTACTTCGTCTTTAATTACAATTAAAATTAACTATTTTGATTGATGTTTTCATATTAGATATATTCTTAACTAAAAATATGTAGGCTTTAGCGATCGCTAATGTAGCTTGTAGATAAGCAATGCACAGATACATCTATTAATCTGACTCATTAACACATAGCGTCTCTGACAGGAGAAGACATCGCTAACTCAAACGACAGAAACCGTCAGGACTTCGACTCACTCTATTCAAGTGTAACTCAACATTTAGAGGACATTTAAACATAGCTATTACTTCAGTTGAGCAGATCAACCCGCTCCACTGGTATTGATATTGCATGGAGCAGGAGGTGATGTGGAGGGTGCGCTAAAAATCCTCCATCATCTGGCAATTCGCTTTGGGACAATTCTGTTGGCATTACTGATGCTCAAAACTGGCAATAAAAGAAAGCAAAAAAGCTACATTAGGAGTTAGAAAACCAACGAACGCATAATACCCTTTGGATTGTTCTTTTCTGATAGAACAGTTATTAAATAAAAATTTTTATTGAGACAGTGATTAACAGTTATCAGTTGTGCTCCAGAATTCAGTTACACAAAATAAGTAGTGTAAAAACGGAAACATTATATTACGTAAAAGATGGTGGTGCTGGGACATGGTGAGAGTATCTGATAATTTCTTTGCTTCATCGTGTCTTCTTTCAGGTTTTGTGCCTCACCCACTCCCCCAATCGACCTTTGCCAAATTGGTGTGAGATTATTGTATGTTTATTACTACAATTACTATTGATGCTAGATAATGGGAAAGCTTTGACATTTGCTTGCCAATCTAGCCCGGAAACACTAACTAAGACTTATGCGAACTCACTATTGCGGCGAACTCCGAAAAGAACATATTGGAGAAACTGTTACCTTTTACGGATGGATAGACCGTCGCCGCGATCATGGTGGTGTGATATTTTTAGATTTACGCGATCGCTCTGGAATTGTCCAAATCGTCAGCGATCCGCAACGCACCCCAGATTCTTACGAACATGCAAACGCCCTGCGAAATGAATATGTTGTCGAAATCACTGGTAGGGTAACACAACGTCCCGAAGAATCGTTGAATACCCGCATCCCAACAGGCGAGGTAGAAATCTACGCCGACAAAATTAAACTCCTCAATGCTGTCCGTAAACAGTTACCTTTCCAAGTTTCCATAGCTGACACTGAGACAGTGCGGGAAGACTTGCGGCTGAAATATCGTTATTTGGATTTGCGACGCGAACGCATGGCGCAAAATTTGCAACTGCGTCATCAAATTGTCAAAGCTATGCGTCGTTATCTGGAAGATTTGGAAGGTTTTATCGAAGTCGAAACCCCAATACTTACCCGTTCTACCCCAGAAGGGGCGCGGGATTATGTTCTACCCAGTCGCGTCAATCCTGGTGAGTGGTATGCTTTGCCGCAATCGCCCCAGCTATTTAAACAATTGCTGATGGTATCTGGTTTGGACAGATATTATCAGATTGCCCGTTGTTTTCGTGACGAAGACTTACGCGCCGACAGACAACCGGAATTTACTCAATTGGACATGGAAATGAGCTTCATGTCCCAAGAAGAAATTATCGAACTGAATGAAAATTTAGTTTGCCATATCTTTAAAACCGTTAAAGGCATTGAGTTACAGCGTCCTTTCCCCCGTCTTACTTACGCTGAGGGGATGGAACGCTACGGTAGTGATAAACCAGATACACGCTATGGTTTGGAATTAGTTGATGTCTCAGATATTGTCAAAGACTCTGGTTTCAAAGTCTTTCGGGACACTGTTACCAATGGTGGTATCGTCAAAATCTTACCCATTCCCAACGGTAACGATGTAATTTCTAATGTCCGCATTAAACCAGGCGGTGACTTATTTAAAGAAGCTAGCGAAGCCGGTGCTAAAGGTTTAGCTTATATCCGTGTTAGGGATGATGGCGAAATTGACACTATTGGCGCGATTAAAGACAACCTCAGCGAAGAACAAAAACAAGAAATTTTACGCCGTACAGGTGCTAAAGCTGGACATCTGCTGTTGTTTGGGGCTAGTGATGCTGCTACAGTTAATAAAACTTTAGATAGATTACGGCAAGCGATCGCTAAAGAGTTTGGTTTAATTGATCCAGAAAAAACCAACTTGCTGTGGATTACAGATTTCCCAATGTTCGAGTGGAATGCTGACGAAAAACGTCTAGAAGCACTACACCACCCATTTACAGCACCGCATCCTGATGATTTGAGCGACTTAAAAACTGCACGCGCCCAAGCTTACGACTTGGTACTTAACGGCGTGGAAGTTGGCGGCGGAAGTCTGCGGATTTATCAGCGAGAAATTCAACAGCAAGTGTTTGAAGCGATTGGTTTATCTCCAGAAGAAGCACAAAATAAATTTGGCTTTCTGTTAGAAGCATTTGAATATGGTACACCACCGCATGGTGGCATCGCCTACGGTTTAGATCGTTTGGTAATGTTGCTAGCTGGAGAAGAATCTATTCGAGATGTCATTGCTTTTCCGAAAACACAACAAGCGCGTTGTTTGTTAACAGATGCACCTTCGAGTGTAGATGCTAAACAGTTGAAAGAATTGCACGTTGCTTCAACTTATAAACCAAAGTCTTAATGAACTAGTAAATTGTCTAGGTAGGGTGGGCAATGCCCACCAATTACTTGTAATCATGCATTGATTCTCTTCAACAAAACTAGGTTTACTTGTACGACAGTCTCAAAAAAAATAAGTTCAATTATCAACGTTTACTTCTCTCATTAAAAAAAACGCAAACATATTTGTATTAATTTCACTTCCTATTTCACTTAACCAACTAGTATTGCGTGTAAACAGCATTGAAGTTATGAGGACACTCAATGGAAGTTTTCTTGGCTAGTATTAATCATCTTGAAAGTCTTGCAGTACTATTTGATCGGTATCGTGTTTTTTATAATCAGGCATCAAACCTTGAAGCTGCCAAGGAGTTTCTCAAAGAACGTTTCAAGAATAATGACTCGGTGGTGTTTGCAGCCAGTGACAATGGAGAATTAGTTGGATTTACTCAGCTTTATCCCAGCTTTTCTTCAGTGTCGATGAAACGAGTCTGGATATTGAACGATTTGTATGTGGAAGAGTCGTATCGGCGGAAGGGAATTGCAAAGTTATTGATGAGTGTTGCAGAAGAATACGCAAAACAAAGTGGAGCAATTCGAGTAATTTTATCTACTCAAATTTCTAACATAACCGCGCAACAACTCTATGAAGCACGAGATTACATTAAGAATGAAGAGTTTTACCATTACGCTTTGCACTTCCAGTAGTGGCATGACATTAAATTGGGCGTGAGTAGAAAGAGCTAAATAAGAGCGAGAAATTAAATAAGCTGCTCTGAAAGGGCTGAAACTTGGCGGCACAGTTAGGAATAAGAATTAAATAACATACAATTTATGCCTCTCACCTACCTCACCCTCAATCCCTCTCCTTATAAAGGCTACGGTGTACACACATCTTTCTAGAAAACCAAAATCGTCCTATATCCCCCTAAATCCCCCTTAAAAAGTTTTGCATTTTATTTAATCCACATTCCTTACGAGCCTTGGGTGTTGAACCGGAAGTGTGAGGGTGTGGGATGGGGAGTAGGGAGTAGATTTCTTGATCTCCCGATTAGTAGCCACGGAAGTTATCTCATTTCCCTCTTAAATCAAAACCAAATTATCCCGATGAATAACTGTTTCCGCACCGACATAGCCTAAAATCGTAGGAATTTCCCGTGAATGGCACCCACAAATTTTTTGCAGATGATCGCTGTTGTAATTAACAAGTCCTCTGGCAATTTCGTTACCGTTGGTGTCACACAATTGCACAGCGTCCTGTGTGTCAAACTCTCCTTCTACTGCCTTAACTCCAGCAGCTAATAACGATTTTCCCGCTAGAGAAATTGCTGCGATCGCACCTTCATCTAGATACAGTTTACCCACAGGTACAAGTCCGTAAGCTATCCAACGTTTACGCGCTGAAGTTGGTTCAGGTTGCGGTTCAAAATGCGTCCCAATAAGTTCACCTTGAATAATTTTTTCTATATTTCTGGGAAATCGCCCTTGGGTAATTACGGTACGCACTCCAGCCGCAATGGCAATTCTCGCAGCCGAAATTTTTGTCACCATACCGCCAGTTCCCCACCGAGAACCTTGGGAACCTGTTTGTATTTGTAATCGAGCTAATTCCTTAATGCTACTCACTAAAGCGATCGGCCGAGCATCTGGCACGGAACGCGGATCGGCTGAGTACAGCCTATCGACATCGGTGAGCAAAAATAGCCAATCTGCTTCTACGAGACTGGCAACCAATGCCGAAAGGGTATCATTATCACCAAATTTTAGTTCGTCTATTGCTACGGTATCATTTTCATTGACTATGGGGATCACTCCCAGTCCCAACAGTTCCTGAAAAGTGTTGTAGGCGTTGAGATAGCGGCTGCGCTGTACCAAGTCACTGCGAGTCAGTAATACTTGAGCAATCGGCTGTTGTAACGTAGTAAATAAATCATCATACACACGTATTAGCCTGCCTTGTCCAACTGCTGCTACAGCCTGTTTTAGTGCGATCGCCTTGGGCCGTTCAGTTAAGCCCAACCGTGCACAGCCCACCCCCACAGCACCAGAAGAAACCAAAATTACCCGATGTCCCTGGTGTCTTAAATGGCAGAGTGTTTCCGCCAAGGTAGCGATTGTAGAAAGTGCTAATTGTCCCGTTTCTGGTTGAGTTAGGCTAGAAGTGCCGATTTTGACAACAATTGTTAATGACATCTAAAAAGTGAGGAGTTAAGAGTGAGGAGTTAGGAGGTGAATTTAATTCATAACTCATAACTTCTAACTCCTAACTAAATTTGTAAAGCGCCAATCCCTCTATAGTGAAGGCTGACGCTTTACGGGTTTATATTTATTTTGTATGCTGTAGGGTCTTTTTTGGCTGACCCCATGTTATTAATACTTATGATCCCCGATTTTTGGATTCCAGTAAGATTTCTTAACCATTTCTTTAGATTTACTTTCCTGACGGTTTCTCAACTTTTGTGAATCTTAGTTTTCTTAGGGGTAATAGAGGCTCCCAGAATTTCAGATATCCAAACTTCAAAGTTGCGGATGGGATGAGAGCGGAGGGCCGCGTCGGCATGAACAATCGGTTCGACTAAAATGGTAAACATTCCCAGGCGATTACCTGCTAAAACATCGGTAAACAAGCGATCGCCTACCATCCCTACTTGATGCACTGGTAGATCCATTCCCCTAAGTGCTGCCCTAATTTTGCGTCGGGAAGGCTTGGCTGCACCCAAATAGTAAGGTAGATTAAGCGATCGCGCAATTCCACCAATTCGCGCTTCACTCAAGTTATTACTAACCAAGCACAATGCAGTACAGGCGCGAATTTGCTCTACCCATTCTTGTAGTTCTAGGGAAGCCAACCCTACTCTAAAAGGTACTAAGGTTTCATCTACATCCAATACAAGCCCCTTGAGCTTGTATTTTTGGATAATATCTGGTGTTAGGTTCAACACTGAACCTTCTAAAATCAAGTCAGGCTGTAAAAGATTGTTCCAGGTCATAGTCAACCGTCAAATTATAAGTAGCTCTAGACAAATGAGCATAACCCAATATAGTTTAGTTAGTCGAACACCACCCTGGGATATCTCACTGAACATTTTGAGATAAAATTCCTAAAATCTTATCTATCTCTTTGATGTAATAATTACTCAAATCAATAAATCTATCGTTTTATTCTAACTTCAAAAATTTCCAAATATCCCCCGTTGTTACTGCGCCTTAAACTTTTCTAATTTCATTTTCTTATGATTGATTAAAAAATTGCGCGGCTAAAATTGTGGCCGCACATTGACCTAATTCAGCTTTAATATTTTCATTTTTGGCTTCAATAATAATCAACACAGGCAGATTAATTGTTAGTTGCTCTTTAAAACTACTGATGATAAAGTCCCAATACCCATTCAGACGTTTTTCTACATCTACATTAAAATCTGTTCCTGAAAACTTCGGAACGAGCTTTTTCAGTATTAATTGCTAAAGCCAGTTTTGTCATTTCTTCTAAGGAATTTGTGAGTTGAGCGCTTGGCTGTAAAGGTTTTATGTTGGCACATAAATCAATTTCTTCATCAATGTGGATGCTGAATGACTTTTTAAATTTACTTAATGTAAAGTCGCTATAAGCCATTTTCAGCATCTCATACCAATTTTTTATTTTAGATAATGGAACTAAAAATCTCTACCAAAATGCTTTTTCCAGGATCTTAAACAATATTAATTGTCCCAATTTAGTGTTAATGTTTCATTGATTCCACATTTAATGGGACATGGTAAAAGGTTTAAGTAGATTGTGATTACAATGAAAATTTCTCAATTAAAAAATTCAAAATGAAAATGTTACATTTTGAATTTTTAATCTTATTCCACTTCATTAAAAAGATGTTCCTCTAACAGAGGTTGCACTTTGCGAAACTCCTCTGGAGAGAGTAATTCCGGCTCACCTGTTTTAGCTATCCGTGCAAAAAACAACAGGGGATCGAGGGGTGTATAAATTGCATACTCCTGATCTTCATCATAAAAGCTAGCAAGTAGCTGTAATTGCTCTGGCTCTAAATCTGCCTCTTCGTCTTCGATTTCTAAGGTGAAGAGTTCTGATTCTTCAACTGGCGGTAAATCACCTGCAACAGTCAGAGCATAGGCTGTATTCTTCAAGATCAGATTCTGCTCAGATAGGACAGCTTGGGCAGTAGCAAAAATTTGCTCAATAATGGTGTCATCTTCTACCAGAACTGCTTCTTCCTCTTCACCGTCACCTTCCCAAGAAAAAATTTCTACAGGTGAGTCTACAGGAAGAAGTAAAACGTATTCTTGTCCATCTACTTCGAGGGAATGCTCTATGTAACATTCGAGCGATCGCCCTTTGTCATCGGTTAAAGTGATGGAACCCGCATGAGCGTTATCATTTTCTTCAGGAAATGGAGAGGAAAACATAGCCGAAATTTAGAAATTTAATAAATACCAGCAACTTTGAAAATCGCTTAACTATTTAATGACATATAATGTCAACTAAATAGCTTTACACGTAGATACAACTGCTGGCTAATCGTTTTCAGAATATCATGTTAAAAGGTATCAATACTCAATAGCCGCCACTGAACTGCGAGAACTAGCACGCTTAACATCCAACCATTGTTGCAAAATCAAAGCGGCTGCCTTCCGGTCTATCAAACCTTTATGGCGTGACGGGGAGCGGTTCTCAGCTATCAGCAGTTGCTCTGCTTGAAATGAAGTTAATCGCTCATCCATATATTCCACGGGCAGTTTCAGTGCTTTAGCAAGTCTTGTAGTAAATTTCTGAACTTGACGCGCCTGAAATCCCAGTGAGCCATCCATTGAATAAGGTAAGCCCATAACTAGGATTTGCACCTCGCGTTCATTAACTATTTGCCGGATTTGCTCGACATCCTGCTCAAAAGATGTGCGCTCAATTGTGGTGATCCCCGTGGCTATTAAACCAGTGCGATCGCACCCAGCCACACCAATCCGCTTGCGACCAAAATCTAGTCCCAACGCTGAAATAAACGGTTTTGGTTGCTCTTGGGATATCACAATTAATTCTCCTGCTGTGCATCTGCTGATTCAGAAATCGATGATGCTTCCATGCTAGGGTTTTTTCCCGAAAAGTTAATCGGTTCTGACTTGCTTGGCAGTGGTTTATCTGACGATGGCAACTTTCCTGGTTGTATCCATGACATCCCACCTGGTATCGGTTTACGTGCCGGTTGTAAACCTTGCAGCATATCAGTCCACTGAATTCCTTCTAAAGAGACGAATTTAGACTCCCGTAGCTTGTGCCACACAGAGCGAGACATAACTAATGTATGTTCTATGCGTTTTGCCCCGATTCGTTCCAAATACTCTTCTCGCTCTGCCTGATAGTCAGAGGAAGCTAATTGCAACCCTTGCTGGGGAAAATCTTGGGCAATACGAGCCAGTTGAGATAGTAATTCTGGATACAGCCAGGTGTAAGCAGGATGAACCGTCAGCGTTGCAACGTGGGGAACTTCACCCTTACGGTCAAGTTGCACTTGAAAATAACCGATCGCAGCTTTGCGTTGGGGTTCAAATACGTAACCGCTGACTACTTCTGTTTTGGTCAGCCATTGCTTCACTGCATCAGTTAAAGCACCGAACAAGCTGGTTTTAAAGTCACGGGTATTACGGTCAAAAACCTGACGCACTAAAGGTGGCATTGATGCTGTATCTAATTGATATAGCAACTGGGCATCAGCATTACTCACTGGCAATAGATTGGGCAAGTCTGGCTCTGCTTGTGCTAATTCAGCCAGTAATTCTGGTTCAATTTCCCAGTATGTCATTTCTGCCAGACGCTGGAATCCATTTTGTCGATATAGTGCCAGCGCCTCAATGTCATTGATGTTAACTTCCAGTAGCCAAGTGCGAGCTTCCAAAATCGATTCAAAGCAATGACGCAAAAGTTGCGAACCAACTCCTTGTTTATCGACACCACGCTCTAACAACACTTGATCAATTCGCCAAGTGCTGCGTGTCCGGTTAAAGGGTGACACTTGAATCATCCCTAACAGCATCCGCCCTTGCTCTGCTACATAGGCACAAAGGCGATACTGAAGCGGGTTAGGAAACCAACTCAAAAATTTGAGTAATCCATACCAGCGACGCAGCCTTTGCATCTGGCTGATGGTAAAACCTGCTCGCTTGGGAGTGAGGGCTGCGAATGACTCTTGAGTTATGCGCTCAATGCCGTCCAAATCCCGGTATTGGACTGGTCGGATAACAACGCTGAGGTTTCTGGGAAGTAATGAAGTCATTTTTATTCGAGCCGCTATTTAGCCTTAACTAACTGCTCTTCAAAGGAACTGCTGCAATAATATTAACTACTTTCTGCCCCTTACTATTGCGCCAAAAGGGTGATTTTAGTAACTTAATACTTAAAAAAGCAGAAAAAGCAGACCTTGTGAGAACACCATTGGCATTAACCCAACAACATCTGCCTTTATTTTATTTGAATTTTGATTAAAATTTGTATATATTTATAGCCCTTGTCGAGAAACTAGCTTTTCAAAGTGGGCTTGGGTTTGATGGAGTAATTGCTGGCGACTATCTACCAGCGTTTGTTTCAGGGTTGGAACAAGATTGCGAGCTTGCAGAGTCATGTGAAGTTGCAGATTGGCGACATATTCACTGAAATCTTGATTCATTTCATCTGCGCCCGCATCCGTTAATAAATTTGATTCCATTGCCACTGTGTTCTCCTGTGTTAATCCTGTGCTGTCTCTCTTCATGACCAAAAATTATCATGTTGTTTGGACTAACTTCTTGATTTGCAATGAAGTTTAACGCTTCTTAGGAATAGGATAGCGATCGCAGTAGTGTTTTCATCTGCCCATTAAAATCTCAAACCAACACCACCCTGCACAGAGATAGCTGTACCACTGCTATCACGGTAGGCATCAAAAGCAATGATGGCGTTGCCAAAAAGGACAGTATTGCTATTTGGGATCATATAATCAATCCCCGGTTGTAACGCAAAACTGATTTTGTCGCCTACAGGAGAAGATCCACCACCACCAGCCAATACTAACCCAGCACCCAGGTAGGCATCAGCTTGCCAGTTAAGGGGAAAATCGTAGGAAACTGTTGGCACAACTGCCGTATTATTACCAATTAACACTTGGGCACGCAGTGAAATTGGTGCTTCTAGAAGCTTGTAGCGACCCGCTATAACCCCCCCCAATTGGATACCATCAGTAAAGCCAATAGTGGGGCCTATACCGATATAACTACCATAGGCTACTTGAGCTTGTGCTGGTTTCGTACTCGCCAGACTCAAGACCAAGCCAGCCGCCAAAACTGAAACCAAATATGGAATATGCTTCATAACCCAACTCCTCATACCAATTAGTCATTAGTCATGGGGTTATGGGGCATTGGTTATTTCTTGCCCCCCTGCTCCCCATCCCATTCTACGGGCAACGGGGATGAATGCCTCCTTGAGTACAAATGTAAGCTAATTGCTTGGCATCTAAATTTTTGGCTTGGGAAAAATCAACGCCTTGGACTACAGCAGATACTGAGCCTAAATCTGGAGTCTGGACAAATTGATCTGCTGGGTCTTGTTTGCTAGGAGCGAGAATTGCCCCTTTAAAATCTGCTCCGGCGACATTTGCCCCCCGTAAATCTGCAAGGCTCAGGTCGGCATTTTGCAAGTTAACGTTTTCCATCTGGGCAGAACGCAAAACAGCGCCAGCTAGACGAGTGGCACTGAGGTTAGCATTGCTGAGATTAGCACGATCCAAATAGGCTCCTGATAAATCTGCCCCTTGCCAATCAGTGTTAGTTAAGTTGGCAAAGGATAATTGTGTTCCTATAGCAGTAACGCGACCTAAACGGGCAGCGTATAGATTGGCTTCGTTCAATTTGGCGTCACCTAAATCAGCCCCAGTTAAGCTCGCTTTTTCCAAAACTGCGTTTCGCAGATCGGCTCCTACTAGTTGAGTGCTGTTGAGTTTAGCGTCAAATAGACGCGCATTGGATAAATTAGCTCTGTTGAGAGTGGCGCGGCTCAAATCGATCCGGTTCATCAAGACACGACTGAGGTTAGCATCAGTAAGATTGGCTTGCTGCAACTGAGCTTGACTTAAATCAGCCATCACATCGTCGTAGGTATCCCAGCGTCCATCTTCACCCGCACCCCGAAAGCGGCTACCCTTAAAGCTGGCTTGGTTAAGATTTGCAGATTTGAACTTAAGCCCTGATAAATCAAGGTTGTCTAGTACCAAGTTGAAGAAGGAACTTCCTGGAGTACCGCTTTGACCTAATTGGGTGCTGCTAAGGTCAACGCCCTGGATTTTACCGCTGTAAACAGAGAGAATCTTGTTGATCGTCCGCTGGTTTCTTTGTAGCCGCCCTTGCCGCAATTCTCGTTCTTGAGTTGCAGTGCTGCCTACAGACTCCAGTTCGCTAACCAGAAACTGATTCTTATTTTTTAATTCCGGGATGGCTTGGGGCCCGACAGTTGTCAAAGCTTGTTGAATCGTATCCAGGAGGCTGGGGTTTGTTTCAGTAACCAAGAGACCCGCCAGAAATTTAATGGACTGTGGGTCATTAAGACCACCCATAGCCAGAATTGCACTTTGGCGTTGCTCATTAGTCGCCCCAGAGTTGGGAGTTAATTGTTTAACAAGTTCGAGGAACTGTTGGCTGTTGATTTGCTTGGTTGCTCGCTGGGATTGTTGAATTTGGATATAAACTTGAGTTCCTATTAAAGTTGCCAACACAGCAGTCATACTCGTCAGCCCTACCCCAAACAAAGTCAGATTAGGGTTTTGCTGTATCCGCCGCCACAGATTAGGCGACTGGTTGGTTTGGGCTGCCGCTAATTCTTCTCCTTCTTGCCATTCTTCTGCTTGATCATTACCGTCAGCAGACTGAGCTTGTCTATTGCTAGGTAAGAGCGCATCTATTGTATAAGTACCTGCAAGTTGATCGTGCAGTGCGCGACGGCCCCGGCGCGACGGTAAGCCTATCCCTTCACCCACAATCATTAACAAAGACAAAAATGTGAATAATCCTAAATTAGGAAAAGCAAAGCTGTAACGCCACAGCAGATAGGCAATGGAAATGGGTACAGTCCAACGCCCAACTCCTTCTCTAATCACAACTGCTCCCAAACCAGGAGGTCTCCCGTGCTCGTTGACAACACGCACTTTTAACCAACGTTTAGGAATTGTGCTACCAGTCTTAGCTAGTAAATATAATTGCCACCACGAGAGAGTTACAGGCGCTAATAGGGCGATTGTCCACAAAATATTAGTCGGCCATGCTACGTTACGGATGCCATAACTCACAGGTAAAGCTAAGGGTCGAGCGATCGCTCTTTCTGTGACTACCAGCACGGGATTAAGCGGTACTCGATTAAGATCGCTTCTAGAATTGGCATAGACACCAATGCCGAAGGGAATCAAACCACTGGTAACCACTAGTGTGATTTCAGCCGCCCAAGCAGCAAAACGCCTGCTTGCTAGCAGCAGCGAACTGGCTCTTTCTGGTCGTTTTGACTGACCAGATTGATTACTTCTTCTGACAATTGGTGTCGTCATCGTCTAATTCCCTTTGACATTATTTCTACGCCGCGATCGGCACAATTAAAATAGACTAAGCTAATCGGTAAAAAGAAAAGCATGTTGAAATAGAATTTAGAATTCATAAGTCAGGAGCCTTTTGCATTCTGGCTCCTGACTCTAGGCAGAGTGCAAAGTAAATGCATATCAGCTTATTACTTACGTTGAAAGCTACTAGACACAAAAAATTTGTATCCAACATACACTAACACTGCCAAAAGTGCCAGACTGATTACAGATGCAACCAGTTTAAACACTGCTTGCAGCAATGCCAAGCCTACTAGCACCGTCACACCCGAAACTACTAGTTTTTTCACCCCAGATAAACTGTTAAACCAAATCTGAAATCGCTCCAGTTGCAAGTTAAACTTGGCAAAAACAGACTGAGGCATCTGTTTTTGCTCTTGTGGTTGGGGAACCACTTTAGGCGAAGAATTAATCTCTGCCTCTAGGTTATTGAGGCGACGCTGCAAGTCTTCTTCTCTTTGAGGATTCATCAATCTTTTCTACCTCAGCTATGTCACTTATTCCACAACAGACCAACCAAATTCTATTTTTGGTGGTTGTCTTAGTGATTTTAGCTAATGTCTGTGTGTGCAATACCTTTCTGGCAGGTAAAAATTATGTTTTTTTCTTGTTATCTGCTAACACATATTTTTTATTCAATATTATTACCTATTTAATATGTAAAAAATAAAACTTTATTAATGGAAGCTAATTATACTGGTGACATATTTTTCTAGAAAAGCGATCGCCACCAAACATCATAGATGAGGTAATTTGCATGACCGAGCTAAAAACATTACTTTGCAACGTCTCTACACACATCAAAATATTTACAAAAAATCCTTAACTCAATGGTATTAGGTTATACGCTAGCTTTTGGAACCAAGATAGATTGATGTCGTCAATTAAATCAGACTGTATAACAATATTGCTCTAAAAAAATCTGGAGCACTAATTAAAATGAAAACGCTTAGGCTACTTGCAATTGTTCCCACAGCTTTGGCGATGAGTTTGGTTTTCACCCAGGCCAATTGGGCACAGAGACCAACAATCCAAATTAATCGGAATTTCCAACCAGATCCACTGATTTTAAACGGAAATTCTGGCGGAACTGTCAAAAGTAACTGTGGCAATATTACTACGGAACCCAATCAAGTTATCCAGGTTACAGAGTCACTACCTTATTTGCGATTAACAGTAGAGAGTCAAGGGAAGCCAACGCTGTTGATCGACGGGCCTGGAGGGCGCTTTTGTGTAATGGCAGATAGCTACTCTGGAGGCAAACCAGAACTTTCTGGTTATTGGCAAGAAGGAAAATACTCGCTGTATGTGGGCGAACTATCCAAACAAGAGTATCGCTACATCCTCTCGATCTCGCAAAAAAATAAATAGTCATTAATCATTTATCCTTTGCTAATGACTAATGACTAATGACCAATGACCAATAACTAATCTTCCAGTGATTGGGCTGTAACTTCGACAGCAGTGACATCAATTGTGCCTTCTGGTGTGAAGCGCTGAAAATGACTATTTTGTACTAACAGTGACTCGCCACAGTTAGGACACTGCAACTGACTGTTGTTTAAACCTGTAAATTCATGTTCACAGACGGGGCACTGGTCAGCAATCAAGTTGCGTTGCAGCCACCAACGAAAGCCAAAAAAAGCCACAATAGGTGCTAACAACAGCAACCCGAAAATAATTAGCAATGAATTAACCAACCAACCCAAGCCCAGTGATGCCAGCAACCAAATAACTGCCAGCAGGGTGAGCCAAGGGCGGAGATTTAAAAGATTCAATTGAAATGACTTAAAGCTCATTTTTTAAATGTCGTCCTGCTCTCCTTCTAGGATAGCTATTTTAGTCATTGGTCATTTGTCATTTGTCATTTGGACTTCATCACTGAGGATACAAGCATTTTTTGCAAGTGCTGTTGGAAGGCATCTATGCCAAACAGAGCGATCGCTTGTTCTCGTAGCCACTCTCCATCACAGCGCTGGTCATCTCCTTGAAGCATTTCTATACAAGCAGCTGCTACAGCATCAGGACTGCGGTGCGGTACTCGCCATCCCAGTTTACCATCTTGCAAGGGGTCAGCGGAGCCATCGTCGTCACCGGATAATACAGGTACTCCACAAGCCATTGCCTCTAGATAAACAATGCCAAAGCCTTCTTGCGAAGGCATAATATAGGCATCAGCAAGGCGGTAATGTTCCATTAATTCTTCTGTAGCAACGAAACCAGCAAACACAACACGATCGCTTACACCTAAATCTTTTGTTAGCTGCACCAATCGCGGTTGGTCATCACCACGACCAATTACCAAATATTTCACTTCTGGGAAAACCTGAGCTATTTGTGGTAATGCCCGAATCGTTACATCTACACCTTTGTAAATATCTCCTGACCATAACCGCGCTACTGTCATTAACACCTTAGCGCTAGTTAAGCCATACTTCTGAACTAATTCTGGCTGCTTGGAACCAGGAGTAAATTTATCCCCATCAATTGCACAAGGCATCATCTGTACCATTTTCGAGTTTAGACCATTAGCAGCACAAGCGCGATCGCGGCTGTAGCGACTAATTGTCCAAATTCCAGCTGCTGATGTCAGGGCGCGGCGTTCTTGATTTTTCAGCGGCTCCCAGACTTCTTTACCGTAAGTTAGTACGGTGTAAGGAATCCCCAAGGGCTGGCAAAGAGTTTGTACTAATACTGCTAAGTTAATATGGCCACAGAAAACTTGCTGTGGACGGCTTTGCAACAGACATTTAAGTAAAGCTGCTGCCATTTGCAGTCTCCCTATTTGGGGAGACTGATTTTTAAAGTAATGAAATTTTAAGTTCTCGTCTTCAAACGGATTTAAACTATCAGGACTGTCTCGCAGCAAAAAGACTTCTGCCTTGTAGGTTTGGCTTAATCCCAGATAGGCGCGAAAAATATCTTTTATATATGATTGAATACCACCTTCGTGGGCAAAAATTTCTAAAAACACGAAGACATGGTTAGTTTCTTTGTTAACTTTATCACCTAACTTGAGGTTTTTTGTCACTGTAGTGATGTGCATGTTAGGTTATTTACACTCGCGGTAAGGGCGCGATCGCACCACTTTGTAACCGCTCTAAATCTGTTTTTACCATTTTTTCCAAAAGTTCCTCAAAGCTCACTTGGGGTTCCCAGTCGAGGTTTCTTTTAGCTTTACTGGGGTTAGCTACTAGTTGAAAATGCTCATCTTGTCGCAATAAGCTAGTATCTATAACTACATACTGCGTCCAATTCAAGCCGACAGACTCAAAGGCTGTGGCAACTAAATCTCTTACACTGTGCAGTTTACCTGTGCCAATCACATATTCTTCTGGTTCGTCAACTTGCAACATTAGCCACATTGCTTCTACATAATCACCCGCAAAACCCCAATCGCGTTTTGCATCCAGATTACCCATTTCTAAGGTGTCAGTCAAACCCAATTTAATCGATGCAGCAGCTAAAGAAACTTTGCGTGTAACAAACTGAGGAGCGCGTAGAGGAGACTCGTGATTATATAAAATTCCACTACAGGCAAATAGTCCATAGCGCTGTCTGTGATGCACCATAGTCCAGTGGGCGTGCATCTTGGCCGCAGCATAGGGATTTTTAGGACGAAAAGGGGTTTCTTCATCTTGAGGCGAAATAAATACATCGCCAAACATTTCTGAACTACTGGCTTGATAGAATCTGGTAGACAAACCAACTTTTCGTACTGCTTCCAAAAGCCTGGTAGCCGTACCAGTTATTAGATCCAGGGTTCCCAATGGGTCGTTCCAAGAGTCGGGTACAAAACTAGGAGCCGCCAAATTGTAAATCTCTTGGGGACGCAGCTGTTCAACTGCGGTAAACAGTGCTGCATTATCCCTCAAGTCAACCGTAAAAATTTCTACTTGATTTGCCAGTGTTCCCAGTTTTGTCAAATTAGGTTGTCGATGCGGGGGTACTAATCCTACAACTCGGTAACCCCGGTTGAGCAGCAGATGGCTGAGATAGTAGCCATCTTGACCAGTTATTCCTGTAATTAGGGCTGTCTTAGTCATATTTTTTCCCCCTATTCCCTCTATCTCTTTAAGCACAAAATTGCACTTGTTGGAGAACAAAAAATAAGGCTCTCAACACTGCTGACAAATCTTAACAAGGGAGTTAGTGTAACTCGAATGCTATCTTTACTGGATTCACTAACTCTTTTTATACAACAATATTCTTTGGTGTTTTACAAAAAACTCATAAAAACTAAGCAATTTCACTTAAAAAACATATTACCTCAATCCATATTTTATTGAAAAACGAGTATACTTTTATCAATCAAATAACTATATATCTAACTAGAGACTTCTTGTGCTCATGCTTCTGTTTTAAGATGAGTGGCTAAAAACTAGGGTGGAAGAAGCTATGCATTGGCGGAGTCTCTCGTAGAGAAGCATCTTTGATAGGAGAAGTTCTGTTTGTCTTACTCCTCAATGTTGCATTTACTAGAGAAGAAAAGCCTCGCACACTGCTGGTACTGTTTCCATAGGTTCTGCTTTTGCTTAAAACCCAAAATTGGCATCGGAAGTATTCTCAACTTTCTTCACCCTTGACTGCTTCACTTTTACTTTTGTGCTTCTACAGAGTATTTGACAATGAGAAGGCAATTTCTACCATCTGCACCACGTTCGTATACAACCCGATCAGCCAACCGCCGCAGGAGGAACCATCCATACCCGCCTACTTGCAAAGTACCTGGTGCTGGCTCTGCGATCGCATCAGGATTGAAAGGTTTTCCATAATCCCAAATTCTAATCTCTAGTCGGTCAATCCACAGAAAAACGTTAATCTCAATGGTTGTTTCTGGCGGTAAAGCATGATGAGCGTGACGAACAGCGTTGGTAAAACCTTCTGCTAATGCTAAATTCAGGCGATCAAGTTGGGTTTTTGACCAGCCAAGTTGAGACAAATGTTGCAGACAAAATTGCTCGAACCATTCTTGCACCTGGTTTAGGAGACTGAGTTCGCTCTTAACCGTCAGATGGTCTTGCTGCACTATGCTAAGCATTAACTGTGACTTAAATATAAGTAAACCCAAGTTGCTAGTTATTAAATTTTGCGAATACTGCAAAATTTCTCTGATAGAACAAAATCTAAATTGGGATATTCTGTGTACCAAAATACAAAACATGAGCGATTTTGGCATTTCGAGGGTTGTAACTAGCAACTTACGTTAAGTAAGTGAAAAATGTTTGTATTTGATGACTTTTGGTGATTTTAGATTTTTGGAATAGCTTTTCCATCCAAAATTTCAGATCCCAGATGCAATCTGAACTATTAAAATTGACGCCTGTTAATTTTTTTCAAAAGCAAATCTTACTTATGCTCCTGAAACTCACAGGCGTCAAAGCACTTTGTGGCGACTAATTTAGAATAGTCCCAAGGTCAAAGATTTATCCAATGGCAAGGCAGCACCAATACCCAGCCACACGGTGACAAGGGTACCGAAGAGGAATACTGTGGTTGCGACTGGACGGCGGAAGGGGTTTTGGAACTTGTTTACGTTCTCAATAAAGGGAACGAGGATTAGACCCACTGGTACAGAACCCATTGCTAACACTCCTAAAAGTTTGTTAGGAAGCGATCGCAAAATCTGGAAAACTGGATACAAGTACCACTCTGGTAGAATTTCCAATGGTGTCGCGAAAGGATTTGCTGGTTCACCTGTCATTGCGGGATCTAGCACAGCTAGAGCCACAATGGCAGCGAACGAACCCATGATCACGATTGGAAAGACATAAAGTAGGTCATTAGGCCAAGCGGGTTCACCATAGTAGTTGTGACCCATGCCTTTAGCGAGTTTGGCTCTTAACTGAGGATCGCTCAGGTCAGGTTTTTTTTGTGTTGCCATTTTGAAATGTGCTCTCCTGCTTAAGTTAAATTAAAGCATTTGTGAAAGCTATCAGCTACTAGGCAACCAACAGGGGGCAAACAGTATTTTTTATCTCCGGTTGCCGCCTGGAGGTTCTCTACAACTTTAGGCTTCAGATACAAGTGTTTGTTTTTTGGAACTTATGTGCAATTAATTTCTTTTGTTTCATAAGTTTAGAACAAACGACTTGATCTGAAAACTGACAAATATTGCCTTTCGCTAATAGCTGAGATTACAAAGGACCGGAAATGCCTTGCTTGCGGATCATTAAGAAGTGAAACAGCATGAAGACTGCAATCAACCAAGGCAGCACAAACGTGTGTGCGCTATAGTAACGAGTTAATGTTGCTTGACCAACACTCGAACCGCCGCGCAGCAGGTCGGAGATCAGAACGCCAACTACGGGAATTGCTTCTGGTACACCGCTAACGATTTTCACAGCCCAGTAGCCAACTTGATCCCAAGGTAAGGAATAGCCGGTGACTCCAAAGGAAACTGTAATCACAGCTAGGATGACACCACTTACCCAGGTCAGTTCGCGGGGCTTTTTGAAACCACCTGTAAGATAAACCCGGAAGACGTGCAAAATCATCATCAATACCATCATGCTGGCAGACCAGCGATGGATGGAGCGAATTAGCCAACCGAAGTTTACTTCAGTCATGATGTACTGCACTGAGGAGAAAGCTTCAGTTACTGTTGGCCTGTAGTAGAACGTCATGGCAAATCCAGTAGCAAACTGGATGAGAAAGCAAACCAGGGTAATTCCACCCAGGCAGTAGAAGATGTTGACGTGGGGAGGGACGTACTTGCTAGTGACGTCTTCGGCGAGTGCCTGAATCTCCAGGCGTTCCTCAAACCAGTCGTAAACGTTGGCCATACAATCTCAAGTTCCTAAAAGTCGGTTGCGGTTGATAAATCCCGAAGTACTAAATTGGCGACTAAAATTCTGATGGTTCCAAGCCTCGACATCCTGCGGGTTCGCCCAAGGGGTTACCGCAGGCTAGAGTAACAGCAGAATTGTCTACGGACTTCTCAGAAGCCGCCTCTCAGACTTCTCTCCCAATTAGCAATTTTGGGATTTTAGTAAAGGCGAGTTTTTTGGAAAGCTTGTCAGCTTTCAGCGTGCTAAGAGTCTTCAGAAACTTTACACTCTGTAAAGAAGGAATATATTGCGATCTCTTTACGCCCCTGCACAGAAAATGGTGGACACAAAGTAGATTTTATCCTTTGGTGAGTGGATACAACGCATCAGTTGACTGAACAACTTGATGAGAGAAATGCACCACTTCTATAAAAAAAGTAACATAATCGAGAGATAGATTTCATCAACAACAGGGGAAGTGGGCATTTCTAGGCAATTTGTGTTGAGGTGGAATTGATAATGGGGTTCATGAACAAACAAGTCTTTCAGGTTGGATTTTCGTTGTTAATGGCGTTTTGGTTGGGGTTTGGTACGCTCACCCAGCCAGCAATCGCTTTGACGGGCGAACAAAAGCTGGTTTCCGAAGTTTGGCGAATTGTTAATCGTACTTATTTAGATGAGACATTTAATCATCAAAACTGGGCGGCTGTGCGGCAAAAGGTTTTGGAGAAGCCGTTGTCGGACTCAAATGCCAGTTATGCGGCAATTGTGAAGATGCTCAAGAGCCTCGATGACCCTTTTACCCGTTTTTTAGACCCGGAACAGTACCGCAGCTTACAGGTCAATACTTCTGGGGAACTGACTGGTGTAGGATTGCAAATTGCCCTGAATCCTGAGACTGGGAAGTTGGAAGTAGTGGCTCCCATAGCAGGTTCGCCAGCAGATAAAGCAGGGATTAGACCACGCGATCGCATTCTCAAAATTGAAGGCGTTTCCACAGAAAATCTTACCCTAGATGAAGCTGCGACTAAAATGCGCGGGCCGAGTGGTAGCGTTGTCACTCTCCTCATCGAACGGGATGGAGAGGCAGAAACGGAAATTAGACTGACACGCGATCGCATTGCCCTAAATCCTGTGGTCTCCGAATTGCGTGTTTCCACTGAGGGTACGCCCATAGGCTACCTTCGTCTCACTCAATTCAATGCCAACGCCTCAACGGAATTGGCACATGCTATTTCTAGTCTAGAAAAAAAAGGCGCTGCTGCCTACATTCTGGATTTACGAAATAATCCTGGGGGACTATTGCAATCAGGAATTGAAATTGCTCGTCTATGGTTAGATTCCGGCACGATTGTCTACACTGTTAATCGACAAGGCATTCAAGGTAGTTTTGAAGCCTTTGGGCCAGCCCTAACAAACGATCCTCTGGTTATTTTAGTGAATCAAGGGACTGCTAGTGCTAGTGAAATTCTCGCCGGCGCACTCCAAGATAACGGTCGTGCCCAGTTAGTAGGTGAAACCACTTTTGGAAAGGGTCTAATTCAATCTTTATTTGAATTATCAGATGGTTCGGGTTTGGCAGTCACAATTGCTAAGTATGAAACTCCTCAACACCGGGATATTAACAAATTAGGTATTAAGCCAGATAAAGTGATTTCCCAAGCAGCCATCACCCGTGAACAGATTGGTACCGAAGCGGATCTGCAATATCAAGCAGCAATGGGAATTTTAGTTAAAAACTCCGTGGTGGCGGGAAAGACATAAAAAGTCTGGGGTTAGGTGTTAGATGGTAGCTGAATTACAAATTCAGTTCCGTCGCCAAGTTGAGAATTCACCTCGATCGCTCCGCTATGTTTTTCTACAATAATTTGGCGGGCGATCGCTAATCCTAATCCTGTTCCTTTGCCGATAGCTTTCGTAGTAAATAAATGGTCAAATATTTTTTGTTTTACCTCTTCAGACATCCCCTTAGCATTATCGGCAATTGTAATTTTAACTAGATTATTTTCTACAGTAGTTGTAATTGTAATGCAGTTCGGATTTGCTTTAATTTCGTCAAAGCTTCGTCCAATATTTGATTCCTCTAAAGCATCAATGGCATTTGCTAAAATATTCATAAATACTTGATTTAATTGTCCAGGAAAGCACTCAACTTGAGGTAAATTGGTGTACTCAGTTATCACTTCAATTGCTGGACGTTGCTCATTAGCTTTGAGACGATGTTTCAAAATTAAAATCGTGCTGTCGATGCCTTGCTGAATATTAAACGGTACTTTATAATCTTTATCGGCACGCGAGAAAGTCCGTAAACTGGTGCTGATACTTTTTAGGCGATCGCACGCCATACTCATAGAATCAATCATCTTGGGCAAGTCTTCTAAGCTATAATCCAAGTCGATTTCTTCGGCGTGGTTAAGAATTTTATCACTCGTATTGGGCAGGTTTTCTTGATAGAGTTTTAAATGCTCAACAATATCAGCAATAGTAGGTTTAGCTTGTTTGAGACTGGCAGCAATAAAACCGAGGGGATTATTCATTTCGTGAGCTACCCCAGCAACTAAATTGCCTAATGCTGACATTTTTTCACTTTGAACAATTTGTAATTGGGCATTTTGCAGATCGGTTAGTGCTTGTTCTAAGTCTTGTGATTTTTGTTGCAAGGCAAGTTCAGCTTTTTTGCGCTCGCTAATATCTCGCATTACAACTACTGCACCGATTTTGTGGCCCGATGAATCGAAGATCGCTTGTCCGCTGGCTAATAAAATTCTTTTAGAACCATGCTTTGGTGCAATTACCATTTCGGCATTTTCGACGATTTCCCCTTGTAAGGCGCGAAACAGAGGAATTTCCGTTTTTGATAGGGGTGTTTGACCATCAGGTTGATAGAGATCGAAATGTCCTGTCCATTGTTCTGGTGGTAATGATTCTATTGGTAAGCCATGAAATTCACGAGTTGCTTTGTTAAATAGAGTCAATTTGCCATTAGCATCACAAACAACAATCCCATCTGTAATATTGTGAATGATCGCATTCAAAAACTCTCGTTCTTTAGCTAGAGATGCTTCGGCCTGTTTGCGTAAGCGAAGCTCCTCGTAGACATCGCTAATATCAATCACCACCCCATCCCATAAAATTGAGCCATCGGCTTGTCGCTCTGGCCGAGCCGCAGATTGAATCCATTTCACGGTTCCTGAAGGCAGGATAATGCGCCATTCTTGCTCAAAGGGTGTCAGATTTTGGGCAGAGTAAGCGATCGCTTGGGCAATAGCTGGTTGATCCTCAGGATGATTCATGGCGTAAAGGTTATGCGTTCCTGCCATCACCAACTCTGGCTCTAATCCATACAAATCCAAACAGCCAGAGCTAACGTAGGGTGTTGAAGCTGAACCGTCGACTGCCAGACGGAATTGGTACACCATACCGGGAATATTATTCGCCAAATTTTGGAAGCGAATTTCACTAGCCTGCAATTTTGCTAGAGATTGTGTTAACTCTTGAGTATATTTCTGGGAATTTTGATAAAGTCGGGCATTTTCCAGAGAAATTGCAGCTTGGGCGCAAAGTAAGTTCAGCAGTTCGACGCGATCGCTGGTAAATGCTGCGGTTGCCAAATTGTTTTCCAGATACAATATGCCTAGCAACTTACCCTGATGCAAAATCGGGCTGCACAAGATGCTTTTTGGCTGCTGTTGCTGAATATACGGGTCATTAATTAATTGAGGATGCACCGTGGCATCAATAATCACTGTTGGTTGTAAGCTGCGTTTGACGGTATTAATTAAGCCAACTGGCACATCCTGAGAGTCTTCAACAGGCTCTGGGTTGAGCAACATTGGATAAAAATCGATGTTGACAGTCTGGTTCCGTACACTACTCAGGGAAAGCTGTGCTAACGCCTGAATTAGCAAACGATCTGACTCCAAAAGCATGAAAACACACTTATCAGCTCCCGCATTTTCGATGACGATATGCAGCAGTGCTGAGAGCAGCTTTTCGAGTTCGATTTCCCCAGAAATACTTTGAGAAGCTTTGAGAATGGCAGCTAAATCTAAAGCAAAAGAGGCGCTAACACTGCTGAAAGTGGCAGAACTGGTGGAGGTGACACTCCCCAATGTGAAGATAGTTTCGTTCGTGGACAGGGGAGAACGGGTTTGCTCTAAGATGGGGGCAAGGAGTTTGGGATAGCGTTGTTCCAAGTCCGCAACTTTGGCTTTAGCGCCCCAACGAGCATAGCCATAGTAGGCTTCGGTCATGTATTCCTGGGCAATGCGCTGTTTACCCCAATCGAGGTAAAATTTAGCTGCCAGTTCATTGGCCAACGCTTCTTCCTGGATGTAATCGTTTTCTTTGGCTCCAATGATGGCGCGATCGTACAAATCTATTGCCTCGGCTTTGTTACCCAAAGCCCTCTGCCGCTCGGCTTCCACCAAATCAAATTTGTGTCGGAAATTCATCGGCGCATGAGTTGCCCAGTATTTGAGTTTTTCTTGGTTGGCAGCAATACATTCCTTCATTTGCTGCTGTTCTGGTGTTGAAAGTTGCTCAATCCATGCTAATTGAGCTAAAGACTCATAGAAATGAAAAATGGGTACATATAAAAAAGCAAGGACAGCATCCAAATACTGTCTTGCCTGCCTAGCCTCTTCTGTGGCTTGTTGAAACTCTGAAAACAAATAGGACACAACTAGTTTGTTAATCCACAGCAATGCTAATCCGGTGCGATCGCCCGCTGCTTCATGTAATGGAAGTTGATCCTGTTCATTGTAGGCTCTACCGCTCAACACCACGACGTTATCTGCATCGCCGATTAAATTGAGCAGAATTTGTCGAATTAACTGGGAATAAGTCAGAGTTAGATTTTGCTTGAGGTGCTTGAGCGCTTCACAATATCCAGCAACTTCCGGCTCTAGTCGTGTTAAATTTTGTCCGGCAAAATAGGAGTAAAAACCGTAGTTATACGCTGAGTAGCCCGCGAAAGCCAAATCGCCCACATCTAAACAACTACAATAGGCCATCTGCAAGGGATGTAATGTCTCACGCAAGTGCATTCTCCAATGCCTTGTGTATAAATAGACTAGTAATAAAGTTTTCCCCTTAAATTCGGAATTTTGATAACGTGATAGCAGGTCGAGGGCTAACTGACCAAATTCATAACCTAATTCAACGTTTCCGAACACACCACACATTAATATCCCATAAGAGACATAGCTAAAGGTTGAGGTTGACTCATTGCCATACACGACGGACAGATAAACCTTTTTTAAAATCACCAGTAAATACAGCAGTGGCTGAAACAGATAAGCGCAGGGTGCTACCGATGTCAAAATTCGAGCCGCCGCCAGGATGTTTGCATCCTTTGGTTCGCTGAGGTTGAGTAACTCGGCAGTTAACCGCTCTCCAATCACATCTGAGACGGTATTAAAGCCAGCGGCCACGTCGTCTTGGGTAGGCGCTATGGGCAGTTCCACTCCCAATTGCTTTAAGATGGCAAGTGCCGCTGCGATCGCTTGGGCAAACTGACCTTGGGCAGTGAATGCCTCAATTTTCACCTCATAAACGCTGATTTGATCTAATGGGGTTTTGGCGTGGTTGAGAATAAGACAGGCATTAGCTTCCATCTGCTCTAAATCACCGCTTAGATAGGCGGCTTCTGTGGCGACTTGATGGAGTGCTAAGGTCAACTCATACTGATGTTGCCAACTATTTTGGACGAGTAACCCGATGCCTATCTGGGCATATTTGCAGGCAGCATTATAGGCAGTTGCCGCTTTTGCCTTGCGGCTTGCCATCAGGTTAAATTGTGCCAATTCTTGACGTTCTGCGGATTGGGCAATCAATTCAGCCGCAACATTGAGTTGACTGACGATTTCAAAAATTCGTTCTTCCCAGTTGCTTTTGGGGGTGTTACTCAAGAGTAACTGTCCAATTTTCAGGTGAACGGGTTGTTTTTCATCGGCGGGAATTAGGGAGTATGCCGCTTGTTGCACCCGGTCATGTAAAAACTTATATGCAACAACCTCCGAATTATTTTGAGTAACTGGTTGATGTTCTTGCCTAACAAAAAACTTATAAACTTCATTTTGGGGTAGAATCAAACCTTCCTGCAAGGCTTTCCATAAACTTGCAGCCGCTTCGATTTGGGATTGTTCAGAAATGATCGCCAATGTTCCTAAATCAAACTGATTGCCAATACAGGCTGCCAGTTTCAAAATATCTTGAGTGTTGGGTGGTAATTTCTGAAGCTGTTGTGTCATAAATTCCACCACATCATCAGTGAGAGCGATCGCTCTCACTTGCACCACATCACACTGCCAAAAACCTGCTTCCCAATCAAAGGTAATCAGCCCATCCTCATGTAGCGCTTTCAGAAACTGAGTCGTGAAAAAGGGATTGCCTTTAGCTTTTTGATAAACCAACTCCGTTAACGGCAATGCTTGTTCAGTTGCACAACTGAGAGAGTCGGCGATTAAATGGTTCACATCTGCTTGACTCAAGGGAACTAGGGCCAGAGTATTTACAGGGGAAGATACCTTTTCAATTTCATCTAGCGTTAACATCAGTGGATGACCTGCAAACACCTCGTTATCGCGGTATGCACCAATAATGAATAGATAGCCACAATCACTCTGGGTCATCAACAGCTTCAGCAAATTGAGTGATGCCGAATCTGCCCACTGCAAGTCATCAAGAAAGATTACCAACGGATGCTCTCTTGTTGCGAATACCTGAATAAATTTTTGGAACAGTAGATTGAAACGGTTCTGTGCCGCACCGCCCGATAATTCAGCGATAGCAGGCTGTTTGCCGATCATCTGCTCTAGTTCAGGAATTACCTCGATCAGAACTTGCCCGTTCTCTCCAACTGCCGCTAAAATCTTGCTCTGCCATTGCTCTAATTGAGTATCGCTTTCACTAAGCAACTGTCTCATTAGATCACGAAAGGCTTGCACAAAGGCAGACAGAGGAATGTTGCGGTTGAACTGCTCATACTTGCCTTTGATGAAGTAGCCGTTCCACCGCACGATCGGCTTATGTACTTCATTGACGACTGCGGTTTTGCCAATGCCAGAAAAACCTGCCACCAGCATCAGTTGGGAGCCACCATTGGCAACATAACCAAATGCCTCCAGTAACGTTTGCACTTCTGATTCCCGTCCGTAGAGTTTTTCGGGTATGAGAAAGCGATCGCTAATATCGCACTGTCCCAAATCAAACCAGGTATGCTTGCCTGTTTCTTGCCACTGTTCTAGGCAGGTCACTAGGTCATGTTTAAGTCCTAGCGCACTTTGATAACGATCTTCGGCGTTCTTCGCCATCAATTTGCGGACTATCTCGCCCAGCATCAAGGGCAAATGGGGGTTGAAATCGCACAGGAAGGGTGGAAGTTTAGCAATGTGGCAATGCACCAACTCCATCGGGTTATGAGACTCAAAGGGCAGTTGTCCACTAAGTAGTTCAAAGAAAGTTACACCTAATGAATAGAAGTCGCTGCGGTAGTCAATGCCCCTGTTCATCCGTCCGGTTTGCTCTGGCGACAAATATGCCAGCGTTCCCTCCAGTCCGTTGGGACTTTGGATTTCCTGGGTTTCTCGTGGTAAGAGCGAGGAAATACTGAAGTCAATCAACTTGATTTGTTTAGTATCTGTATGGATAAGGATATTCGCTGGCTTGATATCTTTGTGAATGACGCGCTGTTGATGTAAATGGTGTAGCGCGTCTATCAGTTGCAAGGCAATGGGAAGAAATTGCTCTAAGTCCAGTGGTCTTCCTTGAGTAAATTGCCGCAAGGAAATGCCACCAAAGTCTTCCATGACTAGGGCATAGCCATTTTGATAAGCTTCCAGACTGTAGGGTTTGATAATGCCGGGAATATCTAGGTTTTTGGCGATCGCATATTGGTTGCGAAACTGTACTAATTCGCTAAAACTGGGGTATTCTCGTTTTAAGAGCTTGATGACAACTGGTAGGCGATCGCATTCTCGTACTGCCCGATACACTTGGGTGCGAGAACCAGAATAAAGTTGCTCTATAATTTCGTAGCCAGCGATTCTTACAGTTCCATCAATTTTTGCGCTCATAACTTTTTACTAGAATTCCTTGTCTAACGCTAGAATTCCCCAGACAATATCTTCCTTAACTTATATTTTGCACCAGTATCAAAAACCACCAATGTTAAATTAGGGGCTGTATCCGCAGCAAAGTTAGTAAATCCAGAGATGCAATGTGTTGATAACCCTGATCTATGACACGCTTGCCTCTAAGAAAACCTGTATTAGCTCCCGGACAAATGTATCTGAGAGTTTCTGGTGTAAAACGTTCTAATAATAACCGAAGACTGTTAATTTGTCGGGGCCAGTGAAAGGTTTTGGCTGTCCGTAATGGTACTGCTTTACCCTGCTGATTAGGAACTAAGTGGCGACCAGAAAACAATATACCTCCAAGTTCACTGTAGTATAGGCAAGATGAGCCAGGAGAATGACCTGGTGTCCAAATCACTTGTGTTGATGCATCAAGTGTAAATTCTTGACTAAAGGTAGTTGGGGTTAAGCCTGGTAATAAATAAGCTTCTTGCTCTTGAATCAAGATTTCGCAGCCAAACACTTGCTGAATTTCAGCAGTTTTGCCAATAGCACCTCGATGGGTGAGAAACAACCAACGCACGCCTCCATGCGTTCCTAAAAAATCTTGATTTGTTTGGTCTAGAGCCGGGCAGTCTATGAGGATATTGCCTTCATTTCTTACAATAAGATAAGAGGTTCCTCCTAATGTGTCCCGATTGGGTGGAAAAGCAAAAATGCTCTCTTGTGCGAAGTCCGATTGCATAGAACCTCCGCTAGGAACTTCGTTAGGGAAGACAGCCCGTGGTGGCTTAGTTGTATGACTTGGCTGTTGAGGTAAAGGGCACATGATCAAAGAACCGAAACTGAGGAGTTGTGGACAATCTGGTTGCAGTGTGGAAATTCTAAAGAATTGAAACTTGAGCGTTAACCAGGACTGTTAACCGTTGTGAAAAAAATTAGGATTTGAGGTCTGCCTTGTAGTTAATGCTATGGTGCTGAGGCTACTGGTGGGGCGTTTTGTCAAAATTACTGAAGATAACATGGCATTTTGGTTTCTGTTTATCATCCTACTGGGGCTAGCTACTTATTTAATGGTGCAGCATAGCGTCGCTCAGATCACCCGGACGCCAGTATGGTTGTTGTGGCTGGTTTTAATGACACCAGCATTTCTGTTGAGTGGATGGACGCTGATGTATGGAGCAAAACAACCTCCGCCGCCAGCGCTGATTATTTGGTCATTATTTGCCTCCACACTGTTGTACTGGATGTTATTTCAATGGGGACGGCGAGTGCCAAGAGATACACAGACCGAAACCCAAGCCCAAGGCTCAGAATCACAGCCGACTATCCAGCCTCCCGCAGAACCAATAGTGCGTCCCATTGAGCCTACGGAAGAAACTCAACTGCGAAATTGTTTTCCTTGGTCTGTATACTACGTTCAAAATATTGAGTATCGACCACAAGCTGTGATTTGCCGTGGTCAGTTGCGAACTCAAGCCAGCAACGCTTATCAGCAGATTAAGACTAATATTGAAGCACAATTTGGCGATCGCTTCCTGCTGATCTTTCAAGAAGGTTTAAATGAGAAACCTTTCTTTGTGCTGGTTCCCAACGTTCAAGCTGCTAAAGAGAGAAATACACCACGACGCGACCAAGAACGGTTAACTCGACCAGGATTAGCACTTCTACTACTAGTAGCTACTTTGCTAACTACTACCTTAGTGGGGATAGAAATTGCTGGTGTTGCTCTTCCGCCTCTATGGGAAATTGGCTCTTTGCTGAAAGTTATATCTAACCCAGATGTCCTATTCAAGGGATTACCCTATGCCTTAGGATTGATGACTATTTTAGGCATTCACGAACTTGGGCATTATTTGACAGCTAAATTTTACAAGATTCGCTCAACGTTGCCTTACTTTATTCCTATCCCTTTCTTCTTGGGAACTTTTGGTGCATTTATTCAAATGCGTAGTCCTATTCCCAACCGCAAAGCTTTATTTGACATTAGTATTGCTGGTCCAATTGCTGGCTTTGTCGTGACTTTACCATTACTAATATGGGGTTTAGCTCATTCTGACGTGGTTTCCATCACTGAAAAAACCCGGCTTTTAAATCCTGATGCCCTTAATCCCAAGTATTCCATTTTACTAGCGCTACTCTCGAAGTTAGCCTTGGGTAGTCAGTTGACAGCACAATCAGCCCTTGATTTGCATCCAGTTGCAGTAGCTGGTTTTTTAGGACTAATTGTTACAGCCTTAAATTTAATGCCTGTGGGACAACTAGATGGCGGTCACATTGTCCATGCGATGTTTGGACAACGAACTGCGATTGTAATTGGTCAAATTGCTCGCGTCCTCTTGCTATTACTTTCTTTAGTTCGAGAAGAATTTTTGGTGTGGGCAATTATCTTATTATTTATGCCGTTGATTGATGAACCTGCACTGAATGATGTCACTGAATTGGATAACAAACGTGACATTTGGGGATTACTGGCAATGGCTTTGTTGATTGTAATTATTTTGCCATTACCGCAGGCGATCGCTAACTTTTTGCAAATTTAAAAAGTATCAACGCAAAGAGAAATATCTCTCAATTTTTCTCAACTATGTAATTAACCATAGCTTGGTATTTTGTTATTTGAACTTATACAAGGGTGCGTTATGGACATTAGTCCTAACGCACTTAAAATCTAGTATGGTGTACAAGAGAGCGGCATGATACAACGCCACTTAGGTACCCTGCGGGAAAGCCGCGCAAGGCAGTGGCTCCTTTACATAAAACTAACTCGATACTGAATTAGCTGCCTCAGAAGCCTTCACAGCTGGGGGAAAGCCACCCATGCGAATCTCAGAAGTGAAGGAAGTGATACTAAATCCACCAAAATTCTTGAGGACATTTACCCGCATTCGCAAATTGGGGCTAGCAAACCACAGGCGCTCCTCTAACCACATGGTTTCATCCTCTATAGTTAGAATTAAGGCACCATCACTGTCAAATTTATAGTGTCCGGCAACTGGGGTTTTATCGGCATCAACTATTTCCCGCAGTAACTTACCTTCAGCTGGATTATCTGCATCAGTTACCGAAACCAACACAGTTGAACCACTGTGTTTTACTTGATCCTTTTCCATTGTGCCGTTCCAGCTAATTTTGGCAGCACAAGAGGCGGAACTAGGATTAACTTTGTACTGTTGACACAGTTTGATCACTTCTGGATCATCTATTGCCAGAGTCTCAATTATGATGTCTGACTTGCTATGTTCAGATTGGTTAAAAGCCAAATGTTGACTAGTACGATGAGAAAACCATTTACCAGCACTTAACTCAAAAAACTCTTCAATATTCATGAATAAAATTACCCTGCATCAAAATGCTAAAATTCCCACTTAATTATTATTAAAAGGTAGCAGGAAACTTTAATCTTAAGCTTGATTGCCTATTTCCTCAAGCTTCTTAAGACCAATCCTGGCTGCCTCAGCAACGTTGAAATGATTGTCTTTTTCCAGATATTTTAAAGCTGAGACACTCTTGGGAGTAGGAAGATTACCCAAAGCTTCTGCTAAACGCTGCCTTACTAACCAATCATCTGATTGGGCGAAGCGCAGAATCTGATCTACAGACTCAATGTCTTGAATTTCTCCCAGTGCAGAGATTGCAGCTTGTTGCAACACTACTTCTTTGCTATCCAATGCCTGAAGTAGAATTTGACGGGCACGGGGGTCTTTAATGTTACCTAGAGAAACGGCTGCACTAAAGCGTACTAGCCAATCAGTATCTTCATAAAATGCCCGTGAAAGCACTTCAAAGGCTCTGGCATCACCCAAATATCCTAAGGCACCAGCCGCATCAGCGCGTATCCCATAATCTGGGTCATTTTCGAGGATTCTGACCAAAATTGAATAACATTCAGCCGTCGGCTTGATTCCAAGAGCAAATATTGCCATTGATCGCAGTTGCAAAGATTCGTCATCCAGTACCTTTTTAATCAAAGGGACTGCATCCTCAGGGGCTACATGACGCAGATTGGCAAGGGCTACCATGCGATCGCGTAAATTTGGACTTTCTAACTGAGTAGAAATTTCTTGTAAGCTTAGAGCTGCCATTTAGTTCAAAGCGTTTTCTTTACTTATCTTAATTTACCCGATCCGTTCATCAGGCTGTTGCCATAGTGAAGTAGGAGTTTGGCGACTTTACAAAATGACTCAATTATGAGTGAAAAATAAACAAATGTTACTTCTTGCTAGATTGTGTATTGAATTTAGCAGTCAGATTTAACACTTAGCTGTGCCTGAGGTATGAAGAGAAGACTTGGTAGCAGACATAGGTTAGGGGTGTGGCAGTTAAATACAGCGTCAAATATGAAGGAGAATCACAATGGTTCAACTTAGCGAACGTCCCGGTACCAAAAAAATCACAAACTTGCAGGATAAGTTCATCTATGAACTTGGTGGTATGTACGATGCTGAACATCGCTTCTTGGAAGCACAGCAATTAATGTGGCAGTGTAGCCAACATAGCCAATTGAAGTCCTTGCTCGAAACCCATATTCGGGAAACCGAGCAGCAAATTAGGAATCTAGAGCAAGTATTCAGCGCCTTGGGACAACAACCACAGCGCGTCACTTGTGATGCGGCGGCTGGTTTGATTAGTGATACTCAAAAATTAACACTACTGTCTGCTGATAATCCTCAAATTGTGGATTTAGGGCTAGCAGGAGGACAGGCCAAGGTCGAACAACTGGAAATTGCCGCCTATCGTGGTTTGATTAAAGGTGCCGAGCAGATGGGGCAAAACGAAGTAGTGCAATTGCTACAGCAAAACTTGCAGCAGGAAGAACAGACAGCTCAAAAAATTGAGCAGCATCTGCCACAGTTACTTCAAGAGGCAAAGTCAGCTAAAGGTGCAAGCGGTAATAGGTCTCGTTAATCCTGTATAAACCACTGTTGTACTAAAACAGAAGCGAGGTCACAAGTGCCTCGCTTGTTTTTTGGTTTGTACGATCCCTTTCCTGCGGAACGCTAACGTACTTTCAAAGAAATTTTAAGAATTTATTTGGCAATATCCTGCTTTTTACTGAACCCGACTATTTGTAGAAGTATGGTTCAAACTATATATTTAGACTAGGTTTTAAAACGGAGAGGGGGGGATTCGAACCCCCGTTAAGTTTCCCTAAACAGACTTTCCAGGTCTGCGCCTTAAACCACTCGGCCACCTCTCCAGGCGCCACAAGTTACGATCATACTATAGAATCCCAGAAAATGCAAAGATAAAGAAAGATATTTAGATTGAATCTGAAAGTCCCAAACCCAAAACGCAAATCCAGATGTCCCGTACATACACAATTAGAGTTCGCGATCGCGCCACTGGCAAAACACACACCCTCCAAGTCCCAGAAGACCGCTACATCCTTCACGCTGGCGAAAAACAAGGGGTAGACCTACCGTTTTCCTGCCGCAACGGGGCTTGCACCACTTGTGCAGTGAGAGTTTTATCGGGAGAAATTTACCAACCGGAGGCGATCGGATTGTCGCCAGATTTACGTCGGCAAGGTTATGCCTTGTTGTGTGTGAGTTACCCCCGTTCTGATTTGGAGGTGGAGACGCAAGACGAAGATGAAGTCTACGAACTCCAGTTTGGCCGCTATTTTGCTAGGGGAAGAGTCAAAGCTGGTTTACCGTTAGATGAGGAATAAACAATTCAAAATCACCGATGGCGCAGCGGCGACCATAGGAGAAGTTCTGATGCTTGTGCGTCTTGGTGACTGGGTACGAAAAATAGCCATTTTAGCTTGCTTATTGCTCTTGGTGAGTTGCCAAGGTAAAAACCAGCTGCCAAACAATGAGGCTCAAGTGAAAGTAGCGCGGGTAGTTAGTGGGCAAAGTTTGGAAGTGTTAGGCATGGCTGAACAACCAAATTTGATTTCTCAAGTGCGGTTAGTTGGGATTGATGCACCAGATTTGCGACAGCGGCCTTGGGGGGAAGCAGCAAAAGAACAGTTAGAGAATCTAATTGGTGGTGCAGAACAATCGGTAACGCTGGAGTTTGATTTAGAAGCAAAAGACAAAATTGGCCGAACTCTAGCTTATGTGTGGAAAAATAAGGTGTTGTTGAATGAAGAATTAGTAAAACAAGGGAATGCAATGTTTGTTGGGCGATCGCCTAACCATAAGTATGACCAGCGTTTAGAACGTGCCCAACAATGGGCTAGACTCATGGGCCAAGGAATCTGGAACCCAGAAAAATCCATGCGCCTGACTCCCGCCGAGTTTCGCCGCCAAAATCTTTGAGGAGTCGGGAGACAAAGGGGACAAGGGAGAATTATTGAACAAGTTTCTTCCTTGTCTCTTTCCAATGACTAATGACTAATGATTAATGACTAATGACTAATGACTAATCTACAAATTTTTCTAGATATTGCTACAGAAGCAGCCTTAGCTGCTGGTGCCATTTTGCAAGGTTACTTAGGTAAATTAGAAGACGCAATTATTGAAAAAGGTCGCCCTGGTGATTTAGTCACCGCTGCTGATAAAGCCTCAGAAGAGTTGATTTTAGAAATTTTGCGCCGCCACTTTCCCCAGCATTCTATCCTCGCTGAAGAATCAGGAAAATTAGGTAATCAAGAGAATGAATACCTATGGGCAATAGATCCTCTAGATGGTACAACCAACTACGCTCATCAATACCCATTTTTTGCCGTTTCTATCGGGCTGTTAATGAATGGTGTTCCGCAACTTGGTGTAATTTATGATCCATTTCACAATGAGCTATTCTGTGCTGCTGCTGGCTTGGGAGCAACGCGTAACCGCCACCCTATCAAGGTTTCGGTAACATCTGAACTAAGTAAAAGTCTATTAGTGACAGGATTCGCCTATGATCGCCGCGAAACCTCTGATAACAACTACGCTGAATTTAGTCACCTCACCCATCTTACCCAAGGAGTTAGACGTAGCGGTTCTGCATCGCTAGATTTAGCATATGTTGCCTGTGGACGTGTCGATGGTTATTGGGAACGAGGGCTTTCTCCTTGGGATATTGCTGCCGGGATAATTCTGTTACAAGAAGCTGGGGGCAAAGTCACCGCCTACGATGGCACTCCCGTCAAAATTGAGTCAGGTAGAATTCTCGCAACAAATGGTTATATTCACGACTCTCTCAGTAGCGAATTGTTACAAGTTCCACCGTTATCAGCATGGGTGTAGCAGATGGGGGCTTTACCCTCGACTTTGGGTAAACTAAAAAAAATCTAACTGCTCCTTTGGTGCAAATCCTCTATATGTCTTTCAAAATAGATCGTGGACTATTTAAATATGATTTCATAGATCATCACGCAATTTTGTGCGTTCCAGTGGATGCCGATGTCAAAGAAATTCGCAAACGTTATCTCAAAATCGCCCGCCGTCTACACCCGGATAGTAGTTTTACTGAAAGTGCTGAACAAAAACAGCTAGGGAACGAATTGTTATCAAAGCTGGTTAACCCAGCTTACGAAAAACTATGTGGCGATCGCACTCGCACGGAATATATTTTAATTTTGTCGCAAATTGGCAAGCGCTTGGTACAAGAATCTACTTCGGTGACTCTCAGCACCGACTTGGCTAGACAGTTAGTTGAGGCACCTAATCTTGATCATTTCTATAAAAGTGCGATCGCTAAAATCGGCGAAACTCAATATGATCCTTTAGAGCAAGCGCTGCAAGTCATTGCCCAAGTTAGTGAATTGAATTTAGTATATTTAATGCGGAGTGCGGGCAAATCATCCGCACCGCTGCCATCTGCTCAACCCAAAGTTAACTCAAGCACACCTCAGCAAAATATACCAAAAAGTACACCACCACCACCAGCGCCACCAAAAGAAGACTCGGTTGTAGAACAGTATGTTCGTCGTGCTCAATCTTTGATTGACAAAAACCAATTTGCCCAAGCCAAAGTAGAGTTGCAGGATGCCCTGAAGCTAGAACCTAAAAATAGTCACTGCCATAGCTTAATTGCAATGGTGTATTTGAAGCAAAATCAGCTAAAAATGGCAAAAATCCACTTCGATAATGCTCTCAAATTAGACCCCAATGACGAAACGGCTCTGCAATGGAAACCAAAAATAGATAAAGCTCTAGGACAACAACCTAGTGATCATAAGGTGACTTCATCCGCCAATAATGGAGATAAGCAACCAGATAAATCTGGTAGTGGTGGTTTGTTCGGTGGTTTGTTTGGTGGGAAGAAAAAATAATGGTGTATCAACCAGCAGCAGGAGCCAGGGATTTATTGCCCTTGGATGTGGAGAAAAAACGCTGGATTGAAGATCGGTTACAGCAGGTGTTTGATCGTTGGGGATATCACAGGATTATCACCTCGACTTTAGAACGCATGGATACTCTGATGGCGGGGGAAGCAATCCAGCGCCAGATGGTGATTCAACTACAAAATGGCGAAGATGATGAATTAGGGCTACGTCCAGAATTAACAGCATCTATTGCTCGTACTGTTGTCACGCGAATGGCAAATGCAACTTATCCGCAACGGTTGTACTACAACGCTAATGTGTTTCGCCGCACTTGGGAAAGTAGACACAATCGCCAGCAAGAGTTTTATCAAGCTGGGGTGGAGTTGTTAGGTGCTGGCGGATTGCTGGCGAATGCGGAAGTATTGCTGTTAGTAGCTGATTGTTTGGCAGCACTGGGGTTGCGGGGATGGCATTTAATTTTAGGTGAAGCGGGAATTACCCGATCGCTCTTGAGCGCCTTTCCTGCTAATTTACAGGATCAAGTTCGTAGTGCGATCGCTCATCTTGACCGCATTACTATAGATAGTTTACCCCTGAGTGACAAACTACGCGATCGCGCCCGAATCATTATGGATTTGCGCGGCCCTGGTGCAGACGTGTTACAAAAAGTCAGTAGTTTGGATTTAGATGAAGAACAGCGAGAGGCAGTAAATAACCTCAAATCCCTAGTAGAATTACTGGAATCAGAGAAAAAATTTCCGTTAATCCTCGACCTCAGCCTCATCCAGACCATAGACTATTACACGGGTATCGTCTTTGAAGTTGTAAACGATACCGAATCCCAAGCCAGAGTTTTAGGGCGTGGTGGTCGCTACGACCAGCTTTTGGGGCTATATCATCCCCAAGGAGAAAACATCCCCGGAATTGGTTTTGGACTCAATATCGAAGATTTATACCAAGTTTTGCTGTGTACCCAGCAATTACCGCAGGTAACCCCAGCTAGTAATTGGTTGGTAGTACCAGAGATAGCTAATGCTAACGCCGCCGCCTTTGCCTACGCGCAAAAACTCAGAGATTCCACTCATTTGGTAAGGGTAGAAATTGATTTGGGGGGAAGGGATGCAGACGCTATTCGCCAATATGCACGCGATCGCGGCATTGCCCAAATTGCTTGGATCAAAGCTGATGGCTCCCCAAAAATTGAACCATTGCGTTAATGGGTATTGGGCATGGGGCATTGGAAAGAGGCAAGGAAGGCAAGGGAGAGGGGGGAGACAAGGAATAAACTTGTTCAATAATTCCCCCTTGTCCCTCTTATCCCCTTGCCCCCCTTGTCCCACATTCCCCACTCCCCACTCCCCCTGCTAGGCTAGAAATAGCCGATACAGAACAAAGGGAATCGAGAACATGCCGCACACAATTGTTACAGAAGTCTGTGAAGGCGTCGCTGACTGCGTAGATGCCTGTCCCGTAGCTTGTATTCATGATGGCCCAGGCAAAAATGCCAAGGGAACCGATTGGTACTGGATTGACTTTGCCACTTGCATCGACTGTGGTATATGTCTCCAAGTTTGCCCAGTAGAAGGGGCAATTCTTGCAGAAGAACGACCGGAGTTGCAAAAAACTCCGTAATAGTCCATAGTCAACAGTCAATAGTTATTTTTGACTTGACTGTTGACCAATGACAAATGACAAATGACACATGACAAATGACTATTTACTAGATGTCCAAAATGTCCACGCTGGATATATCAAAGATGTAGATATCCTGCAAGGTGTGAATTTCAGGGTTGCACCAGGGGAATTGGTAACTGTGATTGGCCCCAACGGTGCTGGTAAATCTACTTTAGCAAAAGCAATTTTTGGGCTTTTGATCCCCCACACAGGCACAATTACCTTCAATGGTGAAAATATTGTGGGGCTAAAGTCCAATGAAATTGTCCAACGAGGAATGTGCTACGTACCGCAAATCGCCAATGTTTTCCCCTCTCTCAGTGTTGAAGAGAACTTGGAGATGGGTGCTTTTGTGCTTAACGTTCCGTTGAAACCAATTAAAGATAAAATATTTACCATGTTCCCAAGACTTAGCGATCGCCGTCGTCAACGCGCTGGTACTCTCTCTGGAGGAGAACGCCAGATGTTAGCGATGGGTAAAGCTTTGATGTTGGAACCTAGTTTGCTGATTTTGGATGAACCATCTGCTGCTTTATCCCCGATCTTAGTGACACAAGTGTTTGAGCAGATTAAACAAATTAATCAGGCGGGTACTGCGATCGTATTAGTGGAACAAAATGCCCGTAAGGCTTTAGAAATGGCTAATCGCGGCTATGTTCTGGAGTCGGGACGCGATGCGATCTCTGGCCCTGGTGAAGAATTGTTGAATGACCCGAAAGTGGGTGAGCTATATCTTGGAGCAGGTAAAAGACATTAACCCTTTTTAATCACTCTTGCCCCATTCAACATAACACCAGCTTAATATAGGGGCTTCACCAGGCGATAGCGATGCCTACGGTGGGCTGCGCCTACGCTATCTATAACTAATACAAAAGCCATAATACTACCTGCCACTGCCGCGACCGTCGTTTTCGATGCTCAAAGAATTCTCCCCAATAATCCTTGCGTTTCTAATCACATCTACAGTGAGTAGAAAGGTAAAACAGGACATTCATTCAGGAAAAAGTAACTAAAACGCAAATTAACCGGATTTGCCAGAACCCTGAATGAATAGGAATGCATACTAAACTTCCTATATATAAAGCTCTGCATCACTTTTTTATGCACTGCTAAGTAACAACAACTCCTGCAAAGTCGCTCCAGAGGAAACCTGGAGCGACTTTGCATGGTATAAAAACGCCTATGTTTGTCCTAATCAAAATTGATTGAGTGCTTTTGGCAATTTGGCATCCAAAATTTTTCTGTTCCAGTTTTAATTGAGATATCAGCAGGGTTACTGGGACATTGAGAAAATTCTACAAGGGATCGACTCCCGTCTCAAAAATCCCACCCAATGGCCAGTTGTTGATGCCCGCTCTGTGGACTACCCTAAAAGGGTAGATGCAGTCAACAAGCAGAGCGAGCGTCACCGCTTCACCACAACTGGCTAGAAATCAAACAGAAAACACATAGTTAGCCAAAGCGATCGCCACCATTTACTTAGTCTGTAGCTGGCTTAGTTTATTATTTGCCAAAAGTAGTAACTCTTGAGCTTTCAGATAGGCTGTTGTGCCATTTTGCACTTTTTCTAATTGATTAATAATACTTTGCAATTGGCTCAACACCCGATTGCTTTTCATATCATGAGGATCAGCAGGAATTGAAGCCAACAAACTTTCGATTTTTCGTTGCGCCGTCTGCAAAGCCTCCACAGCATCTGCCTCAGCTTGCCGTCTTACCTTAATTTGACCTAAATTAGCCTCATAAATTGCTAATAACTTTTGTGCTTCGGTATAACCAACCACGTCTTTTGAAGGAATATCTTTAAGCCGCTCAATTGCCTCTATCCACAAATTTTCTATCTGTCGCCATTCAGTTACGGTGTGCGGCGGATTTTGACCAGCTTTGGCAGCTTGCCAGGAAAATTGCCGCGCTGCGGTGATTAAGGCACTGATGCGATCGTTCCCAGCAGCCAATCCAACAACTTCCTGAAACTCACGTTTATAATTATCTAGTTGATTTTGTACAGTTTTTCCTGCCAGGGTTTGACCAGGAATCTGCTCGAATTGATTAAGCGCCGTTTGCCAAGCTGCTGTTGCAGTCTGTTTATCAGTTACTGTTGTAGCTCGTTCATATTGCTGTTTTGCATTTAAAAAGGTCTGCATATTATCGGTAAGCAAAGACTGAGCATTCTTTTCCTGAAAAACCTGAGCTTCTAACTGCCCAACTTTACTCCGAAATGCATTAAAACCGTAGATGCTAAAGCGCGAGTCATACCACCAATATCTGTATTGTGACCAATCGTTAACAAAGGAAGTTGGTAACTGATCTAGATGTTGTTGTGTTTCTTGTAGCTTCTGTTCTCCCAAAGCCAAATCAGCGGGACTAGTAGCTTTTTCAATCAACTGTTCAGCTTGCTCGACTGATACCAACGCCTGCCGATAGTGATTATCCATGCTGATGTAGCTGGGTAGCAACAAAAAAGGTGCATGGAGCATTACCGGACGGCGAATCACCGGATAAGGCTGGTTCGCAACCCAAATTACACCACCGGGAATGCCCATAAGTATTACTATCCAAATAAGTCTACTACCTATACCCCACTTGGCTTTGCTATGCAGTTGCTGAGGGGATGTTTTGAGAACTTGCCTTTGTAACTCGATTTCATGCTCTAATTCAGCCAGGTTTTTGGGGGTTGATGGTGTTGCATATTTCTTCTGCACCACAGGTTGAAGGCTTGGAACAGACGGATCTATGCCAGAGCTATTTGGAGTATTTTTACGTAACAAATTCCAGTTTATTTTTTTTTAAAAAAGTCATATCTATAGCCAGTACTGAGTTAAGTATTCCCAAAAAACACAGTAAATACAAACAATAGATTTTTTTAGCTTTTGACACGAATTATACTCTTTCGTAACCAGAATATTATGTCTTAAAAAAACTGTCCTGGTTATGGCTAACCCTGGCTTTAAATTTTACAAATGATATCGAATTTACTTGATACACAGAATAGAGGAAATTTACAGATATAAGTTATAAATTACGATGAAAAGTGAAGATTAAATGACTCTTAAACCGTGTAATAAAATACTCTTGTATCTTGCTTAAATCTGATATCTTCCTAAGAACAGCTTTGTTGTTAGGTAGATTGATGAGTCGAATTAATGGATTTGTAGGGCGACGTGATTTCTTAAAATTTGCCAGTGTGGTAGGTATTGCGGCTACTGCTTTTGGTGATAGCTTTTGGAATCCAGAGCAAACTGCTGTTGCTGATATTCACCCAGTTAACCCTAATCCAATCAGTCCAAATGAAGCCGTCAGACGCTTGCTGGATGGTAATCAAAGATTTATTCATCAAAAACGCAAATATCCCGATCAATCATTAGAACGTCTACGATTAGTTGCTAAAGCTCAGTATCCTTTTGCCGCCATATTGGGCTGTGCAGATTCTAGAGTACCTGCGGAAATCGTCTTCGATCAAGGACTTGGAGATTTATTTGTCGTGCGAGTTGCTGGTAATGTCGTCAGTGACACGGTTATAGGTAGCCTCGAATATTCTACAGCAGTGTTGGGTTCGCAGTTGATTATGGTTTTGGGTCATAGAAGATGCGGTGCAGTCTCAGAAGCAATCAAAAATGAACCACTTCCTGGCAGAATTGGTTTGATTATTGAGGGCATCAAACCATCTGTAGAAAAGGTAAAATTAAGAATGGGTGATAATATGCAAAATGCAGTTATTGCCAATATTCAATATCAAGCTGAAAAATTGCAGGAAAGCTCAACAATTTTAGCTAAATTGCTCCGTGAAGGTAAACTAAAAATTGTTGGTGCTTGTTACGATATTGATACTGGTAAAGTCAACATTATTACTTAATAATCTCACACCATTTAGGCGTAGGATTATTGTTTTAATGATGTTGCAAAAAATATTAGTTATAAAATATTTTTTATTGATAATCTTGAAAATTAATCAAATTCATTTCTCAAATTCAAAAAATCTTCCTTCTACTATTTAACAAAATATCTGTTAAATATACATTGTTAGGGGTGGCGATGTCTGGCTTGGTCTACGCTAACGCAAACTTACAAAAATTTTGAAAAACTTGAAAGCAACGAACAGTCCAAGCTTCTAAAAAATAAACCCAGCAGGGGCCATATAACAAGGCCTCCTGCCAGGAAGGTATAGTATATTTTGGCCATGTTTGATTAGGTTAGCGCTTATTTATAAAAAATAATTGCGTATCCCTAGATACAATAACTAAATGCTTTGGAAAACACAGTTAAGAAAAGTTACTAAACAGGTTAATTTCCAATTAAAACTAACAATTTTCCGAATGGAGAGATAAGGAATAAGTAGGGCAGCAGGGACAATAGAGAATTATTGAACAAGTTTTTTCTTTGTCTTCCTTGTCTCTTTGCAATGCCCAGTGCTCTGTTTGGCCAATACCCAATGCCCCATAATATAAGAAAGCGCTTCACACTTCTTAAATAATCAGCTTTATTAGAACAATGGCGAGAGACTTGCGGGGATTCATTAAAATTTTGGAAGAAAAGGGACAATTACAGCGGATTTCAGCTTTAGTTGACCCAGAATTAGAAATTGCTGAGATTTCCAACCGGATGCTGCAAAAAGGTGGCCCAGGGTTGTTGTTTGAAAATGTCAAAGGCGCTTCCTTCCCGGTAGCGGTGAATTTGATGGGCACTGTGGAAAGGATTTGCTGGGCGATGAATATGCAGCATCCAGAGGAGTTGGAAACTCTGGGGAAAAAATTGAGTATGCTGCAACAGCCAAAACCGCCGAAGAAGATTTCCCAGGCGATAGATTTTGGGAAAGTGCTGTTTGATGTGGTGAAGGCGAAACCAGGACGGGATTTTTTCCCTGCTTGTCAGCAAGTTGTGCTGCAAGGCAATGATTTAGATTTAAATAAGTTGCCCTTGATACGTCCTTATAGTGGTGATGCTGGCAAGATTATCACGCTGGGACTGGTAATTACCAAAGATTGTGAGACGGGTACACCAAATGTAGGTGTGTATCGTTTGCAACTGCAATCTAAGAATACGATGACGGTTCACTGGTTATCGGTACGAGGTGGTGCGAGACATTTGCGAAAAGCGGCCGAACGTGGGAAGAAATTAGAAGTTGCGATCGCACTTGGTGTAGATCCTCTAATTATCATGGCAGCTGCCACACCTATACCTGTAGATTTATCAGAATGGCTGTTTGCTGGACTGTACGGCGGTTCTGGTGTGCAGTTGGCAAAGTGTAAAACTGTAGATTTGGAAGTTCCCGCAGATTCAGAATTTGTCTTGGAAGGAACGATTACACCAGGAGAAGTTTTACCAGATGGGCCTTTTGGCGACCATATGGGTTATTACGGCGGTGTGGAAGATTCGCCGTTGGTACGCTTCGAGTGTATGACGCACCGGAAAAATCCGATTTACTTAACAACATTTAGCGGTCGTCCACCTAAAGAAGAAGCGATGATGGCGATCGCACTAAATCGCATTTATACGCCTATTCTGCGGCAACAAGTATCAGAAATTGTCGATTTCTTCTTACCAATGGAAGCTTTGAGTTACAAAGCGGCGATTATTTCCATTGATAAAGCATATCCCGGACAAGCGCGACGGGCGGCTTTAGCGTTTTGGAGTGCTTTACCACAATTTACGTACACTAAATTTGTAATTGTTGTGGATAAAGACATAAATATTCGCGATCCGCGTCAAGTGGTCTGGGCGATTAGTTCCAAAGTAGATCCAGTGCGGGATGTCTTTATTCTGCCGAATACACCTTTTGATACGTTGGATTTTGCCAGTGAGAAAATTGGCTTAGGTGGACGCATGGGAATTGATGCGACTACTAAAATTCCGCCGGAAACAGACCATGAATGGGGTTCGCCTTTGGAGTCTGACCCAGATGTGGCGGCGATGGTAGAAAGACGATGGGCGGAGTATGGTTTAGCAGAGTTGCAGTTAGGAGAAGTAGACCCAAATTTGTTTGGCTATGATATGAGGTAATACCATTTCACGAAATACTTGATAAAGATACATAGGTAGGGGCGTACAGCTAGCTGTACGCCCCTACATCTGATGCCATAAAATTGAAGAAATCATAACAAAAAAAGTGAAAATTCCAGCATCAAAGTTAGTCATAGGATTGGCATTCAGTTGTATTAGTGCGATTTTCAATACTGGTATAGTTGATCAAATAGCTTTAGCCAAATCAACTAATCCAGAAAAGTGCGATATTCTTGCCTACGTCATTGATACAGATCCGCAAGGTTTAAATGTGCGGAGTAATGCAAGTACCAAAAGCACAATTTTGGGGCAAATACCCATCAACGAAACAGTTCAGGTTGTTGCTGCTGCTAGAAATTGGGTGCAGATTACTAATGCTAGTGATGGTTTTGAAGGAACTGGGTGGGTATTCGTGCCAAAGATAGGCTTAACAACGCAAGGCTACGGTACTAATGGCGTGGATTTATATGCTAATACCAGTGAACAAAGCCAAAAAGTGGGAAGAATTCCTGCTAATACGGCTGTCAAATTGTTAGGCTGTCAGGGAGATTGGGCGCAGGTGGAATATCAAGGTGTCAAGGGTTGGTTGGCAAGGGAAGATCAATGTGGTGCAGCCCTTACTAGTTGTTCTTAAAATTTCATATCTAAACACGAATCAAGGAAGGGGTATTAAGTAGCAGCCCAATGAAGTGCATTTCCAGCCTGAGGCTGGAAACGAGGTTTTAAAGGAGTTTTAGCTTAAGTTCACACCAATGGACAATGCCGTGTCCCTAACTGTGTACCTCATTTAAATGAGATCGCTATAAAATAAATTCATGATTCATTGTCTAGAATCATGTCTACAATTCCAACTTTTCACCGCGAATCGAATAATCCAACAACTCCATCGGGTGAATAACTGAAATCTTCTTACCTTGCAACTGCAAATGCTTCGTAATTTGCAAAGTACACCCCGGATTAGCAGAAGCAATTAACTCAGCACCAGTATTCAACAAATTCTGCACTTTTTGCCGACCCAATTCCTCAGAAACTTCCGGTTGCAGCATATTATAAACCCCAGCGCTGCCACAACATAAAGCCGCGTCTATTGGTTCTCTCAACTTCACCCCTGGAATTTGTCGCAACACCTGACGTGGTTGCACGCTAATCTTTTGTCCATGCAATAAATGACAAGCATCTTGATAAACTAAACTTAAGGGTTTATCAGTCAGTGGCGAAAGTTTTGCTGTTATCCCAACAGTTGCCAAAAACTCTTGAGCATCTTTAACCTTAGTCGCAAAATTATTCGCTTTTTCCCGATACTCTGGGTCATCTTCTAAAATATGACCGTATTCCTTCAAAGTATGACCACAACCAGCAGCATTGATAATCACAAAATCTACATTAGTGTTAGCAAAACTATCAATCATCTGCCTTGCTAAAGCTTTCGCCTGTTCTGTTTGTCCTTGGTGTTCGGGAAGCGCTGCACAACAACCTTGAGATTTTGGAATTACAACTTCACAACCATTCGCTGTTAAAACCCGCACTGTTGCTTCATTCACAGGGGAGAAAAATAGCCGTTGCACGCATCCCAAAATTACTCCGACTCGATAGCGCTTCTCACCTTGGGCGCGAATCACAGTAGGCAAATTATCTTGAAAGGATTTGAGAGTGATTTCTGGCAGAATTGATTCCATTGCTGCCAAACGAGGGGATATTTTATTGAGTAAACCTGTAGCCCGAAAGAATTTAGCAAATCCCAACTTTTGATAAACCAACAACGGAACTAATAAAACCCGTAAAAGGTTGGGATAGGGAAACAAAGAAAATATCAGTTGACGAAAAAATTGATCTGGCAAACTGCGGGGATAATTTCGTTCAACTTGATGACGAGTTGCAGAAATCAATTTGTCATACTGCACACCCGAAGGACAAGTACTCACACAAGCCAGACAGCCTAAACAAGAATCAAAATGTTCTACAGTTGCCGTATTTAAAGCAATCTCACCTTCATTAATTGCATCCATTAAATAGATGCGTCCTCTAGGTGAATCCATCTCTTTGCCTAGCACCCGATAACTGGGACAAGTCGAAAGACAAAATCCACAATGTACACAACTATCAATCAACTTTGGGTCAGGCGGATGATTCTCATCAAAACCCTTCAAATTCTTTAAACTAGCCGTATTATTAACAGAATTTTCTGAAACTTGCATAATTTTTTCCCCTCTCTATATCAGCGTCCTCAGTGTCTCTGCGGTAGCCTGCGGCAAGCCTCTGCGAGGCTACGTTAAAACTAAATCCCACCCAAAAACCTACCAGGACTTAAAATTTTCTTACTATCAAACTGTTCCTTAATACGGCGCATCAACGGCAAAGCATTCCCCGTGTAGCCCCAAACATCTATTTGTTCTTTAACCGCCACTGGTGCTTCCAGAATTGTTAAAAAACCTCTATTAGTTTGAGTGAGTAGGCGAAGCCCGCCGTAGGCATCGCCTCCAGCGGAGCATAACTCATCTCGTACTTTCAATACTTGATTTTTATCCTCTAATTGTAACAAACCTAAACCACTACCAATATGAATTAAACCCAACTCTACCTGAGTCAAAATCTCCATAGCAGCAGTAGGTAACACTCCTATTTTGCAGGTAATTACAGATTCTGTAGCAGTAGTATGTATTCGTTCTTGCAATCTCTGCCATAGATTGGCTTCATCATCATCTGCAAAAATTGCCCCATTTAAACCTAACTTTTGCCCTACTTCCAAAACTCGGTTTGACTGTTCCTTAACACTCTCACCAATACTTTGAAAACGGGCAATTAACCCAAATCCTTGACCCAAACCTAAACTAGACACCAATTGAGTTGATAGCAAATCAGCTTGGACTGGTGTTAACGCCGAACCTCGAAGAATATCAGCCGCTTGAGATACAGCCTCAGCTTTACCAGTTAGTACCACCGTCCCCGATGCCTCTGGTAACGGATAAACCCTAAAAGTTAGTTGACTAATAAAGCCTAATGTGCCGTAAGACCCAGTAAACAACTTCATCAAGTCATATCCAGCTACATTTTTGACTACTCTTCCGCCAGCTTTGGCGATTTGTCCATCAGCACGCACAAAGGTAATACCTAGTAACTGGTCGCGCACGCTACCATAACGTTGTCGCAGAGAACCTGTATCACCTGTGGCAACAATACCGCCAATGGTTGCCGAATCTGTTGCTGTGGGGTCAAGGGCGAGAAATTGCCGCGACTTTGCCAAAAGTGCTTGCAGATCAGAGAATTTCATCCCAGCTTCTACCGTGACAGTCAAATCACCAACAGCGTGTTCAATCAGTTGATTAATGCGTTTTGTACTAACTACAACATCAATGCTCTTAGCTAAACCGCCCCAGCCGATTTTACTGCCACTACCACAGGGGAGGACGCGCCAGTTATTTGTGTGAGCTGTGGCCATGACTGCGGCTAGCTGTTCTTGGGTACGAGGATAGACGATACAACTGGGAAGCTTTCCAAAAGCTATAGCCCTTTGAAGACGTTTTTGCTGACCAAGTTCGATATTTTCCCAAAGGCAAATAGCATTTTCTTCACCGACGATAGATGCAAGTTCAGAAGCGCAGACGCCTTGCGGCCTGTCGTTAGACATCGCTTTCATTAAGTTTATTTTTTTACGCCCTACATCTAATTTACTGGCTAACCTGACCAAAAAAGCGATTAATACACGTTGGCTTCAACGTGACAACTCTCACTACTACTAAACACGGTTTCAATATAATGCCGAGCTAATTTTCTTCTTGGAGGAGCATTTTATTGCTTAATTGTCCCAAAGCGATCGCCCATCAGACTAACTAGCAACTTGGGTTAGTATCACTTGTGTTTTCCCAAAATCAATACATGCAGTCACTTCTGAAGGGTTTTTACTTAAGCTACAAGCATTTATTTTTTCTTTTACTCTTCAACAAGCTTTTATTTAATAAGTAATTTATATAACAGCAAAATCATTGAAGTATTTAAGTGCTGTCAACAACGGCATCAGTACGTTGGCGCGTAGGCGTAGCCCGCCACAGGCATCGCATCAATTGAGTGGTAACAAGCACAGATCACTCGATAACCCGCAACTTGGGTTAATATTATCTTCCCTACGGGACGCTACGCGTAGCGTCCCGTAGGGAAGGGAGCCGAAGTGCTGCTTCCTTCTATCTCTAGGAGGAATACAGCAATGGCAGCTTTGTGTATATTAATTTACTTATCCATAATCTTTTGTTAAATTAACCTTAATATACGTCAAACCTATTGATTTACTGTACTTAAGATTTAGGTTTTTGGCTACGAAGGTGGGTAACTATCCAGCCCACTGGCAATAAGTGCAAAATTCCGTTCTGTCTCTAGGAGAAATAAGGCAATGGGGCCGATGTTTATTACTGCCAACGATTGGCCACATATAGCATTGAGATTATCTTTGGCACTCCTGGTTGGTTGCTTGATTGGATTTAACCGTCAGCAAGGGGGTAGACCAGCGGGGATGAGAACATTCATGCTTGTAAGTATGGGAGCAGCACTATTCGTGATGATTCCTTTGCAGGCTGAGGGAGAGAGTGTTTATGATGCCACCAATGCACTGAGTCGTACAATTCAAGGTGTAGCTACCGGGATAGGATTTCTCGGAGCCGGATTGATTTTACAAGAATCTCCTAGAAAATCTGCTGCGCCAAAAGTAAAAAATTTAACTACTGCTGCCTGTGTTTGGACAGCGGCCGGGTTGGGGGCTGCGATCGGTTGTGGTCTATGGCAAATGGGATTATTGGGAGGGCTACTGACCCTGATTACCCTAAGTGGTGTAAAGCGTCTCAATCGCGCATTTGTATTTTTGACGAATCGGGGTAAACAGGGGACTACTCAGAATTTGACAACCACTGATGAAGATGATGATTAAGCATCACTACACTAGATCCATGAGTTAGCCAACACTTCTGATCAGAACCTGATCATTCTGTAATTTATGCAGAATATCTAGATGTACCGTCCAACATTAGGTCAATTTGATCTGAACATTGGATAATATTTTGTTTTTTCTTAGCTAATTTTAATGAGTTTATCAGGGCTAATGCAGAGCGTAGACGCAAAGCGGCTTATCGTCAGACATCGCTGATTATAGCTATTGATGTAGGGAATTCCGTACTGGAGTTGATTGGCCAGTAAACCAGAAAATAGAAAATAATAGATATATGGACAAACGGTATTTTTTACAGGCTAGTGCAGTAATAGTCGGCACAGCATTGTTATCAAGGTATATCAAATGGGGGCCAGAAGCGATGACAACTTCTAAGAGTGGATTTGAAATTACTAAACCTGAAGAAGAATGGCGCACGATTTTAACGCCAGAACAGTTTCGTGTATTGCGTAAACACGGAACTGAACGCCCTCACACCAGCCCATTGGATAAGGAATACAACAATGGTACTTATTATTGCGCTGCGTGTGAACAGCCACTGTTTACATCTGATACCAAATTTAACAGTGGTACTGGCTGGCCTAGCTTTTTTAACCCGATTGAAGGTGCGATCGCTATGACTGTCGATCGGTCGTTATTTATGACCAGAACTGAAGTGCATTGTAGTCGTTGTGGTGGTCATCTGGGTCACGTTTTTGATGACGGCCCTGCACCTACTGGCAAGCGCTATTGCATGAATGGGGTTTCGTTAAAGTTTACTCCTGCCTAATTTAGTTGCAATCGCACGTACTAACCTAAATTATCAAATTTTAAGGCTTGACCAAGGGTGAATAAATTTTTGACAATAATTTCTCCTATTCAAGGCTACTGGACAAAGTATTGTCAATTTAAAGAAATGCAACTCTTGGTCTTCGCTAGAGGTATTTACCTAAATCGTCCTATTTGTTTGGGTCTTTTTTCTCCTTTTTGTCTTTGGGATCTTTTTTAGGTTTTTTAACTTCTTTATTACTTTTTCTTTCCTTTGACATCAGCGTTCTCCAACTAGGTTAATCAGTGAAAGCTTCTATATTCTGCCATCAGGAAATCAAAAGATGACTTACCTGATATTTTTTAAGGCAAAAAAAGAAAGCATCAAACATAGATGCTACCAACTACCATGATACGGTGTTGTTTGATTCAATGTAGCTTGAATCTATATTGCTGGAGCCTACCTAAATTCTATAAAAATTTAGATTACAGGGTAAAGAGGATAATTTTCTTTACTGTCACCTGTAACTTATCCCCTTTTTAACTCCTAACTCCCTTTTTTTATTGCTCCAACAATTTCATCCGCTGCCACCAACGATTTAGGGGATAATACACTACAGGTGCCCACAAACTACTAAGAATGGCAGAAGCTAGGGCGACACGCTGGTAATATGTCCAAATATCTGTGACTTTGCGATCGCCTATCAAAGTTAATTGCAACCCAAAGATAGTTTCTGCCAAAACTGCCATACCAAAGACAATTACAGCAATCGAAATAAAATCTTCTTCGATAAAACGCTGCTTTTGGAGCAGACCAGTTAAAATTCCCACTATACCTAAACTGAGAGCATGAGTAGGATTAGGTGATGTCATTGAATCTTGAAGTAGTCCCAGAACTATACCTGCCAATGCTCCGGCAAACACCGTGCGCTTCACACTCCAAGCTACCACCCAAATTAACAGCCAGTTAGGGCCAATTCCCAATAATTCCATACCTGGCAATCGGGTTGGCAATAATAGTAAACATAACAGTACAGAACTAGCCGTCACTATCCAACCCAACAACTGACGGACACCGGGATGCCAACGAGAAAGCGGCTGGATTTGGAATTTCGATTTTCGATCTGACGATTTTGGCTTTTTGTGCCTGCTACCACCAAATGCAGGAATCTTCATTTTTCTATGGATTTTCTCAAAGAATTTACTTAGACTTTTGCGGCATTTGATTTGCCGACTTTTGAGTTTCCAACTCTTGGTTTTCTAGCTTTGGATAAACAGCTACCCAATCGAGAGACCGGATTGGCGGAAAAAGCTCAATTTTTGCCACTGATGCCGGAAGTTTTTTTAAATCCAGTGACTTGATTCGTCCTACTGCCAAGCCAGATGGAAATTTCTGACTATAGGTAGATGTGGAAACTAAATCTCCTACTTTGACATTTGGGACTTTTTCATAAAACTCCAGCACAGCTTCTGCAGAAGAATCTCCTCGCAAAACACCTTTAGCTGCTGTGCGGCTAACTGATACACCCACTTGACTCTTGAGGTCACTGATTAACAACACGCGGCTAGTATTGGGAGTTACACTTTCCACCAAACCCACCAATCCGCCATCTGCCTTGACTATAAAGCCTTCTTGAATGCCTGCATTTGCACCGCGATTCAGAGTAACTTGTTGCCACCACTGGTCAGCACTACGTCCTACCACCCGTGCTGGAATTGGCCGTGATGCCAGTGGTTCTTTTTCCACATAGCCTAATAAATCTTGTAGCTTTGTCTTTTGACTTTCCAAATCTACTATACGGGTTTGCAATTCCAATATCCGGGCATCTCTGAGACGTTCTTCTGGAGTTGGCCCTGACTGCAACATCTCTAAAGGACGGGTAATTGCATGGTATGTCTCAAGCACTAGTTCACCTTGAGTCTGTCGCAATATCCAAGCACTACCAACTACTAGAGCTAACAACCCGATTTGCAACCCTTTACGATCCCACCAACGCCGTATTGTTACCATATATACCTTTGCATACTTATATAAATTAAGTTCTACTTGGATTCTATTTATATAAAACCCAAATAGAACTCAAATAGAACTCAAGTCTGATATTTTTTTTGTTACATATTACGAGAGCTTTCCGTGACAACTCGTTCCAACTGTTTAAAGTTTTCTAACACACGACCTGTTCCCAGCACAACACAGCAGAGAGGATCAGCGGCAATGTGGGTGACAATCCCTGTTTCATGGCTAATTAAGGTATCTATGCCTTTGAGCAAAGCACCACCACCAGCTAACATAATACCTCTGTCAATGATGTCTGCTGCCAATTCTGGAGGTGTACGTTCCAGTGTCCGCTTCACAGCTTCTATAATTACTGATAGTGGTTCCAACATGCTTTCACGGATTTCCGGCCCTTTGATCGTTACAGTTCGCGGTAGACCAGAAAGCAGGTGTAAGCCTCGGACTTCCATCATGGCATCATTATCATCATTGGTAGGATAAGCAGAACCCATCCGAATCTTGATATCCTCGGCAGTTCGTTCACCAATAACTAAGTTATGAACTTTTTTAATATACTGAATGATCGATTCAGTTAGTTCATCTCCAGCAATGCGTACTGATTCGCTGATTACCGTACCCTGAAGACTCAGCACTGCAACTTCTGTTGTCCCACCACCAATATCGATGATCATGTTGCCAGTTGCTTCGGCAACAGGTAGTCCTGCACCAATGGCCGCAGCTACAGGTTCATCAATTAAATAAACTTTTCTTGCTCCTGCTTGGTGAGCTGCATCCATTACAGCTCGCCTTTCTACTCCTGTGACACCACTGGGAATACCAATGACAATCCGGGGCAAAATTAAGGATTTACCTTCATTTACACGCTGAATAAAGCTTTTCAGCATCAGCTCGGCTATATCGAAATCAGCGATTACACCATCGCGCAAGGGGCGGAGGGCAATCACGTTTCCAGGTGTGCGACCGAGCATTTTTTTGGCTTCTTCTCCTACTGCTAGTGCTACCTTTTCGTTGACATCAATAGCAACTACAGAAGGCTCTTGCAGTACAATACCTTTACCAGATACATAAACCAGGGTGTTAGCAGTACCGAGGTCGATACCCATATCCCATGATGTGCGAAAGTTCCTAAAAATACCCACGCGTCTCTAAGCCCCCTATGTGCGATACTTCTTGACTACAACGGTAAGAGTTGATTCGATTAAGTTTGTATCCTGAGTTGAGTAAACTAGACTATATTTTTATATGATTCCCAGGAATATTTACTATGTCTCAGGCCTCTATTTTTTGATATTCTCTGGTTAGCTTAGTATATCCGTATACTTTTATGTGTTTCTCCAAGTAGTATGTATAAATTTTCAAGTCCACTATATTGTTAACTGTTTAACACATTATTTTCAAGTGTTTCACAATTCGCTATGATGAAAGTCTAAATTACTAAGTACGCATGTACTAAGAGGTAACGCATATGAGTATCAATATTGTCACCCTTGTTGGTCGTGTAGGCAGCGACCCTGATATAAAATATTTTGAATCTGGTAGCGTTAAGTGTAGATTGACACTAGCAGTGAAGAGACGATCGCGCAACAGCGATGAACCTGACTGGTTCACTCTGGAATTATGGGATAAGACGGCTGAGGTAGCAGGTAATTATGTGCGTAAGGGAAGCCTAATTGGCATAAAAGGTTCCTTGAAGTTTGACACATGGAGCGATCGCCAAACAGGAGCAAACCGTTCTACACCCATTATTAGAGTAGACCAACTAGATTTATTAGGCTCTAAGCGCGATGGAGAAGGCGGTACTGGAGATATGTCTTCAGAACATTTTTAATTGGTCATTGGTCATTAGTTCTTAATAATGCTAATGACCAATGACTAATGACTAATAACTAATTTGCAGCGTCACCGATGCTTCTACTTCCTGTTCACCACCAACAACAGGGGTGGAAGCATCAGCTACCTTTGCAGCCTCAGCCCGTAAAAACATGGGTGGTGGTGGAGGCGGAGTAGCATTATTAACTTGAATGCTCACCACTTCTTTGGCTTTAAAACCCAAGGCACTAAAAACAGCATCAGCTTGCTGCTGGGCATCTTGGGTAGCTTCTTTTAATGCTTGTTTTTGAGCAGCAGCGATCGCTTCATCATTCGCAACAAAACTAATACCATTAATTTGTGTTGCACCTGCTTTCACTGCATCATCCAATAACGTACCAGCTTTCTCGGTAGGAATGCGAAAACTCACAGTGTTACTGGCAGCATAGCCTGTAATCCTCTGCACATTATTGGTGTAGCTGTAAACTGGATTCAACCGGATACCAGTAGTTTGTAATTTTTCGACATTTTGGCTCTTGAGAAACGCAACTACAGCAGATGACTTCCGGGCAGCTTCTTCCTGCACCTCCTGTGCTGTTTTCCCTTGAATCTCTACTCCTAAACTAACTTGCGCCAGGGTTGTAGGAATTGTTTCCACTCCGCGACCACTGACACTGAGAGTTCGCCACAATTTCTCCTTCTCTTGCGCCAATGCAGGTAGTACAAAAGTTGCACATACCAGCAGAGCTAAAGGCAGTATTTTCCACAAGTTTCCAGATGGAAACTGAGAACCGGGTAAAGCGGCTCTAGTCATAAGATTTGCACTCCTCAAAGTATCCACAGATGTTTTTAATAAACGTATGTAGCAATTTTCTGGTGGCTGTTAAAAGTCAACAGCTACCACAAGTTTTTCACAACTCAAGTGCGATCGCTAGATACGATTTGTATGTTCTTACTTTGACACTGCCATAGTCAAAAGCTGAAATGGTTACATTTTTTGAAACTAAAAAAATTACACTAACCTTTTTGGAGATTACGAAGAATACACCAACCCATCACACGAGTTCAAATCAAACAGGACAATAAATTCACAGACTTTGAATTGCTATGCTTCCTAGACTATCTGTAGTCAAGGTTTGGGAAGTTTTCTGGCAAGTTTTCTGGCAGCGCTTGATTGAGTTGACAAATGGTACAAATTATTTTGACTAAGCCGCCAATAGCGTCTCCATAGATAGACGTTTTTCAGAAACGCGTCAAAATCAAAGAGAAGGATTTTCACGGAACCCATGTATTTGTTAAATCCAATCAACTTCTCTTTTCCTCTGCTGGCTACTGCAACAGAAGCCGTAGACAGTTCAATGGTAGTAGCAGCAGTGCTACTAAGCTTAGTAGTCGTTTATCTCGCCAGCAAGGTTGGTGGAGAGTTATCAAACCAAGTGGGTTTGCCGCCTGTCTTAGGCGAACTAGTCGGTGGTGTAGTAGTAGGCATCTCTGTTTTCCACCTTTTAGTGTTTCCAGAAGGCAGCACAGACAGTTCTAACTCTTTGATCATGTCCTTCCTTCAAATCACTGCTGGTTTAACTCCTGAAGCTACACCAGCTGTGTTTGCAGCCCAGTCTGAGGTCGTTTCCGTTTTGGCAGAATTGGGTGTGATCATCCTACTGTTTGAAATCGGCTTGGAGTCGAACTTAAAAGATTTAATGGCAGTTGGTATCCAAGCGACAGTTGTCGCAATAGTGGGGGTAGTAGTACCCTTTGCAGCTGGTACTGTGGGACTAATGACTTTATTTGGAATTGGTGCTGTACCCGCAATTTTTGCAGGGGCGGCTTTGACTGCCACTAGTATTGGGATTACTTCCAAGGTGCTGTCAGAGTTAGGGCGACTCAATTCTAAAGAAGGGCAGATTATTTTGGGTGCTGCCGTAATTGATGACGTTTTGGGAATCATCGTTTTAGCGGTAGTTGCTAGTTTAGCTAAAGATGGCGTGGTGGATGTCAGCAAAGTCATTTATTTGATTATCAGCGCCACTGGTTTTATTTTGGGAGCAATCCTACTAGGGAATGTTTTCAATAAGTCCTTTGTAGCGATCGCTGATAGACTCAAAACACGCGGTGGCTTGGTAATACCAGCATTCATCTTCGCTTTTGCTATGGCATATCTTGCTGCCGTCATCCACTTAGAAGCAATTCTAGGAGCTTTTGCGGCGGGTTTAGTCTTGGAAGAGACAGATAAACGCAAAGAACTGCAAAGGCAAGTCTGTCCCATTGCCGATATGTTAGTGCCAATTTTCTTTGTCACTGTTGGGGCAAAAACCGATTTGGGAGTTTTAAACCCAGCAATTCCCGACAATCGAGAAGGTCTAATTATGGCAACTTTCCTGATCATAGTAGCCATTCTCGGTAAAGTAATCACAGGTTTAAGTGTGTTTGGTCAACCGGGAATCAATCGTTTAGCGATTGGTGTGGGGATGATTCCCAGAGGGGAAGTTGGATTAGTATTTGCTGGTGTCGGTGCTGCTAGTGGCGCTCTCTCAAAACCACTAGGGGCAGCAATCATCATGATGGTTATCTTGACAACCTTTTTAGCCCCTCCTTTGTTACGATTTGTATTTCCAGACCCAAAAACTGTGGATGCAGGCTCAGAGCAACTGGTTTTAGATGGTTCCTCTGGAACTTCGTTGGTAATTGAACCACCTCAGTTGAGGGTATCAGCATCAAATGACAGTGGCAATTTGGAAGTAACCCCAGAATCTAGCGATCGCTAATCAAAGTCTTGGGTAACTATTACTGAGTTCTGAGTAATTTTCGCTCAGAACTCAGGACTCTGAATTAAGTACTATCACTAAGCTTTGAAGATTTGACGATTGTGCAGTGGAAACTTCTCTCCCCAAATTTCCGTCCCGTGTGATTGTAGAATAATCGTTTGTTTATAATTTCTACCAGCATTCGGAATGCTACTTATTTCCAGTCTCCATTGGCTTGTGAGCCTTTATCTGAATATTTTCTAGGTAATTGGGGAGTAACACCCATAAATCTTGCTAGATTATCTGACAGTAATGGGAATTATTTATTTAGTGCATTGATGGCAAAAAACAAAAAACAGTTATCAGTGAACGGTTATCAGTTATTAGTTTTCTAGCTTCCTTATGAGTAAGAGTTCCTACCTCTAAAGGTGGAAGATTTCACATGGAGATTTAATCCCAATATGAAACCTGATAACTGATTTATACCAACTTAAAAAATCACAAAAGGCATCAAAGTTTAAGTTTAGGTGGCGACGGTGTGATGATTTACCAATGAGTTGAGATATTGACGGCTCCCATGAACGTGAATTAGGAGAAAGGACTGTGAAATTACACTGGTTACTACCCAGCACTATTGGAACTATCTTCATGCTATCGTCGCCTGTAATGGCCGCGAGACTAGAATCTTGGCGCTTTGATGCCAATCAAAACAGGCTGGAAATTAATACTTTAGGGAATGTTCAACCCCAGGCACAACTAATTTTTAACCCGACTCGGCTGGTAATTGATTTACCAGGAACCACATTTGGGCGTCCACAAATAACCCAACAGGTGGGCGGTGGAATTCGCTCGATCCGTGTTGGGCAGTTTGATACAGAAACAACACGTATAGTTGTCGAACTGACTCCTGGTTATACTTTAGACCCCAAACGAGTGCAATTTGTTGGTACAACTGGCGATCGCTGGACAGTGCAATTACCTAGACCAGAAGTTGATAGAGTAGCCTCACCTCCCACCTCATCTCCCAGAAGTGCTTACACTGTTGTTACCCCAGACTCTGAGCCGCAACCTAATATTTCAAGGGTTGCCAATACTACACGAGGGGCGACTCAACTTGAGAGCTTACAAGTAACAGGCGATGGGTTGTTCATCCGCACTAGTGGTAGCAATCCTCCGATTCAGGTAATTCGCAGTCGCGATCGCGCTACCATCTTCATGGATATCTCTAGCGCATCTTTATCACCACGTCTTGCGAATAATATACCTGTTAACAAACATGGTATTAGCCGCGTCGAATTCACCCGATTACAAACCCAACCTCCTGGTGTCCGCTTGAGTTTACGGGTAGATAAAAATAGCCCAGACTGGCGAGCAACTAATAGTAACGGTGGTGGTTTGGTAGTTTTGCCCAGTCGCGTTGTTAGATTGCCTGGAAGTAATAATTTTGACAATCAGTCAGAACCTGTTTCCCTTCCCAGCAGAGCATCTGCGAACTCGCCAGCTACAATTGAGTCTGTGCAACTGGCTGACAATGGCACACAACTCCTAATTAGAGGAGACCAAACTTTATCTGCCACAGGAAGTTGGGATAGATCATCAGGTCTGTTCCGCGTCACAATTACCAATGCAAAGTTAGCTCCCAGAGTTACAGGCCCTACTTTTGCTCCCAATAGCCCCATTCTCCGGGTACGTCTGCAACCCCAAGAACCTAATACAGTCGTTGTTTTAGTTCAACCAGCAGCCGGAGTGCAACTTGGGCAACCCCAGCAAATCGGCGACCAGCTTTTGGCTTTACCAATACAAGGCTCTCGTCGAATTGTTGCAATCCCCCCCGGCAGACCCCCCTTTGCTTTACCTCCGCTACCACCACCAAACCGGGGCCCATTCCCAGACCCAAACAATCCCAATCCCCAACCTCCAACACAACCACAGCGCCGAGTTACCAATGGGCGAGTGGTGGTTCTCATTGACCCCGGACATGGCGGTAAAGACCCTGGAGCAGTAGGTCTGGGAGGCTTACGAGAAAAAGATGTAATACTGCCTATTAGCAAAAGAATAGCTCAGGTCTTGCAGCAAAATGGCGTACAAGTAGTTATGACGCGGGATTCTGACTATTTCGTTACTCTTCCGGGACGCGTGCAATTAGCAGAGCGGGCGAATGCTGATGTCTTTGTTAGTATTCACGCTAATGCAGTTGGCCCAGGTCGTTCTGATGTCAGTGGCTTAGAAACATATTATTACGATAGTGGTTTGGGTCTAGCTCGCACTGTCCATAACAGTATTCTCCAAAATGTAAATGTCAGAGATAGAGGAGTGCGGCGAGCCAGATTTTTTGTTCTCAGAAAAAGTTCTATGCCTTCGATTCTCGTAGAAACAGGTTATTTGACCGGTCGAGATGATAACGCTAAACTCAGAAGCTCCGCTTACCAAAATCAAATGGCAGATGCGATCGCTCGTGGCATCCTTCAGTATCTAAAGAGAAGATAAGTAATTTAGTCTAAATTATTGAGTAAATACATCTAATCTTGACCATTTTTATCCAATTTAGTAGTAAAACAATTTAAGTATTCTTGCTGCGGGACAGGAGTAGCTTCTTTGTTATTGTCATCTGATGCTTTGCAAGTCAAACTTATCTAAGCTAATGGCATGGCAAAATCAGAGGAGCGTGCTATATTTTACGCCATTAGCTGTGTCTTAATAACAGCGCAAAACTCAAGTGTGCGCGGTGACGGTGTGAGGATTTGCCAATATGTTGAGATATTAACGGCTCCCATGAATGTGAATTAGGAGAAAAGACTGTGAAATTACGCTGGTTACTATCCAGTACTATTGGGACTATCTTCATGTTATCGTCGCCGGCAATGGCCGCGAAACTCGAATCTTGGCGTTTTGATGCCAATCAAAACAGGCTGGAAATTAATACTTTAGGGAATGTTCAACCCCAAGCACAATTAATTTTTAACCCCACTCGTTTGGTAATAGATTTGCCAGGAACCACATTTGAGCGTCCGCAGCTAACCCAACAGGTGGGCGGTGCAATTCGCGCTATCCGTGTTGGGCAGTTTGACGAACAAACAACGCGCATAGTCGTTGAACTAACTCCTGGTTATACTTTTGACCCTAAGAGAGTACAATTTGTTGGCAGAACTGGCGAATCCCCTGCGGGGACACTTCGTGAACGCTGGATGGTGCAATTACCTACTCCAGAAGCTGAAAATGTACCCTCAACAAATACTGGTGGGCAACAAGAGCAAGCTATAGCAACAGAAACTTCACCGAGAACATCTCCACCAGTCTTCTCGCCAAGAAATATTTACAACGTGGTGACAACAAGTCCTGTTAATCCACCTAAAAATGGAATGGTTGCCGCCAGGATTACTCAAATTGATAACTTACAAGTCACAGGTGATGGTTTTTTCATCCGCACCAATGGTGGTAATCCTCAGATTCAGGTAAATCGTAGCAACGATCAAAGGGCAATTAACATCGATATTGCTGACGCTACTTTATCACCAAGTCTAGAACAGCGCGATTTGTCGATTAATCGCTATGGTGTCAGCCGCATTCAGTTCAGCCAACTGCAAACAAGCCCATCTGTTGTTCGCATGACTTTACAGGTGGACGAAAATAGTCAAAATTGGCGAGCAACTACTAGCAGTGTTGGTGGTTTTGTAGTTTTGCCCAGTCGTGGCATTGCCCAGTTTCCTGGAGGTAATAGTCCACGCCCTATACCATCTACTAACACCTCACCTGCTACTATTCAGTCTGTGGAACTGGCTAATAACGGTACACAACTGTTGATTAGATCCGACCAAGCTTTATCTGCTATGGGAGGCTGGGATAGAACTTCTGGTCTGTACCGCATTTCCATTAACAATGCTCAGTTAGCTGCCAAAGTTACAGGCCCGACTTTTAATGCTAATAGCCCTATCCTGCGAGTCCGCCTGCAACCACAACAGTCCAATACTGTCACTGTCTTGGTTCAACCAGCAGCTGGAGTACAAATTGGGGAACTCAACCAGCTTGGTGACCAGCTTTTGGCTTTACAATTACAACGCTCTGCTAGTGTCACACCCCCTATTGCTTTACCTCCTCTGCCATCATCAAACCAAGGTCAATTCCCAAACTCCATAGATAATCCCCGTCCTATATCCCAACCACAGCCGCGCCCCTCGGTTCCCAGAGGGAAATTACTAGTTGTGATTGACCCAGGACATGGTGGAAAAGACCCAGGTGCTCCTGGTCTGGGCGGACTGTTAGAAAAGGATGTAATCCTACCTATTGGTAAAAGGGTAGCAGCCATTTTAGAGCAAAATGGTGTACAAGCAGTGCTAACACGGGATGCTGACTTTTTCGTAGAACTTCAGGGACGGGTAGACATCGCCGAGCGAGTTAATGCGACTTTGTTTGTCAGTATTCACGCTAATTCGGTTGATCGTCGTCCTGATGTGAATGGGTTAGAAGTGTATTATTACGAAAGTGGTTATGCTTTGGCTGAAGTAGTTCGCAATTCCATTCTCCAAGACATCCCCACCATTAAAGACCGGGGAACCCGCAAAGCTAGATTCTATGTTCTCAGAAAAAGCTCTATGCCCTCGATTTTAGTGGAAACAGGCTATATGAGTGGTTACGAGGATAATCCCAGATTGGGAACACCAGAGTATCAAAATCGTATGGCAGAAGCGATCGCTCGTGGCATTCTAAAATACTTACAGCGCTAATATAGTACAAATTACTAATTAAAAAGGTGGTATTTAGACTCCTTTGGCATCCAGAATTTAGTGGTCAATTAGCAAATTGTCTGCTAAATTCTGTATTTTAAATCCCAAAACCTAAATTAATATCTGCCTGTGTATTCATCTTCGATCTTTGAAGCTAATCTTGACGATTTTTCTGCTCAAGAACCCCAACGTGCCCCAATAGGTATTTTTGACAGTGGTGTGGGTGGACTGACGGTACTGCGACAACTATATCGGCAACTCCCCAATGAATCAATTATTTACTTTGGGGATACAGCTCGACTTCCTTACGGAATTCGTTCACAAGCAGAAATTTTACAATTTACGCGTGAAATTCTTACTTGGCTACAACAGCAGCGGGTAAAAATGGTAATTATGGCTTGCAACACCAGTTCTGCCCTAGCCCTAGAAACCGTGCGTCAGGAATTCAACATACCTATTTTGGGAGTAATTCTACCAGGTGCAAAAGCTGCGGTGCAGCAAGGAAAGCGGATTGGTGTAATTGCTACTCCAGCTACGGCTAAGAGTAATGCTTATAAGCACGCCATACTCGAAATTGCTCCTGATGTCCAAGTCTGGCAAGTTGGATGCCCAGAGTTTGTGCCACTCATCGAACAAAACCGCATTCACGACCCCTATACTGCTGAAGTCGCACGAGCCTATCTACAGCCTTTACTAGAACAGGAAATTGACACTTTAGTTCATGGCTGTACCCATTATCCTCACCTTACACCAGTATTGCGATCGCTCCTCCCCTCTCAAGTCCAACTAGTTGATCCAGCTGTTCATGTTGTGGCAGCTTGTGCCCAAGAGCTAGACTTATTAAGCTTAAAAAATACCCACCTACCACTGCCAACTCGCTTCGCCGTCAGCGGGTGTCCGCAACAGTTTTCTCAGTCAGGAGTGCAATGGCTAGGCTATACTCCAATGGTTGAAGAGGTTTGCTTCACCGATACCGCTATTTCCCAACTCCAATAAAACTAATTTGTCCTTATACCAATTCTTTGTGAAACTGTACAAAATTAGGCTTAGTGAGACAAGGGGCTTAAGCCCCTTGTTCTATGTGACCTCACAAGTAATCGGTGTTAGTTTTTAGTCCTTTAATCAAAACAAATGATAAATGACGAAGAATGAAGGACAAATGACTATTGACTATTAACTGCTTCAGTCACTTTTGCCCTTACTGATATCTCTTGCTTGTGTTTTCCTTCGGCAGATGAAGGGAAAATTGTAGCAACAGTCTTTGTACCCGTTCGCTTTGCCAGGGCTAATAACAGGTAGACCGTGAACAAATATCCAGACGCTAAAATAAAAATCATCATAGGTATACTTCCGTAAATCATTGTTCTACTAGCAGCTTTTCAAACGAATACAAAATTCCATAAAATTAGTAGAACCTCAGCCAACCAAGTGCATCCTTGATCGCTGTAGTTTCCTATGGTAAAATTACCTATAGAGATTAAATTCTCTACGGACAAAGAATTTATTGTTTGATGCGACTTCTTGCAGACCATAGATCCCACAGCAGTTAGATTGCTAAATGGCAATCTAAAACTACGATTCTCAGCGGTCTACTGGATCTGCGTTATTCTTGCTCACACTGCTGTGAAAAGAGCAATGCTTGCGCTCAACGTGCACTGAAGACGTGTAGCGGCTCCCATATGGGTATTGCATAGCTCCAAACCAGGAGTTTTGCATATCGTAGAAAAAATCAAAGGAATAATTCCTTTAATCTAAGCTACGACTAATTATTTTAGACTCACACCCCTGATACAGTAAAACCACTTAGCAAGTGACTTACTTTTGGGGTGTGAATATCTGAAAAATTTATAATTCCTATATTTTAGCGTAACACAACAACCCTGAATTTGAAGCCCATTCGACTACTAAATTTAAATTTTTTTGAATAGCTACACTTCAGCCCTGAAGAAATTTAGTCTTACCTAATTGGTAAGTATTTAAATAGAATCTATTTTGTCAATAAGCAATATTACTCAAACTGTACTTTGAACTGTAGCGATAAATGTGTACTAGGAAACTACTTAATATAATTTAAGCTGATATTTATTTTCATATACTGAGGATTCATGTTTTAAGTTAGATTAAAACCTAAATTATCAAAAATTAAGCATAATTGCTTATTGACAAACTCACCATTAACTTTAACTATCACCGATAAACTCATGAAAATGGGATTACCTGATGAAAACTTTGCGCTGGCACAGGGTTATCTTAAAATGAGTGTAGGATATGTAAACTTTCGTAACCTAAGTCAGAGTCCGCCCATCCATGACCCCAGCCACCTCCCTGTTTACCCCTGTGGAAGCAGACCTGCGACTACTAGCAGATAACCTAAAACAGCTAGTTGGAAACCGCCACCCCATTCTGTTTGCAGCAGCCGAACATTTATTCGGAGCTGGGGGAAAGCGTATCAGACCAGCAATTGTCCTGCTAATATCGCGGGCAACAATGTTAGATCAAGACATTACACCCCGTCATCGCCGCCTAGCTGAGATTACAGAAATGATTCATACAGCAAGCTTGGTACATGACGATGTGGTAGATGAATCAGACGTGCGGCGAGGCGTTCCTACCGTTCATAGTTTGTTCGGTAATCGCATTGCCATATTAGCAGGAGATTTTCTTTTTGCCCAATCGTCCTGGTATTTAGCAAACTTGGACAACTTGGAGGTGGTGAAACTGCTCTCAGAAGTCATTATGGATCTGGCTACTGGAGAGATCCAGCAGGGGCTGAATCGTTTTGATGCTGGCATCTCTATTGAAACTTACCTCCAAAAGAGTTATTACAAAACAGCTTCATTAATAGCCAACAGTTCTAAAGCTGCTGGGTTGCTCAGTGAAGTCTCCCGTGAAACTGTTGAGCACATGTATAGCTACGGTCGTCATTTTGGTATAGCATTTCAAATTGTTGACGATATTCTAGATTTCACCAGTACAACAGATACCTTGGGTAAACCAGTGGGGTCGGATCTTAAAAGTGGTAATCTGACTGCACCCGTTTTATTTGCTTTAGCAGAAAAACCATCCTTGGAAGTGCTGATTGACCGAGAGTTTGCTCAAGAAGGGGATTTAGAGCAAGCACTGGAACTAATTCAAGATAGTCAAGGTATACAGCAGGCACGAGAGTTAGCTGCTCACCACGCTAAGTTAGCAATTGAACATCTTGCAGTTCTCCCACCCTCAGAATCCCACCAGGCATTGATTAACATAGCTGAGTACACACTGAGTCGCCTATATTAAATCACTTACCAGTTAACAGGTACAAAATGGGGCTTTAGACCCCAAGCGAAACCTTCTACCTGTTCTTAGGTGGAAAAAATTGGCTTAATGGTAAGCTAAAATTTGAAAAATGTTCACAGATAACTGTTTGTTAACTAATTTTAGATTAGGCGGAAAATTAAGCCGATCGCTTAGTTCTTTAAAGAACTAAAAGCTTAGTGATCGGCATTAATTTCTCTTTATCAAAAACTTTTTCAAACAAATTTGAGATTTAAAATTTTGGATGTGGGATTGTATCTAAAAAATCCCACATCCAAAATTTTTCTATGCAATATCAGGGGGTATCTGTTTAGGCGATCGCTGTTGTCGCAACTGTTGCTGCATAAGTTTTTCCAGATCAGTTCGCCGAATTTCAACGGTATGAGTGGTCTGACCCGGCGTTTCCAAAAAAATGATGCTATCTACGGGTTCCAATGCCACCAATTGGAACAAAATATGGGTGACAGGAATAATTTTAGCTAGCATTTGAGGGTCAAGCCCAGCAGGGGAAATTAGAGAGACATCCTGTATGGTAGGGAAAGCGTAAATCACACGCTTTTCCAATCCTGGATTAGCACGATTGCTCAATGTAGTTAAAACCCAGCTTGACTCCGAATTTTGGAGAATATAGTACTGGGAGTAACGTAATTTTTGAGCGATCGCTCTAAGGGCAGGAGCAATTGCTGCAATCAGATGTGGTGTTATACCATCGCGGGGTGCATTGTCAATCAGCAATTGAATTTGTGCTTCTAAATCCATAATGACTTGTATACGACTCCTGGGTAATGGCAATAACATCTATCAAAGTGTGAACAATCCCATCGAAGTTGGGAATAATAAAATCAGCCACATTCTCAATGTAGGATTGGTCTGCGTTTAGCTTATACGTAAAACTGAAAAAGCCAATACCCACAGTCGTACAGGTTGTATTTAAATACTTAGGGTCTTTTGAAAACCGAGACTATGAATTCAGCCGCAACCGCAACTATTCCATCTGCAACTATTCTGGGAGAAAATTCTAAAGGCGTGGAGGTGATCTTTCAACTCCTGTCCAGGGAGTTTCAACAATCAACCAAAGCTTCGGAACAGAATTGCCACGACGTAGCAACACGTATTACCACCGAAGTATATCGGATTTGCCATGAAAGCAAACGTATCCAAGCTTCTGGAACTGTAGAAAGCTCGGCGATGACCCTGGCTCGGCATCGGCTACAGCAGTGTCTCAGGTACTATCAGTTGGGTTCAAATCGGGGCAGGGTAGAATTACACAGTACTCTGAGTGCAATTATTTATCGATACATTAATCCGCCTCAGAAGCAATTGAGTTATCAAGGGCGACTGACTATAATTGAAGATTTCTTACAAAGTTTTTATCTGGAAGCATTAAACGCTTTCCGGCGAGAAAATCAACTCGGTGCTACTTATCGCCCTCAGACGCTTCTAGAATTGTCCGAGTACATGGCATTTACCGAGCGCTACGGCAAGCGACGCATTCCCTTACCAGGCCGTCAGCAGCAGCTAATTATCTTGCGGGCGCAAACTTTTTCCCAACAGCAGCCCCCAGAAACCAGCGTAGATATAGAACAAGCCGCAGAAGGCAGCAATAGTGAAGCCGATGGTTCTTGGGAAGAACCAGCAGTGCATCAATTGCGCTCCACAATGGCAACGCAAGCCGAACCTGAACCTGAAGAAGATACCTTGCGTTCCGTTGTAGTTACAGAATTAATGAATTATCTCGAACAACGGCAACAATCTGACTGTGCTGATTACTTTTCCCTCCGCCTCCAGGATCTATCAGCGCAGGAAATTGAGTCGATTTTAGGTTTAACCCCTCGTCAGAGAGATTATTTACAGCAGCGCTTCAAGTATCATTTGATTCGGTTTGCATTGTTACACCGTTGGGAATTAGTTCACGAGTGGCTGGAAGCCTCTTTGCACACCAATTTGGGCTTAACTCCGCAGCAATGGCAAGTATACACAGCACAGCTGGACAATAAGCAACGGTCTTTATTAGAGTTAAAGCAACAAGGACAAGCCGATGAAAAGATCGCAAAAACTTTAGGGCTGTCAATGGCACAACTTCAAAAACGATGGTTTAAGATTCTTGAGCAAGCTTGGGAAATTCGTAACTCATTAGTTTCCGGATCAGGTGCATCTACTCATGAATAGTGACTCAGAATCCTTACAATCTCAGTGTCTCGGTTGGTTATTGATAGATGATGTCAAAAATACCGAGCCATCTGTAGAATGTGAGCAAAATGACGGGGTAAAACACCTCCACAATGAAGCCACTGCTTCAAAAAGCAATGAGCCAAAATTGGGAGGAACACCCCAGGCCTTTCAATTGGGAGAAATTCCTACTGTGCAAGATCGTTTTCAAGCCGTCCTTAAGCGTCGGTTACAAATCCAAGCCCAAGATCACCCACCTTTGTTTCCCTGGGAAACACAATTAATCGACTATCCCGATTTTGTTGATGAGCCGTCGATGACGCTCGTTCCTGCCTGGGGGTGGATGGTACAACAGTCAAAGCTGAACCTGCCGCGTCCCCTACCGGAGAGAGTTTTCCAGCAATTGCTGGAAAAATGTCAGGCGATGGTGACATCTTCGGTACCGCTGGGAGCAAAATTAGTTCAAGTGGTGGAAAACTTTTTTCCCAACGAGTCTCAAGCACTAAACGATATCGCGGGATTGGTCCTAAGAAGTACCTATCGGTCTGTAAATACTCTGGAGACAATTCCCAATATTCAGAGCGATTACTCAGATTTACAACCGCGTCAACAGATGGCTTTGTCGTTGCTAGCAGCTAAACAACTGCTGGAAAATCTGACTCTACCACTTTCAGCAACTAGTCCAGTGGTAGAAAGAGAATGGCTAACCAGTGTCGGTACTTTAAATATCAGAGTAGAGTATCAGTCTGTAGGTAAACTTACTAAGTTACTTGTCCAGGCTGAGTTACCCGTTAAAGGAACTTTGACACTTCGGGGAAGTGGCACTTTAGCAATGGCAACATCTTCGACTTCGGAGTACTTAAGTGTAGAGTTAGGCTGCGAGCAACTTAACCCAACTTATACTCTGGAAGTTGAGTTTCCAGAAATAGACCAACAGCCACTCTTATTTGTCATTAATCCCACTGTGTAACCTTAATTGCCACCGCTAGTACGTAATACAGAATATCTTAAGGTAACCTTTTCTAGCTGTTGCCTTGGGGCTTTGTTGTCTTATCGACATTACTAGCAACAGGGTGCTTACTTGTATCGTTTGCGGAACTTAAGGCGTGGAATTAACCAGTGGGTGTAGGCTTACCCTCCACCCCATAACTGATTTTTTGTGGGTACTCGTCAGTACACTCGGTTACTACCAAAGCCTGAGAAACGAGTTAGTTTCTTGTGTTCTGCTAATTTTGCCTCGCCTCTATTTTACCAAGCCACCAATTTTCCAAAACGAAATTTATTCGCTGGCATTGTTTTTTATACAAAAATATGTTCTCTCTTGGTATCAATACGGTTCAGTTAAGGGCTACTGGCAAAAATTTTGGGTTTTTGAGACGCGATAAATCGCCGTCTCTACAAGTTTTTTGGTCTTATCTGAACTGTATTGCTCTTGGTATTACAGTTCACAGTTTTTGGTAACTTTATATACTAACGCACTTGGGTTAAGGCTAAAACTCTTTATCAAAGTCAATTTATTTAACTTAGACGCATTCACGGAGCTTCTATCTGCGACAGGCTGCGCGTACCCCTCCGGGGAAGCAAGCTGCGTGTAAGTGTCCCGCAGGGAACGTAGAGAAGCAGCTACCGCAGAGGCGCAGAGAACGCAGAGAGAAAAAAGAAATGCTTAACCCAAGCGTATCGCGTTACTTCTAAGGGAAAGTAAGTTACATCTGTTCCTTTGCTTTTCTTGTCCACCAGAAGAAGGGAAGCATAAGGAAAGGATAACAACAGGGTTTTCAAACTCCAGCGAGGGGTTTTAATTTGTAAAATACGCGCTAAACCTTCATAGTTGCTTAAAGGCAGGATAAGAAAGCTTCTTCTAAGGGGAATACTTTAAAGTAGGGCGAACAGTTTCGTCCTCAGCATAGTTTCCGTGGCATCTACACTTAGACTCGAAATGCTCAACTTATCCAAGATGAATCGGTTTTGGCGTGTCCCTGTAGGTAATTTCTGGCAGCAAAATCCGCAGGGGTCGCCTTTGATAGAAGTGGAAGATTCAATTTCCTTGCGGGTGCTGGTGCTAGCGTTGGTTATTTTGGGAATTGGGGCGACAGATATCGCGGCTGAAACTTCATTCAGTTTTTGGGCGTTACCTTTAAGTGTATTAGGTGCGATTTGGAGTTACTATCGTCGCCGCGATGCCAATGTTGCAGTTAAGTTTTGTATCGCTATAGGAATGTTAGTAGCACTGGGTGCTTTCTTTGGACGGTTGGTGGGGGAGTTGAATGATACGCGGTTGAGTTTAGCAGAGTTATTAATTCAACTCCAGGTGTTGCACAGCTTTGATACACCCCGCCGCAAAAATTTGGGTTATTCGATTGTTATAGGACTAATTTTATTGGGTGTGGCGGCAACGCTAAGTCAAACTTTAGCATTTGCACCTGTGTTGCTGTTATTTTTAGCGATCGCTCTCCCAACTTTAATATTAGACTATCGCTCACGCTTGGGTTTGCAGCCCTTAAAAACTCAAAAGGAAAAATTCAATCAGAAGAATTCCTCAACTCTTAATTTTAAATTTTTAATTCTGACTTTTTTGCTAATTGTCAGTCTGGGGCTGGCAATTTTTGCTGTTTTACCCAGATTCCCTGGCTATCAGTTACGGAATTTTCCTGTAAGTTCTGCTATTCAAGTAAAAGGCAGTTTCACAGGACGTAGTATCATCAATGCCGGTTATGTCCGCCAAGGTAATGGTAATAATCAAGGCAGTGGTAGCGGTGGTACAGGACAAAACCGAACTGGTCAACCAGGTAAAGTAGATAATAACTTTTATTACGGTTTTAATAGCCAGATTAACCAAAACTTGCGGGGCGAGATGAAACCTAAAATTGTCATGCGGGTACGATCGCAAGCTGAGGGTTTTTGGCGAGTTCTAGGATTTGACCGTTATACAGGTAAGGGATGGGAAGTTTCCCGTAATGATAATGTTACAACCATCAGGCGATCGCCTTGGTCTTACCAAATTTTCCTGAACCCACCTTTGATTACTGGGAAAACCCAAGAGATAGTGCAAACTTATACAGTGGTGGCGGATTTGCCTAACCTAATTCCGGCGATGGCTTATCCCAAAGAGATTTACTTTCCGACACCAATGATCGCGGTTGATACAGAAAATGGATTGCGATCGCCTGTGGAATTATCAGAAGGACTCACCTACACAGTAGTTTCTGAAGTACCATACCGCGATCGCACTTTATTAGGTCAAGCTTCTAGTAATTATCCGCAACAGATTAAAAAGCATTATCTGCAAATTCCTCCTGAAATTGCTGAAAAAGTTCGGCAACGCACCGAAGAAATTCTCGCTAACTACAATCGGGAACGAGTCGCAAAGTCTTCTAAAAGCCTAGATTCACCCTATGAAAAGACTCTTTACCTAGCTCAATACCTCAAGCAAAACTACTCTTTTCCCCAAAATCCCTTAGATTTGCCTTATTTGGGAGAAAAAGATGACTTAGTAGAAGCTTTTTTATTCAAATATAAAGGTGGTTATCCAGACCACTTTTCAACAGTTCTCACGGTAATGCTACGTTCTATTGGTATCCCAGCGCGATTGGTAGCAGGGTTTAGTGCAGGACAATTTAATCCATTTACAGGGCTATATATTGTCCGTAATACTGATGCTTATGCGATGACAGAAGTATATTTTCCCAAATATGGCTGGTTTGCCTTTGACCCGATTCCCAATCATCCTCTAATACCACCTTCAATCGAGGATACTCAGACTTTTAGTGTATTACGCCAGTTGTGGCACTGGGTTGCTGGATGGCTACCATCTCCAGTGACAGGTTTGTTGAATAATGTATTTGGGACAATATTGAAGTGGGTGATTAGAGCGATCACTTGGTTTTTAGCTTTATTCTCCCAAGGTTGGTTCGGCGTATTGACTGGCTTAATTGTGGGTACTACAACGGCTTTCTTAAGTTGGCTGGCTTGGGGTCAGTGGCGAGAGTGGCGCAATCGTCGATGGTTAAAGAAATTGCCAGCGATGGAGAGCCTTTATCAACAAATGCTGCAATGGACAAGCCAAAAAGGTTTAGGTAAGCATCCAGCACAAACACCCTTAGAGTATGCCAGAGGATCATACCAGCATCATGCTCCAGCAACTGCTGAGGTAATAGATGAGATTAGCCAAGCCTATGTTGGCTGGCGTTATGGTGGTCATACTCCTAACTTGAAGCGACTGCGAGAAAGATGGCAAGAACTGAAAAAGGTAACTCACGATCAGGCAAACTGAATTTACAGCCAAAAGACCTCTAATACCAATTCACGAAAATCCTAATACATTTAGATTTATCGTAGGGGCATGGCATTGCCCATTGGTGTCAACTGAAACTAAATTTATGGAAACAGATGAAATACCTATGGGATTGTTTTCACTATTGTTGATGATAGTGTTCAGATTTTGTTTGTGTGACACACTGCTCAAAAACTAATAATAGATGAATTTGATGAGGAATAATTTTGGTGAGTTATATTTCCTTGACTGACTGGACGTAATGGTAACTTAAGCCAGGTGCGTAGGCGTAGCCCGCCGTAGGCATCGCTTCCACTTCAATCAAAGCAGGCGATCGCAATTAGTGAAATAATATAATTTAAGCGAATTTATCAAATTAGCTGTGATTTTGAATTTCGTCTAACTTGGCACGCACTGCCTGAATATCCTGCCACATCAACCATTTAGGCGCACCTCTTTCTTTAGAAGGGTTACGCAGCAAGTAGGAAGGATGAAAAATTGGCATACATAAACGCCCTTCCCACTCCAGCCATTGTCCGCGAATTTTTGTAATCCCCCGCTTATCGCCAGTGATACCTTTGACAGCAGTTGCACCTGTTAACAGGATTATTTTAGGGTCAACTAGGCGAATTTGTTCTAGTAAGTAGGGTAGACAAGCCGCCACTTCCACAGGAGTGGGAACTCTATTATCTGGTGGACGACATTTATTGATATTGGCAATGTATACATCTTGCTCAGTAGTCAGATTCACAGATGCGAGAATTTTCTCCAGCAACTGTCCCGATCTGCCTACAAATGGTAAGCCGGTTTCATCTTCATTTTGACCAGGCGCTTCCCCTATAACCATAATTGGTGCTTTGAGATTACCGCGTCCGACGACAGCATGAGTCCGAGTGTCTCCCAATGCACAACGGTGGCAGCTATTGCAATGCTGTGCCAACTCCGTCATGGCAGAATAAGTTCCGGGAGCGATCGCAATTTTAGCGTCTGTAGGAATCAGTTCTCGTTGGTTAAGGGTTGAGTCGTCGAAGAGACTGAGTTGGGTTTCGCTGCTCATGAAAATTAGGATTTTGGCATCAGCACCATCTGTCTTATCTGAGTTAAATACTGCTCTGGTTGGAGATTTATCAAGATAAATAGACTTTTGCTGAATACTTAATTATTTATACAAATCTTATTGTATCAGTTAATTTGAGACAAAATTCAGTCATGATAAAAGCAGTGCCGTCCTAACATGCTGGGGGAAACCATGTCACATACCCCATTTTTCGCCGATCGCACCCATGCGGGTGAGGAATTGGCGCAAGTGATTCATGATGTTTTGACTCAGCAAGCTATTGATTCTGGGGTAAAGCCTATACCAATTGTTTATGCTTTGCCAAGAGGGGGTGTACCAGTAGCAGCACCAATAGCACGTCTTTTGGATTGTCCGTTGACAATTGTTGTGGCGAAAAAGATTACCCATCCAGAAAACCCAGAGTTAGCAATTGGTGCAATCACTACTTTTGGAAATGTGCTTTGGACTGATCAAAAGCTATTTCGCCTTAAACATGATGCGCGGTGGCGGGAAGTAGCTTTAAATAAAGCGATCGACCAAGCTAAATCTCTTGAGGCTCAATTAATTCCTGCTTGTCCGCAGGTGAATACAGAGAATGCTACGCTCATCTTAGTTGATGATGGCATTGCTACGGGTATGACAATAGCGGTAGCGGCAGTTGCTATCAAAACGCTTTCTCCAGCAGCAGTTTGGCTATGTACTCCAGTAGCGCCACAAACATTGCTACCCTGGTTAGAACAGTGGGGCGATCGCACAATTGTCTTGGAAACACCAGAACCTTTTAGGAGTGTGAGTAATTTTTACGCCCAATTTCCCCAAGTAGATACATTAGAAGTTCTCGTATACCTCCAGCAACAAAAGACAATAGGGGAAATGGATCTGTGTGAGTAATTTTAAATTGTTTCCCTGTCTTGCTTTTTAACTATTTGGAGATGTTCCTTGCTGGTATTGCATAGCTTTGGCATAATCGCCCAAGGCGTAGCAAGCAGCTTTCAGACTCGCAAGAGCTTGTTCTTCACTGCGCCGATCTTTAATCTTCCTAGCTAATAGCAAACGTTCTTCATAATACTTAATGGCTTTAGCATAATCACCCAAAGCTTCACAGGCAACTCCTAAACTACCTAAAGACTGTTCCTCGCTACGCTTGTCTTGAATTTCTTTGGCTAATTGCAAACGTTCTTCATAATACTTAATAGCTTTAGCATAATCGCCTAAGGCATAACAAGCATTCCCCAAGTTCTTTAGCACTTGAGAAGCACTGCGAACATTTTTTAATGAGCGTGCTATCACTACACATTGCTCATAATAAGCGATCGCTTTTGGGTAATTGTCCAAAGCATACCAAGCATTACCCAAATTCTTGAGTACCTGTTCCTCTCCCCAATTATCTTTGAGTTCGCGCACAATCTCTAGGCTTTGCTGCTGATACTCAATTGCTTTTGTAAAGTTGCCTAAAGCTTTATACACCAATCCCAAATTATTCAGTGCCGCCACTTGACTTCGTTTGTCTTGCAACTGTTGCGTTATTTTCAAACACTTTTCCAGAAATTCAATAGCCTTGTTATGGTCATTCAGGTGACGATATGCATTGCCTAAATGGGAAAGTGCTTGCATTTGCACTGCTAAATCTGAGGTGTTCTTGAGCAAAGACAGACACTGTTGTGAGTAGGAGATAGCACCTTTGTAATCTCCAGCGCTGTAAGTTACCAATCCTAAAAAAGAAAGTGCCTGTGCTTGTTTTTGCAAATCCCCAACTGCCTGAAACAGCCCCAAGGATTGTTGTAAAGACTTCAGTGCTGCTATTAATTCACCAGTTTGCTGCTGTTGAATTCCTTGGCGTAGTAGATTGGATGCTTCTGATAAATTTTCGTCACTTTCCTGTAAAGGTAATATTTCTGCTTGTGAACCAGAATCAAATTCATGAGTAATTGTATTACGCTTCACTGGTTTTAAGTATGTTATGGGTAATTGCAGGGGAACTGTATTTTTCGATCTGTTATTCCATTCGTCTTTAGACATCAACCCTTACCTGTTAAGTCTGTTGTTAAATCTAGTGTTCCCAAAACCAGAAGGTATCTTTCATCAGGTTGGTTTACCACAGCCTACGTTTAGCAGGGGTGAGAGTTCATCATAAGCGATCGCTTCGTTATTGAATCGTTGATCGAGGCTTTCAGATTACCACCTATGAAGAGTAATAACTATAATTGTTACTTAGCCAATAGTAAACTTTCAAATATAAAAACGTCTTTAAAGCACAGAGTGTCAATCCTGGGAAGAATTGCTGCTTTTAACCTACTCAACAAGGATGTAAATTTCAGAAGTTTAGGCGAGTGTGTTTTTAAAACTAGAAAATATAAAAATATTTTTTCAAGGCAATGTATTACTAAAAGTGTGAGCCTAGTAATCTTAGTTTCACGCCTTTAATTGTCTGTCTCGGCTTTAATATCGATTATAAAAGTCGATATTGAAGCAAGCATTCATAGCAAGAATGTTATTTAACATTTCTATTATCAACATCTGCGCTGTATGTATGGTGCAATATCTCTCGCACCTCCATTAAAATTTTTCCTAGCATATTTTTACCACTACCATCGGCTCCGCAACCCCAGTAAAAATCGATGGGCGAGTTTTCAACAATTTCTGCATTGCCTGTGGAAAGTAAGATATCCCTGATATCTGTATGAGTTTGAAATTTACATAGCACAGCTTGCCGCATGATGTCGTCTTTAACTTGTTCCCAATCTTGACGTAGGGGACGGGTTCTTTCACGCCCCATTCTTGCCGCATCTTTGGGTGTTTTGACTAGGCAGATTTGTTTTACATGAGGTGTACCTACAAACTTTTGCGCTTGAAAGTAGTGTTCGCTAGTTGGCCAATACAATCCATCTAATTCAAAACCGTGCGGCGAAAAGTTAGAGAAACAGCCATATTCTTCACGAGTGCTATAAAAGTAGATTGTCATAGAAGTTGATAAGCTGTTCTATATATAGTGTGCATATCTAAATTTAATCAAAGTCTTGTGAGATGGACATTTTACCCGCCCTAATTATACAAGTTAAAGGTGGAACAGCTTTTTAAATTGCGTAACATAGTTTAGTTAATTCTTGCCTACTTACTTAGTTGTAGGAGTTTGCTAAATTTAAGATAAAAAATATCAATAATTAATCCTCCCTTTCCTCCTGAAAATGCGGGGCTATGTCCGCTATTTCTGAGAGGATTTGGGAGGATGTTCAAGAGATAAATGTCACTAATCTTCTAAGTATTAATTATTGACTCAATTTAAACGCACCTGTTAAAAGTTAGGTGTTGATTCAACCAACAGGTACAGAAACATTTGGCACAGAGACATTATTTAGGATAGGCTGGCGGGTTTTCAGATCAAACTTGAAACCATGTGGCAAAATATGAAGCTTTGCTCCGCAAATTGCCAAAGGTTCATCCTTCAATATTTCGCCCATATTGTTGTATGTAGCCTCTGATTCATCGACAATCGTAACCGCACCTTCACCAATCACTTCAATTTGGTTATCTGTAACTACCATAGCGGTATTCTCGTCAATACCGAATCCCAAAACAGCAGGTTCTAGTATTAAAGCTGAAATTAAGCGTCCTAAGCGTCCACGCTGAGAAAAATGCTGGTCAATTACCACTCCTGGTAAAAAGCCTAGACCGGGGCCCATTTCGACGGTTTCAATGCGAGGATGTGTCTGTGAATCACCTTCCACTATCATTTTATCTGGCATCACGGCTGCTCCAGCGCTTGTGCCTGCAATAACTATACCTTCAGAGAACCGTTGATGAATCGCCTTATCTATTTCGGTACCCTTGAGGATGCTGGTGATGCGAGCTTGGTCTCCCCCAGTAAAAAATACCCCAGTTGCTTTACTAATTGCTTCTAATGCGGTAGATGAAGATGCATCTTCGCGGGTTTCTGTATCAAGGATGCGAACATTCTCGGCTCCCAATCGCTCAAAAACTCTAATATAATTTTCTCCGACTTCTCTTGGTAATTCTGTCGCTGCCGTCATAATCACAATGTACGCCTTCGTACCGCCAGCGCGTCGCACAAAGTCCCGCAGAATTTGGGAATCTCCATCCTTGTCTTCAGCTCCGCCAATAATTACCAACTGCCGTTTGGAATTACTTTCCACCATGATGGCTCCTGATGTGAGTTAATAAATTTCACTAAATCATGACAATTAAACTATCAAATCATCCCTTTGGTAGATCACCTGATAGAAGGTAGTATTAAAATTTCTTTGCGAGCGGCGATCGCATCGCAATTGGGATCAACAGATTTTTCGGAAAAATTACATAAAAAGCTATCCTCATTAATTTTCGTTGACGTAATAAAACCCATAACACCAAGTACCTCTAGAAATATTTTCTAGAGGCATTGTTGATTATCTTCTTACTAATTGCCGATTGAAAATTTATCGTGCAATTGTTAAATAACTGATATTAACTCTAGCCAAGTAAATGAAATGTTTGATGGTAATTCCTAATGAATACGACTTCTGTAAAGCAAGTTAGTTAAGAAAAAACGTGCTTGTTCCAGTGGCAGATGCCTGGGTTTGCCTTGGTAGACAATTTGATACTCATTCATGTCCGGGCCGTCACCGTGCCCAGAAATCAGCTTTTGGTGAAAAGCTTCCTCAGCAAGTTGCCGAATTTCATCTCTTAGAGCAGCTTTTGTGCTATTCATGCTTTGCTGTCTTTTCAATACCGCACATTTATTTATACAAACTATTGGGTGAGTGTTGTACCCTTCAAAAGTTATATCTTTGACTATTCATGAGGATGAATTGGCTTTGCTGAGGAAGGGGTGATTAAATTATGCCTTGAGATAGTTGAAAATAGTTACTAATAAAGTTAACTTGGGTTCTGATTAGATCAATGGCTGTTGCCATCACTCTCCAAAAATAATGTGAATCAATTTACAATCAATAAGTCTGAGTAACCATAACTCAGTATCTAAATTTCAGGGTGTTTAGCCAAAGGTTCGTAATCAATGGTTCTACAAAAAAGCAGTGATTTAGTCCGCATTAATGCTAGAAGAACGGATGTATTCGACATTTTCAACTTCAAGCATTATGTTGGGCCCAACCCCTATTTAGATATAGGGGCGCTAGTATTTGACTTTGCTCTAGTTGACTCTAGAGAGCCTTTGCCTGTTGAAGATTATATTGCAAGCATTGGCGATCGCTATCCACAACTGGGCAGCCAAAGCTACGAATCTTATGCTCATCTTTTTGCCCAAGTTGTATCCGAAGTCGGAAAGCTGGACATGGATTTGCACCTTAAACGTTGGAGTGTTAAGCCATATCCTGATTTCGTGCGGATTAGCGTCCAATCACTACATGAACGCACAACTAGAGAGGTAGTTTATTTTGTTTGGGATTGGTTTGAAGCTATTACCCAAGACGAAGACTTTACCTTTGATGAACAGTTGGTGAGGCTGCAAAATAAATTCCGCGCATCTGTCTATGGTGGCCCCACGGTTTATGCCCTATTGCGAACAGCCTACGAAAAAGGTATTCCCGCGTTTTATTTGTGGGAAGAAGGATTAATGCAATACGGGTTGGGAAAAAAACATGTCCGCGGGGTAGCAACAACATTTAACTGTGATAGTCATCTAGATTCGGAGTTTACCACCCGTAAAGATGACTGCAAGGCATTTTTAAAAACGTTGGGTTTCCCAGTCCCTGAAGGTGATATCGTCTTCTCTGAAAAGGAAGCCTTAATCACAGCCAGACAAATTGGCTACCCAGTGGCAGTTAAGCCAGTGGTAGGTCACAAAGGAATTGGTGTCACGGCTGATGTGCAAGACTCCAAAGAACTGGAATCTGCTTATAATAGGGCGCTGGCAGCGATTCCCGAAGATCAGCTAACTCGGATAATTGTTGAGAAAAGTATTTCTGGATCAGATTTTCGCTTGTTGTGTGTAAATGGCAGATTTGTTGCCGCCACAGAACGCCGTCCAGCATCGGTTGTTGGTGATGGCTACTTAACGCTTGCAGAGTTAATCCGTCTAGAGAACCGCAAACCTGCACGGCTAGACACACCTACCTCGCCGATGAGTAAAATTCAGATTGATGAAGCGATGGAACTCTACTTAGATGAACAGCGCTTATCATTAGACAGCGTTATTGAGAAGGGTCGCACTGTTTACCTGCGTAAAGTTGCCAATCTTTCCGCTGGCGGTATGAGCATCGATGCAACGCACACGGTTCATGATGACAATATTATCTTGGCGCAAGATATTGCCCAACACTTCCAGCTGACTTGCCTTGGTATTGATGTCATCACCAAAAGTCTCTCGGAATCTTGGAAATCCAGTAACTTTGCTATCTTAGAAATCAACGCTGCACCAGGCGTTTTAATGCATCTTAAACCTTCTGTTGGTGAAAGCGTTGATGTGCCTTCTCATATTTTAGAAACCTTTTTTGAGTCGGGTACAGATGCTAGGATACCGATTATTACCTTTAATAAAATATCAGTTGAAGAACTGCAAGTAACGATTGACCATATCCTTTTACAACATCCCAACTGGACAATAGGTGCTGTTTGTCGTGATGCAGTTTTTGTGAACCGGGCGAAAAAAGTATTAAGTAAAGATTACAACAGCAATGTCCAAACTTTGCTGCGTCATCCAAAACTTGATTTGCTGATTGCCGAGTATGCGGAAGACATCCTAGATGAAGAGGGCATGTTTTACCGAAGTAGCAATATGGTAGTTTTGGATAATCCCACCGAAACTGAGATGATGTTAGTCCGGGATGTTTTCGATGGTTCTACTGTGGTGATTAGAAAAGGCAACGATATTTCTATTCGTCGCAAAGGGTTGATTGAAGATTATACTTTGGGTGAAGATGAACCATTTACACGAGTTTTTTTGAAAGAAACTGGAACGATTTTGTGAGCTAAGTAAATAGGTGCTTAATTGCCTTCTCGTTTGAATGAGATATAAAGTTTTGTGATTACCACATTTTTGTAATAGTCAGCCTACGAATCAAATCCTGGGCTACATAACAAAAGTCGGTTTTAACTGATATCTTGCATCATTCTGGATTAGCACCATCATCCGCCAGGAAATTTCTTTCCTGGCCAATAGCTCAAGTCCATTCAAATGGAGCGAAATCTTTTCTCAGTCTTGTAACTAATACCAATTTAATGTGAAGCTGCATAGAAAAGAGCTTCCAAGATAAAGTTATAAGAAGAGACAGAAATTACTTGCTCAAATGTAAGTTGGTCGAATATCTCTTGGATGCGTTCGCGTAAAGCTTGTA